>CAZOVG010000012.1:0-1978 GCA_964583335.1 uncultured Pseudobdellovibrionaceae bacterium | reverse complement strand
GTCATCTTCATCAACCAGATCCGCATGAAGATCGGCGTCATGTTCGGCTCGCCCGAAACCACGACGGGCGGTAACGCGTTGAAATTCTATGCCTCCGTCCGTCTCGACATCCGCCGCATCGGCGCGATCAAGGACAAGGAGACCGTGGTCGGCAACCAGACCCGCGTAAAGGTTGTCAAAAACAAGATGGCGCCGCCCTTCCGTCAAGTTGAATTCGATATCATGTACGGCGAGGGCATCTCCAAGACCGGGGAACTCATCGACCTTGGCGTCAACGCCAACATCGTCGAAAAATCCGGCGCATGGTTCTCCTACGACGGCCAGCGCATCGGGCAGGGACGCGAGAACGCCAAACAATTCATGAAGGACCACCCCGAACTGGCTGCAAAGCTTGAGGCGCAGATCCGCCAGAATGCCGGGTTGGTTGCCGGAGCCATGCTCGTCGGCCCCGAATCTGCGGAGGAAGCCGCCGAGGACGCGGCCGAAACAACCGCCAACGACGACTCCGGCGGCGGGAAGCGCAAGAAATCCGCCTGACTCGCGGGATAAAGCGTAAAAGGACAGTGGGGAAGGGGTGCGGTCAAAGGTCCGGGTGGACTAAGTCCGCACCTTGACCCGTTTGGGAAGCCATATTTAAAAAACCGACTGGACTAAGCCCACTTCTAACCTGCGTTAGCCGTGCCTTTGAACCGGGCTTAGTCCACTCCGCTTTCAAATTTACGCCGGCTCGATGATCTCCGGCTCGAAATCCCCATGATGAACACCATGATGAACGCCGCGCATCGCGGAAATCGCCTGCGCCGCCGTGACGCGCTCCGCCCCGTAAGCTTCCAGCGCGCCCAGCGCCCGCGAAACCGCGATATCGCTGTGCGGTTCGTTCTCCCCGATACACTCCTCGACCAGCTTGACCTTATACCCAAGGTCCACGCCGTCCATCGCCGATTCCGTGATGCACCGCGACGCGTGAAACCCCGCCAGAAACAGCGTGCCGATCCCGCGCTTTTTCAGATAAACGTCCAGATCGCTGCCCTGAAACACCGACATCTCGTCCTTGGGCACCAGAAGATCGCCGCGCTCCGGCTTGTACTCCACCCCGTAAAGCCCGCCATTGGCGCTCGTAACGTCCTCATCATCGAACGCATAATAGACGATGAACACCGGAACGCCCGCCGCGCGCGCCTCCTCGGCCAGATCGCGGCACCGCTCCGCCGTCGCCCGCGTCTCCGCCGTGCCGTTGGGCTCCTGCAGCCCGCTATCCACGCCCCACGACATGAATGCGGGATCGTTAAAATCGGGATCGACATGCAGCCGCTGCGAATCGATGATCAGCAGCGCCGCCCGCCCGCCCATAAAATTTCCGTAACCAGACATCTAGAGCGCCTCGATGGCGCACCCGTGGCCGCACGCCGCAAGCAGTCTACCAAAACCGCCCCGCGTTTGCGTACAAAATTCCGCAAAGAAGAGTTTGGTTTTGCCGACTCTGGTTTTCGTTGTGAACTTTGTGCCCGTTGTGTTTGATAGAAAGCTTGGCGTCTTCGCGCCTTCGCGATTCATATCGGGATTTTCCCTTCGCCCTAATATCGCGAGAAGACAGCCCCGTCATTGCGAACCCGCCCCGGCGGGTGAAGCAATCCATTGAGGCCGCCGCATAGATTGCTTCGTCGGCCCTGCGGCCTCCTCGCAATGACGAATAAAAAGACCGCCTGCGCTTTTTTTAAATGTCATCCCCGCGTAGGCGGGGATCCAGTTAAATCCTTGCTGTGGATTCCCGCCTTCGCCGGAATGACGCTGTTTCTCGTCGTGTTCGTTGCGCCCGTTGTGTTTTAAAATGAGAGAAGTGCCCCCGAGGTTCCTGCTTGCGCAGGAATGACAAAAGGATAAATCGCGCAGCCGGGCGCGTCCCCCGGAAAGCTTGGCGTCTTCGCGCCTTCGCGATTCATATCGGGATTTTCCCTTCGTCCTAATATCGCGAGAAGAC
>CAZOVG010000011.1:0-41433 GCA_964583335.1 uncultured Pseudobdellovibrionaceae bacterium | reverse complement strand
CCGCGAAGGCGGAAGAACCGTCGGCGCAGGCGTCGTCTCCAAAATCATCGAGTAACCGCAGCCATCTGCGAGAAATCAGAAGCCCCGCCCGCAACGGCGGGGCTTTTTTTATCAAAACCGCCCTAAAAAACTGCTACAATACCCTTGGCCTAAAATAGGAAGAGAATATGGTTATTGATTTCCATAAAGTAAAGATCGGCTTGTTTGTCACGGTTGCGGCTCTATGCGCAATGCATACTGCCGCTTTCGCTGCCAGCAGTTCGGCTAATAACATGACCAAACGCCAATATCTGGAAAGCCAGAATAAGGAAAAGGTCATAACGCCCTCCGAGCGTTCCTGTGGGATGTATCTCGATCAGGTAGACAAGATATATAAAGGCGCCCGCCCTAAACGACAATTTAGGGCGTTCCGCTTGATGTACTCGCGGTGCACCTTTTATGACCCCTTTATCGAAGAAACGCTTCGGGACTTGGCGGAAGCGCGGGAGAAAGCCATGGGCGATGATCCCATTGAATCCTCCAGGGCCCTGAGAAGTTACAAAAGCATTGTCCGTCGGCACCTGGTCAATCTTGGCGTTGTGAACATGGCGCTGGAAATCGCAAAGGAAGACTCCCGCTTCGGAAATCCGGATTTTTTCCGTGAAATCAAAGCCATGATCATAGACAGCCTTAAAGGCACGTTCCGCGACGGCAGTGAACCGGCAACGGCTATAGAAATTGTGACGGTGGCGGAGCAGGATTACATTATTGCGAACGCGGGCGGAAAGCTTCTTGAAAATGAGCTGATCAAGGAAAACGGCATTTACTATTATGCTTTGGACTTCGAAGAAGAGGGAACAAATAAAAAATTCTCGATCTTCCTTGATGTCTCAACGCCGATGATCGTTACGCAAACCAGGCAGCAGCAAGCTGAAAAAGAGCAAAATCTGAACGTTTTGGGTAACCCTTGAAACGCAAACGCCCGCTTTACCGGACCCCGGGTTTGGGCGACAGACAGCGTGCCGATAAAAACGTGAAAAGACTAGCCTCCGGACTCCAGCTTCCGGTTTTCATAGTATAGGATCTGGATCGCCTGCTGGCTGGTTGCTGCTTCACGGATTGTGCGCTCCAAACGCTCCAGAGTCTCGGACACCCGCGCTGAGGCGGCCTGATCCGGGCAAAGAATCGTACCATCGTCAGAGGCGGAGATCAGGCGGCGATGCTGTTCTGACAATTCCTGCAGTGTTTTGCGTTCGCCCTGCACAGAGGTAAGCCCCAAAAGAGTTTTCTCAAAGGCCTGATAGCGCGAAGCGCAACCCTCTTCATAGGCGCTTTTCTCTATGATGGGCGCAGAAGCTTCGGTCCGGATCGGGTCATTCTTAAGAATATTCCATGCGATTTTTGCAGCGCTCTCGGGCCCGCCGCTGCCCGTCTCGATCAGTTCAGGCGCACTGGGCGAAGCGGGTACAGGCACGATATCGGACTTTTTATCTTCAGGAGCCGACGGTGCTTCATCCGGCGTTTCAGCGGGCGGTGCGGCGCTATTATTGATGCCCGGATCGGACAACTCCGCCTCAGAACCGCCGCCAGCGGGCAGAACCGGTCCCTCAAGGGGCGCATCCGCAACAGGCTCCGAAACCTTCAGCTCGGCGCCCTTGGCTTTGGCATCTTTATCCGGAACAAGAGGCTCGGAGGTCTCTTCAGGCGCATCGTCCGCAACAGCCTCGTCCGGTAGAGCGCCCAAAGCTATAAGCTTGTCCCTGAGCTTGCCATTCTCCTCCTCAAGCTGCGTAACCTTGCTTTCCAGATAGCGTAATTGACGACCATCCTTCTGTGAGAGCGTAACAGAAAGCTCCGCCGCTTGCTCGCCCGCAATCGAACAGGTTGAGAGCTTGGTTCGCAGAGCTTCTTTCTCCTTCTCCAGAAGGCTGAATTTCTCGTAAAACCCCTTGAGGGTCTCCTCGTCCACGCACGTATTTTCAGACGCAAACGCAGACACACCGTGCCCCAGAAGGCACAGCACGATAAGCAGACGGCCGAAATACGCCAGTAAGCGGTTCATTATCGAAAACTCAAAACCCGGGGACACACATCTGCATACCCCCGTATTAACAATATGTTGGGAATGAAAAACTCTGTAGATCCGATGCGCTCATTTTTCCTTTCGTTAACAATTTTCACAGAAGCCCTGCTGATCCAGATAGCCGATCTGCCGCAGGAGGGCATAGCTGTTGTTAATAATATCGGTGTCGATCTTGTAAAGCCGCGTGCGGGAGGTAAACAGCCGCTCCTCGCCTTCGATCATGGCGATGACATCGCCCTCACCTAATTCGAACTGTTCCTTGTAAAGAGCCTGCAGCTCGGTATTGGCTTCGATCTCTTGTAAAAGCGCATGATGCTCCGCCTCTAAAGCTGTAATCTGGTTATAGGCCAGCTTGATCTTCTGCATGATATCCCGCTCCGCCCTCTGGCGGCGGAAATCGATTTCGCTCAACTGGCTGGTCACGCGCCCCTTGGAAGCGTCCCGGGCGTATCCATCAAAAATCTTGTAGCTAAGCTGGAGCAGGGCGATGGCGCTGCGGTCCCGACCTACCTCGCCCCCGGAATCGTGCGATTGGCTCATCTCCACGATCATATTGACGGTCGGCAGGTAGCGCCCCTTCACACCTTCAAGCTCATGCTCCAAAGCCTTGCGGTCTGTGGCATTAATAAGGAAGTTCGTATTATTCTTTTCAGCCAGATCTTTATACGCGCCCAGCTGGATTTGCACGAGATCAACCACCTCCGGCGCGACAGCTTTGAAGGCCGGAAGTTTCCCCGTGAGAAACTCAAGGTCTGTAAGCGCGTCGGTGAGCGAAGCGCGCGTATTGTTGTAATCCGCTTGCGCAAAGGCCAGCCGAGAATTGGCATATTTAAGTTTCGCCTTGCTTTCCGCCCCCGCATCGACCATCAGCTTGACTTTATGGATGATGGCATCCAGACGCCCCAGAAACGCATCATATTCCGCGAGCGTGTTCTGGAGCCTGTAAACCAGCATATAAGACTCTATGGTCGTGATCATGATGCGTTCACGCACCAGATGGGTCTGAAGCTGGCTAGACTGCTCCAGCGTTTCCCGCCTCCGGACTTCCTCCCGGCTGGTCGAACCGTCATAAAGCAACTGGTTGGCCGAAAGGATCACCTCGGCGGAGGGGTTGACGTTGCTCTTACCAACAATAGCGTCGGCGTCGGTGAAGTTGGCGGGCGCGTTATACTCCTCCCCGGCCTTTACGGTCACCTCAAGCTGCGGATATAGAATCGAGAGCGCTTCCTGTGTGGCGTACCCCGCCTGTGTCTCGTGCTCCTTGGCAATCTTGATTTCAGGGTTGTTGTTCAAAGCGAACAGCATCACGCTCTGTAAAGACAAATCCATATAGCCTGCAGGCGTCTTGTCCTTGGTCGCGTCGGCCGCAAAACCCGCTCCGGCAATGAGAAAAATCGAAAGCCCTCCGGCAAACGCCAGAAGGGCGATCCGCCTCAACGGCGCGCCTCTGCGTTTTCTAGGTTCGATGGCGGACTCAGGAATCATCGACCTCCACCATCACTTTGAGCCAGTTATAAGTCTCGTCGATACTCTTGGGCTTGCTGTAATTCACCTCGATCGCCGAGGAATCAAGGCTTTGCTTCAAAAGAACGTTGCGTACATTAAGCGACCGCGCCAAGCTGATCTCCCGCGACAATGAGATGCTGGCCGCGTTCGGGTTGTCGCTGGTCAGGATGCGCACGTTGAATTTTTTGCCCTTAAGCTTCTCGCTGATGGCCTCGATATAGGAATCTATAACCTTTGTGGTTTGCTCGGACAGCGACACATCGTTATTACTGAAAATAATCAGAAGACTGTTATCCTCGCCGACTTTGGTTGCCTGCTCCGTGCCCTCAGAAACATCCTTCTGGACTTGCTCGACGACCTTCTGCAATTCCGCGACCTCATTGGCCAGAGCATCATTTTCTTGCTGAAGCTTTTCCTTAACCTGCGCCACGTTATCCATCTGCATCTGGTCTTCAAGTTTTTTGAGAAGCTCTTCGACATTTTCGCCGCCTGCCAAAAGCTCTTTAAGCTTTTCGCGGAGCTCCTCGGAAACCAGCTCGGACAACTTCTGTTCGTTCTGCTTTTTCATTTCCTCGCGGAACTGGATGTTCAGCCCGTACATGGCGATCGAGGTGATCAGCATGAAAAACAAAAACATGATCATGACGGACGACAGAATATCAACGAAACCCGGCCATGCTATGGCACCAGCGTCATCGTCGCGGCGATCACCAGACATGACATAACCTCCTATTCAGCGGGAACATCGCCAGCCCCCGGGCCGTTAGGTTGTCCTTTGCCGTGCGGCCCCTGATCCTCGAAAAGGCCCATATAAGCCGACACGTTGCTTTGCCGGATTTCTTCAAGGATGGAATTGAGCTGCCAAACCAGATTCGAGAACTCCGACACGTTGTCATCTTTCTGACTTCTCTCGCGCAGCTTCTCAATCTCGACGACAAGGCTTGATTGCACTTGGCTTAAAACCTGGAAAGTCGAATTGACCTCCTGCATCTGGTTGGTCAGCTTGCTCAATCGGTCGATCTGCTGAAGGGCGATATCATTATCCGAGGACCGCGCTGTTGTCAGGTGCGTGTTGATTTCAACAAGCGTATCCCGGATGCTGGCGTTGATACGCAGGTTCGGCTCGACGCCCTTGGTCATGTATTGAAGAGAATCCTTGACCACGCCCATGCGGGTGCTCATCCGCTCCATAGACATGAAAATATCTTTTTGATAATCGTAGATTTTTTCCGTCTGAGAGGCGCTCTTGAGCATCGCCTCCGTAGATTTCGAAAGCGCCAGCATGATCTGACCCATTTTCTGGTTCGTTTTACTCGAAAGATAAACAAACCCGGCAAGCCAGGCCTTCAGATCGTCAGATTTCGGAACTTTCTGCCCTTTTGTCTTTTCTTGAAGCGCCGGGTTAAGCTTGGGTATGCGGATATCGATCCAGCGGCTGACTTCCTCCACAAAATTGTTTTGCGCATGACCCGCGAAAAAGTTGAGGAATCCCAGGAAAAGCGACCCGGACAAACCGAAGAGAGAGGAACTGAAGGCGATCCCCATACCCTGAAGAGGCGCGCTGATGCTGCCGATAAACGAGCCGAGATCGGCACCGCCCGCGCCGCTGTCAACCTGAAGCGACTCTGAAACCGAGCCCATGGCCTTTCCAACATCGTCAATCGCCCCCAGAAGACCCCAGAACGTTCCGATCAGACCCAGCATGACCAGAATCCCCGATAGATAGCTTACGACGTTACGATCATGCCGCATCCGCCCGCCGAACTTGGATTTGATAAGGCGCGCATCATGGTCGGTAAAGTTCAAATGCCCGTAGACCGAGAGGTTTTCGAGGGCCGAGACCATGTTCTGAATATTCAGCATCGCCCCATCGGTGAGCAGCTTGCGCCCCAAAACCTGCAAGTCTTCGCTGCGCGCGTCCCCCTCATCCTCGATCTTTTCGATGAATTTGAGAAACCGTAATGTTTTGTAAAGCTGATAATTATTGGCAAACGCGATGTAAATTGCGGAAAAAATCACAAGAAAAATCGTGCTGTTTAGTTCCGGCGCCGTTAAAAAACCGATCATCAGACGTTCGCGCAACAAGTAACCCAAGACGAAAAAGCCGACAACGCACATAACCATAGTCGGGGTAAACAACTGATGGAATCGAATATTAATCTTGTGCGAAAGCGTCAGGGAATCATCGGACGTCATAGGAATATTTTCATTTCTGTAAATTGCGGAAGACCGCGCGAAGAGCAAAACGAAAGGAAGTGTTTGAACAATAAAACGCGAAGGCAGAATTCCCCTCCATTACAGAATAGACAGCCGCAGGTGTAAAAACAAAGCCTCTCGCCGGGTTTTCCCCAGATTTCTGCGGCAGGAAGGGGGGGTAAATCGCTAAAAATTAAGACAAAATTTAACTTCTGTGCCTAGAATCGTAAGCAGGAATATTCTCAAGGCTTTAGGGCTTTATGTTATGGCAAATATAGTCGACGCAACGCTACCGGGGCCCAAAGAGCAGAAAACGCTCCATGTTCGCCCGGGCGATACGATTGATTTCAAGGGCTTGGTCCTTGAAAAAGCGTTTGTCGATATTCTTGGGCCGGATATTGTCATAACTGACGGGGTGACCGGAGCACGTCTCATTTTCCCCGGCCTCGGCCTCATCCTCTTTTCCGAGGAAGACGCGCCCGGCATGATGGTCGGCGGGGAAGGTCTCAGCTCGCGCGAACTGCTCAGCAAGGTCGGCCGCGTCCATAACATCAGTTCCGAAGATTACGTCAGCTTCACCAGCCTCGATATCGACTCCGATAACGGTCTGCCGAGCGACGAGCAAAAGGACGAAGAATATCTCCTCGATGAGGATTTGGCTTTTGTAAGCTTCCAGGCGGCTCAAATTCAGCCGCCCCAGAGAGATTTCAGCGACCCCGAAAAGGCGCAGAAGGATTTAGAGGAGATCGACTCTCTGCTGGAGCTGAACACAAAAATTAACAAGGAAGGGTTCGGTTTGCCCCTTCTGCTCCCCCTTAAGGCTTCCTTGGACAAAAGCGCCGCACAGCAAAACCCGCCCGCCGAGGAGCTTTTCGATGATGCCGTCCGCACGCGTTTTGACTTCGACACACGTATGCTCCAGCTTTCTATGGTGGAGCCGGGCGCAGGCGTAGACGCCTATGGCGGCGGCGGATCGGAGCTCTCCGCCTTCGACCCCAGCGCAAACCCGCAATTCTTCGCGCAGGAACGGATCGACTATTCCGGCGACAATTCCGGCCTGACGATTTACGGCGACAACCCTAATTTCTTCGACGCTCTCAATGCGGCGCGGGTGATCCAGATATCGCCCGTTCTGCCGGATGATTTCGCTGTGACGGAGATCAACATCACCATCCGGAACATCGTCGGTACCGTTACGCCTTCGGATTTTTCCGTCTTCAGTGTTCTGTCCGATGGTACGGGCTTCAACGAGATCCCCGCAACGTTCAATCCCGCAACCGGAACATTCACCCTGTCTCTGGCCGACATCCAGACGGACGGCCGCGGCGATATTAACATCGCGCTGGTTTACAATCAGGGCGCGTTCGTTGGGGACACCTTCGAAATTGTAATCGAATCCACCGCCGAATTTGACTTCCTGAGCGCCTCTCCAGTCCCGGAAAACCCGGTCCAGACCCGCAGCATCACACAGACAGCGAAGTTTACTGACGACTACGCAAGCGAAGCCGGAACCTATGACTGGTATCTGGAAAGCCGCCCGAACGATAACCGGATCCTCACCGGAAACGGCAACGACACGATTTACGGCGGCATGGGAATCGACATTATCGAAACCAACGGCGGCGACGACACCATCTCCCCGGACAGCGGCGACGAAGGTGGCGACGACCTGATCGACGGCGGCGAAAGCGGCGAAACTTCGGGCGATACCGTAACCTACGCCATAAGAACGGAAGCCATTTCGGTTGATCTGGGTGCGGGCGGCGCTGTGGCGGACGGCAGCGGCTATTTCGACATCAATATCGGCATAGCCGGAGAGGTCGATAAGATCAGAAATATAGAAAATATCACCGGCGGTGCGGGCGACGACACCATAATTGGCGACAATGACGCTTCAGGAAACATTTTATCGGGCGGCGATGGCGACGACCTGATCATGGGCGGCTTGGGCAACGATACCCTGACCGGCGGAAATGGCGTGGATACGCTCAGTTACGCCTACATAACCGGGGCCGGAGTCGGCATCACGATCGACCTGTCCGCAGGTAGCGTCAACGCGGGGGCGGGCGATGTCGATACCCTTGGTGACGCGTTCGAAAATCTTATAGCGACCAGCCGGAACGACACGCTGATCGGCAATACGCTAAACAATGACATAGACGGCGGCGGCGGCACCGACACCATCACATATTCCGCCCGCGCCGGAACTGGCGGCCTGACGGTGGATCTCGGAACGCTGGACGTTGACGGTTATGCAGTCCTCACCTTTGGCGGCATCCCCGAACAGGATCGTCTGCGCAATATCGAGAACCTGACGGGAACGGCAGACGGCGATACGATCACAGGTGATAATGCGGCCAATATCCTGCTGGGCATGGCCGGCAACGATACGATTAATGGCGGCAGCGGTGACGACACGATCAGCGGCGGCGCGGACAACGACACCCTAAACGGTGACGCGGGTGACGACACGATCAGCGGCGGCGCGGGCGTAGACGTCATCGACGGCGGTACGAATACGGCCGTTGGCGACACGGTCGATTACAGCGCGGAGTCTGGTGTTGTGAACGTCAACTTGGCCACGGGCGTTGTGTCTGCTGACGGTACGGGCAGCACGGACACGGTGATCAACATCGAAAACGTTCGGGGCGGGAGCGGCACCAACACCATCCGGGGCAGCGCCGGCAACAACGTCATGACCGGCGGCGCATCGACCGATAACTTCTTCGGTTCACTCGGCGATGATACCTACGTCGGTAACGGCGGCGCCAACACGCTGGACTATTCCGAGCTCGGCGGCGGTAATATTGACGTGCGCTGGAACGGCACAACGAACACCATCGTAAAAAGCGCGGGCGGCACGGATAGCTTCACCGGCGTGCAGACCATCAACGGCAGCACCCTCGGCACCGACACCCTGACCCTTCTGGTTGCGGGCCTCACGGTGCAAAGCTCCGGCGCATACTTCTCGCCCGACGCGCTGGCCACCCTGATCGGCGTAGAGAACGTCGAGGGGTCGAGCGGCGTAGACACAGTGAGCGGCACAACGCTCGCCAACGTCATCAACGGCAACGACGGCAACGATATCCTGAGCGGCAACGGCGGCAACGACACGATTAATGGCGGCAACGGCGACGACACCATAAGCGGCGGCGCGGACGATGACACCCTGAACGGCGATGCCGGAAACGACACCATAAGCGGCGGCGCAGGCGTGGACGTCATCGACGGCGGCACCAACACCGCTGCGGGCGACACGGTCGATTACAGCGCGGAATCAGGCGCCGTCAACGTCAACTTGGCCACGGGCGTCGTCTCGGCGGACGGTACGGGCAGCACGGACACGGTGATCAACATCGAAAATGTTCGGGGTGGGAGCGGGACGAACACGATACGCGGCAACGCGGACAATAACGTCATGACCGGCGGCACCTCAACGGACAATTTCTTCGGCTCCCTGGGCGATGACACCTACGTTGGGAATGGCGGCGCCAACACGCTGGACTATTCCGAGCTCGGCGGCGGCAACGTGGACGTACGTTGGAACGGCACGGCCAACACCGTGGTCAAAAGCGCGGGCGGCACGGATAGCTTCACTGGCGTTCAGACCATCAACGGCAGCACCCTCGGCACCGACACCCTGACCCTTCTGGTTGCGGGCCTCACGGTTCAAAGCTCCGGCGCATACTTCTCACCCGACGCGCTGACGACCCTGATCGGCGTAGAGAACGTCGAGGGCTCGACCGGCGCAGACACGATCTACACCATGACGACCGGAACCAATAACAACGTCATCAACGCCAACGGCGGCAACGACACGGTCTACGGCGGAAACGGCAACCACACGCTCGACGGCGGCACGGGCACCGATACGCTCCGCTTCTCCATCGCGACGCCGATCACCCTGGACCTCGCCGCCGGAACCGCCGCCTTCGGCATCTATACCAACACCTTCACCGGGTTTGAGAACTACTACCTCGGCACCGGCAACGATACCATCACAGGCTCCGCAGGCGCGGATGGAACCGTCTACGGCGAAGACGGCGACGACACCTTCTTCGTCAGCAACGGCATAGACGGATTCGATGGCGGAAACGGCACCGATACCTATAACTTCTATGCGGCGACGGCGGGCATCACCGTCAACATGTCGCTGGGCAGCGGCCAGGTCGTCAACGACGGCTTCGGAAACACGGAGACCATCGCGAACGTCGAAAACATTATCGGCACCGCCTTCGTGGATACGATCACGGGCAGCACGGCGGCCAACGTGCTCGAAGGACGCGAGGGCAACGACACCCTGAACGGTGGTGCGGGCAACGACACGCTTTACGGCGGTGATGGCGACGATACGCTGGATGGCGGCGCGGACGCCGACACCATCTATGGCGGCGACGGCGACGATATCCTGATCGGCGGTGCTGGCGTGGACGTCCTGGACGGAGGAAACAACACGGCCGTCGGCGACACGGTTAGCTACGCGGCAGCGGCCGGTGCGGTCAACGTGAATTTGACCACGGGTGTGGTTTCAGCCGACGGTTTCGGCACGACCGACACGGTGACCAATATCGAAAACATCATCGGCGGCACGGGCACCAACACCATGCGCGGAACCGCCGGAAACAACGTCATGACCGGCGGCAGCGGCACGGATAATTTCTTCGGGTCTCTGGGTGACGATACCTATACCGGGAATGCCGGAACCAACACGCTTTCCTATGCCGAACTCGCCTCCGGCAACATCGACGTACGCTGGGACGGAGTCGCGAACACCGTGGTCAAGAGCGCGGGCGGAACAGACACATTCACAGGAATACAAACCATAAACGGCAGCACGGCCGCGACCGATACCCTGACCCTGCTCGTCGCCGGACTGACGGTCCAAAGCTCCGGCGCGTTCTTCTCACCCAACGCGCTGGCCACCCTGATCGGCGTGGAAAATGTCGAAGGCTCTGCGGGCACGGATATTATTTTCGCCATGACAACCGGCACGAACAACAACGTCATTAACGGAAACGCCGGAGACGACACGATCTACGGCGGTAACGGTAACCACACGCTCAACGGCGGATCGGGCAGCGAAACGCTGGGCGATCTTCTGGCCTTCACGGGCAGCACGAACACGACCCTCAACCTCGCAACCTCCACCGCGACGTTCGGTATCTACACCAACACCTTCTCCAACTTCGAGCGCTACCAGCTCGGCAACGGCACCAACACCATCACCGGGTCTGCCGGCGCCGACGGCCTTGTGACCGGCGGAACGGGCGCGGACACCTTCAACGCCAGCGCGGGCATAGACTCCTTCAACGGCGGCGCGGGCACGGACACGTATAACTTCAGCACAGCAACGGGCGCGATCAACGTCAACCTCACGCTGGGCGCGAACCAGATCATCGACGATGGCTTTGGCTCGACCGAAACCGTCACCAGCGTCGAAAACGTGACGGGCTCGAACTTCAACGACATCATCACCGGAACGACAGGCGCGAACACCATCAGCGGCGGCGACGGCGACGACATCATCAACGGCGATGCCGGGGCCGACACCCTGAACGGCGGCAACGGCATCGACACGATCGACGGCGGCGCGGACAACGACACGATCGACGGCGGCGCGGGTAACGACATCATCAACGGCGGCTCCGGCGATGACAGCATCGTGGGCGGCACGGGCGACGACACGATCGACGGCGGAACCAACAACGCCGTAGGCGCGGCAACGGGCGGCGATACGGCAAATTATAGCGCTTCTGCAGCGTCCGTTACGGTTGATCTGGCAAACGTGGGCGTAAACGCAACGGGTGCAAGCATAGGAAACGACAGCCTGACCAACATCGAAAACGTCACGGGCGGCAGCGGTAACGACACTCTGCGTGGCGATGCGAACGCAAACAGGCTGACAGGCAATAACGGAAACGACCTGCTGAACGGGCGCGGCGGCAACGACTTCCTGTTCGGCGGCGCGGGCGACGATACGCTTATCGGCGGGGCCGGGAACGACGCACTCGACGGCGGCACGGGCTTTGATACGGCCGATTATTCCAGTGCCGCATCCGGCATCACGGCCTCCATGACGGCGGGCACCGTGAGCAACGACGGCGACGGCGGGGCGGACACCCTAACCGGTATTGAGGCGATCACAGGCAGCAACTTCAACGATACAATCACCAGCGCTCACAACAACTACACCTTCTTCGGTGGAACGGGCACGGATACACTTGATTACGGATTCACGACCCAAGGCATAACCGCCAGCCTGAACGGCTTCGGCGCGACGATCACCGGAACGATCAACAAGACCAACGGCGCGGCCGTAACCACCGACAGCGTCACCAGCTTTGAAAGCCTCATCGGCGGCACGGGCGCGGACATTTTCAACTTCAACACCGACGCCATAACCCTTCTGGGAACCGTGAACGGCGGCGGCGGTAGCGACCGCGTGGCGATATCGGACAGCTTCACCGGAAACAATCTCACCGACAACGGCATCAGCGGCAACACGATCGCGGGCATCTTCAGCAGCATCGAGGAGCTCAACCTCTCCGGCGCCACCGTCGACGGAGACTACGACGGCGCGGATTATACCCTCAGCGACGACGCCGACGATTTCGACCTCACCCAGGCCAACGTACAGGCGCTGGTCGGCGTGGGCGGAACCCTGAACCTGACGGTCGGCAGCGCCTTCGACATGTATATCGCGGGCGCCACCAATGACGGCGGCGGCCAGTTCAGCTGGGGCGATGGCACGCGGGTCCAGGTCACGACCGTTTAACCCACATCTACAAAACCCGACCAACGCCCCCGTGTTGTGAGCGTAAGTCTTTTCTGATACCCTCGAGATGTTGATCAATACGACTTTTCTGCGGCGGGTCTCGCCGCTCTTATCGCTCTATGGCCCAGAAAATAAACAAACCTGCAAAGTCTGCCCGCGCACCCGTTGTCGCGCTTGCGAATGAACCGCCACAAGAGGCCGACACGCTTCAGGAGTGTCTGCGTTATGTCCTGTCATTGCAGGGCCTCACCCCCGATCTGCGTTCGGTGCGCCAGAGTATGGACAACGCGGAGCGGGCGCTCGAGCCGGCAGGTTTGCAGGAAATGGCCGAAAAGCTCGGCATGAACGCCGCGATCAAAAAAATCCCCTTCGCGATGCTCTCCGAACTGGCGACTCCGGCCATCCTGCTGCTGCAAGGTAAGAAATCCGTGGTCTACGTCCCTGAGGGGCAGAAAGGCAAAATATACACCCCGGGCGATGGAAACGCCGCAACCGATCTGGAACAGCTCCGCAACAGCTACATGGGGCATGCCGTAATCCTCTCTGCCACTGGCCGCGAGGACGAATCCACCGCCCATATGTGGAAACAGGGCAAGATCGACTGGTTCTGGCAACCGATCCGGGCTTATTGGCCCGGTTACGCCGAAATTCTGATTTGCTCGCTGTTCATAAACGTGTTTGTGATCGCCTTGCCGATTTTTACAATGAATATCTACGACCGGGTTGTGCCCAACTTCGCGCTCGATACGCTGCACGTCCTGACCATCGGCGTTCTGCTGGCTTTTATATTCGATTTTGTCTTTCGCACCATACGAGCGCATATTCTTGAAAAAATTGCGGCGCGCCTCTCGGTCCGCTTTGACCGCGAACTGATGGCCCGGCTGATTGACCTTCCCCCTGATGTGATAACAATCTCGGTCGGGGAGAAAGCCAACATCTTCAAGGAGCTTCAGGGCCTGCGGGATTTCTACTCCACGCGCCTCGTTCCAGCCTTCGTGGATCTGCCTTTCGCCCTGTTGTTCATCGCCGTCATCTATCTGATTGCCCCCTCCGTAGCCTTGGTGCCGATATTGGGGATTGTGGTCATACTGGGCATACAGACGGCCGTGCAGGCCTTGCTGACTCGCCGCACCCGCGACCTCTTCGCCGCCTCGCAATCCAAATCTGCCGTTCTCGTCGAGATGCTGGGCGGCGTAGAGGCGATTCGTATATTCGGTGCCTCGGGCGCAAGGCTCTCCCGCTGGACCGAGGTCTGTCAGCGTTCCGCCACCAGCGCCCACCGCAACCAGTCCATTCTGAATGCAGCGGGCAATCTCTCGGCACTTGTGATGACTCTGGTAAACATTTTCGTCGTATTTTTTGGCGTCTACGCGATCCAGTCCGGCGACCTTTCTATCGGCGGCCTGATCGCCGTCACCATTCTCGCGGGCCGTGCTCTGGCGCCGGTGACGGGCGTGGCCTCCGTCGTCTCGCGCCTCAATCAATCCCGCGACGTTCTCCGCACGATCGACGGTATCTTTGCCGTACCGTCCGAATCCGCTCTGGCCTCCGGCCTCGGCGCGAAGGGCCCGTTCTCCGGTGCCATCGAGGTCCAGAACGTCGCCTACCAGTATAAAGGCCAGAGCCTCCCGGCCCTGCAGGGCGTCAACCTGAACATCCGCGCCGGCGAGAAGATCGGCCTGATCGGCCAGACCGGCGCGGGCAAATCCACGCTCGCCCACCTGATCGGCGGCCTCATGGCCCCGCGCACCGGAACCATCCTTTACGACGGTTTCGCGCACGACACCATCCTGCCCGCCGAACTCCGGCGCTTCATCGGCTTCGTGCCCCAGAAATCCTTCTTCTTTTCCGGCACGATCCGCGACAACATCCTGCTCGGCGCGCATGACATCTCAGAGGACGATCTCGCCCGCGCCGCCGAACTGGCAGGCCTCAACATGTACATCCACCAGACCGGACAAGGCTTCGACACAGAAATAGGCGAGGGCGGTTCCCGCCTTTCAGGTGGGCAGCAGCAGGCCATAGCGCTTGCCCGCGCGCTGGTCCGCGACCCGGCCATCCTGATTTTCGACGAGCCGACCACAGGAATGGACAGCATGCTCGAACAGGCCATCCACCAGAATCTGAAAACCTACCTGCGCAATAAAACCTTTATCATGGTCACCCACCGCACGACCCTTCTGCCGCTGGTCGATCGCCTCGTGCTCCTGACCAAGGGCCGCGTGACCGCCGACGGCCCGCGCGATGAAATCCTGCGCCGCCTCGGCGCCCAGCCCGGCCAGTTCGGAGAACGCCCATGAGCGAATTCAAACTCGACGGCTTCGACTCCTCCGATGACTGGAATTACCGCCCGCTGCTCTATGCCGTGGTGCTCCTGATCCTGACCTTCCTGCTCTGGTCCGGCCTCTCTGAAATCGACCAGCAGGTCCGCGCGATGGGGCGCATCGTTCCCTCCGGGGCGGCCAAACTCGTCCAGCATCTAGAAGGCGGCATCGTCGATAAAATCCTCGTCAGCGAAGGCCAGCGCGTGCAAAAGGGCGACCCCCTGTTTCAGATCCGCAATCAGGGCGCATCCTCCGAACTGGAGGGCGGGCGGATTGCCTTGCAGGCACTGAATATCCGCGCCCGCCGTCTGGAGGCCGAACGCTCCGGCCAAAAGGAATTTACCCTGAACCCTGAAGATCGCGCCGGAGCGCTGGAGGAAATCGCCAGAAACGAGGAACGCCTCTTCGAATCCCGCACACAGGCCTTCGAGGAAAAACTCGGCGTCTATAAGGAGCGCGAAAACCAGAAAACCCTCAAGCTGGAGGAACTGGGCGGCCAACTGGAAAACCTCCGCGCCGAACGCACGATCGCGCAGGATCAACTCAACATCAACGAAAAGCTCAAACGCTCCGGGGCTGTGTCCGAAAGCCGCTACCTTGAGGCCAAAAGCCGCGTGAGCGATTTCAACACCCGCATCGGCAGCATCGAAAAGCTCATCCCCATCACAAAGGCCGAGCTTGAGGAAATCCGCAACCAGACCGCCGAACTCAACGAACGCCTCAAAACCGAAATTCTCGATGAGCTCGGCAAGGTCGAACTCGACCGCCAGAAGCTTCAGGAAAAACTTAAGGCCGACATCGATCAGGTCCAGCGCGCAGACCTCTTCGCCCCCGTAACCGGGCTGGTCAACAAAATCCACGTCAACACCGTGGGCGGGGTCGTCGCCCCCGGCGCGATTCTCGCCGAGATCATCCCCCTTGAAGATAATCTGATCGTCGAGGCGCGGATGCAGACCAAGGATCGAGGCCTCGTCTGGAACGGTCTGCCGGCCAGCGTCAAGATCACCGCCTACGATTCGGCTGTTTACGGCTCCCTTAAGGGCAGCATCACGGAAATCAGCGCCGACAGTCTGCGCGATGATACCGGGGCGGTCTTCTACCGCGTCAAAATCACGCTCGACCCTGAATCGGTTAAAGGATTCGAGCCGATCTACCCCGGCATGAGCGTCGAGGCCAACATCCTTTCGGGCAAGATTTCCGTCCTACGCGCCATCTTCAAACCGCTCCTGCGTCTCCAGCAAAACGCGCTGCGCGAACCCTGAGCCGAAGCCCCGCGAAAACAAACCGCGTAAATTCCTGCCACGGAATCGTTTTTTGTCTTAAAGTCAGGGCAATCTTTTGCTATGCGTAGAGTCTGTTCATTACAGGATGGGAGTGTCATACGGTGGCGGAAACACAAACGCGCAAGACGGCCCTGCATGCGGCGCATATCGCGCTGGGGGCGAAGACGGGTCCGTTCGCCGGATACGACATGCCCCTTTACTACGCGCCGGGCGTGCTCAAAGAACACGAATGGGTCCGGGAATCGGCGGGCATCTTCGATGTCTCCCACATGGGGCAGGTCATCATGGAAGGCCCCGGCCTCGTAGAGTTTCTCGAAAAAATCACCCCCTCCGGTTTCCGCAACAAGGCCATGGGCCGCGCGCAATATACCGTCCTCACCAACGAGGAGGGCGGCATCGTGGACGACCTCATCATCACCCGTCTGGAGGAGGAACGCTTCTTCATCGTCATCAACGCGGGCTGCAAGGAAAAGGACATCGCCTGGATCAAGGCCCACATGCCCGCCGGAATCAAGCTGAATTACCTCGAGGACCGCAGCCTGATCGCCGTACAGGGGCCCAAGGCCGAATCGGTCATGACCAAGCTTTTCGGCGTGGACCTCTCGAATCTGCCTTACATGTTCATCATGACCGAGGTCAAAATCCTCGGCGAGATCGTCCACATCTCCCGCCTTGGCTATACGGGTGAGGACGGCTTCGAGATCAGCGTGAAGGACACCGCCGCCCGGAAGGTCTGGGACGCGCTCGCCGCCCACCCGGACGTCAAACCGATCGGCCTCGCCGCCCGCGATTCGCTGCGCCTCGAAATGGGCTACTGCCTTTACGGGCACGATATCGACGGCGACACCTCGCCGCTGGAGGCCGATCTCGGCTGGGTCATGGATAAGAACAACGCCGGTTTTATTGGCGCCGCGCGTGTGCTCAAGGAACGCGAGCAGGGCGTGTCACGCAAACGCGTGGGAATCAAATTGATCGACCCCGGCGTCGCGCGGGAGGGAACGGAGATCTTCAACGCCGAGGGCAAAAAGATCGGAACCCTGACCAGCGGCGGGCCGTCCCCGACGCTCAAGGCCTCGGTCGGGCAGGGCTATATAAGCGCGGATTATGCCAAACCCGGCGAGAAAATCTTTCTGGACGTGCGCGGGCGGCGTTTGGCCGCCGAAGTGGCGGCGATGCCCTTCGTCAAGCCGCGCACCAAATCCATGAAAAAGAACGCCGCATAGACAAGATTGAAAGTAGGCGGCAACAAACGGTTTTAATGAAAGGCGGAATAAAATGAGTGCACTGAAATACACCAAAGACCACGAATGCGTCCTCGTGAAGGGCGATACGGTCTGGATCGGGATCACCCCCCACGCACAAGATGCTTTGGGCGATCTGGTCTTTCTGGATCTGCCTGATATCGGCAAAAAAGTCGCCAAGGGCGGCGATGTCGCTGTTATCGAATCCGTGAAGGCCGCCGCCGAGGTTTACACCCCCGTCGCGGGCGAGGTCGTAGAGGTCAACAAGGCGATGGCCGGCGATCTGGAGCTGATCAAAAGCCCCGTGAACGACAATGGCTGGATCGTCAAGGTCAAGGTCGCCGACGCCTCCGCGCTGGACGAACTGATGGACGAAGCCGCCTACAACGAATACCTGAAAGGGCTGGATTGATGCGTTACCTTCCGCTGACCAAGAACGCGCGGGCCGAGATGCTGCGCACCATCGGCGCAAAAGACGTCGATGCGCTGTATAAAGACGTGCCCAAACAGGCCTTTATCAAGGGCACCGCCAACCTCCCCGCGCACAAGGGCGAGTTGGAGGTCGAGCGGATCATGTCCGCCCACGCCAACGAAAACCGCGCCGCGCCGGATGGGCCGTTCTTCCTCGGCGCCGGAACCTATTACCACCATATCCCGGCCAGTGTGGATTACATCATCCAGCGCTCGGAATTCCTGACCGCCTACACGCCCTACCAGCCCGAAATCGCGCAGGGCACATTGCAGGTCATCTTCGAATATCAGACCATGATCGCTCGCCTGACCGGGCAGGATATCGCGAACGCCTCCATGTATTGCGGCTCCACCGCGCTGGCCGAAGCCGCGCTGATGGCCATGCGCGTCACCAAGCGCAGCAAGGTAACGATCGGTGCGCCTCTTCACCCGCACTATAAAGAGGTGCTGAGCGCCTATCTCGGAAACTTCGAAGGGGCTGAACTCGTGGACGCGGAGCCCGACTCTGAAACAGCCTGCGTCATTATCCAGTCGCCCGACTTTTTCGGAACCCCGCACGCCTATGATGCGTGGCGCAAGAAATGCGACGCAACCGGCGCCCTGCTGGTCGTTCTGGTCACCGAAATCGTCTCCCTCGGGCTTCTGCCCGCGCCCGCGCAGGCCGATATCGTCTGCGGTGAGGCGCAGTCTCTCGGTCTGCCCATGAGCTATGGCGGCCCGCACCTCGGCTTCTTCGCCTGTAAGGAGGCCTATCTGCGCCAGATGCCCGGTCGCCTTTGCGGCATGACCAAAGACGCCGACGGCCGCCGCGGCTATGTTCTGACGCTCTCGACCCGTGAACAGCATATCCGCCGCGACAAGGCGACCTCCAACATCTGCACCAATCAGGGCCTCTGCGCCTTGGCCTTCACGGTCCACCTCGCGCTTCTGGGCGAAGACGGCTTCAAACGCCTCGCGCGCCTGAACCACGAGGCCGCCTGCAAACTTGCTGACGCGCTGGCCGCAGTAAAGGGCTTGAAGATCGAAAACAAATCGTTCTTCAACGAATTTGTCGTGAGCCTGCCCGTCCCCGCCGAAAAGGCGGCGAAGGATCTCGGCAAGCGTGGCGTGATCGCGGGCCTGCCGCTCGAGGGCAACCGCCTTCTGGTCGCGGCCACTGAAATGACCGCGCCGGAGGACATCGAATCCTTCGCCCGCGAACTGGGGAAAATTCTATGAACTCATACATGAGTTTTATAACATTTCTGACGGGTGTCCTGTTCGGCGGGGCTCTGGTCGGGTTCGGAATGTTTGTTATGAATTCGAACATCCCCCGCAAATACCTGAAATGCGAGACATCCGACCGCAGCACAAAAATCGGTATTATGATTGATGACTCCGCAAGACTCTTTACGCTGGAAGGCGAAGTGATAGCGAATGACAAGATCAAGAATTTTACCGAATACCTGATCCTGGCCGAATGGACGCACGCGCGCGGCAAGACGACGGTCGATTTGGATCGTCTCTCGGGAAGCCTTCAAATCATCGAGCGAAGCAAGCGCGGCACAGAAGAAAGCGCTCAGAAATTCGAATGCAATCACGTTAATCAAAAATTCTAACCGGGGCTGGAGTGAATAAAAAATGAGTGCAGCAGAAGCCAAAATTAGCAGCATCGTAACCCACGAGCGCGAGAAGGCCGCCTTGGCCGCGTTCTCCGGCGATCGTGCATTAAATTATGAGGAAAACCTCCTTTGGGAAAAGGAATTTAGTGACAGCCCCGGCGTGGACCTGCCCGAACCCGAAGGCATCAAGCTCCGCACGGGTGCATCCGCCCGCGACAAGGTCGGCCTGCCGCAAAATAGCGAGCCGCAGGTCCTGCGCCACTTCGTGCGCATGAGCACTTGGAACTATTCCATCGACCACGGCTTCTTCCCGCTTGGCTCTTGCACGATGAAACACAACCCGCGCCTGAACGAGAAAATGGCGCGCCTCAAGGGCTTCGCGCACATCCACCCCATGCAGCCGGAAGACACCGTGCAGGGCGCTTTGAAACTCCAATACGAATTGCAAAACTGGCTGGCCGAACTGACCGGCCTTCCCGGCGTGTGCCTGACCCCTTCCGCCGGAGCGCACGGCGAGCTGGCGGGCATGATGACCATTCGCCGCGCCCACGAGTTGAGCGGCCAGAGCCGACGCAAAATCGTGCTCACCCCCGACTCCGCCCACGGCACGAACCCGGCCACCGCCGTCATGTGCGGTTTCCAGGTCCGCAACATCTCCACCCGCGAAACAGGCCGCCTCACGGTCGAGGCCTTCAAAAAGGCGCTTTTCGAGACCGATCCCGAGGGCGCGGACATCGCCGGAATGATGGTGACGAACCCCAATACCTGCGGCCTGTTTGAAACCGATATTCTTGAAATGGCGGACCTTCTGCATAAGGCGGGCGGCTATTTCTACTGCGACGGGGCGAACTTCAACGCGCTGGTCGGCAAGATCCGCCCCGGCGATTTCGGCGTAGATGTCATGCACATCAACCTGCACAAGACCTTCTCAACCCCCCACGGCGGCGGCGGCCCCGGCTCCGGCCCGATATGCTGTTCCAAAGAACTCGCCAAAGCCATGCCCGTGCCCACCGTCGTGAAGGAGGGCGAGACCTACAGACTCGAGACCGGCGATGACCGCCCCGAAACGCTGGGCCGCCTTAAGGCCTTCCAGGGCCAGTTCGGCATGCATGTTCGCGCCCTGACCTACATGCTCTCGCACGGCGCCGACGGCCTGAAACAGGTCGCGGAAGACGCCGTCCTGAATGCCAACTATATTCTGGCCAGCCTCAAGGACGACTACCACGTGCCTTATGACGGCCCGTGCATGCACGAATGTCTGCTCACCGACAAGAAGCAGAAGGAGTCGGGCGTCACCACCACCGACATCGCCAAGGGCCTGATCGAGCGCGGCTATCACCCGATGACGGTCTATTTCCCGCTGGTCATCCCCGGCACCATGCTGATCGAACCCACCGAGACCGAAAGCAAGGACGCGATCGACCGCTTCATCAGCGTGATGAAGGATTTCGCCGCCGATGTCCGCGCGGGCAAGACGGAGCAATTCCATCAATTCCCGCTCTCATCGCCGCGCCGCAGGCTCGACGAAGTCCAAGCCGCGAAATACCCAGTCCTGAAATGGATCGAAAGCTGAGGATAAATACGATTGTATGACGGCAGGACGCCTTAGCCGCGTTCGCTGCGGTAATGCAGAACCGTATCGACGATGATGCTGATCAACAGAGTTGGGTCGTTATCGTGCTTGGACAAGCACCGCGAGATATTCAACTTGTCGCAATCTTCCTTTGAAATCTTGCGCATATCCAGTCCCGTGAGCAGGATGACCGGCGTGGTGATCCCCATGAGCCGGATCTCCCGTACGATATCCAGCCCCAACTTGCCCTGATCCAACTTGTAATCGACGATATAGATATCGTGCTCGTTGCGCTTCATCGCGCCCAGCCCGTCATCGAACGTGCCCGCCCAGTCCAGCCGGTGACGGAAATCCCGCCCTGTCTCGAGGCTCGCCCGCGTCAGGATAAAGTCCGTTTCCGAATCATTGACCATAAGAATTTTCATAATATCATCTACAAAGGGCTGCACGGTGTTAATTCCTTTTAAAAAATATGGAGTAAACGCTTTAAATTATGAAGGTGAACAACTTTAAAAATAAATTCAAAAAATCGGAAACATTATAACGCTAATAAACACGCAGGCAAACGGAACATTTTTTCCCACAAAAGTAAAGCGCCTGATGATTTTTCTGGTTTTCGAATATTTTTTGGTGTACTACACAGTCATTCCCATGAAATTTAGTCTAAGTTAATAGCGGCAATGGCCGCCGCGACGAAGACTGTTGAGGGAAGCCGGACACTCTAGACATCCGGTAAATACAGGAAAACAAAGAGGATTTCATGGCTAAGACAACACCGGTCGAATTTATCCGTCAGGTCAGAAATGAAATGAAAAAGGTTACGTGGCCGACCGGTCGCGAAACGATGATCAGCATGATTGCGGTCTTCATTATGGTGCTTCTGGCGTCCACTTTCCTGTATTTCGCCGACCAGATCATCGCGTGGCTGGTCCGGTCAATTATGAATTTAGGGCTGTAAGGGTCCATCTGGGATAGAAGTTTTTGAAAGGATAAGAAAATGGCTGCACGCTGGTATGTTTTGCACGTTTACTCCGGCTTTGAAAGCAAGGTGGCCGAGGCCATCCGTGACAAGGCAAAGAAACAGGGCCTCGAAGACAAGGTCGAGGAAATCCTCGTGCCGATGGAAGAGGTTGTGGAAATCAAGCGCGGCCAGCGCGTAAACGCCGAGCGCAAATTCTTCCCCGGCTATGTTCTCGCGCGCCTCGATATGGACGACAACGTCTGGCACCTGATCAAGAACACCCCGAAGGTCAGCGGCTTCCTCGGCGCCGGCGGCAACAAGCCCGTTCCAATTAGCGAGGCCGAGGCCCAGCGGATATTGCGCCAGGTTCAGGAAGGCGTGGACCGTCCCCGCCCGTCCGTCATCTACGACATCGGCGAAGAGGTCAAGGTCACCGACGGCCCCTTCGCGTCCTTCAACGGCTTCGTGGAGGAAATCGACGAGGACAAGGCCAAGCTCAAGGTCTCCGTGTCCATCTTCGGCCGCGCGACGCCCGTGGAGCTGGAATTCAGCCAGGTCGAAAAACTCTAAACTCTGTTCTATGGGTTATTTGCGCTGGTCCTTGAAAAAGGACCAGACTTTTTCCGCCATCTCGAAATCCTTGTTCTGGCGCTTGACGATCGCTCTGAAAAGCGGCCCGTAATGCCGCGTCAGGCTCGGCTCGGTATGCCCGCCGCCGATCACCTTGATGAACACCACAGGCACCTCTCCCGCATAAACATATCTTTCCACTGTGCTCCCGTCGTCCGGGTCCGTATCGGGCAGAACGGAATGAAGGGGCTTTGTGGCCGCGCCGTTATGAGCCACCCACCACGCCACCGACTCCTCGACGGACAGGCTGCTGCCCCGGTCGCCCTTATTGTTGAAGATCGGCCCGCCCGCATATTTCACCAGCGGGTCCTCCGTCCCGTTGATAAACAGCACCGGAACCTTACCTTGCCCGATTGTGCATTTGTTGACGGCGGGCATGGCGGCCACCACGGGCGCCGCCGCCGCGATCAGATCCTGCGCCTCCAGCGCCATCCGCAGGCTCATAAATCCGCCGTTCGAGGTGCCGGTCACGTAAACCCGCGCCGGATCGGCTTGATAATCCTTGACGGCTTGCTCGATCAGCCCGCGCAAAAACCCCGTATCGTCGGTAGAGGGGTTGGTGCTCGTATCCTTGCGGCAATCGTTCCAGCCCTGACGCTTGTCCGGGCTGACCGCCCCGTCGGGGATCAAAAGGACGATCCCCTCCCGCTCGGCCACATCCAGCCAGGCGTTGTGCGGGCTGCGCTTGCCTGTTTTGCCCGTAATATGCGCCGCGCTGCCTCCGTGGCCGTGCAGGATGACAACCAACGGCCTCAAACCCTTCGGCCCACCCGGCGGCACGAACAGATCGTAACGCCGCTCAAGCCCGTCATGCTTCATCGTCAGCTGGGTGGACAACCCCTCCCGCGCGGCGGAGGGCAGGGGAGTCATGACCAGAAGGAAGGTAAGCATAATCAAGATGTTACGGAGTTTGATCATCTCAAGCGCTCCACAAAATACGGAACTGCCCGGGCCGCAGCGGCACCTGCGTGAGCGTATTCCCCGCGCGGTCCAGAAACTCGACCGTGCAGTATGGCTCCGGCGCCTCGTGAATGGCCACGATGAACCCGTGCTTGCCCCGCGCCAGAGAATGTTCGGGCAGGTCAACGTCAAGGCTCACAACATCGTCGATTTTCATTCCGGGTTGGCTCTTATGGTTCTCTCCCGCCGCAGAGTCTCTATAACCCGCCTCCGCCGGGCAGACAAGGCCAAGCGCCGCCGGACTCATTTTTTTCTTGATCGCCCGGGGCCGAAAGTCTATGGTCCCCCGATTATTGTGGGAGGCGTTCTCATAAAGCCCATTGGGCGTCGCACCACGAAACCTTTAACCAAAGGAGACTAACAATGGCAAAGAAAATAACAGGTTACATCAACCTGACGATCCCCGGTGGAATGGCGAACCCATCCCCGCCCGTTGGTCCGGCTCTGGGTCAGCACGGCGTAAACATCATGGAATTCTGTAAGGCGTTCAACGCCCGTACGGAAAACCAGAAGGGCGTACCCACCCCCCTGATCATTACGGTTTTCGAAGACCGCTCGTTCACCTTCATCACCAAGACCCCGCCCGCCAGCTACTTCCTGCTGCAAGCGGTCAAACGCGAAAAGGGCGCAGGCGCTCCCGGACGTGAAACCATCGCGCAGGTGAAGAAGTCGCAGGTGCGTGAGATCGCCGAAAAGAAGATGGTCGATCTGAACGCGAACGACATCAACGCGGCAATGAAAATTATCGAAGGCTCGGCCCGTTCCATGGGTATCGAAGTCGTGGAGGGTTAAGAAATGGCCAAAGCAGAAACCAAGAAAAAAGCAGCCGGCAAAACGCCGAAAAAAGAACAGGTCGCTGTGGACCGCAACCGCTTCTATCCTCTGGATGAGGCCGTTTCGATGCTCAAGACCGCCTCCAAGGGCCGCAAGTTCGATGAAACCATCGAAATCGCGATCAACCTGTCGGTGGACACCAAGCACGCTGACCAGCAGGTCCGTGGGATGATCTCTCTTCCCAATGGAACCGGTGCCAACGTGCGCGTGGCCGTCTTCGCCAAGGATGAAAAAGCCAAGGAAGCCAAAGCCGCAGGAGCCGATATCGTCGGCGCCGACGACCTGGCGGAAAAAATCCAGAAGGGCGAGATCGACTTTGACCGCTGTCTGGCCACCCCGGACATGATGGTTCTCGTTGGCCGGGTCGGTAAGATCCTCGGTCCCAAGGGCCTGATGCCCAACCCCAAACTGGGCACCGTCACGCCGAACATCGGCGAAGCGGTCAAGTCCATGAAGGGCGGCGCCGTTGAATTCCGCGCCGAAAAGGCCGGGATTATCCACGCCCGCGTCGGTAAGGCATCCTTCGACGAAGCCAAGCTGGTCGAAAACATCCGCGCCTTCATCGAGGCCATCGTCCGCGCGAAGCCGCCGGGCGCCAAAGGGAAATACATCAACAAGATTTCCCTGTCCTCCACGATGGGTCCGGGCATCAAGCTTGAGCTTGAGAACCTGACCTCCGGCGGACAAAGCCGCGCGGCGTAAGTTTTTTTGAAATAATCCTTGACGGGCCTGTTCTTTTTACTTAATACAGGCCCGTCGAGTGCAAGACCTGTCCGGGACTGTAGGGGCCAAAAGGCTTAAAAAACCTGCATAGACGAGGAAGACCAAGACGAATTTACCCGCATGTCGGGTTTGTCTTTTTCTCTCTTTTTCTACACCATCGGACAGGCGGCTGCGGAAGCCGCCTTTTGTTTTGGGGCGGTACGGAATTTTTGAACAGAGTTTTGACGAATAACAAGGTATCCGGGAGATTTTGACCATGGGCATGAGCCGGGCAAGAAAAGAAGAGGAAATCGTTTCCCTCAACAAGCGTTTCAGCGATGACGAAGTTGTTGTCGTAACACACTATTCCGGCCTGACGGTCGCCGAGATCACCCAGCTCCGTACGGAACTGCGTAAGAACGGCGCGTCCTTCAAGGTCATCAAGAACCGTCTGGCGCAGCGCGCGGTCAAGGGTACGAAGTTCGAAGGCATCGGCGAAATGTTCACCGGCCCCACGGGCATCGCAACCTCGAAAGACCCCGTTGCGGCGGCTAAAGTCACCTATGAATTCGCCAAGAAGAACCAGAAACTGGTCATCATCGGCGGCGGCATGGGCGAAACCGTTCTCGACACCAAGGGCGTTGAAGCGCTGGCGAAGCTGCCGAGCCTCGACGAAATCCGGTCCAAACTCGTTGGTCTTCTGGTTGCAGCACCCACCAAGCTGGTTGGTGTTCTCCAGGCTCCGGCCCGCGATATGGTCGGCGTAACAAAGGCTTACGGCGAGAAACAAGGTTAGGTTTTTTAATTTTCAGCAAAATTGTTAAGTTTAAATTCTAAGGAGGAAAAAATGGCTGCTGATCTGAATAAAATTGTTGAACAACTCTCGGTTCTGACGGTACTGGAAGCTGCTGAGCTGTCCAAGATGCTCGAAGACAAGTGGGGCGTAACCGCTGCTGCTGCTGCACCTGTAATGGTTGCTGCCGCTGCTGCTGCTCCGGTTGAAGAGAAGGACTCTTTCGACGTCATTCTCGTTGACGGCGGTGCGAACAAGATCAACGTGATCAAAGAAGTTCGCGCAATCACCAACCTCGGCCTGAAAGAAGCCAAAGACCTCGTTGAGGCTGGCGGCAAGACGGTTAAGGAAGGCGCAAAGAAGCCCGAAGCCGAAGAAATCAAGAAGAAACTCGAAGCTGCTGGCGCCAAAGTCGAGCTCAAGTAATCTTCATCCGAAACAATGCGCATTTCCCGCACGTGCGAAAGCTGTGTGGGAAATGCGTTCATTCGGTATCATGAAGGTTGACAAGAGTGGGGCGATGGTTCATATAGCAATCAAAATTTCTGAGACAGACGTGAAAACCGTACGCGTAACGGAAGCCGCATTGCGGAAATACTAGGAATTTCAGGCCGGTTCGGAGCCTCCTAAGGGGGTGGCGAACGGGCTGTTTTTGTTCGCCCCTGTGTAATGCCTGCGGCCCGCTTCCGGGCAGGTTACGGCGGACAGTGTAGATTTAAGGCGCGTGTAGACGCAATCGGCCCGTAATCGCAAGGCCGCGAAGTTTTAAGAGATCTGGTTAAGACAAAAGGTAGGACACGACATATGTGCGCAGCGAAATCCAAAGCATCTGGGGAAACCACACAAGCCAACGATATCAAGAGTTTCACGGGACGCAAGAGGATCCGCCGCGATTTCGGCCGCATCCGCGAAGTCGCCCGCATGCCGAACCTGATCGAGGTCCAGCGCAACTCCTATGAACTCTTCCTCCAGAAGGAAATCCGCGCCGAAGACCGCGCAATGACAGGACTTCAGGAGGTTTTCTCCTCCGTATTTCCGATCAAGGATTTCAGCGACCGCGCCGAAATCGATTTCGTTAAATTCGAATTCGAAGACCCCAAATACGATGTGGAAGAGTGCCAGCAGCGCGGGATGACCTACGCAGCGCCCCTGCGCGTGACCCTGCGCCTGTCGGTTTTTGATGTAGACGCCGACTCCGGCCTGCGCTCCATCCGCGACATCAAGGAGCAGGACGTCTACATGGTGGACATGCCCCAGATGACCGATAACGGCACGTTCGTCGTGAACGGCACCGAGCGCGTGATCGTCTCCCAGATGCACCGTTCCCCCGGCGTGTTCTTCGATCATGACAACGGCAAAACCCACGTTTCGGGCAAATACCTCTTCTCCGCGCGGGTGATTCCGTACCGCGGCTCCTGGCTCGACTTTGAATTCGACGCCAAGGACGTGATGTACGTGCGCATCGACCGCCGCCGGAAACTGCCCCTGACGACGCTCCTGCGGTGTTTGGACAGCGCGGAAACTGAAAAGCTCCGCAAAAAGGCCGAGGACAAAGGCGAGGAACTCGATCCCCTTCTGGTTCAGGGTATGTCCAACGAGGAAATCCTTAAGACCTTCTACGAAGTCGTGACCTACAGCCTCGACAAAAAGGGCTGGAGAACCGCCTTCAATCCCGACCGTATGCGCGGTGTAAAGCTGAATTACGATTTGATCAACGCCAAAACCGGCAAGGCTGTCGCCAAGGCCGGCGAAAAAATCACGGCCCGCGCCGCCAAGAAATTGGCTGAGGGTGGCCTTGAGGAAGTTCGTATCGAGAGCGAAAACCTCGCCGGTAACTTCTTGGCCGCGGATATTTTCGACGAAAAGACCGGCTTGGTCGTTTTCGAAGCGGGCCACGAAATTGCCAAGGACGACTTCGCAAAATTCGAGGAAATGGGCGTAGAAGAGCTGCCCGTTCTGGCGATCGACTTCCTGAACGTCGGCCCCTACATCCGCAGCACGCTGATCGCCGACAAGTGCGACACGCGCGAAGAGGCATTGGTGGATATCTACCGCGTCATGCGTCCGGGCGAGCCCCCGACCGTTGAGTCCGCGCAGGCCCTGTTCCACTCCCTGTTCTTCGACGCCGAACGTTACGACCTGTCCGCCGTGGGCCGCGTCAAGATGAACGCCCGTCTGGACCTTAAGGCCGACGACCAGTTCCGCGTCCTGAGCAAGCAGGACATCCTGGCCATCGTCAAATACCTGCACGAGCTCAAAGACGGCCGGGGCGAGGTGGACGACATCGACAACCTCGGCAACCGCCGCGTACGTTCTGTCGGCGAACTCATGGAAAACCAGATGCGCGTCGGCCTCCTGCGTATGGAACGCGCCATTCGCGAGCGTATGTCTTCCGTGGACATCGACACGTACATGCCGCACGACCTGATCAACTCCAAGCCGGCGCAGGCCGCCGTGCGCGAGTTCTTCGGATCGAGCCAGCTCTCCCAGTTTATGGACCAGACCAACCCGCTCTCCGAGATCACCCACAAGCGCCGCCTCTCGGCGCTGGGTCCGGGCGGTCTGACCCGCGAACGCGCGGGCTTCGAAGTCCGCGACGTGCACCCGACCCACTACGGCCGGATCTGCCCGATCGAAACGCCCGAAGGCCCGAATATCGGTCTGATCAACTCGTTGGCCACCTTCGCTCGCGTGAACAAGTACGGCTTCATCGAAAGCCCGTACAGAAAGGTCACCAACGGCAAGGTCACCGACGAGGTGGTCTACATGTCCGCGATGGAAGAGGCCCGCTACGTGATCGCGCAGGCCAACTCCGTGCTCGACAAGGCCGGCAAGTTCGAAAGCGACCTGGTCTCCTGCCGTCAGGCCGGGGAAAACATCATGTCCCAGCCCGACCAGATCGACTATATCGACGTTTCGCCCAAGCAGATCGTCTCCGTCGCCGCCTCGCTCATCCCGTTCCTTGAGAACGACGACGCGAACCGCGCGCTGATGGGCTCGAACATGATGCGTCAGGCTGTTCCGCTGCTCCGCGCTTCCGCGCCGATCGTCGGCACGGGCATGGAAGCAACCGTCGCCCGCGACTCCGGCGCAGCCGTTTCGGCCCGCCGCAGCGGCGTGGTGACCAAGGTTGACGCGACCCGGATCGTCGTTCAGGCAACCGACATCCAGAGCGCCGACGAGCCCGTGGTTGACATCTACAAACTCTCGAAATTCCAGCGTTCCAACCAGAACACCTGCATCAACCAGCGTCCTCTCGTAAAGGTCGGCGATGACGTGCGGGCGGGCGACATCATCGCGGACGGTCCCTCGACCGACCTCGGCGAACTCGCGCTGGGCCGCAACGTCCTCGTGGCGTTCATGCCTTGGAACGGCTACAACTTCGAGGACTCCATCCTCATTTCCGAACGCATCGTGAGCGATGACGTCTTCACCTCGATCCACATCGAGGAATTTGAAGTCATGGCCCGCGACACCAAGCTCGGCACCGAGGAAATCACCCGCGACATCCCCAACGTCGGGGAAGAGGCGCTCAAGCACCTCGACGAGGCCGGTATCGTGCATATCGGCGCCGAAGTCGCCCCCGGCGATATTCTGGTCGGTAAGGTCACGCCCAAGGGCGAAAGCCCGATGACGCCGGAGGAAAAACTCCTGCGCGCCATCTTCGGCGAAAAGGCCGCCGACGTGAAAGACTCCTCCCTGCGCCTGCCGCCCGGTGCGGTCGGAACCGTGGTCGAAGTCCGCGTGTTCAGCCGTCGCGGCGTCGATAAAGACGCTCGTGCCCTCTCGATCGAGCAAGCAGAGATCGAGCGTCTGGCGAAAGACCGCGACGACGAGCGCCGCATTCTCGAAGACGGCTTCTACGGCCGCCTCGAACAGCTGCTGACCGGTCAGAAGCTCGCCTCCGCGCCCAAGGAAGCCAAGCTGAAAAAAGGCGAGTCGATCAAGAAGGCCGACCTGTCCGAAATCAAGCGCGGCCTGTGGCGTCAGATCGGCGTCGAGAGCGAAAAGCGCATGTCCGAGATCGAGGCGATGACCAAGACCTTCGACGCAGCCGTCGACGATCTGAAGAAACGCTTTGAAAACAAGGTCGAAAAACTCCAGCGCGGCGATGAACTGCCTCCCGGCGTGATGAAGATGGTCAAAGTCTTTGTGGCCGTGAAACGCAAGATGCAGCCCGGCGACAAAATGGCCGGACGTCACGGAAACAAAGGGGTCGTCTCCAAGATCATGCCGGTCGAGGACATGCCCTACCTTGAAGATGGAACGCCCGTTGACATGGTCCTGAACCCGCTCGGCGTTCCCTCGCGGATGAACGTCGGCCAGATTCTCGAAACCCATCTGGGCTGGGCTTCTGCAAGCCTCGGCAAGCAGATCGGCCAGATCATCGACACGTTCGATAAGGCCGGAAAGCCGAACGAGCAGGAACTCAAGACCCTGCACAAGAAGCTTAAAGACGTCTATGGCGAGCGCGAATTTGCCGAGAAAGTGACGCAACTGGAGCAGGGCGACCTGATCGAGATGTGCCGCAACGTAAGCGTGGGCGTGCCCATGGCGACGCCTGTTTTCGACGGCGCACACGAAGGCGACATTACCGAGCTTCTCGAAAAGGCCGGTCTCCATCGTTCCGGTCAGGTCCGCCTGATCGACGGACGCACGGGCGAATCCTTCCACCGCCCGGTGACCGTGGGCTACATGTACATGCTCAAGCTGCACCACCTCGTGGACGATAAAATCCACGCGCGGTCGATCGGGCCGTACTCCCTCGTCACGCAGCAGCCCCTGGGCGGTAAGGCCCAGTTCGGCGGACAGCGCTTCGGGGAAATGGAAGTCTGGGCGCTTCAGGCGTACGGCGCGGCCTACACGCTTCAGGAAATGCTCACCGTGAAGTCTGACGACGTGGCGGGGCGCTCCAAGGTGTACGAAGCCATCGTTCGCGGCGAGGACAACTTCGAGATCGGTATTCCCGAATCCTTCAACGTTCTGACCAAGGAACTGAAGGCGCTCGGCTTGAACGTCGATATGAAGCAAACGACCAAGACCTAAGATGAATAAGGCAACCTGGAGAATCTGATGCAGTCCATCGCCACATTCCTGTCTGCGTGTATATTGGCCGCCGCCATTTGCGTGGCCAGCTTCTTCCTGCGCGAAGGGCTGATCCGCTTCAACACGCCTCTGGGGGTCGTCTCCGTCAAGGGGCTGGCCGAAAAGGACGTTGAGGCCGATCTGGGCGTCTGGCGCATTTCCCATACCGTCAAGGAATGGGACCTGCCCACCGCCCGTCAGAAGCTTCAGGCGAACCAGCAGATCATCGAAGCCTTCCTGAAACAGAACGGCTTCGCGGCCGAGGAATATGCCCGCAAGAGCATAAACCTTTATCAGGGCCGCGAACTCGCAACCCAGACCGGCGACGTGCAGGAGTATAAAAACACCTACGAGATGACCCAGACCATCACGGTGCGCAGCCCCAAGGTCCGCGACATCGAAAAGGCCGCGCAGAACACCTTCGCCCTGATCGCGCAGGACGTTCTGCTCACCAACTCCGATCCGGTCTACATGTATACGAAACTGAACGACATCAAGCCGGACATGATCACGCAGGCGACCCAAAACGCCCGCGAGGCGGCCCAGCGGTTCGCGCAGGATTCCAACAGCAAGGTCGGCAAGATCATGTCCGCCGACCAGGGCTGGTTTAACATTTTGTCGGCCTACGGAAGCGACACGGAGGCCGAGCAGGTCTCCATCGAAAAGAAGGTCCGCGTAATTACGACTGTGAATTTCAGCCTGGTTGACTAGAGCCGGCTGTCGAAAACAAAGAGAAGAGAAAAGGGCGAAGACGATGAATGAACTGATGAACCTGTTTGGTCAGCCGACCGGACCGCAGAGCTTTGACAACATCCGGATCTCGATTGCCTCCCCGCAGCAGATCAACAGCTGGTCGTTCGGCGAAGTAAAAAAGCCCGAAACCATCAACTACCGAACCTTCAAGCCCGAGAAAGACGGTCTTTTCTGCGCGCGCATCTTCGGCCCCGTGAAAGACTACGAATGTCTCTGCGGCAAGTACAAGCGCATGAAGTACAAAGGCATCATCTGCGAAAAGTGCGGCGTCGAAGTGACGCTGACCCGCGTCCGCCGCGAACGCATGGGCCACATCTCTCTGGCCTCTCCCGTTGCGCACATCTGGTTCCTGAAATCTCTGCCCAGCCGGATCGGCCTCATCATCGACATGACGCTCAAGGAGCTTGAGCGCGTCCTCTACTTTGAAAACTTCATTGTCATCGAGCCGGGCATGACCCCGCTCAAGCCGATGCAGCTTCTCTCGGAAGATGACTATTACAACGCACAGGACGAATACGGCGAGGAGTCTTTCCGCGCCGGGATCGGTGCCGAGGCGCTCAAGGAAATCCTCTCCGAGATCGATCTGGAGCAGGAGCGCCTGAAGGTCGAGGAAGACCTCCGCGAAACCAGCTCCGAAGCCAAGCGCAAGAAACTGGTCAAACGCCTGAAGCTGGTCGAGGCCTTTATCGCCTCCGGCACACGCCCCGAATGGATGATTTTGGACACCGTTCCGGTCCTCCCGCCCGAACTGCGCCCGCTCGTTCCCCTTGATGGCGGCCGCTTCGCGACCTCCGATCTGAACGATCTCTACCGCCGCGTGATCAACCGGAACAACCGTTTGCGCCGCCTGATCGAACTTCGCGCGCCCGACATCATCGTGCGGAACGAAAAGCGGATGCTGCAGGAAGCCGTGGACGCCCTGTTCGACAACGGCCGCCGTGGCCGCGTCATCACCGGCGCGAACAAGCGCCCCCTCAAATCCCTCTCCGATATGCTTAAAGGCAAACAGGGCCGCTTCCGTCAGAACCTGCTCGGTAAGCGCGTGGACTATTCCGGCCGTTCCGTGATCGTGGTCGGTCCCGAACTCAAGCTGCACCAGTGCGGCCTGCCTAAGAAAATGGCGCTGGAACTCTTCAAGCCCTTCATCCTGCATAAGCTGGAAATCTACGGCATGGCCTCGACGGTCAAGGCTGCCAAGCGCATGGTCGAAAAGGAACGCCCCGAAGTCTGGGACATCCTTGAGGAAGTCATCCGCGAACACCCCGTCCTTCTGAACCGCGCCCCGACCCTGCACCGTCTCGGTATCCAGGCGTTCGAGCCGGTCCTGATCGAAGGCAAGGCAATCCAACTTCATCCGCTCGTCTGTACGGCGTTTAACGCCGACTTCGACGGTGACCAGATGGCCGTTCACGTGCCGCTCTCTATTGAGGCGCAGCTCGAAGCCCGCTGCCTGATCATGTCCACCAACAACATCCTGTCGCCCGCGAACGGCAAGCCGATCATCGTGCCGACGCAGGATATCGTTCTGGGTCTTTACTACCTTGCCATCGCCCGCGACGGCGAAACGGGCGAGGGCATGATTTTCCGGGGTGCCGGCGAAATCGCCCACGCGCTTCAGGAAGGTGCGGTCAGCCTGCACGCCAAGATCAAATGCCGCTACCGTGGCGTTGACGCGCAAGGCAACCCGGAAACCGTTCTGGTCGAATCCACCCCCGGGCGGATCCTGATCTCCGAACTGCTCCCGCGCCACCCGCAGGTCCCGTTCTCCCTGATCAATCAGGTTCTGACCAAAAAGGAAATCATGGGCTTGATCGACGTCGTCTACCGCTACTGCGGTCAGAAGGAAACGGTCATTTTCTGCGACCGCTTGATGAAACTCGGTTTCCGTTATGCGTGTATCGCCGGAATTTCCTTCGGTAAGGACGATCTGGTTATTCCCGAGGCCAAGCAAAAGCTGGTCGATGCCGCTTACGAAAAGGTCAGCGAATTCGAACAGCAATACATGGACGGTCTGATCACCAAGGGTGAGAAGTACAACAAGGTCGTCGATATCTGGTCGCGTTGCACCGACGAAGTGGCGGACGCCATGATGAAGGGCATCTCCAACATCGAAACCGGAAAACTGAACGCCGTTTACATGATGGCGCATTCTGGCGCGCGGGGTTCCGCCGCCCAGATCCGCCAGCTCGCGGGGATGCGCGGCCTGATGGCCAAGCCCTCGGGCGAGATCATCGAGACCCCGATCATCTCCAACTTTAAGGAAGGCCTGTCCGTTCTCGAATACTTCAACTCCACCCACGGCGCCCGTAAGGGTCTGGCGGACACGGCGTTGAAGACCGCGAACTCCGGTTACCTGACCCGCCGTCTCGTGGATGTGGCGCAGGACGCGATCATCACGCAGTTCGACTGCGGAACCGAAAACGGCATTATGATGCGCGCGGTAATGAGCGGCCCCGACGTGGTCGTCTCCCTCTCCGAGCGTATTCTGGGCCGCGTCCCCTCCGTGCAGATCAAAAACCCGCTCAACGGCGAACTCATCGCCCCGGCTGGCGAGATCATCGACGAGGTGACGGCTGAAAAGATCGAGACCGCTGGCGTTGACGAAGTCAAGGTCCGGTCCGTTCTGGTCTGCGAAGGCGACAATAACGGCATCTGCTCGAAATGTTACGGGCGCGATCTCGCGCGCGGAACCTCGGTCAACATCGGCGAGGCTGTCGGCGTCATGGCCGCTCAGTCCATCGGCGAGCCGGGAACCCAGCTCACCATGCGGACCTTCCACATCGGCGGCGCGGCGCAAAAAGGCGCGGAGCGTTCCCACGTGGATGCCAACATCGACGGCAAGGTCGAAATCCGTAACAAGAACCTCGTGCAAAACTCCTCGGGCGTCACCATCGTCATGGGCCGCAACACGGAACTCGTACTCAAGGACAAAAAGGGCGCCGACAAGGCAACCTATCGGATTCCCTACGGTTCGCGACTGCTTGTTGAAGACGGCGCAAAGGTCAAGGCCGGCGAGAAGATGGCTGAGTGGGACCCGTACACCCTTCCGGTCATCACCGAGAAGGACGGGGTCGCTCACTACTTCGATCTCGTTGAGGGCATATCCATCGTCGACCAAGTGGACGAAGCGACGGGTATTTCCGCCCGCCGGATCATCGACTGGCGTTCGCAGCCCAAGGGCAGTGACCTGAAACCGCGTATCGCGTTGCTCGACAAAAAGGGTAACATCATCAAGCTGGCTAATGGCCTGCCCGCGAACTACGAACTCTCCGTGGATACACTCCTCTCCGTTGAAAGCGGTCAGGAAGTCAAGGCCGGGGATATCGTCGCTCGTATCCCGCGCGAAACGTCTAAAACCCGTGACATCACCGGAGGTCTGCCGCGCGTAGCCGAGCTTTTCGAAGCCCGCCATCCGAAGGACTTTGCGGTCATCGCGGAACTGGACGGTTATGTGGAATTCGGCAAGGATTACAAATCCAAGCGCCGCATCGTCGTCCGCCCGGTCAGCCTCGAAGAAGAAGCCCGCGAATATCTCATCCCCAAAGGCCGCCACTTGGCCGTACAGGAAGGCGACTTCGTTCGCCGCGGCGACCGTCTTCTGGATGGCTCCCTCGTGCCGCACGACATCCTCAACGTTCTGGGGGTTGAGGCGTTGGCCGAATACCTCACGAACGAGGTTCAGGAAGTCTACCGTCTCCAGGGCGTGCGCATCAACGACAAGCACATCGAGGTCATCGTGCGCCAGATGATGCAGAAAGTCGAAGTCACCTCCATGGGCGACTCCACTTACCTGCTCGGCGAACACGTGGACCGCGAGGAATACGATATCTCGCGTCAACGCTATATTGAGGAAGGCAAGATCGCGCCCGAAGGCAAACCCGTCCTTCAGGGGATCACCAAGGCGTCTCTGCAGACCCGCTCCTTCATCTCTGCAGCGTCCTTCCAGGAAACGACCCGCGTCCTCACCGAAGCCGCCGTCAACGGCAAGGTGGACCGCCTCAGCGGCCTGAAGGAAAACGTCATCGTCGGTCGCCTTATCCCGGCGGGAACCGGCGCATTCGTCAACCAGATGAAACGTCTGGCCGCCGAACGGGACGAGGAAGTTCTCGCCAACATGCCCCGCCATGAAAGCATCGAAGCCGGACAGTCTTCCGGTGAAGAAGAGCAGGGCGGCGGTGAAACCATCCGCGAGGCGGCGGCGGGCTAAAAACCCTCCGCGCTAAAGACACAAAATTTAAAGGCCCCGCATCGCCGGGGCCTTTTTTATTCATACCAAAGAACGCCTCAGCGTGAACGCCTGCGTTTAAATCTTTCTGAAAAAAACAAAAGCAGCATAAGAACAAGCCCGCACAGGCTCATCAGCCCGCCGATGAGCTCCTGAGGCAGCCGCGACATGAATAGGCGAACCTGATAATGACCCTTCGGCAAGGCAAGCGAAACTTGCCCGTAAGGCTCAACGGCCCGGATTTCAGGAGGCCCGGGCTCCTTGCCGTCCCGAATAATCTCCGCCGCCCATCCCGGAAAATAAAACTGCCGGACGTAAAGCACACCGGGCCGCTCCGCCTCGACAGCAAAAGTAAACTGCCGCGGCGTGCGCTCGACAAGCGCCACCTTGATCGTTTCCGGCTCGGTGCGATACAAGGGGAGAGCAGGTGTCTTATCAACAAAATCAAGGATATTGATCGTCATTTCCGGGTTATTCGGGAAAAACTCCCCGGTTAAAATTCTATGCTTTATGCGGTAATCAAAAAATTCCTGATCGGGATGCGGCGAGTTCTGCACAAACCGCGCCGTATGAAAGCTCAAAAAGGCAAGCACCATAAAAACGCAGATCCGCGCACCATGAACTTTAAAACGATGGGCGGCCTCCGCGCTTGGCGTAAACAAAAGCCCGATAAGTCCGGCGAAAAGCAGATCGGCGACAACCATCAACCGGAATGGAAACTGAACCTTCTGTAAGGGTGTAACGAACTCCCAGACAAACAGCGAGAGCGGGGTCATAAGGAAAAAGCACGCGACAATCAAAATGGCAAGCGCTCCCATAACGGCTTTCGCATGGCGGCTCATATGCCCGGAAACGGCCAAACACCCTAGAACCGGCACAAAAACGGTCCCGGTTGCCACAAGGGACATCTGCATGCAAAAGCCGCCAAAGACCTCTGGGCATCTGTCCCCGCCCCAGATAAACCAGTTCTTATAATCGTAAAATGGCCCGCTCCACATCACATGCGAACGCACCAGATCAAGTAAGGTCAGGGCCGGGTAAAGGTAAAGGCCGGCGATCAGTACACCCAACCCCAAAGAGACGGCAAAATGAAGGCCCTCGGCCCCCAACACCCGAAAAAGCTCAGGACGCGGCCCCTCATGCTTCATGAAGGCATACAAAAGCGCCCATGCCCCGGCAAACGGAGTGACAACGACCGCGCTCGGAAGGTGTGTCACGACGAACAGCGCATAAATCGCCCCGAACTTGGCGATACGGGCCTCACGGCGGCCCCCGTCCGCTTGCAAAAGCATCAATAACAGCGGAGTCCAAGCATAAACGGCAGACTCCGCCCCGTTATTGCGCTCGTATAGGTCAATGAACAGATGGTAGGGTGCGGCCATATAAAGGGCGGCCCCTGCAAAGGCGCCCCAGCGAGAGCAAAACCCCAAAAGCCACAAACGGCAGGAAAAGCCTGAAAAAAGCAAAAAAAACAGAGCGTTTAAGCTCAGAATTGTAGTGGTAGGAGCATCAAAAGGCAGCAAAATATCAATAACATATTCAACGTAGTAGATAAGCGGAGCATAAAAAAACAGGTTGGCCCCGCCGAAACCGTGATTAATATCCTGCAGCCAGCGTGGGTAGAGAACGCCCTGTTCGATCTGCTCGCGGAAGGCTTCGAACGCGATGATCTGGTTCTTGTAATCATCGCCGATCGGATACCCGTCGAAAAACACAGCCCAGAAGCACAAAAGCCCGACTACAACAAGACCCGCGTAATCGGCCAAGCTTGACTTTCTAATATCTCCGACAGCCACAGGAAACCTGAACATTTTGAAGCGTTTATACCCCCACAAGAGTAAGGCGGAAGGGGCGCGCGGTAAACGGTTTTTTCTTTAACTCTTTGATAAGATTCTTTTCTTGACACTCCAGGGGCCCGCCGCTATATTCCGCGCCACTGATAGGGATTGGCTGGCTGTAAGCCGCTCTCCGCCGAAAAGAATCGGTAGAGATCCAGGCTTAAACGCAGCTGTAGGCTTCATCGAAAGTACGCCCCGTAAAAAGGGCAGAAAAGTAGGCGAAGCGCAACATCCGACAAAAAACGTCCGGTTCTCCACCAGCGCGGAACGGACGGGCCGGATGCTCTGCGGAAAACTGCGGTTGTCACTTGACAAACCGTAAAAATCCGCGCTACATGCCGCCATCCACGAATTTAAGGTGCTCTGCGAAAGCAGGGCTTTGGTTTTGGTTAATAACATAGGGCGAAACGATGCCAACCATTCAGCAACTGATCCGCAAGCCGCGGGAAAAGACTGTAAAGCGGAAGAAAAACCGGGCGCTGAAAAGCAACCCGCAACGTCGCGGCGTTTGCACGCGCGTCTACACCACGACCCCGAAAAAACCGAACTCCGCTCTGCGGAAGGTTGCAAAGGTTCGCCTGACCACCGGTCTGGAAGTCATTTGTTACATCCCCGGCGAAGGCCACAACCTGCAGGAACACTCCGTTGTTCTCGTGCGCGGCGGCCGGGTAAAGGATTTGCCAGGGGTTCGTTACACGATCATCCGCGGTACGCTGGATACGCAGGGCGTCAAGGACCGTAAGCAGTCCCGTTCCCGCTACGGCTCCAAACGTCCGAAATAAGCTTGATTTAGAGGAAAACAGAAATGTCACGTCGTCGTAAAGCAGATAAAAGAGAAATTCTCCCCGATCCCCGCTTCGGAGATCTGATTCTGTCCAAATTCATTAATTGCGTAATGGAGCAAGGCAAGAAAGCCACAGCAGAATCGATCGTCTATGGCGCCATCGAAGCGCTGGAGAAAAAATCTGCCAACGAAAACAAGAAGGACGCACCCAAGGATGCGCCCTCCGCGTCCGATCTGGACGATGCGATCGCGGTTAAAAGCCGTGGCCTGCGTCTGTTCCATGATGCGCTGAAAAACGTGCGTCCGCGCATCGAGGTTCGCTCCCGCCGGGTTGGCGGCGCGACCTATCAGGTTCCCGTTGAGGTGCGCAGCGAACGCGCGCAGGCTCTGGCGATCCGCTGGATCATCGACGCGGCCCGTCGTCGCGGCGAAAAAACCATGAAGGACCGTCTGGCAGCTGAGCTGTTCGAGGCGGCCAATGAGCGTGGCTCGGCGATTAAAAAGCGCGAAGACACCCACAAGATGGCCGATGCGAACAAGGCGTTCGCCCACTATCGCTGGTAATCGGCAACAGGATCAAACAGACAAACGGAACGGTAAGAGTAGAGAACATGACACGCGAATATCCATTGGACCGCTACCGCAATTTCGGCATCATGGCTCACATTGATGCGGGCAAGACCACGACGACCGAGCGCGTTCTCTATTACACCGGTAAATCCCACAAGATCGGCGAAGTTCATGACGGCGCCGCGACGATGGACTGGATGGAGCAGGAGCAGGAGCGTGGCATCACGATTACCTCCGCTGCGACCACCACCTTCTGGCAGGGCCCGGAAAACGGCACCCACCCCGGCGAAATGTTCCGCCTGAATATCATCGACACGCCCGGACACGTGGACTTCACAATCGAGGTCGAGCGTTCTCTGCGCGTTCTCGACGGCGCGGTCTGTCTTCTGGACGGCAACCAGGGCGTCGAGCCCCAAACCGAAACCGTCTGGCGCCAGGCCGACAAATACCGCGTTCCGCGCATCATCTTCGCCAATAAAATGGACAAGATCGGCGCAGATTTTTACGACTGCGTCGCCAGCGTTAAAAAACGCCTCGGCATCAACCCGCTCGTTCTGACCCTGCCCATCGGGCTGGAAAGCGACTTCGTAGGGATCGTTGATTTGATTAACATGAACGCGGTGATCTGGAATGCCGAAACCCTCGGCGCATCCTTCGACATCGTTGAAATTCCCGCCGATCTCAAAGAAAAGGCGAAGGAATACCGCGAGAAGCTGATCGAGCAGGCCGTCGAAATGGACGATGCCGCTATGGAAGATTATCTGAACGGCAAAGAGCCTGACATCGCCACCCTCAAGAAATGTATCCGCAAGGGCACGATCGCCTTCAAGATCATTCCGATGATGTGCGGTTCCGCCTTCAAGAACAAGGGCGTTCAACCCCTTCTGGATGCGGTCGTTGACTACCTGCCCGGTCCTCTGGATGTGGGCGAAATGAAAGGCAAAAAGGTCGACTCCGACGAGGACGAGATCCGCAAGCCCGACGACGCCGAGCCCTTCTCCGCTCTGGCCTTCAAGATTATGAACGACCCCTACGTCGGCTCCCTGACCTTCGCACGGATCTACTCCGGCAAAATCGAGTCCGGTTCCTACGTACAGAACTCCGTCAAGGGCAAGCGCGAGCGCATTGGCCGTATGCTTCTGATGCACTCCAACAACCGCGAGGAAATCAACATCGCGCACGCCGGCGATATCGTCGCGTTCGTGGGCCTGAAGGAAACCACCACCGGCGACACGCTCTGCGACGCCAACAAGCAGGTTGTCCTTGAGCGCATGGAATTCCCCGAGCCGGTTATCGAGATCGCGGTCGAGCCGAAAACCAAGAGCGATCAGGAAAAGATGGGCATAGCGCTTCAGCGCCTGGCCGCCGAAGACCCGTCTTTCCGCGTGTCCGTCGATCACGAATCCGGTCAGACGATCATGAAAGGTATGGGCGAACTTCACCTCGACATCCTCGTGGACCGTATGCGCCGCGAATTCAAGGTCGAGGCGAATATCGGCAAGCCGCAGGTCGCGTACCGCGAAACCATTACCAGAAAAGCCGAGATCACCTATACCCACAAGAAACAGACGGGCGGTGCCGGTCAGTTCGCGAAAATCGATCTGGTCTTTGAACCCGGCGAACGCGGATCCGGCTTCGTCTTCGACAGCAAGGTCGTTGGCGGCTCCGTTCCCCGTGAATACATCCCCGGCGTTGAAAAGGGTCTGGGCATCGCAAAGGAAACAGGCGTAATCGTCGGCTTCCCGGTTGTGGATTTCAAGATTTCCCTCGTTGACGGTTCGTACCACGATGTGGACTCCTCCGTCATGGCCTTCGAAATCGCGGCAAAAGCGGCGTTCAAGGAAGGGATGGCCAAGGCCGGTCCCCAGCTGCTCGAGCCGATGATGAAGGTCGAGGTTGTGACGCCCGAAGATTACATGGGCGACATCATCGGCGACCTGAACTCCCGCCGTGGCCAGATCAGCGGAATGGAAGATCGCGGTAATGCGAAGGTCATCACCGCGATGGTCCCGCTGGCGAGCATGTTCGGCTACATCAACGACCTGCGCTCCAAGTCTCAGGGCCGCGCGCAGTACACGATGCTGTTCGACCACTACGAACCCGTTCCGTCGAATATTGCGGACGAGGTTCGGACAAGCCTGGGCGGCAAGAGCTGATAGATTTACATAGAAAATAACGTAAGACATTAAGACACATAAGGAAGGAAAAAAGCGATGGCTAAGGAGAAATTTGAGCGGAACAAGCCGCACTGTAACGTTGGTACGAT
>CAZOVG010000010.1:0-62717 GCA_964583335.1 uncultured Pseudobdellovibrionaceae bacterium | reverse complement strand
GAGGTTCCTGCTTCCGCAGGAATGACATAACTTTAAAATCGTCGTGTTCCACAGAGAGCTTAGCGTCTTCGCGTCTTTGCGATTCATGGCGGGATTACAGCTTTTAGCCGAAGGACAGCCAAGGCAAAACCCGTCATTGCGAACCCGCCCCGGCGGGTGAAGCAATCCATTTGTTGCGCAAGATAGATTGCCGCGTCGGCCTCCGGCCTCCTCGCAATGACGAGTGAAGCCCCCTTGTCATCCCTGCGTAAGCAGGCACCTCTTGACCAATAAGACCGCCGCCCGCGTTGTGTGCGTTGTGTTTCAAACTGAGAGAAGTCTCCCGAGGTTCCTGCTTCCGCAGGAATGACATAACTTTAAAATCGTCGTGTTCCACAGAAAGCTTCGCGTCTTCGCGTCTTTGCGATTCATATCGGGATGCCTCTGGATAGATTGCCGCGTCGGCCCTGCGGCCTCATCGCAATGACGAAAGGGCCGCCGCCCGCGCCGTGTGCTTTGTGATCGCTGTGGTTCAAAAAACGGCTTATTTAGAAATTCGCGGAAAATTCATAAAGCTTATCCGGCTGGACCGTCACCCATTTCTCCGCCCCGGTCTGGAACCCCATCTCCCCGCGCAATCCGATATCCTCCAGCGCCCCGGCGAAAATCCCGCGCATCTCGTGTTCGGCGGCCTTGGTGAAGGGCTGCGTGCTGCGCAAGATCAGGTCGAACCGCTTCGCCGCCTCCCGGTAAAGCGCGTCCATCTGCATCTTGCCCATGCGGGAGAGGTCCAGATTGATGACGAACCGCACCATCCCTTCGCCGCGTTCATTGCCCGTTCCGCGCTCGTCCTCGCTGCGTTTGGTATAGACCGGAATTTTGAGAATCTGCTCCTGCCATGAAAGCGGCAGGCTGGTCGCCTTCCACTCCTGACCCAGAGGCTCCGCCCCCATGCGCGCGAGCGTCGCGCCCTCCTGTGAAAGCCGGGTGATGAGATCGCCGCGTCCCGCCCGGCGGATCGCGTCCGCCGCCCGCCCGCCCAGCCAGCCCTCGATGTCTCCCCCCCGCATCGCGGCGAGAAAGAACAGCGCGGCGGGCGCCATCTGTTGCGGCGTGGCGGGATTCGGGATCATATTGGAAAACGCCTGCGCAAGGGGCGCCGAAGCCTGCGCCAGAATCTGTGCGATCTCCTGCATCACGGGCCACGGCTCTGGCGTCAGGAAATAAGGGATGCCCAGAGGCAGCGCGGCCAGAATCGCTGGGCTCACGGGCGCAGCCGCAGCCAAAACATCGGCGGCGATGGGGGGCGCAAGGGAGGCGCTCGAACCCGCTTGCGGCGGTGCAAGCGGCATCAGCGATAGCAGCGCCCCCGGCGCGGGAATGAACCCCGGCTCCAGCAGAGCAAAATAGGACGGCGACCCCTCCGCCTTCGCCGGGAAAACCAAAGCAACGGCCAGCGCATCCTTGCCCGCCACGGGGCCGATCACCTGCGCCGCCGCCTCGCCCGCTTTTAAATGCGGCGGAGGAACGGAAAAATCGAGCGGCGCATCCAAGGGGTTGGTCGTAGGCGCAGACGCAACACCGCCCACCGCAAACAACATTGACCCGCGCTCCGGCATGGCCGTGTCCGGCGGCGCGATATCGGGGGCAGAAGGGCCGAGCGGAACCTGCAGCCCGTTCGGCGCGAGGCCCAGAACGCCCTTGAGGATTTTCCCGATCTCGGTCGCCCCCTGCGCGGTGAGGACAGGCGGCGTGCCCGCGACGGGACGCACAAGAACTGTCTCAGGTGTATCAGCGGCGGTCGGTTGAAGCGGGGCCAAAATCGTTTGCACGGCGGCTTTGGCGATCGTCTCGGCCCGCACGGCGAAGAGTTTCTGGATCGCCTGCACGATCTCTTCGGCCTGCGAAAATTCCGGGGGCAGGGCGGGCGCGGCGGGAACGGGGTTCGGCGCGGCTCCACTTTGTTCCTGCGGAATCTCCGGCGGCACCTGCGAGGGCGGCAACGGCACGGCGCGGACAATTCGCCCGATCAGATCGTCAGGAGTCTGAATTTTATCCGGCCTCGTATCGGGCCGGGAAACCCGCACATCAACATCCGTCTGCGTGCTGCGCGCGGGCGCGGGCCGCTCGGGCGGCGCGGGCCGGATCTCCGCCGTGCGCGGCGGGCGCTCAGCCGGAATCCGCACCTCGACGGTTTGCCCCGGCGTCAACTGGTCGGGCTTTTCCGGGCGCACGGTGATGTCGCCGGCGGCGCTGCGCAATTCCACCGTGCCGTCCGCATTCGCCCGCATGACCTCGGCCCGTACCCGCGCGGCTTGCTGCATGTCATAGATTCGCTCGGGAACGGTAATCAGCCGCACCGTGCGCGTATTCGCGGCCTCGCGCGCGGCGGCGTCGGGCGAAGGCGGAAGCGAGGAGGGGATGCGGGTGTCCGACATGGTTTAAGCTTATCGCACCTCCCCGGGGTCGCTCAACCGTTCTGATGATATGCGTTTGTAACCCCGCCCCCCTTTCATCCTGAGCGCAGCGAAGGATCTAGGTTAGGGATGATCTTTGGATCCCCGTTTTCACGGGGATGCTTCTCGGGTTGATGGCCAAAAAAGATAGGCATCCCCGCGAACGCGGGGATCCAGTTAAAAATTGAGCGTGGATTCCAGCCTCCGCCGGAATGAACGACAGGCTAAAACCCCGTCATTGCGAACCCGCCCCGGCGGGTGAAGCAATCCATTGAGGCCACCGCATAGATTGCTTCGTCGGCCTCCGTCCTCCTCGCAATGACGAAAGAGCCGCCGCCCGCGTTGTGTTCGTTGTGTTTCAAACTGAGAGAAGTCTCCCGAGGTTCCTGCTTCCGCAGGAATGACATAACTTTAAAATCGTCGTGTTCCACAGAGAGCTTAGCGTCTTCGCGTCTTTGCGATTCATGGCGGGATTACAGCTTTTAGCCGAAGGACAGCCAAGGCAAACCCCGTCATTGCTAACCCGCCCCGGCGGGTGAAGCAATCCATTGAGGCCACCGCATAGATTGCCGCGTCGGCCTCCGGCCTCCTCGCAATGACGACAGAGCCGCCGCCCGCGTTGTGAGCGTTGTGATCGTTGTGTTTTAAAAAAGGCTTAGCGCCTTCGCGATTTTATCGGGAGTATTAAATCGAAGAAAATCAGCGCCGCGCGGACTTCAGCTTGGCATCCTCGACCATCGCCAGAGCTTTTTTGGCGATCTTCTCAACATCCATCGCCGCGTCGGCGTTGGGGGTGCGGTTCAGGATCGGCGTTTGGGCGCGGATGCAATCCTTCACGCGCGAATCCTGCCGCACGAGGCCCATGAGCGGCGGCGAAAGCCGCAGGAAATTCTCGCAAGCCTTGAGCAGCGTCTTATAGGTCTTCTCGCCCTCGGAAATGCTCGACGCCATGTTGATGACGATATTGATGTTGCGCGAAACGCCCGCCGCGTTGCCCAGCTTGATAAAGGCATAGGCGTCGGTCAACGCCGTCGGTTCGTCCGTCGTAATCAAAAGCGTACACGCGGAACTCGCCGAAAACATGCGCACCGTGCGGTCCACGCCCGCGCCAAGGTCGGCGATCACCACATCATACTGCGCGGCGACATCCACAAGCTGGTCCCGCAACAGCGCAAGCCGTTGGCTCGGCAAAGCGGAAAGCGAAGCCTGACCCGAACGTCCGGCGATGATATCGAATTTACCCTCTTCGAAGGTTTGCACCACGCGGTCCAGCCCCAGCCGTCCGCGAATAACGTCGTTCAAATCGCGCTTGGGCATGAGGCCAAGCTGCACGTCCACGTTCGCCAACCCCAAATCGCCGTCAAACAGCAGAACCTTCTTGCCCGATTTCGCCAGCGCATGCGCCAGAGTCACGGAAAACCACGTCTTGCCCACGCCGCCCTTGCCGCTGGCGATCGCGATGAGATTATCGGCCCGGCGCAGGGCCATCGGCGCGGAAAGCGGCGATCTGGACTCGTCTGGCGTGTCGTCGGTCATGTCCGGTTCCCTGAAGTTTGGGTGGGCTTGATGATACGCCGGGTGCGCGCATCCCGATACGCGCTGGGCATCAACAATCTAGATAACGTCTTTGGGCTCAGCGGCGCAAGCCCCTGCGAAACCATCGGGGTATGGCTGTAATCGCTCAGACTCAAGGATCCATGGTGCGCAGCGGCCAATATACCGCCCAGTCTGCGGGCGATGTCAATTCTTGTGGGTAAAACCTCACTGACCCCGATCGTCGCGAAAACGCGCGCCATCTCGCCGGATTCATCCGCGTCGATCCCGCCTGGAAGGGCGAGGATGGGCCGCGCCTGAACCGTGACGATCAGCTTCGCGAGAACCTTGACGTCCTCAAGGTTAAACGGGTTGAGGCCGGACGTATCGACCACCACCTGATCCTTCTCCTCCGTCAGCTTATCGGTCAGCGCCTTAAGCTCGGCGGGGTTGCGCGCCTTGAGCAGCGGAATTTCAAGCAGCCGCGTGAAGGCTTCCAGCTGCTCCACGCCGCCCGCCCGCACCGTGTCGGTGGAAATGACGCCGACCCGAAGCCCGTTCATCGTGCCCCGCGCGGCCATCTTGGCCACGGCCAGCGTCTTGCCCGACCCCGGCGGCCCGACCAGCATCACGGGCTTTTTCAACGCGGCGATAGGCAGGGGTCTGAAGGAAAACAGATGCTCGATGGAGGCGATCATTGCCGTGCCGGGATCTTCCAGCCCCATGACGGTCGCGCAGGAGACGACCTGATCGATGATTTCATCGGGCACAGCATGGCGCAGCATCGCCTCGGTCAGCTTCTCCGCGACCGCGCCGATCTCGTCTTCGCGGTCATATTGAAGCCAGTCCTCTTTTTCCCGAAGTCCCCGCGGCCCGATCTCAAAGGCCGGTTCAACCGCGGCCGTGACGCGCACCGTCTTGCCGCCAGCCTCCTCCTTGGTGGCCACGATGATGGCGTCCTCACCCAGAGCCTTCCGTACCATTTGCATTGCTTCGGTCATTGTGTTGGCGGTAAACGTCTTTAAACGCATGGAAAATCAGCAGCGAATCACGCTTTTATTGTAAAATGTTACGAATCGGTTCGCCAGAGTATAAACATAAAAATCCCCACCTTCACGATATTATCTTAATAAACATGCTCCCGCCGCCCGCACCAGCCGCGCCACGAACCTTTTGCCGAACGCCGCGTTCTCCGGTAAAATGGGGCATACGAAGAGATAAAGCCACGGGAGCGCTCAAGGTGATGCAGTCTAAATACGGAAAATGGTTGTTCTGCGCCGCTCTGGCCCTTTTCGTCGCGCCCGCCCTGATGTCGGCGGCATCGGCCCAGCCGCAGCCCGAGCCCGTCGCGCCGGAACAGGCGCAATCCGCCCCCGCCCAGCCCGCAGGGGCGATGGACCGCGCGGCCGTGGAAAAATTTTATCAAAGCTCGGTCGCCGCCCAACTGGCCGGAACCGAGGAAACCGTCGAGTTTATTAAAAAACACGCCGACGAAAAGCTCAGCGCCTGGATGAAGATCATCTCCCGCATCCCCGGCGCACCGCAGGCCCAGACGGAGGAAATGACCCTCGATAAGCGCCAGCTGATCCTCAAGACGAAGGAGGGCGCCCGCACCAGCCGCGTCCAGTCCCTCAAGACGAACCTTCTGGCCGTAAAACTCTCCGACGATGGCAAACACGCCAAGGTCAAAAACACCTCCTTCGGTATTTCTTTCGTGCGGGTTGTGTCGCCCGAAGGCGCGATGCTGATGAAGGCTGAACAATCCATGCTCTGCGACGACGAATTGAACATCAGCCCGGCGGGCCTGATCCGGTTCGAGAAAAGCCGTTGCAATGTCGAGGTCGTCCTCGAACCGAAAAATTGACGCGGGTCATTGCTTTTCCCTTCGCGGTCTGCAAACTGAAAGGCTGAATAACCCGATGTAGCAGGGCCTCTGACCATGACTGACGCGATGGATATGCCCCACAACGTGACCGATCTGCTTTCGGGCATCCTGCTGATTCTCGCCGTGGCGGGGTTTATCATCCCCGCGCTGCAGATCCGCCGCATATCGCCCGTCATCGGCTATCTCTTCTGCGGTCTGCTTCTCGGCCCCCACGCGCTGGGGTTGTTGGCGCAGGATTACCCGCTGATTGCGCCTCTGGTCGTCACCGACACCGCCCTGATCCATATATTCGGCGAACTGGGCGTAACCTTCCTGCTGTTCACCATCGGCCTCGAACTCACCTTCTCCCGCCTGTGGGATTTGCGCAAATGGGTGCTGGGCATGGGCAGCGCCCAGGTCCTTCTGACCGCTTTGGTCATCGGCGTCACGGCCTGGGGGTTCGGCAACAGCCTTCAGGTCTCTATCCTGATCGGCGCGGCCTTCGCCCTGTCCTCCACGGCGATCATCATGAAGCTTTTGGTGGACAGCCACATGATCGCCCGCCCGGCGGGGCAGATCAGCTTTTCCGTCCTCCTGATGCAGGATCTGGCCATCGTCCCCATTCTTGTCCTCGTCGGCGTCTTCGCGGGGCAGGGCGAAGGATCGTTGCTCACACAACTGGCCAGTGCCCTCCTGACGGCCGCTTTGGTCGTGGGCTCGATTATCCTTATGGGCAAGAAATTGCTGCGCCCGCTGCTGCGCGCGCTTTCCCCGGCGCAAAACGCGGAATGGATGTTCGCCATCACGCTGCTGCTGGTCATCGGCTGCGCGGCCCTGACCGAATCCTTCGGCCTTTCGGCGGCGCTGGGCGCCTTCCTCGCGGGCATCCTGATCGCCGAAACCGAATACAGGCACGAGGTCGCCGTGATCCTCTCGCCCGTCAAAAGCCTCCTGCTCGGCGTGTTCTTCCTGTCGGTGGGCATGGAGACCGACATCGCCGCCGTGCTGGACAACCCGCTCTGGCTGCCCGTCTCGGTGATCGGCATTTTCCTGATCAAGGCCGTATGCTTCTATCCCGTCGCTCGCCTGTTCGGCGCGACGGCGGGCCACGCGGCGCAGGCTTCGGTTTACTTGGCCCAGTGCGGGGAGTTCGCCTTCATGGTCATCGGCCTCGCTCTGGCCGGAGGGCTGATGCCCGCCGGGGACGCGCAGTTCTTCCTGCTTGTCTCGGCGGTCTCCCTGCTGCTCACGCCGCTCACCGTGCGCCTCGCGCCCTATGCCGAACGCCTCATGACCATGGGCCGTGAACAGGCGGCCGAGGGCACGGGCCCGCCCGGCCACCGGGATATCGAAAACCACGTCATCATCGCCGGCTTCGGCCGGGTGGGGCAGACCCTCGCCCACATTCTGGAGGGACAAAAAATTCCCTATCTCGCCATCGACCGCAACGCGGTGCAGGTCTCCGGCTTCCACGCGCAGGGCTACCCCGTCGTGGTCGGCAACGCCGCCCAGCCCGCCATCTGGAACCACCTCAGCGTCGATAAGGCCAAAGCGGTCGTCATCACCATCGACGATTTCTCCGTCACCGAGAATATCCTCCGTAATATCCGCAGCCGCTGGCCCCTCCTGCCCGTGATCCTGCGCTCGCGCGACAATGCCACGATGCAGCGCTACCTCGACGCGGGCGCAACTGCCGTGGTGCCCGAAGCCTACGAATCCTCGCTGCGTCTTGTCAAAATACTCTTGGAGAAAACCGGAATAGAGGCAGGCGACGCCGAAGGCATCATCGCCATGCACCGCAAGGAAAGCTACGCGCTCCCGAAACCCGCCAACGACACGTAAGCCCGGGCCGACAACACATTATTCCGGGCGTATTTCGGCTAAGCGGCGACGGTTTCCAGCACGCCGCGCTTGCTTTTGCCTTTTGGCTTAGTGATGCGGATCTGGATGTTTCTATCCAGATGAAGCAGGAAAGAAAACAATCGATCGATTGTAAAACCCTTGAGCTGACCGGCCTTTAATTTGGATATATCAGGCTGCGCGGCCCCGATAAGTTCGGCGGCCTGTTTTTGGGTCAGCTTGCGCTGCTCGATGATTTTTATAACCTGCATGGCAAGGTCGGCCTTTGCCTGATATTCGCCGGGATGATCAAAGCCAAGGTCTTTAAAGACGTTGCCGGAACCTCTGGTGATTGTCTCAGTCATTCGTTTTCTCCTTATCGGGCGCCTTCTTTTTGCTGTCTTCTATAGCCAACTTCAAACGCTTCTTGATCAGCTCAATGTCCTTGGGCGGTGTCGCTATCCCGCTTTTGGACTTTTTCTGGAAGCAATGCAGGACGTAAATTTTATCTTTCAGCTTGGCTATATAGACCGCCCTGTAAGTATTTCCCTCATGATTGTCTTTCAGTTCATAAACGCCGCTTAGGTCTTTTCCCTTCATCGCTTTGGCCGTGCGCGGCATCTCGCCATGCTGGACTTGATGAAGCTCGAACCCGAAAGTCTGCATAACGGCGTCGGGAAAGGCCTTCAGGTCTTCCAGCGATGAGCCGATCCAGTCTAACGGCTTCCCTTGTGACCTTTTATCCATAGATAGTATATAGCAATTTTACTATATATTGTAAAGGTAAAATTATAGTAAATATACTATAATTTAAGTCACGGTGTCAGAAGGTTAGGGAGGCCCTAAACCTGTCCCATCGTGCGGATTCGCGCTTTCGGATGGATTTCGTTCTGCGACATCACGACCGTCTGCGGCCTGAACCGCTCGATCACCGACCGCACATACGGGCGGATCGGCGGGGAGGTGAGCAGGACCGGCGTCACCCCCTGCTGCGAGAGCGCGTCATAGGTCGTGCGGATCGCGTTGATGAATTCCTGCAGCTTGCTGGGCGGCATGGCCAGGTGCTTGTCCTCCCCGTCGCCCATCAGCGCCTCGCCGAACGCGCCCTCCCAGTCAGGCGAGAGCGTCACGAGAGGCAGGACCCCGTTGGAGTCCGCATACGAATCGCATAACTGCCGCGACAGGCGGCTGCGCACATGCTCGGTGATCTGCGCAACGCTCTTCGTATAGACGGCGGCCTCCGCGATCCCCTCCAGAATCGTCGGCAGGTTCCGCACCGAAATCCGCTCGGAAAGTAGATTCTGCAAAATCCTCTGCAATCCGCCCAGCGAGATTTGCCCCGGAATCACATCGGCCACCAGCTTCTGGTAATCCTTGTGCATCTCGTTCAAAAGCTTCTGCGTCTCCGCGTAATTCAGCAGATCCGGCATATTGTCCTTGATAATTTCCGTAAGGTGCGTCGTCACCACCGTCGGCGCGTCCACCACCGTATACCCCCGGAAATGCGCTTCCTCACGGTATTGCGGGTCGATCCACATGGCGGGCAGGCCGAAGGTCGGCTCCAGCGTGTTCTCGCCGGGCAGGGTGATCGAATCCCCGTTCGGGTCCATGCAGAGCAGCATATTGGGCCGGATATCGCCGCGCCCAGCCTCGATCTCCTTGATGCTCACGATATACGTGCTCGACGGCAGTTGCAGATTGTCCTGAATCCGCACGGCGGGCAGAACATACCCCATATCCTCCGCCAGTTGCCGCCGCAGCCCCTTGATCTGGTCGGTCAGCTTGTTCCCCCCTTCGCCCTGCACGAGCGGCAGCAACCCGTAACCCAGCTCCAGCCGGATCGTATCCATGGCCAGCGCCTTGGAAATCGGCTCGTCGGCGGGGGCGGGCCCGCCCGGCTGTCCCGGCTTGGGCTTGGCCTCGGCGGCGGCGAACTCTGCGTCCGCCGTTCGCAGGAACGACACATACGCGATCCCGCCCATAAGCGAGGCCAGAACGACGAAGGGCAGGGTCGGTATGCCCGGAACGAGGCCAAGCGTCAGCGTCAGAACCGCGCTCATCGCCATCGCACGCGGATACCGCCCGAATTGTTCGAACAACTGCTGCTCCGCCGATCCTTCGATCCCCGCCTTGGAGACCAGCAAACCCGCAGCAACGGAGACGATTAGCGCGGGAATCTGGCTCACCAGCCCGTCACCGATCGTCAAGATCGTATAATTCGAGGCCGCCTCGGCCAGCGTCATCCCCTCCGAAACCGTGCCGATCACAATCCCGCCGATGATATTGATAAAGACGATCAGCAAACCCGCAATCGCGTCCCCGCGCACGAATTTCGCCGCGCCGTCCATGGCCCCGAAGAAATTGCTTTCCTGTTCCAACTTTTTGCGCCGCGCCTTGGCTTCGTCTTCGTTGATCATCCCGGCGGAAAGATCGGAATCGATCGCCATCTGCTTTCCGGGCATGGCGTCCAGCGTGAACCGCGCCGCGACCTCTGCAATCCGCCCGGAACCCTTTGTGATAACGACGAAATTCACGATCACGAGAATCGAGAACACAATCGCCCCGATGACATAACTGTCTTTGATAATGAAGGTTCCGAACGCCTCGATAATCCCCCCGGCGGCGTCCAGCCCGTTATGCCCGTTCTCAAGGATCAGGCGCGTGGACGCGACGTTCAGGCCCAGCCGCAAGGCCGTGGAGATCAGAAGCACCGTGGGAAAGGTCGAAAATTCAAGCGGCGTCTGGATGAACAGCACCGTCATCAGGATCAAAACCGAAAACGTGATGGAAACCGAAAGCCCCGCATCCATCATCACTGTGGGCATGGGGATCAGCATGAACAGAATGATGGTAATAATCCCGAGCGCGAACAGCACGTCCGAACGCAAGATCGGCGCGAGCCTCACGCCCGTGGGGCTGGCGCGCATACGGTCGATTGATCCGGTGACACCGGACCCCGGACGAGAGGCAGGAAGATTGGGAGTAGGACCGGCCATGAAGAAATACGGAAAATGAGGATAACAAAGAAACGCGCGCGAACGGGCACCCGTTCCGCGAATTCATTCTATCCCCGGAACGCGAAACATGCAAATGCCCCGCGCCCGTGGTAAAATGGGCGGATCGGGAGAACCAAAACATGGCGTTTCTCGCCCTCTTCATCGCGGCCAACATCTGGATGCTCGCCCTTTCATGGCGCACACACCGCAGCCTTCTGGCCAAAAGGGACAGGGGCTTAGGATGGAGTTTCCAGAGCGCGGTCGATTTCTTCCTGATCTGGTCGCTGGTCGGCGGAGTGTTCAATATCGGCTTTTTCCACGCCCTGACCCTCGGCGTGCTTCTGTTCCAGATCCTCCAGCTCACGCTGTTTCTGGGCCTGATTAAGCTCGGCACGATGGAATATAATTTCGCCTGTTGTAAAAAAGCGCAGGAAACAGCCTAGGATCGAGCCTAAGCTTGTCCGGCGGGCGCGGCGGGAATGGCCGCCCCGTCGTCTTTATACTGGTTCAGCTTGTTCCGCAGCGTCCTGATGGAAATGCCCAGAATCTTCGCGGCGTGCGTCCGGTTGCCAAGGCAGTGATCCAGCGTGTTAAGGATCATATCCCGCTCCACGTCGGCAATCGTCCGCCCGATCAAATTCTCGACCGCGCCCTCGTTCTGCACCGGCTTGGCCTCGCCCGCAGCAACGGGGGGCTGTCTGGGTTCCCCGCTGGGGGTGGAGAGTGGCCCGCTCTGAAGGAACACCGCTGCCGGTTCAATCTCCGCCTCGGCGGAAATCAGGATCGCCCGGTGCATCGTGTTCTCAAGCTCGCGGATATTCCCCCGCCACTGGCAATCGCACAAAAGCTGCATCGCCTCCGCCGAGATTTTCTTGGTCGGCATCCCGTTCGCTTCCGCGTACTTGTCGATAAAAAACTGCGCCAGAACCTTGATGTCGCCCGGCCGCTCCCGCAAGGGGGGTAGGGGCAGGTTAACCACGTTCAACCGGAAATAAAGATCTTCCCGGAACTCGCCCTTCTGCACCGATTGCTCCATGTTCCGGTTCGAGGTCGCGATGATCCGCACATCCACCTTGACGGAATCGTTGCTGCCCACGCGGGTGATCTCGCGCTCCTGAAGGGCGCGCAGCAACTTGGCCTGAAGCTGGACGTGCATCTCGCTCACCTCGTCGAGCAGCAGCGTCCCGCCATTGGCTTCCTCGAACTTGCCGATCCGCCGCGCGCTCGCGCCCGTGAACGCGCCCTTTTCGTGGCCGAACAGCTCGGATTCCAGAAGATTTTCCGGGATGGCCGCGCAGTTGACCGCAATAAACGGCCCGTTCTTGCGCTTGGATTTCACATGGATATGCCGCGACATGACCTCCTTGCCCGTCCCGGATTCTCCGGTAATCAGCACCGTCGCCTCCGACGGCGCGATCTTGTCGGCCAGCGCCACGACCGCCTTCATCGACGGGTCGTTGGCGATCATCTTGCTGTTATCGTCCGTCACCGCCTCGATAATGGCGGCGATCAACTCGGCGTCCGGCGGCAAAGGAACATATTCCTTGGCCCCGTCCTGAATGGCCTTCACGGCCGACCGCGCGTCCGTACCGACCCCGCAGGCGACCACGGGCAGATGAATACGCTCCGCCTTGAGCCGCTCGATAAAATCGCCGATCTTCTGTTTGACGTCGATCATCACGAGATCCGCGCCCTTGCCGTTCATCAGGGCGCCCAGCGCCTGCACGGTATCCTCGCAATGAATGACCTTCGCACCGCGCTGAAGCGCGATCTTCCCCGCCTGCGAGATATATCCCTCAAGTTGGCCGATAATCATAAGACGCATAAGTAAAAACCCCCGCACGCTCTGGTCATAATACGAATTTTTACGATAAAAAAACCCATATTTGCTACACTATATACATATGCAGGAAAAAAACTATATACCAGCCGGATATGAGGGGATAAAGGTCGTCGGCGACCTGTGCGCCCTTTTGCAGACTGATTTTGGCGCCTTCGCCAACGTCATCCTCTACCCGCGCCGCCTCCGGGGCGACTTCGACACGCTCGCCGAACGCATGGCCGTGCATTTCGGTCTGGAGGAAGAGGAGATCTTCATCAAATACGCCGACAAGCATAAACTCGAAGCCTTTCGCGAAGATCTGGAGGAGGGACCGCTCCGCGCAGCGCTGGACGTCGTTCTGACAGATATGGAGTTTTTCCATCATTCCGGTGCGCGTCCGCACGTACGCATCCTCAAGACGTACACCGAAGACGCGACCACTCACGACTTCCATGTCGATGGCGTGATGCGGAATTTCGACCGCTTCATGACGTGTTATAACAACCCCGTGACGGAATATGTCCGCAACGACGACGTGCTGCGGGTTCAGGGCCATAAGGCGATCTGCAAGGAAGGGGCGTCCGTCTTCGCCTTCCGCCCCGGCGACATCTGGAAACAGCGCGTCCGAAATAAAACAGGCGGAATCTTCGCAAAGCTGATCAGGAAAATTCTGGCCAGCGACCGCCGCCGCGCCTTCGTCCACCGTGCTGCGAAATCCGAGCGCCCGCGCCTGATCCTCGTCGGCGACCGCCGCCTTTGACAAGGCCCCCGATTTTGGGTCAAAATCCTCAAAAGCGCGGGGCAGGGGCCGGAACATGACAGAAAAACCCGAATATCTTCCTGAAAATTACGACCGCATAAAGGTCGTTGAGACCCCCATCGCCTTGCTCTCGGAAAAATTCGGCTGGCGCGCCAACGTCGTCATGTGTCCGCGTCAACTGGCGGGCGATTTCGATGGCCTGGCGCGGGATATGGAACAACACTTCCAGACCGGCGGCCTTCAGAAAAAATTCAAACCCGAAGACCGCGAGGCGTTACGTGCTTTCCGCGCTGCGCTCGCCGATCCTGAAAAGGTGAGGGCTCTTGATGCCGTTCTGGCCGATATGGAGTTTATGATCAAATCCGGCGCACAAACCCACCTGCGTCTGCTGAAAGGCTATAGCGAACTGTCCGGAACCCACAATTTTCATATTGACGGAAATGTCGGCGGCAAGGGACAGGATATAGACCGCTACATCGCCTGCTACAACGACCCCGTGACAGGCTTCGTGCGGAATGATGACGTGATCCGTATTAACGGCGATCAGGCCGAATGCAAACCGGACGCGAAAGTCTACAGCTTCCGCCCCGGCGATATGTGGAAACAGCGCGTCCGCAACGGCGACGACAACATACTCATCGAAATCTTCCGCGAATTGACGAACGACAAGAAAACCCGGGGCTTCGTTCACCGCGCCGAGGAATCCGACCACGCGCGCCTCATGTTGGTCGGCGACCACGTCCTGCATTAGATAAAAAACGGCTAGGTAAAATAGCGGATCTGGTCCGAAGGGGCCAACTCGCCGTTCAGGATCATCTCCAGCCCGCGCGGGTTTTCATGATTGGCGATGGAGCGCGAAGCCTTCAGGACCAGATTCATGATCTGCACCTCGTCCGACGTAAACTTCTCCAGCTTGACGGCCAGCGGCGACAGAATGATCGTCCCCATGATCGCCCCGTAAAAGGTCGTCAGCAGCGCAACCGCCATCGCCGGCCCGATCGTATCCGGGTTCTCAAGATCCGCCAGCATCTGCACAAGGCCGACCAGTGTCCCGATCAGCCCCATGGCGGGCGCAATTTCGGCCGCACGGCGCAAAACGCTTGCCGCCCGCTTCTGGCGCTCAACGAAACTATCGATCTCGACTCGCAGCATCCGCTCCACGTCCTCCGCGCTGTACCCGTCAACAACGAGCCCCAGCGCCTTCGCCAGAAACGGCTCCTTACGCATTTCGCCCTCATAGGCGCTCAGCGCCAACAGCCCGCGCTTACGCGCCACAGTGGCGATATCCAGAAGACTCCGCGCCAGCCGCGAAGCCTCGCGTACGGGACGGAAAAACGTTGTGCGGATCACGCCGCCGGTCTGCATGATTTCCTGTGTGGTATAGGCGGTGCAAGTCGCAGTCATGGTGCCGAGCACCACGATCAGGACAGAAGGAATGTTGATGAAGTTCGCGTCGCTCGGTGATGAAAAAATCGCAAACAGAATAAGCACCATCGTAAGAGCCAGCCCGAAAAACGTCGCCAGATCGGGCCGCATGACGGGCGCAGGCACACGCACGACCGGAACGCTCGCGCTGTCCGTGGCTGCTGCTTGTGCGGCATCGCTGCTCATAACGCTGTCTCTCCGGTTACTTCAGAACACAAACGGACCCGCCCGCCCCGCGAGGAAAAACCCCTACGCACGGTCGGATTTAACGATCTCCGTCATGGTGACCCCGAGCTTGTCATCGACCACGACGACCTCGCCGCGCGCGACAAGCCGGTTATTGACATAAATATCGATCGCTTCGCCGACCTTCCGGTCCAACTCAACGACCGCGCCCCGACCCAACTTCAAAAGCTGGCTGACCTGCATGGTGGACCGCCCCAGAACGACCGAAATCTGCACGGGGATATCGTAAATAGCACTGACATCACCCGCCATAGGCTGCCCGATTTCAAAATCCTGCTCGTCTCTATTCTTGAGGGAGTCCGGTTCGTCGATTTCGTTCAGATTCATACTCGCCCCCGCCGGCGCGTTGGAAAACATGTTGTCCACGTCGTCCTGGCTGGCCTTCTTATCGTCACTCATGAAGTCTCTCCTGAGTACTAGTCTCCGGCATGGTCTCCGGTGTCTTTCTTCTTGGCGCCCCGCCGGGAGGGCGAGGCTTTCTTAGGAACGCTGCGCGGCTCTTCCGGTCCGGTCTGAACGGCGGCCACGTCCGGCGCACCCGGTGCAGGCCCCGCGCCCCTCTCCGCAGCCGCGCGGGCGGCATCGGATTCAAAGGCGGGATCGAAAAAGACATCCCCCGCATCATGAACGGGAATCCCTTTCGCCGCAAGAGTCTCTTCGAAAATAGCCAGAATTTTGCGGGCGATATCCGCCGGATCATGGATGGCGCCGCCATCGGCCCACGACACCCGGCATTCCGTCCCGCGCAGAGCAGGGGAGCCCGACAGATGAAACCCCGCCTCAGGCGTCAGCCCTTCCTGACTCATATAGGTGCGGGTCTCCTCCAGCACGGCGGCGGGAACCTCGATCGTAAGGGCGCGGCCTCTAACCCCGGAGCGCATGACCTCGCCCAGCCGCTCGCGCACATCCTCGATCCCCGAATGGCGATGCAGCAACGGAAAAACCTTTCGGATGACGGTATAGGAAAGATGCAGCGCTTCGGCCTCGTAGAGCGCCCTTCGCTCGTCCTCGGACGCAAACAACATGCTGGCGTTTTGCTTTATGCTCTGCACCAGCGTCAAGATGTTCTTGACCAGCCCGGCCTGCCCCTCGGCGAACCCCGCCTTGCGCCCTTGCTCGTAAGCCTCCTGCCGCGCCTGCTCCATGTCGGGCGCGGTGAACTCAAGGGGCGGCCCCTTATGCTTGAGCGACATCTGCCCGTCATCGTCGAAGACGTGCTGGTCAAAAAGAAAAGGTTGGCCTTTGCGCTGGGTCATATCTGGCTACGTTCTTGCTCCTGCGGGTCGGTCCGTCACGTCCTGTCGCAAAAAAGATTAATAAATCATCTCGTCCTGGGTACTGCCCGAAGCGATCACGATCTCCCCGCGCGCTTCCAGATCCTTGGCGACGTTCACGATATACTGCTGCGCCTCCTCGACGTCCTTCAGGCGCACCGGCCCCATCGCGGCCATGTCTTCCTTCATGATCTTCGCTGCGCGCTCCGACATGTTGGAGAAGAACAGGTCGCGCATCGACTCGGTGGCGCCCTTGAGCGCGATCGGCAGCTTTTCCTTGTCTGCCGCGCGGATAAGGGTTTGTACGGAGGCGGGATCAAGCTTGCTGAGATCCTCGAACGTAAACATCAGGCTGCGGATCTTCTCGGCGGATTCCGGAACCGCGCGCTCAAGCTCCTCCATGAAACGGGCCTCGACCGAACGCTCCATATTGTTGAAAATCTCGGCCACCACCTCGTGGCTGTCGCGCCGCTGGGTCCGCGCGAGGTTAGACATGAATTCCTTCCGCAGCGTCTTCTCGACCTCGTCCAGAATCTCCTTCTGCACCGTCTCCATACGCAGCATCCGCTGGATGACCTCAACCGCGAACACTTCCGGCATCTGTCCCAGAACGCGGGCCGCGTGGTCGGTGGAAATCTTCGAGAGAACCACGGCGACCGTCTGCGGATATTCCTTCTGCAGGAAATTCGCAAGAATGTCCTCGTTGACGTTCCCCAGCTTCTCCCACATCGTGCGCCCCGCCGGCCCTCGGATCTCCTCCATGATGGATTCGATCTTGTCGTCGGTGAGCCCGGCCTTGACAAGAAGCCGCTCCGTGCTGTCCTGCGACCCGACCAGCGCGTTCGTGGAACTCATCTGCTCGGCGAAGTCGATGAACAGCCGCTCCACGACGCTGGGGCTGATCCGCCCGAGCGTGGCGATGATCTGCGAAAGCTCAAGAATTTCTTCATCGTCCATAAGCCCGAAAATTTTGCTGGCCTGTTCTTCGCTGAGCGAGAGAATGAGCACGGCGGCCTTCTCAGGCCCGGAGAGGGAGCGATAATCTTCGCGGACGCGCATATCTGACCTAACCCTCCTGTGTCATCCAGCTGCGCAGGACCGATACGGTCTCTGTCGGGTAATTATCGACAATTTCCTCGACCTTTTTCAAGGTAGACGCCTTCACCTTGCCCTCAACCCCCTGAACATTCACCAGCGTATCGTCAACCTGCGTGGCGAACGACGGCTCCGCCACACCCGGCGATACGCCCGTAGGCGCGGCCAGCGCGGGGTTGCCCGGCATGGCTGTCAGCATGTCGGGCTCAACTCTCCTGCGAACATCGCCGCCACCGCCGCCGCCCTCAATAGTCAGAAGGCGGTTGACCATGGGCCGAAGGACCAGAAGCACCGCGAGAATCATAAGAACGCCGATCGTAATCACCTCGGCCGCGTTGATCAGGTCGGCCTTTTCGAAGCCGAGAATATAGCGGTCATCCACGATCTCCTGCGCAGTATCGACCTCGGCGAATTGCAGGTTACTGACCTGAAGAACGTCCCCGCGATCCTCGTCAATTCCCACGGCCGAACGCACCAGCGCCGTAATCGCGTCAAGCTCCTCCTGCGGCCGGGGGGCATAGGTCTTGTTGCCTTCCTCGTCTTCTGTATAACGCCCGTCCACAAGAACCGAAACCGAAAGCTTGTTGATCACGCCGACCTGCCGCACGGTGTTGCGCACCGTCTTGCTGATCTCGTAATTCGTAACTTCCTCGTTCCTGTTGCTCTCGGCCGAGGGTTCGTCGCCAAGAAGAAGTCCGCCGCTCTGACCGGGCAGGTTATTCTCGACCGAAACATCGCCGCCCTGAGCTTCACGCTCGCTGCTGGTTTCCTGTGTAACCTGCGAGGACCGCATGACCTGACCCTCCGGGTCGTATTTTTCCTCGTTCATGCTGATCTGGTCATAGTTAACATCGGCGGTCACGATGGCCGTGACTTTTCCGGCGCCCACGACGCGGCCGACCTGCTCTTCAATCTTGCCCACAAGACTGGACTCAAAATTCCGCCGCCGGTCTTCGGCCTCAAGGGTCAGGAGGTCGGCCTCCTCGTTGCCGCCCCGCGCCAGAAGATTCCCGTTGCTGTCGATGACCGAAACGCTGGAGGCTTTAAGGCTGGGAACCGATGAGGCGACAAGAGACTGGATGGACGCCACCTGCTGCCGGGGCAGGATAATTCCGGACCGGATTCCCAGAAACACGCTGGCCGAGGCTTCCCGGTTCTCCCGGCTGAACAGCTCACGCTGCGGCAAGACAATATGAACCCGCGCGCTGCGCACATTCTCAAGGCTGCCGATCGTCCGCGCCAACTCGCCCTCCAGAGCCCGCACCTGATTGATGTTTTGCACCATGTTGGTGGTGCCGAATCCGCTCTGCTTGTCAAAAATCTCATAGCCCATGGACCCGCCGTTCGGGAGCCCTTCCTGCGCCAGCAGCATCCGCGCCCGACCGACCTCTTTGCCGGAAACGGAAATCCGCGATCCGTCGGCCGTAACCGCATAGGGAATTTGCATTTCCTCAAGCTTCGCGGCGACCGCTGCGGAATCCGTAACCGTCAGATCGGTATACAAAAGCTTCATATCCGGGGTGGAGACGCGCAGCGAAATGAACACAAAAAAGACAAGCAATCCCAGCACGATAGAGGCCATCATCATGAGCCTCGCCGCACCAAGCTGCCTTAATGTGTCAAGAAAACTGTTCACGGTCGCGTAACCTCGTCTCTTCGCTTAAGCTAGAACCCCAAGGAGGATAGGGGTAGCAGAACAAGCACGTCATACCGCAAGGCGCAAGGCATTGCAGTTCGACTAAATTACTTGAGAATTTGTGTTCTGGCAAATATCAAACGTGTCAAAACGTAAACTTTTTATAAATAGAGGCGGCTCTCTGGGCAGAAAGCCGCTTCCAGAGGCGGCTCGGAGGCTGAAATCAAAAAAAACAATCAGAATAATTCGTTATTGAACATAATTAAGGCGCCCTAAGCGCAGCTCTATACACGGCGACTGTTTGATTTTTTTATAGGATTTCAGCCACAAACCCACCACGCGCCAGCTAAAATTACAAGTATTACTGTGCCAAGGCACGCGAGTTAATAAATATTTAAGAGATTTATTGACAGTAAAGCTATGGTATAGGCAAAAACTTGCTAAAAGCTATGGCGATAAAGGCCGGGAAATCCTGTTGGTTACTTTAAATACGTTTGACAATTTGCTTTTTTTGGTGTAGCATAATCATAGGTTAGTATGTCTGGAATATGCCTAAATTTTGGGCAATGTTTTAGACGCTCACCGTGGTGCAACGTCCGGCTCCGGAGTCTTGAATACGGTGCTGGGACATGAATTGAAATTGAACGAGATGATAGAAGCGGTCAATTCAGTAGTGTCGAATGCCTCCGCCCTTCGCGGCGCGGCGGATCAGGTGAGTGCGCAGCGCGCCCTTGCTGCGAATCCCGCACGTGTGCAGGAGGTGGCGCAGCCCTCTCCCGAGCTGCCGCAGGTTCCCTACATCAGCCCCTATATCTCTATCGACACGAATTACAACAAGGCGGTCCTGCAAATCCGCGACTCCGACACCGGCGACGTGGTGCGCCAGTTCCCGTCCGAGGAAAGCCTTGAGGTCCGCAGACTCCAGCAGCTCCGCGAAACCCGCAGCGCCGACATTCAGGACGCCGCGCCGCAACCCGAGCCGCAGCAGTCCGCGCCCCAAACTACGGAATTGAGCCGCCTGTCCGGCGCCCCGGCCTCCCGCGATATTATCACCGTGCAGGAGGTCACCTCCGCGCCCCCGGCCAACAACTCCACCTCCCCGCAGGCCGCGACGGCCGCGTTCGGCGGTTCCGGCGGCGGCACCTCTGCGCCCCAGACTCCCCAGGCCCGCGTCAGCGTTCTGGCCTAAATGTTATTGTCTCTGATACAGTAAAGCGCACGAACGGTGCGCTTTTTTTATGCCTGTAAAACAGAACAAGTCAGACACTCAGTTTTTATGGATTCCCGGCGAAGGGGCCGATCCCTCGGCGCTCGCGCGTATGAGGGAGGCTTTTCTCTTGCCTCGCGAACCGATGGGCGAGGCGTGGTTTATGGGAAAAGAGCGTAAGATATATCCTGAGTTGAGCGGCGATTTGAATTCTATCCCTATCGAAAAACTCATTCGCCCTCTGGAGGAAATCGCAAGCGGAATATCCGCCTTCGGACTGATGGAAGAATGGGATGAATGGTTCCATTACCTTCTGGGGCGTGTGCTGCACCGGGCGCATGAGCGAAATTTTTACTACTTCCTTGAACTGCTAATGACGGCCTTTATGAACGTCTACCCTGATGGAATTGACGGCAGGGCATACAAAGACTTCCGCGAGGACGCCCTGAACACGCTGGGCAAATCAATTATGGACCCGGAATGTTGGAACGGCGAAAACATCGTGATGTGCAAGATTCTCAACTCCTGTAACCACAACCCGAAAGGGCGGTATGGATGGGACCGCGCCAGCGGCGATTTCTCGTCCTCAATGTTCTTTTGCCTGAAGTACCTTGAGGCGTCTCAAATCCCTGCTTGGGCAGGCTCGGCCTTGGCCATAAAGTCGCCGCACTGGCGCGCGCAAATGATTGTGTGGCTGGTCGGCGCCGATGAAATTCTAAAGGGGCAGATACAGCAGCCGTCTGAACTCAAAGGCTATCCTTCGGTCGAATGGGACTGGTCACATTGCATTAGAGGAGACCTCGAAAGAAGGGAGGACGAAAGCCAGCGCTTGCCGGACTTTATTCCACCCGAAAACAGAAACGCGTTTCTGGAAACCGTAAAACGGACAATCACCGAAGACGTTTATCTGGAATGGATCGATTCAATCGCGCAATACGATTACATCGTAAGCGAGATGGTCCTGATCCCCAAAAATTTTGAGGAAATCTATCTCCGCCCGCCGGACTAACCCTCGATATTCGTGCTCGACCCGGCGGCGGGTGGCGGAGCGGGGGGCGCGGCGGGGGCGGTCTTCTGCCCGGCCAGCAATCCGGCCGCCACTTCCTTGTTGATGTTGATCAGCACGCTGATCTTCTCCTTCTGCGGGTCGGAGAGAATCTCAAGCTCGCGCTTGAAGATGAAATTGGCGAGGTTGATGATGTTGCTGCGCAGATCGTTGGGGCGGTTGCCCTCCGGATTCTCAAGCGCCGTGTCATAGAACAGCATCCAGATCTGGCGGTTGTAGACCAGCGTGGCCTCTAAAAGCTCCGGCGTCCGGTTGTCCCAGTCGCGCACGAGGTCCTGCATCATGCGCGAAGCCTTCAGCAGCACGCGCCCCTCAAGCTCGCGCTGGTCCGGCGTGTTCTGCTGCGCGTTCTGGTCGTACGCCCCGGCGGCTTGCGAATACGGGTTGTTATTTTTTGAGCGCATTGTCGATTAATTCCCTCTCATGGTCGATCAGTTGCCGCGCCACCTTCAGAGCCTTGTAATAGGAATCCGAAATAATGTGGTCGTTGATTTGCATGAAGAAAATCGAACTCGACGGCGAGGCGGTCTGGATTTCCCGCACCATGTCGAAATATTTCTTGTGGTATTCCCTCGGCGCGCGCGCCAGGTACATACACTGGATCAGGAAATAGATTCGCTTGCATGGCGTATCGGCCTCGTCTTCCTTCATGACGTCTTTTTCACGCAGAATGGGTGCATCCCCGGCGATTTGGAACCGGGCGCGCTGGGCTCCGTTGGTGATCACAGCCTCCCCGATCAGGATTTTCTCGTTCGGTTTCAGATCAATCACCAGTGCCATGGAATCCTTCCACTTCTACATTAAGCATTCTGCCATTAAGGAACTCAAACATAGCATAGCAGACTTTGATTGATAAAATCTTATCGCCGCCCCGCCATATCCGGTCCACAAATTTTCAAAAGGACGGAAAAGGCAGCCCGTGCTAAAAGAAAGATTATTACCCAACACATTTTTTTAGAGAGAATAGCCATGAAGAAGGCAAAAAACGCGTATTTATTAAGTATATTTCTGATCGTTTCCGCCGCCCCGGCCGCCGCGCAAAACGTCAACACCGTCAGCTATGTCTGCGATCTCGGCGGCGCCCCGGCGCAACTGACCGCGCAGATCGAAACCGTCAATACGGCGGGCGCCGTCACGAATTCCGACGGCTGGATTACCGGCGTGATCGGCACGGGCGAGACGATGACCTATTATCAGGGTGAACTGGTCTCCGCCACCGCGCGCTATGTGTTCACCGGCGAAAACCAGTATGCGGACTTCACCGACATGAACACGAACGAACGCTTCCGCGTCCAGATGGTGGCGCAGGGCGCATACCTCACGATGGTCATCAACCCGGAAACGCCGCAGCCCGTAACCTATCAGTGCCAGCAGCGCATATAAAAACGCGCATAGAAAATCTGAAAAGAGTGCGGCGCACAAACGCGCATAATGTAAAAGCCGGCGGAGTTCTTCCGCCGGCTTTTTGTAGAGGAGTAGAATTTCGGTTTTAGAACAACCGGAGAACCGCCTGCTGCGACTGGGAAGCCAGCGCAAGAGAGGTAACGCCCAAGGTCTGCCGTGTTTGCAGAGCGAGCAGGTTTGCGCCTTCCTCGTTCTGGTCCGCAACGATCAGCTTGTCCGATCCTTCTTCCAGGTTGTTAATGGTGTTCTTCGTGAAGTCTTCGCGGGTCTGAATGATCGCAAGGTCGTTCGCGATGCTGTTACCGAAACGGCGAACCGTGTCGGTGGCTTCGCGAATTTCGTTGATCGCCTGATCCACGCTGTCGATCCGTCCGAAGTTAGCCTCGGAAAGACCCAGACCGCCGGAGGTGAACACGACGCCTTCGGTGACGAGGAAGCTGGAACGGTCTTCGTTGAAGAACGTAGACAGGTCATCGCCGTTCAGAAGGTTCGTACCCCGGTATCCGGCGTCGCCCACCAGCTCGTCGATCTGGTTGAGGATATTGGTGTATTCCTCTTCCAAGGTCGCCAACTCGCCGGCGGCAGAGCCGAGAAGCAGGTTTTCGAACTGGGCGTTGGCTGCGGTGCCCGTAGTCAGGGCAGTAGTACCGAAGCCGATATCAAGCGCATCGTTGGCCGCGTTACCGGTAAACCCGATCTGCACGGTTTTAACGCTCGCATCGATAGCCCGGATGGTGATCTGACCCGAAGCGTCGTCGAACGAAGCCTGCACCAACTCATTCAAGCTCGTGTTGGTGTTGATCGTGTCGATAAAGCTTTGGATGGTCGCACCGTTCAGGGTGAACGAAGCAGCCGTACCGCCGTTTATACCAATAGAGAACGTGTCGCCGGCGTTGTTGATGCCGGTGTTGAGCGCCGCTCCCGCATTGTCGGTCAAAGCCGAGATCAGATCGCTTCGCTCGGCCACATCGCCCGCGGCTTCGAAAAGCGCGAAGGAGGTCAGGGACGGGGACGCAAGCGAGGTCACTTCGACGTTGTTGGTGCCGTTGCCGCCATCGGCGCGGATCAGGGCCAGATCGGCAAAGCCGAGGGCCTGAGCGAGACCGAGGTTGGCAGCGTCAGTACCGGCAGCCGTCACGAAGTTGATCCGTACGTCGCCGCCATTCAGCGATTTGATTTCCAGATTGCCCTTGGAGTCAAGACGAGCCTCAACCACGCGGCTGGCGAGGTTGTTGTTGTCGTTGATTTCCGCGATGATCTGCTCGATCGAATCGTTGGTGTTGAAGGTGATCGTAAGATCCTGTTGGTTGGCGTTGACGGTGTCGAAGTCAACAAGAGCGCCCGCCGTCGTGGAGTCAGGATCGGTCACGGAGATGACGATCGTGTCGGTGTCAGCGATACCGTTGACGCTCGTAACGTTGGTCACGCCGCTCAGATCGCGGTTACCCGTGACCTTGGCTTCGGTTTGACCGCCGGCAAGGGCGTCGCGGGCCTGCGTGGCAACGGAATCGGCTTGCTCGATGAGATTGAGCAGGGACGAAACGGCGTTGTCGGCCGCCTTGATGGTCTGGATCGACTGTCCGATCCCGTCCAGAAGACGGGTCAAGTCGCTCGCGCGGTTATTCAGACTTTGCGCGGCGAAGAAGTTCTGCGCGTTGTCCAGAGCGGAGTTAACTTTCAGACCCGTTGCGAGACGGAGCTGGGTTTGGTCGATCAATTTTTGGGTATTTTGCAGCGAGAGCAGGTTATTGCGCAATGCTGCGGTAAGAACTACATCGGATGACATAGTAGTACTCCTTTCCTAGGGTGATATACCGGAAAATCCTATCCCGGCCTTAAGACTCTAGAATAATAGCACTTAATTAAAATACCGTTAAACATTAAATGACCGGGACAAAACTTATCCTGTGTAAATTAAGGGTTTTCAGGGCCGCAAGCCCGGGTGTACGCTCTACCAAAAGTCACGGAAATTAAGGATTCTCGAGACCGATGGCGGCAAAAAGTACAAAAAAAGGCCCGAAAACCACTTCGGCGGCGGCAAAGCCCAAAAAGCTGGATTACCAGCACTGCGTCAAAAAAATCGCCGAGCTGGAAAAGACCTTCAAAAAAACCCAGAAACCCGGGCTTTTGACCCAGATCGGGGAGCTGTATTTCTCCATCGGCAGCCTCGAGCCCGCCTTCGCGTTTTTCACAAAGGCATCCACGCTAGATCCTGGAAATTATAAAAATTACAAGGGGATAGCCGATTGCCTTGTCATCACGCAGCGCACGCCGGAAGCCTTAGAATACTACCGTATGGCCTTGAATTTAAACCCTGAAGCCGAAATCGTCCGCACCAGCTACGGCCACTCCCTCATGCATCTCAAGAAATACGAAGAAGCGGCAAAAATCTACGAGGAGGGTCTGAAATTAAACGACTCGGCGGAGGCCAATAATAATGTCGGCGTCCTGCTGTTCGAAACCAAAAATTATAAACAATCCGTCGTGTTTTTAAACAAGGCGGTTGAAAAGGACCCGAAAAACAAGAATTTCCGTCTTAACCTTGCCCGTGCCTATTTCCGGGGCGAGAAATACAACGACGCCTTCTTTACGCTCCGCAACGCCCTGAAGGTGGACCCGGACAGCGCGTTTATAAAATCCCAACTCAGCGCGATGGGCCGCCACCTGTCTTTCTCGACCTTCTCGCAGGATCTCAAGGACGCCCTCATCGCCTGCCTGAATATCGAAAATATCGAGCATCACAACCTCTCGGTCGTCTGGCTCCGCCTCTTCCTGATGGACCCGGCCTACACTTATATTCATAAATTAACGAAGCTCCATAACTACGCGGATTTTAAAGCCGAAGCCGACCTTTATAAAATCTGCACCCTGATGTCCGACGATTTCTGCGCACAAGCGCTGCGCCTCATCTACAACCAGGCCGTCGATTATGAAATTTTCCTCGGCAATCTCCGCCGCCTCGCGCAGGAGCATATCGGGCAGGGGGGTGATAAATCGGCCTCGTCCAAAGACTCAAAAACGCTCTTTAAAATATTGTGTGCCTTGGCGGAAAACTTTTTCGTCCATGAATATCCCGCCGCCGTTTCGGAGGCCGAGCAGGGCAGCCTCGACTCCCTCCGCCGCGAAATTCTGGAGATCGGAACCGCCGACCCCCGGCCCTGCGCCCTGCGCATCGCGCTTCTGGCCTGCTATGGCCCGCTCTTCAAGGAGGAGGGCGCAATCACCGCGCTGGCCCGCGCGCTGCCCGACGATCTCCACCCCTTCTGGAAAAGCCTCGTCGCGCTCCAGATCGCCGAACCGCTGGAGGAACTCCGCCTCCGCGCCACCATCCCCGCGCTGGGCCGCCTGCAAAACGAAGTCTCCCTCAAGGTCCGCGAGCAGTACGAGGAAAACCCATACCCCCGCTGGCGCTACGCGAACGCGCAGGAGGACGAATCCAAAAGCTACCACTTCAAGAAACCTTACGATCTCCTCATCGCGGGCTGCGGCACGGGCAAGCAGGTGCTTCAGGAACGCTATATGTACCCGAACGCCAAAATCACGGCGATCGACCTCAGCCTTTCAAGCATCAGCTACGCAAAGAGAAAGATTGAGGAACTCGGCGTCGGCGGCGTGGAGTTCATGCAGGCCGATATCCTCGAACTCGGCCAGTTGAACCGGAAATTCGACTTCATCGCCTGCTCGGGCGTGCTCCATCACATGCAGGAGCCCGAAGCCGGACTGAAAGTCCTCCTGTCCCTGCTCAAGCCCAAGGGCCTTATGAATATCGGCCTGTACAGCGAACTGGCGCGCCAGACGGTGGTGAAACTCCGCAACCTCGTGGCCGAAAAGGGCTGGCAGCCGGATCAGGCGGGCATCCACGCCTTCCGCGACTATATTAATAACCTCCCGCCCGACCACGAACTGCGCTACGTCACGCGCTGGCGCGATTATTACTCCATGTCGATGGTCCGCGATCTGATCTTCCACGTGCAGGAACACCGCTACACCTTCCCGCAACTGGACGATATGTTCAAACGCCACGGCCTCGCCTTCGTCGATTTCTCGTTTATCTTCCCCGACGTTCTGGCCCGCTTCCTGCGCCAGCATCCGGGGCCGGAGAATTATCGGAACTTCGAACTTTGGGACGCGTTCGAGCGCAAAAACCCCGAATCCTTCGCCTCGATGTATCAGCTCTGGGTGTGCCGCGAAGAGGCCCGCGCCGAAATCCTCGCAGGTCCGAAGATCATCAACGCGCTGGAGGTTTGATATGACTCTAAAGATAAAACTATTCAAAATCTCTCTGCTTACAGGGCTGATATGCACACTTTTAAGCTCGAATTCGGTCGCTAAAGACTATAGCAGCCACATTCTTAGCTGCGCAGAAAGTCCCGACGGCCATCACTTGGAACTCGAAGAATATACATGTCCTCTTGGAGGAGAGAAATTTCAGGCTCTGACACTAGGAACACACTCTACATTTGGGGCCTATCTGGATTTTAAGCCAATATCTTATATGGATTTAGCGATACCTCTGCCTGTATGCCCCTCGAACGGTTTCGTGTTGTACAAGAGGGACTTCACCGACGAGGAAATAAGTAAAATTAAAGTGATTATCGAAACACAAGATTACAAAAACACCTTCAAAGAAAAGAACACTAGCTACTACTTGTTTGCAAAAATTTCAAAGGAGCTTAAGGATCCTAAAGTTGATCTCTGGGGGGTTCTTTTAAAGGCCACATGGGAAGCTCACTCCTGTGGTAATTCTGAAAAGTATAAAAAATATGCTACCGAAGCGATCGAGGCTGCAAAGGAAGAACTAAAAACCACAAAAATACAAGATCAAAACTATTGGTTTTTAAGTTTCACAATACCTGAGCTTTACAGAAGAATCGGCGAATTTGAACAGGCTAAAATTTGGGTGCAAAAAATTGACCTAAGTAACCTGCAGCAAGGTGAAGAAAAGGACTTTTTTATATTGGCACGCAAGCTGCTAAATAAAGCCATAAAAGAAAAGAATTCAGATCCTGTTCCGGTAGAAGAAAAGAAGTAAAAGGCATTACCTTTAAGGGGGGGGGCTTTAAACCGCCTCGCTCCAGCCTTCATCCGCCCGCGCTTCGGAGAGGCTCAGGCCCCGCACCCGGCTCAGCCCCTTGAGAAACACGGTATGAAGGCTCAGCATGACAAGCTCGCCGCCATCCTCGACGACGACCGGAACATGCAGAACATCGAGCCCGACCGAGAAAAACGCCAGCCCCGCGAACAACCCGCACAACAAAAGGCTCGCCGTGCGTTCGGTGTCCGGCACGCCCTTGAAAGCCTTTAAAAACGCCAGAAGCATGATCAGCCCGAAAACCGACAGCACGATAAACTGCCCGAAATGATCCGCCAGCCCGAACGCCTCCAGCGCGTGCCCGGCCCCCTCATGCAGGGAAAAGGCGTTGTCCGCCAGCGCCGCGAAATAGACCAGCGCAAAGAAACCGTAAGTTCCAGCCTGCGTCATGCGCCACAGCCGCGCGGCCATAACGCAGCAAAGAGCGGTCAGAAGATATTCAAAAATCTCGGGAATGCCCCATTCGGTCGAAAGGTTCCACGGGCTGGGGGTGCGAATGGCCGCAGGCTCCCCAAGGTGGCTGAACGCATCGGCCATATGCCCGGCCAGCAGCGCGAAATTAAGGGCCAGCAACCCGGCCAGAAGACAGGCTTCAAACCTGTAAGTCTTGAAAACACTCAAAAAAACACTCATGACAATCGATCTTTATAAAAAAAGGCGCCTCTTTGGCGCGGGTTATTAATTGCTGCTCTGCAATATAATTTCTAAAATAAGAGAAAGTGCAAAAGAAAATTATTCTCATAAATCAAGGGCTTTTGGCAACAACTTTTAGTATGAAATGAGAAAATTCATGCAAGCGTAAGGGGAAAAGTAGGTTTGACAGATTGGGTGTAAGGAGATCAGGCGGGTACGATAAGAATAAAAAAAAGGACGCACCGGGAGGGTCACAAGACCGTTGGAGAGAGAGCCCCGGTGCGTCCAGCCTGCGAAAGGGCCGCCCGTTCTGGGCGAATCCGCTCCGCATCGTGGAAACCGTGAAATCCGGTGGTCAGGGACGAAAATCTCGTCGCCGGAAAACGGTTCCCTTATTTCATCGTCTCCTGAGGCATCCCCGCGAACGCGGGGATCCACCCGGAAGGCTTAACCCTTAAACTCGCGCTTACCGCAGCTGCAGGAGTTCCTGCGTCATCTGGTCCACGGTGTTGATGACCTTCGTACCGGCGGAATAGGCCCGCTGCGCGACGATCAGCTGCGCGAACTCGTCCGCAAGGTCCACGTTGGAGTTTTCAAGCGTGGAGGGCTCAAGGAAGCCCGCGCCGCCCGTTCCGGCCTCGCGCAGGTTTTCCTCCCCGGAATCTTCCGTCTCCGTATAGGCCGTCCCCGAAACCTCGCGCAGCCCGTTCGGGTTGGCGAACGTCACGAGCGGCAGCTTGTAAAGCCGCGTGGTCGCGCCGTTCGAGAACTGGGCGATCACGAAGCCTTCCCGGTCGATCTGCACCCCGGTCCGCAAGCCCAGCTCCGCACCGTTCTGATCGGAGAACAGAACCGTGTAATCGCTTGAAAACTGGCTGAAGCTGGACACGTTGATGTCGATGTTTTGCAACTCCGAACCGTTGCCCCAGTTAATGTTGGAAAGCTCAATGTCGATATTCCCCTCATTGTCGGGCAGGGCGTTGAGCGTCCCGTCCCCGTTGAAATTTATAAGCCCGACCGAAAGCGAGTTATTGTTCGGGTCCATGATCCGCATCTGCCACCAACCGCGTGGGTTATAGAGGGGGTCGCCCGGAAGAAACTGCACGGCGGGAAACTCGCCGCCGCTGTAAGGCGGCGTGTCAGTGGGCAGGCCGTTCGAATAGTTGCCCGAGGTGCCGATATCGTCGGAGACGAACGCGCCGGCGGTAAAGCCCAGTTCGGCCAAAGGCGTGCCCACCGTGTTGGCGAGGGTCAGGGTCTCTGTGCCGGTTTCAAAATTATTGTGCTGAATGACGATCTCGCCGTTATTCCCGATGAAGGCCGTAGCATCCGTCAGCCCCGCATTGATCGCGTTGATGATGTCGCCCACTGTCTCAACGCCTGTCGCGCCGCCGCCGACCGCGCCGCCGTCATTGATCTCAAGCGTGATGGTCGTTGTGCCGTCATTGACCGTGAACCGGTTGCCGTCCGTCATACCCAGATTGGTAATCAGGTTCGTGGCCGCCGTCTGGTTGGCCAGGGTGGAAATCGCGGCCGCCTGCGGGCCGTAGGTCTTCGTGAACTGGAACGTCAGGTTTTGCGGGTTCCCGAGCGTGTCGTAAACCGTGAGGCCCCGGGAGAAGTCCGGCTGCCCGGCCAGAACGGCGGCGAAGCTCACGTCCGTTTCTGCGGCGTCAAGGTTCACGGCCAACTCCGCCGTCGTGGTCGGGCGCGTCAATCCGCCCAAAAACGCGACGTCGATCGGCACCAGCGAGTCCAGGTCCCCTTGGTTGGCGGGCAGGGCGCCGTTCACGTCCAGCGGCCACCCGTAAAGGAAGAACCCGGCGGAGTTTCTCAAGAACCCTTGCGAGTCCTCGCTGAACTGCCCGTTCCGCGTATAGAGGAATTCCGTCAGCGCGCTATCCAGCGAGTCCCGCTTGACCGCGAAGAACCCCTTGCCCGATACCGACGCGTCCGTCGAGGATTCCGACTGCGAGATCGGCCCCTGCTGCGAAACGCGCTGGATCCGGTTCACCGTGACTGTACCCGGCGAATACCGCGAGGTGTTGGTCGAGGTCGTCACAAGGCTGAAGAACGAAGCTTCAGAACGCTTGAACCCGTTCGTGTTGACGTTGGCGATGTTGTTGGAGATGATCGCCGTCTTCTGCGACTGCGCAGACAGGGCTGAAACCCCTGTGAACAATGCTCCGAAAAGTCCCATGTGAGTTCTCCTTACGCTGGTTTGATCTGTTTAAAGTTGAAATTCATAATCTGTATCCTGTCTCAGCTGGCGGCTTGCGGTTTGCTGACGTTGATCACGCTGCCGATCGCGACCGCCCGCTCGCCGATCAGAAGGAACGTCTGGCCGTTCTGCGTCTCGATTCCGCGCACGTTTCCGGTCACGACCGTTGACGTTTTGAGCGGCTTGTCGCTGGAGTCGATCGCGTCGATCCGCACGGTGTATGTTCCGGGCTCGACGGTCCCGCCGCCCTTGTGCGCCCCCGTCCACGTAAAGGAATCCACGCCGTCATTGCCGTTAATCTGCTGCGTGAAGACCAGTTCGCCGTCCTCGCCATAGATATTGACGTTGGCCTCCTTCGACACGCCCTCGATCGCGTAGTTGATCTTGACCGGCGTGGTTCCGTCGTAATTCAGCTCCGAACTGAGATAGCTGACATCCAGCCCGACATACCCCAGGGCGCTTGAGAACGACGTGCCAAGGCCCAGCGCGACCAGATCGTTCAGCTTCTGGTTCGAGTTGATCTGCTGCTCCACGCCCGCGAACTGCACCAACTGGCTGGTAAATTCGTTCGTATCCATAGGCGACAGGGGATCCTGATTCTGCAACTGCGTGGTCAGAAGCCGCAGGAAGTCGTCAAAATCCTCTGCCAGTTGCGCGCTGGCGTTCAGCGTTCTCTGCTGCGCCGTGGCGGCTTTGGTAACGGTAACATCGCTGGCCATGGTTAAATCCTCCTAAAAATCGTTACACGAGCGCGTCATACTGCATCCGCCCGGTGACCGGGTTGACGCTCCAGCCCATAGAGCTGGCGATAATCACGCTCTGTTCGTCCTCCGCGCCGTTCGCGGAATATCCTTTGCCCGGCCCGCCGCCTTGCCCGTCCTCTCGGCCAAAGGCGTAACCCTCGTCGGCCAGAGAAAACTCAAGCCCCGATCCGTCCGGCGACAATCCGGCATCGGCCAGCGCCCGCTCAAGCGCATGCGCGTCCCGTTGCAACATCGCGAACGTCTCCGGCTTCTCGATGGTTAGAACCACCTTCGCGGCATTGTCCTTGTTGACGCTCATCTTCACCTCGACGCGGCCCAGTTCGGGCGGATCGAGTTGCAGGGTGATGCGCGTATCCAGCTTCTCGGCGCCGGCCTTCTGAATGGTCGCGGCCACGGTCTGCACGGCTGGGTGCGGCTGCGCGGCGCTGGAAGCGTGCAAAGAGGGGCTGGTCAGGCTCGGCCCGGTCAGCGAAGGCGTGGTGACCACGGCGGCGCTTCCCGCATTGGCGGGCGGAATAAATCCGCCCTCGGCTTGCGCGAACAATCCGCCCTCGGCGCCCAGCGCCAGCATGAGGGCAGGGGAGGAAACGGTGGCCTTAAGCGCGCCCTGATCGGCGGGCGTATGAACGGCCTGCGCGGCCCGCAGAGCGGCCTTGAAATCATAGGCCGTATCCTCGGGCAGGCTCTCGCCCGTCTGCCCGAAACGGTCCAGATCGTAACGCCCCTCGAACCGTGCGTTCTTGGTGTGTCCGATCTCCGGCGTATCCGCCGTCTCGGCCTGCGCTTGAACGGTTGTCCCGGTCTTTTCCGGCTCAATAAGCTTGACGATCCGCGTCAGAATGTCGTTGAGCGCGGCGAAGGAATCGAAATTCCGGTCTTCCTCAAGCGCCGTCTCCACGTCCTGCTGCAACTGCGTCAGAATTTCCGGCGTCAGCCCGTCGATGGCGCTCAGATCGTCCCGGCTCAGAAAATCGGCTAGAGCCTGAAGTCCCTCACGCGCACCCGGCGTGTTTAAAAGATTCAGCAACCCCTGAGGGGCGACGTCGCTTCCGTTATCCTGCTTCGGTGTTTGCAAGGCGGTCTGCGTAAGGAAAAGCCCGCGTGAATTCTCAGTCAAGCCGTTTTGGTTCTCGCCGGTTTCGCCCAACCGTTGCTCGCCAGTGATCAGCGAAAGCAGAACATCTTCCGGGCTTCGTTCGTCGCTTGCGTCCGAGAACGCCGCGATGGCGGCCTGATCGTTCGACGGGTCGCCGTCCTTCAGATCCTCAAGCAGGTTAGCCAGAAGATCGCGCAAATCCTGAAGCTGTGAAAACGTGGAGGCGGCGGGGGCGCTCTCGCTCTGCGCGGTTTTTTGCCCAGCCTCGCCCTTGGTGTCCGAGATATAATCGTCGAAGCTTTTCTGCTCCGTCCGGTCCTCGTTATCCTTGGCGCGAAGGGTCTTGCCCTGCGCCTTGGCGGCGGAATCCGTTTCGCTCGCTTTTCGCGTCTGCACCTTCGCCTTGGTCGCCAGATCGTTGGCGGGCTGGGGCAAATCCTTCTGGAGTGTCGTAAAACTGAAAAGCGCGTCTGTGTTCATCTCGTTTGTACCGTGTTAGGCCGTTTCGCTTACGCCCGTTGAAACCCGGAGACTGTTGGAAGAGGTGTTCAACCGGCCGTTATCGCCATAGCTGAACGTGCTCTTTTCCTGCGCCGCGCGGATCGCCGCGTTGCGGATGGTCTGCCCCAGCCGGTCCGTGCATTTGCGCATCCGGTTGAGCTGCTCCAGATTCACCTGAATGACCTTGGAGAAATGGCTCTGCGTCGCGCGCAACTCCTCGCGCAGCGCGGGGTCGGCGGTTTTCACTTCCTCCTTGCGCAGGATCAACGTGCTGATCGCGGCCTGATAGGCGCGCGCGGCCTCCGACTTGCGTTCCTGAAATTCAAGGAACGCCTTACCGTCGGTGGATTTAAGAATGCGCGTTTCTTCCTCGTAAACCGATTGCAGCGCCTGCGCGACCGTAATCATCTCGCGAAGAGCTTCATTGATCGGCTTGGATGCGCCGGACTCATGGGCTGCCGTGTGGTTTGTCATCTCTTAAACCCTCTCTTGTTGCGTTTCGCCGCGCGGCGCCTTACCGGGCCACTCGACGCGCTGCCCCAGCTCCTGCGCGATGAACAGACTCTCCATCGTGCTGGCCTGCGAACGGCGGCGGATCTGATCCACCATCACGTTGTTGGCCTCGCTCTTCTCCCGCAATTCGTTCTGAAGCGTCTCAAGCTGCTTCAAAAGCGCGGGGTCCGATCCGCGAAACTCTTCAAGCCGCAGGCGGAACGCCTCGGCGGCGTCCTGATAACGCTGCGCCAGCTTTTCCTTGTCCATCTGCAAAAATGCAAACGGCAGCATATTGTTGGTCACCAGCGCCTGCGTCTCCTGCTCCGCCATGTCGCGCAGCGCCTTGGTCAGGCGGATCAACTCGCGCAACGCCGCCGCCGGGTCGCGGGGCAGGGGGCCGGTCTCGGGTTCTGCTTTCTTCATCGGTTTTTTAGTCATCTCACTCGTCCTTCTCTCTCACAAAAAGATCACAATCACTGTCCTGCGCCGCCGGGGCTCTGCGCCTCCTGCTGCCGGATCAATTGGGCCTTCACGGCGGCCGAAAGCCCGTATCCGCCCGCCTTGACCACGTTCCGCCCGTATTCCTGCAACAGGAACCCTTGGAAAACTTCTTCGCCCTTGCCGCCGCCGAACATCCCGTCGGTCGAAAGCCCCTCGAACATCGGCTTCATCATCTCGGTGACGAACACGGCCTCGAACTCCTGCGCGGCCTCCTCGATCTTCTTCGTGTTCCGCGTGGCGGCCAGCCGCTCGGTCACGCGCAGCCCGTCCGTTTGCGAAAGCTGCATCATCGTCAGTTCTGTGCCGGGCGCGACGGAATTGATCATCACATCACCTCGATCTCCGCCTGCAACGCGCCGGCGGTCTTGATGGCCTGAAGAATGGTGATGATGTCGCGCGGCTTGACGCCCAGCTTGTTGAGGCTGGTCACAAGGTCCTGCAACGTCACGCCGGAATCCAGAACCGCGAGCTTCACGTCCTCGCCCGTGTTGGCCGAAACGTCCGTGCGCGGCACGACCACGGTCTGCCCTTGGTCCGCGAACGGGTTGGCCTGCGAGACTTGCGGCGTTTCCGTGATCTTGAGCGTCAGATTGCCCTGCGCGATCGCCACCGAACTCACCCGCACATCCGCGCCCATGACCACGACGCCCGAACGCTCGCTGATGACGACCTTCGCGGGCTGGTCCGGCTGCACGGGCAAAAGCTCGATATCCGTGACCAGATCGACGATCGACCCTTGATAATCCATGGGCCGCTTGATCAGGACGCTGGAGGAATTCTCCGCGACCGCCAGCGTGCTGCCCGTAAATCCGTTGATCGCCTGCGCGATGCGCCGCGACGTGGTGAAGTCGGGGTTGCGCAGCGCCAGCCGCACTTCCTGCATCTCGGCCAGTTGGAACGCGATTTCCTTCTCCACGATCGCGCCGGAGGGGATCCGCCCGGCGGTCGGCACGTTCTGCGTCACGCTCGCGGCCTCACCCTCGGCGGAAAAGCCCGACACGTTCACCTCGCCCTGCGCGACGGCATAGACTTCCCCGTCGGCGGCGATCAGCGGCGTCACCAGAAGCGTCCCGCCCTGAAGGCTCTTGGTGTCGCCCAGCGCCGAGACGTTCACGTCCACCCGCGAACCCTGATTGGTGAAGGGGGGCAGGGTGGCCGTGACCATCACCGCCGCGACGTTTTTGGTATTCAGGTTCTGTCCGCGCACGTTCACGCCCAACCGCTCAAGCATGGCGATCAGGCTCTGCTCCGTGAACGGCGAATTGTTCAGCCCGTCCCCCGTGCCGTTGAGCCCGACGACCAGACCGTATCCGACCAACTGGTTTTCCCGTACGCCCTCGACATCCACGATATCCTTGATCCGCGAGGTCTTCGCCCATGCGGGACCGGCGGACGACGCAAAAAGCGCGGCCGCCACCGTCAGGACGCAAAGCATCCCGAACCGGCGGCGGCTTCGCCCGTCCTTTTGATCCTGTGCGGAGGAGGGGAGGAACCGACCCCCCGCACCAAAATCTCTCTGTCTGACCGTCTTGAGCATAACACCCTTCTACGCTGCAGGGCTCCCGCTCGCGCGGTGGCCGTTTGTCCGTTCGGGGCCTCTCTCGCTCCCGTGGAGGATCGTATTTCCGTAATCAGAAAACACAATCGTCCGGGAGTCTCCTTGCGAAACCTGTGCCAGTTTCCAAACCTCCCGATCGTCCGGTTTTTGCTAAAATTTGAGACGGCGGGATTTTTGCAAAAACCGCTCACAGGGCGCTTTTGTCCAACCCCCTCAGCCGACTGGGCAATTCTTGCCCGCTTGCAAAGCCCGCCCGCGAAGGCGTAAACTTGAACGATGGGGACCCCGCAAACGTAAAAGGTAAAACCATGAAGGTTGAAGGTCCAAAAAAATCGCAGTCCGCGTCATCCTCCAAGAAATCGTCGGCCTCCGGCTCCGACGGCGTGGATTTCAGCCAGTACATAAAATCGGGGCAGGAGACCTCGGCGGTCTCGACCGCCCGGGCCATCACCAACGTCGATTCGCTTCTCTCCGTTCAGGCGGCCGAGGACCCCACCGAACGCGCCGCCCGGGGCCGCATGCGCGAACGCTCCGACAAAATCATAGAGGGGCTGGAGAAAATCCGCGTGGCCATGCTGACCGGCGACCTGACCGTCGGCCATATGATCGACATTGCCGATGTCGTGGCTTCCCACCGCGAAAAGATTCAAGACCCCAAACTGACCGACATCATGGATGAAATCGACCTGCGGGCCCAGGTCGAGCTGGCCAAAATGCGCGTCGCCATGAATGGCTAAAATCCCCGGATTTGGCTGATTTTTCTCACTTTATGCCTTTGCTCCCCCGGCCATTGCAGCGGCTTAGGCTTATTTTCTTGTCTTTAACCTTTGTTCCCCTTATAAATTTTCAGTTTTTAAAGTGATCGTGTCCAAATTTGACGGATAAGGGATAACCAGAGACATGAAGGCATCAAACGCAATAACCGTTCCTCCGAAATACGACCCGGAAAAAGACAAGAACGGCTTTATGAACCCCGTAATGCTGGAATATTTCCGCCAGAAGCTCATCGCGTGGCGCACCGAATTGCTCAAGGAATCCGAGCACACGATCCAGCAAACCCTGCAGGGCACCGAATTGCAAAAGCCTGACATGGCCGACCGTGCCTCCGCCGAAACCGACCACGCGCTGGAGCTGCGCACCCGCGACCGCGAACGCAAGCTGATCAGCAAGATCAACTCCGCGCTGGAATCCATCGACCTCGGCGAATACGGCTACTGCGAAGAGACCGGGGAACCGATCTCCGTCGCAAGGCTCAAGGCCCGCCCCATCGCGACCCTCTCGCTGGAAGCCCAGGAACGCCACGAGCGCTTGGAGCGCACCAAACGCGACGAGTGATCCTCCCCCGATCCCCCGTTCTTGTCATCCCTGCGCCGCCTTTTGTCATCCCTGCGTAAGCAGGGACCTGATGGCTATGGACTGATTTGTAATCCCCGCGCCCTGTCATCCTGAGCGCAGCGAAGGATCTAGGTTAGGGACGATCTCTGGATGCCCGTTTCCACGGGGATGCTTCTCGGTTTGATGCATAAAAAGGAGGGCATCCCCGCGTAGGCGGGGATCCAGCCAAGGGCAACCGTGGACTCCGGCCTTCTCGCAATGACAAACTGTCGCCGCCCGCCCCCCCATTTGTCATCCCTGCGAAAGCAGGGATCTGCTGACGGACAAGCCCACCGCCCGCGTTGTGCCCGTTGTGTTTCAAAATTAAGAGAGGTCCCCTGAGGTTCCTGCTTGCGCAGGAATGACAAAAAGATAAATCACGGACTCGCTTTGCTTCAGGGAAAGCTTCGCGCCTTCGCTATTCACCCCCCATGTTGGGCGCGAGGAGGCAACGCCGTTCAGGTCAAACGCTTTTTAGAACGGGAAGATCACGTCATAAACCTGCTGGCCGTAGCGCGGCTGCTGCACGTCCGTGATCTGGCCCTCGCCGCCGTAAACCACGCGCGCCTCGGCGATCTGGTCGTACTGCACGGTGTTCTGCACGCTGATATCCTCGGGCCGGATCACCCCGTCAACCGCCAGAATACGCTTCTCGAAATTGACCAGCACTTCCTGCTTGCCGTGAATGACCATGTTCCCGTTCGGCAGAACCTGCGTGATCAGGGCGGCCATGCGCATCTCGATCTTATCCTCACGCTCGATCGCGCCTTTTCCGGAATATGATGACGACGAGTCCGCCTGCGCCAGATTGGTGTTGTTCACCGCCTCGGGCAAAAGCCGGTTCAGCGCCTGCTCGTACCCCAGCAGCGCGTCCAGCCCGGCGCCTTCCTGACCGGAACGGCTGCGCTGGGTGCTGTTGTCCATCTCCGCCTCGTCGTCGATGTCGATCAGAACCGTGATGATATCGCCGATATCCTTGGCCCGCTGATCCTTGAAGAATGTCACCCGGTCGGATTGCCAGAGCGAGTTTTTCTCGCGCACCACCTTGGTCGGGGCGGGCATGGGCAGGCTGACGGGCTGGTAATTGTCCTGCGTCACCGGGTTGGCGATGGCCGACATCTCCGGCGCCTTCCCTACCTTCGAGAGCTTGTCGGCGGTGGCGCATCCGCTCAGCACGGCCAGCGCCGCGACGCAGACCGCCGCCCGCATCCGGCCCGTTTGAATTGTTGTTATGGTCTCAGTCTTACGCATACCACACCTCTCTCTTGTGGGGATTTACTCAGAAAAAACATTCACGGCGCGGCCACCCGCACCTCATTGACGCCCGTCACAAGGGCCTCGATGGTCACATTGCTCGATGTATTAACGACGCGGATCAGATCGCCCTTCGATCCGTTTTCAAGCGCCTTGCCCTTGGCGGTCATGCTCAGAACCCCGGCATCGAGAATGACGGTGACCAGATCGCCGCGGGAAACGATTTTCGGTGCCGTCAAGTCTCCGGCGCGAAGGGGCCGCCCGGCGATGGCAAACCGCCGGGGTGTCATGCCGATCAGGGCTTGCTCGTCCACGATCGTTCCATTGATGAACTCCGACTCCGGCACCTGCACATATTCAAGATCGCCCGCGTCGATGATCTGCCCGTTCTGGATGTTGGCCCGCAAAACCGGAACCGTGATGAGCGGAAGGATCGTTCCGCTCACCTGAAATTTCTGAATCGGCTTTTCGGCGGATGGCGCGGAGACGGTCGCCTCGAACGTGTTCTTCGAGCGGTTCAGCGAAACCTGCGTAACCTCAAGGCTGGCCGGCTCGCTGCGCGGCAGAACGATCTGCGAGTAATCCGGCGGGATCCGCAGCGAGAAATCGCCCGCGTAACCTTCCGCGAAGATCGCCTTCTTAAGATGGTCCTCGATCATGCCTTGCCCGATCACCGTCGCGTCGCGGCGGATCACGACCTGCTCGCTCGAACTCGTCGGCCGCCACGGAAGATCCAGAGCGATAGCAATCCGCAAAAGCGTCCGCGCGTTCAGAACCATATCCTGCCCCGGCCTCGGCGCGACGCCCAGAACCCGGTCCTGATCGCCCTCCAGCCCATAGAAGATATCGCCGAGCTTGATCGTGTTCTCGGAGACGACGACGTTGTCCTTCAACCCCATCGCCAGCGACCCCCGCACGGGCAGGGCCAGCAGCGCGGCCATCGCCAGCACGGTCCAGACGCGCCGTGCGCCCGAAGCGTTGGGGGGTGTTTTCGATATCGTCGTCATGGGCCTCTCTCCTTGCCTTTTTGACTATTCGCCGCTTATCTCAACTGAGTAAGGGTCAAAAGCATTTCGTCGCTCGTTGAAATGACGTTGGAATTCATCTCGTAAGCCCGCTGCGCGGTGATCAGCTCGGTAATCTCCGACACCACATCCACGTTGGAACGTTCAAGGGCACCCTGTTGGATCTCTGCGAAATTATCCGAATTGGGGTTGCCCACAACCGGCGCGCCCGACGCGTCCGTCTCCAGAAGGAAATTCCCGCCGATCGCCTCAAGCCCCGCCGGATTGATAAAATCCGCCAGCTGAAGCTGCCCCAGATTCTGGATCGCCGTCTGGTTGGCGATGGAAACCTGCACCTCGCCGGACTCGCTGACATCCACGCCCGTCGCGTTGGCGGGAATGGTGATCCCCGGCAGCACCCGGTAACCCTGCACCGTTACGATCTCGCCGTTCTCGTTGATCTGGAACGTTCCGTCCCGCGTATAGGCCGTGTCGCCGTTCGGCATCTCGACTTGAAAAAATCCGCGCCCGGCCAGCGCCAGATCGAGATCATTCTCGGTGATCTCGATCGGCCCCTGCGAATGTTCCCGGTAAACCGCGCCCGTGCGCACGCCGAGGCCAAGCTGCAGGCCGGAGGGCACCGTCGTTCCGGCGTCGGAGGAGGTCGCGCCCGGACGGTTGATGTTCTGATAGATCAGATCCGCGAACGCCGCGCGCTGCCGTTTGTATCCGGCAGTCGTCATGTTCGCGATGTTGTTGGAAATAACATCGACATTGGTCTGCTGGGCCATCATGCCCGTTGCGCCGATATCCAGTGATCTCATGTTCTATACTCCTTCAATAAATAGTCCAAAATCCGTGATTGTCCCTATTGTCCGCCCGTCAGCTTCTGGATCGCCGTCCGCTGCCGCTCGTGCTCGGCCTCCAGCATCCGCTGGACGCTCTGGAACTGCCGCAAAATCTTGATCATGCGCGTCGTCTCAACGACCGGCTGCACGTTCGATCCCTCAAGAAACCCCTGCGCCACGGTCGTCTTCTGCGCCTCGACCGGCTGGTCCTTGCTCGTATAGGCGTTGCCGCCCGTGGGTTTGAGCGATTGCAGATTCTCGAACTCCACGACATTGAGCCGCCCGATCTGCCCCGTCTGGTCCGAAATCACCCCGCGCTCATCCACGACAAACTCCGTGGAATCCCCCGGAACCGTGATCGGCCCGCCCGCGCCCACAACGGGATATCCGCTGGAGGTCAAAAGCTGCCCCTGCTGGTTTTTCTGAAAATCCCCGTCCCGCGTATAAGCCAGCGTCCCGTCCGGCAACTGCACGGTCAGAAATCCCGGCCCGTTGAGCGCCACGTTGAAAGAATTGCCCGTCTGCGACATCGATCCCGGCGCGGTGCTGCTGAACTGCCCGTAATCCAGAACGAACGACAGCGGATCGCCGTTTCCGCGCGGATCCGTCAGATATTCCTCGAACATGGGGCTCTGCGCGCGATACCCGCTGGTATTCACGTTGGCGATATTGTTGGCGACGATGTCCAGGTTGGTCTGAAGCGTGATTTGCCGGGACAGGCCGAGATAAATTGAGTTTTCCATAGCTACACATCCTTGCCGGGCCGATCCGGAATCGGCGTACGGGTTCGGAAGGGGGAGTTGCACAGACCGTGCCACTTTCAAAAACCCATGAAAAACAAGAAGATGAGCGAACTCACCCGGCCCGCTCTAAGCCGCAACAAAGGCGCTTGGCCGAAAAGCCATATGGAAAAATATTCCGTGTCTCAAATGAAATTCCCTATGGATACTTGCCCGTCGCGGTTAGACGCACGGGGATTCGTAACGTATAATCAAACCTCTGTGCTCTGCGTGCCCCGGTTTGCGGGCGGACCTGTTCAACTGTTTTGGGAAATGATGGCCGGTTATGGCGGACGAAGACGATAAAGCCGAAGGCGCGGAAGAGGGTGCCCCCGAGGCTGGCAAGCCCGGCTTTAGCAAGAAAAAGATCATTATGATCGCCGCGCCCGTGATTCTGCTTCTGGGCGGCGGCGCGGGCCTCTATTTCACCGGAATGCTGGACTCCCTTCTTGGTAAGGCCCCGGCGGCTGCGGAAGGCGAAGAGCACGCGGCCGAAGGCGATGGCCACGCAGCCGAAGCCAAAGATGACGGCCACGGCGGCGGCGATGGTCACGGCAAGGCGGCGGGCGGCGCGTTCATCGAAATCCCGACCATGATCGTCAACCTCGAAAGCGAGGACGGCACCCCGCGCTATCTGCGCCTGACGGTTCAACTCGAACTGGACAATCCTGCGGATCAGGAGGCCGTGCAGGCTGTAACGCCCCGTGTCGTCGACCAGTTCCAAACCTATCTGCGTGAACTCCGTGTACGCGACCTGCGCGGCTCGGCGGGAATTTACCGGCTCCAGATGGAGCTTCTCTCAAGGGTTAATCAGGCCGCAGCCCCGAAAAAAATCAAGGATGTCCTTTTTCAGGAAATCCTGATTCAATGACGGCGGATGCGCAATCGCTGATTCCTGTTCATACCGGAATGATTTTTGCTATATTTTCCGAATGGATTCTCGCGCGTTAAGGTGCGCGGCCTTTTAAGATTGGAATTGAACGAACCATGAGCGACACGGTTTCCCCCGAAGAGCTGGCCCAGATGAGCCCCGAGGAACGCGCCATGATGGAGCAGTGGTCCTCCATGTCGGACGATGCCTCGGGCGGCGCGGGCGAGACCGCCGACAGCGTGCCCACGCCCGAGTCCGAAGGCGGAAACGCGCGTATCTTGAACCAGGAGGAAATCGACAGCCTTCTGGGCTTCGACGACGATACCGGCCTCGGCGCGGAAACCTCCGGCGTCATGGCCCTCATCAACTCGGCGATGGTGAACTACGAACGCCTGCCGATGCTCGACATCGTGTTCGACCGCCTCGTGCGCCTGATGTCCACGACCCTGCGAAATCTCACCAGCGACAACGTGGAGGTCTCCCTCGATCAGGTCTCCACCGTGCGCTTCGGCGATTATATGAACTCCATCCCGCTCCCCGCCATGCTCTCCGTCTTCAAGGCGGAGGAATGGGACAACCACGGCCTGCTCGTCACCGACAGCGCGCTGATTTATTCGATTGTGGATGTTCTGCTCGGCGGCCGTAAGGGAACCCCCTCGATCCGTGTGGAGGGCCGCCCCTATACGACGATCGAGAGCAAACTGGTCGAACGCATGGTGAACGTCATTCTGGGCGATCTCTCGTCCGCCTTTGATCCGCTCTCACCCGTGACCTTCAACCTCGACCGCATGGAGACGAACCCGCGTTTCGCGACAATCTCACAGGGGGGCAATGCCTGCGTACTCGCCCGCCTGCGGATCGACATGGGCGACCGCGGAGGCCGCGCCGAGATCCTGATTCCTTACGCGACGCTGGAGCCGATCCGCGAACTCCTGCTCCAGATGTTCATGGGCGAAAAATTCGGGCGCGACTCCATCTGGGAAAGCCACCTGACGCAGGAACTCCACAAAACCGACGTTCAGATTCAGGCCATTCTGGGCGAAATCACCGTTCCGCTCGGCGTGATGTTGAACTGGAAAATCGGCGACCAGATTTTCCTCAACACCCGCACCGACGAGGAGCTTGAAATGCGTTGCGGCCACTTCCCGATGTTCAGGGGCCCGGTGGGACAGCGGCGCGGTAATATTGCCGTGATGATCGACAAATATATCGAACCCGAAAAAGAGGGTGACAATTAATGATCGACGTTCTCGCACTTTTGCTGGACATGCTCATCGTCGCCCTGCTGGGCGCGACGATCTTCTTCGCCATGCGCCTTTATTCCAGCCTCAGCAGCTTTCGCGAACACCGCGACGATTTCGAACATGTCGTCGCCAAGCTGATCGCCAGCATCGGCCAGGCCGAGCAGGCGATGAAAAACCTCAAAAATACCGGAACGCAGGAAGCCCAGAACCTTGAGGAACTGATCCGCCACGCCCGCGAAATGACCGAGGAACTCCGCATGGTCAACGAGGCCAGCGGCAACATGGCCAACCGGCTTGAGGAACTGGCCGAAAAAAACCGCAAGATCGTGGAGGGCTTCGACGCCCGCACCCCATATAAGGCGCCCCGCGTCAGCCGCCCGCACCAAGAGGACGACGACGAGCAGGATGAGCCTTTGCCGGCCCTGGCCGCCATCAAGCCCGCCGCCATCAACCCCGCCGCCGCAAGAACGGCCGCCCCGGCGGTAAAGGTTCCGGCGCCCGCCAACGCGCCGCAGGCCAAACCCGCTGCGATGCAAGCCGCACCAAAAGAATCCGCGCCCGACGCCGCCTTCCCGTCCTTCTTTATCCGCGACCGCGAATACGACGAAGGCTCCGCCCCCGATGCCCGCCGGGGCTTCGTGGATGTCTTCGATGAGGAAGATGAGGATGAGTCTCCCATCCCCGCCGCCCTGCAAAGTCAGGCCGAACGTGAACTCTACGCCGCCCTGCAAAAAAATAAGCGCAAGGCCGCGAACGGAGGGCAGGGGTAATGTCCGCCTTCGCGCCGCACCGCCTTCTCCCCGCGCTGATCCTTGTGGCGTTTCTCAGCTTTTCCCTGAAACTTGCGGAGGTCGTAACGGGCCTGCGCGACCTCTCCGGCACCGCCTACGCCGAGGATGCCGCAACGCCCCCGCCGCAGGAAACCCTCGGCAAAGACCCGGCGGCTCCGGCCCAAACAGGCGCCGCGGCGGATGCAAAATCCGCATCTTCACAGACATCAGCCTCCCCGGCGGACGGCAAGAAACCGCTGGTCTACGAAGATAACAACGCGAAGATGCCCGAATGGAAAGACGCGGGCGACGCCGAAATCGGCCTCTCCGACGTCAAGCGCGAAGTCGTTGAGGATATGGCCGCCCGCCGCGCCAAACTCGACACCATGGAAAAGGACGTCCGCGCCCGCGAGGCCCTCCTGAAGGCCGCCGAACAGGAACTCGACCGTAAATATAAGGAGCTCACCCGCCTGAAGGAGGAGATCGAGGGCCTCCTTAAACAGCAATCCGAGGAGGAGCAGACCCGCGTCAAAAGCCTCGTGAAGGTCTACGAAGGCATGAAGCCCAAGGACGCCGCCCGCATATTCGACACGCTCGACCTCGATATCCTGATCGAAGTCATGTCCCGCATGTCAGAGCGCAAGATGTCGCCTATTCTGGCCGCCATGAACGCCGAACGCGCCCGCACCGTAACCATCATGCTCGCCCAGCAAAAACAGCTCCCGACGCTGCCTGCGGGTAACTAAAGCGCCGCCCCGATTTTTTTCTGCGTCTTTTTTCCAGCGCTTACCTTGCGTTAACCTTTTATGGACATAATGCGATAACGGAAGGTCAGTATTCCCACTGCTTATATAATCAATCCCGGCAGAACACTGTTGGACTCGAACGAAGAGGAGATCACCGTGGCAGTAAACAAGAACATCAACGTCCTGATCGTGGACGACTACACCACGATGCTGAGGATCATAAAAAACCTGCTCAAACAGCTGGGCTTTAATAACGTGGACGAAGCCACCGACGGCTCGATGGCCCTTGAGAAGATCAAGGCCAAGGAATACGGGCTCGTGATTTCCGACTGGAATATGGAGCCCATGACCGGTCTGGAGTTGCTCAAACAGGTGCGCGGCTCGACGGCGGATTTCAAAAACGTCCCCTTCATCATGATAACGGCGGAAAGCAAGACGGAAAACGTCGTGGCCGCGAAACAGGCGGGCGTAAACAACTACATCGTTAAACCGTTCAACGCGGAAACGCTGAAAACCAAAATTTCCGCCGTTCTCGGCGAGTTTTAAAATATTACGGGCAAACGATTGAAAGATTTTTTAGGTGCGGATATGAGCGAGAGTGCGGCACAAATCACAAATGCGGTGGAAGGTAACTCCAAGCGCGATAAACTGGTCAAGATCATCGGCACCATGCTCGATAAGGTCGAACAGGCCAGCAGCCAGACCCGCGACTCGATGTATAGCGAACTTGTGGAACTCAAGCGCGTCATCGAGGAATCCAAACAGGAAATAACCATCGCCCGTCCCGGCGACATCAAGCGCAAAGACATCCCGACTGCCACCGACGAACTGGACGCGGTCATCGCGGCCACGGCCCAAGCCACGGCGGAAATCATGGATTCCTGCGACGCCATCCAGAACGCGGCGGGCGAAATCGGCGGCGAAGCCGCCGGCGAAGCCGCCGACAAGATCAACGCCGAAGTCATGAAAATTTTTGAATCCTGTTCCTTTCAGGACATCACCGGCCAGCGCATCAAAAAGGTCGTCACGACCCTGCGCAGCATCGAGGAGCGCGTGGAGCGCCTCATCTCCCTGCTGGGCGACCGCGCCGGAAACATCACAGGCGACGACGACACCCGCGTCGGCGACGCCCGGCTTCTGAACGGCCCGCAACTGCCCGATAAGGCGGTCTCACAAGAAGACATCGACAAGCTTCTGGCGGAATTCGACTAAAAAAATTCACCTATTTCTAAATGCGTTTCGTGTGTGTGCTGCGTTAAATTTCAAAGCGTAAAAATTGCGTAACACTGGGTTTTTGAGTTTGGGTTACTGCGAAGGCGGACCGTTTACGGTTCGCCTTTTGCGTTGATCCGGTGTAGACTTCCGCAGGGGAAACCAATGACCAGAACCTCTATGGCCAACCAGTATATGTCCCTGTCCCTGTTCCTGATGCTGCTGTCGTTTTTCATCATCATGAACGGCACCTCGGGCTTCGAAGAATCAAAGGCGCGTCCTGTAATGCGCAGCCTTTCTGTCGCCTTTTCCAATACAACGACCGAGCAGGGCGAAGCCCCGCTCAGCGAGTTCGTGCCCCACAATTTCACGGGCGAGGGGGAAACCCTCGAACGCATAGAATCCCTGTTCAACAGTCACCTGCCGGATGCCCAGGCAAAGCGCAACCGTTTGGGCAACATGATGCGCATACGCCTGCCGGTCCGATCTTTCGAAATCGGCATAGACACGACAGAAAGGGCCGCGACGGGCTCGGAAAAAGGAAAATTTCTGCCGATGCTGGTCGCGCTCCTGCAATCCCAATCCGCCGGAATTCCTTATCGCATGGACATGATGATGGCGCTGCCCGATGATCCCGCGGCGCTGGCGGCCTCCAACCCGTCCGCGCTCAAGGAAAAGCTGACCTCTGTAAGCAGCATAGCGCAAAGCCTGGAACGCGCCGGCATCCCCGGAACGCTGATGGGAACCGGATTGGAGCGCGGTGAAAACGGCTTCATCGACATCTACTTCCGTCGCGACGAACCTTATGAACCGCCGCCCGGCGACTCTGAAGGCGAAGGAGCGCCCCTGTAATGACCGCGTCATCGGAAACATGGTCGGATGAGTATGGCTTCGAAGACGAAGGCGACGAGGACTCGCAAGACCGCGCCGATCAGGACGAAAAACCCGCCGCCCGTAACCAACCCCCCGAGGGGCCAACCGCCTATATGAAAAGGGTCGAACAGCCGCCAGACGAGGATGAGGTCAAGCTCTGGCTGATTACCTTCACCGATGTGATCGCCCTCATGCTGACCTTCTTTGTAATGCTCTACGCCATGTCTGTGCCGGAGGAGGATAAATGGGAAGAAGTCTCTACCGCGCTCAGCAGCCAGTTCACCAAGAAATTTGCGGAGCCGTATCGCGCAGGCCCGCAGGAAACGATAAGCATTGATAAGATCGACCTGACCCGCGCCCTCAGCCTTCCATACCTCAAAAGCCTTCTGGAGCAGACATTCAGGGAGCGCGCGATAACAAATTTTTCCATAACGCAACTTAGTGATCGTCTGGTGATCGCGCTGCCCGACGACATCCTCAGAACGGCCGAGCCGCCGCCGTCTTCGGCGCAAGCCGCGCCGGAGCCGAAGCAGGAATCAAAAACCCGCGCCGCGATGGTCATACTGGCCGACACGATAGCGCGGATAAAAAACCGCATAGAGATCATCGGCCACGGCGCCACATGGGAACAATCTATGGATAATGGCGTACGCGCGGCCCTTATTTTCCGCCAAACCGGCTACACAAGGGACATTATCACCCGCGCCGCCGCGCCGCCGGGGCAGGGGGCGCAACCGCCCGTCCGAAACAGCATCGACATCGTGATCCTGCGCGATAACGGCCTGGAGCGCGAGCTTCTCGTAATCGAATAGCCCCCCTTGTCATCCCCGCGACGTGTCTGCCGAAGCCTTGGCTAAGGCTGAAAGCAGGGACCTGATGACCCTCGGTCTCTCTAGCCATCTCTCCTATGCATCCCCGCGAAAGCGGGGATCCAGTCAAACTGTCATCACGGATTCCCGCCTTCGCGTGAATGACGCTGGTTTTCGTTGTGAACGTTGTGTTTCAAAGAAAACTTCGCGCCTTCGCGATTCCTATCGGGATTCCCGCCTTCTCCAGCATGACAGCAGAGACAAAAACCGTCATTGCGAACCCGCCCCGGCGGGTGAAGCAATCCATTGAGGCCACCGCATAGATTGCTTCGTCGGTCTCCAGCCTCTCCGCAATGACGACAGAGCCGCCGCCCGCGCCGTGTGCTTTGTGTTTCAAACTGAGAGAAGTCTCCCGAGGTTCCTGCTTCCGCAGGAATGACATAACTTTAAAATCGTCGTGTTCCACAGAAAGCTTAGCGTCTTCGCGTCTTTGCGATTCATGGCGGTATTACAGCTTTTAGCCGAAGGACAGCCAAGGCAAACCCCGTCATTGCGAACCCGCCCCGGCGGGTGAAGCAATCCATTTGTTGCGCAAGATAGATTGCTTCGTCGGCCTCCGGCCTCCTCGCAATGACGAAAAACGTCCGCCCGGCCCCCTTGTCATCCCCGCGCAGGCGGGGATCCAGTCAAACCCTCACCATAGATTCCGGCCTTCTCCGGAATGACATGGAAAGCTTGGCGTCTTCGCGCCTTCGCGATTCATATCGGGGTTCTAACCCGTCATCCTCTGGCGCAGCCTCAGGTTCCTGCAACTTAACACTTGGCACACTTAACTTTTACGACTTGTGCGAACCCACTGGACCGCTGCAAGCGCATGTGGCAACCTGATGAACATGAAAAGATTGTTTTTGTTCGGCTTTTCTGTCCTGTCTCTCGCGTTCGCTTGTGCTTATCCCCGGCCATCCTTCGCCCAGCAAAAGATTGCGGTGAGATCGGGGACGCACGAGACGTATTCGCGCGTGGTCTTCGATTGGGGCCGGGCGGTTAAATTCGAAATCGACGAAAGCAAGAAGGACCTTCTGATCGTTCGCTTCAAGGAGGCCGCCCGCCTTGATCTTTCCGGATTTGATCCCTCCAAGCTCGACAACGTAACCGGCTTCCGCGTTCTGAAAAACGATCCTCTGATCGTCTCCATGATCGTCCCGGAAAGCAGCAAGGTGAAGGCCTTCATGCTGATGGGCAAGCGTTTCGTGGTGGACGTCTACAACCCCGAAAAGCCCAAGGACGAACCGAAACCTGAAACGCTAGCCGCCGCGAAGCCCGAAGACATTCCCGTCCCGGCCAAAAAACCCAAGCCCGAACCCGCTAAAACCGAAGCCGTTCCGCCCGTACCGCCGCTGGAACCGCCCGCCCATGCGGCCGCGCTAACCCCCGAACAAAAACCGCCGGAACCGGAAAAGGCTGCCGAAAAGCCGCCCGAACCCGCGCCGGAAAAACCACCCGTAAAAACGGCGGAACTGCCGCACTCTTTGCCGCCCGAAGCTGAAAACAAAGCCCCCGGCCTCAACATCACGCTGGTGCCCGAAACTCTGACCTCCCCGAAACCGCCGCCGATCGACGGCCAGCCCGCCGAGCCGCCGAAGGCGCAAACACCGCCCGCGCCTGAACCGCCGCCACTTGCGAAGCCGGAAGAAAAACCGCAGCAAAAGTCAGCCCCCGAAGTCGAGGCCAAACCGCCCGAGCCCCAGCGCGACGAAGCGGGCATAACCCCCGTGCCCGTCCTCAAGACCAAAGACGAGCCAAAGGCTCAAGCGCCCGCCGCGCCGCCTCCGCCGCAGATCAAGGCCGACCCGGCCTCCATGCACGTTCTGACGGTAACCTCCACATCATCCGTAGGCGTGTCTGTATTTGAACGGGGCGGCGAACTCTGGTTCGTGAGCGACCACGAATCGCGCCACCTCGTGCCCGTGATAAACAGCAAGACGCCGCACATCTTCGCCCCGTTCACCGGACAGGAAATCAAGGGCGGACAGGCGCACAGAACCACCTTCCCTCAAGGCTACTTTGCGAAGGCGAAGGGCGGAGAACTCTCCTGGAAAATCATTCTCGATAAACAAGAGGGAACAGACAAACCCATTGAACCGGAGCGCATCGCGCGCGGCGGCAATTTTTCGCGCGGCGGCAAGATTATCTGGCCCGTCAAAGATGCGACCGCCATTCTCGAAATCCCCGATCCCATAACCGGACAGGCGCTTAAAATCGTCACCGTAAAATCCGCCGAACAATTCGCCGGGCCGGAGAGGGATTTCGTGGATTTCACGATGGTGCGCTCTATCGTCGGGTTGGCCATCCTGCCGAAGGTTGACGACCTCGAAGTCGAAATCACCGCGCAAGGCATTGAAATTTCGCGCCCCGGCGGCCTCGCCATCCTGTCCGATAGCACGGTCAGCAGCGCCGCGCTCGAACAGGAATCACGGCCCGTTCACAAGGGCGCCCCGGTCGCATCGGGCCCGCGCATATTCAATTTTTCAGAATGGCAAAGAATTCCCTTCGAGGCTCTCGAGAAGAATAAGACGCTCGTTCTGGCCGCGCTCCCGCAATATACCAAGGCCGCGAGAGCCGAAGACCTCATCGCCCTCGCCAAGGCCTATCTGCTGAGCGGCATGGGAGCGGAGGCGCTGGGCTTCCTCGATTTCGCGGCGCAGGAATTGCCCGAGATCGCAAAAAACCCGGAATTCATCGCCCTGCGCGGCATGGCGACCGCCTTCGATGGAAAAACCGACGTTGCCCTCGCTTACCTCCAAAAGCCCGAACTCAAACCTTACGAAGAGGTAGGCTACTGGAAGGCCTTCGTGCTCGCCGACCTCGGCGACTGGCAGCAGGCCATCGACGTTATGCCCGCAAACCTCGGCCCGTTCTATGAATATCCCGGACAGGTCAGTAGGCGCGTCGCGCTGGTCCTCTCCGAGGTTCTGCTTCGCGCGGGCAAGATCGATCAGGCCGATGAATTGCTGGCCCTGATCGAACATTACAAGGCCGACCTCGATGCGCCGATGAGCGCGGCCCTGACCTACCTTCGCGGTGAATCCGCCCGCCAGAGGGGCCAAAAACAAAAGGCCGTCGATATCTGGCGCGAACTGGAAAAGGGCCCCGACGACCTCTACCGCGTCAAGGCCGGTCTCGCCGTGACCCGCCTGCTGGACGAGGAGGGCGCGATCCCGACCGAAAAAGTCATCGACCGGCTCGAACGCCTCCGTTATGCGTGGCGCGGCGACGAGATCGAGGCGCTGGTGAATTACTGGCTCGGCGATGCCTATTTCCGCAAAAAGGATTACGTCAAGGGCCTGTCCATCATGCGCGACGCCGCCGAGGTCGCGGGCGAAACCGAACTCGGCCGCCGCGTGACCACCGACATGAGCAAGGTCTTCACCGCCCTCTTCATGGGGCCGGACCTCGAAAAACTCTCCGCCCTCGATGCCGTGGCTCTGTATGAACAATTCAGCGAACTCAGCCCGCCCGGGGCCGAAGGCGACAAGCTCGCGCGCATGCTCGCCGAACACCTCGTCCGTGCCGACCTCCTGACCCGCGCCGCCGCCATCCTCGAAAATCAGGTCAATAACCGCCTGAAGGGCGACGACCTGATCCGCGTCGGCAAGCGCCTCGCCGTGATCTACCTGCTCGACCGCCAGCCGCAAAAAGCGCTCGCCACCCTCTCCAAACTCGAAAACCCGCTAAAGATCGCCCCCATCGGGCCGGAAACGGAGAACACCGAATACGAAATGACCCTCCTGCGCGCCCGCGCCTACGCACAGGACAACCGCTCGGAACAGGCCCTGACCCTGCTTAAGGATATGAAGCCCGACCCCGATATCAATCGCCTGCGCGCCGATATCTCGTGGCAGGCCGGCTTCTGGGCCGAGGCCGCCGACGCCCTGACGCAGGTGCTCGAAGATCAAGCCCCTGGCGGCACCCCGCTCGATGAAAAAGACACGCAGATCGTTATGAATTTGGCTGTTGCCCTCAACCTTGCCAATGACCGCATCGCCATCGCCAACCTCCGAAAAAAATACGGCGAAGCCATGACCAAAACCGCGAAGGCGCACCAGTTTGAGGTCATCACGCGCGAACGCCGCAACGCCGTTCTGGCCGATCGCGAAACCCTCATGTCGGTCGTCTCCGAGGTCGATCTCTTCAAGGAGTTCCTCAATGCCTACAAGGCCGCCGACCCGCCGCCGACCGAGTCCGCAGGGGCCGCCAAGGCTCCAGACTCGCACTGACCAAGGATCTGCGTCCGATGAACGAAAGTGACAAAAGTGCAAAGGACGAACACGAAGCCCCGCAGGAAACGGACGCAATCGAAGCGTTGGACGAGCATGCGAGACAGCTCCTGCTTGAACAAATCCTCGCGCAGATCACACAGTCCGAAGAATCCAGAAATATCATAAAGCAAAGACGCTACGAGGAAGCCACACAGGTTCTTCTGCTCTTTGTCTGCTTTGTATTTCTTGTGGTGATGGTCCTCTTGATTCGCTCGGGCGCCGCGTCACGCTATCAAAGCTCGATTCTCGCTATTCGGCCTGACGGTTCGGGCTATGCTAGGGAACTAATCCTGAATCAAAGCTCTGGATCAGAGAGCCCGCAACAAGACTCCACCCATCAACGAGAACAAAGAAGATAATCTTGAACGGCAACGAGACCGTGACGGGCGGCAGCATCATCATGCCCATGGACATCAGGATCGAGGCCGTCACAAGGTCGATGATCAAAAACGGCAGGAACAGCATGAACCCGATCTCGAACGCCCGGTGCAACTCCGAGATCATAAAGGCCGGAATGACGATGTGAAGCGGGATCGCCTCGGGGGAATCGAACGGCCCGGCCTTGCTGAGGCCCACGAACAGCTCAAGATCCTTAACCCGCGTATTGTCCAGCATGAACCGCTTGAACGGCGCGGTTGTCCGCTCGAACGCGGTCACTTCGTCGATCTGCTCCTCGATCAGCGGCTTGACGCCCGACTCGTACGCCGCCTGCAACGTGGGCGTCATGATGAAAAACGTCAAAAACAGCGCAAGCGAGATCACGACCGTATTCGGCGGCGTCTGCTGGATACCGATGGCGGTCCTCAGGAACGACAGCACGACGATGATCCGCGTAAAGCACGTCATCATAATCAGGATCGACGGCGCGAGCGAGAGCACCGTAAGCAGCGCGACGATCTGGATGACCCGCCCGCTGGCGGTCGCGTCGCCCTCCTGCCCGAAATCGATCGAGATTCCCTGCGCGAAGGCGGGCAAGGCAAAAATCAGGGCGAGCAGAATAACCGCCGCTGCGAAAAAAGCTGTTCTCCGGGAGCAGCCCCGCAGGGAAAACAGGCGGCGAACATCTGTCCGAGAAAGAATCATGAATCGGTTCCGTTTCCGGAATCCTACACGCGGGCAGGGCGGTGCAAAAGCGGAGCCTCAGGATTTGCCCGAAGCATCCACAGGGGAGGGGCAGGGCGCGGCAGCCGAAGCCTCCGCGCGGTCGTTCGCCGGAATATCGGTCTTGATGACCGTCTCGCCGCCGGGGCCGAGGATCACAAGATGCTGCGCCTCGTCACACTGAACAAGAACCAGCCGCCGCCGCGCGTCCAACGGAACCGACTCGACGATCTTGAGCCGTTTGCGCCCGGTATTGACAGAAACCGGCCCCGAAAGCCCGAGCTTCTTGAGAAGCAGGGCGAACCCGCCCATCAGCGCAATCACGAGGACCAGCGCGGCGATCATGCGCCCCAATTCAAACATCATATCTCCGCTCATGACGCGCTCTGCTGTTTCGAGAGTTCGACAAGCTTCAAAAGCTTGTTGAGCGTATACCGCGCGTCTTTGACGCCGTTGTCAACCGCCTGCGTGACATAGCTGATCCCCAGACTCTCGTCCTTTTCGATCCCGCAAGATCCATAAAAAAGGTCCAGCCCGTAAAAAAGCATGGATGCCGGATGACCCTTTTCCGCCGCAGCCTTGAAAATCTGCGCCGCCTTGCGCTTATCCTGTTCCACCCCGCCGAACCCCGTATGATAGATCAGCCCCACTTCGTGCAGCGCCTCAATGTGTCCGGCTTGCGCGGCGAAGCGCAAATACTTGAACCGCCGTTTGAAAAACGCCTCGTCGTCCTCGTTCCATTCCGGCAGCGTAAAACACGAATAGATGTAAAGCGCGTCGGCGTCTTTCGCCAGAACATGCGGCTTGATGAGCTTGAACAGACCTTTGAAATTCCGGCCTGTCCGTAACATATGATAAGCGCGCCGCCGTGTAATGAAATCCATCATGCGCCCGCCTCCTTGGCCGCGAGATCGGCCTGATACCGCTCGATCTCGACCGCCAGCTCGTCCAGCGTCCGGATCACCCCGGCCATCAGCGGCTGAACCGCTTGCGCCGTCGGCGCGTCCACCTTGGCCACCCGGCGGCAAAGCGTCTCGACCCGCACCCCGAGCCCGGTCAGCACAGGCGCCTTCCCGCCGCGCAGCGTGTCGATCGCCTCCGCGATCGTTTGGCCGATCGCGTCGATCTCGCGCTCAAAGCTCTGTATGCCTCCGGCTTCAACCGTCATAAAACACTCTTTTTCAATCCCTTACAGCTTTATTCTCGCTAAATTTCTCATCCGTGTCAAAAGGATCGCGCCGACCGTTGGCCCGGTACACGTAGGAAAGGATCTCCCCGACCGCCGGAAACGTCTCGGTCGGAATAGGGCTGTCCAGTTCGATTTTCGCCAAAAGCTGAGCTAAATCACCATCTTCGCGCACATGAATCCCGTTCTCATACGCCAGCTGAACGATTTTCTCGGCCATCGTCCCCCGCCCGGCGGCGGCGATACGGGGCACTTTTTTCCCGCCTTGCGCGTCCTTAAGGGCCACGGCGGTCTTGTTTTTCGGAATTATCGAGGCGTTTAAAGGCTTTAGCGGGTCTTTATCCCCCGCATCGCTGCCGTCGTCGAAAAAATCCGTCATTGGCACAGATCCTGCAATGCACTGAAGGTGACCCCCGGCACCCCCCGAAAGGGGCCCGGAGTGAAACTAGAGTGTAAGGACTATACCATGTCAGGACAAGAGATCGGTCTCTTCAAGGCTCTCGGGGCGAAACTGGACTATCTGGGCCAGCGCCACCGCGTGATCGCCGAGAACATCGCCAACGCCGACACCCCCGGCTATCGCCCGCGCGACCTCAAGCCCGTGGATTTTGAATCGATTCTCAAGGGCGTGTCCGCAGCGCCGGGCGGCGTAACCCCCGCGCAGACCGACGCGGCCCACATCGGCTCCCCCACGGGCGAGGCGTCCGGCGGCGGCGAGAAAAATCAAAAGCACGTCTACGAGGTCGCCCCTGTCGGCAACGCCGTGGTGATCGAGGAACAACTCCTCAGCGCGGGCCGCAACGTGATGGATTACAACCTCATGCTGAACATCTATCAAAAACAGATGGGCATGATGAAGATCGCCCTCGGCGTCAGATAACCGCAAGGGTAGAGGAGAGTTAAGATGAGTTCGGATATGTTCGGCGCAATGATGGTTTCGGCCAGCGGCATGAAGGCGCAGGGCGCGCGCGTCCGCGTCATCGCCGAAAACGTCGCCAACGCCGATACCACCGGCAAGAAGCCCGGCGACGACCCCTACAAGCGCCAGACCATAAGCTTCGCCAACGAAATCGACCGCGCGACGGGCCTTCAGACCGTAAAGGTCGACCGCATCGGCACCGATAAAAACACCGACTTCACCCTCCAATACATGCCCGACCATCCCGCCGCCGACACCAACGGCTACGTGAAGATGCCCAACGTCAACATGCTGATCGAGATGATGGATATGCGCGAGGCGCAGCGGTCCTACGAAGCCAACCTCGGCCTGATCGAACAGGCGCGCGGCATGATCCTCCGCACGATTGATTTGCTAAGGGCGTAAGGACAGGGTAAAATCACATGACTTTCGGAGTTCCCCGCAATGCCAGCCGATAAAATGTTTGACACCAACCTCGCCGCGAAGGCGTACGGAAACTCGCTGAACATCGGCGCGAAGGCGCCCGTGGCGAAAACGCCCGGCGATGACGGCGGCGTCAGCTTCTCCGACTTCCTCAAAAACTCCCTCGAAACCTCGGTCGATAAGATCAAGGCGGGCGAACAGATGTCCGCCAAGGCCATAACCGGACAGGCCGACGTGACGGATGTCGTTCAGGCCGTGACCGAAGCCGAACTGGCCCTCCAGACCGTCGTGGCCCTCCGCGACCGCCTCGTCTCCGCCTATCAGGACATCATGCGGATGCCGATTTAATAGCTGTGCGGAATCGGATAAACTGACTCCGCCATGAATTTTTTCCTCCTCTTATTGGGATTCATCTTCGCCCCCTTCGCGGCAATTCAGCTTGTGACGGGCAAGAGAACTCTCGCGTTTGTCGCACTCGCGACCTTCGGTTTGATTGGTTACGGATATTTTACAATTCCTGAGCCGGAAGACGCGGGCGGCGTCATGGCAAGCGCGTTCATAAGTCTGGCCGCACTCTCTGCAATTGCGGGCATAATTATTAAAGCGGCAACACTCTACGGGCAATCAAAAGGGTACACTCTAAAACGACTCTGGGCGCTAAGAGGCGTTGCTATAGGAGTTTTTCTACTTGTTGTATTTTACCCTGTCATTTACATGCTTTGGGACAAGCGAGCCCCGCCATCCTGGTGCAATCATGAGCGGATCATATTTTCAGTTGCAGAAGAAAAATTTGTTGCACCGGGTATATATGGTGTAACGGCGCATCTAGACAACGGTCACAACAAAAAGGGTGATCTTAATGGTTTTTTTACGTTCGGAGGTCCCAAGCCTCTAAGAAATTTTTGTTGGAGCTTTAACAACGGTCAGACACCCGCTGCGGTTAATGCGCTGACTTTGAGACTTGAGGCTATTCCTAACAATCGAACCATTACCAACAGTGAATATATAGAAAAATGCAAAAAGGCAGAATGGCCGGAAGAAATATGCGAACCCAAAAATGGAAGCACTCCTTTGGGGTACCCGCAAGAGATCAAAATTTATAATAGCAGCACTTACAATAACAACTGGGAGTATCAATACATAAAATCAAAAATTGCTAAAGCGGATAAGGCCACAGATATTCCGGGCTCTTTATTCGATGGAACAAATTACTATTGGATTAAACCTGAAGGTAAGGAATACACAGAGAATAGCTCGATTTTAGAGTGCCATAAACACCAAAAAGACTACTTTGATTGTCAGGCTGATGAAGAATGGAAGGGCAATATCCGGGTAACATACAGCGGTCGGGTGAAGCCAGATGCGCCTTTTGTTAACGCTCAAGCCCTGCGCACAAAGACATGGGAGTTCTTAAATAGTATCAGCATTAAAGAATAACAACCCCATCCAAAACCCTCTCACCCGCTTGCGGGGGAGAGAGCAGGGGAGAAGGCGCCTTGTTTCCCCAGATAAAGGGGATAACTCCCGCCGCCCCGCCGCCGCGCAATAGCCCCCCCGCGCCCTTTCTGCTACCCTGTGCCCCATGACGGAATCCGAAGTCATCGACACCGTGCGCGAGGCGCTGCTGATCACCATCCAGATTTCCCTGCCCGTGCTGCTGGTGGGGTTGCTGGTCGGCGTGACCATCGCGCTGATTCAGGCCCTGACGCAGGTGCAGGAGATCACGCTCGTCTTCGTGCCCAAAATCGTGGCGATCTTCCTTTCCCTCTTTTTCTTCCTGCCCTTCATGATGAACACGCTGGTGATCTTCATGCAGGAACTGGCGCAGAAAATCATCGGCGGCTAGCGCGGAAATGGAAAAACCGGAATGCAGGGTACACTCGAAACCTTTCTGGCCACCGGCGTTCTGGCCTTCATCCTGACCTTCGTGCGCATCGGCGCCACGGTGATGATCATGCCGGGCCTCGGCGACTCCTTCGTGTCCGAGCGCATCCGCCTGCATATGGCGCTGGGCCTGTCCTTCGTGCTGTTCCCGCTGGTCCTGCCCTCAATCCCGTCGCCGCTCCCGCAAACCTTCATGCTGTTCGTCCTGATCCTGAGCGAATTCATCGTCGGTCTTCTGATCGGCACGGTGGCCCGCGTGTTTATGACGGCGATGGACACGGCGGGGATGATTATCTCCATGCAATCCGGCCTCTCGAACGCGCAGGTCTTCAACCCCTCGCTGGCGACGCAGGGCTCCCTGATGGGGGCGTTGCTCTCCGTCACGGGCGTGCTGATCCTGTTTGAAACCAACCTCCACCACCTCATGATCACCGGCATGGTCGAGAGCTATTCCATGTTTCCCGTGGGCCAGATCCCCGATACGGGCAGCATGGCCGAACTCATGGTCCGCGCCGTGGCGGCCAGCTTCGCCGTGGCCGTAAAGATCGCCACGCCCTTCATCGTGCTCACCATGCTGATCTACGTGGCGATGGGCGTCCTCTCCCGCCTGATGCCGCAGGTACAGGTCTTCCTGCTCGCCCTCCCGGTGCAGATTCTGTTGTCTCTCATTCTGCTGATGATCATGGGCTCGGCCCTGTTCATGACGTGGGTCGCCTTCTACGAAAACAGTCTTATCGTCTTCTTCGAGGCCGCAAGCCCGTAACAGGGCGGGGGAGAGAACGATGGCCGAAGGCGACGATCAGGACGACAGTCAGAAAACCGAAGACCCCACCCCGAAAAAGATTCAGGACGCCCGCAAGCGCGGGCAGGTCGCCCTCTCGCGCGAAATGAACAACTGGATCATGCTTCTGGCCGGAACCCTTCTGATCGGCGTGTTGGCCGGCCCGATGATGGAACAGCTCATGGTCCTCATGCGCGCCTTCATCGAGCATCCGCACGCCATGCCCGCCATGCCGGGCGGCCTCTCGGCTGTCTTCGGCGAACTGGGCTGGAGCGTCCTCTCCATCCTCTTCCTGCCGCTGCTCCTCCTTCTGGCCGCCGCTTTTCTGGGGCCCTTCATGCAGGTCGGCCCCCTGATCGCGCCCGAGGTCATCCGCCCGGACCTCAGCAAGATTTCCCCCATCAAGGGTTTCCACCGCCTGTTCTCCATGCGCTCGCTTTTCGAATTTGCCAAGGGGCTCGTGAAAATCGTTCTGGTCGGCGCGGTTTGCGCCATCATCATCTATCCCTATTTCGACCGCTTCGAACATCTGATGGACCTCGAAACATCCGCCGCGATGGGGGAACTGCAATATCTCGTAATGAAGATGATGGCCGGAATCCTCGTCCTGATGCTCGTCATCGCCGTGATGGATGTCGTCTACCAGCGCCACGAATATTTCAAGAAAATGCGCATGACCAAACAGGAGCTGAAAGACGAATACAAACAGACCGAGGGCGACCCGATGGTCAAGGGCCGCTTGCGCCAGCTCCGCGCCGAAAAGGCAAGGCAGCGCATGATGCAGGCCGTTCCGACCGCCGACGTGGTCATCACCAACCCGACCCACTTCTCCATCGCCCTCAAATACGACCCCGGCGAGATGGGCGCGCCCGTCTGCGTGGCCAAGGGCGTGGACGATCTCGCCCTGCGCATCCGCGAAGTCGCGAAAGAGCACGAAATCATCATCGTCGAAAACCCGCCGCTCGCCCGAATCCTGTTCGATACGGTCGAGGTGGACGAAATGATCCCGCAGGAGCATTTCAAGGCCGTGGCGGAGGTTATCTCCTATGTTTACAGAATCAAGGGAAAACCCCTCAAATAACCCCGCAAAAACCACGATTTTTGGCGGATTATCGCGAATTTTCGGCCCGTCGAGGCTGTTCACGGCCCCCCCTTTATGCCATGATTTCCCGAGTAAAACGCAATACTAAGGTTACAAGGCGGATCAGAGCCGGGAATGACCATCGACCACAAGGACTTCATCGAGCGCCACCACAAAAAGGTCGGCGCGCGCCATCAGCCGGAGAGCAGCAAGGACATCAACACCATCATGGTGTTTCTGATCCTCTCGCTCTATCTGGTGGTGATGGTCTTCGTCGTCAACGTCGCAAGCATCGACAGCACCACGGTCTTTGTCTCGATCTTCGTCTTCCTCGCCGCCACGCTGGTCGCCTTCGCCGCCAAACGCGCGCAGGTGCTTCAGGCGCGGCAGGAAAACGACCTCGTCCTCCTCAAGGAGGTGCTGGAGGGCAGCCGCGGCGGACGCCTCATCACCGACAGCGTGGACAACACCCTCTACTACAACCAGAAATTCGCCGAAACCTGCGGCCCTCAAAAAAAATACGGCTACGAGACCCTGATCGGCATGTTCGAGAGCAACGACAAGGCTTCCGCACTGCTCGACGCCGTATCCGACAAGGCCCACCGGGGCCTGACCGACTCCATCGAACTCTATTGCGACCGCCGCGACCTCGAAGGTTGGTACCAGATCACCGCCCAGCCGATTGCCGGGCACGCGGGCCACATCCACTGGCGCGTTGATAATGTCACCGAACGCCACACTGCCGAACGCGCGGTGCAGGAGGAGCGCGAAAAACTCATCGACTTCACCGACAACGCGCCCGTCGGCTTCTTCTCCGTCGATGAAAAGGGCCGCTTCCAGTTCGCGAACGCAACCTTCTCCCGCTGGCTGGGCGAGGATCTCCGCTACCTCCTCGCGCAGGGCCGCCTCCACACCTACCTCGAAACCCCGCCGCAGGACGCGCCGCCCTATCAGCTCACGCCCGACCCGTCCGCCAACCAGGTCGTCGAACTCCTGATGAAGGGCCACGCGGGTCGCACCTTCCTCGCCTCCGTCAACTACAACATCATGCACATGGACGACGGCACCGTCCGCACCCGCGCCGTCGTGCACGACCTCACCGCCGAGCGCGAGATGCGCACCGCCCTGCAAGCCTCCGAAGACCGCTTTCACAGATTCTTCGAGGAAGCGCCGCTCGGCATCATCCTCGTCAATCAGGACGGCCTCGTCGAGGATTGCAACAGCGAATTCGCCAGAATGATCGGCTATGACGTCTCCGAGATCGAGGGCACCGACTTCCGCAATCTCCTCTCCGACGACGACCGCGAAACGGTCCTGAAAGCGCTGGGCGGCACCGGAAAGGGCCAGCAGATCGCGGGCACGATGGAGGTCACGCTCAAGGGCGCGAAACGCTCCGTCTCGACCCAGCTCCACGCCCGCCGCTTCAAGGAGGGGCGCAGCATCGTCCTCCACTTCATCGACGCCACCGAGAAAAAGGCGTTGGAGGAACAATTCGTCCAGTCCCAGAAGATGCAGGCCATCGGCCAGCTCGCCGGGGGCGTCGCGCACGACTTTAATAACATGCTCACCGCCATCATCGGCTTCTGCGATCTTCTGCTGCTCCGCCACAAGCCCGGCGACCCGTCCTTCGGCGACATCATGCAGATCAAGCAGAACTCCAACCGCGCCGCCAATCTGGTCCGCCAGCTTCTGGCGTTCTCGCGCCAACAGACCCTGCGCCCCCGCCTGCACGACATCACCGACATCCTCACCGAGCTCTCGCACCTCCTGCGCCGCCTGATCGGCGCCAACATCGAACTCAACATGGTCCACGGCGACGCGCTCCGCCTCGTGAAGGTGGACGAGGGCCAGATGGAACAGGTCTTCATCAACCTCGCCGTCAACGCCCGCGACGCGATGGAGGGCGGCGGCGCCCTGACCGTCACCACCGAAAACTACACCAACACCCGCCCGCGCGAGATCAACAACGAAGACATGCCCCCCGGCGAATGGGTGCTGATCAAGGTCACGGACACCGGCCACGGCATCACGCGCGAAAACCTCGCCCGCATCTTCGAGCCGTTCTTCACGACGAAAGAGGTCGGGCAGGGCACGGGCCTCGGCCTCTCGACCGTGTTCGGGATCGTCCGCCAGTCCGGCGGCTTCCTTGAGGTCGAAAGCACGGTGGGGCAGGGCACGACCTTCCTCATCTACCTTCCCCGCGCCGTGGAGGGCGAGGAGGAGGAGCCCGCAGAACCCGAGGAAACCGCCGACGATAAACCAAGGGACCTGACCGGAACCGAGACCATCCTTCTGGTCGAGGACGAAGACGCGGTGCGCACCTTCAGCCAGCGCGCGCTGGCGAATAAGGGCTATAAGGTCATCGCCGCCGAAAGCGGGGACACCGCCCTGCGCCTCTTCGAATCGGCGGAGAATAAAAACATCGATCTCCTGATCACCGACGTCGTCATGCCCGGCATCGACGGCCCGACCCTCGCCCGGAAAATCCGCGAGGCCAGCCCGAAACTGAAAATCATCTTCATCTCCGGCTATACCGAGGAACGCCTGAAAGACCACATGGGCGAACGCATCTACTTCCTGCCCAAACCCTTCACCCTCAAACAACTCGCCGAAAAGGTAAAACAGGTGCTGGAGGAGTGATCAAAGCGCCACACCCTCCCTGTCATCCCTGCGACGTGTCGGCCGAAGCCTTGGCGAAGGCTGAAAGCAGGGACCTGATGACCATCGGTCTCTCTAGCCATCTCTCCCATAGCATCCCCGCGAAAGCGGGGATCCAGTCAAACTGTCATCACGGATTCCCGCCTTCGCGTGAATGACGCTGGTTTTCGTTGTGAACGTTGTGCCCGTTGTGTTTCAAAAAAACCTTGGCGTCTTATCGCCTTTGCGGTGAAAATAAAATTGGGTCAAGCTTTGAACTGAGATTCCTGTCTTCGCTAAGGCTTCGCTCGGCAATTTAACCTAAGAGAATAGAAATGAGTGCGAAGCTTACTTTCTTCTTATATTTAGCCTTTTTTTGCATAGTTTCTCCTAGATTACTTGTTGCCGATGATCGTTCAGGTAGCCATGGTTCGGATCTTGAGCTAAACGACAACTTTATTCAGTACCACTATGCACCTCCGGGATTCGAGGGGCTTGATAAAAAATCTGAAGATGGAAGTGACGTTTTTGTTATTCAGAAAGGCTCCAAGGCTTATGTCAGTTTCTATTCTGGAAATGAAATGTCTTTCCCTGTCCGGCCTATCAAAGGCGGAAATGAGGCCACACGACTCAAGTTTAACAATATTGAAATACTTTCCGAGTGGGACGGTAAAGAATTGGTTGGAAGGCAAATATTGTTCATAACCGGGCGAGAGTGGCCGAGTAAAATTATCGCGTGGACAGCGCCAGAGCTTTCACAAGCTGAGCTAAAAACAGCAGAAAAAATATTATTCTCTTTAGACGTCAACTTTGTTGCGGAAGAGTAACTTTACGTACCCACAGGCTGCGCCGCCCGCGTCGTGAACGTTGTGCCCGTTGTGTTTCAAAGAAAGCTTCGCGTCTTCGCGCCTTTGCGATTCATGGCGGGATTAAAGCTTTTAGCCGAAGGACAGCCAAGGCAAACCCCGTCATTGCGAACCCGCCCCGGCGGGTGAAGCAATCCATTGAGGCCGCCGCATAGATTGCTTCGTCGGTCTCCGGCCTCTCCGCAATGACGACAGAGCCGCCGCCCGCACCGTGTGCTTTGTGTTTCAAACTGAGAGAAGTCTCCCGAGGTTCCTGCTTCCGCAGGAATGACA
>CAZOVG010000009.1:0-128468 GCA_964583335.1 uncultured Pseudobdellovibrionaceae bacterium | reverse complement strand
TCTAAGTAATTGATAGTGAGTCAATTATTTCGGGCCGTACTGTTTTTGTACCCGGGTTTATACACGGTTTTGTCGGGACTGCCCGGGGAAGCGCAGGTTGACCGTCGCGCTGCCCGTCGGCGCCTCAACCCCGAACGTGCCGGAATCCCGTGACCCAAGGCGCAAATTGACGCTTTACTAGAAGAGGTTGGCTGCTTTTTTTGTTTCGGTTATTTTTTATATAAGCGAAATATTTCTTCGTGATCTAACTCTAAAACCCAAGAGTAATCTATTTGATCAATTATCCATATATCTTCAGCCGATGGAAGCCATAGATCCTCGTGAAATTTTACGAAGTCATGAAAATCTAGTAGCGCGGCTTCTGAATAAGTTACCCATATTACCATGACTTTTTTGTTTGTTTTAATGGTATTAGTAAGCCAATTTTTCTCTTCTAATGAAGACTTATCTTTAACATCAATTTCAGATTCTAATATTAATTTTCCGCTTCTGATTTGGCCGCCAATATTATTTATACAAACTTTGATTTTACTTGAATCAAATCGATACTGATCAAAATTTTTACTAAATATAGAGGCGAATCTTAAGTTTAAAACTTTGCTCATGATCTTATTCCCACCAGTCTCCATATCCTTTCCATTTTGAATGCGGACCAGCTTGTTCAGGAGGGAAAAATTCGTGACCAGACCGTCCACCTTTGCCTCTTTTGCCTTGCGTCCAATCCCACCAGTTTACATGATCATTATCAACACGCCATCCCCTCAAACCATCTTCTGATGTTTGACCTATGATTGTGCCTGTTTCGGGATCTATTTGAGTTCTTGGATTTAATCCTAAGTCTCCGGCGTTTTCTCTAGCAGCTTCTGTTGCCTTATCAAAACCTCTTGGTCCTGTATGTGAATTATCAAAGCGCCCCCTTGCTGGGTCACTCTGCACACGCGGGTCAGGAGCGGAGGGCTTTGGTAGATTGGCATCATCTGCCTTTCTTCCTGCTTGCTCGATAGCCTCCTTAACCCAGCGCGCTCCGCGACTGACTTGCTCAACAGCTTCCTGGGCTACTCTGTTAGGTATGGGATTTGCGAGTGTAGCGCCGGTTCTTGCCACCCCACTGCCGAAAGCTGCGAGCTTGACTCCGGCAGGGGCATTGCTGGCGGCGACGCAGAAGACATCGCCCCATATGTTTGCAATATCCCATGCATCAATTGCCCATAAAATACCTCCTAATATAGCTCCTCCCGCCAACCAACCGAGAGGTGGCAAAAACGCAAGCCGCCCATCCGGATCATGGAAGGAAAGCGGGTTCTGCGCCGCGTATCCGTAGGTGTTGAGGCCTGCAGCGAGGCCGAGCGGGTCGGAGGTGATATAGCGGCCCGTGGCAGGGTCGTAATAGCGGTGCCAGTTATAGTGGAGGCCGGTCTCGGTGTCGTAATACTGGCCGGGGAAGCGCAGGTTGACCGTGGCCGATCCGGTCGGGGCCTCCGCCCCGAACGCGCCGGAATCCCATGTCCACACCGTGTTGCCCCCCGCGTCGCTGGCGTAGCGGGCGGTCAGAAGATGGTCGGTATGGAGATAAAGCACACTCTCCGGGCTGCCCGCGTCAATCTGGGCCAGAGGCTCCCCGTTCGCATAGACGTATTCGCGGATGAAGTTGCCGGAGTTATCGTATTCCCCCAGCAGCACCCCGCCGGGGCCGACGGCAGCGTTACCTCAGTCACCCCCCTCCCACAAGATCGTATTCATACCCGGTCGTGAGGGTCAGCCAAAATTACTATCAAAGTGCGTTTATTTCTGGATGTTAGACAGCCACGAGTTAATCATTGTTGAGAGATGTTTTTGTATATTTTTTTGTGTAATTGAGCGTTTAAAAATATTGCTAATGTTGTTGTGTGGAAATATTTCTTTTTCGTATTTAAATCCTGAAATGACAGGTTTATTTGCATGAGAATATTCTGGATTACCCGTGGTCCAGTGCAATTTTGGGAATGACCGCACTAATGTTTCTCCGAAATAGTAACTAAGGCCTAAAATCATATTCTCGGACGGCTCATCAAAATCAAACAATCCCTCTCTGTAGGAGTCCGTGTTCCTGACCCAATCCGGCACGTCCGGATCTTCTTCTCTGGGAAGCGTTTTAAGTCTTTCAAATACCCATAAAAACACAGCTTCGAGATTCTCGACTTTATACTCCGTTGCAATTCCATCACCCTGTATGGCGGGAGCCATCTCGCCCCAGCGCTTCTGTGTAATCTGGAGAAAGCTTTGAAGAAACGCCTGCGCTTCCTCCGGTGTCAGTTCTTCAAGCCTCTGTTCATCCATAGGTTTCTCATTTCACTTTTTACTTTGTCAGTGTACGACATAACTAATTCCATGCTCAGTGAGGTAATCCAAAACTTTCTGATCGACGCCATTCCAGAAATGCCAGACTATAGCTATAAGAAACGGGCGTGCCCCCGTTCAACGTCTCAGACGTGCGGGATTAGAAAGAGAAGCTAACGATATTCAAGAACTGGTCAAAAAACACTCTTTAAATAATAGAAAAAAGCAAAGCTTCAAACCTCTATAAACCAGCATCCTGTGATGTCCTCTTTTTCTAAGGCAATTTTTATATTTTCACTTACTATTAAGGTTATTCTGTCTTTCGAAAGCCGAAAAATATGAGTGTCGTCAGAAATTTTGCGAACATCAATGCGCATAGTTATAATGCTATGATACTGTCCAGCTAGGTCTGGCCTTATCGGATCATTCTCTGTAAATACTTGAAACTCTGACTGGCTTTCATCAAGGCAGTCCAGATATTCATGAACCTTAATTGCGTGATAGTTCCCTTTATATCGCGGTTTTTTAATAAGAAGCGGAAAAAATTCAACTTTCTTATACTTTGATAAAATTTCTACGACCCTATCGTTTCCTATATGAACAGCGCACGAACCTGCTTGCGAGTAGTCAGTCTGATCGCCATCTTGTGAGATCGTTAACTCGAAAGGGGCTTGATTGTGAGCAACGGGGCGGGGAAGCGAAAAAGCCCAATTGTCTACATCTAAAATCTTTCCCGGATACCAGCGGTTTGGGATATATATATCTTCGACCAGTTTAAAAAACTTTCTCATGGGTTTGTTAACTAGATATTGACTTGCGAACCCGTAATATTGGCCTCGCGGCCAATTCTTTCTAGAACTTTGGCTACAGCCTCTCTAAATTCGGGAGTGCCTGGTTCAAGCCCTTGCGTTGCTCTTTCTGGGTTCTCATATAGGTATCTATGATATGCCTCTGGGTACGGTCCTTTATGGCCTTTAACTCTAACAATATTTTCTGTATCGTCCAAACTTATACCCGCATCATCAAGTATATCTTTGAACCTTTGGGTCCAAGGGCCACCACGGGCTGCTGAGATGCAATTTTTATCAGTTGCTTTTAGCTGTTATGAGACTTCGTGAAATCTCTTGAGGGAGCCAGATTGGTTTAGACGTTAAACCGGAACAGGATGACGTCTCCGTCTTTCACGACGTATTCCTTGCCTTCCTGCCGCATCTTGCCCTTTTCCTTCGCGCCGATCTCGCCGTTGCAGGCGATGTAGTCGTCGAAGGCGATGACCTCGGCCCGGATGAAGCCGCGCTCGAAGTCGGAGTGGATGCAGCCCGCCGCCTCGGGCGCCTTCGCGCCGATGCGGACAGTCCAGGCGCGGGTTTCCTTCGGCCCGCAGGTAAAATAGGTCTGGAGGTTCAGGAGCTTGTGGCCCGCGCCGATGACGCGGTTCAGGCCCGGCTCCGTCAGGCCCATGGAGGCGAGGTATTCGGATTTTTCCTCCTCGGATTCCAGCTGGGCGATCTCGGATTCGATGGCGGCGCTGATGACCACATATTGCGCGCCCTTCTGTTTGGCCATCTCGGCGACCTTTTTGGTCCATTCGTTGCCGTTCGCCGCGTCTGATTCCTTGACGTTACAAACGTAAAGCACGGGTTTGGAGGTGATGAGCTGGCAGAGTTTCATCCAGCGGGCCTGATCCTCGTTATCGACGGGAACGGTGCGCGCGGGCTTGCCCTGATCGAGCGCCTCCTTGAGGCGGAGCATGTATTCGTACTGCCCCTTGATTTCCTTGTCGCCGGATTTGGCGCGGCGCTCGATGGTCGCGATCTGTTTGCCGAGGCTTTCCATGTCGGCGAGCATGAGTTCGGTCTCGATGACCTCCTCGTCGCGCAGGGGATCGACCGAGCCTTCGACGTGGATCACGTCATCATCCTCAAAGCAGCGCAGGACATGGATGATGGCGTCGGTCTCGCGGATGTTGGCGAGAAACTGGTTGCCCAGCCCTTCGCCCTTGCTGGCGCCCTTTACGAGTCCCGCGATGTCCACGAATTCCAGTTGCGTCGGGATGATGTTCTGCGAGCCCGCGATCTTGGCGAGCTTTTCCATCCGCGCATCCGGCACGGCGACGCGGCCGATGTTCGGCTCGATCGTGCAGAAAGGGAAGTTCGCCGCCTGCGCCGCCGCCGTCGCGGTCAGCGCGTTAAAGAGAGTCGATTTCCCGACGTTGGGGAGGCCCACGATCCCGCAATTAAAGCCCATCTTTCTGTTCCTTTTCGTCCTTTGGTGGTTTCGGTTTTTTGGGTTTTTCCGTCTTCGGCTTCAGGTTCTTCGCGAACAGCGCCGGATCGCCGGAGAGAAGATCAGGGGCGCGGTCCGTCATATCGGCCAGCGCTTTTTCGAGCCATTCGCGGTCTGTTGATGAGAAATCGCCGAGCACGTGGTTGCTGACGTCGCCGCCCATCGGCGGGCGGCCCACGCCGATGCGTACGCGCCAGAAATCGGGGGTGCTGAGGGAGGATTGAATCGATTTGAGTCCGTTGTGTCCGGCGTTGCCGCCGCCCCTTTTCACCCGGATCTCGCCGGAGGGCAGGTCCACCTCGTCGTGGAAGACCACGATGCGGTCGGGCAGGATTTTATAGAAATGCGCGGCCTTGACCACCGACTGGCCGGAGAGGTTCATATACGTTTGCGGCTTAAGCAGCGCGACCTTTTCGCCCTTGATCTTGCCCTCGCTGATCTGGCCGTCGAATTTGGAGCGGAAGGGGCCGAAGCCCTCATATTTGCGGGCGATGGAGTCCACCACCATAAAGCCCACGTTGTGGCGGTGGTTGCGGTATTTGTCGCCGGGGTTGCCCAGTCCTGCGAACAGCCACATGTCGGGAATTTCTCCTGAGGTTTGCTGCGGGTCGGAAAAAGGCGCCGGACCGTTTTTGCGGAACCCGGCGCCTTTCAAAATCAGGTCGAGAAGCTTCACTTCTTCTCAGGCGCGGGCGCGGCAGCAGCCGGAGCGGCAGCAGCAGCGGCAGCGTCTTCAGCGGCTTTGGCGGTCTCATCTTCATCCGGGCCGACCTTCGGCGCAACAATCGTTGCGATCGTGAAGTCGCGGTTGGAGATGACGGGCTTGACGCCCTCGGGCAGCTTGGCGTCGCTGATCTTGACGGCATCGCCAAGGTCCTTGCCGGCCAGGTTCACGTCGATCGACTCGGGAATGTCCATCGCGCTGCACATCAGTTCGACTTCGTGACGAACGACGTTCAGAACGCCCTTCTGGAAGATCCCGGGGGAGTCTTCGTGGTTGATGAAGTGAACGGGCACCCAGACCGGAATTTTCGTCTTCGGCGTCACGCGCAGGAAGTCGATATGCTCGATGAAGTCCGTCACGGGGTGCAGCTGCACGTCCCGGGCCAGAACAACATGCGTCTTGCCTTCGAGGTCCAGATCGCACAGGGTTGTGAACATATGGCCACGGCGGTATTCCATCGTGGATTCGTTCAGGGGCAGGGAAATCTTAACAGGCTCCTTCCCGTCGCCGTATACAACGGCGGGGACTCGACCCTCGCGGCGTAATGAACGTGCGACCCCTTTACCTGCGCGCTCACGATTTGCCGCTTTTAAAGCGTATTTCTTAGACATTTCAATAACCTTTCGATATTTAAAGGCGTGCCGACCTCCAGGGGTGCCGGACACGAACTGGCGCTAAATAAGCTGAAATGGCAGGATTTATCAAGTGTTTTTTGGGTAAATCACTTGAAAAGCTCGGAAATCGAGCGTTCCTCGAAGATCCGGCGGGTGGCCTCCCCGATCAGGCTGGCGATGCTGATTTGCTCGATTTTCTTGGATTTTTTCATGTCCTCGGTGGCGGCGATGCTGTCGGTAATGACCAGCTTTTCGAGGGGGGAGTTGGTGACCCGATCGACGGCCGCGCCGGAGAGGACGCCGTGCACGACATAGGCCGCCACGTCGGTCGCGCCCTGCTCCCGCAAGGCCACGGCGGCGTTGCAGAGCGTTCCGCCGGAATCGACGATATCGTCCACGAGGATGCAGGATTTTCCGTCCACATCGCCGATGACATTCATGACTTCGGACACACCGGCATCTTCCCGGCGCTTGTCGATGATGGCCAGATCGGCATTCAGGCGTTTGGCCAGCAGGCGGGCGCGGAATACGCCGCCCACGTCGGGGGAGACGATGCAGAGCGGCTTGTCGTCGTAATTCTTTCTAATGTGCGGCACGAAGACGGGCGCGGAGATCAGGTTATCCACCGGGATATCGAAGAAGCCCTGAATCTGGCCCGCATGAAGATCGAGGGTCAGCACGCGGTCGGCCCCGGCGGCGGTAATCAGGTTGGAGACGAGCTTGGCGGAGATGGGCGTGCGGCCCCCGGTCTTGCGGTCCTGCCGCGCGTATCCGAAATACGGGATGACGGCGGTGATGCGCCGCGCCGATCCGCGCCTCAGCGCGTCGATGGCGATCAGCAGCTCCATCAGATGGTCGTTCGCTGGATAGGAGGTGGACTGGATGAAGAACGCATCCTTGCCGCGCACGTTCTCCATGATCTCCACGAACACTTCCATGTCGTTGAAACGCTTGATATTGCACTGGGTCAGGGGAACATCGAGATAAGAGGAGATCGCCTCCGACAGGCCGCGATTCGAATTACCGGAAATCAGCTTCATGGTGTGTGTGTATGACCCGGCCATGCTTGTCGCCATTATCTGCCCTAAAACGCCCCGTTAACCCTGCGAAATATAAGTTATGGGGGCGATAAATCAACCGTATTTTTATTGCGCCGCTTATAAAGTCAGGGCGATCACCGCAATCTGGCGGCCATAGTCAGCTTCCTTGCGGTGCGTCGTACGGCGGTAGCTGTAGAAATTCGCCTCGTCGGCGAAGGTGTCGCGGCCCAGATCGAAGGCGGACCGGATGCCTGCCTTTTGAAGCCGCCAAAGGGCATAGGCCGGGAGGTCGAACATCAGATGGCCGGGTTTTTGCGCGGGACGGAAGAACCGCTGGGCCCCCGCATCGTGTTCAAGGAACGGTTTAATGAAATCCGCCGAGACCTCGTAGGATTGAGGGCCGATGCAGGGGCCGACGCAGGCCGCAAGCGTTTGCGGGTCCGCGCCCCGTTCGATCATGGTTTTGGCGGTTTGCTCCAGAACGCCCGAGACCGCGCCCTTCCACCCGGCGTGGGCGGCGCCGATTACGGGCGAGCCGTCGGGCTTTACGCCGTGGAACAGCACGGGAGCGCAGTCGGCGATCAGGATGCCGAGGCCAAGGCCGGGGCGGTCCGTGACCATGCCGTCGGCGTTCGGCCTGTCCTTTGGCGTCCACGGGGTTTCGACCGTGATGCAGGCATTCCCGTGGACCTGATAGAGGGAGAGCAGATTTTCCGGCGTGATACCGATTTTTGCGGCCACGAGGTTGCGGTTTTTTGCGACAGTTTCGGGGACGTCGTTCGAGCCCTGCCCGCAATTCAGACCCTTGAACACGCCTTCGCTCACGCCGCCCTTGCGGCCGAAGAAGCCATAGGCGACGCCGCGCGGCAGAGTTTTTGAAAACGCGTCATGGGTGAAGGCTTTAATCTCTTCAGAAGCCGGACGGGCGGAGGGTTTTGTCATGGCTTACGCACAGCACCTTGAAAAGTTGACCCATGCCCGCAGGGCCGCTGAGGCGCAGCGCGGCGGACTTTATGTCTTGTACCGCATTCTGCGCTTCCGGGCCATCCCTGAGACGCGCGGAGACGGCATTGATCAGCGCCTGTGTGCGCTCCGAAAGGCCGAGGGCAAGCAGGAAGCGCCCCTGTGTCACGGGGCCGAAGATAAGAGAGCCTTCTTCACGCGCGGCTGTGGCGGCGGTTTCGAAATCGACGTGGGCAGTCAGGTCGGCTTCCCCGATCATCTCCAAGGCGTTATGGAAGCGGTGATCTCTCACCGCTTGCAGCGTGTCGCCGGGGGCGGATTTCGTGTGGCCGTAGTCGATGAACAACGCTGCGCCGCCCTGTTTTGTGAGGGCCGCCGCGTCTTTGACAAACACATCGCGGACGGCGCCGGTTTCATAGATTTCGCCCTCCTGCGGGTTTTGCGGGAGCGCGTTTGTCGCGTCCGGCGGCGGCTCGGTCCAGACATATTGAAAGCCTGCGCCTTCGGTAAACCCGACCGCGCGTTCCCTCCATGCCGCGCCGATCCATGCGAACTGGCGGACCGGGAGGGCATCGAGAAACTCGTTGGCGATCAGGATAACGGGCCCCTGCGGCGTTTTCAGGCCGTCTAAAGTATCGTGGAAATGGAGTTTGAATCCTTCAAGCGCCTTTGCCTGTTTTTCCCTTAAGGCGGGGCTGGTTTCGATCAGGTGAATTTCGGCGCCCTCAATGAAGCCGGGGACCGAGCGGCCCGCGCGCAGAAGGTCGGCCATCAGAGTTCCCCTGCCCGGCCCGGCCTCGGCCAGAATGAATTTCGCCGGGCGGCCAATCTGCATCCAGAGGTCGGCGCACCACAGGCCGATCAGCTCGCCGAACATCTGCGAGATTTCGGGGGCGGTCGTGAAATCGCCGCCGCGCCCCAGCGGGTCGCGCGTGATGTAGTAGCCGCGCTCGGGGTGGCCGAGGGCGAGGCTCATGAAGGCCTCAATATTCAGAGGGCCGTGCGCGGCGATTTTTTCGATCAGGATTTTTTCCAGCGGCGTCATGGTGCGGCGGGCTGGGTTTTGCGCGCATAAATAATCGCGCCGATCCCGATCAGGATCATGGGCAGGCAGAGAATCTGGCCCATCGTGATGAAGCCGGCGATATAGCCGATCTGGATATCCGGTTCGCGGAAGTTTTCGATGAACATGCGCGAGGCGCCGTAGCCCAGCAGGAACACACCCGAGACGAGGCCGGGGCGGTTGCGGATTGCCGGGCGGCGGATCATCAGCGCCAGAACGACCATCAGGGCCAAGCCTTCCAGCGCGGCCTCGTAAAGCTGGCTGGGGTGGCGGGGCTGGCCGCTGCCGTCGGGGAAGATCACGCCCCAGCTAACATCCGTAAAGCGCCCATAAAGTTCGCCATTGATGAAGTTGGCGATACGCCCGAAGAACAGGCCGATGGGGGCGCAGGCGCAGACGATATCCGAGAGGCGCAGGAAGGATATCCCCTTTGATCGCGCAAACAAAATCATCGCAATTAAAACGCCCAGCATCCCGCCGTGGAAGGACATGCCGCCGTTCCAGACCATCAGCACTTCCTGCGGATTGTTGAGGAATATCTCCGGCGCATAAAAAAGCACGTAACCGAGGCGGCCGCCGAGAACGACTCCGAGCACCGCCCATGTCACGAAGTCGTCGATGTCGGAGACGGAAGGTCTTTGCGGCTCCGATCCCTCCGGCCCCTGCCCCCTTGCTGCCAGATGAAGGGCGTAGCGCCAGCCGATCAGGATGCCGACCATGTAGGAGAGCGCGTACCAGCGCACCGCGAACGGGCCTATGCTGAAGGCGATCGGATCAATATTCGGAAACGGGATGGCCATGGGGATTTTATCGGCCCGGAGGCGGGTTTTGTAAACCCCTTTCTTCGGGCTCTCTCCGTGCTTTCCTTCCCGCCTTGCGGGCGGACTATCCGCGCCGGGCCTTCTCGATGGCGGCGATATCGATTTTCCGCATCTGCATCATCGCCTCGAAGGCGCGTTTGGCCGCCGCGCGGTCCGGGTCACCCACCGCCTCCAGAAGCACGCGCGGGGTGATCTGCCACGACAGGCCCCATTTATCCTTGCACCAGCCGCACTGGCTTTCCTGCCCGCCGTGACCGACGATCGCGTTCCAGTAACGGTCGGTTTCCTCCTGAGTTTCGGTTACGACCTGAAAGGAGAAGGCTTCGCTGTGTTTGAAAATCGGGCCGCCATTGAGGCCCAGACAGGGTATGCCGAGCACGGTGAACTCGACCGTCAGAACATCCCCCTGGCTGCCGTCCGGGTAATCGCCGGGGGCGAGGTGGACCGCCTTGACGGCGCTGTCCGGGAAGGTCTTGGCGTAGAAATTTGCCGCCTCTTCCGCCGCGCCGTCATACCACAGGCAAATTACGTTTTTGGCCATCGAGTTTATCCTTACATTGTCGCGTTTTATATCTCAGCGCGAGAGTGCCACGGAACGCTCTGTTCTTAAAGCGATTTATGGGGTTCAAGCCTAGTCCCGCCTGCGATTTTTGCACAGCAACAAGGGGGTAAAAAATGCAAAAAAGGGTCATTATTCTTGCAAATTTTTGCAGGGCGTGTTACCTAACGCGCGATTTTTAGATGAAGGCCGAAGCGGCATGGTATCGCGGGATAAATTACTGGACGATCTGGCACGTTTGGCCGGAGGGGCGGCGACCCTTCTGGGCGAGGCGGGCAAGCAGGCGAACGAAAACTTCCGCAGCCGAATCGACAGCTTCGCCCAAGGCATCGACCTTGTGCCGCGCGCAGATTTCGAGCGGCTGGAAGTCATGCTTGAATCCGCTCTGGCCGAGATCAAAATCTTGAAGGCGCGGATCGATCTGCTTGAGGGCGTCAAGCCGACGCAGAAACCGAAGTCCAAGCCGAAGGCTAAAACAGCCAAGACGGCTAAAAAGAAGGGCTAGGCCCGAAGATTATTTTATTTGGTTTTTATTTGTTACGGATTTGTTGAAAAAGATTAAGCGTTAGGGGTTAGTTAGCGATGGTTGGAAGAACGGAAAGCGCGTCAAGCGCCGTCAATCCTCTGGACAGTGTCGAAGAATTGCTGTGCGACCAGAACTGGGTCTACGATCGCACGGACGACGATTGCCTGATGGTTCAGGTCAAGGGGCGCTCCTGCAATTACAAGCTCCTGTTCGTCTGGCAAAAAAATCTCAGCGCCCTTCAGTTTTCATGTGAGTATGAGATGACTCTGCGCCATGACAATATGGGCATGGCCGCCTCGGCCGTTCTGGATATGAACGAAGAATCGTGGATGGGGCATTTCGAGATCGCGCGTAAGACGCTGGTTCCCTCATACCGCCAGACCTGTCTGATGCGCGGGTACGAGTTCAACGAGAGCAACGCGTATTTCGAGGATCTTATTGACATATCGCTGGCGCATTGCGAGCGTTTCTATCCGGTTTTCCATTTACTTTCGAAGCCCGGAGCCGCCAATTCAGAGAGCCTCTCGCTGGCCCTTATGGAAACGGCCGGAGAATCCTGAGCCAAAAGATAAAGGACTGCCCAATGACCGAAGCAGACGACACGCCGATCGACACGCTGCTTCTTCTGGGGTGCGGCAAGATGGGTTCCGCTCTGCTTGAGCGCTGGCTGTCGCAAAAGCTTGCCTCTCATTTCATCGTCGTCGATCCCGCCCCCCTGCCGGAAGCTTTTGCCGGCGATTCACGAGTGAAAGCCCTTAAGGAGCTTCCCGATCAATTCCATAAGGATCCCGATGTCGTCATCGTGGCGGTCAAGCCGCAAGTCCTGAATGCGGTGCTTCAGAAGCTGGCCGGCTATAATTTTTCGCGCACTTTTTATCTTTCGATCGCAGCGGGCAAGCCGATCAAGGTTTTCGAAGAGATTCTGGGTTCAAAAACTCCGGTCGTGCGGAGTATGCCGAATACCCCGGCCTCCATCGGGCGCGGTGTGATCGCGGCGGTCGCCAATGCGCATACGAGCGCGGAGCAGAAAAGCGCGGCTGGGAAACTCCTGCGGTGCTCGGGAATGCTCGTCTGGCTTGAGAGCGAGGTTCTGATGGATGCGGTCACCGCCGTTTCGGGCAGCGGCCCGGCCTATGTCTTCCTTCTGATTGAAACGCTCGCCAAGGCGGGCGAGAAGCTCGGCCTACCGCCCGACACGGCCATGAAGCTGGCGCGGCAGACGGTGATCGGCAGTGCGGCGCTGGCGGAATCCGCGCCTGAAATTACGGCCTCTCAATTACGCCAGAATGTTACGAGCCCCGGCGGAACGACCGAGGCGGCGCTTGATATCCTGATGGGTGATGCGGCGATGCAGAAGTTGTTCGATAGCGCCCTGCGCGCAGCCAGAGACCGCGGCAAGGCGTTATCCTAGAGCTATTTAGCGGCCACGGGTGCCGAGACCGATATCCTTCGCCAGCTTGCTGCGGCGACGGGCGTAGTTCGGAGCGACCATCGGGTAGTCGGCGGGCAGACCCCAACGCTCGCGGTATTCCTCGGGCGTCATGTTGTAGGCGGTCTTCAGGTGGCGTTTGAGCATTTTCAGCTTTTTGCCGTCTTCCAGACAGATGATGAAATCTGGTGTGACCGAGCGCTTGATCGGCACTGCGGGTTGCGGGCGGTCGGCGGTAACGGAGGTTTCGGTGTTCAGGTTGGCGACCGTTTTGTAAACCTGCTCAATCACGGCGGGGACTTCGCCAGCCGACAGCGTGTTGTTGGAGAGATACGCCGCGACGATCTCAGTCGTCATGGCGAGGAGATCCTCGCGCCCGATCGCATCGTTCAGTTTTTCTGCTTTATTTTCAACCATTATACTCTTCCGTATGCTTATTTGATATTATTGAAGGGCTCTTGCCCGGGTAGAAAATATCCACAATACGACTATTCATGCAAGCAAAATAAGAATTATTTTTTGCGATTATTTTATGTTTACTGTGAAATTATCTTTCCCGTTTGCGCGGGCATGGTGACGTCCGGTGCTCGCAGGTAGAGAGGCTGCGCGTCTATGGCTGATTCCTGAGGGTTTTCAGAGATTTTTCGGAGGGCGCAGAGCGCCACCGCCTCCGGGGCGCACATATGTATTTCCGTAAAGTTCCAGTCCTGCGTTTTTCCGTATTCCTTCGCCTCGACCAGAAAACGCTGCGCGGCGTCGCCGACCAGTTCCGGCGTTTCGATTTTTTCGATCTCTTTCAGGATCTCGGTCAGAGAAAGGCACGCGCCCTGCGTCACCGGATTTCCGGCGGCGTCATAAAAACGCGCGTAATAATCCGTGCGTTTGGTTTCGATGAGGATGGCGACCGGCCCCTGCCCCGCTCCCGCGCGTTTGCGCGTTTCCATCAGCGCCTCGAAGGTTTCCACACCGACCGCCGGAATATCCAGCGCGAGCGATAGGCCCTTGGCGGTTGCAAGGCCGATGCGTAATCCTGTAAACGCGCCGGGGCCGCGCGTGACGGCCACCGAAGCGAGGTCTTTATAGGTCACAGCCGCGCTTTCCAGAACCTGTTCGATCATCGGCACGAGGCGTTCGGCCTGTCCGGTCGTCATCGGCTCCTGCAGGGATGAAAGCGTCTTTTGCGCCTGCGGGTCATAGATTCCGACCGCGCAGCCGCCCATGGCGGTGTCCAGCGCCAGAATGAGGCCGCGCGTATCGGCCTTGATCATGCCCAGTCGTCCTCGGAGGCCGCGCGGACTTCGGTCACTTCGGGGATATAGTGGCGGAGCATGCGTTCGATGCCGCTTTTGAGGGTCATGGTCGAGCTGGGGCAGCCGGAGCAGGCGCCGCGCATTTGCAAGGTTACGATTCCGTCCTTGAAGGATTCAAACACGATGTCGCCGCCGTCCATCGCCACCATCGGGCGGACGCGCGTTTCGATCAGTTCGCGGATCTGGGTGGAGATTTCGTCGCCCTCTTCGGTCGGCTTATCTTCGGCGGCGGCGAAGGCGGGGTCGATCACCGGGGCGCCGGTCGAGAAATGATCCATCAGGACGCCCAGAACCATGGGTTTGAGCATATTCCAATCGGTGTCGGCGGCCTTGCTGACGGAAATATATTCGCGGGCCAGAAAAACACGCTCTACGCCCTGAAGCCCGAAGAGGCGCTTGGCGAGCGGGGACGGGCCGGACTGTTCGGCCCCGGCGAAATCCATCGTTCCGGCTTCCAGCACCGTCTGGCCGGGCAGGAATTTGACGGTGGCCGGGTTGGGGGTCGGTTCGGTCTGGATGAACATGGCGGACCTTCTTTCGTACGGTATTATGTTATTTGGCGCAGGTTTAAACCTTTAGGGCGGCTTATTCAAGCCTCATACTTCCAGATGGCCGGGAACGATCATCAGAGGCACGCGCAGGCGCGAGAGGCCCTTTCCGGCGAAGTAGGTGACCAGCGGGCCGGGGTTATTGGATTGCGAGTCGCCGCCAAGGATCAGCATGCAGATTTCAGGGTAGCGGTTGATCGTTTCCAGAATCGCCTCGCTGCGCTTGCCCTCCTCGATGCAGACCATCGGGATCAGCCCGGTGCGGTGGGTGATGCGGCCAGCGGCTTCCCAGATCATCTTTTCCGCTTGGGCGCGCATTTCCTTTTTCATCTTGCCCTCGATGTTGCCCCAGTGGTCGATATGGTCGATTTCGATGATGTTCAGGAGGGCGATCTCGCCGTTATTGGCCTTGGCGAAGTCGGATGCGTAATCGACGGCGACATTGAATTCCGCCGTGACATCGACGACCAGCAGGTAAATACCGCCCTTTTGTTCCTCCTTCTTCCGGCCCATATCTTGATCCTTCTGTTGTTTCAAAAAATGCCTTTAAGTATACCGCTTAAGGCCTTACGCGCAAAATCCCGACGAACCAGCCGCTGGCCAGCGCCAGCAGGATGCTCACGATACCATAGAGCACCGCGTGGTCCTGCGCGGATTCGTGGACGAAGGCGTTGAGGCCGACCTGTTCGACCTTCATCGTATCCGTATCGCTTTCGATCAGCTTGCCGTCCTTGAAGAGATAACTCTGGATCTTGTAGGTTCCGGTCGGGGCGCTGGCTGGCAGCAGAAAGCGCGTACGGAAGAAATAGTCGTTGATGAAGTTGAGCTGCTGCGGCTCTTCGGGGTACACCTTCTTGGCGCGCATGGAATTGACCAGAGCGGCCTGATAGGCGTCGGTCTTGGTGGCGGGGTTTTTGAGGTCCGCCTTGCCTTTCATCAACCCGTCTATGCCGAGGCCGATTTCGCCCATCGTCTCCTGATTTTCAAAGACCTCGCCCCCGGTGTGCGCATAACCGTAATAAAGCGGCACCCGGCGGTAGCGGATACCGTAACGATTGATCCACGCGCCCAGTATCTGGGCCTTTTTCCAGACGATGATGGTTTTCTCCGGGCCCTTCACCACGATGGCCACGTCGGTGAATCTATCGCGGCGGTGGCCGAAGACCTCGATCTGCGCCCCGGAGAAGCCGGAGGTCACGTCGATGTGATCGAAGGCCAGTTCGATGCTGAGCACCTTTTTGGGCGGGTCTTCCTGTGCATAGGCAAACACTGGCCAGATCGTCAGAAGCACCAAGAGGGGCAACACTGTGCGGGCGCTTCTCATTTGATGACGACCTCGAAGAGGTTGGCGGGCTCGATAAAGAGCTGTATGCCCAGTTGCAGACAGACGCCCAGAACCAACAACGCCAGAATAACCCTTGCGCGGGCGCCCGTCACGCGGCGGGAGACCAGTACGCCCAGTTGTACGCCGATGACCCCTCCGGCGATCAGCCAGAAGGCCAGGATCACGTCTACGGTCTGGCTAATCGAGGCGTGCATGAGCGCCGCGAAGGCGCTGGTGAAAATAATCTGGTAGAGGGAGGTTCCGGCCACGAGCAGCGTCGGCATCCCCAGAATATAAATCATCGCGGGCACAAGCAGGAAGCCGCCGCCGACCCCCATCGTGGAGACGAGGAAACCGCTGAAAAATCCTATCCCGCCGGGGACCAGCGCACTGATGTATAGTTTTGAGCGCGCGAAGCGCATCTTGTAGGGCAAACGCGCGATAAGCGGCGGACTTTTGAGGCGATTAAATTCGGAGCGGACGGTTTTTTTCTTCATCATCGTGAAGAAGCCTTCGAAGAGCATCATCAGTCCGATGCTGCCCAGAAGGATGATGTAAAGCAGCGAAATCATGAGATCGATCTGCCCCATATACCGGAAGAGGCTGAAAAAGAAGATGCCGACAACGGAGCCGAACATCCCGCCGACCAGCATCACCGTGCCGATCAGGAAATCGACGTTGCCGCGCCGCCAGTAGCCCATGACGCCGCTGATGCCGGAGGCGACGAGCTGGCAGGATTGCGTACCCACGGCGACGGGCGCCGGAATGCCCATGAAAATCAGGAGCGGGGTCGTCAGAAATCCGCCGCCGACACCGAACACACCGGATACGAAGCCTACAAACGTGCCCAAGATAACGATCAGTTCGATCGGAACGGACATTTCGGCGATGGGAAGATATATTTGCACGGCCCTTTTCCCCAATGGCTAGACAATGCCCGAAGGGGAAGATTCTGACAAGGAAGGAATGAGGATTTCCGCGATTTATTCGGGATGGAAAACGGCTCCACAGTTTCCCGGGAGCCGTCTTTTATGTCTTTGAATTTGCGCAGACCTTAGTGGCGGGTGGTCTCGATCTTTTTGGCGCCGTTGATTACGACTTCGGGGTCCAACAGGAACGGGCGGTAATTTCCGCTGGGCAGTTCATGCACGATCTTTTCGAAGTCCACGGATTTGACGATACTCATGAATGCTGGACGCCATTTGTAATACACGCTGGCTTCGGCCGAGCAATCCACGATGTAGGCGCGGTCATGATACAGGGAGGCGAACATCAGGCCGCGCTTGCGCATAATCGCGCCCTCGGCTGTGGTGTAGGTCGCTTCCGTGAAGCTGCCGAAGCCCTTGCCCAGACCACCGGGCTCGTTGAAGTTATCGACTTGCACGTCGTCGTATTCGCCAAGATAGCTGTTCCAGAAATCTCTGCTGTAAGCGATCTTCTGGATCGAGTCTGCAAATTTGCGCGGGTAGACAAGGAAGCGGCGATCCTCGCGCACACGCACGCGGCACGTCGCAAAATCGGGCTCGCCCGGGCCAACCAAAGTCAGCTTGTCGTCCGGCTTCTGGTTGTTTGTGGTGGACCAGAGATCGGGGAATGTCAGGCTGAAGCGATTGACCTGATCTTCAACGAAGAAGATCTCGGCTTTTGCGGAGCTGACCCCGATAACACAAAAAACAGCGGCGAGAATGAAAGACCGTTTGAAGAAGACCATAACGAACGCTATCCCAAATATGTTAACTCAATCGTATTGCCGCAGACGGGCTACGGCGGATATGTCCGTCATAATAAACCATAATCTGCGGTTTTGCACCTCAGAATTTGGAGGGTGAGGAAAAAACTCCTTGGATTTCCGGTCAGCCCTGATAAAAGCCCATGATTTTCATGGCTTCGCAGATTACAGGACCCGCCTCGTCATTGGCTTTTTCGTTGCCCTTGGCGAGGATTTTGTCGATTTGTTTCGGGTTATCCATCAGTTCCTTCATCCGGGCGGTGATGGGGCCGAGTTTTTCCACGGCCAGATCGACGAGAGCGGGCTTAAAGGCCGAGAATTGCTGGCCCTTGAAGGATTTCAGTACATCTTCCTTCGTCTTTTCCGATAGAGCCGCGTAAATCGTGACGAGATTAAGGGCTTCCGGGCGATTTGAGAGGTCTTCGAGCTTTTCAGGCAGCTCGCCGGCGTCGGTCTTGGCCTTTTTGATCTTTTTGGCGATGGTGTCGGCATCGTCGGTCAGGTTGATGCGCGTCATGTCGGATTCCGCCGACTTGCTCATTTTCTGGGTGCCGTCGCGCAGGCTCATCACGCGCGGGGCCGGGCCGGTGATGACCGGATCGGGCTGGGGGAAGAAGTCCACGCCGTAGCGGGTATTGAAGGTGGAGGCCAGTTCGCGGCTCAGTTCCAAGTGCTGTTTTTGGTCCTCTCCGACCGGAACGTGCGTGGCGCGGTAGACCAGAATGTCGGCGGCCATCAGGACCGGATAGGCGAACAGGCCCAGGCCGACGCGCTCGGTGTTCTTTCCGGCCTTGTCCTTGAATTGGGTCATGCGTTCGAGCTTGCCCATCTGGGCCATGGTGGCCAGCATCCACATGAGCTGGGAATGGCCGGGAACGCTGGATTGCACGAAGATATGGGATTTTTCGGGGTTAATCCCGGCGGCGATGAAGGCGGCGGCGATCTCGCGGGTGGCCCCGGCCAGGTCCTTTTTTTCATAAGGCACGGTCACGGCGTGCAGGTCGGCGACCATATACAGGCAGTGTGCGCCCGGCTCCTCTTGCAGCTTCACCCAGTTTTTCAGCGCGCCCAGATAATTGCCGAGGTGGAGTTGGCTGGTGGGCTGCATGCCCGATAAGATACGTTTGCTCATGGTCTTACGCGCTTTTTCTTCTCAAGTTTCTTTTAATGTCGTTCATGCTCAAAATGCCGAGGCCCAAGACCGAGGCGGCGTATACCCCCCCTCCGGCGGACACGATCACGGCCAGCGCCGCGAACTTATAGGCCGAGGAGGCGCCAAAGGTCCAGTCCTGCAAAAGCACGGCGAGTATATACAGGGCCGCCGCCATTGCACAAGTCGCAGCGACGATGCGCGGAAGGTTGCGGCGGAAACGCTCGTCCAGATTGGCCTGCGGCAGGATTTTCACCGCCCGTACGTGCAGGACATACTGGACCCACGCCGTCAGGCCTGTTGCCAGCGCGATGCCCACGACGCCCATGAACGGGGCTAAAGAGACGGCCACCACGATGTTCAGCAATACGCCGATGATCGAGATTTTTACGGGGGTTTTCGTGTCGTGGCGGGCCCAGTGCACGGTCGAAAAAACCTTGGCGGCGATATAGGCCGGGAGACCGATGGAATAGCAGGCCAGAATGGCCGCCGTGGTCTGGCTGTCGGCGGCGGTGAACGCGCCGCGCTCGAACAGAACGGTAATCAGGGTCAGCGGGATCACGGCCAGCGCGGCGGCGGCGGGCAAGGCGAGCAGCAGGCAATATTCAAGGGCGCGATTGAAAAGGTCGCGGGCCTCGCCGTTCTCCTGCCCCTCCTTCACCGCCCGCGCGAGGGCACGCGAAAGCATGGGCAGCAGGGCCGTTCCGACCGCGATCCCCACGACGCCCAGCGGAAGCTGGTTCAGGCGGTCGGCGTAATAGAGGTGGGAAATCGCGCCCTCGGCCAGAAACGACGCGATCATAATATCGAAAAACAGATTGAGTTGGACCACGCCCGCGCCCACAAGCCCCGGCCCCATCAGGCGGAAAACCCGGCGCACCTTGTCGTCCAACCTCGGGCGGGTGATGACGATCCTGATCCGCGCCCGCTTCATGCAAAACCAAAGAAAGGCGAGTTGTAAAAATCCTGACACCAGCAAGCCCCATGAGAGGGCGTGGCCGGGAGTGGGAAAATGGCTGCTGAGGAGCAGCGCCGCGATGAGCGAGAGGTTGAACAAAGTCGGCACGAAGGCGAACGGCGCGAAACGATGGTGCGCGTTCATCACGCCGCCCAGCAGCGCGGTGAGGGACATCAGGAGCAGATAGGGAAACGATACTCTTGAGAATTCGACTGCGTATTCATAGCGGATCGGGTCGTCCGCGAAGCCGGGCGCGATGGCGTACAAAACGTACGGCATGAAGATCACGGCCAGAACGGTGAAGACCGAGAGGATGCTGAACATGACTGCAAACGCGTTTCCGGCGAAGCGCTCGGCGGCTTCCTCGCCTTCATCCTCAATCGTACTTGAATAGAGCGGGACGAAGGAGACGCTGAAGGCGCCCTCGGCGGTGATGCGGCGGAACAGGTTGGGAAGCTTGAGCGCGATGAAAAACGCGTCGGCGACCGGGCCGGCGCCCAGAATCGCGGCGGTCATAATGTCGCGCACGAAGCCCGCGATGCGCGAGATGCCCGTCATCCCGGCGACCGTGGCCATGGCTTTTACCAGATTCATGTGCTAACACCTAACATCATCGCAGGGACTAAGACAGATGAAGAATCCGGAGAGCATATGGTTTGGCGAGACAAAAGTCACGCCGGATGAGAAAACCGAAAAGGTCGTGGGCGTTTTCGACAGCGTTGCACGGCGCTACGACCTTATGAACGACCTGATGTCGGGCGGGATTCACCGGATCTGGAAAGACCGTCTGGTGCGGATGATCCGCCCCCGGGCGAAGGTGGGCGAACGCCCGGTGCATTATCTCGACGTGGCGGGGGGAACGGGCGACATCGCCTTTCGAATCCGTCAGAAGGCCGGGCCGGGCGCGCGGATCACGCTTTGCGATCTCAATGATAACATGCTGTCCGTCGGGCGCGACCGGGCGCTGGACCGGGGCTGGCTCGATGATTTTCAATGGGTTACGGGGAACGCCGAGTCGCTGCCCGTTCCCGATTCGTCGGTGGATGTGTATACGATCGCGTTCGGGTTGCGGAACGTTACCCATATCGACACCGCGCTGGCCGAGGCTTACCGGGTTTTGCGGCCCGGCGGGCGGTTCTTCTGCCTTGAGTTCAGCCGGGTGGAGCCGGAGGGGCTGGCGCGGCTCTACGGCCTGTACTCAGATACCGTGATTCCGAGGCTGGGGCAGGTCATCGCCAACGACACGGAGAGTTATCGTTATCTGGTTGAAAGTATCCGCAAGTTCCCCTCCCAAAGGCAGCTTCAGTTGCGATTACAAAAGGCCGGGTTCAAACGCGCGGAATACAGCAATTTCAGCGCGGGAATCGTGGCCGTTCACCGGGGTTTGAGGGCCTAAATTATTTTTCATAATTGCATATTTTTCTTCTTTTTCGATTGACTTTCGTTTATAAGGAAGCAATTGTTTGCGGACCTCGAAGACCGCATAATTTTTAGAATTCCACAGGAAGGGCATCATGAGCAACTTTACAAAATCCGTTATTTATTCCACGGCCGTTCTCGCTATCGGCCTTGTCGGCATCATGGCTATTTCCAGCCAGCGCGACGGTCAACCCGGTGTGGCCGGAATTGAACCGGCTGCGGGCGAAAGCGATATGGGTGTTGATTTCTCCAAGGGCATCCCTGAAGGCGCAGCTCAGGCTGAGGCCGCTCCGGCCCCTGCCAGCGAAGCACAAGCCGAGATGAACGCCGATATCGAAGCCATCGAGGAAGAGGTAATCGAGAAAAGTGCTTCCGATGAAGCTGCTCCCGCTCCTTCTGCTGAAGCTGCCGCCGAAGGCGCTATCGCTGGAGAGATCGCTCCTGCTGAAGCGGCCATTCAGGGCGAGATCGCACCTGCCGAGGCTGTTGAGCCGACCAAGGATGCTGCTGCCGAGGCTGCGGACTCTGCCGAAGAGATCGCACCTGCTTCCGGCCTTGAGAATGCGACCGAAGAGTTGAAAGACGCTGCCGAGAAGGCTGCGGAAGACACCGCGAAGGAACTGGGTCTGGAGTAATTTCCGCCCGTTTATGTAAGATTTCAGGACGGCCCCGCCCCTTTGGCGGGGCCTTCTTAATTGTTGGCGGTTTTTTCTTCGGGCGTATATGATTCGGTAAGGTATTGAATAATCAAGGTTCGATTGACATGGGCACTCTGCACGGCAAACAAATCCTGCTGATCGTCTCGGGCGGCATCGCCGCTTACAAAGCGCTGGAGCTGATCCGGCTTTTGCGCGGCGCGGGCGCGGGGGTGCGTTGCGTCCTGACCGAAGGCGGGGCGCATTTTGTCACGCCGCTCAGCCTCTCGGCGCTTTCGGAACATAAAGTCTATACCGATCTCTGGTCTCTGACAGACGAGGCGGAGATGGGGCATATCCGCCTCAGCCGCGAGGCCGACCTGATCGTCGTCGCGCCCGCGAGCGCGGATTTGATCGCCAAGATGGCGAACGGTTTTGCCAACGATCTGGCCTCCACGGTCCTGCTGGCCTCCGACAAGCCCGTTTTGATCGCGCCCGCGATGAACCCGCAAATGTGGAACAACCCGGCGACACAGGCCAATATCGGCGTCTTGCGTGCGCGGGGCGTACGGCAGATCGGTCCGAATGCGGGCGATATGGCCTGCGGCGAGACGGGCTGGGGGCGGATGAGCGAACCCGCCGAGATTCTTGAGGCGATCGAGGCGGCGCTGGCTCCGAAAAAACTGGCGGGGCTCAAGGCGCTGGTCACCAGCGGGCCGACCTTTGAGGCCATCGACCCGGTGCGGTTCATCGGCAACCGTTCGTCGGGCAAACAGGGCCACGCCATTGCCGCCGCGTTGCAGGAGGCCGGGGCGACCGTCACCCTGATTACCGGGCCTGTCGCCCTGCCCGATCCGGCGGGGGTGAAGACCGTTCATATCGAGAGCGCGGCGGAGATGCTGGCTGCTTGCGAGAAGGCCCTGCCCGCCGATATCGCCGTGTTCGCGGCGGCGGTGAGCGACTGGCGGGCGGCGAAACCGCAGACCAAAAAAATTAAAAAGTCCGGCGGAAAAGCGGCGCCCGAGATCAGCCTGACGGAAAATCCCGACATCCTGCGGACCATCGCGGGTCTTAAAAAAGGGCGACCCAAGCTGGTGATCGGGTTCGCCGCCGAGACGGACGATCTGGAGAAAAACGCCAAGGCCAAGCTCAAGAGCAAGGGCTGCGACTGGATCGTCGCAAATGCGGTCGGGCCGGACGCGCAAGGGCGCGAAAAGGCGTTTGGGGCGGATGAGAATCACGTTACGATTTTCACCCGGTCGGCCAGCGAAGAATGGCCCCGGGCCAGTAAGCAGGCGGTTGCCCTGCGGCTGGTCGAACGCATCACTCAGGAGTTCGGACGCCATGACACCTCCCAAAAACGCCGCCCCGGCAAACGCCAATAGCGAGCCCGTCGAAGTCACGCTCACGCCTCTGCCCCATGCGGCAGGCTTGCCGTTGCCGTCCTATGCCACCGCGCAGTCGGCGGGGATGGACCTTACGGCCGCCATCGAGGAGGATTTCGTGCTCGCCCCCGGACAGCGTGTTCTGGTTCCTACGGGGATTTCCATCGCCCTGCCGCCGGAGTTCGAGGCGCAGATCCGTCCGCGCTCCGGGCTGGCGCTCAATCACGGGGTGACGGTTTTGAATACGCCGGGCACGATCGACGCGGATTACCGGGGGGAGATCAAGGTCATCCTGATCAATCACGGGCCGGAGCCTTTTACGGTTACCCGGGGTATGCGGATCGCCCAGATGGTCGTGGCGCGCTATACCCAGATTCTCTGGAAAGCCGCAGAAACGCTCGATCAGACCGGACGCGGGTCCGGCGGGTTCGGATCGACCGGAACGGGCTAGACGCTTTTTCCTTCAGATTGGCCGTATTATCGCAATAAGCTTAACAGCTGGTTAACCAGTTTGTTGTTATAGTGTTGTGTAATCTTAATATTTTAACGATAGACCTGCGCCATGAACAAAGATTTCAAAAACTCGCTTCAAGCCCTCCGCACCGCCCTCGCCCCGCTGAACGTCTCGGATTTCATCCGGCATCCGGCGGAGTATATCGCGCTGTATACGCCCATCTGCGTGCCGCCCATGGCGAGCCGCCCGGGACACGGCAATCTGCCGAAGCCGTTTTTCTCCATCACCTACGGCGAGTGCCGCGCGCTTCACGCGACGCTGGACGAGATCGAAAAGGTCATGGGGCAGAAATCGCGCGGCGGCGAAGCGGCCCGCACTCTGGCGGAGCTTACCGAAAAGCTGACCGACCAGTTGCAGGAAATCAAGGTCTATGGCGATTACATGGCCAGCCATCCGAAATACAAGGACGAGGACAAAGCGTATCACCTCTCGACCTTCATCAACGATTTCACCAACTCCACCTCCTCGCGCAAGTCGCCCTATCCCGAATTCAGCGGGACGAAGCGGCATACGATGACGGTCGCCAATCTCAAGGCCGTCGTGGCGGCGTTGCGGAGCATCGAGGCATCCGTTCACAGCTCGGGAAACTTCATGCCGACTGAGACGGCGGTCGCGGAGTTGCAGCCTGCGCTTTAAGCGCCCGATCTCTTCCCTTTTGCCAATTCCTGTTTGCAAGATTGCGCCAATCGCGTAAGACTTTTCCTATGGCGCACGCACTTGAGTCGACCCCTTCCGAGGATTCTCCCGGCGAATCCCCGATGACGCCCATGATGGCGCAGTATCACCGCCTGAAGGTGGAGCATCCCGACTGCCTTCTGTTTTACCGCATGGGCGATTTTTACGAGCTTTTTCATGAAGATGCGGAGATCGCCGCCGCCGTTCTGGACATCGCGCTGACCAAGCGCGGCAAGAACCAGGGGCGCGACATTTCCATGTGCGGGGTGCCCATTCACGCCTATGAGCCTTATCTGGCCAAGCTGATCCGCGCGGGGCATAAGGTCGCTATCTGCGAGCAGACGGAAACGCCCGAGGAGGCCAAGGCGCGGGCCAAGCGCGAGGGGCTGCCCTCTTCCAAGGTTCTGGTGAAGCGCGAGGTCGTGCGGCTGGTCACGCCCGGGACGCTGACCGAGGATCATCTGCTGGATGCGCGGCGGAACAATTATCTGTGCGCGCTCTCCGGCGGCGAGGTCGGGCGATACGGCCTTGCTTGGCTGGAGCTTTCGACGGGCGCGTTCTTCGCGCAGAGCGTGGAGGCGGACGCGTTGGGGGCGGCGATCGAACGATTGGACCCGGTGGAGATTCTCACCAGTGCGGTTAGCGATCGTTCTTCAGGTCAAATTTTAAATTCTTATTCCAAAATACTGACAAATCTCGATCAATCCTATTTTGATCCTGCGCAATCTCAAAAACGGCTTCAGGGATTCTTCGATGTCGCCTCCCTCGATGCGCTCGGCGCGTTCGGGGAACGGGAAATTTCGGCGGCAGGATGTTTGCTGGCCTATGCCGAACGGACGCAGAAGGGAAAAATTCCGCATATCGAGCGTCTGGCGTCGGTGCGGTCGGGCGGGTTCATGGAGATGGACGGCGCGACGCGGCGGAACCTTGAATTGCTGCGCACACTTTCGGGCGAAAAAAAGGGCAGCCTGCTCGATACGATCGACCGGACTCTGACGGGTTCCGGGGCGCGGCTGTTGCAGGATATGATCTCCGCGCCGCTTTTCGATGTGGAGCGGATCGAAAAAAGACTGGACCGAGTTTCCTTTTTCGCGGCGCAGCCGGAGACTCGGCGGGAGGTCCGCGCGCTGCTCAAGCTGCTGCCCGATATCGAGCGGGCGCTGGGGCGGCTTTCATCGGGGCGCGGCACGCCGCCCGATCTGCGGGCGATCCGGGTGGGGATTACAACAACAATCAATCTGCGCGCCGCTTTGATGGTCGCCGATGGGCGACCTGTTGCGCTCGATCAACTTGTCTCCAAGACAGAAATCGGCGGCGGGCTTTCGCACCTTCTTGATGACCTCGAACGCGCGATCGTGGACGAGCCGCCCGCGCACACACGCGACGGCGGGTTCGTCAAAAAGGGCTTTAATGCGCGCCTGGACGAGTTACGCGTGCTGCGCGACGAGAGCCGCCGCGTGATCGCCTCGCTGCAAAATAAATACCAGAAACTTGCGAAAATTGACGCGCTGAAAATCAAGCATAATAACGTTCTGGGCTATTTCATCGAGGTGCCGCCGCGCCGGGCCGACGCGTTGATGGTTACGAAGGCGGATGAGCATGGAGAGAGTAACCCCTTCATTCATCGGCAAACTTTGGCGAACGCCGTGCGGTTTACGACGACCGAGCTAGCGGAGATCGAGCGCGACCTGCTCTCGGCGGGCGAGAAGATTCTGGCGATCGAGCTTTCCGTTTTTAACGCGCTTGTCGAAAAGACGTGCGCCCTGTCTGGCGATCTATCGCGTATCGCAAATGCGCTGGCGCGGCTGGATGTTGCTGCGGGTCTGGCCGAAGTTGCGGCGGAGATGAACTATACGCGGCCGCAAGTCACGAACGATCTTTCATTTGAGATCAAGGGTGCGCGGCATCCGGTTGTGGAAGCGGCGTTGCGCAAGAAAGGCGAGGCGTTTCATCCGAATGACTGCGTCCTTGAACCGCAGCAAAGACTGTGGCTTTTGACCGGGCCGAACATGGCGGGGAAATCGACGTTCCTGCGACAGAACGCATTGATTGCCATTATGGCACAGGCCGGATCGTTTGTGCCCGTCGATTCGATTCGTATTGGAATTATTGACCGCGTATTTAGCCGCGTCGGGGCGTCCGACGATCTTGCGCGCGGGCAATCGACCTTCATGGTCGAGATGATCGAGACGGCGGCCATCCTCAACCAATCGACCGAGCGCTCTCTTGTGATTCTGGATGAGATCGGGCGCGGGACGGCGACGTTCGACGGGCTTTCCATCGCGTGGGCGTGCGTGGAGCATTTGCATAACGTAAACCAGTGCCGGGGGCTGTTCGCCACCCATTATCACGAGCTGACTTCGCTCAAATCCTCCCTGCCCCGGCTGTCGTGCCATGCGATGGCGGTGAAGGAATGGAAAGGCTCGATTATCTTTTTGCATAAGGTGATCGAGGGCAGCGCGGACCGCTCCTACGGGATCCACGTCGCGCGGCTGGCGGGGATTCCCGCGCCGGTGCTGACGCGGGCGCAGGCGATCCTCACCCTTTTGCAGGACAAGGACCAGACCGGGAAGCTCACCGCGCTGGCGGGCGATTTGCCGTTGTTCTCCGCCGCGCGGCCCTTGGCCCCGCCGGAACCGAGTCTCCTCGAAGAGCGGCTGGCGGCGATCGAGCCAGATAATCTGAGTCCGCGCGAGGCGCTGGAGGCGCTTTACGCGCTCAAGGCGCTGCTTAAAGGTTAACGCTGCCCCTCAACGGGCTTTACATCCGGGGATGAATGTCCTATGACACCCCCCAGATTGCTTAAGCTTTAGGGGACAAACATGACCACCCCGGACACCACAGCCCAACCTATCACTACGGACGTTGTCATCGTCGGCGCGGGGCCGTGCGGCCTGTTCGCCGTGTTCGAGCTGGGCCTGCTGGACCTCAAATGCCATCTTGTCGATATTCTGGAGAAGCCCGGCGGGCAGTGCGCGGAGCTTTATCCCGAAAAGCCGATTTACGACATTCCCGCCATTCCCGAGATTTCCGGGCAAGGACTGACCGACGGGCTGATGGCCCAGATCGCGCCGTTCAAGCCCGTCTTTCATCTTGGCCAGATGGCCGAAAAGCTGGAGCGGCAGGCGAACGGGCGCTGGCTTCTTACGACCGATGTCGGCACGGTGTTCGATGCGCAGTGTATCGTCGTTGCCGCCGGGGGCGGTAGCTTCATGCCCAAGAAGCCCCCCGTTCCGGGCATCGACGCCTATGAAGGCACGTCGGTTTTTTATTCGGTCCGCCGGATGGAGGATTTCCGGGGCCAGGATCTTGTCATCGTCGGCGGGGGCGACTCGGCGCTGGACTGGACGCTCAATCTGCAGCCGCTGGCCAAATCTTTAACGCTGGTTCACCGCCGTAACGAGTTCCGCGCCGCGCCGGACAGCGTCTCCAAGATGCGCGCGCTGGAGGAAGCCGGAAAAATCCGATTCCATGCCGGGCAAATCAAGGGGCTTCAGGGGGCCAACGGCATTCTGGAGGCCGTCGAGATCGAGGATGCCGAAGGCGGCGTGAGCGCCCTGCCTTGTCAGAGGCTTTTGCCCTTCTTCGGGCTGACCATGAAGCTCGGCCCGCTGGCCAATTTCGGGCTGAACCTCGAGCGCAACCTGATCCCCGTCGATACGGAAAAGTTCGAGACGGATCAGCCAGGGATTTTCGCCGTGGGCGATATCTGCACTTATCCGGGCAAGCTCAAGCTCATTCTTTCCGGGTTCCACGAGGCGGCACTGATGTCGCGGCAGGCGTTCCGCTATTGCCGCCCGAACGAGAAGCTGCGGTTCGAATATACGACTTCAAGTTCCTCCCTGCAGGAAAAGCTGGGCGTTCAGGAGCCAAAAGAGGCGAAACGCGCCTGATTTTGTGGTTGAATACATACCGTCGTTTCATTCGCGGGGTGTTGCATGACCACAGAGGCTTTTCAGGGACAGATCAAACGGATTCAGTGGAATAATCAGGTCATTTCGGGCCTGATGATGCTCTATTTTCTTATCGGCATCCTGATTTTCGTATCGCTTGTGGCGGCGTGCTTTGTTCTTGCGGCTTTCGTTTTCGACCCGGGTTCGGCGCAGGATATGCTCTATGAAAGCAAGACGCAGATCAAATTCGTGCGTTTTTACCTGAAGTTCCTGTTTTTCGCGCTCGCCGGGGCGTTCTATTTCGTCTACCGCGACTTTAATCAGGCCGAGCAGATGTTCGGGGCCGTGCCCTTCGAGCTGAGGCCGAACGATCCGTTTTATCAAAAGCTGGAGAACCAGTGCATTTCGCGCGGGCTGCCGGTGCCTTCGGTTTACATGATCGACGATCCCCACAATATGCCGCCGGGCGCGGTCACGGCGGTGGTGCTGCAGGGGCTCGCGAAGCAATCGAAGCTGCTGATTTCCCCGGCGGTTTACCATCAGCTCGATCCCGACCTGCAAGAGGCGTTCATCGCGCAGGCCGTGCAGAGGATTTACACCAAGGACGTGCTGTTTCTCACCCTGCTGTGCTTCCTTGGCTATTTTCCCTTTCATGTCCTTCAGGAGACGAACGCGGTTGCACGGACCGTGTTCAAGCCGTTTCTTATGGTCACCGACGCCGTGCTGGCCCCGGTGCGGCGCATCATTCTGAATCTGCGGATGGCCAAGCTGGATGTGGGTTCGATGGAACTGACGAAGGACAAATCCTCCGCCATCCGACTGCTTGAGGCTCTCACACCGCTGGAGACGCTCGGACGGAATTACCACGAGGCCTATCTGCCGCTGTTCATCGCCCGGTCCGACGGGCCTTACAGGCTGCGGACTTTAGAGCGCGCCTAAGGGTTACTCTTCCAGCCCGTCGAACAGGGGCGTGGACATGTAACGCTCGGCGAAGGACGGCAGGATCACGACGATCTGCTTGCCCTTGTTTTCCGGCATCTGCGCGGCTTCGCGGGCGGCGGCCATGGCCGCGCCGGAGGAAATGCCGCCGGGGATGCCCTCAAGCCTCGCGAGTTCGCGGGCCATCTTGAAGGCTTCGTCGCTGGCGACCTTGATCACGCCGTCAATCAGGCTTTGCTCCAGCACATCGGGCACGAAGCCCGCGCCGATCCCCTGAATCTTGTGCGGGGACGGAGAGCCGCCGGAGAGGACGGGGCTTTCGGCCGGCTCGACCGCATAGGCCTTGAAGCCGGGCTTTTTCTGTTTCAGCACCTGCGCTACGCCGGTCAGTGTGCCGCCGGTTCCCACGCCGGAGATCAGGATATCCGCGCCGCCGTTCGTATCGGCCCAGATTTCCTGCGCGGTCGTTTCGCGGTGGATCTGGGGGTTGGCGGGGTTCACGAACTGGCCGGGGGTAAAGGCATCGTCATGCTCGGAGAGCAGCTCCTTGGCGCGTGCGATGGCGCCGGGCATGCCCTTTTCGCGGGGGGTCAGCACCAGCTCCGCGCCGAGATAGCGCAGCATCTTGCGGCGCTCGACGGACATGCTTTCGGGCATGGTCAGGATGAGGCGGTAGCCCTTTGACGCGGCCACGAAGGCCAAGGCGATCCCCGTATTCCCGGAGGTCGGCTCGATCAGGACGGTGCGTCCGGGTTTGATTTTTCCCGCGCGCTCGGCCTCCTCGATCATCGCGAAGCCGATGCGGTCCTTGACCGAGGCCAGCGGGTTGAAAAACTCAAGCTTGGCCAGAATGTCGGCCTGAAGCCCGTATTCCTCCATGAAGCGGGAGGTGCGGACCAGCGGTGTCGCGCCGATGGTTTCCAGAACACTGCCGTAAATGCGGCCGCGCGTTTCGGCCTGCGGCATCAGCGCGCCGGGGTCATTGTTTTTAACAGCCGGAAAATTCATGGTTTAAATCCTTTTCTGCTCGTGTTCATTTTATCAAATAATCAGTCGCCCTCGCCCGGCTTGTCGCTGAAGTGGTCGTGCATCTTATTCGGCACGTCCTTCATGGCTTCGGCTTCGGGCATGGGGTCTTTTTTGGTCGTGATGTTCGGCCACGCCTTCGCGCGGGCTGTGTCGGAATACATTCGGTTGACCTCAAGCCATTGGTCGGCTTTCGGGTCTGTGTCGGGCAAAATCGCCTCGATCGGGCATTCGGGCTCGCACACGCCGCAGTCGATACATTCGTCGGGGTTGATGACCAGCATATTCTCGCCCTCGTAAAAGCAATCGACGGGGCAGACTTCGACGCAGTCGGTATATTTACATTTGATACAAGCCTCGGTCACGACGAAGGTCATAGTGAGGGCGTCTCCTGGGAGTTTTACTTCAGGGGTGCAGATTACTGCGGCTTTTTAAGCGGTGCAACCCGTTTTCGGGAAAAAACTGTGCATGGCGGGCGGGCGGGCATGGCCAGAGGGCGCCGGATTTCCTACTCTGTTACCCATGCTTTCCCGGTCCGGTTTTCTGAGGTTTGTGAGTATTGCGGTTCTGGCGGCCCTGCTCGGCGGGTGCGGCGGCGGGCGGGAGCCTGCTGGCCGGACGCCGCCTTCCGCAAAGTCCGGCGGCGACGAGGCCCTGCACGCGGCGGTGCGGCGTTATCTTGCGGATACGGGCGCGCCGCCCTCCTCCCGCTATGAATATGCGCGGTTTGATCTGAACGGCGACGGAGCGCGGGACGGGCTGGTTTACCTTAACGGGCCTTACGGGCACTGGTGCGGAGACGAGGGCTGCGCCCTGCTCGTCCTGAAGGCGAAGGGCGGCGGGTTCGCCCCGGTCAGCCTGATCCGCCGGGTGCGCGGGCCGATCCATGTCAGCCGCACCACCCATTCCGGCTGGCACGATCTGGCCGTGCGGGTGGCGGCGGGGCCGGAAAAGGCTGAATATGTCCGGCTGTTCCATAACGGGCGCGGATATGACGATCCGCCGCCGCTGGCCGGGCAAGGGGCGCTTTTTTATCCCGAGATGGATCTGGCGAAGTTTTTCCGGTAACGGGCCTTCCGCGCGTTATGAGCGCGAAATATTTTCCAGAAAACGATTGCGGAAGGAGAACAGGGTCTTGCGGAACCGCTGCTGCTTGCTTTGGTTGTCGCCGCTTTTTTGCCTGCGCGGGGGGGCGTAGTCGTCCTCCAGTTCCAGGTCGATCTTGCCGATCAGGTCGTCTACATCGGTTTTCAGAAAATGCGCGCGGGCGAGCTTGATGATCGCGCCCTGCTCCTCCGCGCCGAAATCGCCGTCGGCCCAGACCAGATTGCGGGCCAGATCGAAGAACTGGATGCGGTCCTGAACGTCGCTTACGCCCGCGAACATCTGGTCGATATCCTTGGGGTTCGTGATGTCGTCCTTGAGGATGCCCGTCTGTTCGGGGGTGAAATTTATCTCTTCGAGGATTTTCGCCATGTATTCGATCTCGCCAGAGGCCAGCACATTGTCGGCGTGGGCGATCGCGAACAGGGTGCGCCACATGCAGAACTGGCTTTCCGTCATGATGATCGGGTTTTTTATATTCATGATTCACTATCCCTATAGAAGACCAGCATTTTGGCTACCACGTCCTGCATCATCCGTTCCTCGGCCTTTTCGGGGCTGATGTCCCCCTCCATCGTTGGCTTTCTCTCGATCCAGCGCAGCTCGTTCGCGTAATCCTTCGCTTCCTCGCCGATGCTTTTCACGACGCGCTGGATCGCCTTGCTTTCCAACTCGTGCAGGAAGCCGTCGCACCAGACGATCGTGCGGGCCATGACGAAAAACTGCCGCCTGTGCGCCTTGCTCTTGATCTGCTTGAAGAGCTTGACCACGTCGCGGGGCTTTTTCATGTCCTCCTTTATGGTCTCTTTCTGGTCGTCCGTAAAGCGGAAGACCTCCACCATCGCCTCGACATACTGAAGCTCTTCGGGCGAGACTTTCTGGTCGGCGTGGACCAGCGAGAAGACGGCCCGCCAGAGCCTGAACATCTCCTTGTCGGGGGCGTGGAAATCCCCGGCCTCCATCCACGGCACGACGTGGCGGACGATGGAGGACAGGCTGGCGATCTTTCCGGCGTGTCTCTTGTATTCCTCGTTTTCCAGCGCGCGGCGCAGGGCGCCCGCCGTTCTCGCCTGCCGCAGGTTTTCGAGAATCTGCGCCCGGTTTTTGAGGCCGTCCTGCTCGGCGGCGAGGCGCTCGACGATTTCCTGCTCGCGGAGGTCATAATCGCCATCGCTCCAGGCCATCATGGTGGCGAACTGGAAGAAGTCGCTGCGGTCGCCCGTATCGGCGACGCCCGTTAGCATCTCTCCGACTTTTTTGGGGTGGATCAGATCGTCTTTCAGGGCGGCTTTCTGCGCGGGGCTGAAGGGAATTTTCTCAAGATAATGATCGACGAACTCGACCTCCTCGCGCGTGATTTTTCCATCGGCGTGCGCCATGGCGAACACGGCGCGCCACATATGGAAGCGGCTGTCTGAGATTGGGGCGGACATTCTTATCCTTTTGTTTCTCCACTTCTATTGAACCTTTTTCGCGGGGTTTCCGCAAGCCTCGCTCAAAAATGTTCTTGCTTTGTTCTGTTCTTTTTGGTTTAATTTCCCTGCCGCACCGACAACACAGGTTTTTCGCCCATGAACCGGGAACCGGGCCTTAAATGGCTTTTTCTGGACCTCAACAGCTATTTCGCCAGCGTGGAGCAGCAGGAGCGCCCGCATCTGCGCGGCAAGCCCGTGGCCGTCGTGCCGATGGAGACGGATTATACCTGCGCGATCGCGGCCTCTTATGAAGCCAAGGCTTATGGGGTTAAGACCGGCACGATGATCAAGGACGCCAAGCGGATGTGCCCAAACCTCACCTGCGTGCTCGCGCGGCATGACAAGTACGTCGAGTATCATCATAAAATCGTTGACGAAGTCGCGCTGCATACGCCGATCAACAAAATCTGGTCGATCGACGAGCTTTCCTCGCGGCTGCCCCCTTCCCGGCGCAGCGTGGAGGCCGCCACAGAGATCGCGCGGCGGATCAAGCGCGGGCTGCGGGAGCATGTCGGCCCGGCGATCACCTGTTCGATCGGGGTCGCGCCGAACAGTTTGCTGGCCAAGATCGCGGGCGATATGAAAAAACCGGACGGGCTGACGATTTTGCGGCAGGAGGATCTGCCCGGCCCGCTGTTCGATCTGGCGCTCATCGACCTGCCGGGGATCGGGGCGAATATGGAACGGCGGCTGAACCGCGCGGGCGTGCGCAGCATTCGCGATCTCTGGAACCTCTCGCCCAAGCATGCGCGCAAGATCTGGGGCAGCGTGCAGGGGGAGCGGTTCTGGTACTGGCTGCACGGTTATGATTTCGAAACGCCGGAGAGCAAAAACTCGATGATCGGGCACAGCCGCGTGCTCGACCCCGACCTGCGGCGGCCCCCTGCCGCGCGGCAGATGGCGCGCAGACTGCTGAGCAAGGCGAGCGGCCGGATGCGGCGCAAAAACCTTTCGGCCGGGCGGCTTTACCTCAGTGTGCGCAGCTGCGATTACGCCCGCTGGGGCGGGGAGCGGCGATTTTGTCACGCGAGCGACCCGTTCACAATTTTGCAGCATCTTGAGGATCTGTGGGCGGAGATGATGGCGGCGTTCAACGCCGATCCGGCCTTGCGCGCCTCCTCGCGCGACGGGCTGCGGTTTAAGAAAGTCTCCGTCATCCTGTTTGATTTGCGCGCGCCGCAGGAGGTAACGCTCGATCTTTTCGAGACGAACGAGGCCGAAACACGGGCGCAGCATTTGAAAAATGCCGCACTGACCGCCGCGCTCGACCGGCTGAACGAACGCTATCGCGCGGAGACGGTGAGCATCGGCCTGCCGCCGAAAACGCTTTCGGGTTACGTGGGGACCAAGATCGCCTTTTCCCGCGTGCCGGAGCGCGAAGAATTCTGGAATTAGGCTTCAAGGTTGTGATAGATTCTTGGGAAATTTTTATAAAGGCTTGATTGTCCATGCTGAAACAATATTTTCCTGCCGCGCCTGAGGCTCCATCGTCCCCGCTCGAAGAGGCTCTGGCGCACAAGGAGGTGCGGTTCCTGATCCGCAACGGCGGCGGATACCGCCGGATCGTCGAGATTTTCGATCAAGCCCTCGACGCGCAGCCCTTTCCCGAGAACGATCCGGCCTATGTGCCGTTCATGGAGACGCTGGCGCTGGCGTTGCATGAGGGGGAGAACACCATTCAGGCCGACGCGATACTCGACAAGCTCAAGATCCACCTCAAAGCGCATGATTTGCAAGCCTCCGCCGCCGTCGGGGCGCTGGAACTTTCGCTGAAAAATTCGCCCATATACAGAAACCAAGGCATCATCGACCCGGAGTTTTCCGGGGTCGAGCCGTAAGCCGTGTCTTGCCGTTGCAGTTTTTCCTTGTGTTTTCGTGCGATCCGGGCATGTTCTAGCGCATGACTCAAACCCTTCACATTATCGGCGCGGGGCTGGCGGGCAGCGAGGCGGCATGGCAGGCGGCGCAAATGGGCGTGCGCGTGGTGCTGCACGAGATGCGCCCCACGGTCGGCACGGCGGCGCACAAGACGGGCGGATGCGCGGAGCTGGTCTGCTCCAATTCGTTCCGCTCCGACGACAAGGATTACAACGCGGTCGGATTGCTGCATGAGGAAATGCGTTTGTGCGGATCGCTGATCCTGCGCGAGGGCGACCGCGCGGCCGTTCCGGCGGGCGGGGCGCTGGCGGTGGACCGGGATATTTTTTCGCAGAACGTGACGCAGGCGCTCGAAGCGCATCCGCTCATTACGATCGACCGCAGCGAGGTGCGCGGTCTGCCGCCTGCGGAATGGGAACACGTCATTATCGCCACCGGGCCGCTGACCTCCGATCCGCTGGCGCAGGCGATCCGCGCCTTGACGGGCGAGGACGCGCTGGCGTTTTTTGACGCCATCGCGCCGATTGTGCACACGGAGAGCATCGACCTGAACATCGCGTGGCACCAGTCGCGTTACGACAAGGAAGGCCCGGCGGGCACGGGCAAGGATTACATCAACTGCCCCATGGACAAGGCGCAGTATGAATCGTTTGTGCATGAATTGCTGCATGCGGAATACGGAGATTTCAAAGAATGGGAAAAGGACACGCCCTATTTCGAGGGGTGCATGCCGATTGAGGTCATGGCGTCGCGCGGGATTGAGACGCTGCGTTTCGGGCCGATGAAGCCCGTCGGCCTTACCAACCCGCACAAGGACGAGCGCCCGCACGCGGTGGTGCAGCTGCGGCAAGATAACGCGCTGGCGACGCTGTACAACATGGTCGGGTTCCAGACGAAGATGAAATACGGCGAGCAGGTGCGCGTGCTGCGGATGATCCCCGGGCTTGAGAACGCGGAATTCGCAAGGCTGGGCGGGCTGCACCGCAACACGTTCATCAATTCGCCCAAGCTTCTGGACGGATCTCTTCGCCTGAAAGCTCAACCGCGCCTGCGTTTCGCCGGGCAAATCACGGGCTGCGAAGGCTATGTCGAGAGCGCCGCCGTCGGGCTGATGGCCGGGCGGTTTGCTGCGCAGGATATTCTGGGTCTCAACCGTGCTGCGCCTGCGGAGACGACTGCGCACGGCGGATTGCTGCGCCATATCACGGGCGGCGCGGACGCCGAAACCTTCCAGCCGATGAATATCAATTTCGGACTCCTGCCCCCGCTGCGCGAGGACGAGGCGTTTTTCATCGACCCGCGCGGCAAACGCAAATACTACAAGGGCAAGGACCGCAAAAAAGCGCTCTCGCAGCGGGCCTTGCGCGATATCGCGCCGTGGACCGGAGCGCTGGCCGATGCCGCGTGACGGCGCGCCCTGTTTTTTTGTGGCGTCCGTTGTTTTTTCCGGTATTTTTTATGTGTGCGCTTTTGTGCGCCGGGTGCGCAGCGAAGCCCGAGAACCCTTATAAGACCCTATGGAGCCCCACGACGATGAACGGCCCCGATACACACGAACCCCGCGAGCTTGTCGTCCTGCTGCACGGAATTATCCGCAACAGGGTCGATATGATGCCGATGGGCCTTTATCTCGAAAAGCACGGGTATGAGGCGCTCAACATCACCTACCCTTCGCGGCAGCAAAGCCTCGAAGACCTGACCGATTTTGTGCACAAGAAGATTACCGACAGCCCGCATTACGCAGACGCGCCGCGCATCCATTTCGTGACCCATTCGATGGGAAGCCTGATCGCGCGGTACTGGATCGCCTTATACAAGCCGGACCGTCTCGGAAGCGTCGTTATGCTCGGCCCGCCCAACACAGGCAGCGAGTTCGCCGACTGGCTTTCGGAAACGAAGATTCTGGCGCCGCTTTATGAAAAGATATACGGCCCGGCGGGCGCGCAGCTTACGACCACGCACAAGCATATCGACGGCACGATCGACTATCCGGTCGGGGTGATCGCGGGGAATGTCTCGATCAACCCCCTCGCCCCGTGGGTGCTGCCCGGTGAACATGACGGGATGGTTCCGGTGGAGCGCACAAAAATCGAAGGGATGACCGATCATATCGTCATGCCCACCACTCATACGCTGATGATGTTCAACCCGAGCGTGATGCGGCAGGTTTTGAGCTTCTTGAAAGGCCAGCGTTTCGAGCACACCGAGAGCGGCGTTCACTCTGAATCTCAATAAAGCCGTTCAAGCCCTTGCGTTCATTCAATCGGCACGCCCGGTTCGTCCTTCGCCGCGCGGATGCAGAGCGAGGATTTGACCGAGGTGACATTCGGGGCGCCTGTGAGTTCGTTTTTCAGGAATTCCTGATAGCTGTCCCAGTCCTTCGCCACGATCTTGAGGATGAAATCGACCTCCCCGGCCAGCATGTGGCACTCGCGCACCATCGGCAGGGACGTCACGTGCTTTTCGAAGCGCACGAGGTCGGGCTCGGCCTGGCTGGTCAAGCGAACCATCGCGAAAACCGTCACGCTGTAGCCCAGAACGGCGCTGTTCAGACGGGTGCGGTAATCCTTGATATATCCGGATTCCTCAAGCGCGCGGACGCGGCGCAAGCATGGCGGGGCGGAGATGCCAACCTTGCCGGCGAGTTCGACGTTGGTGATGCGTCCGTTTTCCTGTAATTCCGCAAGAATCCTGCGGTCGATCTTGTCGAGTTTGGTTTTTTTCATGGTTTGATACTGCGTTCTTTCCGTTTTCCGTGACGCCAAAACATTGTTCCGTGTTGTTTTGACGGAAGCTTTGTATAAACTTGCCTGCGGCGATGCAAGCTTTTTTGAAATATAATTACAACTTTCAAACAGGGGCGAACTGTGGCATTACCTTCCCGGCGGTTTTAATGATTCGTCCGTGAAACCCCTACCCTGTCGCCGACGAATGATTTTCGGCTAAGATTGGCGACTATTGAAGCTGCCGAACGGTTTTATAAGGAGTAAAAAGGGCCCATGAGCACACCGATTCATACCAAAGTTCTGATTATCGGCTCCGGGCCTGCCGGGTACACGGCCGGGATCTACGCGGCGCGCGCCAACCTCTCCCCGGTTCTGGTGACCGGGATGGAGCAAGGCGGGCAGCTGATGATCACCACCGACGTCGAGAATTATCCCGGCTTTGCCGACGTGATACAGGGGCCGTGGCTGATGGAGCAGATGAAGCTTCAGGCCGAGCATGTCGGCACGAAGCTGATCAATGACTATATCGTCAAAGTCGATCTTTCTTCCCGGCCGTTCAAGGCGTTCGGCGATTCGGGCGCGGTCTATACCGGGGATACGCTGATTATCGCCACGGGCGCGAAGGCGCGCTGGCTGGGGCTGGATTCGGAGGCTCCGTTCCGGGGCAAGGGCGTTTCGGCCTGCGCCACGTGCGACGGGTTTTTCTTCCGGGGCAAAGAAGTCGCCATCGTGGGCGGGGGCAACACGGCCGTTGAGGAGGCCATGTTCCTGACCAATTTCTGCTCCAAGGTGACGCTGATCCACCGCCGCGATTCGCTGCGGGCCGAGAAGATCATGCAAAAGCGCCTGTTCGACAATCCGAAGGTCGAGGTGATCTGGGATACCGTCGTGGAGGAGATTCTGGGTGACGAGGCGGGTATGAACGCCGTGCGGGTCAAGAATGTCAAGACGGGCGAGACGTCCGTGCTGGCCAAGCAAGGGCTGTTTGTGGCGATCGGGCACGACCCGGCGACGGATCTGTTCAAGGGCTTGCTGGATATGGACGCGAATAATTATGTCATCACCGCGCCCGACTCCACGGCGACCTCGGTTCCCGGCGTGTTCGCGGCGGGGGATGTGACCGACTCGGTCTATCGGCAGGCCGTGACGGCGGCGGGGCTGGGCTGCATGGCCGCGCTGGAGGCCGACCGCTTTCTGGCCCATCAAGACAAGGCCGGTTCGCAGGCCCACGCGGCGGAGTAGAGAGACCCCTTTCATTTCTAACCCGGAAGAACCTTATGGACTGGGACAAGCTGAGAATCTTCAAGACCGTGGCCGAGGCCGGGAGTTTTACCCATGCGGGGGAAATTCTGAACCTGAGCCAATCAGCCGTGTCGCGGCAGGTCGGCGCGCTGGAGGATAATCTGGGGCATCCCCTCTTCCACCGCCACGCGCGGGGGCTTGTTCTCACCGAGCAGGGGGAGATTTTGTTCGAGGCGGCGCGTGATGTTTTCGAGAAGCTCAAGGACGCGCAGACGCGGCTTTCCGATTCGCGGCTGCTGCCCGAGGGGCTTTTGACGATCACCACCGTGGACTTCATCGCGTCGAGCTGGCTGGTGCCCAAGCTGGCGGGGTTTAAGGCGCTTTATCCGAAAATTCAGGTCACGCTTTTGCTGGATAACCGGGTTTACGATTTGATGCGGCGCGAGGCCGACGTGGGCATCCGGCTCCAGAAGACCGAACAGGCCGACGTGATCGAAAAGAAAATTACCACGCTGCGCTTCAGCCTTTGCCTGTCCAAGCACTATCTGGAGCGGCACGGGCGGCCAAAGACGCTGGAGGATTTGCGCAACCACGTGATGATCGGGCATCCGGTCGGGATGGAGACGCCGTTCGTGCGGCCCAACTGGATTTTCAACACGCTGGGAATCGAGCACGAAAACAACCCGAACGTGATGATGATCAACTCGATGAGCGCGCGCTATGCCGCCGTTAAGCACGGCGCGGGTATCGCCGCCCTGCCCGATTACGTCAGCCGCCACGACCCTGATCTGGAGCCGTTGTTCCCCGACCTTGAAATTCCCAGTGTGGATATGTTTTTCGTCTATCCGCAGGAACGGCGGAACTCTAAAAGAATTGCCGTGTTTCGGGATTATCTGCTCAGCGCCGTGCGCGGCGAGCCGGAACGCTGAGGCGGCTGCGTCCCCCTTTCCGCATGATAAGCTTTTTTAGATATGCGTATTTTGCATGAATAGAGTGCAAAAATAGCATTGGTTTTTCATTAGATGCTGCGGATATACTCTGGTTAACAATCGACAGATTGTCAGGGTCCGCAAGGATCCTTCGTCTCTCAGACGTAAAACCTCCCTGTTCAACTTGCCGGGCTTTTGCCCGGTTTTTCTTTTTCGGGGGTTTTTCGGGTAAATGCGTGTATCTTACGTTTTTTTTTGGTACTATTTACGCACTGTATAATTTTTTTAAAAAAATACGTGCGGACGGGGTATGCGTGATCTGTTTTCGTCTTCTTCGAATTCTGTAAGGAAAGACTACTCTTTCGCGCAGCTTTTGCGGGCGTTCAGAGGCCTTCCTGCGGCCATGCTGACCGCGACATCGCTCTCCGCCGCAACCGTCAAGCTGCCCGACGACTGGCAGGTCCATACACTCGATTATGAAACGGATGACGGACCGAAAAGGGCGAGGGTTACGGTCATCCCCGCCGACGAGCCGCGCGGCATCGTGGGCTTCATTCCCGGCTGGAAAACTAATGTCATCGATAAAATCGACGCGATCGAGGATATCAGGCAGGCCGGCTATTCCGTCGCGGCGATGCGGCTGGCTCCTCCCGGGCTTCAGACCGGAACGCTCGGCGACTCGCTCCTACGAATCAAGAACTTCGCTTTTTCTAAAGATTCGCCTTTGTACACGGCTTTCCCCGACGATCTGCAGCGCTTCGTGCTGACCCATTCGACGAGCGGGATGCTTTTTCAGCATGCACTGATCGACGCGCGCTTTCAAGGCGAGCGGCTTCCCCCTATCGCTCACGCTTTGCATGCCGCATCGTTTTTCGATACTTCGGGCGCTTCCCAAGAGTTTCACCCCATCTTGCATAAGATTTTCAAGGGACATGCGCGGCGGCACTTTAACGAGCTGGCCGGCACGCCTCTCTTTGACCGGCTTTATTATTGGATGCGCGGCATCAGCCACCTTTTGTTCGAGGAAGACCCTTTCCATCGCCCGACTCTGGGGCAAATCCTTGAAATCGCCGAGTACGGCCGTGCTTATTTTGACCGCAAGGAGCAGGAGATCGTTGCGGGCGCATCGGCGATTACCATTCCCCAAACGTTCTTCATCAGCACGAATGACAGCTTCTCCTGCCCTCATACCGCGACGAAAGCTGCCAAACTTGAAGGTGCTGAGATTAAGCTTTGCAAGGAGGACCACGATTTGCTGCGCGCTCCGGCGGTGCGGCACTCGATCATCCAGCGCCTGGACGATTTGACCGAGCCGCCCGAGTCTCCGCTGTTCTCCGCAGGCACGCCTTACGCCACTTACGATCTGGACGATCTGAGGAGCGACGCCCATAACGATGAGGGCGATCTTCCCGACTACCAGCACGCTTGAAGGCCGTGATCAGGCCGCCTGCGCCTTACCCTTGAGGGCCGCGCAAGCCCGCTGGATGCGCTTGCAGGCTTCCTGCAGTGCTTCGGCGGAGGTGGCGTAGGAAATACGGAAATACGGCGCGAGGCCGAACGCCGTGCCCTGTACGCAGGCCACGCCTTCGGATTCCAGAAGATACGTCACGAAATCCTCGTCCGTCTTGATCAGCTTGCCGTCCGGCGTGGTCTTGCCGATGCAACCCGCGCAGGAGGGATAGACGTAGAACGCGCCCTCGGGGGTCAGGCATTCGATGCCTTCGGCCTCGTTCAGCATTTTCACCACCATGTCGCGGCGCTGGCGGAAGCTTTCGTTGCGCTCGTTGAGGAAACTCTGGTCGCCGTTCAGCGCGGCCACCGAGGCGGCTTGCGAGATTGATGACGGGTTGGAGGTGCTCTGACTCTGCATGATCGCGATGGCCTTGATCAGGGCTACCGGGCCGCCCGCGTAGCCGATCCGCCAGCCGGTCATGGAGTAGGATTTGGAGACGCCGTTGACGGTGAGCGTGCGGTCGTAGAGTTTCGGTTCGACCTGCGCGGGGGTGCAGAATTTGAACCCGTCATAGACTAAGTGCTCGTACATGTCGTCGGTCATGACGTAGACATGCGGATGTTTCACCAGAACGTCGGTCAGGGCCTTCATCTCGTCCCATGAATAGGCCGCGCCCGTCGGGTTGGAGGGCGAGTTGAGAATCACCCATTTGGTTTTGGGCGTGATCGCCTTTTCGAGGTCCTTGGGCTGGAGCTTGAAGTTGTTTTCCTTCGGGCAGTTCACGGCCACCGGGGTTCCCTCGGCCAGCAGCACCATGTCGGGGTAGGATACCCAGTACGGCGCGGGGATGATCACCTCGTCGCCGGGATTCACCGAGGCCATTAGGGCGTTATAGAGCACCTGCTTGCCGCCGGTTCCCACGGTGATCTGCTCGCGCTTATAGGTCAGGTCGTTGTCGCGCTTGAACTTGGCGATGATCGCGTCTTTAAGCTGCGGGGTGCCGTCCACGGCGGTATATTTCGTCTGGCCCTCGCGGATCGCCTTATACGCGGCCTCCTTGATGAAATCCGGCGTGTCGAAGTCCGGCTCGCCCGCGCCGAGGCCGATCACGTCGCGTCCGGCATCCTTCAGCTCCTTCGCCTTATTGGTCACGGCGATGGTGGGGGATGGTTTGATCCGGCTCAGGCGGTCGGCAACGAGCGACATGGTTTTCTCCTAACGTTACGTGCAGTGCTGTTATTACTTTTTGTCCATCATCCGGAATTTTTCCCGGATTTCGGCCCCATTCAAATCCTTTATCGGGGCAAAATCAACCCCTTCTTTCGCCAGCCAGCCTTTCAGGGGGGCCAGGGCGGGGTGTTCAACCCCCATTTTAATGTAATTTTGCAAGCGGCTGATATGGATAAGGTATTCATCCCTACTCTGCTCGGCGGCCAGTTTGACGAATAGACCGATGACGCGGCAGTGGAATTGCGTGCCCAGAACGCGGTACCAGAGGCGGAAAACCTCCTCTTCCTGTGCGCTCATCCCCTCGCAGTAGCGGGCGATGAGCGTTTGCGATAAATCGTCCGGCACGTCCATGCGGGCGTCCTCCAGAAGATTGACCAGATCGTAGGGGATCGGGCCTTCCAGCGCATCCTGAAAGTCGATGAGGGCGCAGCGGGCTAGGCCTTCGCCCTTTTCCAGAAGCATCAGGTTTTCCAGATGGTAGTCGCCGTGAAGGAAGCCGCGCGGACAGGGCGGCAGACTTTTTTCGATTTGATTCCAAATTTCCAGAAAATCCTTCGTCAGAGGCTCCGGAGTCGCCTGTCCGCGCGTGAAGGCGACATAATAATCGGGCAACTGGCGCACGTTGCGGCGGATGCGGCTGTGCTCGAAAGGCTCCAGATTCTCGGGGATGCCCGCGCCGCGCAGGTGGCGCAGCACATCGGCGGCCAGCGTATAAAGCTCCGTGCGGTCAGCGCCTTTTTTCAGGGCCTTACCGAAGCTGGTGTCGCCCAGATCCTCGATCAACGCGCGGTTGTTGGTCATATCCTCGGCATAGATGGCGGGGGTCTTGATGCCTTTTTGCGCGAGCCAGCGGGCGAGCCTTATGAATTGCCGAAGCTCCGCGCCGCTTTCGGGGTTGAGCGGATAGGTCATGACGACGACGCTGCGGCCCTTTTGACGGCCCCGGTAATATTGGCGCGGGGAGACGTCGCGCGGCAAGGGCGTGAGCGACTCGCACCCGATATCTCTGGCCAGCGCCGTCAGGTTCACGGCTGTCATGGATCAGGTCTTGTCGGTCTTGGGTTTTTTGCGTTCGACGCTCGCGGCCATTTTCATGAGCGCATCGACATGGCGGCGCGAGGCTTGCCCGCGCTTGGCGGGGGGCGCTCCGGCCTCCTGCCCGAAGATGGTGGCGTCGGAGGCGGCGACGGCGCGCAGAAGCTCCATGCCGAAATCGTCCGCCTTGGGCTTGCGGGCGGCGGGCGGCGGGGCTTTCGCAGCCGTTTTAGCGTTGACGCCCTCCTCTTTGGCGGCTTCGCTGCGACCCGATAGGAGGCGGTCGATATTATAGGCGATGATTCCATCAAGATGCGGTCGGGTCAGAGCGTGCAGAAGCTTGGCGTCTTCGTAGGTCCAGGCGATGAGTTGCTGACGCGCGAGGTTCTTGTTTCCTCTGGCTTTCTTCAGCGCTTCGCGAATGCGGTTTTCGACATAAAGGCGTGACGACATCAGGAATCCTGTCTTCGATAACTCGCACAGCATGGCACAATTCGGCGAAAACGCCAAATTCTTATGTCATCCGGTTGAGGAAAAATCGCCCAGTTCGCGCAGGAGACTCTGAACGCCCTTTACGCGCTGGCCGACATTCTCCCACGTGCGGGTGACCGCCAGTTTCTGATCGGGGCGCAGGCGGACGGCGCCGCGCTGCTCGGTCATCCATTTCATCAGGCCCGGCACGTTGGGCGGGTTGTTGTTATGGAAGGCGATCACCGCGCCTTTGGGCCCCGCATCGACGTGGGAAATTCCAGCCTTGCGGCTGAGCTGCTTGATCTTGAGGATATCCAGCAGGTTTTCGACCTCGGGCGGGATGGGGCCGAAACGGTCGATCAGTTCGGCGGCGAAGGATTCGATATCGGCGGGCTCCAGAAGGTCGCTCAGGCGGCGATAAAGGTTCATCCTGACATTTAAATCTTTCACGTAAGCTTCTGGGATTAAAACAGATGTCCCCATCGCGATTTGCGGCGACCAGCGTTCTTCGACCACGGCGCCGGAATCCGCGCCTGCGCCCTGACGCGCGGCGGCCACGGCTTCCTCCAGCATTTGTTGGTAGAGTTCCACCCCAATTTCGCGGATATGGCCGGACTGGCTTTCACCCAAAAGATTGCCTGCTCCGCGTATATCCATGTCATGACTGGCTAATTGGAAGCCGGAGCCGAGCGTATCCAGCGTTTCCAGAACTTCCAGACGACGCAGCGCGTTGGGGTTCAGCGTCACGCCGGGGCGGTAAGTCATGTAGGCGTAGGCGCGCTGTTTGGAGCGGCCGATGCGTCCCCGGATCTGGTAAAGCTGCGCGAGGCCAAACATATCGGCGCGGTGGACGATCATGGTGTTGGCAGTGGGGATGTCGATGCCGCTTTCGATGATGTTCGTGGCGAGCAGGATGCCGTAGCGGCCCTCGTAGAACGCCTCCATCCGGTCTTCGAGTTCCGTGGGCGCGAGTTGGCCGTGGGCGGAGATGAAACGGATTTCAGGAACGGTTTCCTTCAACTCCTCCTCGATTTCCGGCAAATCGGCGATGCGCGGGACCACATAGAAGCTCTGCCCGCCCCGGTAGTGTTCGCGCAACAGCGCGTCGCGCACGACGACCGGATCATGCGGCATGACGAAGGTGCGCACGGCGAGGCGGTCCACGGGCGGGGTTGTGATGAGGCTCATCTCCTTGACGCCCGTGAGCGACATTTGCAGGGTGCGCGGGATCGGCGTAGCGGTGAGCGTTAAAACATGCACGTTCTGTTTCAAGGACTTGAGCTTTTCCTTTTGCTTGACGCCGAAGCGCTGCTCCTCGTCCACGATCAGGAGCGCAAGATTCTGGAATTTTATGCTTTTGCTCAGAAGGGCGTGGGTGCCGATGACGATCTGGACGGTTCCGTCCGCGAGGCCGTCCCTGATCCGCCCTGCGTCCTTGGCCGCGACAAGGCGGGAGAGCTGTTCGACCTTGATCGTCGTTCCGGCGAAGCGTTTTGTAAAATTATGGTAATGCTGGCGGGCGAGCAGAGTCGTCGGGACAATCAGCGCGACCTGCGCGCCGGACATGGCCGCGATGAAGGCGGCGCGAATGGCGACTTCGGTCTTGCCGAAGCCCACGTCGCCGCAGACGAGGCGGTCCATCGGGTGTTCGGCGGCGAGCCCGGCCAGAACGTCGTCGATGGCGCGTTCCTGATCCTCGGTTTCCTGATAGGGGAATTTCGCGGCGAATTCGTTATAGACGTCGCTTGAAATCTGGAGTTTGTCGGCCTTCGAGAGAATGCGCTGCGCGGCGATTTTTAAAAGCTGATCGGCCATTTCCATGAGGTCTTTTTTGGCCCGCGCCTTACGCGCCTGCCAGCCCGCTCCGCCGAGCTTGTCCAGTTCCACCGTGCCCTCGTCACTGCCGAAGCGTGAGAGCACCTCCATATTTTCCACGGGCACGAAGAGGCGGTCGCCGCCCGCATATTCGAGCTTCAGGCAATCATGGAAGGTTCCGGCGGCCTTGACGGTTTCAAGCTGGATGAAGCGGCCGATGCCGTGATCGACGTGCACGACCAGATCGCCGGGGGCGAGGCTGGAGACCTCGCGCAGGAAATTATCGGCCTTTTTGCGGGCCTTGGATTTTCTGACCAGCCGGTCACCGAGAATGTCCTGCTCGCTGATGACGGCGAGATCCTGCGCGGCGAAGCCATGCTCCAGCCCCAGAACGGCCATGCCGGTCTGGCCGGGTTTGAGGGCTTTGACTTCTTCCCAGTTTGCACAATTTTTGATCGGGCCGATGCCTGCGTGATCCATCAGGCCCGCGAGGCGCTGGCGCGAGCCTTCGCCGTAACAGGCGACGATCACCTTTTTATTTTGCTGCTCCAGCGCGACGATATGCTGCTTCAAGGCTGCGAACACGTCGCCCTTGGGCTGCGCCCGTACATCCGAGAAATCGCGGCCCTTGCGGGCTTCGCCGGATTGCGGCTCATCGATGCCCGGCGCGCCGAAGGGCGAAAACTCCGCCGCGTCCTTCGCGCGGGCCAGCCATTCGCCCTCCTCTATATAGAGTGCGTTGACGGGCAGCGGATGGTAGGCGGTCGCGGCGGCTTCCTTTTTTCCGGATTTTTTTTGCGCGGCGTCGAGCATGGTTTTGCGCGAGGCGTAAAAGTCGCGGATCTGCACAAGACGTTCGTTAAAGGCATCGTGCGTGTGTAAATCGAAGGTGATTGCGCAGTCGCCCGCATAGTCGAAGATCGTTTGCATCTTTTCGTGGAAGAGCGGCAGCCAATGTTCCATGCCGCTATGCCTGCGGCCCGCCGTGACAGATTCATAAACCGGGTCGGTCGCGGCCTGCGGCCCGAAGCGTTCGCGGTAGGCGCTTCGGAATCGCTTTATGGACGCTTCGTCGAGGAAGAACTCGGTCGCGGGGACCAGCGCGAAGTCTTTGATCTCTCCGCCGGGCAGGGTGATCTGCGTGATCGGGTCGAAGGCGCGGATGGACTCGATCTCGTCGCCAAACAAATCGATTCGGACCGGATTCTCGAAGGCGGCGGGGAAGAGATCAATAATTCCGCCGCGCAGGGCGAACTCGCCCGTCTCGCGGACGGTTTCGGTGCGGATATAGCCGCTTTGCACCAGAAAGAGCTGGAGCTTGTTGAGATCGAGGGTTTTGCCCTTTTCGGCGGCGAAGCTGGCCTCGCGCAGGGCCTCGGCGGGCATGACGCGCTGGACGGCGGCGTTGAGGCTGACCAAAAGGATACGGGGGAAGCGCTCGGGCTGGCGTTTCCATTCCAAAACCCCCGTGAGCGCGGCCACGCGGGCGGCCACGATATCGGCATGCGGGGATACGCGGTCATAGGGCAGGCAATCCCACGCGGGGAGCGCTATCACCTTGACATCCGGGGCAAAAAAGGCGAGATGCTCGGTCAGAGCGGCGAGGCGGTTGCCGTCCATCGCCACGTGCACGAGGATACGATCCTGCGGCATCAGGGCGCGGGCGCGTTGCGCCATCAGCCGGGCGTCATGGCCCTCGGGCGCGCCGTAGACGACCGGACCGGTCTGCTGCGCCGCTTTTTTTTCGGCCTGATTATTCACAAAACTCTGCGCCCTGCCGCCCAAATGACATTTGCCTTACTGCGGTTTTTTATATATAGGTTTCAATCTATTTCAAGGGATAGCTAAGGTTAGGGACACCCGAGATATGAGTGCTGAAGCCTCCGCCACCGGCGATGAAACCACCGTTGCGAATAAAAAGCTGTTAAAAGAGGCCGTTCAGGGCCACGGCCACAAGCCCGTTTCCAAGCGCGGCTTGCAGGACCGTCTTTTTACGTTGATGTTCAGCGGATTCGTCTATCCGCAAATCTGGGAAGACCCGGAGGTGGATATCGAAGCCATGAAGATCGGCCCGAATTCGCGCATCATGACGATCTGTTCGGGCGGCTGCAACGTGATGAACTATCTCACGGAAAGCCCTAAATCCATTCATGCGATCGACCTGAACCCCGCGCACGTGGCGCTGGGCCGGCTTAAGCTCGCGGCGGCGAAGCACCTGCCGGACTATGAGAGCTTTTTCCTGTTCTTCGGTCATGCGAACTCGCCCAAGAATATCGAGAATTACGACCGTTACATCGCGCCGCATCTGGACAGTTTCACGCGCGATTTCTGGGAGAAGCGCACGCTTCGCCATGGGCGGCGGATCAATTTCTTCCGCAAGAACCTTTACAAAAAAGGTCTGCTCGGCAGCTTCATCGCCACCGTGCATTTCATCGCCAAATGCTACGGTCAGGACCCGCGCGACATTTTGAAAGCGCGGACGATGGACGAGCAGCGCGTGATCTTCAACCGCACGCTCGGCCCGCTGTTCGACAAGAAAATCGTGCGCAAATTGTGCAACATGCCGACTTCTTTGTACGGACTCGGCATTCCTCCGGCCCAGTTCGACGAGCTGAGCCGCGACGCGGGCGGCGACATGGCCGGTCTGCTGAAGGCACGGCTGGAGCGTATGGCCTGCGATTTCCCGATCGACACCAATTATTTTGCATGGCAGGCTTTCGGGCGCGGCTACGACACCGCAAAGCGTAAGGCGATCCCGCGCTATCTGATGGAGCAGCATTACGAGACCGTGAAGGCGAACGCCTCGCGCGCGCAGATCATCCACGCCTCGATCACCGATTTCCTCGCGGATCAGGGCAAGGAAAGCTTCGAGAATTACGTGTTCCTCGACGCGCAGGACTGGATGAACGACACGCAGCTTACCGATTTGTGGACACAGGTTAGCCGCACGGCGGCACCGGGCGCACGCGTCATTTTCCGCACGGCGGGAACGGACAGCCCGCTGTCGCGCTCCCTGCCCTCCGACCTTCTGGGGCTGTGGGATTACAACCCCGTTCGGTCGGCGGAAGCGGTCGCCAAGGACCGTTCGTCGATCTATGGCGGGTTCCATACCTATATCAACTCCAAGAAGCAGAGCGACAAGATCGCCGCCTGACGAGGGTTTTTTCGCATGAGCAGCGCCCTGAAGCAGAGCGAAGAGCAAGCCCGGCAGAGCATGGACCGCATGTACCGCTGGACACGTCACGTATACGATGCGTCACGTAAATATTATCTCTTGGGCCGCGATATTCTGATCGAACGCCTGCGGCCTTCCGCCGGGCAAACCGTGTGCGAGGTCGGGTGCGGCACTGCGCGCAATCTGATCTGCATGCGCAAGAAATATCCGCAGGCAAAGTTTTACGGGTTGGACGCGTCGGAGGAAATGCTCAAAACCGCGCAAGGCAATATCAAGCGCGAAGGGTATGGGGACGCCATTATGCTGCGGCAGGCGTTTTCGCAAACCTTCGATCCGGCCGCGCTGTTCGGGCTTGAGGCGCCTTTGGACAAGATCGTCTTTTCCTATGCGCTGTCGATCATTCCGCCGTGGCAAGAGTCGCTTGATCATGCGCTTGACCTTCTGCAGCCCGGCGGCGAGATTCATATCGTCGATTTCGGCGGGCAGGAGGGGCTGTCCCCCCTCTTCCGCAAATTTCTGTTCTGGTGGCTGAAGATGTTCCATGTCTACCACAAGCCGGAGATTCTCGAATATCTCAAGCGAATGGCGCAGGACAAAAAGGGGACGCTGCATTATGAATCCCTGTTTCGCGGGTACGCCTACCGCGCCGTGTTCGTCAAGGCTGCGTAGCGCCCCGTGGTTTATCCCGGCCGCCTGAGCCGGGATTGTTTGGAGAGAGAGTGTTGACCTTCATCGTCATTACGCTTGTGCTGTCCGTCATCGGTCTGGCCGTGTGCCTGAACGTCGTTTCGCCGTTGCCGGAATATGCGCCGCTGATGACCGACCCGGACGACCCGCTGATGATCGAGGCCGAGGAGAAGGCCAAGGCGACTCTGCCGCAGTTTTTCGAGCTTTATGAAAAATTTCCCGAGAATGCGCTGGTGAAGCTTTTTTTCGTCTCAAACACGGATCAGGTGGAGCATCTGTGGGCCGAGGTTCTGGAGCGCGAGGGCGAGGATTCGCTTAAGGTTCGGCTTGTCACGCCGCCCGTGACGCACAAGGGAACGCTGGACCCCCTTCATACCTGCACGATCGCTGATCTCGAAGACTGGGCGGTGCAAGATGACGGCAACCGGATTTATGGCGGGTTTTCCGAACGCGCGATGTTCAAGATCGCGGAAAAACAGGGTCTCCGGCTGCCCAAGAAGCTTCTGGCCCGCAAGGACCAGTATCACGATCTTTGACCCGCGCCCGAGCCGTTATTTTTTGGGCAGGCGGTGGTCGAGGATTTTCTGGAACACATCGTCGATGATATTGGCGGGCGGCTGCTCCGAGCCGGAGATCCAGCCGTAGAGATCCGGGTCGTTGTAGGTCAGGATGCGTTCATATTGATCCAGCTCCTGAGGTCCGAAGCCCATGACGTGCGCGTCGGCGAAACTACCCAGAATTAAATCCATCTCCTTCGTGCCCCGGTGCCACGAGCGGAAAATCAGGCGCTTTTTGCGGTTTATTTCCGGTTCATCCGAAGCGTCTTGATTCTGCGGCATGCGCGGTTTACCCTTTGTTGAAACCCGCACAGCATAGCAGGATGGCCGCCCCATGAAAGCGTTTTTGAAAGAGCACTTTGTCCTGATCGCCGGATTGGCTCTGCCGATCATTCTTTCGGCGGTGTTTTTCGTCTCGGCGAATTTCCCGATGAATAAAATCGACCCGCCGCGCTACAAGGCCGTTTTCGCGTTCAATTATTACTACACCCACAATCCCGAATATCCCTACAAGATCCAGGTCAGCGACAAGGGCCTTGCGGAGCTTCATTTCCTGCCGCCCAAGAACGACACGAACATCCAGCACTGGAATCTTCCACAGCTTTACCTGTTCGATCCGCAGACCAAGAAGGGACAGCAGATCGAGATGCCCAAGATCGACGATTTAACCAAGCCCTCGGTTCTGCCCATTCCCGCGCTTGAAGGAATGACGCTCAGCAACCTCGCAACCAGCCCGGACGGCTTTACCTTCCGCGAGGATTACCGGGGGAGCGGGAACCTGATGACCGCGATTTTCGGGGGCGGCGCCTCGGGCGGGTACCGCTATTCCTTCATCAAGGACCGGCACCGTTTCCCCATCGAGCCTGAAAGCGGCCTTTATTACGGCGGCGGCAAGCTGATCGGCTGGGTCACCGAAGAGAAAACACCATGACCGGCGCGCCTCCCCTTTCCGAGGCGAAGGCCAAGGCGCTGGCGCAGATCGGCGAACTGGCTCGCGAGAACGCCATCACGCCGGACGAGATCGCGGCCTATATGACCCGCGCGGGGCTTCAGGACAAGAGCGCCGCGTGGCTTTCGCGGCTTCTGGGCTATATCGGCGCGGTGTTCGTGTTCGGCGGGCTGGGGCTTTACATGGCGATGATGTGGCCCGATCTCGGGTCTTTCGCGCGCGTCACCATCACGTTCGGGCCGGGGATCGGCGCGTTCCTGTTCGGGATCATCACGCTCAAGGACGAGCGGTTCCGCGCGGCCTCTACGCCGCTGTTCCTCAAGGCGGCCGTGTTGCAGCCCGTGGGGATGTTCGTCTTTCTTGATGAATATGCCGACGGAAACGACGCGCAGCTGGCCGCGCTCATCGTCTTCGGGATTCTGGCCGCGCAATATCTTTTGTGCTTCGTGGCGTTCCGGCGCACGAGCCTGCTGTTCTTCGGGTATCTGTTCTTCAACGCCTTCGCCGGGATCCTGATGGAACGGTGCGAGGTGGATGAGGAGATTTTCGGACTGGGGATGAGCCTTTCGATTCTTATGGTCGCTTGGAGCATCGACCGCAGCGTGCACAAACCCATTGCCGCGTTCTGGTATTTCATCGGCGGGATCGGGCTGCTGTGGTCGGTTTACGATCTGGTCCATCATTCGCCGCTCGATATTGTGCTCCTGCCCGTTTCGATTATTTTAATGTGGGTGAGCGTGCGGATGCACAGCCGGACGATGCTGCTGGTCGGCACGTTCGGGCTTCTGGGGTTCCTCGGCTATTACACGGATGAATATTTCAAGGACATCACGGGCTGGCCTCTGGCGATCATGCTGATGGGGTTTTTGCTCGTGGGGATCAGCTATTACGCCGTGCAGCTGAGCCATAAGATCAAGCGCGAGGCCGCGCTGGCGCCGCCCGAACCGTGACCGCAAGACCATGAGCCGGCCGTTCGATCTCGATCCCCTCTTCCGCCCGCTCTCGATCCTTCCCGGCGTGGGACCGCGCAATGCACAGCTTCTGGAAAAGCTCGTCGGCGGGCCGAAGGTGCTCGACCTGCTCTGGCACCGGCCCGTCGATTTCGTGGATCGGCGGTTTTCCGGCGGCGTGGCGCAGGCCCAGAACGGGCGCGTGGCGACGCTGACTCTCACCGTGGGCAAGCACACCCCCTCCAAGCGCAAGGGGCTTCCCTACCGCATTTCCTGTCATGACGATACGGGCGTCATAAGCCTCGTGTTCTTCCACGCGAAAAAGGACTGGTTGCTCAAGCAGCTGCCGGAGGGCCAGACCGTTCTGGTCAGCGGGCGGGTGGAATATTTTCAGGGGCAGCCGCAAATGGTGCATCCAGACGCGATCGGCAAGCCGGAGGAGCGCAGCCTGATCGAGCGGATCGAGCCGATCTATCCGCTTACGCAGGGCGTGACCAACAAGCTGCTCAATAAACTTCTGGCCAGCGCGCGGGGGATGGTTCCCGAACTGCCGGAGTGGCTGGACGAAAGTTACAAGGCCCGCAACCGTTGGCCGGACTGGAAGGATGCGCTGCTCTCCGTTCACGCGCCGCAGGGGGAGGCCGACCTTTCGCCGCTGCATCCCGCGCGGGCGCGGCTGGCTTACGATGAATTGCTGGCCAACCAGTTGACGCTTATTCTTGTGCGCGAGCACCAGCGGGCGGTTGAGGGGCGAAGCTATGCCCCCTCGACCGTGCTGCGCGAAAAAATTCTGGCCGCCCTGCCTTTCAGTCTTACGGGGGCGCAGCAACGCAGCCTCGGCGAGATCGACGCAGATATGCAAAAACCCTTGCGGATGCTGAGGTTGTTGCAGGGGGACGTGGGCAGCGGGAAAACCGTGGTCGCGTGCCTTGCCATGCTGAACGCCGTGGAGGCCGGGCATCAGGCCGCGCTGATGGCGCCCACGGAAATTCTGGCGCGGCAGCATGCGCAGACTCTGGCGCCGCTTTTTCGCGCGGCGGGGATTCGCGCGGTCGTGCTGACCGGGCGGGACAAGGGCAAGGTTCGCGACACGCTGCTTTCGCAAATCCGAAACGGCGCGGCGCAGATTATCATCGGCACGCATGCGATCTTCCAGCGCGACGTGCTTTACCACGATCTCGGCCTTGCGGTGATCGACGAGCAGCACCGTTTCGGGGTGCAGCAACGGCTGGAACTGGCGAGCAAGAATGCGGGGGTGGATTTGCTTGTGATGACGGCCACGCCCATTCCGCGCACGCTTGCGCTCACCGCTTACGGCGATCTTGACGTTTCAAAGCTGGACGAGAAGCCGCCGGGGCGCAAGCCGATCGACACGCTTTTGCTGCCCGTCGAGAAAATGGATACGCTGATCGAACGGCTGCGCGTGAAGGCGCGCGAGGGGCACCGGGTTTATTGGGTCTGCCCGCTGGTGGAGGAGTCCGAGCTGATCGACCTTGCGGCGGCGGAGGAGCGTTACGATATTTTGCGCCAGACGTTCGGGGAGCGCACGGGCCTTATTCACGGGCGCATGAAGCCCACAGAGAAGGACGCTGTGATGGAGCGGTTTATCGCGGGGGAGCTTGATATTCTCGTTTCCACCACCGTGATCGAGGTCGGGGTGAACGTGCCGGAGGCGACGATCATGGTGATCGAGCATGCGGAGCGGTTCGGCCTCGCGCAGTTGCATCAGTTGCGCGGGCGTGTCGGGCGCGGGGCGGATCAATCCTATTGTTTTCTGCTGTTTTCCGGGCCGCTCGGGGTCACCGCGAAGGAGCGGCTATCGACCCTGCGGGATACGGAGGACGGGTTTATCATCGCCGAGAAGGATCTGGAGCTGCGCGGCGCGGGGGATCTTCTGGGCCTTCGGCAGAGCGGGCTGGCGGCGTTCCGGCTGGCGGACCTGTCCGTGCACGGGGAATTACTGGCGGCGGCGCGGGATGATGCGAAACTCATCGTTTCGAAGGATGCCGGGCTGAAAACCAAGCGCGGCGCGGCTTTGCGGACTTTGCTTTATCTTTTTGAGCGGGATCAGGCCATCGCCTATTTCCAGAGTGGTTGAAATTTTCCTGAAAATTTGCCATAATTGCAAAGCTTTAGCGGGTTTTATAAAAATAACAGGTGAACGTGAGCAGCAGTCAAAGCGGACAGAGCGGTAATCCCTCCGCCCCGGCCTATGAGCCGGAGGTGTGGAACAGCCGCGTCTCGAACGCCGACCTGACCGCATTTTCGCTATTTCACCGCGAGATTTTGCTGCGGGTTCTGGGGAGCACCGAAGCCCGCCGCCCCGCCACAGAGACCGACATGCGCATGGCCGCCCACAGGCTGGACCGCGCCCCGGTGGAACGGACGCAGGACGCGCTGGTGCAGTTCAATCAGGCGGTGGAACAGTCGAAGGGCGATCTGGATAAGGTCGCCGCGCGGTTCGGGATGACGCGCGCGGAGGCCGAGCGGTTCGAGCCGCTGGCCCGCGAGGCGTATCTAGCGCAAGGGTTTCAGGATTACGCCAACTGTTATTCCTATGCGATGAACGACATGGACCGTTACCGCCAGGGCGGCGACGTGCCGGGCGAACGCGGAAGTTTCGATTTCAGTTCGCGCGGCGACAGCGATTACAAAACCTTTCAGCAAGAGCTGGTCAAGGCCATCGAGGCCGACGGCGCCATGATCGGCGGCGCGAACGCCCAGCCGCTTGAGGGGTATTACCGGGTGGCGGTCTATACCCGCCCGCCCCTTCCGGGCGGACCGCAGGGCGACGTGCCCGCGATGGATTATCATTTCGTGCGGGAAAACGCTGACGGCACATGGTCGCAGAAGGAAGGCGCGCATCCGCAGACGGGGGCCGGACGCGTCACGAACCGCGACGATACCGGGGCGGTGATCACCGATCCGCGCACCGCGGCGCTGGGACGATATGAATTCCTGACGTATGCGTATGTTCCGCAGGGCGGGCTTGATGTCGGGCCGCCCTATGAGCCCAAGAGCAAGCCGGGCTCGCTCGATCTGCCGCTTAAGCCGGAGGAAGACTGGATGCGGCGCGATTCCGATCCGTATGCCGAGACGGTTTCGCGGGGCACGCCGCTGCGTCCGTGATTTCGATTACTCGGCCGCGTCTTTTTTGTCGCTTTCACAAGGCGTTGCGCAATCTTTTTCATCATTTAGATTGAGCTCTTTCTTGATCCTGCCCATTTCGCGGATCAGGCAATCCATCGTGGTGATGAGGTCGCTCATCTCCTCACGGCTGGGCATACCGTAGGCCCGGGCCTTGTCGTCGCCGCCGACGACGCGGGCCGGGATGCCGATGGCGGTGGCGTGGGCGGGGATGTCGGTCGTGACGACCGAGTTGGCGCCGATCTTCGCGCCCTCGCCTATTGTAATATCGCCCAGAAGCTGCGATCCCGCGCCGATGATGACGCCGGATTCGACGGTGGGGTGACGCTTGCCGTTTACGCCGCCCGTGCGGCCCACGCCGCCCAGCGTCACGCCGTGATAGATAGTGACGTTATCGCCGATCACGGCGGTCTGGCCGATCACGACGCCCGTGCCGTGGTCGATGAAGAGATTCTTGCCGATGGTGGCTTCGGGGTGGATTTCCACGCCCGTGAACATGCGTGTGATGTTGGCGAAAAGCCGCGCCAGCGCCCGCAGGCCCAGATTCCAGATGAAATTGTTCACACGGTGCAGGACGACGGCGTGAAAGCCGTTATAGGCAAACAGCACCTCGGCGAAGGTGGGCTGGGCGGGGTCGCGTTCGCGTATGGATTTGATCAGTTCGCTCATCGTTTATTCCTTCTTTCCATCCGGTTCGTCCGGTCTGGCCACCCCTTTCAGGGGTTTCCTTCCTTCGCGGGCAGGGCCGCTGCGGCTTCCGCCGCTTGTTTCTTTTGACGCCTTTTCTTCGGATCGGGCGAGATCATACCGCCGGAGACGACCAGTTTTATCCCCTCTTCCACGCTCATTTCCAGAAAAATCAGGTCTTTTTTGGGAACGAAGAGCAAAAAGCCAGAGGTCGGGTTGGGGGTCGTCGGCACGAAGATGTTTATGGTTTCCTGTTCGGTCAACTCCTGAACCTCGCCTTCGGACGTTCCGGTTACAAAGCCCAAGCTCCATATCCCCTTGCGCGGATATTCGAACATGACGACCTCACGAAACGCGTTGGACTGGCTGGTCATCACGGTTTCCATGATCTGCTTGGTCGCGCCGTAGATGCTCCGAATAATCGGCATACGCGCCAGAATCTTCTCGGAGATTACAATGACGATACGCCCCAGAAAGTTGGTGGCGAGCCAGCCCACGCAGATAAAGAACGTCAGGGCGACCAGAAGGCCGATCCCCGGGATCGTGGCCTTGCCATAGAGGGCCTGATACCAATCTTCGGGCAGGACGAACGCGACCTTCGAGTCGATGAAGGTCAGAAAAATGTAGGTTAGATAGATCGTTATGGTAATCGGCGCGGTCACCAGAATTCCGGCCAGAAGATAGCCGCGCAGCCGGGCGGCGGTCCCGCGGTCCTTACCGTCCTTGCCGCTGATGTTTTCAAGGAGCAGCTTGTCCGCGCTGGTCTTATAAGCGGGTTTCTTGATGCCCGGATTTTTTCCGTCGTCTTCCATGATGCCTGATCCGTTCGGGTGCGGCCCCTGCGGGCATTGAGCGTCCGCCGGCGGGTTTTGTCAAGCGTTCAATCTTGCGCGAGTATCATTTCCAGAATGTCGCCGACGCCCCGGTCAATCATTTCATAAACTCGGTGAAAGCCCTCCATCTCCCCGTAATAGGGGTCGGGCACCTCCGCGCCCTCTATGAAGAGCCGGATTTCAGCCGCCGCATCGTCCGGCGCGTGAGCGCGAAGGGCGGCGAGGTGGGTGTTGTCCATCGCGAGGATCAGTCCGAAGTCGTGAAAATCGGCGGGGCGGATCTTGCGGGCCTTGAGCCCGTCGAGGCTGACGCCGTTCTGCCTTGCGACGGCGGCGGTGCGGGGGTCGGGCGGGTTGCCGACGTTCCATGAATGGGTTGCCGCCGAGTCAATCAGGAAATCCTCCAGCCTGCCTTGTTCGATCAGCCTGTGGCGCAGGATGCCCTCCGCCGTCGGGGAGCGGCAGATGTTTCCGGTGCATACGAACAGGATCGAGGCATGGCGTAGGGTCATCCACGCACTTTAACGCCGTGCGTGGTCGCGGGTAAAGCGCGCATTCAGCCCGCGCCGTAAAATGTCCGGACGGGCACAATCCGCTTGACCATAACGGGGGTTTCTTTAGGATATCCGCTTTGGAACACTGCATGCCCGCGCATCGGATAATTCTGGATTGATCCGAAGGCGGTGCGGGCGCAAAATCTTTTTTATGAGCCTGATGAACGCAGCCCCTCCTCCCGCCGCAACAGACGCCGATTCCTCCGCCGCCTTCGCGTATGTGCGGCTGGCCAAGTCGGGCGCGGAGATCGAGGAGGCGCAGAGGCTGCGCTACGCCGTTTTTTATGAAGAATATAAGGCCGAACCCAGCCCGGAGATGCTCGCGCAGAAGCGCGATTTCGACGCGTTCGACGCAATTGCCGACCATCTGATCGTGCTGGCCCGCGATCCGGCCACGGGGCAGGAAACCATCGTCGGGACGTACCGTCTGATCCGGCAGGAGGTGGCGCAGAAATTCGGGCGGTTCTATTCCGAGGACGAGTACGACGTTTCGCCGCTGGTGCGCTCGGGGCAATCGCTTCTCGAGCTTGGGCGGTCTTGCGTGCTGGCACCCTACCGCACGAAACCCATCCTGAATTTGCTCTGGCAGGGCATCGCGGAATATATCACGCACCACCATATCGACCTTTTGTTCGGCTGCGCGAGTTTTCCGGGCACGGATATTCAGGCGCTGGGGCCGCAGCTTTCCTATCTTCATCATTATCATCCGACCGAGGCGAGCATCCGGCCCGTGGCGCTGGCGCACCGGTATGTCGAGATGAATATCGTGCCCAAGGAATCCTTTAACGAAAAGCGCGTTTTCGCGAGCCTGCCGCCGCTGATCAAGGGGTATTTGCGGCTGGGCGCGACGATCGGGGGCGGCGCGGTGATCGACGAGCAGTTCAACACGACGGATGTGTGCATCGTGGTGCAGACGACCCTGATGACCGAGCGTTACCGGAAATATTACGAGCGGAAAATCCAGCGCACCATGCCGGGAATGGGCGGGCAGGACGCCGACGAGGCATGAGAAGCCTGATCGCCGTCCTCAAGCTTTCGGCGTTCGCCGGGCTTGTGATTCTCGCCTGCCCGTTCCAGATTCTCCTGCTTGCTGTCCACCGGGGCACCGGGGCCTATATCCTTCCGCATCTCTGGCATAAGGCCGTCTGCGCGGTTTTGCGAATCCGCATTCACGTCGAGGGAGCCCCGGAACGGGGGCAGCAGGTGTTTTTCGTGGGGAACCACCTCTCCTATCTTGACATTCCCGCGATCGGCAGCGTGATTCGGGGGTCGTTCGTGGCCAAGAAGGACGTGGAAAGCTGGCCGCTGTTCGGGTTTCTCTCCAAATTGCAGCAAACCGCCTTCATCAGCCGTTCGCGCACGGACGCGACGCGGGAGAAGGACGCGCTGGACAAAATTCTGGCGCAGGGAAAAAGCCTGATTCTGTTCCCTGAAGGCACCTCGACCGACGGGCGGAGCGTCGTGCCCTTCAAATCCAGCCTGTTTTCCATCGCGCTGCGGGATCAGGTGCGCGATACGCTCTTGATCCAGCCGTTCACAATCAGGCTGGTTTCCGCCGACGGGCGGCCTCCGGACACGCAGGAGGCGCGGGATATTTACGCCTGGCACAACGACATGGACACGCCTCTGCACATCCATTTATGGCTGTTCGCCCGGAGCCGGGGGGCCGTTCTGGCGCTGACGTTCCACCCGCCGCTCCGCGCGGCGGAGCATCCCGACCGGAAAACGCTTGCCAAGCACTGCCATGACCACGTATCCAAGGGGCTGCAACGGGATCGACTCACAACAAACCAGAGGGGGACATTATGACGCATTTTACATCCGACGAACTCAGGAAGCTCGAACAGTATTTGGCGCGGAAGCTGAAGATTTCGGGGGTGACCCTTAAAAAGCGCGAGCGGGCGCAGGATTCCGTCGAGGTTCTGCTGGACGGCGAATTTGTGGGCACCATTTATAAGGACACCGAGGACGGCGACACCTCCTACGACCTTAATATCGCGATTCTCGATATCGACCTTAAATAAGAGATTTCCGCGCTTTTTGGGCGTCGATTTCTTTATTTTGGCCATTTTTTCGGTTTTTTGATACAATTTCACGTCTGCTGCCGACATCTTGTGGATTACGACGATGCGCTGTTTTATCAGAATTTTGGCCGTTATTCTTGTCAGTATGGGTTTTTTAAGCCGCGCCCATGCTTTTGAGCCTCTGAATTACGGCCCAAGCCTCCCGGTTAGCGCCAAGGTGCTGCTTTCGGACTGGGTCAGCCGTGAAATGGGTATAGGTTTGGGCGGGTATGCCGTGGCCATGGCCGACCTCAACCGGGACGGGATCACTGAATATGTGCTCAAGCCCCTCAAATGCTATGATCCGCAGGGGTTTTGCACGTTTTTAATTCTGGCCGATGCCCGCCAAAGCCTGGTGCTGTTGGGTAAAATTTCTGCCAAAAAGCTCGCGCTTGGGGATTCCTATCACGGCGGGGTGCAGGATATTCTTGCATTTCGGAGTAACAACAACGATTATGAATATGATATCTTCGTATGGGATCCTCCCTCCATGACTTATATGTTAAACGGGCGGACTGAAGGATAGGGATGGTGCTGCGCAGCCATAGGTCTTTTTTGGGTTTTGCCCCGGTCTTTCTGGCCGGGCTGGTCTGCATTCTTTTGGCCGCCTCCCCCGTCCATGCCGGAGCTGCCTGTACGCCCGGCCTTCCCTGCACCGATTATGATGTGAATACCGATACCACGGCCGGAACCGACGCCGCACTCAACGGGCCGAAGACCGGACGCGCCGCGCCCCACACGGGCGGGATGTGCGACGGGAACTTCATGAACCAGATCTACGCTAAGGCCTATATGGAGGCCAGCCGCGAAGTCATTATTAACGAGCAACTGATAAACAAACCCGACAGCGTTCTTGAATATACCTGCTTCGATCAGTTTATCGCCCTGACCGCGCACAATGCCGGGATGATCTTTAGCGAAGCCGACACGTTCGACTCGCGTGATGTGGACCTTGAGACGGCGGATGAGACCGATTCTACGACCTATAGCGTGAATTACGACGACGACCATCTGGATATCGTTCTGGATACGCTCCTGCTTGATACGCTTGAAAACTATATCACCAACAATTTTGCCCACACGTTTTTGGGCGGCGAGAGTTCGGTCGATAACACCATGAACCTGACCTCGATCGGCGGGAACAGCTACGACTGCTCACATATGCAGACTGTCTGGGAACTCGCCAAGTGCCGGGATTTCGGTGAAGACGACCAATTTTTCAGCTTTGAGACGCTTTCAACCGAGGACCCGCGCATCCTGATCAACGAATGTTCCCCGGGTAATAGCATGGCCTCTGGATCCGGGTCGAACACGCCGATGACGATTTCTGAAAATCCGCGCTGTCCGGCGGCGGGCGGCGGGCCATACGCCAATACGAACATTACCAACGATATCATCCGGGTGGCCAATAACTGTGAGTTCCTCTTTGTGGTTTATGACGGGGTTCTGAGATACTTTGAGCAGGTAATGGCTCCCGGCTCCACCGTTGGGGCCGTGACCTATAACTGCCTTCCCCCTATTCCGACCGGTTTGACGGTTAATATCCGGCGGCACACGCTTTACGATTATGGCGGTGCGGGCGTGTCCTTAACGACCATTACGCCTGCGGACAGTACGCATAACGATATGTTTTGCCCGAATCCGGGCTGTTGGTATAATTATACGGCGGGGACCTGTTCGCCCCCGCCCTGAGATGTTAAAGATTTGCGAAACTATGGTTTTTTTGTTTAGAATAGCGGTGTGAAACGCGAAGGGTAAGAGAAATGGCATCTATCGGGCTAAAAGCATGGAAGAGAGGCTTGTTTGTTGCACTTTCCGGAATTCTGGGAGGTCTGAGCCCTTTGTTCGTCCAGACCGCCGAGGCCGGGGCACCGCCACCGATCGCCAGCACCCCTTGCGACTCCCTTTACTATCAAACCTTGTCTGCACGCGCCTGGCTTGAAGCCCAGCGCGAGATTACCCAGAATCAAAACCTGATTCTCAAGCCTGACAGCGTTATGGAATACACCTGCTTCGACATGTTCCTGCGGGAGCTGGCTGACCACGCCGATGAGATGTTCAGCGAAACCACGCAGTTCGGCAGCCCCCTCTCAAGCACAAGTATGGATAACGCACTCGAGCGGCTTGTCGGAACTTCGCTTCGAAACTTCGTAACTACGAATTTCGGCTATTATGACATGCTTGGCGGACACGCGGCCGGGCAGACGATCACGCATACGATGGCCAACCCGATTAACGGCGGAACGTACACCTGTGATATGATGAGACGGGTCTGGGAAGCGGCCAAATGTATCAATTTTGCCTCGAACCCGGCGGAAGACGGTTTCTATACCTTCCAGCAATACAGCACGCAGCCTGACAAGCGTTACCTGCCCACGCGTTGCGTGGGGGTTCCTGCCTCGTGGACGGCGAACCTGACAACCGCGATCAACACGCCGCCGTGGGCGCCCGATCCGATGCAGACCTATCTTCCGTTCCTCGACCCCAACAACTGTGCGGTTGGAAACGCCAACAACATCGCCATTCCGACCGGTGTTGTCGTCAGCAGGACCTCCGTCGCGCCCCCGACGTACAACGAGCATGTCTGTATTATTCCGGGCTGCCGCTATGTTCCGGCGAACAACCGCTGCGAGCCGAACTGATCCCTTGCTCCGGCCTGTTACGTTTGTTTTCGGGTTTGATCGTTTGAACGCCGTGTATTATTCTTGCTTTCGTTGATTTTCGGGCCCTCTTGGCCGGGTGCGTCTTTTCGCGCCGCTCAGACGCATAGGAAGGCAAGACCAGACGTGCAGGACGCTCCCGGATTTCTGTTTTTTCACACCTACCGCTTTCTTACGGGGCGCAGTGCGCCTTTTCTCGCCTCCCTTCTGGACCGCCGCCTAATCAAGGGCAAGGAGGTTGCCGACCGTGTTAGGGAAAAACGGGGAGAAATCAGCGTTCAACGGCCGGACGGCCCCCTTGTCTGGATTCATGCCGCCAGCGTGGGCGAGGTGCAGTCCGCGCTCATCCTGATCCGACGGCTTTGCGCGGCCTACCCGGCGCTTAATATTCTTGTTACAACCTGCACCGTTACCTCCGCGCGCATCGTGGAGGGCAAACTCCCCCCCCGCGCGATCCACCAGTTCTGCCCGCTGGATCACCCGCGCTGGGCGGAGGCGTTCCTTAATCACTGGCGGCCCGATCTGGTGTTCTGGATGGAATCCGAATTGTGGCCCAACCTCCTCGAAGGCTTGCGGACGCGCAAAATTCCGGCGGTTCTGGTCAATGCCCGCCTCTCCCCGCGTTCCTTCCGCGCGTGGCTCTGGGCGAAGCCTCTGGCGGCGAGGATGCTGGGTGCGTTCGCCCTCGTTCTGGCGCAGACCGACGAGGACGCCGTGCGTTTGCGGAGTCTCGGTTTTTTCGGACGGCTGACGGTTACGGACAATCTAAAATACAGCGCCCTGCCGCTTCCCTGCGATCCGCAGGCTTTAGAGGCTCTCCGGAGCGCCACGGCGGGCCGTGCTGTCTGGGTGTTCGCCAGTACGCATAAAGGCGAGGAAGCCATGGCCGCCCGTATTCATGCAACGCTCAAGAGTCGTTTTTCCGATCTCCTGACGATTGTCGTGCCGCGCCACCCGGAGCGGCGGGGAGAAATTTCCGAAACCCTGCGTGATTGCGGGCTCGGGGTTCGTTTCCGGGGGGTGCAGTCCGACCTGCCGCGTACGGACGACGATCTTTATATCGCCGATACACTCGGGGAACTGGGCCTCTTTTACAGGCTTTGCCCGGTGGCCTGTATCGGGCGATCGTTCAGCGACGATGGCGGCGGCGGGCATAACCCGCTGGAGGCCGCGCAGTTGAACTGCAGCGTTTTGCATGGCCCTAATATCCAGAATCTCCAGCAGATTTACGATGATATGGGCCGCGCCGGGGCGGCGGTGCGCCTTCCGGATGAAAAAGCCCTGATCGAGACGCTGGCGGGATTTTTCAAGAACGCGGACAGTTTGCAGGCCCAGCGTTCCAAGGGGCAGAGTTTCGCCGCCGAAAAATCGGGCGTGATCGACCGGGTGATGGCCGAGATCGAGCCGCTTTTGCGGTTGCACCTGCACGATGCCGCGGCAGACAGGGCGGTGCGCGCATGAGCCTTTTCAAGACTCCCGGCTTTTGGTACAGGCGCCCGGACTTCCCTGCGGGAAAGCTGGAGAACGCCCTCACACCGCTTTCGTATATTTACGACGCCATGCAGTTGCGCAAGCGGCAAAAAGCCAATCCGCAAAGCGCGGCCGGGCCGGTGGTATGCGTGGGGAATATCGTCGCGGGGGGCAGCGGGAAGACGCCCAGCGTTCTGGCGCTTTACGATCTGATCAGCCGTTCGGGTCTGGCGCGTTTGCCTCATATTCTTACACGCGGGTATGGCGGGCGTCTCTTCGGGCCGATCCGGGTTGATCCCGCCGTCCACACTGCGCGGGACGTGGGGGACGAGCCGATCCTGATGGCCACGCGCGGGGCGAAGGTGATTGTCAGCCGGGACCGCGTTGCGGGCGCGCAATCCGCCTTCACACATGGGGCCGACCTTGTTCTGATGGATGACGGATTCCAGAATCCCGCGCTTAAAAAGGATATTTCTTTTCTGGTCATCGACGGCGCTGCGGGCTTTGGAAACGGGCGTCTTCTGCCCGCCGGGCCTTTGCGCGAACGGCCCGAAGCAGCGTTCGAGCGGGCACAGGCCGTGATCCTGATCGGCCAGGATGCGCGTAACGTGCGCGACGAGTTGCCGGACGGGTTTCCCGTCTTTACGGCGAAGATAAAAATGCAGGGGCGGCCGGATACCTCATCCCCCTTCATCGCCTTCGCCGGGCTGGGGCGGCCCGAGAAATTCCGGGCGACCCTGGTTTCGCACGGGGTGCGGGTGGTGCGTTTCCATCCGTTCGCGGACCATCACATCTATACTGCGCTTGATCTTCAACGGCTACGCGACGAGGCGCGGCAGGTGCAGGCGAAGCTGATCACCACGGAGAAGGATTACATGCGCCTTACGCCCGAACAGCGCGAGGGGATCGAGGTCTTGCCGATCACGCTCGCCTTTAACGAGCCCGAGTGGATAGAACGTTTTTTGCGGGCGAAGCTCAACTTTGAAGGCCGGAATAAAGACGCATGAAGACCCTTCGTTACGCGTTTGAGGCCGCGCTGCTCCATCTCCTGTTCGGCGTGTTCGGATTGCTCGGGCCGGAGCGGGCTTCGGCGTTCGGCGGGTGGACAGGGCGGATGCTTGGGCCGCGTATGGCCGTTTCGCGCAAGGCGCGGGCGAATATCGCACTGGCCTTTCCCGACCTGCCCGAAACGCGGCGGGAGGAGATCCTGCGCGGGATGTGGGAGAATTTGGGCCGCGTGGTCGCGGAATATCCGCATCTGGAAAAACTCAGCCGCGATTATACTGAGATCGCGGGGGCGGACTCGCTCACGCCTTTGCTCGAGGGCGGCGGGCCGGCGGTCTTTATCGGGGCGCATTTCGGAAACTGGGAGATCAACTGCGCGGCGTTCCTCACGCAGCTGGGGCATGAAATCGACCTCACCTACCGGGAGCCCAACAACCCTTGGACCGCGAAGCTTCTTGACCGGGCGCGGACGCTGGGCGGACGGCTGCGCGGGTTTCCGAAATCGGCGGAGAGCGGGCGGGCCATCCTCGGCTCCTTACGCGACGGGCGGTTTCTGGGCATCCTGATCGATCAGAAATATAACGAGGGCGTTTCCGTGCCGTTCTTCGGGCATCCGGCGATGACCAACCCGATTTTCGTGCAGCTCGCGCAGCGCTACCGCTGCCCGGTTATTCCGGCGAAGGTGGAGCGGCTTTCCGGTTGTCACTTTCGGGGGACGTTCGAGGCGCCGCTGACGCTGTTTGATGCCGCCGGGAACCCCCTGCCCGCCGAGACGGTGATCGCGGAGGCGCATAGCGTTCTGGAACGGTGGATCAGAGAACGGCCCGAGCAGTGGCTCTGGCTGCATCGCCGCTGGCCGAAGGATTAGGCCTGTTCGCCGGACTCGCTTTCGTAAGGCGCATTGCCGTTCTCGAAGTCGGCTTGCGCGCGGGTGCGGATGGTTTCGTAGGCGCTCTGGCCCAGCGTGCGGCCCGCTTCAGAGATAAAGCCGCCCCGGCAGATCGTACCGAGAAATTCCAGAACGTCGGAGGGGCGGGCCCGGTCGCCCCGGCTTTCCTGTTTGAACTGGGTCGTTTCCAGTCCCGTCTGTTCGCAAGACACGCCCGCAGAATTCATAATATCCGCCTCGTGGAGGAACAGGGCGAGCAGCGCGAGATCGCGCCGCGCCTTGAGCGTGTTGTATATCCCTCCGCCTGCGCCGGGCTGATGGCCGGTCTGCTGCGGGCCGAAATGGCCCATCGCGGCGGCCCGCATCTGGGTGAGCGGACAGGCGGGGTTGTCGGGCCGCGCGGCGTCGGTGCAGACGATCATGGCTTCCAGATCGGCGAGGCTCGCCTCGTCCAGCCCCGCCGCCTTCAGATAGGGCGCGGCGTATTCGACCGAGCGGCGTTCGAGCCGGCCGGGGGTATAGGTTCCGTCCGCCCCGACATTCCCCGAGCCGTCATGGCCCAGATCGTGGATGCAGGCGGCAATCAGCAGCAGGGCGATGTCTTTCGCAGGGAGCGGCTCGTTGTGCGCGCCGATCAGGCGGGCGGCGTGGAGCAGGACCTTACGGAAATGCAAATTATTATGGTAAGGCAGCGTGTGCGGCGTCTCCCCCAGCACGGCGGCCATCAGGAGCGGCGGCAGCCAGACTCCGCGCGTCTTCCTGTCCGTGCCGGAGTGGCGCAGGAAGGCCGAAGCGGCCAGCGCCGGGAGCGTGGCGTTTTGCAGGCAATTATCATGGAGCGGGTCGTAAGGCGGCTCGAAGAGCTTGGCATCGTATTCCGCGCATAGGGCGGCGTCAGCCTGCGCCCTCTCGCTCAGCGCCGCCCATGTCTTGCGGACACCGTGCAGGGGCGCCGAGTCCGCAGCCCTTTGGATCAGGGGCTCCAGCGCGCTCATATGATCTTTCCATAACGAAAAATCGGTTAAATCGCCTGCGTCGGACAAGGTGTTTTTCGCAATCTTTTATAAGATAAATTGAATATATGATAATAGAACAAAACCCGTGTTCGTTATAGCCCTTTTTCTCTGAAAAAAGTCTGAAGAAAAGCGCCGTTTTTCAACTATTCAGGGTCTTTTTGTTAATTATTTGCCTGTAGGCGCGAATTCAGGCATAACTTCGTGTTCTGAAATCGATTTTTGCAAGAGGTGGACTTTAAAATGTCGAAAGACTGGACCCCGCAATCGTGGAGAGGCAAACCCGTCAAGCAGCTGCCTGCCTATAAGGACGAGGTGGCCCTGAAAGCGGCTGAGCGCGAAATCGCCGCCATGCCTCCGCTGGTTTTTGCCGGGGAGGCCCGCGACCTTATGCGCAAGCTCGGGCAAGTGTCCGATGGCAAAGGGTTTTTGCTGCAAGGCGGCGACTGCGCCGAGAGCTTCGCGGAGTTCAACGCGAACAAGATCCGCGACTCCTTCCGCGTTCTTTTGCAGATGGCGGTGATCCTGACCTATTCCGGCTCGCTTCCGGTCGTTAAGGTCGGGCGGATGGCCGGACAGTACGCTAAGCCGCGCTCCGATGATATGGAAACCCAAGGCGGCGTGACCCTGCCCAGCTACCGGGGCGACAACATCAACGGGCTGGACTTTACCTCCGAGTCGCGCGAGCCGGATCCGCAGCGGATGGTCAAGGGCTACAACCAGGCGGCGGCGACGCTGAACCTTTTGCGGGCGTTCGCGCATGGCGGCTATGCCGACCTCAACAAGGTGCACCAGTGGAATCTCGGCTTCGTCGAGAACAGCCCGCTGGGCGAGCGGTATCAGGACCTTGCCGACCGGATCGACGATGCGCTGCGCTTCATGGCGGCGTGCGGAATCACGGCGGACAATGTGCCCTCCATCCGCGAGACGAGTTTCTTTACCTCACACGAAGCGTTGCTGCTGCCGTACGAAGAGGCGATGACCCGCGTGGACAGCCTGACGGGCGACTGGTACGACACGTCGGCGCATTTCGTGTGGATCGGCGCGCGCACCCATCAGGAAGACCACGCGCAGATCGAATTCGTGCGCGGCATTAAAAATCCGATCGGGCTGAAATGCTCCCCGGCTCTCACCCCGGACGAGCTGATCCGCCTCATCGACGTTCTGAACCCCGAGAATATTCCGGGCCGCCTGACGCTGATCGCGCGGATGGGCTACAAGCAGGTCGAGGAGAAGCTGGCGCCGCTGCTGCGCAAGGTCAAGCAGGAAGGCCGCGCCGTGGTCTGGTCGTGCGACCCCATGCACGGGAACACCATAAAATCCTCCAGCGGCTACAAGACGCGCCCGTTCGACCAGATTCTGGCCGAGGTGCGCGGGTTCTTCGCCGTTCACAAGGCCGAGGGCACGCATCCGGGCGGCATTCATATCGAGATGACCGGGCAGGACGTGACGGAATGCGTCGGCGGCGCGGAGGCGATCGGCGACGAGGACCTTTCCAACCGCTATCACACGCACTGCGACCCGCGCCTGAACGCCAATCAGGCGCTGGAGCTGGCGTTCCTCATCTCGGACGAGTTGAAGGCTTTGCGCTCACGCGGGAACGATCTGCGGGTTGCTACGCACTCGGCTGCGGAATAGGCTTGCGCGGGCGGCCTAACGGCGGTTTACTGTCGGCAGCGCCACACGTATGGTTAAGACAATGAAGGCCACCCCCTCGCTTCGTATCGGTATCGCGCAAATCAACCCTACTCTGGGCGACCTTCGCGGAAACGCGGATAAAATACTCCGCGCATGGACGCATTTCGAGGGAAGTGCCGACCTGATCGTCTTTCCCGAAATGGTGACGTGCGGGTATCCGCCTGAAGATCTCGTGCTCAAACCCGCGTTCCTCGACCATATCGAGAAGCAGGTCGCGCGGCTTATCAAGCATAGTGCGGCCTCGAAGTGCGCAGCCGTGATCTCAACGCCGTGGCGGATCGAAGGCGAGCGTTACAACGCCATCCTGCTGATCGCGGAGGGGAAAATTCTGGCCGTCGTGCCGAAACATGAGCTGCCCAATTACGGCGTGTTCGACGAGCGGCGGCTCTTTGCCTCCGGCCCCCTGCCCTACCCTGTGAAATTTCGCGGGGTTATGCTGGGGCTTATGACGTGCGAGGATATGTGGTTCAAACGGGCCGCATGTAACTTGCAGGATCACGGTGCGGATATTCTGATCGTTCCCAACGGCAGCCCGTTTTCGCAGCGGCATTTGTCGCGCCGCCTGTTGCAGGCCCGCAACCGTGCGCGGGAGACGGGGCTGCCGCTTGTCTATGTCAATCAGGTCGGCGGGCAGGATGAGCTTATCTTCGACGGATCGTCCTTCGCGCTCAACGCCAAGGGCGAGAAGGTCTATCAGGGTGCGTCGTTCGCCGAGGCTCTTGATTTGCTTGGTCCCGAGGTCTGGAACAAAAAGGGTGAGGATCTCTCGGCGCTCTCGGACGATACGCTGCAAGCGAGCGGACCGGGCGAGGTTTACCGCGCCCTCATGCTGGGCTTGCGCGATTATATCGGCAAAAATGGATTTCCGGGCGTGCTTCTGGGGCTTTCCGGCGGGATCGACAGCGCGCTGACCGCCGTCATCGCCGCCGATGCGCTGGGGCCGGAGCGGGTACGGTGCGTGATGATGCCCTCCCGTTATACCGCGCGGGAGAGCCTCGACGACGCGGCGGCGCTGGCCAGTACTCTTGGGATCAAGCTGGACGAGATTTCCATCGAACAGCCGTTTGCGGCGTTTAACGAACTCCTTGGTCCGTTTTTCGACGCGAAGACGCCCTCGATCACTTATGAAAATATTCAGCCGCGCATCCGGGGCCTGATCCTGATGGCGCTTTCGAACGCCACGGGGGCGATGGTTTTGTCCACGGGCAATAAATCCGAGATGGCGGTGGGGTACGCCACGCTGTACGGCGATATGTGCGGCGGGTTTAACGTGCTGAAAGATCTCTACAAGATGGAGGTCTACGCGCTTTCCCGCTGGCGGAACGCGCACGTGCCGCCGGAGGCGCTGGGCCGGGCCGCGCTTAATCCCATCCCCGAAAACATCCTGACCCGCGCGCCCACGGCGGAGCTTAAGGACAACCAGACGGATCAGGACACCCTGCCCCCCTATGCGGAGCTGGACGCCATTCTCGAAGGGCTGATCGAGCGCGAACAGGGCGTGGAGGAGCTTGAACAGGCCGGGTTCCGCCGGGAGACGGTCCTGAAAGTCTGGCGCATGCTGGACCGGGCGGAATACAAGCGGCGGCAGGCCCCGCCGGGGGTCAAGGTCACGTCCCGCGCCTTCGGGCGGGACCGGCGGTACCCGATCACCAACCAATTCCTGAATATCATTGAAAAAGCGTGATATTCCGGCTATTCAAGAAGACCCAAGCGGACTTAAGAAAGTAAGAATAATGAGCGTCAGAGTCAGATTCGCCCCCTCGCCCACCGGCATGATGCATATCGGGAACGCCCGGACGGCCCTGATTACGTGGCTTTACGCGCGATCGAAAGGCGGGCATTTCCTGCTGCGCATCGACGATACGGACCTTGAACGCTCCAAACAGGAATATGAGGACGCGATCGAGGAAGGCCTGAAATGGCTTGGCATGGGCTGGGACGAGAAGGCGCGGCAGCGCGACCGGCTGGATCATTACGAGGCCAAGATCGAACAGCTCAAGGCCAGCGGGCGGCTTTACCCCTGCTATGAGACGGCGGAAGAGCTGGAACTCAAGCGCAAGAGCCAGCTCGCGCGCAAGCTGCCCCCGCTCTATGACCGGGAGGCGCTCAAGCTCACCGACGAGCAGAAGAAGGCCTATGAGGCGCAGGGGCGCAAACCGCACTGGCGTTTCAAGATGAACCATACGCCGATCAAGTGGAACGACGAGGTGCGCGGCCCCGTGCATTTCGAGGGTGGCGACATGTCGGACCCGGTGCTGATCCGCGAGGATGGCAGCCCGCTTTATCACCTGTGTTCCGTGATCGACGATATCGACTACAAAATCACCCATGTCGTGCGCGGCGAGGATCACGTCACCAATACGGCGATGCACGTGCAGATGTTCGAGGCGCTGGGCGCGACGCCGCCGGGGTTCGCGCACCTGCCGCTGCTTTCGGACGCGCAGGGCGGCAAGCTTTCCAAGCGCCTCGGCGCTCTGAACCTGCGCGAGCTGCGCGATGACGAAGGGCTGGAGGCGATGGCGGTGGTCAGCCTGATGGCGCGGCTGGGCACGTCCGACCCGATCGAGCCGTTCACCGACATCAAGGACGTGATCGCGCATTTCGACATTTCCAAATTCGGGCGCGGCACGCCGAAATTCGATCAGGAGGAGCTAAACCGCCTGAACGCCAAGATTTTGCATCACACCCCTTACGCCGCGATCAAGCCGAGACTGGCGGAGTTCGGCCTTTCGGATCTGGACGAGGCGTTCTGGGAGGTCGTGCGGCCCAATCTTGAAAAGCTCAGAGACGCGAAAGAATGGTGGCGCGTGGCGAACGGCCCGGTGCAGCCGGTGATCGAAGACGCCGCGTTCATCGCGGAGGCCGCGAAGCTGCTCCCCGAAACGCCTTGGACGCGCGAGACGTGGAGCCAGTGGGTCGAGGCCGTGAAGGCCCAGACCGGGCGCAAGGGCAAGCTTCTGTTCATGCCGCTGCGCCAGGCCTTGACCGGCATGGATCACGGACCGGAACTGGCGGACCTTTTGCTGCTGATCGGCCCGGAAAAGGCGAAGCAGCGGCTGGCGGCTTGATTTAAGCCTTCAATCATTCAGACTTCTCACACCAGAAGGCATACATCGCGGCGAAGGTGTTCGGGTGCGCCTCTTCGAATTTGTGCCACAGTTCAAGGTTCGTCATACCTTCGTCCTGAGTCCCGTATAACAGCCTGTACATATTCATCGTTGCGTCATCGTGGTTGAACGCCAGGAATTTCAGGTTCAATCTTTGCAGAATATCCTTGATTTGCAGTAGGTCGAACTGGTGTTCCTGAACATGGAAAATCAGGTCCCTGCACATCGGGAGGGAGTAGTAATCGTATGATTTGTAGAAGAAGGTTCTGTATTTCGGTTCTAGATAGTCCGTAAGATTTCTGCGGAAGGTCCGGATGGACGGCGTATCGTTGCCGATGTTTTTTTCTGCGATCACTTTCCACGCTTGTTTGACAGATACACGCGCCATGCGGCTGTAGAGCGCTATTCTCATCAACCCTCCGGGTTTAAGCAACCCGTGTAAAACCTCCCAGCCGGCTTCGGGATCCTTCATGTGGTGCAGAACGCCGGAGCTGGCGATATAATCGAAGGTCTGGCCGATCGTGCCAAGTTCGTTAATATCGGCCTGATAGAACGTCAGATTTGTAATGCCAAGTTGGCGGGCGCGCATGATGCCATAGGCCAAGCTCGTGCGGCTAAGGTCCACGCCCGTAATTTCAGCATCGGGAAAACCGAAGGCGAGTTCAATCGCTTCTTGCCCTGTTCCCGTCCCGGCGATCAGAATTTTGGCCTTTTTGCCGATAAACCGCCCCTCAATCTTGCGATTGTAAATTCCTTTAAACGGCACGTCCCAGCGCGGATAGGGATATTCTTCGTATTGTTCGCGCACGGCTTCAGAGACTTTGTCCTGTATTTTCGTTATGGCCGGAATGGTTTTCTTGATCTCCTGCTGGACGAAATAATCCTCAATATGGGATTTTGGAATTTGCGATACGTGGTCGCCGCCGGGCAGATTTGCGGCAATGGCCTGCGCGTTCTTCAGCGTACTGAGATGTCGGTAACAGCCGTAGAGCGCCAGTGTGGAAAGATCGGGTGCGTCCGTACTTTCGAGCTGTTCCTTCAGGGGCGCGAGCCATTCGGCCTCTTTTTTTGTTTCCTCGAAAATATAGTCGGTAAAAAATGCGTAACGCATAACGGCGCAATGCAGGAATTCCATGTCCTCTGTGTCGCGGTAAATTTTTTTGCCTTGCGCAAACATTTCCAGCATGTAGCGCCGCAAATAGGTGATCCAGCGCTCAAAATTCTCGATCCCGACGATGAAACGCCCGAGGCCGAATAAAAAGAACGGGTCGATCAACACATTAAGGTTTTTTTGCTTTTTAATGCCCTGAACGAACTCTGCGTAAGGCGGCTTTTTACCCAAGGCCATAAGGGGGCCGATCTTTTTGTCGTGCGAGAGGATGCTGTACCATGTGTTTCCGAAGCTTCTGAAATTTATGTCAGGCGATTCCAGACAGGCCGTCAGCAGGCCCTTGAAATTCGGATTGGCATTTTCGAACACCATCTTCGATGCCAGATCGATGAGGCTTTGAGCGTTCTCTATGTTCGCGGGATCATACGCCACGGCCTGGCTGTAATTTTCGAGAGCCGTCATGAATTCGCGCACCTCAAGGTAAATGTTCCCCAAAGCCCTGTAGGCCTCGACGAAGCCCTTATTCATCCTGAGCGCCATTTTTAAGGCGCTGACGGCCTTATGCATATCTCGCTGTTTGGCCCAGCAAAGGCCAAGCCCAAGATATGCGTCTTTATGCTCACCGGCTTTGAGGGCTTGCTCGAAAGCTTCGATCGCCTTTTCATAGCTTTGTTCCTCAAAAAGCGCCCATGCGCCTTTGTGGGCCTGCTCAATCATATTGTGTCCGCCGAATTTCTTATGGCGCCTTTTCTAATAATTAAAACCGTTCGGCCGCGCGAGCGGCTATCGTGTGTGTCCGGCGGCATTATATACGAGCGCCCTTAAAGGTGAACAGACAGTATGTATATTAGAAAAATAATATACTACAAGAATGCTCTCGTTCTGCGGGATTTTTTCAATAGGGCGGGCTCGTCCTTGGCTTTCGGGGTGCTTGACAGTTCGTGACGGGCCTGACTTGCTTGATGTCCAGAATGGTTTCGCGTGCGCAGGGGCGGGTCGATGCTCAAAATTTTTGGAATATCTCTGTTTTTAATCGCTTTAATGGCGGTCGCTTTCATCCCTAATCTGTTTGAGACACCGACCTATTACGCAGATAAGATGCTTCATATCCTTGTTTGCGTGGTGGTGTTGATCTGGGCGTCTTTTTCATTTAGAAGCCGCGTTGGGATTGTGATCACCTGCGTTGTTCTCTGTGCTGGCGGGTTGGGCGTTGAGCTGTTGCAGGGGCTTATACCCGGGCGTTCCGTATCGGCGGATGACTTGGGCGCAAATCTGATCGGGGTCGCACTGGGTCTCGTGATCGGCGGACTCCTCAAGCGCGGATACGATGCGGGAGAGCACGATCTCAGCTAGTTTCTTATCGCCCCCCCATCGGGGCAAAAACGTGTTCATGAGGCGTGCGTTTTTTATTCTCGAAAAAGGACTTGTTCTACTAATTTTTTTTCTGATCTTTTTTTCAGTTATGATGTGAGCATGGAACGCAGAAAATCTGACAGGAGAAGAAATAACGCCAACGGGGAGCCCAGTGTTCTCGATCTTATCCGGATCGTTTTCAGGCGGGCGTTTCTGGTGGCTATCATTACGCTTCTGCCCACGGTGGCGGCCTTTGTATACCTCAAAAAATTGCCCTCTCTGTATAAGGCAACGGCGAGCGTTCTTCTCGAGGCGCAGGAGATCAACCTTGCCGATTTCAACGATATCCTGACAGGGATGAAGTTTGACAATCTCACCGTGCCAACGCAGGTGCAGGTTATCGGCTCGCCCGCACTGATCAAGCGGACGCTTGCGACTTTGGACCTTGCGATGGATTCGAAGGGGGCGCTCAGGAAACGTTCCGCTATCGCTGATGAAAGCGGGATAGAAGCTCAGGGCGCCGATCAGGATGCGCAAGATTATAAAATTTTTAAAGCCTTCTCCGACGCTTTGGATGTCAAGCAGCAGGGCACGTCTAGAGTCATTGAAATCAGCTTTACGTCTTCCGAAGCCGCTCTTGCCGCCGAAGTGGTTAACACCCACGCAGAGCAGTACCTGCTCTCCAAACAAAAAGACAAACAGGATCTCGCCAAGGCAATCGATGCGTGGTTGACCAAACAAATTGGCGAACTGAAAGACCAAAGTCTAAAAAAATCAAGGGCTGCGCATCAGTTTAGGGCCGAAAACGGAATGATTCAGGGCGAGGGCTCGCAAGAGCTGATCTATGCGCAAATTTCGGGTCTGGCCAAGGAAATCGCCAGAATTGAGAGTAAGGCGCTGGATTTGCAAGCCCGGCATGAGTTAATGAGCAAAAGCGGCGCTTATGGTACTTCGGATGTTGTGGGTTCCCCCCTCATACAAGAGCTCAAATCGCGGGCCAGCCTTTCCGCACAAAAACTTAAATCGCTCAGAAGCCAATACGGCCCCAATCATCCCGAGGTGACCGCCGCCCGCGACGAGGTTGCGCAGATCAACCGGGATCTCGAGCGTGAGGTCTCGAATATCAAGAAATCCGTTGAAAACGAGCTTGCCGCCGTTCGAAACCAGAAGCAAATATTGGAACGCAAGCTTGAAACCCTGCAAACGGCCGCTTCGGGTATGCAGGAAAAAATGATCATGTTGCAAACCCTTAAAACCGAAGAACAGGCCAGCAAGAACCTTCTGGATAGTTTTCTTGCCCGCTCGGAAGAGATCAAATCTCAAATCGATTTTACCCGACCGGATGTTTCTATTTCGTCCTTGGCGGATATTCCCCGTGATGCCGTCAGCTCAAAAAAGCTTCTGATCGTTTTGGCTGTTTCAGCTTTTTCCTTCATGGTCGCGCTGTGTGTGGTTTTTGTTCTGGAAATCAGCGAGCGCGGTCTTAAGTCGCGCGATGAAATCAACAAGCTTGCCGGTCTTAGCGTTACGGGTGCCCTGCCCCGGACACGGCTTCCGATTTCGAACATTATTAAAAACGACCGCTCGCTGTTTATCGAGGAAATCAAGCGGATGTTTATTCATATTAACGCGGAGGGTAAGGGCAAAACCCTTTTATTCGCGTCTTCCCGACGCGGTGAGGGAAAATCCACCCTTGCGGCTGCCGTTGCCTATTATATGCGCAATCTTGGCCTCAAGGTGCTTTTGATCGATGCCGATACGCTCAACCCGGTTATGGCGGGTGTGACGATGACGCCCTCCTCGCCCGGACTTTACGAGATGCTGTCGGGGCGGCAGCCGCCGGATAAAGCGTATTCGCGCGATCGGCACGGGCTGTTCGTGATGCCCTCGGGCGAGCGAACGCCCTATCTTTCCGATCTCATTCTGGCGGGCAAGTTGCAGCCTTATCTCGAAAGGTTTAAGGCGCAGTTCGATTTCATCATCTTTGACTGCGCCCCGGTTCTGAGTGTGTCCGATGCGGAAGCCCTCTCCGCGATCGTCGATCAGACCCTTATTGTTCTTGAATGGGGCGTTACACCCCGCGAGGAATTCGTAAAAGCCGCAGAAATTCTTATTAAAACCTCGAAAGGCAAGCCCAGCGTGGTTTTCAACAAAGTCAGGCTCTCGGAAATTGAGTCTTTTCGCGTTTATTAGCTTTGGCGGCTTCCAACGCCCTGATTCAAGAGGGTTTGCGGGTTTGCCTTTGACAGGCCTTAAAGATATGCACTATGTTCTGGCCCGCAATTTGCAGTGAAGCTGCGCCCGCGGGTTACGCCTTTTTCCCGGCGTATTAAATACAACTTCTTGTAACAGAACGGTTAAAGTCCATATGAGTGCGCATCCCTCTTTCGAACATCCCATCCTCGTGACCGGCGCGGCCGGGTTTATCGGCTACCATACGATTATCTCGCTGATCCGGCAGGGCGCGACGAACGTCATCGGGATCGACAATATCAACGATTATTACGACCCGAACCTCAAGCTGGCGCGGCTGGAAAGCCTCAAGCAGTTCGGCAATTCCATCCGGTTCGAGAAGCTGGACCTTGCCGACCGGGAGGGGCTGGAGGCGCTGTTCAAGAAATACAAGCCGCGTAACGTCATTCATCTGGCGGCGCAGGCGGGCGTGCGTTACAGCCTTGAGAATCCCTACGCCTATCTGCAGTCGAACCTCGTGGGCTTTATGAACATGCTGGAATGCGTGCGGCATAACGACGTGGAGCACATGGTTTACGCGTCCTCCTCCTCGGTCTATGGCGCGAACACGAAGCTGCCCTTTTCCACGCACGACCAGACGGACCATCAGGTGAGCCTCTACGCCTCCACCAAGAAGGCGAATGAGAGCATGGCGTTTTCCTATAGCTCGATGTACAAAATCCCGCTCACGGGGTTGCGGTTCTTTACCGTTTACGGGCCGTTCGGGCGGCCGGACATGGCGTATTTCAAGTTTACCAAGAGCATATTCGAGGGCAAGCCGATCACCGTTTACAATAACGGCGACATGATGCGCGATTTCACCTATATCGACGATATCGTGGACGGGGTGATCAAATGCATGAAATCCCCCGCCAAGGCCGAGCAATTCGGGGAGTACAGCGTGCCGCACAAGCTTTACAATATCGGCAACAACAACCCGGAGAATCTGGGCAAATTCATTCAGATCCTCGAAAGGCTGACCGGGCGCGAGGCGGTGAAGGAATACCTGCCGATCCAGATCGGCGACGTTTTGAGCACCTATGCGGATATCGAGGATATTCATCGCGATCTGGGCTTTACGCCCGCCGTGCCGCTTGAAAAGGGGCTGGAGAAGTTCGTTGCGTGGTACAAAGATTTTTACGGCGTTCAATAAATTTCTGGAGATCAACGCTTTGCCCAAGATCCAGAGAGGACTGCGCGATGAACGGCTCATGGGCACCCCCTAGGGACGGGTCATCGCCTTATGCGAACATCCTGTTCGGGATGACGGTCGTCTATTTTTTTCTGTCTATCGCGCTGGTGCGCTTCATGGTGGGCGGGCTGCCGGTGCGTTCGCTGTTCGGGGTCCTGATATTTTGTGCCGTTTATGCTATTCGGCCCGCTTTGCTTTTGCGGGCTCTGGCCGATAACTGGCGGCTGCTGTTGCTGATCGCGTATGCGGCGTTTCTGGGGCTGATGGTGAGCCTGTTCAACGATGCGACGATGGGCGATACGCTGCGGCAGCTTCTGGAAATTCATTTTCAGGCGGCGCTTTGCCTTCTCACCGGGTATGGGCTTTTGCATCTGATGGGGGCGCGGCGTCTGGTCTATGCCTTCCTTATCATCGCGTGCCTGTCGGGCGTGCTCGCGATTATGCAATCGGTGCATTTCGACCCGGCATGGGTGGTGCGGGAAAAGCTTCAGCTTTTTCAGGAGTACGACGCGGAGGCGCTGTTCCTCACCAAACGGATGCGGGCTATGGGGTTCTCCTTCTCTCCGGTGCATCTGGGAACGCAGATCTGCCTGGGATTCGCCGCGGTTTTTCTGCTCTACAGCGCTTACAACAATAACCGGGAACTGCCCGTTGCCATAAAAATCGGCCTGTGGCTGTTCATCATGTTGTTCATCGCGCTGGTTTCCGGGAACCGTTCGCCTATTTTGGGGTTCGTTGTCTTCGCCGGGGCGTATGCGTTTTATGTGCGGCCCGCTTTTGCGACGCTGGCGGCGCTGTTCCTGCTGCCGTTCTTAGCACTGGGTTATATCAGCTTCGTCGAGAATATCGACTTTTTTGCCGGTACCGAGGTCCGCGCCCTGCGCGTGGGCGATAAATCGTCGGAAGGGCGCGAAGCGCTGCGGGCGTTCGGGGGGCTTTTGTTCATGGACCGGCCGTTCGGATACGGGCTGAAATTCCATAGTCTTGAGCATGTGGAACCTTTCTGGCCGGAGCTTCAGCATTATGAGAATGCAGAGACGGTCTGGGTCAACGCCGTCCATAATTATTATCTCAATGTGACGTTGAAATACGGTTTGCTGTTCCTTCCCGTCGTGCTTTACGCCTTAATCAGCAGTCTTCGGACGTTTTCTGTGTTTTTGGCCTTTCTTCCCTATGCCATCCATATTTTCTATCATAATGACGGGCCGCTTCAGGGCGACTTCATGATCTGGTTTTTCCTGCCTATCATCGCGCTCATACAGAACAATCGCCAGCAATCCTACTCGGGGCAATACATGCCTGTAGACGGGCCGGACGACCGATTGAGCGGACACCCAAAAGCGGAGGCCGGGTAGTTGACCGCTTCAAGCTCTAAAATCCACAGCGTACAGATGCTACGTTTTATCGCCGCGTTTTCCGTTTTGTTCGGGCATCTCCTCATGGAGGCCAAAAAGTTCGGCTTCCTTGATGAAGCTTACAGCGCGATTTATGCCCTGCCGTGGGGGTCGGGCGTCGATGTTTTCTTCATCATCAGCGGCTTTATCATCAGCCATGTTCTTATGAGCGCCCAGCCGGGTACTAAGGACGCCAAGGACTTCATGGTCCGGCGCATTATCCGGGTTGTCCCGCTCTACTGGTTCTACACGCTGCTGATGGTCATCGCGATTTTGCTCTTCTCTCATCTCCTCCGGTCGAGCACGGTGGCGACCGATCATGTTCTGGCTTCCTTGTTCTTTGTCCCTTGGCCCAACCCCGACAGGGGGAATATCACCCCTGTGCTCGGCCAAGGCTGGACGCTGAATTACGAGTTTTTGTTCTATCTTCTTGCGTGTGCGAGCGTCTTTATGGCCGCGCATCTGCGAAAGTATTTTCTAACGTTTTGTATTCTGGCTCTTTACGGGGCGGGTCTTATGCTCAAGGGTTCGCATTTTATTTTCGATTTCTTCGGCTCCTCGATCATCCTCGAATTCGCCGCCGGAATCTGGATTCATGCGTTATTCTGCAAGCGGCCTGAATTGCCGGGCTGGCTTTGTGCTGTTTTCGTCATTTCCGCCCTGATCCTCTGGCCACTGGGGGAATATGCCTTACCTGCGGATGAGTTCAGGTTTATAGCCCGCGGGATTCCCGCCGCGCTTTTCACGATTGGGATTGTCTTTTCCCGCCGCATGAACGCCGTGCAGGGGCCTTTTGCCAAGACCACGGAGCTTCTGGGCGACTCCTCCTACTCGCTTTATCTCTCACATCCTTTCGTTCTGGTGCCGCTGGCGGCTATTTACAAACATCTAGGTGCCGGATCACTGGCGCTTTATATGGTTCCGGCTCTGATCCTGTGTCTTACTGCGTCTCTGGTGAGCTATTTTCTGGTCGAAAAGACGCTTATCAAACTCACGCGGCGAGCCATACTACCGCCGCGCAAGACTTCAAACTAAGCCCTGCTTTTTTCCAACGCGGCCGATTTGCAACCATCGATGACTTATATCTTCAGATGATCTATAGTTGGCACATCGTTTGCCTATTCATTTTCATATTCTTTATATTTTTGAGGATTTTCGTATGTCACAATCAGAAAAAAGCTTTAATCCGCTTATCGCCGCGCGCCGTAAGTACTCGCAGAGCTGCCGGGCGAAGCGGGCGGCCATGTTCCAAAAGATTTTTCCCGGGATTGCGAATGAGAATATCCTGGATCTTGGCGGCGGCAAGGGCGATCATATTGCGATGGTTGCGCCACACCATCAATCCGTCACCATCGCAGATTACGACACACAGCATCTTCAGATCGCCCGCGAAAAACACGGGTTCAAGACTCTGACGCTCGACGGGGCGGAGCGGCTGCCGATCAACGACAACCAATACGACATCGTATACTGCAATTCGGTGATCGAGCACGTCACCGGGCCGAAGGACGAGGTCGTCAATATGAAGTCCAAAGCCCAGTTCGAGCAGACGGCGCGTATCCACCAGAAACAATTCGCCGATGAAATCCGGCGGATCGGCAAAGGCTATTTCGTTCAGACCCCCTATAAATGGTTTCCGATCGAGAGCCATACCATTACGCCCTCCTTCGTGCAGCTTTTGCCGCGCCCGTTGCAACTTCTTGCCTATCGGCTGGTGCCGAAAAAGAAGACCCTGCCCGATTTCAACCTTTTGACCATTGAGGATATGAAGGCGCTTTTCCCCGATGCGGACCTTGTTTATGAAAAATCTATGGGGCTGGTGAAGTCGATTATCGCGGTCAAAAAGCCCAAGCCTTAACCTGCTATCCGGCCCGAAAGCGCAGCTTATATCTCTATTCGGCCTAAGAACCGGGCATTTTTTACTGGCTTTTGTCCGGGTTTGGTTTAATTTCCCGGCTGTGGGCGAGTGGGTGGCTTGACCACAGTTTTTTACAGTACGGTGTCGCGCTGGAGCTTTTAGGCAACCGTTTTGCAGAGGCTTACAAGACAGTCAACCAACACTTCGTATCTTAGCGCCATGTCAGACATTAAGTTTTCAATTATCATCAGCACTGTGGGCTCTGCGAGACTCCCGCAGGTGCTGGCGGCGTTTTTGGACCATTACGACAAAGTCGAGATCATACTGGTGCTGGACAAGCCGGAGTTGCAGGCGGAGGCGTTGCTGCCGCCCGCGCTTTTGGCCGATGCGCGGCTCAAGATCATCAAGAACGAACAGAATCTCGGCCCCACCAAATCGTTTAACAAGGCCATCGCTCTCGCCCGGGGCGAGATCATGGTGCGGGCGGACGACGACGATATTCCCGCGCCTGAGCGGCTCTCGGCGCTGGCGGCATTTTTCGATTCCCACCCCGAGGTGGATCTGGCCTTTTCGTATGCGCAGGGGGTGGACGAGGCGACCGGGCGGACGTGGATCATCGACGGGCCGACGGAGGACGCGGCGATCAAGGCCAAATTGCTTGAGCGCAATTTCATCGTTCATGCCTCCCTCGCCTTCCGGCGGGCGCGGCTGGCGGAGATCGGGTTTTATGATGAATCGTTCCGGTTCGCGCAAGATTACGACCTTTACCTGCGGGCGATCCGCGCGGGGTTCCGGTTCGGCTGCATCCCGAAGGTTCTGGTCACGCGCTATTACCACGGGGATTCGATTACCGTGCACAAGCGCAAGAAGCAGATTTTGAACTCGATGGCGGCGCGGCTTCTGCATGTCGCGTGGATCGAGAATACCGAGTCGCCTTGGCCGGTGATCGGGCGCTATGTTTATCTGCTGGTGGTGCCCAACTGGGCCAGAAATTTGAGAAGGAAGCTCGGCCTTGGCAAATAAGCGACCGCGCATCCTGATCGTGGGGCCGCGCGGCCTGTTCGGCTGCGAGGGGGGCATCGAGAAATTCACCGACTCGTTCGTGCCGCGCACCCTTAAACATGCCGATATCGACGTTCTGACGATCATTCCGCCCGACCGCCCCCTGCCCGAGGGTCTTAAGGCCATCAACGTGCCGCGCTCTAAAAAATTCAAGACCGACAAGGCGATGTACCTGCTGTACGCGCTGTCCCGCCACGCCACGCAGAAATACGACCATGTCTTTATTTTCGGCACGAATTTCGCGGTGCTGGTGCCGTTCCTGCGGATGATGTTCTGGCGGCGGGCGAAGATTCACCTGCGCAGCGGTTCGGTGGACCATGTGCTTTCGAAATGGGGGCCGGTGGTTCGTAAACTTCTCGTCATTACCGAGGGCTTTTGCCGGTACGCCGATACGGTGATCGCGGTGGCGCCGAGCATCCAGACACACCTCAGCACACTGGGCATCAAGGCGCACCTGATCCGCAACGGGGTGGACAAGCCGGAGGGCGGGCCGCCGAAGGCCGAGCGCAAGCCCAAAACGCTGGTGGCCGTGGGGCGGGTGACGGTGCAGAAGAATTATAAGGTTCTGATCGGCGCGGCGCAGATTCTGGGCGCGCTCAGCCCGGATATTACGATTATCGGCGGGGCTGACCTTTCGGACGAGGCGCAGGCGCTTAAATCCATGATCCGCCCGCAGGACCGCATCACCTTCACCGGGGCGCTCAAGCGCGAGGAGGTTTTTTGCCATCTGCTGACCCATGCGCTTTATATCAACTGCTCGATCCATGAGGGCATGTCGAACGCCGTGCTTGAGGCGGTACAACAGGGAATCCCGATCATTCTTTCGGATATCGACGCGAACCGCGACCTTGCGCTGGACAGGCGTTTTTATTTCGATCCCGAGAACCCGCAGGCGCTTGCCGATAAAATTCTGGAGGCGCTGGCCGACCCCGCCGCCTTTACCGTGCCGCCCGAGACGTTCGACGACTGGGACACCGCGATTGAGCGGATGCTCAAGCTCACGGGGGTGATCGCATGAAGCTGCTGTTCATAGTGACTTTCAAGGGATCGATCAAGAAATGGTTCAAGGAAGGCGTGGCCAACCGGGAGATGGAAATTCCGATGGAATATCTGCGGCGCGGGTATTTCACGCATATCCAGATTTTCAGCTATTCGCCCGACGACCGGGAGGAAATCAAAAAGCTCAACTATCCGCCGGAGCTTCTGGACAGGATCGAGCTGATCTGCCCGGATCAAAATCCCGGCGGGTTTTTCGCGCATCTGAAACACTCGGTCGATCTCAAGAAAATCCGCGCGGCAGTCAAGGGCGGCGGGAAGGTCGCCAAAACCAACCAGATCAACGGGTGCTGGACGGCTCTTCTCGCCAAATTCTGCGGGGCGAAGATGTTCCTGCGGTGCGGGTATATTCTCTCGCGGCGGCTCTTTATGAACAAACAGCCTGTGGCGGGCGTCGTGGCGTGGGTTCTGGAGTTTTTCTCGTTCAATATCGCGGATATCGCCTCGGTGACGACTCAGGACGCGCTGGATTATATCAAAAAATTCATGATTTTTGGCCGCGACAAGGCGTTCGTCGCGCCGACCTATGTCAACACCACGATTTTCAGCGGCCAAATCGACGAGAAGCCCGCCAAGCCGGATGTGATCTTCGTCGGGCGGCTTGAGACGCAGAAGAACGTCTTTGCGTTCCTGCGGGCCTGCGCCCTCGCGCAGTGCCCCGTGACGATGGTCGGCAAGGGAAGCCTTGAGGCCGAAGCGATGGCGCTCGTGAAGGAGCTGGGGCTTAAGCTGACGCATCATCCCGCGCTTCAGAACGAGGAGATCGCCGCGCTCTACCGACAACACCGTTATTTTGTGCTGCCGAGTTTGCATGAGGGGCTGCCCAAGGTTTTGATCGAGGCGATGGCGGCGGAGATGGTCTGTATCGGCACGCCGACCTCGGGCATCACCGACCTGATCCAGCCGGGGAAGACGGGCTACATGGCCGCCGATTTTACGCCCGAGGCCATTGCCAAAGCGATTGCCGAGGCCCAGAATGATCCGAAGGCTGACACGTACGCCAAGGCGGCGCGGCAGTGGGTGCTCGACCATCACTCGATAGGGTCCTATGTTGACCGGGAATTCGGATATATCCAGACCACGCTCAAAGCCTAGGCTTTTTTGCCTTGCCTTGATCCTTGCCTTTGCCAGCCTTGTGCGGCCCGCCGCCGCGCAAAACGTCGCGAGCGCGGGCGGACTTGTCGCCGGAAGCAAAATCGTGCGCGTCACGACGCTGGCCGATGACGGGCGGGGATCTTTGCGTGCGGCGCTGGCGCAATGCGGGCCGTGCGTGATCGTCTTCGACATTGGCGGCGTGATCGAACTCAAGAGCAATCTGGCCATCGAGAAAGACCATGTGACGATGGCCGGGGAAACCGCGCCTTCGCCGGGGATCCTCCTTCATGGCGGGACGCTCAATATCCGCGCGAGCGAAGTGGTTGTGAGCCATATCGCGGTTTACGCCGGATCGTCGGATGATCCGAAGATCGCGGAGAACCGGGACGGGATTTCCGTTTACGGGTCGGAATCGCGCAAGCACACGATCCGCAACGTCATTCTGCGGAATGTCAGCGTCGGCTGGGGCGTCGATGAGAATATCGGTTTGCAGGGGTTGGTGGACGGGGTGCGGATCGAGCGGAGCCTGATCGCGCAGCCGTTGCGCAACGGCGGGCACCCGAAGGGGGTTCATTCGATGAACGTCCTGCTGAGTTCCGGTGTGGCGCGGGTGATCATGGCCGGGAATATTCTGGCCGGAGCGGAGCAGCGCAATCCGCGCATCAATACCGGCAACCGCGTCAGTTTCATCAACAACCTGATCGCCGGAACGGGTGCTTTTACAGGTCAACTCGATACGAGTCTTGAGACCCGCCAAAAAGGTCTGATCGACATGATCGGCAATTTTTACCTGCCCTCCTCCGCGACATCCTGTAAGAACAAGGCCATTCAACTCGACGAGAAGTTTTTAACGGTCACACCGCAAACGCGACTTTATCTGGCCGACAATCTTATCGACGAAACATATAATCCCGACTGCCTTGAATTGACCAACGCCGACGAGGCGCTGCTGGCCGATGCGCCTTTGAACACGGTTCAGGGTTGGGAAACGCTGCCCGCCGAGGGCTTGAAGGAGGTTTTGATCGGAAGCGCGGGCAGCCGTCCGGTTGCGCGGAATCCGGTCGATCAGGCTGTCATCGCGCAGATTATGGACGGCACCATCGCCCCGTTGGAGGACGACAGGACGGCCAATGGTTTGCTCAAAGACATCAAGCCGAAAGAGAGCGTCGAATGGGGCAAGGGCGCGGGGCCCGTCATCTTCGTGAAGGATCTTAAGGAGATTCAAAAATCGCTCTGCAAGCGGTTCAATTCCGTGGGTGGAACCGGGCGTTGCCCACATCTCTAGCCCTTTACCTTCATGCGCAGACTCGACAGAACCCAGACCGTGCCCGCATGCCAGAGCGGGTAATGGAGGGCGCAGGCGATCATCGCCCATTTGGCGGGCAGCACCGCGCAGGACGCGAACAGCGCATAGCATGCGAGGCTTACGGCCGTATTGGCGATCAAGAAGTGGCGCGTCTGCGCATTTTTGTTGATGCCGTAGGATTGGGTGTAGATCGCGTCCACCATCGCGATGCCGTAGGACAGGAACAAGATGTAGACCACGGTTTCTGCGCCCGCGAATTTTTCAAAGGCCGGGATATAGAGCGTGCAGAAATAGAAGATCACGCTGAGGCCGATCCCGAACAGGGAAAACGCGATCATCACAAAATTCAGAAGGCGCTTTGCGGGCAGCGCGTCCACGTAATGGCGGTAATAGATGTAAAAAGCGGGCTTGAGCGCGTTATAAATGAAGCGGCCCGTGGAGAAGGCCAGCGTGTAGAGCCCCAGAGTCTCCAGCCCGAAGAAGAAGCCGATGATCATCTTGTCGGCGTGTTCGAGGGTGCTGGGCAGGATTTTGGCGACGCTGAGGGTGAAGGCGTCGCGGATGTTCGGGTCTTTTGAAAGGCGGAGCGGGTTGAGGGTGTTCCGGCCCAGCGCCCCCAGCACGGGCCGCCCCAGCCACCAGAGGAAGAATACGAGATTGACGAGAGTCATCACGGCGAGTTGCGCCAGCGTCGCCTCTACGACGCCCTGCCCTGCATAAAGCGCGGCGATCAGGACCGCCAGCGCCGAGAGGTATTTCACGAACGTGAGCGCGGCGAGAAGGCCGAAGCGCTTTTGCGCCTGAAAGGTCGAGACGAGAAGATCGGTGGGGTAGTGCACGCAGGCCAGAGCCGCGACGATCAAGAGCGTTCCGGGCAAGCCCAGCTGATTTGTGTATGAATCATAAAGCGCCGCCAGCGCGGTGAGGAGCATACAGAACAGCATGCCGTACGTGCGGGCCATGAAAATCGAGGCGCTGGTCGCGGTATCGTCGGCGGCGGCGGCGCGGACCTGCACCTTGTTGCTCTCCATCAGGGAGAGCAAGCCCATCAGGGTGAAATAGGACAGGAGAAGGCGGTATTCCCCCACGTCCTCGAAGGAGTGCTGCGCGGTCAGGAACAGGATGGCGGCGTAATTCACAAAGCCGGGCAAGGACGAAGAGATAATCGCCAGAGGCGCATTTCTAAGGAAATACAGGATCTTGTCTTTGTTGTTCTTAATTTTTTTGATCATGAAACATGCACAGTTTGAAGCCTCGTCCGTCCGCCCGCCCTCTTTGTCTAATTGCGATGCCCCTTAAAGACAAGCGTCAATCGCGTGAGAGAAAGCCGTCCTTATCCGCCGCCGCCGCTTCCGATCCACCTCATGCCTTCTCTTTGCATCTCAGCGCACTGGGCCATGGCTTCCGAAGGTCCGCGCATTTCCCCGTGTAAGTAAATCAGCGCGGCGTAAAGGACGAGATTGGCCAGTAGCGAAGGCAGCACCGTGTAACGGGCCTTGAGCTTCTTAACGCGCCAGAGGATCAGCGCTACAGGCAAGGACGCATCCTGCTGAAGGGATGGGTTCGTTTAGTAGGGGTGTCTGACTCCCTATCGGAGCCCGCGCGTTTAACGCCCCTTTTTACTGTTCTAAAGTCGGCTGACGGTCTGATATTTCTATGCGCCCGCTTCCATGCAGGATGATCTTTTTGCCTGTCGTGTCCGAGGGCTGATAAACCGCGACGTCGCCCTTGCTCGGGTCAGGGATCAAAGGCCGGGCTTCCGCCGGCACTCCCAGAAACCTGAACACCGCTTCCTCGCCCGCAGGATTATGAGATTTGACCGTAAAGCGCTCGGAGAGGTCGATCCCATGGTCTATCCGCGAAAAACGGCCGTCCGCTCGCTCTGCGAAAATCATGGCTCCGGAGAAGTCGCCTATCACACTCAGGGTGGGTTTATCGTTTTTTGCCATTTTCATACTCTTAAAGACCCCTTATTCGGGATCATATTACGCCGCTAAAAATAATTTCATGCTTCGTTTCCGGCTCTGAGCTTGGTGCGGGTGGTCGGAGTCGAACCGACACGTCCTTGCGGACACCAGATTTTGAGTCTGGCGCGTCTACCAGTTTCACCACACCCGCATGCTCAATCCGTTCCCGGATCATAGCGGGGTGCGCGGCAGGATCAACAGAAAAATCATCCCGATCCGCCCCCTGCCCGCCTTTTGCCCGTCCGGCCAAGGGGATAAAATGCACGATTGCCGATATTTTTTGAAATTTTTACGGTTTTTGCGCGAACATGGGGTTATGAAGCGGCTTCTTTCGTTTGCCTGTCTGTTCCTTTCCCGGCCTGTGTGGGTTTACGGGCTGATTCTGTTTATTTGCGTGTTTTCGCTGTTTGCTGCGTTTGCGGCGGAGGTGTTTTTCGCGCTGGAGCCCTGCCGCCTGTGCATCATACAACGTTATCCGTTCGCGATCGGCGCGGCGGGGGCGGCGCTCGGCCTTATGGTGCGGCGGCGCGGGGCGCGGTTTCACGCCGGGCTTTCGGGGCTGCTTTCGCTGAATTTCCTTATTAACGCGGGCATCGCGTTCTATCACACGGGGGTGGAGCGGAAATGGTGGCCTTCGGACGAGCTTTGCCGCCTGCCGCCCGCCCAAGGGGGGCAAAGCTTCATTGAGAATATCCTGAGCGCGCCCATGGGGCGTTGCGACGAGATTCCGTGGGCGGACCCGCTGCTCGGCCTTTCGATGGCGAATTATAACGTGATCTTATGTCTGGGGCTGGCCGTTCTGTGCGCGCTCGCCGCCCTTAGACGCCGGAGCGGCGAGAGCGCCGCTTCAATGCCGCTTTAAATTCCGCTTTAAATTCCGAGCGTGCGCACGACCGCCATGACCGCGAGGATCAGGGTGGAGTGGAAGATAAAAAATCCGAACGACTCTTTGAGCGTGCGTTTTTTGGCGAAGTCGAACATGTCCTTGAGCATTTTCCTGCATCTCATCTTGGGGTGAACACCGCAGTTTCTAGCGGTTTTTTGCGCAAGAGTCAAGGTTTCTGCGGGTTTTGGAGAATATTTCTGCAGATAAAGAAAGCCGGGAGAGGATCCCCCGGCTGAATGTTTTTATTTCAGGGCCGTTGCGTCGGCCTTTTCTTATGAGACGTTTTTATTTCGTCGTCTCAACCGTGGTCAGGTACGATACAACGACCATACCCAGCAACACATCCACGGTGTAGGAGAGGTAAATACCGACCAGGGCCACAATCACGGCCATCAGGTCGTTGGTCAGTTTTTTCCCGGACAGGATCATGCTGGACAGTATTAACGTCCATCCTGCGCCGATCATGGTGTGGAGGTGGCCCCCGTCGAAGAAGGTTCCCACCGTCCCGCCCTCAACAAGTCCGAGGGTTCCCATGTAGTGTCCGAGGAAGGTAGACAGACCCACAAGAAGAACCGTGTAGAATAAAAAGAATCCTAAGGCCTCCGTGATGGATCTAACGTGTGCAAGGTTTGTGATATGCGTAAACATAGCGTCCTCCTTTTCATTGCACATTATGCGCTCAACCGGAACCGCCCGGCCTCGCGCCCTTTTCGGCTGGCCACATGAAACCGCTCTCCGTGGCAAACCAAAAACCTAATTCCTAAAAAACTCTTCGAACCCGGACGAAATTTATTCTTCGTTCGTTCAGTCGTCCTGAAGTTCGGTATCCCAGTATAAAAAGTCCCCCCAGCTTTCGTGCAGGAAGTTCGGCGGGAACCTCCGGCCGTGATGGTGCAGCTCGAACACCGTCGGGCGGCGCGGGTCGGTGACCGGGAACATTCCCGATTCCGAGGGCATCTTGTTGCCCTTTTTCGTATTACATTCGCGGCAGGCGGCCACGATGTTCTCCCACGTCGTCCGTCCGCCCCTCGACCGGGGAATCACATGGTCGAAAGACAGCTCCTGCGTTTTGAAATTGTGGGCGCAGTATTGGCACGTCCACTGGTCGCGCAGGAATACGTTAAATCTCGTGAAGGCGGGCGTACGCGCCATCGGCACATACTCGCGCAGGGCCAGTACGCTGGGCAGCTTCATGCTGAGTCCCGGGGAGCGTACGACACGATCATATTCGGAGATCACTGTCACGCTTTCGCGGAAGACGGCTTTCACCGCTTCCTGCCACGGCCAGATCGAGAGCGGGAAATAGCTCAGGGGCCTGAAGTCCGCGTTGAGGATCAGGGCCGGGCATCTCTCCAATGGCATAACAGTATTCATACACACATTCTCCTTCGTTTAAACCGCTGTCGCACCCGGTTGCCAGACGGGGCCTTTGCTGCGGCGGAACCTGTGTGCCGGGCCTTGGAGCCCTTGGCGAAACACGGTTCGCGCACTCAAGGAAATTATATCATGTTTGAAGAAAATTCCTTACTTTCTTTAGATATTTCTGTGCTGCACCCCACAATTTACTGTGTCGCAGCAAATACTCGCATGCTCTAATACGATCTGTTTATTCAAGTTGTTGCGATAGTTTTTTGATGTTTACTCTGAGGTTTTTGCAGCGCAGAAAAAACGTGTGAAAATCCTTGTTTTCTGCGGCTTTACAGTTATTTAGAGGGGAAGTATTAGGCTTAGAATTAAGATAAAACGTCAACCCGTTTCACTGAAAATATTTTTCAGGAACGCTCCCGCCTCGTCGATGCCCTTCTGGTCGATGCTGTGCGGCAAGCCCCGGCAGGTGAACCCGCTGACGGGAAATCCTTGAGTCTCCAGCGTGAGTTTGGCGTGGAACCACGCGGTGACAGGCACCACATCGTCGGCCTCGCCGTGAACCAGAAGCACGGGCGGGCGAGATTTCAGTTCGATCTCCATGCCCTCCTCCCACAACAGCGCGCCGGAATAGCCGACGATCCCCGCGATGGGCGATTGCAAGCGCGGGCCGATATGCAGGGCGGTCATCGTGCCCTGTGAGAAGCCCACAAGGGCCAGCGAGCTCGCTGGCAGTTCGTACTTTTCCAGAATCTCTTTTATGAAGGATTGCAAAATCGGCGTGACGCGGCGTACGCCTGCCAGCATATCGTCCATCTCGCGGGACATGAGGGAGAACCACTGGAACGAATCCGGGTATCCGGGCGGCGCCATATCGCAGGCGAAGGGCGCGTCGGGGGAGATAAAGAGGGCGTAAGGCAAAGCCTGCTGCCAATACGGGGCCAGCGAGATCAGATCACGGCCATTGGAGCCGAGGCCGTGCAGGAGCATGACGATCTGCTGCGGGTTTCCGGTGAGCGGCGGGCGGGTATAGAAATTCGTGATCTTCGGCTGCGACATCGTTTTTGCTTAGCACATCCGTTGGCGAGGACAAAGCCGATATTCGTCTTGGATGGGTGTTGGTGTTGGGTTATAAAGGGTGCATGAATCGCGTTTGCTCAATCCTCGCTCTTTCCCTCTCGCTTTCCGGCTTTTTGTTCGTTGCCGCGCCCGCCTATTCGGACGACACGGAGAAGGACAGCCCGACCTATGTCAGCCTTGCCATCGAAAACGATAATTTCGGCGGCAATTCCGATCGGTATTATTCCAGCGGGGTGCGCCTGACGGTGTTCAACGAGGGGATCGACGTGCCGCCGGTCATCGACGACATGGCGGAGAACGTGCCGACCTTCGACCTGAACGACAGCACCAGCGTGTTTTACACGATCGGGCAGAATCTCTACACGCCCAAGGATATCCGCATCGAGGACCAGCCCGATGACGACCGCCCCTGGGCGGGGTTCCTTTACGGGTCCGTCGGGTTGTCCACGACCACATGGAACGAGGATATCCCCGCGCATGTCGATGAGCTGGAATTCACGCTCGGCGTTGTCGGGCCGGAGGCGCTGGGCAAGCCCACGCAGCGGTTCGTTCATAAATATTTCACCGGGTCGCCCGACCCGCGCGGCTGGAAGAACCAGCTGGATTTCGAGCCGGGCGTCATTCTTTCGTGGGAGCGGCGGATTCCCCGTGCGCTCTCCTATGACGGACAATATATCAAAGCGCGACTGGAGCCGAATTTCTCCGTGGCGCTCGGCAATATCTATACGCATGGCGGGGTCGGCACAACGCTTGTGATCGGGTCGAGCCTCGAAGAGGATACGCCGACGCGGGTGCGCCCCTCCATCCCCGGCACCGGCGTTTTCCGGGGCGGACAGGATGAGCTTCACTGGCAGGTCTTCGCGGGGCTGGACGGGCGCGTGGTCGGGCGGAACATCTTTCTGGACGGCAACACATTCTCCGACAGTCACAGTGTGGACAAGCATATTCTTGTCGGCGATGCCAGCGCCGGATTTTCCCTGACCTACGGCGATTACCGTATGTCTTACACGCTGAACGCCCGCTCGAAGGAATTTGAGTCTCAGGACGAAGAGAGCATCTTCGGGTCCGTCACACTTTCCACACGGTTTTAGAGGTTTTCCGCAACCCGTTGTGAAGTTTCCTGTTTTGCGCTTTTTAAATCCGAGTCTTTTGCTCTATGATCGTCGTGGAGGGAGGAGCCATGAAATACGATCTGTTGCATATTCAGGGCAAGCCATACGTTCTTGTGCCTCTTCACGACTACCGGACCATGACCAGCGATCAATCGGAGACGGACCTTCCGCCCGAGATTCTCGACCAGCTGATGGCGCGGCAGGAAAGCCCGCTCAAGATCATTCGCAAGCATCGCGGGTTGACGCAGAAGGAGCTGGCCGACCTGACGGGCATCTCGCGCCCCTATCTCACCGAGATCGAAACGGGTAAAAAAGACGGCTCGATCCGGGCCATGAAGACGCTGGCCGACGCGCTGCGCGTGGATCTCGGGCTTTTGGTATAAAAAACCTTTCTTTCAGCAGCTTAGCTATGGTATTTTAACATAATGTTGAGACATGCTGAACCTAACGATATCGATTCAATCGTGGCGCTGGAATGCGCGGCGTATAATGTTCCGCCCATATTTATCAACACGAACCTGCCTTTTATGAAGCAGGAGTGGGTTCAGGCCATCAAGGACGATAAGGTTTTATGCCTTGACGGTCCGGAGGGCGAGCTTATTGGCGCCATTCACGTTTCAGAGAGCGATGCCGCCGGGGCCGGGCCGAACCGTACGCTTGTCTCCCTGATGGTTCATCCCGAACACCAGAACGGCGGTATCGGCGGAAACCTTCTGCGCACATTTTTAGGCGCGTGCGACCGGGAGGGACGTATCGCGGCTCTGAAGGTCGATCCGTCCAACCGCGGTGCAATCCATCTTTACGAGCGGCATGACTTTCAGCCACTTGGGCGCGAGTCCGACGGGTTGTTGTGCATGATGCGCAACCCTCACACGGATGACGGACAAGACTTCGTCTTCTAAAATCCAGATTTTGTTTTTTCCGAAGCGCTTTTTCTAGCGCTTGAACGAGCCCATGATGCCGCGCACGATTTCGCGCGTGATCTGGCGGCCCAGCGAACTGCTGACCGAGCGGACGACCGACATGACGGCGGCCTCGGCCACGCCCTGCCTGCGCGGAGCCGCGCGGCGGGCGGGTTGTTCGGCGCCCCAGCCGCCCGTTCCGGTTTTGGCGGCGGGTTTTTCCGCTTCGACGGGCGCGGTTTTTTTCTGCGCACGCTGCATGAGGATTTCGTAAGCCGATTCACTATCCACCGTCTGATCGTACTTTTTACCCATCGCGGAGCCGGAGAGGACCGTCTTACGCGCCGTCTCAGATGCCGGGCCAAGCTTGGCCGAGGGCGGGCGGATCAGCGTGCGCTGGACGATCGACGGCTGGCCTTTGTCTTCGAGCGTTGAGACCAGCGCCTCGCCTACTCCCAGATCCGTAATCACATCGGCCACATTAAAGGCCGGGTTTTCGCGGTAGGTCTGCGCGGCCTGCTTGATCGCCTGCTGCTGGCGCGGGGTGAAGGCGCGGAGCGCGTGTTGGACGCGGTTGCCGAGCTGGCCGAGAACGGATTCGGGAATGTCGTCGGGATTCTGCGTTACGAAAAAGACCCCCACGCCCTTCGAGCGGATCAGGCGCACGACCTGCTCCACCTTTTCCAAAAGCGATTTCGGCGCGTCGTTAAACAACAGATGCGCCTCGTCGAAGAAGAAGACCATCTTCGGGCGGTCGGAATCGCCCGCCTCGGGCAGTTCCTCGAACAGTTCCGAAAGCATCCAGAGCAGGAAGGTCGCGTACAGGCGCGGCGAGAGCATCAGGCGATCGGCGGCCAGAATGTTGATCATGCCGTAGCCGTCGGAGTCGGTGCGCATGAAGTCGCCCAGATCGAGCGCGGGTTCGCCGAAGAATTTCTCCCCGCCCTGCGATTCGAGATTCAGCAACGCGCGCTGGATCGTGGCGATGGATTGCGGGGTGATGTTTCCGTAGTTCGCGGAAATTTCCGCGCGCTGTTCGTTCATCGCGTTCAGGAACGCACGGAGATCCTTGAGATCGAGCAGAAGCAAGCCCTGCTCGTCGGCGACGCGGAAGGCGATGTTCAGCACGCCCTCCTGCGTGTCGTTGAGTTCGAGAATACGGGCGAGCAGCAGCGGACCCATCTCGGAAATCGTGGTGCGGACGGGGTGGCCCTGCTGGCCGAACAAATCCCAAAAGGTGACGGGACAGGCGCGGGGTTTGAAGTCCGCCGTGAAGCCGATCTGCTCGGCGCGTTTGGTGAGGAAATCCTCGCCGCCGGAGGGCATGCAGAGGCCCGTGAGGTCGCCCTTCACGTCCGCCATGAAGACGGGGACGCCCGCGTCGGAGAAGCCTTCAGCCAGCACTTGCAGGGTCACGGTCTTGCCCGTTCCGGTCGCTCCGGCGATCAGGCCGTGACGGTTGCCCCATTTGAGCGGCAAATATTGGGGGGCGGCGCCGTCGCCCACGCTCTGGCCGATATAAATGGCATCGTCGCGCAGTTTGGTCATGGTTTTATCCCGTGTTGCTTGTCTTTAAGTCTTAGCGGTTTTTATTGAACCGTTCAAATCCGCGTTCCAGATCGGCGATCAGGTCTTCGGGATCTTCGAGGCCGATCTGCAAACGCAGGCACGCGCCCTTTTCCGTCCACGGGTTCGCGGAGCGGCATTTTTCCAAAGCCTGCGGCTGGAGGAGGCTTTCATATCCGCCCCAGCTGCTGCCGATGGGAAAGAGCTCCAGCCCGTTGACGAATTGCGAAACGGCCTTTTTGGGGGCCTCCTTCAGGAGGATCGAGAGCAGGCCGTTCGCGCCAGCAAAGTCACGCTTCCAGATTTTATGGTTCGGGTCGCTTTTCAGCGCGGGATAGTAGACCCGCGCGACTTCCGGGCGTTTTTCCAGCCACTGCGCGACTTTGAGTGCGTTCTGGGCGTTCTGTTTCATGCGGACGGCCATCGTGCGCAGGCCGCGCAGGGCCAGCCACAATTCATCGGGTGCGGCGCACGTGCCGAGATGCAGCGCCCCGCGTTTCAGCGTCTTATAGGTTTTTTCCGTATCCGCAACGGCAACTCCGAGGCTGATATCCGAGTGGCCGCCGACATATTTGGTGACGGACTGCACGGCGACATTCACGCCGTGCTCGATGGGGCGAAAGATCAATCCGCCGGACCAGCTGTTATCGAGCATGGTCAGAATTCCCCGTTTTTTGGCGGCGGCCACGATGGCGGGCACGTCCTGCACCTCGAAGGTGCCGGAGCCGGGGGATTCCATGTAAATCAGCGCCGTATTTTTGCGGATGAGCTTTTCGATGCCCTTGCCGATCAGCGGATCGTAATATTCCACCTCCACGCCCATGCGGTTGAGGGTTTCGTCGCAGAAAATGCGGGTGGGCGGGTAAACGGCGTCACAGATCAGGACATGATCGCCCGTCTTCACAAAGGCCAGTATGGCGGTGGTGATCGCGGCAAGGCCGGAGGACGCGGTAATCGCGTTGTATCCGCCTTCGAGTTCGCTCATGGCCAATTCAAAGGCTTCGCTCAGCGGGTTGCCGACGCGGCCATAACGGAATTTGTGGTTGGGGTTTTCGTAAGCCTCCAGCGAGGGGTAGATGATCGTAGAGACGCGGCCGACCGGAAGATTGGCGAGGCCGAAAAAGGCGTCGGGGTCGCGGCCCGCATGGACGAGGCGCGTGTTTTTTCCGTGCGCGTGCTTGACGTTTTTCTTGCGGCTCATGATCTGACCTTATATTGCCTGTCGTGGGTGAGAGACGGGATGCGCTTGCGCGTGCTGTCAATGTCCGAAAGCTCAAGGTCGGCCGTTATTATTCCCGGAGACTCGCCGCCGTCGGCGAGAATTTTTCCCCACGGATCGACGATGAGGGAATGGCCCCATGTCTTGCGGCCCCCTTCATGCTCCCCGGTCTGGGCGGGGGCAATCACGAACGCGCCGTTTTCGATGGCGCGGGCGCGGATCAGCGTTTCCCAATGCGCGCGGCCTGTCGGTACGGTAAAGGCGGCGGGGATGAAGATGATCCCGGCTCCGGCCTTGGCGAGATCGCGGTAGAGATGCGGGAAGCGCAGATCGTAACACACACTCAGCCCCGCAACGCCCCAGGGGGTTTTCGTCACCACGGCCTCGCGGCCCGGCTCGATATTATCGCTTTCGGCGTATTTTTCTGTTTCGGAGAGGACCACATCAAACATGTGAATCTTGTCGTAATGCGCGGCGAGATTGCCCTGATCGTCGAAGAGAAAACTGCGGTTGTGGAGTTTCGTATCCGACGCGCGTACGGCGATCGAACCGATCAGAAGCCAGACTCCCAATTCTTTCGCGAGGTCCGCAAAGCGCTTGACGCCGGGGTGATCGGCCTGCGCGATCGGCATTTCCAGCTTCGCAGCTGCGGGGGTGCGGATTTGGCACGTATTTTCCGGCGTGGCGATCAGCTTTGCGCCTACACCGGCGGCCTGCCGGATCATGCGTTCCGTCGTTACGATGTTTTCCGAAATCACCGGGCCGCTGTTTAACTGGATACAGGCGACTTTAAGGCTGCTCTCCATTCCCTATGCCCTCCCACACTCAACCTTTGAGAACCGGATCGAGCTGGCCCTTCGCGTCCAGCGCGTGAATGTCGTCGCAGCCGCCGTAATGTTTGTCGTTTATGAAAATCTGGGGCACAGAGTCGGGGCCGCCCGTGCGCTCGATCATCTTTTTGCGGGCCTCGTGGTCGCCCGTGATGTTGTATTCGGTGTATTTTACGCCCTTGGAATCGAGCAGCGCCTTGGCGCGGATGCAATACGGGCAGGTCGTCCAGGTGTAAATTTCGACTTTGGGAGCGGGCATGGCGTTACTCTCTTTTGCTTTGTGAATACAGGGGAACGTGCGGTTTACGTTGCCTGTTTTCGCGTTCGGGCGTAAAAGAGTTACAGCCCTTAAACGTCAGACTCCTAGGACTTTAGCATGAACCGCGCAAAAGGAAACAGCAAAGCCGCCAAAAATCCCGACCTCGTGATCGCGGGCGGTGGGCTTGCCGGGCTGGCTCTGGCGGCCATTCTGGGCCGGGCCGGGGTGCGCGTGGATGTCGTTGATCCGGGGGCGGCGCCCGCGCCGCTTGCGGGCCTCAAGGCTTCGGGCCGGACGGTCGCGCTGATGGAAAGCTCGCTGAATATCCTGCGGGCGGCGGGTATAGGGGAGATTATCGAGGATTTCGGCTGCCCGCTTGAGACTATGCGGATCGTTGACGATAGCCGCGCGGGCGACGCGCCGATCACGCGTGATTTCGAAGCGAATGATATCGGCCTGCCGCGTTTTGGCATGAACCTGCCCAACAATATTCTGCGCTCTGCGCTGTTCGAGATGATTTCCGCCGCGAAGGCCGTGCGGTTTCACGGCGGGCGGGTCGTCGAGCAGTTTGAGGCGGAGGAACAGAATATTTTCGTGAAGCTCGATAACGGCGATACGCTTGCGGCGCGGCTTCTGGCCGGGGCCGACGGTCGGGGATCGGCTGTGCGGGCGCTGGCCGGGATCGAGATCCGCAAGCATGAATACGGGCAGAGCGCGATCACGTGCGTCATCAACCATTCGCGCAGCCACAACAACACGGCGACCGAGTTCCACCGTCCCGGCGGGCCTTTGGCCTTCGTGCCGATGAAGGGCAACCAGTCGAGCATCGTGTGGGTCGAGACAACTGCACAAGCCGAGGCGCTGATCGCCCTGCCCCGCGATGCTTTCGAGCAAACGCTGCAAACCAAGAGCGCGAATATTCTGGGCGGGATCACACTGGAGACGCCGCCGGAATGCTGGCCGCTGATGAGCCTTCGCGCGAACGCCCTGCAAGCCCCGCGCACCGTAATTCTGGCCGAGGCCGCGCACGTCATGTCGCCGATCACCGCGCAGGGGCTGAATTTAAGTCTGCGCGATGTGGCGGCGCTGGCGGAAACGGTCGTGGATGCCCTGCGGCTGGGTCTGGACCCCGGTTCAGGTTCCGCCGTGCGCGGGTTCGAGAGGCGGCGGGTGCCGGATGTTCTGAGCCGTGTGACGTGGGTGGATCTGCTTAACCGCGTGGTCAGCAACGATAGCGAACCGGTCAAGGACCTTCGTCGGGCGGGGCTGAAAGCTATCTCACGGATCGCGCCGTTGCGTCATGCCGCGATGCGGTACGGGCTTGCCCCCTCTATCGATCAGGGGCGGCTGGCGCGGGGGCTGCCGCTGTAGATTTCAGATTTCCTTCGCCGTGCGGGCGAGAGTCAGCACATCCACCCGCAGCGCCCCGGCGGCGAGCAGGGTTTTCGCGCATTCCCGCACGGTCGCGCCGGTCGTATACACATCATCCACCAGAACCACCGAACGGTTGCGCAATTTATCCTCGAAGGACGGCGCGACGGCGAAGGCCTTGCGTACATTATCGTGCCGCTCCGCCGCGCTCAGATACCCCTGACTCGGCGTGGCACGGATACGGCGCAGCGCCAGCGTGTATGAGGGTATGCCCGTCACCTTCGAGAGCGCGTCGCACAGAATCGCGGACTGGTTATAGCGGCGGGCCAGCAGCCGCCAGCGATGCAGTGGCACGGGGATCAGCATGTCAGCCTCCGCCAGAATCTCCCGACCCGCCCGGCTGAGCCATGGCGCGAACGCGGCCGCCATATGGGTTTTGTCGCCGTGCTTGAAAGCGAGAATCAGGCGGCGGCTGGAATCGTCATATTTCAGGGCGGCGCGGGCCGTGCGGTAAGGAGGGGGCCGGTTCAGGCAGCTTACGCAGACGACCGTCTCCTCCATTCCGGCGAAGGACGGGGCGGGATCGTTGGCTATTTCATAGGCAAAGGGGCTGCCGCAGCGGGCGCAGAACGGGGGGGCGATGAAGTTAAGGGCGGCCCAGGCTTCGGGGGCCAGCATGCCCTGCGCCTCTACCTTTTGCCCGGTCAGGACGCAGCGCGGCGGCAGAACATGGCCCACAAACGCCATAAAAGCATTTGATATTAAATGCTTAGCGTTGTTCATGGCGGCTTTTACCCTGCATCTTTTCGTTGATCCGGCCCGGTTTTCATCCTATTCATAGGGACTGTGTTTTGGCAATCGCCCGGATCGGCGCAATTAAAGCTGGTGCTTTCCGGGTTCGTTTTGCATAATACGGAAAAAACTGAACGTTTATAACGGGGTAGATAGAATCATTCATGACCACCGACCCGACCATTCATAAGCCGGACGATGACGACCGGCCGGGGTCCGGACTGGAGGAGTACGAAGGCCTTTTTGAGGAAAAACCGCCCGATTACATCGAGGAGCGGAATTACCTTTTGAAGGATATTCCGTACGACACGGTCCGGCAGGCGTGGTTTACGCTCTCGCATCTTCTTGTCGATCCGGATTCCAAGATCGTGCATATGGGGTGCGGCGACGGTGAGATGACTTATGCAATGGCCGTCCTGCGCCCGAACATGAAACTGGTCGGGGTGGACAAGAGCAAGCGCAGCATCAACAAGGCGCGCGAGAAATTTAAGCTTCATAATCTGGAATTCAAGCACGGGGATATCTCCAGCGACCTGTTCCCGCCCGGCTCGCTCGACGTGATCGTCAATTCCTTCATCCTGCACGTCGTGTTTTCCAACGCGCGGTACAACGAGCGGATCGTCAGCGACACGCTGCGCAAACATTTTCACATGCTCAAGAATAACGGCGTCATGTTCCTGCGCGATTTCGCCCGCCCGCCGCCGCAGCAATACGTTCTGATGGAGATGCACGACGAGGAGAGCGAGGGCGAGGATGTGAGCGAGCTTTCGGAGGCGGACCTTCTGGTCTGGTATTCCGAGCATGCGCGGCCCAAGCAGGACCCCGGCTGCGGGGGCTTCTTCCTTGAGGAGCTGCCGCCGCGCTTCCCGCGTACGCGCCTGTTCCGCCTTCCGTTCAAATGGGCGTACGAATTTATGATGCGCAAGGACAACCGGGAGAATTGGCAGCATCATCTGCCCTATGAATACACCTATTTCACAGTTGAAGAATTCCGTAAGGAGCTGCGCGGCCTCGGGGCGCGGGTGCAATATTCCGGCCCGCACTGGGACGAGACGTTCGTTGCGCAGAATTTCGACGGGCATTTCCGTCTTTACGACAATGACGGCAACCCGATGGGCGACCCGCCGACCAGCTTCATCTCGATCGCCCGCAAGATGCCCGAGCGCGAGAGCCTTGTGGTCATGGAGCGCCGGATTTCCGAAGACGAGGGCACGCTGGAGGTCAAGGCGCTGCGGAACGAGAAGACCGGGGAGCTGCTCGATATCGTCACGCGCAAGATGGAGATCGCGGAGATCCTGCCCTACCGGGTGACAGAGGACGGGCGGCTGAACGTCCTGCTGCACGACGATCTGGTGCGCGGGATCGTCAACGCGGTGCCCCGGGCGGGGCTGAATATTGACGGGCGGCAATGGTCGGGCCACATGGTCGAGCCGATGTCCACGCTTTACGATCATATCCGGGATCTGGACGTGATCGACGAGGCCAACACGCGCAAATTCGCGCGGGAGTTTCTCGGCCTCAAGCCCAAGCGCGAAGCCTTAATGACGCGCGGGGCGGAGTATTATCCCGATCCCAACTATATCGACGAGCGGGTGCATACCTATTACCTTGAAGTGGAAGACCCCGGCGGGCCCCTGCCCCCGAAGAGCAAGCTGTTCCATAACAAGCAATTCCGCGCGAAAAGCTATATCCGCGAGTTTCCCGCGCAGTTGATCCTCGACGCAATTTCGGTCGGTCTGATTCCCAACGGGCGGTTGGAGCTGCAGATCCTCGCGCTGTTCCAGCATCTCAACATGAAGGCCGAAAACTGGACGAGCAAGGATATCTCCATCATCGCGGGCGAGATCGTCGGCAAGCTGGACGTGAAGGATTTCCTCAAGCAGGCCGCCGAGAGCGACCAGCGGTTCCGCGAGGTCAAAGGCGCGGCGGGGCAGCTGCGCACCGTCAATTCTATTTTCGTGGAGGAAGGGCAAAGCCAGGGCGGACGCGCGGGCCTGACCTCCGATCTCACCGATTTCGTGATCTCCGACGACAAGACGATCAACACCGCCGTCGTCGTGCCGCTGACCAAGAGTCTGAAGGGCGACATCCATGCGGGGTTCTTGATCAAGCATACGCCGGTGCCGCAGCGTTACGAGGGGAACGGCCTGACGGTCAGCGCGCCGCAATTCAACATCCCGAAGGAAATCACCAATTTCAAAATGCTCAAGCAGTTCATCGCCGAGAAATTCGGGGTGACGCCGGACATGGTGATCAAGCTGGGCGAGAGCTATTACAGCCATTCGGGGATCACGCCGGAGCGCATCCATCCGTTCTGTATCGCCGCGCCGCCCGCGTATCTGAAAGATCCCACGATCAAGTTCATGCCGATCTACCAGTATATGCTTTTGTGGCGGAGCATCTCCAAAGAGCCGCACTTCATGACGACGATCGCGCGGGCTTACCGCTTCCTGCCCGGGCATATGCGCTCGCAGGCGAAGATCGACGTGAAAAAGATTCTTGAAGAACGCTTCAAGCAGGCGCAGCCGGACTGGACGGTCCCGGCCTCCTTTGAGCCGGCGACACCGCAGGCCTTCAAATCCGCAGGGCGCTCCTTCTCCGAACGCACGAAGACCGAACCTAAGCCTGTTCCGCCTAAAGGCGGCGGCGGCGGCGATGGCGGAGGCGGATCGGGCGGCGGCAAGGACGGCAAAGAGGATCCGAAAAAGCCGCGCACACGGCAGACCGACGCGTCGGCGCTTTACGGCACCAATAAATCCTCCGACTACTACACCCGCAAGGAGCAGGAGAAGAAGGAAAAGAAGGAGCGCGCCAAACGGATTTCCGGCCTGAAGCTGGAGCCGAAGCAAGGCTCGTTCAACGCGACGCTGGATTCCGATGATGTTGAGGAGGAAAAGCCCAAGGATCTCGACGTGGATATCACGAATGACGATGTCTATATCGTGCACTGGGATCAGGCGGAATTCGGCATGCCCGAGGATGACGGCGGCGATACGGGCGGTTCCGGCGGCAAGACGGACGGCGAGCAGCCCGAGGCCGAGGACAAAAACAAACCCGACGGCGATAAGCCCAAAAAGCCTAAGCACGATTCCGAAGATCTGAGCTTGATCCGCGAATTCGAAAAAGAGATCAAGGCCATCAAGGACGCTTTGAACGACGACGAACCCAAGCCGAGCAATGGCTGACCAACGCAATTCCAAACCGCCCTCCTCCGCCGCGCCGGATTATGCGGTGTTCGACCGTGCGCGCGTCGCAGCGCTGCGGGCGCGGGCCCTGCGCGGGAGCTTTTCCGAATACGGATTTTTGTTCGACTGGGCGAGGCGCGAGCTTTCCGAGCGGCTCACCTTTATCAAGCGGCATTTTCCGCGCACGCTCATCATCGGGGCGCGTGGGCCGTTGCCGCTGGGGCATCCGCAGATCGGGGATATGGTCGTCATGGATCTGGATTCTTCCCTGCGCGGCTCCGGGACTGTCCCCTTTGTCACGGGGGATGAGGAATTTCTGCCCTTCACGGCGGGCGCGTTCGATCTTGTTTCCTCCTGCCTCTCGCTTCATGCGGTGAACGATTTGCCGGGGGCGCTGGTGCAGATCAGACGCTGCCTCAAGCCCGACGGGCTTTTCGCCGCCGCACTGTTCGGGGGCGAGACCTTGCACGAATTGCGGGCTTGCCTGAGCGAGGCGGAGATGGAGCTGCGCGGCGGGGTCAGTCCGCGCGTTTTCCCCTTCGCCGACAAGCCGCAGGCCGGGGCGCTGTTGCAGCGGGCGGGGTTCGCGCTTCCGGTCGTGGATTCGGAGATTCTCACCGTCACCTATGATTCGATTCTGCGTCTGATGGCCGATCTGCGCGGGATGGGCGAAGGGAACGCGATTCTGGCGCGGGACCGCACATGGCCGGGCAAGGCGCTGTTCGCGCGGGCGGCGCAGATTTACGCCGAACGTTATGCCGAACCGGACGGGCGGATCAGGGCGAGCTTCGAGATTCTGTTCCTCAGCGGCTGGGCGCCGCACGATTCACAGCAAAAACCGCTTCGCCCCGGCAGCGCGGAGCGCTCGCTGGCCGAGGCGCTCAATACCACTGAAATCAAAACCGGAGAGGCCGCCAAGCCATGATCGAGGTCACCATCATTCCCGTGCTCAAGGATAATTACGCGTATCTGATCCGCGCGGCGGACGGGACCAACGCGATCGTGGACCCCGGCGAGGCCGCGCCCGTGATCGAAACGCTTGAGCGGCTCGGGCTTAAGCTTGATTTTATTCTCAATACCCACCATCACGGCGATCATACGGCGGGCAATGCGGCGCTGAAGGCGAAGTACGGCGCGACCGTTCTGGCCCCCGAGGCGGAGCGCGGGCGGATACCGGCGGTTGACCGGGGGATGCGCGGGGGCGAGGTGTTCATGCTGGGCGGCGAAGCGATGCACACTATCGAAACGCCGGGGCATACGCTCGGCGCGGTGTGCCTTCACTTTCCCGAGAGCAAGGTTCTGTTCACGGGGGACACGCTGTTCCTGATGGGCTGCGGGCGGCTGTTCGAGGGGACACCCGCGCAGATGCACGACTCGCTTGCCAAAATCGCCGCCCTGCCCGACGAGACGCTGATCTATTGCGGACATGAATACACGGTCGAGGCCACAGAGTTTTGTCTGTCCATCGAGCCGGACAATCAGGATCTGAAGCAACGCCAGATCGCGGAACGCGCGAAAGAGGCCCGGGGCGAGCCGACCGTTCCGGCCACGCTGGCGCTGGAGAAGAAAACGAACGTCTTTCTCCGCGCGCAGACGCTGGAGCAATTCACCGCGTACCGTGAAAAGCGGAATCATTTTTGAATGCTCTTATAATTTTGCTTTCTCCGGCTTTTCATCGCAAAGACGCGAAGCTTACTTTTGAAACACAGCGAAGACACAGACTCGGCCTAAATTGCTCTGTCGTCATTGCGAGGAAGCCGTCAGGCTGGCGCGGGTTCGCAATGACGGATTTTCCTTCTCCTGTCATTCCGGCACAGGCCGGAATCCGCGATTGCCGCCTTGCGGGGTTTCCGCTTTTCTGTGCACATTTGACGGCCCGCCCTCTTTATTATAATATATGTTATAATAGTTTTTTATGGGTGTCGTCATGCACAAGCTGAAATTGACCACGGTCGGATCCTCCACGGGGGCGGTTTTTCCCAAGGAGCTTCTCGCGCATCTGAAGCTTGAAAAGGGCGATCATGTTTTTGCGATTGAGACGCCGGACGGTTTCCTGATTACGCCCTACGACCCGACCATCGAGCAGCAGCTTGAACTGGGCCGCGACTTTATGCGCGAATACAGAGACACGTTTAAAATTCTTGCCAAATAAATGACTTCCTACCACTGGATCGACCCGAAGGTTTTGCGGATGCTTCATGATGAAAGCCTCGTTCAGCACGGCGGGCGCAGCGGGTTGCGTGATCAGGGGTTGCTCGAGTCGGCGCTGGCGCGGCCTGAAACCCTAGCTCATTACAATTCCGAGGTCGATCTCGCTTCACTCGCGGCGTGTTATGCGTACGGGCTGATCAAGAATCATGCTTTCGTCGATGGCAACAAGCGAGCCGCGTTTCTTTCCGTCGGGCTGTTCCTCGGGATCAACGGATACCAGCTGACGGCGCTGCCGATCGACGCCATACAGGCGGTTATCGGACTGGCCGCCGGAGAGATCAGCGAAGAATCTTTCGCGCAGTGGATCAGGACCAACATCGCAAAAAGATGATTTTGCGTTATCCAAGAAAAAAAAGCGGGCCGTTACCAGCCCGCGTTTCATTCATAGCCCCGCCTGATCAGCTATTGGCGTTGTGCTCGGCCGATCTTGGCGGCGGACGGCGGCGACGCTGGCCGCCCTGACCGTCCCTTTGTCCGTCCCGATGTCCACCCTGAGAAGACGGGCCGTGGAAATCCTGCTGGTCGTCGTCAGAATCCGGCTGGCTGTCCTTGGTGGAGGATCTGTGCGAAGGGATGGGAATCGGCTTGGACGTTATATCCTGACGCTCGCGCACGGCCAGTTCGATCTCCAGACGCGAGGCGACCTTGCGGAGTTCATGAATGGCGGTATGTAAACTTTCCTGAGCCTTGGTATCGGTCTTGCGGGTTCGCCATTCCTCGTACGTTTTAATGCACGTCTCGGCGGTTTCCTGCAGGCGTTTTTGAATTTCGTCCATCGACGGCTCTCCCCTAAGTCACGTTTGGATGGTGTACTTTAGACAGGCGCGGCGAAGTGTGCAAGCAACGCATGCATGCAATGCAAAAAAAATTGGCTTGCACTCGGCGCAAAAATCCGTGCCGTCACTCGTTTCCGAAGACGGTGTTGAGCTGCTGGCTTACGCGGATAAAGGTTGTGCGCTTGGAGAGTTCCTTCAACTTTCTAGCCCCCACGTAGGTGCAGGCCGAGCGTAGGCCGCCCAGAATATCCTGCAAACTCGCGGACACGTCTCCCTTGTAGGGGATTTTCACCGTTTTCCCCTCGCTGGCGCGGTATTCGGCCACGCCGCCCTTGTGGCGCTTCATGGCCGTGTCGCTGCTCATGCCGTAGAACGCGACATATTTTTTGCCGTTGACCTCGACGATCTTTTCCTCGGCCTGGTCGTGTCCCGCGAACATGCCGCCCAGCATCACGAAGTCCGCACCGCCGCCGAAGGCCTTGGCGATGTCGCCGGGGACGGTGCAACCGCCGTCCGCGCAGATCAGGCCGCCGAGCCCGTGCGCGGCGTCCGCGCATTCGATGACGGCGGAGAGCTGCGGATAGCCGATGCCGGTCATCTTGCGGGTCGTGCAGACGCTGCCCGGGCCGATGCCGACCTTCACCACGTCCACGCCCGCGAGGATGAGCTGTTCGACCATTTCCCCGGTCACGACGTTTCCGGCCATGATGGTCAAGGTCGGGTGCTTGGCGCGGATTTTTTTCACGAAGTCCACGAAAGCTTCGCTATAGCCGTTGGCCACGTCCACGCAGAGTTTCTCCACCACGCCGGGCTTTTTCTTGACGAAAGAATCCAGCTTTTTCTCGTCGTCGGGGGTCATGCCGATGCTGTACCAGACAGCCGAGGCGGTCTTTTTCGTGTAGAAATCCACGAGGTCGTCCAGCGGATAATGCTTGTGCAGGGCGACCGTCAGGCCGTTGCCGTCCTTCATGAAGGCGCGGGCCATGTCCATGGTCCCTACCCCGTCCATGTTGGCGGCGATGATGGGCACGCCCTTGAAGGTCTTGCCGCTCCAGCGGAATTTATATTCCCGGCTGATATCGACCTCCTTGCGGCTGGTCAGCGTCGAGCGCTTGGGGCGGATCAGCACGTCCTTGAAATCCAGTTTTACATCTTCTTCGATACGCATATTGGGTGTTCCTTTTTCTTACATTCTTTTGCTTATTCGGGCTTTTCAGCGAAAAATTGACGCGGCGGCGTCCTGCGAGGTCTTCTTTTTGTCCATATCGGCCCGGACGCGGACGATTTCCGCCTCCAGTTCGGCGATATATTCGGCCAATTCGGTCACGGACAGGCGCTCCAGATTGCGCGGGAAGACCGCTTCGGGCTTCTTCTTGGGCAGTTCCTCATCAAACATCACGCAGGCTCCACACGGTTCGACCGGACCAGATTAGTAGCGCGGGCGCAGGAAAGCAATCGGCAGAAGGCCGCTCCTGCCCTGCGGTTCCACAAAAAACTGGATTTTTGGGTTTTTTTGGCCTATACAGTTGCCTGTTCCCTTACAAAGATCATTTTTGTTAAAGCGTTGACCAAGGGACGGGTCGGCAGCAGAGAGCTTTTGCCTGACGGCTGCCAGAGAACGAGCACAAGAATTTATAAGGAGAGAGACCATGGCCGCAGCGCCCAAAACCAAGACCAACGGCCTTTTGATGCCCAAGGCCACCGCCGTTTGGCTGATCGAGAACACGATGCTGACTTTCCGCCAGATTGCCGATTTCACGCTTTTGACGGAAATCGAGGTCGAGGCGCTGGCGAACGAGGAGATCGGGCGCGGGCTGGTCGGGCGCAACCCCATCGAGCACCGCGAACTGACGCAGGACGAGATCACGAAATGCGAGGCCGATGCCGCCGCGCGCCTCAGAATGGCCAAGCGCGAGCTGCCGGCCGTCAAGACGCGCTCGAAAGGGCCGCGCTACACGCCGATTTCCAAGCGCAGCGACAAGCCGGACGCGATTGCGTTCATCCTCAAAAACCATTCGGAAATCACCGACGCGCAAATCTGCAAACTGGTCGGTACGACCAAGCCGACGATCGCCTCGGTACGTGACCGTTCGCACCCGAACACGCCGAACCTGCGCCCGCGCCACCCGGCGGAGCTGGGGCTGTGCACCTATCAGGAGTTCGAGACCGCCGTGGCCAAGGGCCTGAGAGCGATCGGCAAGGACCCCGATACGGTGAAGGCCCAGATCGAGGCCGAGCGCCAGAAGCAGGAAGATGCACTGCAGGAGAGCGAGAACGAGCGCAAGAAGGCCAGCGGGTTCGACTTTTCGAACTTCCTCTCCGGCGCCATGGGCGGCGGCAGCTCCTCCTCGTCTTCCGACGACGAGTTTCAGGATTAATTCTGCCCCGCTTCTTTTAAGGGGCTATTGAGATCATGGAAAAAGCCGACCCCGAGGGGCCGGCTTTTTTTATTCTTGTCTAAAAATGACTAAACGGCCTGCAGTCTGCAATCCTTATCCCTCAAGGATGCCCTCGATCTTCTCTTTGATCACAAGTTTCTGCTTTTTGAGCTGAGTCAGGTAATAATCAGTCGTAGAGCGAGACTTGCGCGCCTCTTCAATCTGGCGGGAGAGATCCGCGTGCTTTTCCTTAAGAGCTCTGATGTGGGGGGTCTCAGGGGACGCAGACGCTGCGGCTAGTGACATGTACATTTCTCCTTAGATGAATGTATGAACTAACAATTAATGAATGATCCAATTTACACGAATCTCGGGCCCTTGGCAAAACAATCCAAAATGGAACCGTATTTTCTTATTTATATACAGATATTTAACCTGATTTGTTGAAGCAATACAGAAGTACTCGGCCTTTCACCAAACGGATTTCGAATCGTGCATCCTTATATTATGGCAATTAATTAGTAAAATTTTCGTTAATTTTTTTCGCGGGCGCAGCATGAAGATGCGGGGCGTTATCCGGCCTCGCGGAGGCCCAGAAGATAGTCGCGCTCCTCCGGGGTGTCCTTGCGGCCAAGGTCGGCGTTGCGGGCCGGGAAACGGCCGAAGCGCGCGATCACGTCGCGGTGGCGGAGCGCGTGTTCGTAGCCCAGCGGGTCGTCCTTTTTCATGGATTCGAAGAGTTTGACGGACCGGGCCTGATCCTCAATGTTTTCGCTGTGCATAAAGGGCAGATAGATAAAGCGGCGGCGCAGCGGCGGCAGGATCTGGTCGAAGCCTTTCTGGATCGCCTCCCGCGCGATCTGGAGCGCCATTTCGTCGAAGGCATAGGCCATCGGGCTGTCGCGGAAGATGTTGCGGGGGAACTGGTCGAGCACGATGCAGAGGGCCAGGCATCCATCGGCGTCCGAGGCCCAGTGGCGGCAGAGACCGTCGGCGGCCATCTCGCAGGTCAGCAGGAAACGCTCCCGGATTTCCCGGTCGAAGGCTTCTTTGGTTTGAAACCACTGCTGGGGCTGGCTTTCTTCAAACCAGAACCGCAGAACTTCCTTTTTGATATCCCGCATGCTTATCCTTTTCGGCCGCTTCAGCATAGCGGCGCGTCCGGGCGGGCGCAATTCAAAAGGGGCTTGGGAAATTAAGCGGCGCTCAGTGCACGTCTTTCCAGATTTTCTTCTTGTAGGCGTACATCACGCCGGCGAAGACGATGAGGAACAGGATGACGGCGATGCCGGTCTGCTTGCGCTCTTCCATATAAGGGTCGGCGGCCCACATCAGGAAGTGCGAGATGTCGCGCGCGTATTGTTCGAGGGTTTGCGGGGTGCCGTCCTCGTAGGCGATCTGCCCTTCAGCCAGCGGCGGGGCCATGGCGATGACGTGGCCGGCCATGTACTTGTTCCAGTATTGGCCCGACAGAAGCGTGTGGCCATGGGGGGCGTGCTCCTCATAGCCAACCAGAAGGGAGTAGAGATAGTCGGGTCCGCCCCCGCGCGCCTTTGCGATCAGGGAGAGGTCGGGCGGTACGGCGCCGTTATTGGCGGATGCGGCCTGCTTGTCGTTCTCGAACGGGCTTTTGAAACGGTCGCTCGGCAGGCCGGGGCGTTCGAACATATCGCCCTCGTCGTTCGGGCCGTCCATGTAGGTGTATTCGCGGGCGATGTTCTTGATCTGCTCCTCGTTATATCCGAGCGCTTCCAGATTGCGGTAATAGAGCAGGTTCATGGAGTGGCAGGCCGCGCAGACTTCGCGGTAGATCTTGTAGCCGCGCTGGAGCGATGCGCGGTCGTACGTTCCCGTGGGACCGTCGAAGGTCCAGGTCATGTCCAGAGGCTTTTCGCCGCCGCCGGCCGCGCGGGCAGGCGCGGAGAGCATTGCGGGCGCAAGGCCCAGAACGGCGAGGAGAAGAAGACCTTTTGCGAAAGGGCGCTTGATCATATTTTCGTCTCCGCCTTGATCTGTTTGCCCAGAACGGCCTGATGGATGCTTTCCGGCAGCGGCTTGGCCTTTTCATAGCGGCTCAGCAGCGGGAGGATCAGCAGGAAATAGGCGTAATAATAGCCGGTGCCCGCGAGGCCGACGAGGATCAGCGGCACGCCCGCGACAGAGGCGTCGGCGGGTTGCGAACCGACATACCCCAAGACCAGGAATATCACGACCAGCAGCAGGAAGCACACGCGGTAAAGCGGGCGGTAACGGGCGCTGCGCACCGGGTGGGTATCCAGCCACGGCAGGACAAAAAGCAACGCGACGGAGCCGAACATGGCCAGAACGCCGCCGAGCTTTGCGGAGACGGGCGCGGTCTCGGCGCTCATGAACGGCAGGCCTTGCAGTGCGCCGCACAGACCCTTGAAGCCCGCATTGGCCTCCAGCCATGCCGCGTCGATGCGCTGGCAGGAGTCGCCAGTGAAGCCGATCAGGGCAAGAGCGCCGCCCACGGCGAGAAGCGCGATCCCGGCGGAGGCCGAGGGGATGTAGACAGGCTTTTTACGCCAGACGAACTCGACCAGCAGGACGGCGAGAATGCCGAACCCCGCGAGGAAATAGAGGTTCATGTTGAAGGTGATCGCGCGCAGGATGGCGTAGAACGGCAGGAAGTACCATTCCGGCACGATGTGCGCGGGCGTGACCAGCGGGTCGGCCTTGATGTAGTTGTCGGGGTGGCCGAGCGCGTCGGGCATAAAGAAGATGAACGCGCAGTAGATGATCACAAAGACCAGAAGACCGAAGGAGTCCTTCATCGTGTAATACGGGTGGAAAGGCAGCGTGTCCTGCGGGCCTTTTGGCTCGATGCCCAGCGGGTTGTTGGAGCCGGTGACGTGCAGCGCCCAGACGTGCAGGAAGACCACCGCGAAGATCACGAAGGGCAACAGGAAGTGCAGCGCGAAGAAGCGCGTCAAGGTCGGGTTGTCCACCGCGAAGCCGCCGAGCAGAAGGGTTTGCAGGTCTTCGCCGACGACGGGGATGGCCGTGAAAAATCCGGTGATGACGGTCGCGCCCCAGAGGCTCATCTGGCCCCACGGCAGGACGTAGCCGAGGAAGGCGGTCGCCATCATCAGCAGCAGGATGACGACGCCCAGGATCCACAGCAGTTCGCGCGGCTGCTTGTAGGATCCGTAATACATGCCCCGGAAAATATGGATGTAAACGGCGATGAAGAAGAAGGACGCGCCGTTCATATGGATATAGCGGATCAGCCAGCCGCCGTTCACGTCGCGCATGATGCGCTCGACGCTGTCGAAGGCGAGTTCGGTGTCGGCCGTGTAGTGCATGGCGAGGAACAGGCCGGTCGCGATCATCACAACCAGCATGAATCCGGCGATGGCGCCGAAATTCCAGAAATAGTTGAAGTTGCGGGGAACGGGGAAGACCCCGTATTCCTTGTTCAGGAGCGTGAAGATCGGCATGCGGGAGTCGATCCACTCGACCACCGGGTTTTCAAAGGGTTCTCTGTGTCCGCTGCCCATGACCTTTGCCCCTTATCCGATCTTGATCTTGGTGTCGCTGAGGAATTCGTAGGGCGGCACGGCCAGATTCTTGGGGGCCGGCCCCTTGCGGATGCGCCCGGACGTGTCGTAGTGCGAGCCGTGGCACGGGCAGAACCAGCCGCCGAAATCGCCGTGGTTGTCAGATTCCTTCTGGCCCGCCGGGACGCAGCCCAGATGGGTGCAGACGCCGACCGTGACCAGCCATTCGGGCTTTTTCACGCGCTGCTCGTCGGCTTCCTTGTCGATCAGGCTTTGCGTGGCGACGCTGCGCGCGGCCTCGATCTGCTCGGGTGTGCGGTGGCGGATGAACACGGGCTTGCCGCGCCACATGACGGTCTTGGCGGTGCCGACCGGAATCTCCGAAAGCTCGACCTCAATGGTGGCCAGCGCGAGGGTATCTTTGGCGGGGTTGAGGGAGTTAATCAGCGGAAAGGCCGCAATCGCCGCGCCGACCGCGCCGAACGCCCCGGCCAGAAGGGCCATAAAATCCCGGCGGGTTTCGCCGTCCTTGTCCTGGTCTGATTGGGTGTGGGATGACATGCTCTCAATTTCCCTAGCGTATCGTCAGTGTCTTTGAAGCGGCTTTTGCCTGTTTGACGTTGTCTTTTAATCCTCTATTTATAGAAGATCAACCCCTGACAATCTATCGGGATTATAAAATTTTACACGGATTATCCATGGCTTCCTCCCCTCTCACACTCGCGCTGTACCAACCCGAAATTCCCCAGAATGTCGGAGCGGCCATAAGGCTGTGCGCCTGCCTCGATATCGGGCTGGAGATCGTCGAGCCCTGCGGTTTCCTATGGGATCCGCGCAGAATCCGGCAATCGGCCATGGATTATTTCGACCGGCTGGCCCCCAAACTCCATCAAAACTGGGAGGCGTTCCTTGATCTTCATCAAGGGAAGCGGCGGATCGTGCTGCTAACGTCCCGGGCAGACACGCCTTATTTGGACTTTACCTTCCGCCCCGGCGATATCCTGCTGACCGGACAGGAAAGCCGGGGGGCGCCCGAGGCGGTGCATCAGACGGTGGATGCGCGAATCGGCATCAAGATGGCGCCGGGGCTGCGTTCCCTGAACGTGGTTAACGCGGCGGCGATGGTTCTGGGCGAGGCTTTGCGGCAAACCCGTTGAAGCGCCGCGCCCAATTCTGCTAAGTATCGTTCCGCCAGAGAGGTTTTGGATTATGACCAAACAGACTAAGAACGCAAACACCCCGACCGATTTGAGTCTTGAGGACCGGCAGGATCAGGCCGCGAACTGGTTTTATTCGCTGCAAACCATGATCTGTGAGGCGTTCGAGGCCATCGAGGACGATCTCGCGGATGGGCCGAAGGCCGGGCTTCCGGCGGGCCGTTTTGAAAAAACGCCTTGGGAGCGCGAACAATCCGGCGAGCCGAACGTCTCCGGCTCCGTTTTGCAGGGCGGCGGGACGATGGCGGTCATGCGCGGGCGGGTGTTCGAGAAGGTCGGGGTCAATTTTTCCCGCGTTCACGGCGTCTTTTCGCCCGAATACGTGAAGAATATTCCCGGCGCGGAGGAAAGCGGCGGGCATTTCTGGGCTTCGGGGATTTCCCTTGTGGCGCACATGCAATCGCCGCTGGTGCCCGCCGTGCATATGAACACGCGGATGATCATGACCTCGAAATCGTGGTTCGGCGGCGGGGCGGACCTGACGCCGATGTTCGAGGACGCGCAGGACACACAGGCGTTTCATCAGGCCTTCAAGGATTGCTGCGATCAGCACGACCCGGCCTATTACCCGGAATTCAAGGAATGGTGCGACCGTTATTTCTTCCTGCCGCACCGGAACGAGCCGCGCGGGATCGGTGGAATTTTCTATGATTATCTCGACCGCAAGAGCTGGGGCGAGGATTTCGCCTTCACCAAAGACGTGGGGCGGACGTTCCTTGAAATCTATCCGCAAATCGTGCGGCGGTCGATGAACCGGGATTGGACAGCGGAGGAGCGCGAGCATCAGCTGGTCCGGCGCGGGCGTTACGTCGAGTTTAATTTACTTTATGACCGGGGCACACAGTTCGGCCTTAAGACCGGAGGCAATACGGAGGCCATCCTGATGTCCATGCCGCCCGAGGTGAAATGGCCCTGAGCGCCGCTCTTTTGCGGTGCAGCACGGAGTTTTGTTACGCGCTATGCTGTTTTTTGATTATCATTCCGGCACAGTCAACGGAGAGTGGTAATAATGCATGGAAGACGAAGAGGGTCATAAATACCTTGCCTCCTACATGATCGACGCATGGCGTGCGCGTGGCGGGCACGCCACCGTTGCGGCAAAAGTCCACCGCGATTCGTTCTGCGACAGCCCGGAGATCATTTTCACGCAAGGAGAGCAGCAGTTCCGCTTTTTCTTTGGCAAGACGCCCTTTAACGATCCTCAGGCGGACACCCTGATTTCCGATAAATGGCTTCTGTTCCAGACCTTGGCGGACCAGATACCCCTGCCCTATACCGAGTTTGTGGCCAAGGATGACCCGCGCGACGACGCGGCCCTGATGCAGGCGATTTTACAGAAGACCGAAGATCCTCATACCCCGCTCGCCTTTCCGTTGGTGGTGAAGCCAAGCGAAGGGTCGCTCTCCCGTAACGTCTTTATCGCGCACGATGCGCAGGAGCTTGCGCGCGCGATTCGGGCCAACCGGAATGATCCTGATAATGGTCCGGGGATCCTGCTCCAGCGCTATCTGGGCGACGAGGAGGGTTTATTCCGGGAGATCCGGGGCATCTGCCTCGACGGTCGAACCATGATCGCTTATGAGCGAACGACGACGCAGCCCATTCCCGACAACGTCCTCACCGATCCGGCGCACTGGCCCGGGGTGGAGCGCCGCGAAGTGACCGACCCCGCGATCATTTCCCAGATCGATTCGATCGCCGACCGCCTGCATGAAGATTACGGCGTTTGTTATGTCGCGTTCGATATGAAATGCGACCGGGACGGCAAGATGTGGGTGCTGGAGGGCAACGTCGCGCCGCTGGGGCTGGATGAGATCGAGCGGCAAATGCCGAACGGCGGGGCGCTGATCCACGCCCTCGCCGAGCAAATGCTGGACAAGGTTATAGCGCACGCGCCGCAGCTTCAATACCATCAGGGTTATGATTCACACGGAGAGGCCGGGCCGCCCGAGCCGGATTTCTCATGATCTTTCTTGCCTTGATTATGCTTTTAGGCTTTCTAGCAGCGCCTTACGGTCGGCGGCGAAGTCCGATGCTATCCAGTCGTTCTCAAGCTTTTCAAGTGTCTCCCCGAGTTCAGGACCGGGGCTCATCCCCGCGTTCAGAAGGTCGTTCCCATCCACCGGGAGTTCGGGAATGTCCCACGTTTGGATTATTTTCAGAGCTGTGGGCGCAAAGGCGTTCATGACCCGATCCTGCGCCAGTTCGATCATGAGCGTCTGCGCCGTGATCGTCCGGCCAAACCTGTAAACGCAGACACGTACGGCGGAGTCGCACGAAAGGTCAGGCGCGTTCAGTGCGCCTTCGATGGCCTGCATATCCTTCAAAAAGACTTTGGGGAACAGAATCAGGTTTTCCATCGCTTCGATATTTTTCAGATTCATGCCCGCCTGCACGTACAGGCGCGCGGGCAGCGCGACGAGGCGGTAGCGGTCCTGAAAATTGCAGACATGCTCCAGACGCTCCGGGTTGAAATCAGGAAAATCGAACTCGGACAAAATGTTATTGGCGAACATGACCGCGAGGATGCCGCGCGGGTTGGTTGACGCCATGATCTTGAAAAACTCCTGCGTAATCCGCTCGCGCGAAAGGGTTTTTATCTTCGCGGCGGCGGCGCGGCAGGCTTCGAGCGCCTGCGCGTCGAAATCGCCCTTGCCGTAAATCGCATGGAAGCGGAAGAAGCGCAGGATGCGCAGATAATCCTCCGCGATGCGCTGCGCGGGTTCGCCGACGAAGCGGATGCGCCGCGCCTCCAGATCGGCGATTCCCTGCCCGGTCGGGTCGAAGATGTTCCCCGCCTGATCGGCCAGAAGCGTGTTCATGGTGAAATCGCGGCGCTCGGCGTCCTCGATCCAGCTTTCGGTGAAGCCGACTTCGGCGCGGCGGCCGTCGGTCTCCAGATCGCGGCGCAGGGTCGTCACCTCAAAATGCGTGCCGTCGATCAGGGCCGTGACGGTGCCGTGTTTGAGGCCCGTAGGGATGATGGTTATGCCTTTGGCCGTGCAACGTTCCGTGACCCTTTCGGGCGGCAGGGGCGTGGCGAGATCGACATCCTCCACGGGCAGGCCAAACAGCGCGTTACGCACGCAGCCGCCGACGAACAGCGCGGCGGGGCCCTCGGCCTTATTTCTTCCCTCCTCCAGCGCGGCCAGCAATTTTTTCGCCGGGGCGGAGGTCATCCAGTCCTGCGGCGCGATGGTTTTCGCCGGGCGTATTTCGATGCTTTTAGCCTTCACTCTGCGGCTCCTCCTCGGCCAGACGATAGGTTTGCCCGCCCAGCGTGAGTTCAGCGCCATGAGCGGCGAGCAATTCATAATAAACCGCGCGGCCCATGCGGGCATAGAGGCCGCCGCGCACCTCGATATAAGGGATTTTACCTTCCGCCGCCGGGTAGGGGCGCAGCTCCAGCGGGCGTTCGGGCGATACGGTGACGCGCTCGCCGAGGTTGGTTGTGAAGACCAGCGAGTCGCCGTCTATGGCGTAATCCGTGATGATAAACGGAACGTCCTCCACCTCCACCGCGTATTTCTCGAACGGGGATTGCAGCCAGTAGCGGCCCTGATCGTCGCGCTTGAGGCCGCGCTTGGCGAACAGCGCCACAATCGCGTCGCGGCCTATGGGGGCGCCGTCATGGTACCAGCGCCCGTCGCGGTCGATGCGGAAATTCTGCGGGTCGGCGTCGGGTTGATGTTGTGTCATGGGGCCGATGGCTCTAAGATACGCGCGGAGCGGATGGTTACGGCCCTTGTTGTTCGCCGTCTTCAATGTCCGCCAGTATAATCGCCATCCCTTTTTCAAGGAAGGAGTTTCTAAAGCCGTGAGCGAAGTCAAGATACACAGGAACCCCAAGGATTTCGCCGACGAGGCGGGCCAGAAACTGTTCCGCGCCCGTTCGGAAATCTCCAAGATCATCTTCGGGCAGCAGCCGGTCGTGGACCTGACCCTCACGACGCTGATTTCCGGGGGGCACGTTTTGCTGGTCGGCGCGCCGGGTCTGGCCAAAACCCTTCTGGTCGAAACCACGGCGCAGGTTCTGGGGCTGAACTCAAACCGGGTTCAGTGTACGCCGGATCTGATGCCCGCCGATATTCTGGGCTCCGAGGTGCTTGAGGAAGACGAGAAGGGCAAGCGCGCCTTCCGCTTCATTCCCGGGCCGGTCTTTACCGAATTCCTGATGGCGGACGAGATCAACCGCGCCAGCCCGCGTACGCAATCCGCGCTTTTGCAGGCGATGCAGGAGAAGCAGGTTTCGGTCGCGGGCAAGCCCCATGCCCTGCCCCGCCCGTTCCACGTTCTGGCGACGCAAAACCCGATCGAGCAGGAGGGGACGTATCCCCTGCCCGAGGCACAGCTCGACCGTTTCATGATGCAGATCGACGTGGATTACCCCGACGAGCGTGCGGAGCTTGAGATCATTCTCAGCACGACCAGCAACGAGCATTACGAGCCGCAGGCCGTGATGAGCAAGCAGGACCTGATCGACATTCAGACGCTTGTGCGCGATATGCCGATCGGCGAGGAAGTCGTGCAGGCGATCCTGAAACTGGTGCGGGCGCTGCGGCCCGGGCCGGACGCGCCGGATTTCGTGAACGAATACGTCACATGGGCGCCGGGGCCGCGCGGATCGCAGGGCCTGATGCTCGCGGCGCGGGCGGCGGCGCTGCTCGACGGGCGGCTCATGCCCGTGCTGGGCGACGTGACCGCGCTGGCGGTTCCCGTGCTGAAGCACCGGATGGCGCTTAACTTCAAGGCCCGTGCGCAAGGCGTGGACGTGGCGGATATTATCGGGAAGGTCGCGGGCGGGCTTTAACCGCCAGCGCCCTTACGGAAGGAGCCCGCCCGTGCGGCCCATGATGCGTTTTACGGATATTATCGCCCTGCGGCATCAGGCGGACCGCGCGTCGGCCAGCCTGCCTTCGCTCATGATGCGGGCGGAGCGCGTGGCGAACGGAATCCTGCATGGCGACCACGCGCTGCGCAAGGCCGGGGCGGGCGAAAAATTCTGGCAGTTCCGCGATTACGAGGCGGGCGATCGGCCGCAGGATATCGACTGGCGGCAATCGGCCAAGGGCGACCGCATTTTCATCCGGCAAAAAGAATGGCAGATCGCGCAGAAGACGTTCTTCTGGTGCAGCGGCAGCGCGGGGATGGAATACGCCTCCTCCCGCAACCTGCCCACCAAGGGCGACGCTGCGCGGGTGATTACACTCGCGCTGGCGATCCTTTTATCGCGCGCCCACGAGCAGGTCGGGGTTTACGGCGAACCGCGCACCGGGCGCAGCGAGGCCAATCTCCAGACTCTCGCGCAGAGGCTTCTGGCACCGTCTGGCGACGCGGACGCGACGCTGCCCGACGCCAACATTTTTGCTCTGCCGCAGAACGCGTCCCTTATCATGGCCGGGGATTTTCTCGATCCCCTGCCCCGGCTGGCGGAAAGTTTCGACATGCTCTCGGCTTCGACCGCGAACGCGCTGGTCGTTCAGGTTCTGGACCCGCAGGAGATGGATCTCGATTTCACCGGACGGGTGATGTTTCAGGGACCGCGCAACGACGAGCGCGAGACGGTCAATAATGTCGGCTCGGTGCAAGCGCAATACAAAGCGCGAGTGCAAGAGCATCTGCAGGGCGTTTACGCGCTCTGCGCCGGGCGCAACTGGCCTTATGTCCTGCACCGCACAGATCATGACCTTGCGGAAACCGTCATGGCGCTGTGGCTGATGATCGGCGCGGCGAATCAGGGGGTGCGCGGATGATGGGTTTGTTCGCCAATATGGTTTTCCTCCAGCCGTGGATCCTCTCCGCGCTGCTGGCTCTGCCGGTTCTCTGGTATCTGCTGCGCGTCACGCCGCCTGCGCCCCGCATCGTCTCATTCCCGGCGACGCGCTTTCTTGCGGGCCTCATTTCCGACGAGCAGACGCCGAGCAAGACGCCGTGGTGGATTCTGCTGCTGCGGCTTTTGATCGCGGCGCTCATCATCATCGCGCTGGCGCGGCCCGTCTTCAACCCCGCCGAGGGGATCGGCGGGACGGGCCCGGTGCGGCTCGTTCTGGATAATAGCTGGGCGGGGGGGCAGAGCTGGGGGTTCCAGATGGAGGCCGCCGAGGAGGCGCTCAAACAGGCTTCGCGCGACCAGCGGGAAATTTATATACTGACCACCGCGCCGCAGCCGGGGGAGACCCTGCCGCTGCATCAGGGGCCGATGGCGTATCAGGAGGCGGTGTCCGTTCTGCGCGGGCTTGGGCCGCTGCCGTGGCCCGCCGATCTCAAGGCCGCGACGGAGGCGCTTAAAACCTCCGCGACCAAGCAAAGCATCACCTCGCTCTGGTTCGGGCACGGGCTCGACGAGGGCGGGATGAAGCTGTTCGCGCAGGCGCTGCAGGCGCAGGGGAGCCTGCGTTATACCGGGCCGGAGGGGAACCGCCTGCCGCTGCTGATCCGCCCGGGAGCGCCGGAGGAATACGCGAAGAACAACCAGAAGACCGGGGGCGTTCATCTGACCCTCGAAGCACCGGAGGGCGTGCCCGACATGTTCCCGGCGACTGTGCAGGCCGTTTCGCGGGCCGGGCAGATTCTGGACGTGCTGAATGTCACGCTCAACAAAAAGACTTCGCCGCAGCCCGTCCATTTCGAGCTGAGCGATCGGCTCCGGGCCGAGACGAACATGTTCCGCATCGGGGGGCTGCGCGGGGCGGGCGCGGTTTTGCTGATGGACGACCAGTTCGTGCGGCGGCATGTCGGGATCGCCGAGCCTGCCGAGGACTCCGATACCGCGCCGCTGGTCAAGGCCGGGTTTTATCTGCGGCGGGCGCTGGAGCCGCATGCGCAGATCACGAGCGATACGATCGACGCGCTTCTGAAGATCGAGGATCTCTCCATGATCATCCTGCCCGATGTCGGGGCGATGCCGTCGGACACGCTGAACGCGCTTGAGCAATGGGTCAAGGACGGCGGTCTGCTGCTGCGGTTTTCCGGGCCGAAGCTGAGCGAGGCGCAAGGCGAGCAATATCTCATGCCCGTGCGGCTTCGCGCGGGCGGGCGGGCGCTCGAAGGGTCGCTCTCATGGGACAAGCCGCAGGCTATCGCTGCGTTCCCGGAAGACAGCCCGCTCTATGGGCTGGACGTGCCCAAGGAGGTGCGGGTGCGCCAGCAGGTTCTGGCCGATCCGGCGCAGGATCTGGAGGGTAAGGTCTGGGCGCGGCTTGAGGATGGAACGCCTCTGATTACCGGGATGGCGCTGGAGCGCGGGCTGGTGGTTCTGGTGCATACCACGGCCACGCCGGACTGGTCCGACCTTGCGCTCTCGGGCGTTTACGTCGAGATTCTCAAACGGATCGGCAGCCTCGCCGGGCGGGCGGTGAACAAGGCGCTGCTGAGCAAGCAAAGTTTTCTCGATCCGGTGCTGATCCTCGACGGGAACGGGGCGCTCGGCCCGCCGCCGGCTTACGTGCAATCGCTGCCCGCCGAGGCGACGGAGCGGTTCGTGCCGGGGCCGCTTCATCCGCCGGGGCTTTACGGTTCGGGCGGCGTGCAGTTCGCGCTCAATCTCGGCACGGCCCTGCTCCCCTTGCGTATGGCGGACCTGCCCGCGAGCGTGCAGCGCGCGTTTTACGAGACGGAATATGAGGTGGATCTCACCCCATCCCTTCTCTACGGGGCGCTGATGCTGTTCTTCGCGGACTGGCTGGCGATGATTTTGATTCTGTCGGGCGGGCTGGCGGCCCTTGCTGGGCGTTATGCGCGGCGGGCGGCGGCGATCCTGATTTGTGCGGCGGCGTTTTCGGGCGGGGCCAGAGCGGAGGACGCGCCCGCGATCTCCGAGGACGATATCAAATATGCGGGCGGGTTTTACCTCGCGTACGTTCAGAGCGGCGACAGCTCGGTGGACGCCATAACACGGCGCGGGCTTGAGGGCCTGTCCGACATTCTCACGCGGCGGAGTTCGGCGGAGCCGGACGGAATCGTCGCGGTGAATCCCGAGACCGACAATCTGGCGTTCTTCCCGCTCATCTATTGGGCGGTCGCGCCGGGCAAGTCGCCCTATTCCGGAAAGGCGATGCAGAACGTTCAGAATTATCTCGATCACGGCGGGACGATCCTGTTCGATACGCGCGATGGCGGACGCGGCCCGGGCGGTTCGGCGGAGACGGAGAGTTCGCGCACGCTGCGCTCGATCACCGAGACGCTCAACATTCCGCCGCTGGTGCCCGTGCCCGAGCAGCACGCGCTCAAGCGGTCCTTTTATCTGATGGAGGATTTTCCTGGGCGCAGCGCTTCGGGCGACGTGTGGGTCGAGGCGCATAGCGCGGGCGGGCGGGACGATGTGTCCTCCGTCATCATCGGCGGGAACGACTGGGCCGGATGCTGGTCCGATTCCGGGACGGGCGGCATGCGCTCCCCGGTCTTCGGACGTTCGCGGCAGGAGGAGCTTTGCCTGCGGTTCGGGGTCAATCTCGTAATGTACGCGCTGACCGGGAATTACAAAAACGATCAAGTCCACCTGCCGCATATCCTGCGGCGGCTGGATCAATAGGGAGGCGAAGCGATGAACGGTCCCGCGCTACGCCTGCATTTTTCGCCGCTTCTGGACGGGTGGTGGCTCGGCCTTGCCATCGCCATCGGCGTGCTGTTTGCCGCCGCCGCGCTGTGGCGGTCGCGCCGGACGCTGGCGTTCCGCATCGTGGCGCTGGCGTTCTTTATTCTGGTGCTGATGAATCCCTCCCTGTTGCAAGAAGAGCGCAAGGGCGTGAACGACGTGGCCGTCATCGTCGTGGACCGCAGCCCCAGTCAGGAGATGGGACAACGCCGGGCGCGGACAGACCGCGCTCTGGCCTCGGTGCGCAACCAGCTTGAACAAATCGGCGGGCTTGAGGTGCGGATCATCGAGGCGCCGACGGGCGGGACGCTTGAAAACCGCACCAAATTATTCGAGGTGCTCGACCCCGCCTTCGCCAGCGTGCCGCAAACACGGCGGGCGGGCGTGATTTTTATCACCGACGGGCAAATCCACGATGTGCCGTTCAACGATTCGCAATTCGCGCAATACGGCCCGGTGAGCGCGCTTCTGAGTGGCGACCGGAACGAGCGGGACCGCCAGATCGTGATTAAGACCGCGCCGAGCTACGGCCTCGTCGGGCAGAGCGTGACGGTCAAATACATCGTCGAGGACACGCCCAATATCGGGGCGCAGACAGCCAACGTCACGCTGCGGCGGCACGACGGCAGCACCGAATATTCCACCGTTCCGGTCAATACGGAGCAGAGCATCACCCTGCCCGTCGATCATCCGGGGCAGAACGTGTTCGAGCTCAGCGTCAACGTCGCGGCGAACGAGCTGACGCCCGCGAACAACCGGGCGGCGATCCTGCTGAACGGGGTGCGCGACCGGCTCAAGGTCTTGCTGGTGTCCGGTCGGCCGCATGCGGGCGGGCGGACGTGGCGGGATCTGCTGACCTCCGATCCCGGCGTGGACCTCGTGCATTTCACGATCTTGCGCGAGCCGCAAAAGCTGGACCTTACGCCGCAGCACGAGCTTTCCCTGATCGCGTTTCCGTTCCGCGAGCTGTTTGAAATCAAGCTTTATGATTTCGATCTGATCGTTTTCGACCGTTATCACCTCAACCGCATCCTGCCCAACCAGTATTTCGACAATATCGCGCGGTACGTTCAGGAGGGCGGCGCGTTTCTGGAAGCCAGCGGCCCTGCGTTCGCGGGCGAGGATTCGGTCTATATGACCAGCCTGATGAACATCCTGCCCGGCAGCCCCACGGGGGCGGTGATCGAAAAGCCGTTCCGCCCCGGCCTGACCGAGCTCGGGCGGCGGCATCCCGTGACCAGCAATCTTGAATGGGGCGGCGTGCGCTCCGCCGACAAGGGGGCGACGCCGAAATGGGGACGGTGGATGCGGCAGGTCGATCTTCGCGCCGAGAGCGGCGATACGCTGATGGACGGATTCGATAAAAAGCCTCTTTTGATTCTCGACCGTGTGCTGAAAGGCCGAGTGGCGCAGATCGCTTCGGACCATATCTGGTTGTGGTCGCGCGGATACGATCACGGCGGGCCGCACGCCGAGCTTTTGCGGCGGGTCGTGCACTGGCTGATGAAGGAGCCGGAACTGGACGAACGCGCGATGAACGTCATGGTTCATAACGACACCATCATCGTGCGCAAGCATATCTACGACAAGGAGAGCGAGCAGATTTCCATGACCGCGCCGGACGGCGTGCAATCGAAATTCACGCTTGCGCCGACTTCGGATGGATGGCTGGAGCACCGGGTGAAGGCGCAGTCGCTCGGCATCTACGGATTCGAGGATGAAAACCGTGAGCGCCGTTATGCGATTATCGGGGATATTAACCCGCCGGAGCTGTTCAGCGTCAAGACCACGCCGGACCGTCTGGCCCCGGTCATGGCGGCCTCGGGCGGCGGCGCGGTGTGGCTGGACGACGCGCCGGAGCCACGTGTGCGGCTTCTGACCAACACGCGCACATATGCCGGGAATAACTGGGTGGGGCTGCGGCAGAACAGCGGCTATACGGTCACGGGGGTGCGGGATATCGCCCTAATGCCGGAATGGGTCAGTCTTGTGCTGCTGTTGTGCCTTCTGGTCTTCGCGTGGTGGCGCGAGGGGCATATGAAATAAACTGCTGCTCCGCCGGGTTCAGTGTGCGGGCTGTTTTGGATCTACGTGCGGGATTTGCTGGCGCTCAGAGTCGTCTCAATCTGTTCCGCCAAAGCTTCTTTAGAAACAGGCTTTTTCAGGATCGCCTTTATCGCCGGATGTTCCTGCGCCACATCTTCGAGCTGCTGCTTCGTGTATCCGGTGAGCATGATGAAGGGGATGTCGGGGAAATCGTAATGGACCTGATGCACCAGCTCGGTGCCGCTCATTTTCGGCATGTTTTCATCGGTGATGACGAGATCGAATTCGTTGGGGGTTTCCCGGAGCACGTCGAGCGCATCCAGGCCGGAGTTGCAGGTCTGCACGCCGTATCCCATGCGCTTTAGCATGTCCTGCATCATGTCGCGCACCGAGTCCTGATCCTCGACAAGCAGAATATGGCCCTCCCCTTTGGCTTTCTTTTTGCGCGGTTTTTTGTCGCGTTTTTTTCTGAGGCCGCTCTGATCGATTTCCTCATTCGCCGTGGGAAAGAACAGTTCGAATACCGTGCCCTTGCCCAGCGTGCTCTCGATGACCATCGCCCCCTGATGCCCTGTTACAATGCCGTGCACGGTGGCCATACCCAACCCGGTGCCCTTATTTACGGGTTTTGTGGTGAAGAACGGCTCGAAGATATGCTCCATAACAATCCGGCTCATGCCGCAACCGGTATCGGATATGCGCAGTACGGCATAATCATGGTTCCTTGCGACACGGCCCAGCACGAGGCGGGTCGTTCCGGCGTTTCTATCTTCAACCCATGTCGGTGGCTGCTCGCCCGGGTCGGGCATGTCGTTTGCGATAGCCTCGGGGAGCGGAAAATCTTCGGCGTTTTTGATCGAGACGCTTATGCCGATCGTGCCGCGATTCGTGTCGATGGCGTCGCGCGCGTTTACGGACAGGTTCATGAAAACCTGCATAATTTGCGAGGCGTTGCCTTTAATTATGGCTTGCGGCACTTGATAATCGGTTTTGATCTCGATGGATTTAGGCACGCTCGCATTGAGGATCGAGACGGTTTCCTGCAAGGACAACAAAATATCGACAGGCTCCATCGCGCTGTCCTCGCGACGGGAGAAGGCCAGCATCTGGTCGATCAAGGCCTTGGCCTCGCGTCCGGCGCTCAGGATATTTTTTGCGAAGCCGTGCTGCGGGGACCCCTCGGGGAGATCTTCCTCAAGAAATTCGGCGTAGCCGGAAATGGCGGCGAGGATATTATTGAAATCGTGCGCGATCCCTCCGGCCAGACGGCCTACGGCCTCCATCTTCTGGGATTGATAGAATTGCTCTTCGAGTTGCTTTTTTTCCTTTTCGCTATTATGGCGCTCCGTCACGTCGCGGGTGGTGCAAATCAGGCCGCCGTCGGGCAGGCGCGAAAGCGCGAGGTCGAGCCGCTGCACCGCGCCGCCCTCAAGCTTGAGTTCGACGGGACCGGTCCAGAACCCTTCGCGTTCGATGGACGCGAGGGCCTTGTCCACCATGAATTTCGCCTGGTCGTCCGGGAAAAGTCGCAGCCAGTTTTCGCCCAGAAACTGGTCCTCGGCCTCGGGCGGAATGCCGTAGATGTTAAAGAGCGCGTTGTTCATATAGGTGAGCTGGGAGAAGCGGTTAATGATCGCGATGCCTTCCTGCGAGGCTTCCATCGCCATCAGTCGATTTTCCAAAAGACTGTGCGCGGCTTCGTTGGCGCTCAGAAGCTCATGGTGGCGGCGGCGGGCGTGAAGGCTTTGAAGGATCGTCTCGGCGGCGAAGGCGGCCAACGCCAGCAGACAGATGAATAACAAGAGGCTCGCGAGAGGCTGGCCGCCCGCCGAGGCAAACCATGCCAGAGGCAACGCCGTCACGCTCAAAATGACCACAAGCAGCGCGGGGCGGATCGTGCTTTCTTCTTTTTTGCCGGCGTATTGGCGATTCATTTACGGCCTCTGCCGGAGTTTTGTTTAATTAAGGTCAGTCTTTACGGGAATCTTTACGCGCATCGCGCACAGGGCCGAAATCGCGGAGTTTCAGCGCCGCCTGCGTGCGGTTTTTTACGCCGAGCTTGCGGCAGATGCTGCGTACGTGGAGCTTGACGGTCACGACCTGAAGGCCCAAAGCCTGCGCGATGTCCTTGTTGGTCGCGCCGGAGGTGAGGAAGCCCATGATCTGGGTTTCGCGCGGGGTGAGGCCCAGCTTTTCGAAATTCGCCTGCGCCTCCGCCTGCTCGGCGCCGGGTTCGGGCGGATCTTCGTAATAGGCGGGCATGTAGCTTTTGTTGTCCGCGTCGTAGGGGACGAACATGTCGCCCTTCACGATGGACTGGATGGCCTCGATCAGCGCCTTGCCGGAGAGCGTCTTGGGAAAATAGCCTCTTGCGCCGAGTTCGAGCGCCTGCTTGACGTTGACCTGCTCGGCCACGCCGGACATGATCGCCACGGGTTTTTGCGGGAATTTTTCGCGGATGTATTTGAGGCCGTCGAAGCCGCGCATGCCGGGCATGCGGAAATCGAGCAGAATCAGGTCAAAGTCGCTTTCGACGGCGAGGATTTTTCTGACTTCGTCGAAGTCCTTGGCCAAAACGACGCGGGAGCCGGGGCTGGCGCGTTCGATGTACTGCACCAAAGTGTCACGAAAAAGCGTGTGGTCGTCTGCGATGAGGAGTTTCATGTCCCGAGAATTGGTTAATGATTAATTAAATACGCAGTACACCTGTCATTATAATACAATTCGATTCTTAATAAGCTCATAATTAGAAAATATATCATATTTCGGGTAAAAATGTATGCCGTTCAATCGGCGGTCACGGTTTCCGCAGCCCCGTTCATCTCGCTGTCGGCCACGAGGATCACCTGATCGGGGTCGCGCTGGATGCCCTTGAGGCGCAGCCTGTAGACGTAGACGTTTTCCATCACGCGCTGGACATAATTCCGGGTCTCGGAGAAGGGAATCAGCTCGATCCAGTCGATCATGTCGATATCGCCCTTGCGCGGATCGCCGTAGGTTTTCACCCATTTGTTCACCCGCCCCGGCCCGGCGTTATAGGCGGCGATGGCTAGGGGATAGGCGTTGGCGTAGCTGCGCAGAAGGCCGCGCATATATTCGGTGCCCAGAAGGATGTTATGGTCCGGGCGGGCGGTCAGCCATTCGCTCTTGTGAGCGACGTTCAGCTTGCGGGCGGTGTCGTCGGCGGTGCCGGGCATGAGCTGCATCAGGCCGCGCGCGCCGGCCGAGCTGAGCGCGTTGTAGTCGAACATGCTTTCCTGCCGGATGACGGCATGGATCAGCGCCCATTCCACGGAGTCGATCTTCTCGATCCATTTGGTGATGGTCGGATAGGATTGCGCGGTCAGGAACAGGCCCTTGCTGGTCGCCTTTTTGGAGATCTTGATCGCCTCGTGCATGTTGCCCATCTGGGCCGAGGTCTCGGCGGCGTAGCGGTAAGCCTTGGGGCTGTCCTCGGAATCGATGAAGGCGGTCATGAAGCGGGTGAATTCCTTGTCCATTCCGGCGTCGGCGAAGAGGCGGGCGGACTGCGCGAGGTCGTTGGCGGCGAATTTCTCCTTGTCGGAGCGCGTCAGAACGGGGGGCGCGACCTTGGGCAGCTGGTTTTGCATGCGCAGCTTCATGGCGGCGAGCTGGCCGTAATAGACGGTCTGGAACGAGGCAGCCTTTTTATACCAACTTGTGGCCATGTCGCGCTGTTTCATTGCCTCGGCGGCGCGGCCCGCCCAATAGGCGGCGCGGGATTTGCTGATCGGGGTTTCGACCTTGCCGAACATGGAGCTGAAGCGCTCCATCGCCTCGGTCGGCTTGTTCATAAAGCGCAGGGCGAGCCAACCCGCGAGGAATTGCGCCTCGGCATAGGGCACGCCATCGGTCTGCATATGGTCCTTCGCCAGAAGATAGGCGCTTTTGAAGCTGCCGGCCTCAAGCTGGCGGCGGATGATGATCTCGCGTTCCTTCCACCAATCCTCGGGGTTCAGGACCTTGGCGGGGTCGGGTGCGGCGTGGAGAATTTCCATCGCGCCGAAATCCTCGTTGTTCTTGCGGCGCCAACGCAGCCGCTCGAACAGAAGGCCGGGGTCGTTCTGAAGATTTTTGGGCACCTTTTTGATGAGGCCCTCGACGCCCTTTTTGCCGCTTGAGAGGGCGATGCGGGCCTCGGCGAGTTCGGGGTAGCCGTTGCCGAGAACCCCGGCGATGGCGCGGGCGCTGTCGTCCTTGCCGCCCTTGAGCAGGAGCGCGTCGAAGCGGCGCTTATGCGCCTCAAGGGGCAGATACTCGCCGTATTTCTTGAACAGGTCGCGCTGCTGGTCGCGAGAGATCATTGCGTCGGCCCACCACGCGGTCAGGAATTTCCTTGCCTCCTTCTCCCGGCCCTGCGCGATCATCGCCTCCATATAGCGGCCCATGCCGCGCGCGGTCACGGGCGGATAGTCATTGAACCACGCCATGATATCCGCAGAGGGCAGGCTGGCGGGCATCATCTCCTCGGCCAGAGACTTCATGCCCTTGATGCCCGGCCAATCATGATTCTGGCGGATGAAGCGGGTGAGCGGGACGTACAGGTCGGGGCTCCACGCGCTGCGGTCGTTGTCTGTGAAGATCAGCCAGTGGTAAATCTTGGCGGCGAGCGGGTCGCGACTTTCGGCGATGAGCTTGCGCGCGACTTCCCTGCGGCCCGCGCGGTAGGCCTTGATCGCCTCGATCGTATTCTTGCGGGCCTGTGCGGTCTGGACGCGGCTGATCTCCGTATCCTTCGCCGCGAGCGGCGCGGGCAGAGCCAGAAGAACCACGTGAAAAATCAGGACAAAGCCCATCAGAGCCTTGCGGAACAGGCGATCAGGGGCTAAATTGGGCGAAATCAAAGGATTACGCAAAAAGAAAGACGGGACAGAATGTTTAAAGGCTCCATTACAGCTCTGATTACGCCCTTTGCGAACGGCGAGATCGACTGGAAGGCGTTTGAGGATCTTGTCGAGTGGCAAATTGAGCAGGGTACGCATGGTCTTGTTCCGTGTGGCACTACGGGCGAGAGCCCTACTCTTTCTTACGATGAAGACATGGCGGTTGTCGAGCGGTGCGTGCAAATCGCCAACAGAAGAGTGCCCGTCATCGCTGGGACCGGATCGAACGCCACGCGCGAGGCGATTACCCTGACGCAGCACGCGAAGGCCGTGGGCGCGGACGGCGCGCTGATCGTCACGCCCTATTACAACAAGCCGACGCAAGACGGAATTTATTCGCATTACAAGGCGATTCACGACGCGGTCTCCATACCCATCATATTATACAACATTCCGGGGCGGTGCGTGATCGATATCTCGGTGGACACCATGGCAAGGCTTGCAAAACTGCCGAATATTGTGGGGGTCAAGGACGCATGCGGCGATTTGAGCCGCGTTCTGGAGACCCGCAACGCGATCGGCCCGGATTTCTGCCAGCTTTCGGGGGATGACATCACGGCGGCGGCGTTTCTGGCGCAGGGCGGCGTGGGCTGCATTTCCGTGGCTTCCAACGTGGCGCCGGCGGAGTGTGCGCAGCTTCAAAACGCCTGGGCGGCGGGCGATCTCAAAACGTTTGCGAAAATGCGCGACCTTTTGCTGCCGCTGGCCAAGAACCTGTTCTGCGAGAGCAACCCGGCGCCCGTCAAATACGCGGCGTCGGTTCTGGGCCTGTGTTCGGACGAGGTGCGGCTGCCGCTCGTTCCCGCTTCGGCGAAGGCGCGGGCGCTGGTTGATGCCGCGATGGCGCATGCGGGGCTGAAGCCCGTGCAGCGGGCGGCGAAGCGGGCCTGATTCCCTTTTATTCCTTGCCTGTAACCTTTGCAGACTGTACCCTCGCCGTTTCTCAACGAATGAGCGTTTTAGAGCCCTATGGCCGCTAAGAAGGACAAAAAGAAAGGCGCGATGATCTCGACCGACACGGTTGTGAGCGAGAACAGGACCGCGCGTTTCGATTACGAGCTTCTGGATCGGTTCGAGGCGGGGATCATGCTCATGGGGTCGGAGGTGAAATCGCTGCGGCTGGGCCAGTGCAGCATCAAGGAATCGCACGTGGGGCCGAAGGACGGCGAGATCTGGCTTTGGGGGGCGAATATCGCCGAATACAAACAGGCGGGGCCGCATTTCCAGCACGAGCCGACGCGGCCGCGCAAGCTTCTGCTCAAAAAGAAGGAAATACACAAGCTTATGGGCGCGGTGGCGCGCGAGGGCATGACGATCGTGCCGACCAAGATTTATTTCGACAAAAAGGGGCGCGCGAAGATCGAGATCGCGCTCGCCAAGGGCAAAAAGAAGCACGACAAGCGCGAGACGGAGAAGAAGCGCGACTGGGCGCGGCAGAAGCAATCCATCATGCGCGCGAAGAATTGACGACGGGGCGTGCCTCTACTGTCGTCCCCCATCCAGACGTGAATCGCGAAGGCGCGAAGACGCGAAGCTTTCCGGGGGACGCGCCCGGCTACGCGATTTATCTTTTTGTCATTCCTGCGCAAGCAGGAACCTCAGGGGCACTTCTCTCATTTTAAAACACAACGCCCACAACGAACACGACGAGAAACAGCGTCATTCCGGCGAAGGCGGGAATACACGGCAAGGATTTAACTAGATCCCCGCCTACGCGGGGATGACATTTAAAAAAAGCGCAGGCGGTCTTTTTATTCGTCATTGCGAGGAGGCTTTCGGGCCGACGAAGCAATCTATCTTGCGGTCTTCATGGATTGCTTCACCCGCCGGAGCGGGTTCGCAATGACGGGGCTGTCTTCTCGCGATATTAGGACGAAGGGAAAATCCCGATATGAATCGCGAAGGCGCCAAGCTTTCCGGGGGACACGCCCGGCTACGCGATTTATCTTTTTGTCATTCCTGCGCAAGCAGGAACCTCAGG
>CAZOVG010000008.1:0-174473 GCA_964583335.1 uncultured Pseudobdellovibrionaceae bacterium | reverse complement strand
CATCCATATCCGCCCAGAAGAGTAAGGGGTGAGCGTCCAGCCTTTCCCGGAAGAATGCCGTCATCTGGTCGAGCGTCTGGGATTGCGGCCTTGTCTTGCGGTCCTTGAATCGCGTGACCTTGGCGGCGCTGATCGGGGCGTGAACGTCATCATCGCGTCCCCGTATGCCGAGAACGCTTGGACAGGCGTTCATCTGGCTGGCCACTGTTTCATCGTCGAAGCCGTGGAGCGCCTGATAGCAGCGCAGCATGTCGGCGAGGCGTTCGTGGGCGAGCGTCCGCACATCCGTTTCCAGAGAGCGGATCAACCCCTTCGAGGGCGCGACGTATGGAAGGTTCGTTTGCATTGGGCGCGTCTTGTATAGCAGAGCGCGACTCATTCAGGAGGATATGATTACGGAAATGAAGTAAGAGGCTCCGGCCTCCGAAGTTTGCGCATGGTCTGTAGTACAAGGCGCTGATCGTAGTACGCACCCGGTTTGACCAAAGTGGAAGGCCGCAAGATGTGCGCTGTAGTACAGCGCCATCTTGGCAAGGGAGGCCCGCTGCGCGCCTCCCGTTGCATCCCTCCCGGCCTGTGGCGCAGATTAGGCATTGAGCCTTCCTGCGCCAGTGAAACGTGCAGCCGTTTCATCACTGGTCAGGGTGGAGCCTCCAAGCTCCCTCCCGACACCCACCCATGGTGATCGTATTCGCCGATCAACCGCGACCATGGCGTATGCCGCCCGTGGACCCCGCACCATGGTTTCGCCCATGGAGACGACCACAGAGCGTTCCGCCTCTGGACACCTGACCAACCGTGCGCCGTTTGGATACCGCCAGCCTTCCGAGGCTGGACCCGGCCAAGGGAGCCGCCCTTGGATGCGTTTCAAACTCATGCCGCTGTGAGGCCGTGTGAGGTATGGGCGGCGATACCCAATTCCATACCCGCAAATACCCATAAGCGTGCGATGCGGCGAATATGGCCCCCAATCTCCGCAAAGTTTGCGGCGGTTGTGCCTGCGCTCTGTGGGGAAGTTGGGCGCTGCATGTATTAAAGAAACGCGGCACTTTTAACATGTTGGCGCGAACCTGTTAAAATCATGCCCCGGTCATGGCTTGAGAAAGCGCTTGATCCGCTTGGCCAGCGCGGCTTCATCCCTGACTTCGCATTCCCAAATCACCAGCACGTCCCATCCCGCATCTTGCAACGCGGCCAGATGCTGTTGATCCCGGCTGCGGTTGCGTTCCAGCTTGGGCAGCCAGTAATCCGTGCGCGATTTGGGAAGGCGGGCAATCTTGCAGGATGGCTCGGGGTGCTGGTGCCAGAAGCAGCCATGCACGAAGATCAACTTGCGCTTACCGATGAATGCGAGATCAGGTTTGCCGGGAAGATCCTTGCGGTGAAGGCGGTAGCGGACACCGAGCGCGTAAACGAGCCGCCGCACGATCCACTCAGGCTCGGTGTCCTTGCCCCGGATGCGCCGCATATTCTCGCTGCGGTCCATCCTGAATCCTCACTTCAGTTCGGAACGGATCGCGTCCTCGTACACCTTGGGTGGCGGCAGATTGCTGGGCGCTGTGAAGGCCAGCGCGACCTGATCAATGGTGGTGGTGAAACTTCCGCCCGGAACAAGGCCGCGCAAACTGCCCGCAGGCACATCCGGCCCCACATCATACCATACGATGGTCAACGCTCCGGGCTGGATCGGATAAGGCCGCAGGCCACCACCCAAACGTTCGCTGATCTTGCCGTAAACGGGCGTTGGGCAAACGAAAAACAGGCCCTTCTGGCACAAGGGCTCCTGCCTGAGCACATGCCCCTTGTAGATGATCTGCGGCAGGATGCGCTTGTTCACATTTTCCCAGTTGAACCCCGCCGAGCTTGAGCCGGGAAAAGGCTGGCCAGTCAGATAGGCTTCACGCTCGCCCCGGTAATTGCCCGTCGTGTCGATGGATTGCACTTCGACCGCGACAAAATCCACCAGATCGCCGGCCGCGTTGATGCGAGCCAGAACCCAATCCACGAAATATCCGCCGCTGCGGCCCCGGTTTGGCAAACGCAGTTCCTTGCCCCAGCCTTTTCCGAATACAGCGACGCACTCGCCTTGGCGTTGGGCAATCCGGCTTGCCGGGATCAACGGAATGGCCGCCCCGAACGCCGTCAAAACGATATCGCTCAGAATGCGGTAGTTATCGGCATAGAGGCGGATCGGGCAGCAGATCACCGGGCCGCTTGTGGCTGGCTTTAGGGTGCAAGCCCCGCTGATTTCCCCGTCGCTTAGGGTTTTGGAACAGGTTCCGCCGCTGAACGGGCAGAGCCTGCCCGCCCGCGCCTGTGTAGCGGCGTTCGACGTGTCATCCGGGCTGTATCCAAAAAATTCAATGATCCGGCTAGCCATTCACAGCGTCCGCGCGGACGGCCGGAACGGCCCCGTATTCTTCGAGGTGGGCGCGCAACTGGAGAGCAATCGCGCGTGACATCAACACGGGCACGGCATTGCCGACCTGCTCATACTGCGAAACACGCGAACCAAGGAATTTGTAGCTGTCAGGGAAGGTCTGGAAACGGGCAGCTTCGCGCACGGTCAGCGAACGGTCCTGATCGGGCAGGAAGACGGCTCCCCAGTGCGGGTCGCACTTGGTCAGCACCGTTCCGGCAAGACCGTCTTCGCGCAAACGGCCATAGCGCTTGGTGTGATCGGATTTACGGGCGCGCTGCATCCCCTTGGGCAGAAGATGGTGCGGGATATCGCGCCACGAGCCGCCGGGTTTGATGTACTTCATGCGCTCGGCGTTCTGCTTGGAGAGCTTCGCAGCATAGTGATTGTAGGTCACGCCTTCGGCGTTCCGCATCATGGCGGCGAAAGCGCTGTGCGGCTGATCGGTATAACCGACGGTTTCTGAGCCTTCGCCCATTTCAAGGCGGGGGAGATCGCTGATCGCCTCACCGACCGTCACGGCAGGCAGCAGGCGCTTGGCGTCAGCATCCGTGAGACGGAAAGTAAGCGTGCTTCCGCCCCGGAAATTCGCGCGGCCCCGTGCAAAATGCGTCGGCTCCGGGTGCTGGATTTCAGAGAATTTTGACCCGAGCAGGATCAAACGCCAGCGTTCTTGGGGAACGCCATAATGTGCCGCGAAAAGGATTTTTTCGGTGACGTGATAGCCCAGCCGCTCAAACTCCTTGTGAACCTGGCGGAACACCTTTCCATCGCCGAGCGAGAGAAGGCCGGGGACATTTTCAAAAACGAAGGTCTTGGGCTGAAACTCTTCAAGAAACCGCACAAAGTCTTTGAAGAGCTTATTGCGCGGATCACTCAGGAAGCGTTCCGGCGCGTTGATCGAAAATCCTTGGCAAGGGGGTCCACCGACCAGAACATCAAGCGCACCCTTGGCTAATCCGAGCTTGCGGCGCACCGAGGCCGGATCGACCGCTTCAATGTCTCGCACATCAGCCCACGCCTCGGGATGATTGGCTTTGAAGGTCTCCATCGCTTCCGGCATACAGTCATTGCCATACAGGCACTCGTAGCCTGCCTCCCGGAAGCCTTCCGTGATTCCGCCCGCGCCGCAAAAAAGATCAATGGTCAGCAGCGGCGCATAAGGGCCAGCCTTCTGCCCCTTTACAAGCCGCAGCGGCGCGGATTTGCGTTTCTTCACGGTGTCCCCCTCTTTATCGCTTTCCAAAGAGCGGCGTCTGGTCCGCTACATACTTCTCGGCAGCCTCGCGCACGACCCACGCGACCGAGACTTTTTTCTGCTTCGCGATGTCTTCCAGCGTTTTGTACAGGTCAGACGGGAAGCTCACCGACGCCCGTTGTGTGCGCGCAGCCTTGCTCTTTTTCCCCGGATTTTGCCTGATCATCATTAAAACCATCCCGAATCGGAACTTGCACCACATTACATCATGCTGGTGAACAGGGCCATAGGCCCCGCCGACTGGAAGGCAGATATCCAGAATCTCTGAATGAGAGGGCAGAATTTCAAAGAGCTATGGGGCTTCGCCCCTCGCGCGCGCAAGGCATCCCAACGCATCCACGCCTTTGGCGCGGACCCTCGTTCGGAGCCTCCTTGCGCTTGCTAACCCCATCCTCGCCGGAAGGCAGGGTTGCATGAGCAACCCATTTCCTAAGAAAGGAAACCCTCCGATGACGGACGAAACTGCAAGCATAAAAATCTATGTGGCGTGTCTCGCCGCTTACAATAACGGCCTCCTGCACGGGCGCTGGATCGACGCCACTTTAGGCGAGGATCATATCTGGGAGGGCATCAAGGCGATGCTGGCCGAGTCTCCAATCCCCGGAGCCGAAGAACACGCGATACACGACGACGAAGGCTTTGAGGGCGCACATATCGGCGAGTATGCCGATATCGAAGGCGTGGCCGCGTTGGCGGCGTTTATCGAGGAACACGGCGCGATAGCGGCCAAGCTGGTGGCGTATTTCTGCGATCTGGACGAAGCCGAGACAGCGATGAAAGACCGCTATTGCGGTGTGTATTCATCCGTTGCCGACTTCGCGCAGGAGATCACCGAGCAAACCACGCAGATTCCGGCCAACTTGCAATACTATATCGACTATGAGCGCATGGCCTGCGATCTGGAAATGTCCGATATCCTCGCCATCGAAACGGGCTTCGAGGAGGTGCATATTTTCTGGCAGGGCTGACCAACACAGCCGGGAGCGGCCAACCGCTTTCGGCTTGAATGCGGCCCTTACTCCGCCTTGCCTGCGGCGGGTTGCGTGGCTTCTATCGAAAGCTCCCGCATCGCGCGGTCCTTCTTGGTCGCGTGTTTATAGAAGGCCGCAGCCGTTTCTTCGGGCTGGCTGACTTCCGTCAAGCGGTAGAGCGTCTTTCCGCCTTCAAGACTTTCCTTCTTCACCTCGAAAAAGCCGATGAAGTAGGTTTCCTTCTTGTCCAACCCGAATGCATGATCGGTGTTTGAGCCGTAATCGCCTCCGGCCAGTTCGATCTTGATGCGGGTAACGCAGCCTGCCTCGATATCGGCCTGATTATCAGGGAGCGGGAATCCGGTCTCGCCGCTTTCCAGCCTGCCGTCCTTGTTCGCTTCTTCCCCCCAGCATTTGAGGAATACGGGGTTATCGAATCGATCCGTGGGTGGCATCCGGTCGCGCGTTTCGGCGGTGAGGCCCTCAGGTGTTGGCTTATAGCGCAACACTGTCGTTTCGATGAAGACGGTTTTGCCCGCGTTCTCACTCAGGAATGCATGAAGCCCGTTGCCCTCGTTCGCGGCAATCACTTCGATATTTCCGGTATACGCCGGAAACTTTGCCAGTTCGGCTTGTTCTTGCGCGTTCGGCGCAGGAGGCGTGGACTCCGATGCAAAAGCCGACCCTGAAATCACGCACAGCATCGCCGCCGCTGCAAGCATACCGCGCGCAGTGCGCCTTACTTTTCCGTATTTGAATATCTCCATGTCCCCTCCGTTCAATCGCCGTAAATCAAAATATAGAAGTCCAACCAAAGTCTGATCATCAGTACAAAATCATCCGTAGAAAGAATTTTTATTGATCAACCTTCGTTGCATAAATTATGATCATTGCAACTTTAACGGAACGGCTCTGAATTGAAAAGAATTTCCTCCGTGTAAAGACGAATAGATTTTGTGCGTTTGACTTTCGATTGAATTTTTATGCGGAGATTGCGGTTGATGGGAATGGGCGTCCGGCGTGTTTCAAAGGTTCTTGTTGTTCATCTGATAGCCATTTGTGCGGCGCTTTCCTTGGCACTTCCCGCTCACGCAACGACCAACTGCACCGGATTTCAGGGCTGGTTCACGCCGGGGCCGCCAAACGTGTACGGGGAGTTCGGCTCCTACGTCCATGTCATGTCCAACTACAATACGAATAACGCCTGCGATGGATACGCGACTAAAAACGCGGTGACGGGCACATGGAGCACCAACCCGACCAGTCAGACCAGCGACGGGCATAATACCTATTATAATTACGGCCCGGATTCACTCGGCAGGCCCCGGCACGTCACCTCCGATGCCAATTCGGCGATGAGCGGAAATAGCGCTTCCGGCCATGTTATGATTCAAACAAGCGGCGGGTTCAAAAACTGGACGCGCACACAGGATTCCCTCAAGTGCTCTGTCCCCACGGCCGGGCCGAACGACCTCACAAATATCGGGATGGAGCTTTGCTACGAGTACAACACAAGCGCGGGCGGCTATTATGTTTACCACTCAGCGGATGATGGCGTCGTTGGCATAACAATCGGCAAAACCTCAGGGGATACGTATACGTGGTCTACAGGCACGGGCACGCTCAAGCACACTAACGGTCTCAATCAGGAAAAGAAATGCTCCACGGGCTATATTACGGTCAAAGGGACGGAGGGCTATTTCTACCTTCATATGTTCACCGAAGCCGGAGGAACGAATTATCAGGCGCAAAGCGGCGGGCCGTGGGCGCAAGAGGGCACGGTCAACGGCAATTTCCAGACTGATACGCCTCTGCCCTCAGGCGTTACACCGCCAAGCCATGCATGGACCTGCGAAAGCGGCTCAAAAATCTCTCCCGGCGCGGATGGCCCGTCCGTAGCCGACGCCGTTGCGCAAAAGCAGTCCGATGGCGGCATTATCACTGCGGGCAATCTTTCTAATGCTCTGGGTGCAGATTGCGGCGATAGCTCTTCGGGAGAAGGCAGCGGCGCGACGGCTTCCGGCGGCGCTGGCCCTTCAAAGTTTGTTGGCAACCCGATCAACTTCGCGCAAGGATTCAAGGTCGAAAGCGAAGCCGATTATGTTGGCCCGATGGGGCTTCGCTTTGTGCGGACTTATCGCAGCGATGGCGCATGGCTGAGCTACAATCTCGGCACCTACTGGCGGCACAATTTCAATCGCACTCTGACCTTGAGCGGCTCTTCGCCGGAAGTTGCCACGCTCACCGATGAGAATAGCGTGGTCACGCGCTTCCGCCAGCAGACGGATGGAAGCTGGAAGCCGTTCGACTTCGATGTGACCACGAAGTTTGAATCCCTCTTTGATTCCACACCGACGCTGATCGGCTATGCCTATACGCGCAACGACAATACGCGCGAAATCTACGACACGTCCGGCAAGCTGACCCGGATCGAGTATCTGGGCACGGTCGCGCTGGACCTGACCTATGACGGATCGGGGCGCTTGGACGAGGTAACGGATGAAAGCGGGCGAACGCTCGCGTTCACCTATGACGGGTCCAGCCGCATCGCCACGATGGTCACGCCGGATGGCACCTATACCTACAGCTACGGATCGAACAACAACCTGATTGAGGTTGAGAAGCCCGACACCAAAACTCGCGAATACCATTACGAGGATACAAGCTTCGTGAATGCCCTGACCGGGATCACGGATGAGCGCGGAATCCGCATCCTGACATGGGATTACGATGCGAACGGTCTGGCGATCAGTTCCGAATATGCCGGAGGCGTCGGCGAGTACACCGCCGACTATAACAGCGATGGAACGGTGACCATCACCAACCCGCTGGGCAAAGAAACCATCTACACATTCGAGAGCCTGAACAACACCAAGAACATCAACAATCTTGATGGGCAGGCCAGCACCCACTGTCCCGCCTCAGCCCGCGAAGTCAGCTACACGGCCCAAGGATGGGTGGCGAGCCAAAGCGACTGGGAAGGCAATATCACCGCCTACGAATATGACACGCGCGGCTTAGAGACTTCGCGCACGGAAGCCCTGGGCGAACCGGAAGAGCGGACCATCACGACGACTTGGGATTCGACCTTCCGCCTGCCCGATGTGATTACCCGCACAGGCCGCACGACCGATTACGATTGGGATGCCTATGGACGGCTGACCAAGATCACCGTGACGGACACGGCCACATCTGACACCCGCATCTGGAATTATGCCTATTGGAGCAATTCAACAGGTTCGGGAGGGCAGACCATTCTGGGCCGCTTGAAGGAGATCGACGGGCCGCGCACGGACGTAACCGACAAGATCACGTATGCCTATGATGCGAATTTCAACCTCACCACCGTCACCAATGCGCTCAATCAAGTTACGGAAATCACCGCGCGGGATGCCGCAGGCCGCCCCACCACCATCGAGGATCAGAACGGCGTCGAGACCGACCTGACCTACGATACCAACGGGCGGGTATTGACCGTCACCGTTGCGCCCGGAACGGCTTTGGAGGCTGTCACCACCTTCACTTACGACGATGCGGGCGATTTGACGGGTATGGAATTGCCCAACGGCACGAATGTCACCTACGCTTATGACAATGCCCGCCGCCTGACCGGGATCACGGACGATCTGGGCAATACCGTTACCTATACGCGCGATAATGCCGGGAACGTCACCCAGACCGAATATGAGGATTCCGGCAGCACCCTCAAATACACCCACACGCGCACCTTTGATGAAATGTCGCGCCTGTTGACCTCTGTCGGGGCAGGAGCCGGATGGAGCCGCGCCTTCGCTTACGACAAGAACAGCAACCTGACCCAGTATACGGACGCCAATACGAACGCGACGGGGTTTGCCTTCGATCCGCTGCAACGCCTGACCAGCTCAACCGATGCGCTCTCGGGCGTGACGGAACTGGCCTACAACGATCTGGACCAGAACACGGAACTGGAAGACCCGCGCAATAACGCCACCACCTACACCTATAACGCCTTCGGCGATGTGGTGCAGATGGTCAGCCCCGATACGGGCACGGCCAGCTTCACGGTCGATAAGGCCGGGAACGTCACGCAGATGACGGATGCGCGCTCCGTGGTGACGAATTTCACCTACGATGCGATCAATCGGCTGGCCACGGTCGCCTATCCGTCCGATTCCTCGCTGAATGTCACGCTGACCTATGATGACAACCCAACGCCGGGGAATTGCGGCACGTCGATTGGCCGCCTGTGCCGCACCGTGGATGCCGCCGGAACCACGGATTATAAGTACAACGCCCTTGGCCAGTTGATCGAGGTGAAGGAGGTGCGCGGTGCGCTGACCTTCACAACCGAATACGCCTACGACCTTGCGGGCGTCCTGACCCAGATCACCCTGCCGAGCGGGCGGGAGATCAACTACACGCGCAACGGCAACGGGCAGGTGTCCGGGGTTTCGGCAGAGGTGAATGGCAGCGCGACGACGCTGGCCAGTTCCATCACCTATCTGCCCTTTGGCCCGCTCACCAGCCTGACCTATGGCAACTCAAAGACCCTTTCTGCCACCTATGATCAGGATTACCGCCCGACGAATAGAACAGTCTCCGGCGTGTTCAACCACACTTACGACACGGACGCAGACGGCAATATCACGCAGAAGGGCGCGTGGACTTACGAATACGACGCGCTCAACCGCCTCGATGAGCAGGATGACGGCTCGGCCACGGCCAGATTCACTTACGATGCCATCGGCAACCGCCTGACCGAGGTCACGGGCAGCACCGTGAATTACAGCTACCCGTCCGCCAACTCAAAACTCTCAAGCGTCGGGGCTGATTCCTACAGCTACGATGCGATGGGGAACATCACGGACGATGATGCGCTGGCCTATACGTGGAGCGCCGCCGCCCTGCTCAAGGAGGTCAAGACCAGCGGCACCAGCACCGTTCTGGGCACCTACACCTATGATGCCGGCAATCTGCGGACCAAGAAGGTCGCGGGCGGGAACACGACCCATTATGTCTACGGGCTGGGTGGGCTGCTCTACGGAGAATATGACAATAGCGGCGCGCTGATCCGCGAATATGTCTGGCTGAACGGGGAGCCGCTGGCGCAGGTCGATGCCGGATCGCCGGAAGTCCTGACGTATCTGCATACAGATCATCTGGCGACGCCCAGATACGGCACGAACGCGGGCGGCAGCACGGTCTGGACATGGGATAGCGGCGCATTCGGCAAGGAAGCGGCCACGGGCAGCGCCACCGTCAATCTGCGCTTCCCCGGACAGTACCGCGACACCGAAACCGGGCTGCATTACAACTGGAACCGCTACTACAACCCGGCAATCGGGCGGTATGTCAGCAGCGATCCGATAGGTCTGGCGGGAGGGCTGAATACGTTTGGATATGCGGGCCAAAGTCCTGCTGTCTATTACGACCCTGAAGGACTCGCATCCATGGCGGATGCGGCGGATTGGGCTGGAAGTGCTGGGAAGAAGTTTGGAAAGTCGCTTCCGGGTATTCGGCAAGGCTGTTGGATTGTTGATGGGGTGGCTATTGGAACGGCCTGCTGGGGTGCACCACGTCTATGCCCGACAATCATTGCCCAGAACGGCGTCGGGGCTGTAACTGGAATTGATATTGATCTGACCGAGATGGGCGACTCGTCTTCGAGTGAAGAAAAGCCGTCTGTTGCCGCGCCGTCTGAATCAGGGGCGGAGAGCGCTGGAGGAGGAGACGAAGATCCCGACGATAAGAGCAAAAAGAAAAAAGCTAAGGAACGTCGAGCCGAACAAAGACAAAAAGCACTAGACGAGAAAGGTTATGATCCACAAGAGAAAGGTACGCCAAAACGTAACATTGACCAGAATGCCCAAGTAAATGACGTTCAAAGGCAGGTTGGTTTAGATGAAGATCAAAGGGCCGAGTTGCACAAAAGAATTTCCGGACAAAATAAAGGATACCAAGAAATTCTTGAAGAAGCGCAGCGGATTAAAGAAGGGAAGTGAAAATGGCAAAGGACGCTTACAAAACCCTTGAATCTATTTTTCCCACTAAAAAAATTTGGGAAGTTTCCTTTCCGGCATCTGGGGTTATTTGGTTTAAGTTAGGCGATAAAGTCGTTGTAAAAAATTCTAACGATCGCCATATCGGGGAATACGCATTAATTGCCGGTTCTTATAATTGGTCAAAAAACAATACATATACTTGGCGAGTTGTAAAAAATCATAAAATTATTCTTGATTCTCGTTCTGACATAAAAAGTCAAACCACCGCTTCTGCTATAAATGCCATGATTGGTTTGTCATTTCTTTTTATAGACATTGACAAAAAAAATAAGAGCGCTCGATTTCATTTAAATGATGATAGTGTTTTTATAGTGGATGCTGTGAAGCCAAACTCTGAAAATGAATTAGATTTTTCTTTTCATTTTGAACAACACGGAGTTGTTGCAGTACGATATAACTGGGATGGCTTCTATTTTCACGATAAAGACGCTTAAGAGTGTTTACTTAATTTCGTCAACAGGCTAAGCGTTTCTTACGTATCAGACATTAAAATAGAATCAATGAGAAATTATTCTGCCACGCGCAGAGGTACTCGCGTCATCTGATTGTACAGCCCCAAAAACTCACGGTAGGCGCGTTCGCATCGCACGAGTTCGCGGGCTTTGAGCGCCTGATACGCGCCAATCGTATCCGCCAACCTGTAGGGATCGCGTTCCAGCACCACCACTAGCCGGATCAGCGGCGACGGCAGTTTCAGCACGTTCGAGACGTGCCAGCCCACCCAATACATCGCGGCAATGTCCGCATCGTAATCGTTGAAATGACGCGCGGCGACGCGGCGAGCCGCGCCGTGCAGGGTGAGAATCTGCACCCGCTGTTTGCCATCAATCCGGTGCGGCGGCCCTTTGCTCAATTCAGCACCCGGTCTTGCAGCCGGAACGGGTTATGGAGTGCGCCCCACGCGGCGATGAGTTCCGTATCGGGCATGGAGGCGAAGCGCACCTTTAGTTTCACAATATCCGGCGGGAGCGCGTCCGTTCTCATTTCCAGCAGGTTCACACGCAAGATTTTGAAGGGCTGGCGCATGAACATCGGGTGCATGTCCAAGGCGATGAGCAGCGTTTCCAGATCGGCAAGGACGGATTCCTCCGGTGTCGGCATGTCCGGGGTCATCAGAACGGTGCGCCTTCGGGAATGATGCGCTCAGGCTGAATGCGCGTCCGACGGCTTTCATGCCGCCGCAGAAACTCATCCTTGACCCGCTTGACGTTCTCGGCTTCTGGCCACTCAGCCAGACGCCGCGCCTTGGCAACAGCCGCACGGAAGTGCATTCCGCTCATGCCGAGCAGCCGTGCTGTTTCATCCGTGTTGTGGGTCTTGAGCATCAACGCGGTCCAGTAGCCCGCTTCGGCAATCGCCACGGGCCATGCCTTATCGGGCGGAAGATGCCCACGCGCGCTTTGTTCAGCGAAATAGAAGTAGAGCCAAGGCCATTCATGCGGCGGAATTTCCGCCGAGGGCGTCGCCTTGAGGCGCTGAAACAGATTCTCGCGCGGTAGGCGCAAGTAAACGCTTCCGGGCCTTTGCCGCATGAAGCGCGGAAGCTCGCGCTCCGGCGTGATCGTGGCGCGCGCATAGGCCAACGTCACCTGATCGAAGGCGGGTGTTCCTTGCGCTTTGAAATAGTCATGCCGTTCAAGCCAAAGATCGACATAAGCTCCTAGCGTGTCGGTCCAGAAGTTCAGCGCCCACAAATGCCCCGCCCACAGGCTTCGGCTCTGGCGGTAAACCACCTCGTGCAAGAGCGCGGGATTATCTAGCATCGCCGCAGCAATACGACGCGCACGGGGCAAACGGCGGGCGCTTACATTCGCTTCATTCAGAAGATCATCGAGGATCGACATACCGAGCACCCCTGATCGCATGGGATTCGGGCATCATAGCCCAGCCTTGCCATACGCTCAGGGGGATATGGCGAAATTTATCGCTCCGGTTCGGGGGCGTGAGGCCGTTCCGGCTCGTGCCCGGATTTCTTACGGCTTTCGAGGAACGCCCGCTTGGCATCGTCTGGCGGGCGTTGCCCCGGCGCGTCCCGTTCAAACCGCGCCCTGTCTTCCGCCAATCCGCGCTGTTGATCGTGCAGCCGCTCCATATCTGGCTTGTGACGGTCCGCCAGCGCGCGGCGCGCTTCAAGCTGGCGGAAGATTAGATCGTCTTTCTCGCGGCGATCCCGCAGCAGGCAATCATAGGCGTCTTTCTCGTTCTCTTCCCGCAAGCGGCGGTGTTCGCCCCGGAGCTTGTCCCAGAACCCGGCCAGCCCCGTGCGGAAGCGTTCTTGCCGTGCCTGCGTTTCCCGGATGCGGCGTTCTTCTATGCCGTCAAAGAGGGTTTGGCGTTCAGCGGTCTGGCGCTCGATGAGGCTGCGCTTGTGCGTTTCATAGCGGGTGTGCTGCGCGTCGATCCGCTCTTGCAGTTCGCGTTCCCACCGCGTCAGCGTGAGTTGCATGTCCTTGGCGAATGTGGCCTTGGCCTCATCCAGCGAGGGCAGCGTATCGGCTTCCCCCAGACGGGCGCGAACATCCTTGGTTTTAACGCCTGCCCATTTGGGGAGGGCATAGACTTCGCCCGTATGATCGACGGCGAGATATCCCCGCCGATCCCCGCGAGCCAGCGTATAGCCGCGTTCCTTCAAGGCATGGACCAGCGCGGCCTTGCTGTCCGAGATCGCCCAAGCGTCCTGCAGGGCGGTTTTGATGGTACGTGGGTCTTGATCCTTCCGCTTGGCCTGTTGCCATTCATCCAGCGTGAAATTGCGCGGATCGCTGCGGCTTCTGTCTGCGATCCCTTCTGGCATTTTCCAGCCATGTTCGAGGTAGAGTTCGCGCGAGAGGTCTTGCAGCTTGAGGTGCGAATAGGAAAGCTGGACGGCCTTCATCTCTTCAATGTCGATCCGGCTCCACACCGCATGGGCATGGCGGCGGCCTTCCTTCTCATGAAAGACGATGACGCGCGGCTGATCGGTCAGGCCCAGCTTGGCTTCCGCGCGGGCTATGGCGTCTTCAAAGGTTTCGGTGCTCACCTGTTCGCGTGGTGGCGGATTAAACGACAACGAAAACAGGAATTGCTTGCAGCGCGTCCCCTTGCTCATTGCGTAGGCTTCCTGAAACGCCCCCTGCACATCCTCCGAGGCAAAGCCCCGCACTTCATGCACGGTGACATGATCGTTCTCACCGGAAAGAAGGTGGGCGGCGAGATCACGCCCGCCGCCGCGCTGGTTGCCAATGAGGATCACGGACCACCCCCCGCAGGCGGGAAACCCAAGGCTGACAGCAAGGCGTCCCGCATGATGCGGATATCCCGGCAAGCATTCTCTAGCTCTTCGAGCAGCGCCGGGGAGACGACAAGCACGCCGATATGGGCGGCCTTGGCGATCTGGTTGAGGTTATTGGCCAGCCGGGACTGGCCGAGCATCCCCAGCACCTTCGCCAGCCCGGCCTGATCCGCTGAGGGCTTACGCCGCAGCTTCCGGGGCGCAGTGCCATCGCCCAAGAGCCGTTCGCGCATATAGACGCTGAGGGGCTTGCCCTTGGCCTCGGCTTCCAGCCGTTCCCGCTCCTCCTGCGTAAGGCGGATGGAGAACGGGTGAAGCGGTTTAGCCTTCCGAGCGGCCAGAGAGGCCGACTCGCCCTTGGCGGCGGCCAGAAACTCATCGAGGCGGCTGACGGTGTTGTTTGGGGAGCCTGTCATGGGGACGGCTCCTCGAACGAGACATTTGCATGTTTAAGCTGGGCTTCCCAATCGGCTAGAGTGTCGTAAAGGGAGTTCGAAGAGACTCCTTCGCTCTCCGCCATTTTCTGCGTTCAGCCCCTCAAGAGGTCTGTTTGATATGGCTATTTCCGACGAAAACAGGTTTTTCAAGTTTCTCTGGCGCGTGAATGCTGTCCTGATCGCATTTTTTGCGGTTGCCGGGTTTCTGGTCGCCTCGTTTGTTTTTTATAAGTTTGTTTCGGAAGTTACGCGCGAACGCTCTGTTCGCAATGTCGTGAATCTCTCTCCTCAGTCCGTTGAGAAAGAAAAATTTGAACTGGGTCATCCCGATATGATCGAGGCTAGCGATTATATCAAGATTCCGCTTATGCGCCTGCAGAACTACGGCGATAACTATTTTTCAAAATCTGCAAGCAGCGAGGTTAATTTTCTCTTTTTTAACATCAAGGATAGGTCAAGCCGTTGGCTTGCTCCCACTAACAGCCAGCTTATTCAAATGGATTTTCTCGTTTATGACACCCTCAGAACTGATACACATTCTGATAAGAATCAGGTTCCCCGCAAACCGCTCAGGTTCATTTTCAAGGTTGTGGAGGCTGACACTGATGAGAACGGACGTATGACCGTTAAGGACAAAACTTCAGTTTTCACGAGTGGAATTGACGGATCGGGGTATACGCGCCTTGTCGAAGCTGCGGATGAGGTTTTGATGATCCGTCAGACGACCGATGAGCAGTTTATGGTGATTTATAACAAAGATGGTCAGGCTTATTATCAGGGGTTTGATGTCCGCGATGCGAAGCCTGTCTTTGACGGGAAGATCGATGTTCTTGATCCTTCGGCGAATGCTGCGCCTTGAGTGAGAGCTTGCCTGTTTCCAGTCACTCTTTATTCCTCCATTTCCAAGGCGGTATGGGATCTGTTTGGTGCCAGAGGCCGATTTTCTTTGTTTTAGCCCATCTTTCTAATCGGTTTAGCCTTTCTTTCCTGTCTTCTGGCAGGTGGTTATAAAACCTTCGCATGACCCATGCGTGACCCAGCGTGACCATGCGTTCGTTTACATTTAACCACTCATTTTTTTCTTCACTCCAGACATAGATCGTTGCAAGCGTTCTTCCATAGCTATCTATGCCGTGCCTTTCGAGGCGAACATTCTGGCCGCCGACTATCTTTATAAGTCCGTATTTGGCTATATCTCCCCAATACTGGCCGTCTTCGGGGCAATCAATCGAATCCAGGCGAACGATAATCTCGCTTAAACCTATGCTCACTATGACTGTATCTCCGTCTATGATCTGCCTAACGCGCGCTTTGATTGATTCGTTTGGCTTTTTTTCTGGAGCTTCGTTTTGACTTTCAAAACTATAGATGTTCAGGTTGTTGGGTTTTTGATCTAAGAAAAAATGATCGTTTCTTCCCCGCCGGAAAGTTTTTGTAATTCTGCGTATTTTTCTTCTAGTTTTTGAAAGAACAAAAAGCCATTTAAACATAATAATTATTTTTAAGGCTATTTTGGTATTGCCTCAACAAGACTCTAGAAACATTACCCCGCCTGTTCCCTGATTTCCTCAAGTTCCAGCCAGCGGGTTTCGGCGGTTTCCAGTTCTTTTTGCGCGCGGGGCAGGCGTTTGGTCACGCGGTCGAATTCCTCGGGGTTTTCCATGTAAAGGCGCGGGTTTTCCATCGCCTGTTGCAGGGCGGTGAGTTCCTTTTCGAGTTTTTTGATCTTTTCGGGCAGCTGTTCCAGCTCGTGTTTGAGCTTGAACGTCATTTTGACGTTCGAGGGTTTCGGCGGGGGCGGGGTTTGCGGCTCCTCCCGCTTTTTTTGCTGCGGCCTGTATTCGGCCTCGGCGGGCAAAATGTCGGCGGCCTGCGCCTTTTTGAAGGCCACATAATCGCTGTAGCCGCCGATGATGCCCTCCACCACGCCGCCGCCCTCGAACACCAGCATCTTGTTCACCGTGCGGTCGAGGAAGTCGCGGTCGTGGGAGACGACGACGAGCGTTCCGTCATAGCTGTGGATGACCTTGGTCAGCATGTCGAGCGTGTCCATGTCGAGGTCGTTGGTCGGTTCGTCAAGGATCAGGAAGCTGCCGGGGTTTGCCAGAATCTTGGCCAGCATCAGGCGGTTCTTCTGGCCGCCGGAGAGGGTTTTTACCGAGCGCCATGCATCGTCAGGCTCGAACAGGAAATCCTTGAGGTAGCCGCAGACATGGCGTTGCTTGCCGCGCACCTCAAGATAGTCGGTGCCGGGCGGGCAGAGGTTTTCCTTCAAGGTCTTGTCGGTCATGAGCTGCGAGCGGTTCTGGTCGAAATAGGAGAAGGCCAGCTCCTTCGAGATTTTCACCTTTCCGGTGTCGGGCTTTTCCTCCCCGGTCAGCATGCGCAGGAAGGTGGTCTTGCCCGAGCCGTTCTTGCCCATCAGGCCGATGCGGTCGCGCTTTTTGATGCGCATGTTGAATTTATCGAGGATGACGAGGCGGCCGCCGGTCTTGGGCGTGTCGAAGCCTTTGCAGACCTGCATGAATTCGGCGATGTTCTGGGACGATTCCTCGGCTTTGAGCGGCGGGAGTTCGATCTTGGAGACGATGCGCCTATATTGCTTTTGCGCGTCCTCCAGCGCGTCGCGGGCTTCGAAGGCCTGTTCCTGGCGTCTGATGTTGCGTTTGACCCGCGCCTTGACCCCGCGCGTGGCCCATTCCATCTCCAGTTCGACCTTTTTGGCCTGATTTTGCAGGGCGCGGCCTTCTTGCTCCAGAAGCTCCTTCGACCATTCCTCGAAATAGCGGAAGCCGCGCGGGCTGACCTTCAGTGCGCCCCGGTCGAGCCAGAAGACGCGGTCGGTGATGTTGGCGAGGAAGGCCCGGTCGTGCGAGATGCAAAGCACGGCGCCCCGGTAGGATTGCAGGTAGCGTTCCAGCCATTCGATGAGTTCGAGGTCCATGTGGTTGGTCGGCTCATCAAGGAGCAGGATGTCGGGTTCCTCGACCAATGCGCGGGCGAGGGCGGCGCGGCGGAGCTGACCCCCCGACAGGGTGTTCAGGCGGTCGTTCACGTCGAGGCCCAGAGGCTGGATGACCATTTCGACCTTATAGGTCTTGTCCCATTCCTCGGTGTCGGCCTCCAGACCCTCGAAGACGAAATCCATCACGGTCTGGTCGGTCGGATCGACGTGCTGGCGCATATAGCCGGTGGTGACGCCCGGAAGGGTCCAGCGTTTGCCGTCGTCGAGTTCGCGCTCTCCGGTGATGAGGTTCATGAGGGTCGTCTTGCCCGCGCCGTTCTTGCCGACGAGGGCGATCTTGCGCCCGGCGTGGATGTGGAAGGTCAGGCCCTCGAAAAAGGGTTTGCCGCCAAGGATCACGCAAGCATCTTCAACGCTGAGAATAAGATCGGACATGCGGGGGGTTTTAGCAGGATGCGCCGCGTCCTGCAAAGCTTATCTGGCAGCGCGGTTGCGCCGCATCAGGTGGTGGCGTAGGTGCGGGTCTGGGGGATGTTGTCCTGCGCGATGATGGCGATGGGGGCCTGCTGGATCAAAAAGGTCTTGCCGGAGATCACGCCGAGGCTGTGGACGATGTTCAAGGGGTCCCACTGGGCGTAGTTGCAGGTGATTTCTTCGCCTTTTTTGATATCGCGGAGGGCGTATTCGGGTTGGAGGGCCGGGTCGATGGAGGCATCAAAAAGCCCGATAATCGGGGCGGTGTTGGGCGTGTCGCTGTGGTTCGCGTGGCGGCTTATATCCTCGGAGACGAGGAGGCCGATCACGGGAGGTCGTTCTTCCAGAGCGGCCATGGGCACGGAATAGCGTCTGACCCGTTCGAGTTCATCGCCTTTGAGGGAAAAATACTGCTCCACGGAGACGAAGCGCGTAACGGCCGGGCTGTATTGCCAGATGAGCGTTCCCTTACGGATCGTCTCGCCCGCATAGAGACCCGTGCCCCCAAAAGAGTCGGATCCCGTGTAGCCCTTAACCATTAACATATACGCTCCTGTTTTGCGTTGCACATTCAAATATTCTCTATCCAAGTTTAAAAAAAGGGCAAGAACGATTTCTTTTTATAGAAAGATAATTTATTTGACTTTTTCTTGAATCGGGAGGCGTTGTCCCTTTTTTTCTATAAACGTTTAAATAACTTTAAAAACCGGCTTTCTAACAGGGGGTTACGTCTTTGCATCTTCGCGCCGCCAGAGGCTCATGGTAGAGTGATTCCATCATTTTTGAGCTTTGATTCACGCTTTGATTTTGGGGGTATACCGATGACTCAGCCGCAGCAAATTTTTACCGCACTCGGACTCGACAACAAGGTTTTGCGCGGCGGAGATCTTGACGTCTTTTCGCCCATAGACGGGGCGCATATCGCGGCGGTGAAGACGCACAGCGCGAAGGACGCGGACAAGATTATCGCGCTCTCGGTCAAGGCGTTCGCGGCGTGGCGCAGCGTTCCGGCGCCCAGACGCGGGGAGCTGGTGCGGCTGTACGGGGAGATTCTGCGCGAGAACAAGGAGGCGCTGGGCCGGCTGGTCAGCCTCGAATGCGGGAAGATTTTTCAGGAGGGGCTGGGCGAGGTGCAGGAGATGATCGACATCTGCGACTTCGCGGTGGGGCTGAGCCGCCAGCTTTACGGTCTGACCATCACCTCGGAGCGGCCCGCGCACAAGATGCGGGAAATCTGGCACCCGATCGGCCCGGTGGGGGTCATCAGCGCGTTCAACTTCCCTGTCGCCGTGTGGGCGTGGAACGCCGCGCTGGCGTTCGTGTGCGGGGACAGCGTGATCTGGAAGCCTTCGGAGAAAACACCCGTCACGGCGCTGGCGTGTCAGAACCTGTTCCTTGAGGCGTGCAAGCGGTTCGGCAAGGACGCGCCGGAGGGGCTTTCGCAGCTTTTGATCGGTGATAAGGCGGTCGGTGAGGTTCTGGTCGACGACAAGCGCGTTCCGGTCATCAGCGCGACGGGCAGCTGCGCGATGGGGCGGATCGTCGGGCCGCGCGTGGCGCAGCGATTCGGGCGCAGCATTTTGGAGCTGGGCGGGAATAACGCGATCATCGTCGCGCCCTCCGCCGATCTCGATCTGGCGTTTCAGGGGATCGTGTTCGGGGCTGTGGGGACGGCGGGGCAGCGCTGTACCACTACGCGGCGGATCTTCGTGCACAAATCCATCTATGCGAAGTTCGTGGGCCGTTTGAAGAAGGCCTACGGCAAGCTTTCAATCGGCAACCCGCTGGAGGCGGGGACGCTGGTCGGGCCGCTGATCGACAAGGCGGCGTTCGATTCCATGGAGCGGGCGCTCAAGACCGCCAAGAAGAACGGCGGAGTCGTCACGGGCGGGGGCCGGGCGCTGGCCAAGCAATATCCTAACGCCTATTACGCCTACCCGGCGCTGGTCGAGATGAAGGGGAAGGCGGATAACGTGCATGAGGAGACGTTCGCGCCGATTCTCTATGTGTTTTCGTATACGGACCTTGCGGAGGCCATCGCGCGGCACAACGCGGTGCCGCAGGGCTTGTCTTCGGCGATCTTCACCAACGATCTGCGCGAGGCGGAGCTGTTTACGAGCGAGACGGGCAGCGATTGCGGCATCGCGAACGTGAATATCGGCACGAGCGGGGCGGAGATCGGCGGCGCGTTCGGCGGGGAGAAGGAGACGGGCGGCGGGCGCGAGAGCGGCTCGGATTCGTGGAAGGCCTATATGCGGCGCGTGACCTCTACGGTGAATTATTCGGATACGCTGCCGCTGGCGCAGGGGATCGCGTTCAAGGTGGAGTGATGTGTTGAAAAGGGGTGTTTTACGTTTTTTCAGAATTTTATTCGTTGCGGCCACAGTTGTTGGCCTTTGCTATTTCAGACAAGAGTATTACGTTCGCCGAATTTATATATCTGACCTGCATGAAATGAATGCGAGGCACTACATAGAACTTATGAAGCACGTCAGCATTCTAGATGTTTCACAAAAGAGCATCCCAGATTGGCCAAGGCGTGTAGACATTCCATACTTACTCTCAGTTTCTGACAGCACTCAATATGCGGGCACGACTATTTTTGGACATTCGCAAAAATGGCGGGGTTTTAAAAATTATATGAGCACGGTGGGGGTTCATGCTGTCTTTTTGCTCAAAGCTATAAAAGAAAGCGAGTTTCAGGCATATATCACGGACCAATATCCGCCCGATACAGACGCCATTCTAGCGTGGGCGAAACAGGAATCAGAAAAAGTTGAGCAGGAATATAAAAAAGGCGGTGAGGAGGAATATATTTACTTTCTTATGGGTGGTCTTGATGATTTACACCCTTACGAACTCTCACAGATGTCTGCGCAACAGTATATTGATTTGTTGATCTATTTTGAACCGCAGGAAGTGGTGAGATACTATCCCTCACTCGCGTTAAAAGACGAAGATTTTCTGGTTTTAAGTAATTGGCCGCAAAAGTCAGATCTGCCTTACCTTGTCTCTCAAATAGATAATCATAAGCCCTGTGCCAGTCTTGATCCGTACGGGGGAAAGTCCATGATGTCGGTTAGAACATTTGAAGAGTTTGAATTTAAAACAACAGTATCCCAAGAGGCTTTAAGGTTAATTAAAGCCATAAAAGAGCAGGAGTTTAGAGTACGCAGTACAATAATGGAAAGCGAAAAAGAGCCTCTCATCGCGTGGGCGCGGGCGGAGGCGGAGAAGGAGAAGGAGAAGGAGAAGGAGAAGGAGAAGGAGAAGATGGGGGTGGAGTGATGGGGAGGGACGAGGAGCAAAATATATTCCGGCATATGTTGGAATTTGAAGAGTCTTTGCACATCTTCTATTTTATAGCGGCCTTCCTGGCTTTCCTTGGCTTTTGTTATTGGCTTTCTTCTCCGCAGGTTCTTTATGGAGGTTCATTAAGAGTTCACCAGTTCGAGACTATGAGCGCTGATGAATATGTTGCGCTTATGAGAAGGGCTACGGTGGTTGCCGTCCCCGATCAGGTTGAGGGCTGGCCTGTCCGCGAGGATATCCCTTATTTGCTCAGTCTTGCCGACAGCCGCAATTATGCGGGTTCTGCGGTCAGCGAGCATACCAATACATGGTTCCAGACTCTGCCTTATGAGTCTACGGAGGGGATTACCGCCGTGATTTTGCTCAAGGCGATCAAGGAGGGCGTGTTTCATCCTTACATGACAGCCGAGTATCCGCCGGATAAGGATGAAATCATCGCGTGGGCGCGGGCGGAGGCGGAGAGAGTATCTGGCGCTGAGGCCGTACTTTCCAGTCGTTCGATCAGCAAGGAAGAACTGACGAGAATGAGCGCCAAGGATTATATTGGTATGATGCGGCAGACTTCTGTGCTCGTTATACCCAAGAACATCGCTTTCTGGCCAAAAATCGATGACATTCCTTATCTTTTGATGCTGACGGAAAGTCAGGACTATGCCGGATCGACGATCAGCATTTTTGACGATCCGAACGCTGTTCAGGGCGGTTATGAATCGACCGTCGGGGTCACGGCTATCGTTCTGCTTAAAGCGATTACGGAGGGGAAGTTTTATCCTTACAGGACAAAACTATACCCACATGACAAAGATGAAATCATAAAAGAAGCTGTAAAAGTCATGAAGGCAGGGCAGCTTGTATTTAGTTCCCCTCTCATTGGAGAGCCGGAGTTCTATGGCGATGAACTTGTCAGACTTAGCTCCAAGGAAGTGATCACAACGCTAAAAAGTGCAGAAACTCTTAGACTTTGTAAACGGAACGATGAAAGTTCTCATCTTATCAATAATTGGCCGAGGAGGGAGGATATCCCTTACCTGCTGAGTATTGTTGATAGCAAAGAGCGATCTGGTGTTTTTTTGTGGTGCAAGTTTTCGATCATTCCTTTTGACGATGATTCTTCTGTAGGCGATAAAGCACTCCTGCTTTTAAACGCTATAAAATTGGGCAGGTTTGATATGCGCTTTCAACCTAAACCCGAAAATCCGGAGGCGCTGCTCGCGTGGGCGCGGGCGGAGGCGGAGAAGATGGGGGCGGAGTGATGGGGAGCGAGCAGGAAGCAAAAAAGGGTCTGAAGATTTATGAAATAGCCATTTTTATGGCATTTTTCTGTGCTTGCTATCTTGTATCAATCCCCTACAAGGAGCGACTGCTTTTAAGGGAGATTAGTCCGGCTGACCTGCGGCAGATGAGCGCACAGCAATATATTGGTATGATGTATTGGACATCTTACTTGACCTTCTCGAAAGAAATAAAAATCCAAGGCTGGCCTCGCAGAGAGGATTTACCTTACCTGCTTACGCTCATTCAGAGCAGAAAATACTCAGGTGAAGTTTGTACAAAATTTGCATATTTCGCCCGATCAATTACGACTTATGATTATGGAACAACAGAGAGTATTGCTGCTGTGCATCTTCTTAAGGCTTTGAAGGAGGGAAAATTCGAGGGGTATGCAAAATTTTATCCTCCCGATAAAGACGAAATCATCGCGTGGGCGCGGGCGGAGGCGGAGAAGATGGGGATTGAGTGATGGTTGAAGAATATGAGCGGGGTAGCCGCATATTCTGGCTTTTTCTCAAGTGGTACATTTTGCTGCCGTTTATACTTTTTCCTTTCGGCTGGTATTTCTGGTTGCGCGATCATCCGCAGCTTCTTCGCATCCACACTATTCGTAAAGATCAATTGATACAGATGAGCGCCGAGGAATATATCGGTCTGATGCGTCAGACTTCGTACTTGGTTATTCCCCAGGATGTCACGTTCTGGCCAAAACCGAAAGATATTCCGTATCTTCTTACGCTGACGGAAAGTCAAGAATATGCTGGCTCGACGGTTCATTCGGATTGGGCCTCAAGTGCTGGATATGAGTCAACCGTGGGCGTTACGGCTGTCTTTTTGCTGCGGGCGATCGTGGATGGCCGTTTTCGGCCTTATAGCGGTGATCAGTATCCGCCGGACAAAGAGGGAATCATCGCAAGGGCCAAAGAGGTTATGAGGACGGGGAAGTTGGTGCTTGACCCGCTGGCGGGGCGACCCACCTTGGATGAGTACGCCCTTGCACAACTGAGCGCACGAGATGTTATCGAAATGCTTAAGAAGACTGATTTGCTTGTTATTTGTCCCGCTAAAACGAACATTGATAAGCTTGAGGGGTGGCCCAAGCAGGAGGATATCTCGTCTTTAATATTTCTTATTGATAGCCGCGAGCGGAGCGGCATTTTCTATTCATGTTACTCCAATCATTTTCCTCATAATACAGATTCTACTGTCGGTGAGGCTGTGCGCGTGCTTTTGTATGCGACCAAGGCGGGCAGCTTTGACCTGTTTTATTTCCCAAAGTTAGACATTAAGAAGCGGTATTTTTTGAGGGACGAGGATTTTATGTATTTTCCCGACGATCCGCCCCCCAAGAAAGCGGAGTGATTACTGGCCCGTCTTTGTGCTAGGGTGGCTCGTCCATGACACAAGGAGACTCGATTATGACCCAGATCAAAGACAGAATCGTATTCGTCACCGGCGCGAACCGGGGGATCGGCAAGGCGCTGGTGCAGGCGCTGCTTGATCACGGCGCGAAGAAAATTTACGCCTCGGCCCGCGACATCAAGAAAATTCCCGATTTCAAGGACCCGCGCGTGGTGCGGGTCGCGCTCGACATCAATAACGCGGCGCAGCTTGAGGCCGCCGTGAAGCTGGCCTATGACACGCAAATCCTGATCAACAATGCCGGGGTTCTTTCGAACGGCAGCGGGCTTTCGGCGCCGTTCGCGGATCTTGAGCGGGACATGAAGACCAACTATTTCGGGACGTTGGCGGCGATGCGGGCGTTTCTTCCGGTTCTGGAGAAGGGCAAGAACGCGGCGATCGCCAATGTCTGTTCGATCGCGTCGTTCGTGAATTTCCCCTTTATCGGCGGGTATTGCGCCTCCAAGGCGGCGCTGTTTTCGATCACGCAGGGGGCGCGGATGGAGCTGGCCGCCAAGGGCATCGCGGTGCACACGATCAACCCCGGCCCGATCGACACCGACATGGCCAAGGATATCGATATGCCGAAGACCAGCCCGGAGGACACCGCTAAGGCGATCATCAAGGGGCTTGAGTCCGGGGAGCCGGATATTTTTCCGGATGCCACCGGGCGCGGGATGTTCGAGGTGTGGTCGAAGAATTACCGCGACCTCGAAGCGTCGGTCGCCGCGAGCATGGACCCGGCCAAGGCGGCCTGATTTATTTCACGGATTTACGACGATGCTGCGGCTTTGCGGGCCGCAGCATTTTTATTGGGCGTTGCGGGTTTTTTCGGTGATGCGCTGGACGTAAAGCGCCAGAAGGGCGATGACCAGATAGCCGATATTCAGCGGCAGTACCGTCTGATCGTAAAGCTGGCCGATGATGCCGCCCACGGCGACGGCGATTCCGGTGGCTACGAAGCTCAGGAACGCGCTGGCGGTTCCGGCGATGTGGCCCATCGGTTCGAGGGCGAGGGCGTTCATGTTGCCGAACATGAGGCCGAGGCAGAAGAAGCAGCCCCCGCCATAAAGCAGGAAGATGGGCAGCGGCACGGGCAGGCCGGAGAGCGCCAGCGGCAGGAAGAGCACGGACAGAACGGCCATGGCCTGAATCGCACGGGTCGTCAGGAGGCGCATGCCCAGTTTTCCCACCAGCATCGAGTTGGAGAAGAAGGCGAGGCCGATGGCGCCGGCCAGCATCCCGAAATAGAGCGAGAACAGATCGCCGACCTTGTAGAGGTCCTCCAGAATCGGCTGGATCGTGTTCAGATAGGCGATGATCGCGCCGAAGCACAGGCCGTTCGCAATCGAATAGCCCAGCGTTATGGGCGTGTTCGCGGATTCGCGGAAGCCCGCGATCAGGATTTTAAGGTTCAAGGGGCGGCGCATTTCCGGCGCAAGGGTTTCCTCCAGCCGCGCGTGCGTCCAGAGCATCCCGGTCAGAGCAACCGCGATGTAAAGCAGAAAGATCTCGCGCCAGCCCGAGAGCGCCATCACGACCTGACCCAGCGCGGGGGCGATGACGGGGACGAGGATGAAGATGCCCATGACCAGCGACATCACGCTGGCCATCTCGCGGCCCTTATATTTGTCGCGGATGACGGCCATTGTGGTGATGCGCGGTCCGGCGGCGCCGATGCCCTGCACGAAGCGGCCCAGCAGGAGCATGGAGAGCGAGGTCGCGTTCCACGACATGACGCAGCCGACGATGAAGATACACAGGCCCACGGCCAGAGAGGGCTTGCGGCCGAGCGCGTCGGCGAGCTGGCCGTAGAGAAGATATCCGAACATCATGCCCGCGAAAAAGACCCCGATGACCCACTGCACGTCGTTTTGATGGGCCACGTTCAGGTCGGCGCCGATATGGGGCATGGCGGGCAGCAGCGAATCCACGGAGAGGGCCGTGATCGACGTCAGGAAGGCCATGAGAATGACGAATTCTCTCATCTGTCGCGCCGGGGTCTGGGGTTTCAGGGATTTTATGTTCTAACGCTAAATCTGCGCTATGCCCATTGAAAAAAGATGCTTGCTGAGATTTTCAAAGGTTTCGCTCCAACCGCCTTCGTGGCCGTCGCGGGATTCAATCGAGCTGAAGCCTTCCTGCATTAAGGTCATTTTGGTTCCGCCGCCGTGATTTTCGAATGTCACGGTGACGAGCGTTTCGGTGCCGGGCTGGCCGTTCACGTCATCCCAGACATGGGTGAAAACCAGTTTGCGGGGTCGGTCGATGATTTTGTATACACCGCGCAGCCTGTAATCAATGCCTTCCGGGGAGCGTAGGCAGGAGCGGTAAGCGCCGCCTTCCTCGATTGTGCCCTCGTTGTGCGGCACGGTGAAGCCGAAGGGTTTGCACCATTGCAACAGTTCATCCGGGTTCGTCCACGCCTTGAAGACTCGCTCTGGCGGCGCTTCGAAGAAGCGTTCGATTATAAGCACGGGTTTGATTTGTGAGCTGTTTTTGGATACCGTCATGCCGCCTTTTTAAGGACCTCGTCGAGATTTTTGAATCCATCCTCGAATTGCGAGCCAACCATTTTGTCGCAATTCATCACGAGATGCATGGCTTTGGCCATGAAATTCTTGTCGCCGGTCATGGTCCATGTGACGCGTGTACCGTCGGTTTCGGGATTGAAGGTGAATTCGGCCTGATTGGTGCCCTTGAAGGGTTTGTAGAACTCTAATTTGAAGCGCAACAGTTCGGCGGGGCGGCTCTCTATGATGGTCATTTTACCTTCGCCGACATTTTTGTTTCCGGCCCAACTCATCGAGGCGTTGAGGCCGGATTCCGGTCCCTCGAAGGTGTTTTTTGCGTTCGGGTCCATCCGCGCCCACGGGGACCAAGCATTCCATTTGCGAAGGTTGTTGACCTGTTCGAATACTTTGTCGGGTGGGGCGGGGATTAGCGCGTTGCGGGTCAGGCTGAATTTATCGTCGCGTGTATGAATAAACACGGCCAGTCCGGTTAGCGCTAAGAGCAGAAGGGGTAATATCGTGCTCATTTTGAGGTTCCTTATAAATCGACGAGCGCTTTGAAGCCGCCATAGGCCATGCGCTTGCAGTCGAAAGGCATGGCGTCGGGCGCGCAGGCTTCGTTCATGCGCGGGTCTTCCATGACCTTTTTGTTCACCTCGTCGCGGTGCTCGCGGGATTTATAGACGATATAGGCGAAGACGACGGTTTCTTCGGGTTTCGAGCCGAACGCGCCGGGGAAGGTGGCGCAGAAGCCCTTATCCTCCAGATCCTCGCCGACGCATTCCTTATAGGCCAGCGCGCCGTGCTCCATCCAGATCTTGCCCGCCTTGGCGGCCAGATCCTTGTATTCGTTGATTTTGTCCTTGGGGACCGGGACGACGAATCCGTCAACGTAGGTCATGGTTTTTGCTCCTTAATATTTTAGGTTCTTACCGTATCATTATTTTGCCAGAAAGGCTTCAAGCTGTTCGAAGGTGCCGCCCCAGCCCTTGCGCATGCTCTCACGGCCGTCGGCGTAGGCTTGGCGTTCGGCCTCGGTGGCGTTATACGCGCCGCCCTGCATCGAAATCGTGGTTTTGCCGTTCTCCTCCGTGAAGGTGATTTGAGAAATCATTTCCAGAGGCCAGCCCGGGGCCATGGGGTGGCGCGTGATGCCCCCGTTTTCGTCGGAGAAAGACGAGATGAAGAGCAGGCGTTGCTGCGGCACGATCTCCCGGAAGACCCATTTGCCCCACATCTTGTCGCCGTTCGGCAGGTCCATGCAGTAATGGTAGATGCCGCCCACCCGGAAATCGAGCGTGTGGCTTGAAATGGGGCAACCTTTCGGGCCGAACCATTTCTGGAGCTGTTCGGCCTTCGTCCAGGCGGCCCAGACCTTTGCGAGGGGCGCGTTTAGCGTGCGGTCGAGAAAGAAGACGAAATCGCTGTCGATGGTCATAGGCTTAGTCTCCGGTCACTCTTTGTTGATATTCCTTTTCAAGGGCCTCGTGCGCCGCCAGGAACGGCGCGGGGCGCGTGCCGTTCAGTTTGGCCGCCAACACGTCGAAATGGATATGCCAGCCCGCCAGCGCGGCGCGTGTGTCGTTGTTGTTGGGCATGCCTGTGTGCGTGAGGGTGAAGACGACCTCCGAACCCTGCGGCGTCAGTTCATAGGTAATCACACTGTTAGAGCCGTCTTGCGAGGTGTTGACGCAGTCGGAATAATCCCATGTCATTTTCAGGAGGCGCGGCGGATCGAGTTCAAGGACCCGGCAATAGATTATCGGAACGGCGCCGTTATGGCGCTTGCGGAGTTCGGGTTCGAGGTTGAAGGCATAGTCGCAGTGCCATTCGCACAGGCCGCCGACGCGCAAGTCGAATTTGCCGGAACCCATCCATAGGGCCGTTTTTTCGGGATTGGTCAGATATTCCCAAACGCGCTCGATGGGGCCGGGGAGAAGGCGGGTGAAACGGATCGTTCCGGGGGCGATGACCACGCCGAAGGCGTCCTCGTCTTTTGCCGTCTTTTTTGCGGTTTTGGTCATGAGCCTAGAGTCCTTTTCGCTTTTCGTTCAGGTTTTTTTGTTTCGGGTTTTATTCTTTTCGTCGTCGGCCTTCAGCAGAGCCTCAAGCGCGTCGAAGCGGTCGTTCCAGAAGCTCCGCATACGGGCGAGCCATTGTTCCATTTCTTCAATCTCCGCCATGTTGATCGAGTAGATGCGCTGCTGCGCCTTCTTTTCCATCTGCACCAGTTCGGCCTCGCGCAGCACCTTGAGATGCTGGGAGATGGCGGAGGGGGTCGAGTCGAAGTGTCTGCTGATATCGGAGGCGGACAGGGCGCGATTGGCGGCCAGCATCTCCATGATGCGGCGGCGGGTCGGGTAGGCGAGCGCGGAAAACTTATCCATAGCCGGATATTAAAGTATCTGCTTAATTAAGTCAACACTGAATTTATGAATGTTTTGATTTTGGCCTGACTCTTGCCGTGACCCGGGATTTATCCACAGGACTCGCGGATGACCTGTTTTTGACTTCTCGGGTTCACGGTCTTGTGCTAAAGCTTTGCGGTTCGCAAATGAGGCTGGAAATGTCCGGCGTCGTTGTTTATAAGAGTTTTGTTTCAAACTAAAGCATAGGGAATGAAGATGAGTGATATTGCCGATCGCGTGAAGAAGATCGTTGTTGAGCATCTGGGTGTCGATGAGAGCAAGGTTGTTGAAGGCGCCAGCTTTATTGACGATCTGGGCGCGGACTCGCTGGACACGGTTGAGCTGGTCATGGCTTTTGAAGAGGAATTCAGCATCGAAATTCCTGATGACGCCGGTAAGGACATCCAGACCGTCGGCGATGCCGTGAAGTTCATCAAGGAAAAATCCGGCGACTAAAGTTTCATAACATGGCGTGTATCTGATGACTCTCAGGCGCGCCATGTTTTTCCGGTTCTTACAGGTTCATTATATCAGTCATGAGGCGCGTTGTCATAACGGGTATGGGCATGGTTACTCCCCTCGGGTTCGGGGTGGGGCATAACTGGTCTTCGATTACCTCCGGCAAAAGCGGAATCCGCAAAATCGAGCATTTCGAGGTTTCGGATATTACCTCCCAGATTGCCGGGATCATCCCGCGCACGGACAGCCCGACACCGACGGGCGGGGCTTTTAATCCTGACCTGTTCGTTCCGCCCAAGGATCAGCGCAAGATCGACGTGTTCATCACTTACGCGCTGGCCGCAGCACAGGAAGCCATCGAGGATTCCGGCTGGCAGCCCACGGAGGAAGAGGATCTCGACCGCACCGGGGTTCTGGTCGGTTCGGGGATCGGCGGGCTGGACGAGATTTACAATACCTCGCTTTTGCTGCAGGAAAAGGGGCCGCGCCGGATTTCGCCGTTCTTCGTTCCGGCGGCGCTGATCAACCTCACGAGCGGGCATATTTCCATCAAGCACGGGTTCCGGGGGCCGAATCATTCGGTCGTGACGGCCTGTTCGACGGGCACGCACGCCATCGGCGATGCTGCGCGTCTTGTCGCGCTGGACGATGCGGACGTGATGATCGCGGGCGGCGCTGAGGGCGCCGTTTGCCGTCTCGGCGTGGCCGGGTTCGCCGCCGCGCGGGCGCTTTCGACCGGGTATAATGACCGTCCCGCCGAGGCTTCGCGCCCGTGGGACAAGGACCGCGACGGGTTTGTGATCGGCGAGGGTGCCGGGATCGTCGTGCTGGAAGAATACGAGCACGCGAAGAAGCGCGGCGCAAAAATTTACGCGGAAGTGATTGGCTACGGGCTTTCGGGCGATGCTTATCACATCACGTCTCCGCCGGAAGACGGCAATGGCGGGTTCCGCGCGATGAAGGCGGCGCTTAAACGCGCGGGGCTGAACCCGGAAGACATCGACTATATCAACGCGCACGGCACGTCCACGCCTGTGGGCGACGGGATCGAGCACGGCGCGGTCAAGCGGCTGTTTGCCAATACACTACCCACGCTTTCCATGTCGTCCACCAAGTCGGCTATCGGGCATCTGCTCGGCGCGGCGGGGGCGGTCGAGGCCATTTACTCCGCCAAGGCTATTCAGACGGGCGTGCTGCCGCCCACGCTCAATCTTGAAAACCCGTCCGAAGATTGCGCGGGGATTGATCTTGTGCCGAAAGTCGCGAAAGAGAAAAAAGTCCGCACGGCGCTCTCCAATTCGTTCGGTTTCGGCGGGACGAACGCCAGCCTTATTCTGAGAGCGGTCTGATCCGCCTCGTTTTTTCCCCGGCTTGTGGCGGGGTTTCAGGTTCAAAATAATGAAGGTCGTGAAAATCTTTCTGGGGTTGTTTTTCTTTATGCTGACCGCCGGTCTGGTGGTCGGCGGGGCCGGGTTTTACTGGGCGGCCAAGGAAATCAACAAGCCCGGTGCGTTCGACAAGCCCGTCGAGGTCATCATCGCGCCGGGGTCGAGCGTCGGCGGCATCGCGGAGCAGCTTAGGACTGCCGGGGCGGTCGAGTCGCCGCTTTTGTTCCGCGCGGCGGGGCGTTATACGGGGCAGGATTCCCAGCTGAAGGCCGGGGAATATGAAATCCCGCCGCATGCTTCGATCCGGGACATTCTGAACCTGTTTGAATCGGGCAAGACGGTGCAGCGGAAGGTCACGCTGCGCGAGGGGCTGACCAACCATGAAATCAAACTGGCTTTGGCGGAGAAGGCCGATCTGAAACAGGTTGAAGCTCCTATGAACGCCGAGGGGATCTATCTGCCGGAAACTTATAGCTATACCCGCGAGGAGAGTACAGCCGACATCCTCAAGCGCATGGAGCAGGCTATGGATCAAGTCTTTGCGGAGCTTTGGGATAGCCGCGCGGCGGACCTGCCGCTCAAAACCAAGGTCGAGGTCCTCACGCTGGCCTCCATCGTCGAGAAGGAGACCGGACAAAAGGAGGAGCGCGCGCGGGTAGCGGGCGTCTTTATCAATCGGCTTAAGCGCGGTATGCCGTTGCAGAGCGACCCGACGGTGATTTACGCCCTCAATATGGGCGAGCACCAGAATGAGGGGCAGGGGCCTCTGGGGCGGCGTCTGCTCAAAAAGGATCTGACGTTTGACTCCCCGTATAACACGTATGTTTATTCGGGATTGCCGCCGGGGCCGATCGCCAATCCGGGCCGGGCGTCCATAGAGGCGGTTTTAAATCCCGAGCGGCATGAGTTTCTTTACTTTGTTGCGGACGGAACCGGGGGGCATGTTTTTGCCGCGACCCTTGAGGAGCATAACCGCAACGTCGCCAAGTGGCGGGCCATCCGCGCGAATGGCGGCGATTGACAGAAGGCCGCGCAGAACGGCAATATTGCCTTGATTACAGAGATATCAGGGAGAAGCTCATGTCCGCCGTTGTTAAAGCCGCCAAAGTGGCCCGTTATATTTTTGCTGCGGTTGTCGTGCTCTTTGTCCTTTTTGCGATTAGCGCCTATATGCAGGCCGACAGCATCAACAAAGCTTATATCGAAGATATCGCGTCGAAGACGCTTGGCGTTCCGGTCACGATCGGGGAGATGGACGTTCTGGCCGAGAAGAAGCTGGTCAAACTTAAAGACATCAAGATCGCCAACCCGGCGGGTTATAAGGGGCCGCATGCGGCGACTGCGGATTCGGCCGAGATCAACGTCGATACGTTCGAACTGGAGCGCGTGACCTTCAATCTTGTAACCGTGAAGGGGTTCAAGGTTTTTCTTGAAATGAATTCGGGCAGCACGAACCTCCACGACCTCAAAAAGCAGACCGCGCAGAATGTCCGCAATATCAAGCCGGACGGCAAGCACGACAAAGTGAGGGTTATCGTCCGCACGATTACTTATGAAAAACCTGTTCTGCAGCCCGTTGTGACTTTGGTGCCCACTGCGATCGGCGCGTTGGGCGCGAACGATGTTTTTGTGCGCGATATCGGCACGCAAGAGAACGGCATCGCCATTCCGCAGGCGATTGCCAAGATCGTTCAGGAGACGGTTTCGCCGTTTCATCTCATGGCCAATCAGGCGGAGCTGCTGAAGGGGATGAGTCTTGAAACGCTCAATTTGCTGGGGGTCAGCACGTATGATGTTTTCAAGAAGAACGTGAACAAGAAGATCAACAAGGACCTCAACGAAGCGCAGAAGCTTTTGAATACGCTGGTCGAAGAGGGCGCGGCGGCTCTGGATAGCGCGACCTCGGAGCTTACGGCTGAGCCGGAGGCTGAGGTCGAAACCGAGGTTGAGCCGGACGCGGCGCCTGAGACCGACGAAGGTCCTTAAACCTCAAGCCTCGGCGGCGGCCCGCGATATAAGAGAAGGTGAATCCCGGCGGGTGAACGTGTTCCAGCTCCAGAAGTGGACCGCGAGTCCGCAGGCCGTATTGACGGCGGCGATGGCGAGGAAAATTCCGTAAGTTCCCATCAGCATCCCCCCGATCCAGGCGCAAGGCAAAGTCAGGAGGATCATTTTCAGAATAATCATGGAAAAGGACCGTTGCGGCTTGCCGATGGCGTTGAACACCGAGCACCAGCCGTTGACCAGATTGCTGAAGACGTAGGATATCGGAACCAGCCAGAAGAACAATACGGTCATGCTTATGATGTCCTCGTCCGACGAAAAGAGCGCGGCGATCGGGCGGGCGAAGATCATCAGCATGATCGCAATCGAGACCGACCAAACGATGTTGAAGGAGAGGGTCAGGCGGATCGCCTCAAGAGCGCGGGCGGGTTTTCCGGCGCCCCAGTTCTGGCCGATGATCGGCGCCATGCCTATGGATAGCGCCATCAGGATGATGAACGCGAAGGCCTCTACCCGCGTGGCCACCCCGAAGGCGGCGACGGCCGCCTCGCCCTGCAGGGCCAACATGCCGACGATGGCTGCGTTTACGAGGGGGCCGATGCCGTTGGTCAGACCTACGGGGAGGGCGATGACCAAAAGGCGGCGCATTGAGTCCTTGAACTTATCAAAGTGCAGGTTCGAGAGGGTCAGAAGGAGGTCTTTTTGCGCCATGATGTAAAGGCCCGCCAGCATTGCGCAGGAATTTCCAAAAACGGTCGCCAGCGCCGCGCCCTGCATGCCCATCGCCGGTATGCCCAAGCCGCCGAAGATCAGGAGCGGGTCGAGAACCACGTTAATGCCCGCCGCCAGGCACATGATCATGGCCGGGGAAAAGGTGTCGCCTGTGGCGCGGATGGCGGCGTTGCCGACCAGCGGCAGTGTCACGAAGGCATTTCCGGCGAACCAGATGATCATGTATTCGCGGATCAGGACGATGGTTTCGGGGGTGGCGCCTAAAGCGGCAAAAACAGGGTCATGGAGCCAGACTCCGACAATTGTCACCAAACCTGCCACGAGCGCGACCAGCAGAAGGCCGTGGGTCGAGACACGCTTTACGTCCTCGTGCCGGCCTTCCCCGATCATCCGCGAGGCGACGGAGGACATGGCAATTCCGAAGCCCATTGTGAAGCTGAAAATGAAGTAAGTAACGGGGAAAGTGAAGCTTATGGCGGTCAGCTCGGTTTTGCCGAGCTTGGCTATGAAATACGTATCGACCAGTTGGAAACTGATAATTGCTGCGATGCCCCAGATCATCGGCACGCTGAGGCGGATCAGATGATCGCGCACCGACCCCTCGGTCAGGTTTCCTTTCGGGTCGCGCGGGGAGGGCTTTTCGGACGGCTTCATGGGGAGTGGTTTTAACGGAAATGCCGAGGTTTGCCCAGAGTTATGTTGTGTTTTACCGCCGAAAGCAATAGGCTAATAATAGAGATATAAGTTGTTATTATACTTTGGTTTTTATCATTTTATTTTACCGGGCGGGAATGGCCCGGCACGTTTATTCGGAACCCTTTATTGTGAAACAGGATATTCAGGACCGATCTGTGCTCAACCTGCCCTTTGCGCTCTCCATCGGGCCGCAGCGGACGGGGGCGGGCTGGATCGAGCGGTATTTGAGGTTCCGGGGCGATGTGTGTCTGCCCTCCGGGGTCAAGGAGACGTTTTTCTTCGACCGCCATAACGGACGGGGCGCGGCGTTCTATCGAAACCATTTTTCGATACAGCCCGGTCATAAACTTGCCATGGAAGTGACGACCACGGTTTTCGACCATGCGGAGGCCCCCTTGCGCGTCCACGGGTTTTTCGGACCGGATATCCGGCTCATCTGCCCGTTGCGGCACCCGGTCGAGCGGGCGTTTTCGCAATATCTTCATCTGCAGCGCTACGGGATCGTCAGAGGCGGTCTTGCCGATGCCGTGGAGCAGGCGCCGCAAATTTTGAACGGCAGCCGTTACGCGCAGCATCTGGAGCGCTGGTACAGGTATTTCGCGCCGGAGCGGGTCACGCTTTTCTTTCAAGAAGAGCTGGAAAACGATCAGGCGCAGTATGTACGGCAGCTCTGTGAGGCCCTTGGGCTGGATTACCTCGCACCTCCCGAGAGTTTCGCGGGCGGATACAACGTGACTGACGTGGCACGGTTTCCCGGGCTTTCCCGTGTCTTCGCAAGGCTTGAGGATCGGTTGCTCTCGGCGGGGCTTGGCTGGCCCGTGCGTCTTGCGCGGCGTCTGGATCTGCGGAGGCTGCTTTTCGGGCCGGAGATTTTCGATGCGCAGCGTGTTCGAATGTCGCGCGAGGACCATGAGTGGCTTTCGATTAGACTTGTTCCGGAAATCGAGCGGTTCGAGGCTTTACTGGGGCGTCCGGTCATGGCGTGGAGGCGGGGCGTCCAGCTCTCCTGATTCTCCTTAATCTTAAGATTTTCTGATATCCCGTTATCATTTTTTGGCTTCCGAGGTTGAGGCGTTCGATCGGCGTTCTTATATAAAATATTGATATTAAATAGATAATTTGACCCTATACAAAAGTTTATAAAAAGCCTCAAATTTTAAGAAAAAAATAACCAATTGCCCGCAAAATTGTTTATGGAAAGGCGATATGTAAATTGCCTCCCTGCATTTTTCCTTTGGGGAACCTGCGACGCTTCAAAAAAAATCAAACAAGTGTGTGTGGATCAAATGGCAACTTATATTTTCAACGGCACGCTCGGGCCGCTTAGCGTAACCCTCGTGAACCCCTATAGCGGCGATATTTACGTCGTGAACGGTAATTATAATCAGAGCTTGCAGAGCTATTTCGGTACGACCGATCCCGATACGCTGCTGTTCACCACCGCCAATACGATCCTTTATATCGAGGACGGTCTGGGCAATCAGGTGTTCGGGGATATCGAGACGATTATCGCCTCGAACGGGAACGATGTCATTTTTCTGGCCAGCACGACTTATTCCCTCGGCAACATGCAGATTTTCGGAGCGAACGCCAATGATGTGATCTGGGCGAATGTCGGCAACGATATCATTCAGGGGAATAACGGCGATGATATCCTTGACGGCGGGCCGGGCCACGACAACATCAACGGCGGCGGCGATAACGATATAATCTTCGGCGGGGACGGCGACGACACGATCGATGGCGGGACGGGCAACGATTTGCTGGTAGGCGGGGCGGGTTCCGACACGTATATGGCCGGGGCTGGCAACGATACGGTCGTTGAGGCCGACGATACCGAGCTTAACGTGATCCGTATTCCGGCGCCTCTGACCTTTGGTGATCTGACCTTTTCGATCGTCGGTGACGATCTGGTCATGACGATGGGGGTGGTCGGTGTGGTGACCATCCAGGGTCAATTTGTCGGTACAGGCAGCGGTATTGATACCCTGATCTTCAGCGACAACTCGACCTTTGACCTGCGCACAATCACGCCGCCCCCGACCGGACCGACGGAGGGGGACGACGTGCTGGACGGTACGTCGGGCGACGATGTGATCGACGCGCTGGGCGGTGATGACGTTGTTAACGGTCTGGAGGGCAACGATACGCTGATCGGCGGGAACGGCAATGACACGCTTCACGGCGGTGAAGATAACGACACGCTTTACGGCGATGCAGGTGACGATGTTCTGAACGGCAACGCGGGCGACGATACCCTCTATGGCGGGGCGAACACCGATTCCCTGCATGGCGGCGAGGGGGTCGATACGCTGCATGGCGGAGATGGCGGGGATACGCTTTACGGCGACGCCGGAGATGACGTTCTCAACGGCGATGCGGGCGACGATACGATGCATGGCGGGGAGGGGATGGACACCCTCAATGGCGGCGAAGGCGCCGATACCATGCTGGGCGGCGGCGACGCGGACGTGCTGTCCGGCGATGACGGGGACGATACGCTCTATGGCGATGCGGGCGATGATGTGCTGCATGGCGGGGCGGGCCTCGATACGCTCAATGGCGGAGACGGCGCGGATACTTTGCATGGCGGCGACGATGCCGATACTCTTCACGGAGACAGCGGAGATGACGTTCTGAACGGGGATGCCGGGGACGATGTGCTGCATGGCGGCGCGGGCCTCGATACGCTAAACGGCGGCGAGGGGGCCGACACGCTTTACGGTGAGGACGACAACGACACGCTCAACGGCGGGGATGGCGACGATCTGCTGGATGGCGGTCTGGGCGACGATGTGATGACGGGCGGTGCGGGCTCCGACACCTATGTGGGCGGAGAAGGCGCCGACACGGTGATCGAGGCAGACGATGCGGAAATCAATTTCATCCGTATTCCGAACGGCCTGACGTTTGCGGATCTAAGCTTTGCCTTCGTCGGGAACGATCTTGTTATGACGATGGGCGCCGTGGGGGTTGTGACGATCCAGAACCAGTTCGTCGGGACGGGCAGCGGTATCGACACGCTGGTCTTCGATGATAATTCGACGTTCGATCTGCGCACGGTTACGCCGCCCGTCACGGGCACGCCTACGCAGGGTGATGACGTGCTGGACGGCACGGCGGGCGATGACGTGATCAATGCTCTGGGCGGGAACGACGTTGTAAACGGGCTTGGCGGAAACGATACGCTGATCGGCGGCAAGGGTGACGACGTTCTGCACGGCGGAGACGGAGACGATATCCTGCGCGGCGGGAAGGGCAACGATATCCTGCACGGCGATGCGGGTAACGACGTTCTCTATGGCAGCAAAGGTAACGATATGCTGCATGGCGGGGACGGCGATGACGTGCTTTACGGACAGGGCGGCCTCGACGCGCTTTATGGCGGGGCTGGCCATGACGTGTTGCACGGCGGGAAGGATAACGACGTTCTTTACGGCGATGCGGGCGATGATGTGCTGCGCGGCGACAAGGGCGCGGACCTGCTCAATGGCGGAGATGGAAACGACACGTTGCATTATCATGCGGACGCTGTCTGGAGCGGCGGATTTGGCGCGAAGAATGTCGGTTCCGTCGGGCATAAGGGCACCAACGATGTCATCAGCATCAAGGGCTACAGCCGTTCCTACGACCAGTTTGAAGGCGGGGATGGCGAGGACCGTCTGGTGCTCGGCAACGGCAACGACGCGCTCTTCCTCGACGATTCGTTCAGCCTCCGGCCCGACGGTACGGTCGGTCCACGTCTTTCGGGCATTGAGATCATCGATGGCGGAAAAGGCAACGATATCATCGATCTTACGAGCAAGCATTACAATTACGGCGATGTCATGCTGATCGGCGGCGAGGGGAACGACGTGCTCTGGTCTTCGGCGGGCAACGACATTCTCGTCATCGGAAAGGGCAAGGATATCGCCTATGGCGGGGCGGGGGTCGATACGTTCGCGTTCGACACGTTCGACAAGCATGTCGACGTGATCCAGGGTTTTAAAACCGGGGTGGGCGGAGATATCCTGAACATCACAGACATTCTTGAGGGGTATGACCCGTTCTTTGACAAGCTTTCGAATTTCGTGAAGCTGGTCAATAAGTGCGGCTCTACGGAGCTTATGATCAACGCGGACGGCGACAAGGGCGGCAAGTTCGTCACGATCGCCGTGTTCGATGACGGTCTTAACACCACGCTGCAGAAGATGATCGACCATGGCAACCTGGTTGCCGATCAGAGCGTTCTGGTCTAGTCTTTGCCAGGTTCGGGGAGCCTATTGCGGGCGCGGTCCGCAATAGGCTTCTTCCGTTATAAGGGGATTGAATCTTGGACGGCGTGATCGAGACACTTTTTGCCGCAGCAGGTCAAGCCTGCGGCCAGTCTTTATATGGCCTAAAGACCGTTTTTTTGGGGGCGCGCGCGCATCCGGCACTGCGGTCTTTCGGTTCGGGAATGCTTGTTCTTGAGCAGCCTTTTAAGCCCTATGAAACCGTTTTGCGTCGCGCGGGCTTTAGCGCGGTCCCTGAAATTTCGGATACTCAATCGCCGGACAGGTACGATCTTGCGCTTGTCCTTATTCCTAAAAATATGGCGGAGGGGCGGCGGATCATGGCACAGGCCTTGTGCATGCTCAGGCCCGGCGGAATGATTTTGTGCGCAGCGGATAACAAGGCGGGCGGGCAGCGGCTTGTTGGCCTGTTGCAGGAATTCGGTGTTGAGAAGGTGCAGCAAATATCCAAGAACCGCGCCCGGGCGGCCTATGGGATTTGCGAGCGGGCGAAAGACAATATTCTTGCGGAGGCACTTTCCGCAGGCGGCCCGCAGCCCATCGCGGGCGGAGATTTTTATTCGCTTCCGGGATTGTTCGCATGGGACCGGATCGATCGCGGATCGGAGCTGCTTGCTCATTTTATGCCGCAGGATATCGAAGGCGTGTGCGCGGATTTTGGTTGCGGGTACGGTTATCTGTCGCATGCGGTTCTTAAACGTAACCCATCCGTGCAGGAGATTGTCTGCGCCGATGCGGATTACCGAGCCCTCGCGATGTGCGAGCGCAATTTGTCGGCGTTTTCGGTTCGCAAGCGGTTCGTCTGGGAGGATCTCTCAACCTCGGTTAAGGCTCTGCATAATCTTGATGCGGTGGTCATGAATCCGCCCTTTCATCAGGGTCGTGCGACGAAAACCGATCTGGGGCGGGGGTTTATTGCTGCGGCCCATGCGGCGCTGAGGCCCGGCGGGCGGCTTTTTATGGTTGCTAACCGGCATCTGCCGTATGAGGATTTGCTGCGCGAGCTTTATGCTTCGGGCGAGCGGCTTTTTGAGGGCGAGGGGTACAAGATTTATCTGGCAAAGCGATAGGAGCGCATCAGGGAAAAGGCTTAGCCTAGCCGCTGTCCCTTTGCCTTTCTTTTTCTTCGGCTTTTTCCTCGAGCTTTTTCTCGACGACTTCTTCGAGCTTCTTCTCAAGTTTGGCAGCCAGTTCGGCGATCTTGTTCTCGGGTTCCGGCTTTCTTCCGACTTTTTCGTCGGCCGCTTTCTTGGATTCTTCGAGTAGCGCTTGCTGCTCGGCTTTTTCGCGCTCAATCTGCCTTTGATAGGATTTGTCGATCTCGACGTCCCTGATTTTGGCGGCCGGGTCGTAGACGGTGTATTGCTTTTTAGCGTTTTCATCTTCGATGCGGCCTTCGAGAATGTCTACGCGCCTGTAGATTTCCTCCAGTTTCTTTTCATCGTGGAGGGCGTTTTTGTTGAGCTTGGTTTCGCGGCCGACCATGTAATAGACCGATTCCACGTCGAGTTCCGTGTCCACGCCGTGTTGGCGCACGTGGTAGGCCATGGCGGCGTCGAGGGTAATGATGGATTTGTCGGGCTGGTTGCGTTTGCGCATGTGTTCGTCGGTCAGCCTGACGATCAGCATCAGCAGGCGCTCGGGCACCTTGATGCGGTGGTGCTTTTCATGCGCCGGACGCAACCCCTTGAGGATGTGATATGTTTCGTCGGAATTCGGGATCTTCAGGAAGACCTTCTGGAAACGACGGTCGAGCGCGGGGTCGAGTTCGACATAGTGGCGGTATTCGTCAAGCGTCGTCGCGCCCAGAACCAGCAGATCGCCTGCGGTCAGGTAAGGTTTCATGGTGTCGGACATCCCGGCGTAGGACGAGCCCACGCAACTCGGCATGATCTGGTGGATCTCGTCGAGGAAGAGGATGTAACGCGGTTTGTTCGGGTCGTGATAGCGTTCAGCGACGCCCTTACAGAAAGGCATGAGCCGCGCCTGGAATTCCGCACGGCTTGAGGTTCCCGAAGCCATCCGGGCCAGATCGACCTCCAGCACACGGGCGTTTTTAAGATAGTCGGGGACCGTTCCGGCGACTACGCGCTGGGCCAGACCGACGACGGCGGCGGTTTTACCCACCCCTGCCGGGGCCAGAAAACAACAGTTTTTGCGTCCGCGCTGGAGCAGGATCAGGATACAGTCGTCGATTTCGGCGTCCCGGCCCGTGATGGGCGGATAGCGACCGGAGCGGGCCAGAGCCGTAAAATCCGTGCAATAGTTACGGATCAGGTCTTCGAGTTGCTCGTCCGAGACAAGATAATCCCATTTTTCAGTCATAACGCCCGTTCCGGCTCCGTTTTCAGGTCATCAGGTCGCAGCTTTCAGACCGCACCAAGCTTACCTTATTGTTTCAAGGTTAATGTCACTTTAACAAAAGAAAAATTAAAGGAAAACCGCCTTTTCAGAGGCGTTTGAAATATTTCGATGAATAGCCCTGCGCATAGAGCGCGGCAGTCAGGTCGCCATAGAGGATGGCGTTGTGAACCTCGTCCAGAACCGCATTTTTCGGATGATACCCTATGCCCAGTCCGGCCTTTTTAAGCATCGGAATGTCGTTTGCGCCGTCGCCGATGGTCAGGCAGTCTTCGGGGGTCAGGCCAAGTTTTTTTACGTATTCGTCGAGAAAGCCGACTTTTGCGAATTTATCGAGGATCGGTTCGCGCACTTTTCCGGTGAGTTTGTCGCTTTCTATTTCCAGAATATTTCCGTGATGGAATTCGAAGCCGCTTTTATCGGCGATCGCCTCGGTGAAGAAGGTGAAGCCGCCGGAGACCAGAACACAGGTGTGCCCTTGCGCGCGCATCGTCGGGGCAAAGGTCTCTGCGCCGGGGTTGAGTTCGGTTTGCGTCAGCGTTTCGTGCAAGGCGGAGAGGGGAAGGTCTTTAAGCAGTCCGACCCGTTCGCGCAGGGCCGCGTGGAAATCGAGCTTGCCTTCCATGGCCAGCGCCGTGATGGCGGCGATCTTGTCCTTGATGCCCGCGAAGGCGGCGAGTTCGTCCAGAGTTTCGGTGCTCACAATGGTCGAGTCCATATCGGCGAGCAGGATTTTTTTCTGGCGGTTTTTGGACGGGGTGATGAAAAAGTCGATTTTGTCGTGCGCGAATTCGTCGCGCAGGTGCGCGATCAGGGCGCTTTGCGGGCCATCGGACAGTGTCATTTCTCCGGCTTTGCCCTTGTCCAGCCAGTGCGGTTTGGCGGTTGCCTTAATGTTATAATTTTCGAGGATCGACCCCGCGTCCTTGAAGTGGCGGTCAGTGACGGGCGGGCTGCCTTGCGAGGCTACGAGGGTCAGTATATGGGTCATTTCCGGTTCTCTTGACGGTGGCGTTCTCTAAAAAGACTTGCCAGAGCGTCAGAAATTCCTTAACGCTTGTGCGGAAGATTGTCCATCCCAAACCATTTTTATTATCGGCCTTTACAAGGATACGGGCGGGATTGCCCGGAGAGTGAAATCATGGAAAAACCCCAACGCAAACCCAATAACCCGAATTTTTCGTCCGGCCCGTGCGCCAAGCGCCCCGGCTGGAGCTTCGCCGCGCTTGAGGGCGCGATGCTGGGCCGTTCGCACCGGGCGGGGCCGCTTAAAGCCAAGCTGAAGGAGGTCATCGACCTTCATAAGGAGATTCTAGGCATTCCTGCTGATTACCGCGTCGGGATCGTTCCGGCTTCCGATACGGGCGCTTTCGAAATGGCGCTCTGGTCCATGCTGGGCGTGCGCGGCGTCGATGTGTTCGCGTGGGAGGCGTTTTCGACCGACTGGCTCAAGGATGTCACCGGGCAGCTCAAGATTTCCGACGTGCGCAAATTCGAGGCGCCTTACGGCGGCCTTCCCGACCTCTCGCAGGCCGATCCGGCGCGGGATACGGTTTTCGTTTGGAACGGCACGACTTCGGGCGTGCGGGTGCCGAATGGCGACTGGATCAGCGCCAAGCGCGAGGGTCTGACGTTCTGCGACGCGACCTCGGCGGTGTTCGCTTACGATATGCCGTGGGACAAGCTGGATGTCGTGACGTGGAGCTGGCAGAAGGTTCTGGGCGGCGAGGGCGCGCACGGCATGCTGGTGCTTTCGCCCCGCGCGGTGGCGCGTCTGGAGAGCTACACGCCCGATCGTCCGCTGCCGAAGATTTTCCGCATGACCGCCAAGGGCAAGCTGAACGAAGGCATTTTCGAGGGTGCGACGATCAACACGCCCTCCATGATGGCGGTCGAGGACTGCCTTGACGCGCTGCGCTGGGTCAAGACGGTCGGCGGTCTCAAGGGCACGATCAAGCGGACCGAGGAGAATTACAAGGCGATCGAGCAGTGGGTCAGCAAAACGGGCTGGATCGAATTTCTGGCAGAAAAGCCCGAAACGAGTTCTAAAACCTCGGTTTGCCTCAAGATTACGGACCCATGGTTCGCCGCGCTGCCCGATGCCGACAAGGAGCCGTTCATCAAGGCGATGACCAAGCTTCTGGAAAAAGACGGCGCGGGTTACGATATCGCAGGGTATCGCGACGCGCCGGCGGGCTTGCGGATCTGGTGCGGGGCAACCGTGGAGACGGCGGATGTTCAGGCGTTGATCCCGTGGATCGAGTGGGCGTTCGCCAAGGCCAAGGAAGACGCGCAGGCGCAAAAGGCGGCCTGAAGCCATGCTGTCCTCGCTTGAGAAAAAATACGAGATCGAGCGGGCGACCATGATGACCATCCTGGTGGCGACACTGGGGTATTTCGTCGATATCTTCGATTTGCTGCTGTTCAATATCGTTCGGGTCAAAAGCCTGATCAGCCTCGGCATCACCGACGAGGCCGAGCTTTTGGAGAGCGGGATCTTCCTTTTGAATACGCAGATGGCGGGGCTTCTGGTCGGGGGGCTCTTGTGGGGCATCTGGGGCGACCGGATGGGCCGGGTTTCTGTGCTGTTCGGCTCGATCCTGATGTATTCCGTTGCAAACATCCTGAACGGCTTCGTCACTAGTGTGGAGCAATATGCGATCCTGCGGTTTATCGCCGGGGTCGGTCTGGCCGGGGAATTGGGCGCTGGGGTGACGCTGGCCTCGGAGTTGCTGCCGCGCCACCTGCGCGGGCTGGGGACGACGTTCATCGCGTCCATCGGTGTGGCGGGGGCGGTTTTTGCTGCGGTCATCGCCGAGATTACCGATTGGCGCACGGCTTATATCATTGGCGGTCTCATGGGGCTGGCGCTGCTCGTGCTGCGCTTGCAGGTTCGGGAATCCGCGATGTTCGAGATGATGAGCAAGCAGGGCGCGGAGGGCAAGAAGCTTCTCAAGCCGGGGAACCCGCTTATGCTGCTGCGGCCGGCTTCCTTCAAAAAATATATTGCGGTTATCGTCGTGGGGATGCCGCTCTGGGCGGTCGTGGGGCTGTTCATCACCTTCACCCCGGAATTCGCGAAAGATTTCGGCATGAAGGGCGATTTGCCCACCGCCGGGAACGCGGTGCTGTTCTGCTATGTCGGGCTGGTGATCGGGGATATGCTGAGCGGCCTTCTAAGCCAATTGCTGCGCAGCCGGAAGAAGGCCGTGGGGATTTTCCTGTGTCTGACGGCGGTGTTTTCCTGCGTTTACGTCTGGGGGCCGCACCATTCGCTGGAAGCGTATTACGGGCTTTGCCTGCTGCTTGGGATTGGTACGGGGTATTGGGCGATGTTCGTGCAGATGGGCGCCGAGCAGTTCGGTACCAATATCCGGGCGACGGCGGCGACCAGCATTCCCAACATGGTGCGCGGGTCGGTGATCCTCAGCACCCTTATTTTCCAGTCGCTCAAGGGCGCTCTGGGCGTCAGTCTGGCGGGTTTGAGCGTCGTCATGCTGATGCTGGTTCTGGCGTTTATCGCGCTGGCCAGCCTCAAGGAGACGTTCGGCACCGATCTGGATTACCTTGAGGAATAAACCTCATTATTTTCTTTACTTCTTATCGAAACTCCCATAGTTCTGGGCGCCTGTTTTCCTAACAAGACAAAATAGGAGTCATAGGATGCCCAAAGTTCTCATCAGCGATAAGCTGGACCCCCTTGCCATCGAGATTTTCAAGAAAGCCGGAGTCGAGGTCGATTTCAAGCCGGGTCTCAAGCCCGAGGAGCAACTCGCCATCATCGACCAGTATGACGGTCTGGCGATCCGCAGCGAAACCAAGGTCAACGCGGCCATGATCGCGGCGGCCAAGAACCTCAAGGTCATCGGCCGGGCGGGGATCGGGGTCGATAACGTCGATATTCCCGTTGCCACCAATGCCGGGATCGTGGTTATGAACACGCCGTTCGGCAATTCCATTACTACGGCCGAGCACGCCATCGCCATGATGTTCTCCCTCGCGCGGCAGATCCCGCAGGCGAATGCGAGCACGCACGCCGGGAAGTGGGAAAAGAGCAAATTCATGGGCACCGAGCTTTACAACAAGACGCTGGGCGTCATCGGGTGCGGCAATATCGGCTCCATCGTGGCGGACCGGGCGCTGGGCCTCAAGATGAAGGTCATCGCGTTCGACCCGTTCCTGACCGTCGAGCGGGCGCAGGATATCGGGGTCGAGAAGGTCGAGCTTGAGGATATCTATAAATATTCCGATTTTATTACGATCCACGTGCCGAAGAACGACAAGACCTCGCACATGATCAACAAAGACACGATCGCGCAGATGAAGGACGGCGTTTATATCATCAACTGCGCGCGCGGCGGGCTGATCGTCGAGGAAGACCTGAAGGAGGCGCTGGATTCTGGCAAGGTGGCCGGGGCCGGGCTGGACGTGTTCGAGGTCGAGCCGGCGAAGGAGAACATCCTGTTCAATCATCCGAAGCTGATCTGCACCCCGCACCTTGGCGCGTCCACGACCGAGGCGCAGGTCAACGTGGCGTTGCAGGTGGCGGAGCAGATGGCGGATTACCTTATGAACGGGGCGGTTACCAACGCGCTCAACATGCCGTCGATTTCGGCGGAAGACGCGCCGAGGCTCAAGCCCTATCTGGGGCTGGGGGCGCAGCTGGGCGAGTTCGCCGGGCAGATCACGGAGCACGCCATCGAGAGCATTGATATCGAGTATGAGGGGACGGTGACGGATATCAACACCGATCCGATCACCTCGGTGATCATCGCGCATCTTCTGGGGGCGCAGACGGAGAGCATCAATATGGTCAACGCGCTCAAGGTCGCGGAGGCGAGGGGCATTAAAATCAAGCAAAGCTATGACAAGAACAGCCGTAATTGGCGCTCGATGATCAACCTGATCGTTCGAACCAGCAAGCGCACGCGCAATATTACCGGGACTTTGTTTACGGGTAAGGAGCCGCGCATCGTCAATATCGAAGGCGTTCCGGTCGAGGCTGCTTTGACGCCGCATATGCTGTTCATCCGCAACAAGGATCAGCCGGGCCTGATTGGCGGTCTTGGCACCATTCTGGCCGATGGCGGCCAGAATATCGCGGATTTCCGGCTGGGCCGTGTCAAGGCGGGCGAAACGGCCGTTTGTCTGGTCTCGCTTGATGCGCCGTTGTCGGACGAGCTGTTCGAGCAGGTCGCCGCATTGCCGCAGATCGAAAGCGTCAAGCGTCTGAAGTTCTAGGCGTTTTTTTACCGGGATTACAGAAAGCCGCGCAGTTTTTGTGCGGCTTTTATTTTTTCTCGCTGCTGCGGCTGTAGCGTTCGCAGGCTTGGATCAATTCCTGCTGCAATTGTCGGCCATAGGGGCCGCCATCGCCGGTCATGCGCTTTTCGATAATCGCTAGAAGCGTCTTCTGGTGCGCCTCGACGATTTCGACGGCGTTGGCATCGATATGGGTCAGGCTTTCGAGGAAGCCGAGCATGACCTGCGCCAGGTTGCCGACGAGGCGGTAATGAAAAGTCGAGGCGTTGGCCTTGAGCTGCATCACGATTTCGGTCATACGGTGCAGGGCCTCGTTTTCCGAGATTTCCTTCGCGCGGGCCTTTCTGATGGTCTGGCTTAGGTTCTCCAGAAATTCGCGGGCGAGGGGGGTGAAGTCGAACTCGTTCTGGTCGATCATTTGCTGGCAGTCGATCAGGGTTTGTTCCGGCACCGGGCCGACGCCGACGCGGGCGCGCAATTCATAGGAGGCCCGGAAAATGCGGACTTTGGGGTTTTTACTGGCTGTCATGGCTGTGCGTCGTCAGAGATTCGCCGGAGGGGGCCGTTGTAGGCGCGCTTTCTATTTCTGCGGCGGTCCGGGCCGAAATAGGTGGCGTTGAGGATGAAGTCGCGCGGGGCGCGGATGACATGGAGCATCCGGCTGATCAGATCGTCGGCGCGGAAGGGCTTGGTCAGGAATTCCGTCACCCCTGTGTCGCGAGAGGCGGTCACGCGCTGTTCGGCCCCGTATCCGGTTAACATAATTACGGGCGCCATGCGGTTGGGGGATTCCTTGGTCCAACGGATTTTCGTCACGAGGTCGAGTCCGTCGGCGCCGGGCATATGCCAGTCCGTGATCACGATATCGGGGTTGTGTTTGCAGAAGAGGCCGAAGGCCTCGTCGCCGTTGGCGGCGTGCAGGATTTTGCCGACGCCGCAGCGACCCAGAACCGCCGCGATCAGGTCGCGCATGGGTTCCGTGTCCTCAACGATCAGCGTACTGAGGCGGTCGAGTTTCAAGGGCATGAGGGTTTATAAGAGATCCGCAATATTAATACTTTGGTATATTAGCATGCGGGAGCATGCGCGGACAGGTATCGGGCGAGAAGAATTTTCATTTATTCCCGCATAAGTTGGATTTTCATACTTGGGTATGCGCTACGTGGCCGGGGCGGCTTTGCGTTTCCAGTAACGCGCGAAGGCTTTTTCGAATTCCTCCGGGATTCTGCGGGTACGCGGGTCCGTGCGGTTTTCGTCCCGGCGGACCAGAAGTTTTTCGGCGGTGTCGTGGAAGGCCATAATAATCTCGATCGCCGAGGCGTCGAGCTCGTTGATCTCGTCCAGAAAGTCCAGAAGCTTGTGCGCGATTTCGGAGAGCAGGGGATAGCGGAAGGTCGCCGCGTTGGCCTTGAATTGCATGACCTGTATCCGCAGGGTGCTTAATGCCTCTTCGTGGGAGCGTTTATTCGCCTGCAATTTTTCTATTTCGGAGAGTATCGTTTTTAAAATGTCGCGGGCCATGGGCGTGAAGTCGAAGGCGTTTTCTTCCATCACGCGGCGGCAGGCGAGCAGCACCTTGGGTGCGATTCCGCCCTTGCCGATCTTCATCCGCAGCGCGAAATTGGCCTTTAATATGACGACGTGTCCGCTTTTGGGTTTGCCCTGCACTGTTTATTCCCGTTTATCAATCGTTTGCCGTTTTTAATTAACCCACCAACACAAAATTCATTTCATCCGAAGCCCGGCGGTAAGGGCCGGAGAAGCCTGAGAGCGTCCTGCGGCGGCGGTCTGGGCCGAAATAGGTGCTCGTCATAATGAAGTCTCTCGGGTTTTCGATGACGTGGCTGATTCTTTTGACCAGTTTTTCCGCCGTGAAGGGTTTCGAGAGATATTCGGTGACCCCGGAGTCGCGGGATTCCTCGATTCGCTCGAGGGAGCTGAAGCCCGTCAGCATGATGACCGGCGCTGTTTTGTTGGGCGACTGGTCGGCGAGTCTTATCAGGCGGGTCAGCTCGATGCCGTCCACCGGCTCCATGTGCCAGTCGGTGATGACAATGTCGGGTTTTTCCAGGCAAAATGCCTCGAAGCCTTGTTCGCCGTCGGGGGCGGACAACACATGACCGATTCCAAGGGTTGTGAGGAGGGCCATGAGGAGTTGGCGCATCGGGGCCACGTCCTCCACGATCAAAACCTTTAATAAATCAAGGCGTAACGCCATAATCTAAAATCACCCGTTTTTATGTATGTTATAAATAGATAATAAAAATGCCTTATTTATGTCACATTCTAAACCCATCCCTTGGCATAGTTCAAACTATCTTTTGGTGTAGGAGTGTGTGTGACGCCTGCCTTTTGATTGGGGGAACCCCCAAGCAGGGCGTTTTGATAGCGCTTAACGGCGCTCAATGCAAGGGTATTGCGTGCGATTTCAGGTGTTTTTTGAGGGATAGGGTGATTCCGAGGCCCAAAACGAAAAGCGCCCCGGCGTCACCGCCTGACATCCAACACGGGGTTGGAGAAAGGCCGGACACCGGGGACTTTTCGGGAGCATGATCCTGCCTGAGCTTTACACAAGGTAAAGGAGGCAGGTAAGCCAGATCAGATTGCCGGAAACACGCGCGGTAGCTTGCCGCCTTAACGTTCCTGCAGCTGCGGATGAACCCATCACCCGCGTATTTATCGTGTTGATCAAACACTCACCGCCGCTCATCGCGAGAACGACGATATTTCGAAGATACGCTCAAGCGCGAACCAGACCAAAGCGGGGCAATCCTACAAACGTTTTTATGTGCGCGACCACAGGCTGGATGCCGCCGACAGGCTGGAACACTTGCGTTTCCTCTTGAGCCCCCGGCACCGCATAAGGCCGAAACCCTGCGTGGTGTAGCTCCGAGAACCCTGGGCGGAGCCATCCGCCCGATCTCCGGGCCGGGGAGAAGCAATCGCTTGCTTCGAACCGTCTGGAGATGTTCACAGGATGCCTTGGGTTCAGGGTTGAGTCCAGAGGTTTTTTGAATGAAAATTTTATCCCAAGTGTCTATTTTATAATAAAATTTTAATGCGGGGCAGTGTGGCCGTGGGCTTGTGGATAAGACTCACAGGTTATCCACAGCTTATCCCGAGGATAATAATTTTTTTGAAGGGGCGTTTTTGCGGGTGGTTTTTTGTGTTTTTGAGCGAATCGGTGCCTTCGCCGGGGCGAATCGCAGTGGCGATTCGCGGCCGAACATCGCAGAAAACGGGCGGAGAATCGAGAAAATATTTTACGTCCGGGTTTATTTTCCTCGATTCGTGTCGCCGGGGTCTGCGGAACGGTGGGTTGGAGAAGGAGTCTGAAATCTATGGAAAACTCTGGTTTTCCTTAAAAAATCCGTCCTTACGGACGCCGTTTTCCGATAAAAACATAGATGTTGGGGGGTCCGCCGTCAAATCGGATCGACGGCCATATATTATGTAAATACATGTTGTGATTGATCTTTTGTCATAATCGTTGACTTTCTGGGCAATCTTCTGTAAAGAAGTGCAGTCTGTTAATAAAGCGTTAACAAAGCCTTCGGGCAAGCGGTGATAACAACTTAGGTTGAGTTTCTTATTGAGTTCCAAGGAGTAATACTGATGACTAACCCAGAAACCGTAACCAACGCACAAGGCGTTGGTTCGAATACAGTCAACACACAATCCTCTCCCGAGCAGCAGGCCATGCAGCAAAGCGATCAGCCGATCGTGGTTGCAGATGCCGGTTCCATTCCTTTGGACCGCCCCGCAGCGGGTCAATCCTACACGGTCGATATGGAAGCCGGGCACAAGTATGTGTTCAGTTTCTCCAAGGCCATTGTGCAGGAATTCGCCAAGACGGGCGAAGATCTCAATCTCGTATTCGATGACGGTTCTTCGATCATACTCAAGGGTTTCGATAGCGCCCTGTTCGGCCAGCCTTCGGCCGTTCTGGCATTCACCGAGCTTCTTTTCAATTCGGACGAGTTCATCGAGGACGAGGCCGTGAAGACCGGAGCCCGCAAGTCCGGCGACGAAAATATCGATGTCGCGCAGGCTGAGACTCAATCCGCGCCGCAAAGCGCTTCCCAAGGCCAGTCTGAGATCGCTGCCGAAGGCGAGTCCACCGCGCCGCAGGATGTCGAGCCCGCAGCGGGCGAAGAGTCCGCGCAGAGCCAAGACGGCGCCGAAAACGTCGCGAAAATCGAGCCGGCGGCCGGTGCATCCGGCCCGATCGGCGGAGGTTCCAATTCCGGTTACGGATTCCAGAGCAGCTTCGACGCACAAGGCGTCATTCCGCTTGAGGATGTCGGGCCGATCAATCCGACCGCGCTGGTTTATGACCTTCCCAAGATTCAGGACGATCAAGGCCTTGCGAGATCCGAAGGTCCCGATGCCGAGCCGCCCACCCCGATCATCGAAGTCGGCGACAGCTGCGTCTATGAAGATGGCTGCGTCCAGACGAATCTTTACGCCGCTCCGGAGAGCTCCGGCGGTATCCTGACCATCGTCATCTCGGGTATTCCCGACGGTTGGACCGTCACGGGCCCGGGCGTGTTCGATCCGGTTGCCGGAACCTATACGTTCACGACTGCCGGCGGCGCCGAGTTCGGTTCCTCGGACAATCCGAAATTTTATCCACCCGCCGACAGCGATGTCGATGCGCTGGACCTTCTGTTCACCGTCACCGAGACAGACCCGTCCACGGGCCTGACCGGAACCGTGAGCGACACGTTCGACATCAAGGTCGATGCGGTCGCCGACAAGCCTGATATTCAGGCCGAGGACGATTGCGGCCTTGAGGGCGAGACCCTGAATATCGACCTGTTCGCCCGCACCGGGGAAGAGGTCAATAACGGCGTTGGTTCCGATGATGGCTCCGAGCGGATCACGGGCTATATGATCTCCGGCGTTCCCGCAGGCTTTACGCTTTCGGCGGGCACCCAGCTTTTCCCGGGCGTTTACTATCTGACCCCCGAGGAGATCGAGGGCCTGACCATCACGCCGCCGAATTCCAATTATTTCGGCTCCGTCAAGCTGTTCGCTAAGGTGTTCACCACCGAGAACCCCGTCACCGACGGCGAGTTCAACTACTGGAACAATTACGGCTTCGATTACGACAAGTTCACGCTGACCTGGAAGCCCGTCATCAACCCGCCGACCATCGAGGTCAATAACGGCGTTGACGATGCGCAAGTCTACGAAGACGGCTGCGTCGTCGTTCCGGTTACCGCTCAACTGGGCGCGAATCCCGGTCCTAACGAATATCTGACCGTGACCATCACGGGCATCGATGCGAGCTGGGGCGAAGTGATCTTCACCGTTGGTTCTTATGACGCTCTGACCGGCACATGGACGGTTGTTCTCGCTCCCGGCGAGAGCCTCGACACGGTTCTGAAATTCAAGCCCGCCGCCGATAGCGATATCGACCTGACCGGACTCGTCGCGACCGCGACGGCGACCGACCCGGATGCCGGCCTGTCCGCCTCGGACGATGACGGTTTCAACGTCATCGTCGATGCTGTGGCCGACAAGCCCGACATTCAGGCCGACGACGAATGCGGTACCGAAGGGCAGACGCTGAATATCGACCTGCACGCCCTGACCGGGGAAGAGGTCAATAACGGCGCCGGTTCCGACGACGGCTCCGAAGTGATCACCGGTTACGAAATTTCCGGCGTGCCGGAAGGGTTCACCCTGTCTGCGGGCACCATGACCGCGCCGGGCGTTTACTTCCTGACCCCCGCCGAAATCGTGGGCCTCACCATCACGCCGCCGAACGCGAATTACTTCGGCAGCATCGAGCTGGTGGCCAAGGTGTTCACGACCGAAAATCCGGTCTCTGACACGGATTTCGACACCACGAACAACAACGCGGAAGACAAGGACACGTTCTGCCTGACGTGGAAACCGGTCATCAACCCGCCGACCATTACGGTCAATCAGGGAATCGACGACGCGTTCGTCAAGGAAGACGATTGCGTCAATGTTCCGGTCACCGCCCAGCTGGGCGCGAATCCCGGACCGAACGAGTATCTGACCGTCACCATCACGGGCATCGACCCGAGCTGGGGCGAGTTCATCTTCACGGTCGGTTCGTATGATCCCGGCACGCAGACCTGGACGGTCGTTCTCGCCCCCGGCGAGAGCCTCGATACGGTTCTGAAATTCAAGCCCGCGCCGGATAGCGATATCGACCTGACCGGACTCGTCGCGACCGCGACGGCGACCGATCCCGACGCCGGAATTTCGGCCTCGGCGAACGACACTTTCGATGTCATCGTGGATGCCGTCGCCGACGTTCCGAACGTCGATGGCGTTCTGTCCTGCGGCGAGGAAGGCACGACCATTCCGTTTACGATCACGACCTCTGTCAACGACACGGACGGTTCGGAAGTTATCGAGACGATCATCGTGCGCGGCCTGCCTGACGGCGTGACGCTCACGGCCGGTTCGTATGATGCGGATCTGGGCGGATGGGTTCTGACCCAAGCGCAGCTTGCCGGTCTTGGAATCAACGTGCCTAACGGCGTTGTCGGCGAGTTTGAGTTGACGATCGAATCCATCGCGTTCGAGCAGAACACGAACGGCACCGAGACCGACACCAGCGACAACCGCGCGAGCGCGTTCGACACGGTCACCCTGTGCGTCAAGCCGGATCAAATTCCGGTTATCGTCCAGCCGGAAACGGTTACGGTCGATGAGACGAACATGGCGCCGACGACCTCGGTCACGGATCAGGTGGAAGCCGATTTCGGCCCCGATACGCCGGGCTCTTTCTCTGGAAACGGAACGTTCTTTATCGGAACGATTACTTCTGGCGGCGACCCTGTTAGCGTCACGTTCGACGCGGGCACCAACACCTATACCGGCAGCGCCGGAGGTTCGCCCGTGTTCACTCTGGTCATCCAGAGCAACGGCTCCTATACGTTTACCCTGATCGGCACGCTGGATCACCCCGATGGGTCGAACCCCGACGACGTTCTGCCGCTTGAGTTCGGCGTTACGGCGACGGACAGCGAAGGCGACAGCGCCAACGGCGTCATCACCGTCAATGTCCGCGACGACGGCCCCTCGATCGTCAGACCGGGCGTTCTTTCGGTCGATGAGACGGATCTCGGCCCCGTGGTTACGGGCAGCGTCGTTTCCGCCGATTTCGGTTCGGACGGCCCCGGTTCGTTCAGCGCGACCGGCATCGGTTCGTTCAGCTTCACCGGCGCGGCGGGCGGCAGCCTGACCTCCAACGGCGTTCCGGTCATCGTGGCGCTTTCCGGTAACACCTATACCGGAACGGCGGATGGCGAGCCGATCTTCACGCTGGAGATCACCGAAGGCGGGGACTATACGTTCACGCTTCTGGGCACGCTGGATCATGCCGACACGACCAACCCGAACGACATTATTACGTTGCAGTTCGGTGTGACGGTTCGTGACTTTGACAACGACACCGCGCAGACCTCGATCAAGATCAAGGTCTTCGACGACGCGCCGTGTGCCGTGGACGATCACAACCAGTTCGACCACCTGCAAACCAGCGTGGACGGCAATGTTCTGACCAACGATCTGCTGAGCAACGACCAACCGAACACGGTGACGAAGGTTTCCTTCGGCGGCGTCGAGGTAGATGTCGATCCGGTTACGGGCGCCAGCATCCAGGGTGACAAGGGCACGCTGCATATCAATGCGGACGGTTCCTATACCTATACGCTTAACGATTGCGAAGACGAGAGCGACTCCGTGTTCTCTCCGGTTTACCTTCTGGATGCCGGGAACGGCGTCAAGATCGAGGTCACCGCGATCGAGCAGGGCAGCGGCGTTCAGTTCAGCGTCAGGTTGTTGCAGGGCGTGGCGGACCTTAACGGGTTCTTCCTTGACCTTAATGGCGATGGCGGCCCGATCACCTCGGTCGGCAGCTCCGGCAACAATATGAACGGCGCGAGCAACGGTTTTGATTACGGGTTCGTTCTGGGGACCGTTGGCGGCAACGACGCCGATGTTACCGAGGCTGTAATCTTCATCGATGGCCTGAGCCTTGCCGATCTCGACGGCGCCAAAGTCGGCGTCCGCGCGACCAGCGTAGGCGAAGACCGCGAGGACAGCCTCAAGCTGGTGGGAGAGGTCGATGTGACCGACAAGCCCGACGATTGCGGCTGCGATACGGACGTGTTCACCTACACCGTTACGGATGCGGACGGGGACAGCGATACCGCGACCCTGACCCTGAAGTGCATCGAAGGTACGATCATCATCGGCGAAAACGTGGATGATACGGACGGTTCGACCGTTCCGCACCGCGTGGGCGGCGACGAGGGCACGATCACGGGCGGCGCAGGCGCGGACATTCTGGTCGGCGATTCGGGCGGCTCGTTCATCGAGCAGAAGACGCAGGATTACAACATGGTGTTTATGCTGGACGTCAGCGGATCCATGGGCAATCCGAATCTCGCGACCTCGCGGATTTCGCTTCTGATCGACGCGATGCAGAGCCTGATGAACGATCTGAGCGCCTATGATGACGGCGTTATCAAAGTGCATATGATTGCGTTCAACACGGATGTTGTGTCCGAGGCGACGTTCACCGTGACGGATGCGGCCGGTCTGGCGGCTTCGATCGCGTATCTTGAAGGTCTGACGACCGGCGGATACACGAACTACGAAGATCCGCTTCAGCATGCGATCGCATGGCTTTCGGGTTCCGAGCCTCTGGGCGGCAATGCCATCACGACGAGCTATTTCATCTCGGACGGCGAACCGAACCGCTACAACAACAACTCGGGCGTCGCCACCAGCGGCAACGCGGCGACCGTTATGGCTCAAATCACGGGCAGCGACGGCACCAACGAGGTGAGCACGCTTCAGTTGCTCAGCGACGAGGTTATCGGCGTTGGGATCAATATCAGCGGCACGACGCTGGCACGTCTGGGCATCATCGACTCGAACGGTTCGGCCGTGAACGTCGATGACGCGAACGACCTGACCGCTGTTCTCGTCGATATCAACCCGGTCCTGACACTGGACCCGGTGGGCGACGACGTTCTGATCGGCGGCGACGGCACGGACATCATCTTCGGCGACGTTTTGTTCACCGACGATCTGGCGTTCATGCAGGGGCTTACGGTAGAAGCTGGCTCCGGCTGGGAAGTGTTCGAGCGGCTTGAAGCCGGCGAGAGCGCCATCAGCCCCGGTTGGGATCGCGACGACACCATCGCCTATATCCGCGCGAACGCCGTTGATCTGGCCCAGGAATCCGTTACTTCGGGCGGAACTGGCCGGATCGGTGGGGACGACGTGATTTTCGGCGGCGGCGGCAACGACCTGATCTTCGGTCAGGAAGGCGACGATGTGATCTCCGGCGGCCTCGGCAACGACGTTATTTACGGCGGATCGGGCGCGGATACGTTCCTGTTCGCCGCTCTGGACGAAGGAATCGACGAAATTCGCGATTTCGACCTGTCCGAGGGCGACGTGATCGACCTTTCGTCCATTCTGGCCGGGTTCGACCCGCTCAGCGACGATATCGCCGATTTCGTGATCGCAACGGAAATTGCAGGAAATACGCATCTTGCGGTTGATGTTTCTGGCGCTGGCGGCGTAAGCGGGGCCGTTGCCCTGGCTGTGCTGACGGGCGTTACCGGTCTGGACCTTGATCAGGCGATCAAGGCGACCGTCTAAGGCCGGGTGGGAGACATATAGAGCTACGGATCGTCCCTTTTGTTATCTGGGTTTAACGAAGGGGCGATCCGTTTTCTGTATATATCCCGCTAAGTCTTTGAAAAAATTGTGAAGACGCACTTGATAAGCGTGCTAAAAAAGGGCATAAATAAACGTGCCGGCGATCTTCGCACAGGGTGTTTTGGGACTATTGTTATAATTTATGAGGTGATTACCGTGACTACGAGTATCAAGTTCCGCAGGTTTTTCCTGGCAAGCGCCGTTTCCGCCATCTTGGCGTGTGGTGCGTTCCCGTCTCTGGCCGAAGAGCAGAAGGAGGCCGCACAAAAGGCGACCAACCTGCGCGATGCCGTGGCTATTGGTCTGGCGACCAACCCCGAATACGGGGTCGTGGCTGCAAGCCGCCGGGCAACCGACGAAGAGCTGAATCAGGGCCAGGCCTTGTTCCTGCCCTCCGTCGATTTGAACGCGGATGCGGGTTATGAGTACACCGATGATGTCGGCACGCGCGGCGGGGCCGACGGCGACGACACGGAAGAGCTGTTCCGCCGTCAAGCCGGGATTACCCTGACGCAGATGCTGTTCGACGGCTTCGAGGCACATTATGAAGTCAAGCGTCAGAAGGCTCGCGTGGCGTCCTCTGCGCATCGCGTGCGCGAGACCTCCGAGCTTGTCGGTCTTGCGATCGTCGAATCGTTCCTTGAAGTGATGAGACAACGTCAGCTTCTTCTGATCTCGCGCGATAACGTGGCCGATCACGTGTCCATTCTCGAACAAATTCAGGATGGCGTGAATGCCGGTCGCTCCACACAGGCCGACCTTGAGCAGGCGAAAGCCCGTCTGGCGTCTGCCCGTACGATCGAGTCGAGCACCCGTGAGGCTCTGCGTAACGCCGAATCGCGTTACCGTCAGGAAGTTGGCGACCCGCCGGCTGATCTTGAGTTTCCTGCCATTCCGTTCGACGGTCTTTCCGCAGACGTTGAGGAAGAGGTCGTTCAGGCGATTGCCAACAGCCCGACGCTGAGCATCTTCGAAGCCGACATCGAGGTCGCCTATGCCGAAGCGCAAGGCACGAAATCCACCATGTATCCGCAGGTCGATCTGCAGCTCAACGCCCGTACCGGCGAAGATCTGGGCGGGATCGAGGATGAGGAAGACACCAGCGCGTCCGCTCTGGTCGTCATGAACTGGAACCTGTATCGTGGCGGCGCCGATGTGGCCCGCGCCCGTGAGTTCGTGCACCGTCATCAGCAGACCAAGGAAGAGCGCGCCGATGCGGCCCGCACGGTTGAGAACGACGTCCGCCAGACTTGGGCGAGCATGGTTGCCTCCGGTGAGCGTGCCGCGCAATTCTCCGCGCAGGCCGAAGCCAACGCCGAAGTCGTGAAGGCTTACAAGGACCAGTTCAACCTTGACCGCCGTACGCTTCTGGACGTTCTGGATTCCCAAAACGAGCTGTTCGTTTCACGAAGCAATACTGTGAACTCCGAGTTTCTTGAGATGTTTGCGGTTTACCGCCTCCTGGCTCTAAAGGGCAAGCTTCTTCCGGTTCTTGGAGTTGATGCACCCCGGGAGAGCGCACTTGCCTCCAGCGAGGAATGGTCTTACAAAGATAAGATGAAAGCGCGCTAAGGAGTAGCGCGCTCTTTCCTCTTTCTTTACGGATCCTTTCACGTGAGCGACAAGCAGGACAAGTCTAAGGCTGTTCATACCCCTAAAGTTAAAAGCAAGCCCGCCGGTTCCGATTCGAACCCCGGCGGGCCTTCTGTTGAGGGGGCGCAGGCCGCGTCCTCCGAGGCCGCAGCGGCTTCGGGCGCCGCGCCGCAAGGCGGACGAGCTCCGGATAGCTGGCCCTTGCAGGCGGACCGCATGGCGATTCAAGACCCGCTGGTCGATTGCCTTTGCCTGATGGCCGGGCATTATGGGCGGCGGACCAGCCCCGCGTCGCTGACCTCCGGGCTTCCCTTGCCGCCGAGCGGCATCACCCCCTCACTCTTCGTTCGCGCCGCCGAGCGGGCCGACCTTCAGGCCACGCTTGTGGAGCGTTCTCTGGAATCGCTGGCGATTGCGCCTAATCTTCCGTGCGTCCTTTCTCTGGAGCAAGGGCAGGCCTGCATCCTCTGGGAGATCGAGCCGGCGGGCAAGCGCAAGGGCTCCGCCAAGAAAAGCGTCAAGCAGCAGGAAGCCGAGCTTGATCCGCGCACCAAATTCCGGGTGCAGTTCGCCGAGACGAAAGATGAAAAATCGTTTTTAACCCTCGAAGAACTCAAGAAACTTTATACGGGTTATTCCTTTTTTGTGCGCCCCACAGCGCGGACGGACGACCGGGCGGGGCCTGCGGAAATCGATACGGGGCGGGACTGGTTTTGGGCGACGCTCAAGAAAAACCGCACCATTTACTCCGAAGTGGTTGTTGCGGCTCTGATTATTAATCTGATTGGGCTGGTCAGCTCGCTTTACATTATGAACGTGTATGACCGCGTTGTGCCGAACAGCGCGTTCGAAACGCTTTGGGCGCTGTCGTTCGGGGTTGTCGTAGCCTATCTCTTTGATTTTATCCTGAGAAATCTCCGGGCGCATTTCCTTGACCATGCCGGTCGGCGGGCGGACGTAAAGATGTCGGCCATGCTGTTCGAGCAGGTTTTAGGCATGACCATGGCCGCAAGGCCTAAGAGCGCCGGGGTTCTGGCCAGTAACATGAAAGAATTCGAAACGTTGCGTGACTTTTTTACGTCCGCGACGATGGCGGCGCTTATCGATCTGCCGTTTGTGATTATTTTCATTGGCGTTATCGCGCTTGTGGGTGGGCCGATCGCCTTCGTGCCGCTTCTGGCGATTCCGCTTGTTGTGGGGATGGGGTATTACCTTCAGGGCCCGCTGCAGAAAATCACCAAGGAATCCATGCATGAAAGCGCTCTTAAGAACGCGCTTTTGTTCGAGACGATCATCGGGCTTGAGACGATCAAGGTGCAGGCCGCCGAGGGGCACACGCAGCGAAACTGGGAGGAGTTGAGCGAGAAGGCTTCTCGCACGGCGGTTCGTTCGCGGCAGCTTTCCGCGTTCGCGCAGAACTGGGCGCTCCTCATCCAGCAGCTGGTGAGCGTCGGGATCGTCATCGTCGGGGTTTACCTGATCAGCGAAGGGATCATCACGCAGGGCGCATTGATCGCCAGCGTTATTCTCTCGGGGCGCGCCATGGCGCCGCTCGGGCAGATCGCGGGGCTGATGACGCGCCTCAACCAGTCCAAGCACGGCTTGCAGCAGCTCGACGAGCTGATGAAAAAGCCCGTTGAGCGTCCGGCCGGAAAGCATTTCGTTTCCATGCCCGATGTGCGCGGGCGGGTGGAGTTCCGGGATGTGAGTTTTAAATATCCGGGCGCGTCGGTGCATACGCTGAGCCACCTCAATTTCCTGATCGAGCCGGGCGAGCGCGTCGGGATCATCGGGGCGGTCGGATCGGGAAAGACTACGATCGAGCGGCTTTTGCTCAATCTTTACGAGCCGGAGAGCGGGTCGGTGCTTCTTGATGCCACGGATGTGCGGCATATCAACCCCGGCGATCTGCGCCGGAATATCGGGGCGGTGCAACAAAGCCCGCAGCTTTTTTATGGTTCCGTGCGCGATAACATTACGATGGGGCATGAAACGGCGCCGGACCGCGCTGTGATGCGTGCGGCGGAAATGTCGGGCGTTTTGGAGTTTCTTAAGGACACGCCGACGGGCCTTGATACGCAAGTGGGCGAGCGCGGGGACGCGCTTTCGGGCGGGCAGCGGCAGGCGGTGGCGATCGCGCGGGCGCTGTTGTACGATCCGCCCGTGATCATTCTCGACGAGCCGACGGCCTCGATGGATCCGGCGTCCGAGAACCGGCTGCGGGCGCGGCTGACAACGCTCTGTCAGGGCAAGACGACCATTCTTATTACGCATAAAGGGGCGATGCTGCCGCTGGTGGACAAGCTGATCCTGATCGACCGGGGGCGGCTGGTCGCTTACGGGCCGAAAGACGAGGTGATCCGCAAGCTTCAGGCGCGGCAGTATGGCACAGCGGCGGAGAATACCAATGTCTAAGGGCTTTAAGATCAAAATTCCGGGCCTTGAGGGCGAACCGTCCGGCGGCGTGAATGAGAGCGAGAACTGGACCGCCATCCGGCAGGAGTGGGCCAAGGAGCAGGCCGGGATCGCACGGGCGCGGGCGATGGCGTTCTTCGAGGTGGACGACGAAATGCCGCTTTCGAAGCATTTCCTTTTGGTGTTTATCTTCCTGTTCTTTGCTTTTTTCATATTGTGGGCCAATTTTGCGACCCTGGACGAGGTGACGCGGGGGATGGGCAAGATTATCCCCTCCAGCGAAGTGCAGGCGATGCAGACCATCGACGCGGGGATCGTGGACGAAATTCTGGTCAAGGAAGGCGATCAGGTCGAGGCCGGGCAGATTCTGGCGCGGCTCAGCGATATCGAAGCGTCCTCCGATCTCGGGGCCAACCGGGCGCGGTATCTGGGGCTTTTGGCCTCCATCACCCGTTTGCAGGCTGAGGCGGAGGGTAAGTCTGAGGTCGTTTTTCCGGCCGAGGTCGAGAAAGAGGCGCCCAACAGTGTCACCGAGGAGCTGAATTCCTTCCGGGCCAATCAAAGGCAGCGCGACGGGCAGAAAAAGGTTCTGCAGGAGCAGTTGACGCAAAGGGAGCAGGAAGTCGATGAGATCAACTCCCGGATCGGGGATCTGCGCGGGGTGATCGGTATGCAGCGCGACGAGAAAAATATGATCGCGCCGCTGGTGGCCAAGGGGTCCGCGCCCAAGCTGGAATTGTTGCAGCTCGAACGCGCGATCAAGGAGAAAACCTCCGAACTGAATGGGCTGCAAGCCAGTTTGCCGCGTTCGAAGACGGCCGTGGACGAGGCCAAGGCGCGTCTGGCCGATCTTGAAAGCACCATGAAGGCCGAGGCGCAAAAGGAACTTTCGACCAAACTGACGGAGATGAACGAGATCCGCGAGCGGCTGACGGCCCTTAAGGAGCGCAAGACGCGCAAGGAGATCCGTTCGCCCGTCTCCGGGACGATTCAGGATATCACCGTCAAGACGCTGGGCGGCGTGGTCAAGCCGGGCGAGGATTTCATCAAGATCGTGCCGAAGGACGACCAGCTGATCGTCGAGGCGCGGGTTAAGCCCTCGGACCGGGCGTTCATCTATCCCGGGCAGCCCGCCGTGATTAAACTCACGGCCTATGATTTCGCCGTGTACGGTGGGCTTAAGGGCGAATTGCTGGATATCTCCGCCGACACGTTCGAGGACGAGAAGGGCGACACCTATTACCGGGTGCGGCTTCGGACCTATGAGACGCAGCTCAAGCGCAAGGACGAGGTTCTGCCGATCATCCCGGGGATGGTGGCCAGCGTGGACATCCTGACCGGCAAGAAGACGGTCATGCAGTACCTCATGAAGCCGCTCATCAAAACGCTCGACGACGCCATGAACGAGCGGTAGAGCCTCGTCCGTTGGGCCTGAACAGCGTTGCTTCGTCGTTCATGCACTTCCCGTCACTTCGCTCCTGGCGCCTTGTTCAGTCCCAACGCTGTTTGCTGTCGGTTTGGGGCATTTTAGGCCCTTAAAACTGCGAAACGGCTTGCAAAATGGGCTGGAATGGGGTTTTTTCATAGGTCTTAGGAACTTTGTTTCAGACTCAAGGGATATCCATGCAAGAGGTTCACGCTGCGGCTCCGGGCCGGTCCATCGCCATCACGCTTCCTGACGGGGCCGTGCGGACCTACGGCACCGGAATCACGGGCCTTGAAATCGCCGAGAGCATCTCCAAATCGCTCGCCAAGGCGGTGATCGCCGTGCGGATCGACGGGGAGATTTGCGACCTTTCGCTGCCGATCGAGCGGGACGCGCGGATCGCCCTCATCAAGCGCGAGGAAGATGCGGCGCTGGAGATGATCCGGCATGACGCGGCGCACGTCATGGCCGAAGCGGTTCAGAGCCTTTTCCCCGGTACGCAGGTGACGATCGGCCCCTCCATCGAGAACGGGTTCTATTACGACTTTGCCCGGAACGAGCCGTTTTCGACGGACGATCTGGCGGCGATCGAGAAGGAAATGCGCAAGATCGTGGAGAAGGGCGCGCCCTTTACCCGTGAGGTGTGGAGCCGGGAGCAGGCGATCAAGTATTTCACCGACAAGGGCGAGATGTACAAGGCGGAGCTGATCCGCGACCTGCCGGAGAGCGAAGATATCAAGATCTACCGTCAGGGCGAATGGCTGGACCTTTGCCGGGGGCCGCATATGCCCACAACGAAGCATGTCGGGACGGCGTTCAAGCTGCTCAAGGTGGCCGGGGCTTACTGGCGCGGGGATTCCAACCGGGCGATGCTGACGCGCATCTATGGCACGGCGTGGCGCAACGATAAGGAGCTTCAGGATTACCTGACGCAGATCGAGGAGGCCGAGAAGCGCGATCACCGCAAACTGGGCCGCGAAATGAACCTGTTCCACATGCAGGACGAGGCGCAAGGCTCGGTTTTCTGGCACGAGAAAGGCTATACGATCTGGCTGGCGCTTGAGGCTTATATGCGCCGCCGCCTGAGGGACGCCGATTATATCGAGGTGAAAACGCCGCAGTTGATGGATTCGCGCTTCTGGGAGCAATCGGGCCACTGGGGCAAGTACCGCGAGAATATGTTCGTGGTGCCCGATGTGGTGCCCAATACCGAGGAGGGTGGCAAAGTCTTTAAGGAGGAGCCCAAGCATTTCCTTGCGCTCAAGCCCATGAACTGCCCCGCGCACGTTCAGATTTTCAAGCAGGGGATCAAATCCTACCGCGACCTGCCGATCCGCATGGCGGAGTTCGGATGCTGTCATCGGAACGAGGCGCACGGCGCGCTGCACGGGCTGATGCGTGTGCGCCAGTTCACGCAGGACGACGCGCATATTTTCTGCCGCGAGAACCAGATCAAGTCCGAGAGCATCGCGTTTTGCGACCTTTTGAGCAAAATCTACCGCGATCTGGGGTTCAACGATCTCAAGGTGAAGCTGGCGACGCGGCCCGAAAAGCGCGTCGGCACGGAGGAAAGCTGGGATTATGCCGAGAACGCGCTCAAGGAGGCGCTTGAGGCCGCCGGGTTGCCTTACGAGCTTGCGCCGGGCGACGGGGCGTTTTACGGGCCCAAACTGGAATTCCATATCCGCGACGCCATCGGGCGGAGTTGGACGTGCGGTACGCTGCAGCTCGACCCGAATCTGCCCGAGCGGCTGGATGCGAGCTATATCGCCGAGGACGGGCAGCGTCATCGCCCGCTTATGCTGCACCGGGCGATTCTGGGCTCCATCGAGCGGTTTATCGGGATCATGATCGAAAACTACGCCGGCAAGCTGCCGCTCTGGCTTTCGCCGGTACAGTGCGTCGTGGCGACCATCACCGAGAGCGCCGACGATTACGCGCAGGAGGTCTATGATATGCTGCGCAAGGCGGGGCTGCGGGCCGAGTTGGACGTGCGGAACGAGAAGATCAATTACAAGGTTCGGGAGCATTCCGTGGCCAAGGTTCCGGCCCTGTTCGTGGTCGGGGCCCGGGAGGGGACGGAGCGGACGGTCGCCGTGCGCAGGCTGGGTTCGCAGGATCAGGCGGTTATGCCAGTCGCCGAGGCGATTGCGGCGCTTGCAGAAGAGGCAAAACCTCCCTATTAATGTTCTTCCGGCTGATTTGGCCGCAAGATTGTGCTATATTGTCATAAACAAGGACGAGGAGATTTTTTGAATATACGTAAACCCATGAGACCTTCCTCCGCCAACACCGGCGGACCAAGAGTCAACGACATGATTTCGGCCAAAGAGGTCCGGCTCATCGACGAAAACGGCGATATGAAAGGCATACTCAGCGTTCAGGAGGCCCAGCGCATGGCCGATGCCGCTGGTCTTGATCTGGTCGAGATATCCCCCAACACCGACCCGCCTGTTTGCAAAATCCTTGATTACGGCAAGTACAAGTACGAGCAGCAGAAGAAAGCGGCCGAAGCCCGGAAGAAGCAAAAAATCATCGACATCAAGGAAATCAAGGTCCGTCCCGGGATCGAGAAGCACGATTACGAAGTCAAGATGCGCAACGCTCGCCGCTTCCTTGAGGAGGGCGACAAGGTGAAGGTCACCATGCGTTTCCGGGGGCGGGAGATGTCGCACCAAGAGATCGGGCTGAACTTGCTCAAGCGCATGAAAGAGGAGCTTGGCGATATCAGCACGACCGAACTGGAGCCGAAATTCGAGGGTCGTCAGATCATCATGATGCTGGCGCCCAAGAGCTAGGCTCAAGGGCTTCCTGAAGGCTTGATTTTCAGGGGTCATTGGCCTATCACTCTAGTTCCCGTATATGTTTTTCGTGCGGGCGTTTTTCGGGCCATCCATAAAGCAAGAAGGCGGCGTTCTGTTATGATTATCGACATTATCGTCCTTCTGATCGTTCTGGCTTCGGTGCTGATTGCGTTTCTGCGCGGGTTCATCCGCGAAGTCCTGACGATTATCGGAATCATCGGCGGTCTGGGCGCGGCGTATGTCGGCGGACCTTATTTCAAGCCGACCATGCGCGGGTGGCTGGGCGTGGTCGAGGACGCCAAACCCGAGGAACAGGACAAGCTGTTCGATCTGATCCCTTATATCTATGTCGCCGATGCGCTGGCTTATGGCACGATCTTCATCGTTTTCGTGGTTATTCTGTCATTTCTGAGCCATTTTCTGGCGGAGTTCGTCAGCAAGATCGGGCTGGGGGCGCTTGACCGCACTTTGGGCGTGGTTTTCGGGCTGGTGCGCGGGCTGCTGCTGATCGGGATCATCTATCTTCCCGTCTATGCTAACGCCAGCACCGAAGACAAGCAGAAATGGATGGAGGGCGCCAAGAGCGCGGCCTATCTGGAGGCGATCTCCGGCTGGATCTACGGTTTCGTGCCTGAGGATATGCGCAACGAGGTGCAGAAGCTCTCCGACGGGATCAACCCCGCGCAAGAGCTCCTGAAGGCGCAGGATCTGATCGGCGGCGCCAAGCCCGAGGAGGCCGAGAAGGCGCCGGACGGCGAAGCCAAGCCCTCAGGGTACGGCCAGAAGAAAACCGAGGAGAGCGGCGGGTATTCCGACAAGGACCGCAACGCCATGGATAAGCTGATCGAAAAGCAGACGCAGCCGCCTGCGGGGCATAATGAGTAAAGGGGCATAAGCATGGGAACGCCTTTCGACGACGACAAGCTTCACGAGGAATGCGGCGTTTTCGGGATTTACGGGCACAAGGATGCGGCAACGCTTACCGCGCTGGGGCTTCATGCCCTGCAGCACCGGGGGCAGGAGGCCTGCGGGATCGTCACGTATGACGGGGACCATTTCTACGCCAAGCACGCCTTCGGGCTGGTGGACGACACGTTCAGCCAAGCCGATGTCATAGCCGGCTTGCCGGGGCATCTGGCGCTGGGGCATAACCGTTATTCCACGACCGGGGAGCCGATGTTCCGCAACATCCAGCCGATGTATGCGGATATGGATCACGGCGGGTTCGCGGTGGCGCATAACGGCAACCTGACCAATGCTCACGCTCTGCGCGGGGAACTGGTCAAGCGCGGGTCGATCTTCCAGTCCACGAGCGATACGGAGGTGATCAACCACTTGGTCGCCGTTTCCCGCGAGGGGACCGTCGAGGGCAAGCTGGTGGACGCGCTGAACCAGATCAAGGGGGCTTATTCCGTTCTGGCCGTCAGCGGCGACATGCTGATGGGCGTGCGCGATCCTTACGGCATCCGTCCTCTGGTTCTGGGCAAGATCGGGGACGCGCATGTGCTGACCTCGGAAAGCTGCGCTCTGGATATTATCGGGGCCGACCTCGTGCGCGAGGCGGAGCCGGGCGAGTTGATCGTCATCGACAATAACGGGGTCCGGAGTTCTTATCCGTTCGAGAAGAAGCCGCACCGTTTCTGTATCTTCGAGTATGTCTATTTCGCGCGGCCGGATTCGTTCGTCGAGAACCGCTCGGTCTATGAGATGCGGAAGCGGATCGGGATGGAACTGGCCAAGGAGGCGCCGTGCCCGGAGGCCGACATCATCGTGCCCGTGCCCGACAGCGGCGTGCCCTCGGCGATCGGTTACGCGCAGCAAAGCCGCAAGCCTTTTGAGCTTGGCATCATCCGCAACCATTATGTGGGGCGGACGTTCATCGAGCCTTCGGACAAAATCCGGCATCTGGGCGTCAAGTTGAAGCATAACGCCAACAAGGCTTACATCGAGGGCAAGTCTGTGGTTCTGGTGGACGATTCGATTGTCCGGGGCACGACCTCGCGCAAAATCGTCGAGATGATCCGCGAGTCCGGCGCGCGTGAGGTGCATATGCGTATATCTTCTCCGCCGACCAGCCACAGCTGTTTTTACGGGATCGACACGCCCTCGACCGAGGAGTTGTTGGCGCACCGGATGAGCGTCGAGCAGATCCGCGATTTCATCCGCGCGGACTCGCTTGCTTATGTTTCTATCGACGGGCTTTACCGCGCCATGGGCGAGGAGCGCCGCCGCAATTCGGCGCCGCAATTCTGCGATGCGTGTTTTACGGGCGAGTATCCGGTGGAACTCGTCGATCATAACGACAAGCGCACGGGCAGCCGGGTTTCGGGCCTGCGTACCGCGCCGCTTAAGGTCGAAAGTTAGTACGGTTCACCGCGCTGCGCGTCTGGTCCGCGCCGCGCCTGTCAATTTTTCCGGCGGTCATGGATTCAGACGAGTCGCGCATATTGTTCTTCAGACGTCTCCGCAGGTCGTTGGCCGCCGGGTTCGGCGCGTCCGTTCTGGCCGTCATCCTTTATCTGACGGTTTTTTCCGTTAAGGCGCGCGGGCCCATCGAAGCGACAATCCTGTCCTTTGCCGGGGTTTCGGCCGCGATTTTAACGGGGCCCTGGTCTTTGTTTCAGATTTTGATGGGCGTTAAGGGGTCGTATTACGCTTTTTGGTCCGTTACGCTTTCGATTGTTTATGTCGGGATCGTCTTTTTGCAGTTTAAATACCTGCCGCGCATGATTTTTGCGCTTGTGGCCGGGGTTGATCTGCTTGTGCTGATCTTCGGGTTGTGGATGGCTCGGCTTATCGTTATTTAAGCACACAAAAAAACGCCTGCGGGTACAGGCGTTTTTTTCAATCTCATTCCAGAAAAATTTGCTTAAGCTGCCTTTTTCGAGGCCGCCTTTTTCGAGCCGCCGGATCCGTCTTGCGCCAAGGGCCGCGCGGGTGAGGGGATGCTGATCCCGGCCTTGTCCAGATCTTCCTTCAGAGCCTTGGTCAGATCGACTTTTACAGACCATGTGTCTGCAGTTGTCGTCCAGAAGCGGGCGGTTATATTCACCGCGAAGTCGCCAAGCGCGGTGACCATAATTTGCGGCTGATGATCTTCGCTCTTGAGGATGCGTTTTTCCTTTTTCAACGTGTCCTCAAAGGTTTTCATCGCCTTAGCGATATCTTCCTCATAGCTTATGCCGATGGTGATATCCTGGCGGCGCTCTTCGTTTCTCGAAAAGTTCTGGATGTCCGCGTTCCATAGATTGCTGTTGGGCACGAAGATATAGATGTTTTCCGGCGTGGTGAGCTCGGTTGCGAAGATGCCGAGAGACTTTACCGTCCCGGTGACAGGGCCGCATGAAATGGTGTCGCCCACGTTGAAGGGCCGCAGGAAGAGGAGCATTACGCCTGCAGCGACGTTGCTGAGTGTGCCCTGCAAAGCCAAACCAATGGCTAGGCCGGCGGCGCCGAGTACGGCGATCAGGCTTGCGGTCTGAACCCCGAATTGCTGCAAAACCGTGATGACTGAGATCGCCAGAATCAGGTAGCGGGCGCCTGTCCCAAGGAAGGATTTAAGCGTTTCATCAACCTTTTTGATTTTTTTGATCTGGATGCTTGCCCAGTTTCCGCCGATCCATCCTGCGATCAGGATGGCAACGGCGATCACGATGTTTGTCGCCATGGTTAAGAATGTTTCGGACATTTTTGGGCCCTCCAGCCTTTTATGATAATTTTATTGCGTGGCTCTACTGTTAGCGCGTTTTTCAGCCTCAGGCAAGTTTCGGGGTTTAAGCTTTTTGTGGCGCTCGGGTCCCGGCGAATGTTAAAATTTTGGGGTGTCATGTCGGCTTTTTTGCGAGCTTTCAGGAGGTCTCGATGTTTACCCGCGAGGAATTGAAGAAAAATCTTATCGGTTGTTTTGAGATCGCTTTGTTTATGCCAGCCGGGGTTGACCGGTATTCGCCTTCAAAATCGGCGGCCTTGCGCTCTTTCCTTGTTCCGGCGTTATTCATTCCCCTTGTGGCGTGGGTTTGGATTTTACGCTCCGATGCCGAGCCTGCCTCGTTAATCGTCGCCGTTCATTTGACGCGGATGGTTCTGACGATGGCGATCTTTCTGGGTGTCGTTTATCTTTTTGCCCGGCAGTATGAGCGGCATGAGCATTTTTTCCGTTTTGTTACGGCTTCGAACTGGCACGAAGTGATCGGCGTTATTCTGGTTCTGCCCGTTCTTTTCGCGCTGCTGATGGGGGCCGACATTGGTCCTTGGGAGAATTATGCCGTGTTCATTCAGTTGTTCGGGTATGTTTATGTCGGCTTTATCGCCACACATGTCTTGCGGATTCCCTGGGAACTGGGCGGGTTTCTGGCGGTTGTTTCTCTGGCTGTAGGGCAGCAGCTTCTTGATTGGGGGCTTGACGTCCAGTCAATCGTGACCGTCGCGGTCTAAGGCTTTTTAATTCGACTTGAAGGGGTTCTTGCTGGCGCGCAGCAGCAGGCGCACGGGTACGCCGGGGATGTTATAATCCCTGCGCAGACCGTTGATGATGTAGCGTTTATAGGTATCGGGCAGGTCCTGAGGCTTTGAAACCCAGAGCACGAAGGTCGGCGGGCGGGTCTTGATCTGGGTGATGTATTTCAGCCGGTTGGGGCGGCCCGAGACGAGCGGGGGGGGCGTCTGGCTTTCCATTTTACCGAGCCAGCGGTTCAGGCCGCTGGTGCTGATGCGCTTGTTCCAGACCTCGTAGATGTCCAGCGCGGTATCCAGAAGCCGTTCGATATTGCGCCCGTTGATGGCCGAAAGGGTGACGAAGGGTATGTCGCGCGTCTGGGCCAGAGAGGTTTCGAGCTTGTAGACGATTTCCTCCTGTGCCTCTGTCTTGTTTTCGATCGTGTCCCATTTGTTGACCGCCACGATCAGGGCGCGGCCCTCTTGAAGGATATGGTCGGCGATCTGGAGGTCCTGTTTTTCAAAGGCTGCGTTGGCGTCCAGAACCAGAATGACGATCTGGGCGAGGCGTATGGCGCGCATCGTATCCTCGACGGAGAGTTTTTCGATGACGTTTTGAACCTTGGCCTTTTTGCGCATGCCCGCCGTATCGACGAGGCGGAAGGGGCGGTCTTTATATGTCCAGTCCACGGCGATGGCGTCGCGCGTGATTCCCGCTTCCGGCCCGGTCATGACCCGTTCCTGCTTCACGATGGCGTTCAGGAGAGTCGATTTGCCGACGTTCGGGCGGCCCACGATCGCGATTTTAATATGCTTTTCCGGGTCCAGATCCTCTTGTTCGAAAACGAAATCTTCGTCGCCTTCCAGCGCGTCGAGGTCGCCGTCATATTCGATTTTATTGCTTTCGTCCGTGGTTTCTGGCGGCTCATGTTCTTCAAGGTATGGCTGAAGCGCCCCGAACAGGTCCTCAAAGCCAACGCTATGCGCGGCGGACATGGCGATCGGCTCGCCGAACCCTAGGGCGTAGGCTTCGCCGATGGCTGTTTGCGTGGCTTTGGGGTTTTCGCATTTGTTGACAGCGAGGATGACAGGCTTTTTCTGTTTGCGGAGAAAGGCCGCGAAATGCTCGTCCGCAGGGGTCACGCCGGAGCGCCCGTCGATTACGAAGAGCAGGCAATTCGCCTCGGCCAGCGCGGCCTCGGTTTGTTTGCGCATGCGGCCCTGAATGGAGTCGTCGAAGCTTTCCTCCAGCCCCGCCGTGTCGATTACGACCAGGGGGTATCCGAAGAGCGTTGCATCGGATTCGCGCCAGTCGCGGGTCACGCCCGGCGTATCGTCCACGATGGCCAGATGCTTACCTGCCAGCTTGTTGAACAGGGTCGATTTGCCGACATTCGGGCGGCCGATAATGGCGAGTCTGAGCATAGCTTTTTCCTGTTCGGGCCTTGCGTGTTAGCGGTATGCGCTGAGCGTTCCGTCATTCGACAGCAGGAACAGCGTATTCGCGGCTACAACGGGCGGCAGCGCCAAGCTGCCCCCTGCATCCCAGCGGCTCAGGATTTTGCCGTTGCGTGCGTCGATTTCTATGATGTTTCCGTCTGTTCCGCCCAGAATCATGCGGCCGGATCCCATGACCGGCGCTTTCCATATGATCGGGTTCTTTCTTTTTTCTTCATTTTCATAGCGGGGCAGTGCGGTGACCCAAACGATGCGTCCGTCCTTTACGTCCAAGGCGATCAGCTGCTGGTCGTTCGAGAGGATGAACAGGAAGTTGCCGGCAATCCAAGGGGTTTCGGCTCCGCCGATTTCCTTTTGCCAGACGCGGGTTCCCGTAGCCTCTTCGAAGGCTACAAGTTTTCCTCCGAAGCCGAGCGTTATCAGGAGGCCACGGTCAAGCACAGGGAGCGCCCTGATGTCCGAGAGGCTCTCGAGGCCGCCGCCAAATTCACGGAAGCTTGCGATGTTATCGGACCACGCCACGGAGCCGTTTTCAACCCGCAAGGCGGTGATTTCGCCCGAGGAAAAGACCGCGACTGCGATCTGGGCGTTCGCGGCCGGGCTGGCCGCGCCCAGAAGGCCCGCGGTTTCCGCAATCCCGACATAGACCCACTGACGGTCGCCCGTTTTTTCGTCAAACGCGACGACCCTGTTATCAAGTGTTGCAACAAATATGCGTCCTTCCATGATTGTCGGCGCGGCCCGGGAGGGGGCGGGCAGGTTTTTGCGCCAGACGATCGAGCCGTCTGCGGCCTTGACCTTCAACAGTTCATCGTAGCCGTTGGTGACAAAGAGGTGGCCGTTGGCGTAGCCGATGCCGCCGCTGATTACGCCGTCATCTTCCTCTTCGCTCTCCACGTCAGTTTTCCAGAGGGATTTGCCGCTCTGGACATCGAAAGCGCGCAGGTTGAAGTCGGTGTCGAGTGTGTATATGCGTCCTTCGGCGACGACGGGCTGCGCGGTGAGTGGCAGGGCGCCGGAACCGCCGGTGCCGATCGAGGTTTTCCAGGCGCGTTTGAGCTCGCGGCCCAGCGCCAGGTTCTGCATGGAGTGGTTCGGATATCCGCCCGCCTGCGGCCAGAACGCGTTGTTCCATGGATCAGGGGCGATCAGTTCGCGCTTTTCGCCCTCAGGTTCCAGACCTTTTTGAAGTTCAAGAACCGAAATGCGCTTGCCTTCGAGTTTCACTTCGTCTTGGTCGGCGTCGAAAATGCTGTTCACCTTTGAGCACGCGCAGAGGCTCAGTAAAACTGAAACGCAAAGGACCGTATTTTTTGCCAGCCTCATTGTGCACCTCCTTTTTCAATTTGCGTTGTATTTTTCGATTCTGTTTGGTTCGTATTGCTCTGTGCGTCTTTGTTTTCGGTGCTTTGGGCTGTCGATGCTTTTTGAGGCTTTGTCGTTTCGGGCGCTTCGATCGCATAAAGACTATCCAGCGAGCGCGCCTTGCGTTCAACGGAGACGGGAAGATCGGTTTCCTGAAGAATTATGGACAGGTGATCGCGGGCGATCTGGAAGTTTTTCTTGTGACGGGCTTGAAGCACCGCGACATCCAAACGCGCCAGAATGGCCCACGGATTGTTGATGTCATTGGCGCCCTTTTCCAGAAGGGCGAGGCCTGCTTCCGGGTTTTCTCGAGCGGTCAGGCGCGCGATCTGGAAGGCGGCGAGGTGCTTAAGATCCGTGGGGGTTTGCGTGTCGGCCAGAATATCGCGATAAATTTTAAGCGCCTCGGCTTGTTTGCCCTGTTCCAAGAAAGCGCCTGCGGCGCGCCAGAGGGCCAGAGTTTTGAGACCGGGACGCAGAGACTCAGCCACTTCAATCAGTGTTTCGGGCTTTCTGGTGTCGACAGCTTCCAGTAATTTTTCCGTTTGGGCCGTTTTTGCGCCTTTGTCCCAAACGCGATAGCCCGATATGCCTGCCGTTCCGAGGATAATCAAAAGGATCGTTCCCACGATCAGTCCGCCGTAATCCTTCCAGAGTTTTTCGGCTCTTTCGCGTTTCAGGGCTTCATCGACTTCGGCTAGAAAATTCGCCATGGGACGCTCTTTCTTATGTTTATTCTTTAATTTGTTTGCACAGGAGAAGGTTTTATCGTTCCGGGGGGCCGAAGACAAGAGCGTTCGGTCCAAGGTCCGGTTTTAGGTTTTCCACTTGATCGAACAGCCCATTGAGGCGTGCTGTGTGACCGGTGGCGCCTTGCCCTCCGCGATGGCGGTGAGGGCCTGTAATAATTCCGGCTGTGTGTCGGGGGCCGCGGGTTTGGCGCCTGCGCTGTCTAGGCGGCCGCGATATTGCAGGCGGAGATCCTTATCGAATCCCAGGAATTCCGGCGTGCAGACCGCCCCGTAAGACTTGGCAATTTCTTGTGTTTCGTCAATAAGATAGGGGAAGGTAAAGCCGTTTTCTTTCGCGAAAATCTTCATATTTTCGAAGGAGTCAGCCGGGTAGTTCGCGGTGTCGTTAGGCATAATCGCCGCGCAGCCGTAGCCCAGAGCCTGAAGGGTCTTGGCGGTCTCTGAGAGCCGGTCCACCACTGCCTTTACGTAGGGGCAGTGGTTGCAGATAAACATGATCAAAAGACCTTTCGGGCCCCGGCAATCGGCAAGGGTTAAAATCCTGCCGTCGACATTTTTTAATTTAAAATCAATGGCATAGAAGTTGTTGTCTTTTTGGGGGGATTGGAGCAAGGCCATGTCCGGAATCTCCTAATTCTTTATTTTTTTAGCGGGTGATGGTAGTATTTATACATGAGTTTGCATGTCCTTAACACCCCTGCGACCGAACAGACAACGGGGTTTACCCGAACGCAATTTCAAAAGCTCGACCAGCTGTATGTTTATGCGGCCTCGCGCCGTGCGATTATGCACCGTACTGTGGATTGCGATTTTAATGAGGGGCTGGCTACTTACACCTATTATCAATCCGTTTCTGCGCCTCCTGTGTTCCAATTCGCCATCCGGAAGGTCGGCCCCCGGACGACGATGTTCGAGCTTTACTGTCACGGGCGCGGGCGCGTCCTGAAAAGCACCCTTTTTGACAGAGTTTACGAGGCTTTGTCTGAGGAAGTTGACCGGGTGATCGGGGATTCCGGGTAGTTTGAGGCTTGGAACGTTGGATAAACCGCGCTTTTTTTGCGTAATCCTCTTGAGAACCATGTGAAAAACGATTATGTCTAGGGTGCTATTTTCCGGGTTCGGATCTTGCGGGAGATCTCCATGAAATTTTTGTTACGTTCACTTGCGTTCAGTGCTGTTTTCTGCGGGGTTTCCTTTGGTGCGGCCGGGGTGGCCTTTGCCGAGTATCAAAAGAGCGATATCGGGCAGCTTGTCGAGTATACCGCAAAGTATGAAGATACGTTCATCCATCTGGCGCGTCGCAACGGGCTCGGCTTCGTTGAAATGCGTGCCGCAAACCCGGGCATCGACCCTTGGATTCCGGGTGCCGGGACCAAGCTGATTATTCCCGCGCAGCATCTTTTGCCTGATGCGCCGCGCAAGGGCGTTGTGATCAACCTTCCTGAGATGCGGGTTTACGCCTACATGAACGCCGATGAGGCCCCTATGTCTTTCCCCATCGGCGTGGGACGCGAGGGGCTGTCTACCCCGCTTGGCAAGACAACGATCGTGCGCAAGGCCGAGGGGCCGATATGGCGTCCTACGGACCGGATGAGAAAGCTTGATCCCAAGTTGCCTGTCGAAGTGCCACAGGGGCCGGAAAATCCCATGGGAACGCACGCGCTTTACCTCGGCTGGGCGCAGTATGCCATTCACGGTACGAACAAGCCTTATGGAATCGGGCGGCGCAGCAGCAGCGGATGTATCCGCATGTACCCCGAGGACATTAAAGTTTTCTTCTCGCTCATTCCGGTCGGAACGCCTGTGAATGTTGTGAATCAGCCGTTGAAGCTCGCATGGATCGGTGATGAGCTTTATCTTGAGGCCCATCCTGATCTTGATCAGACGATCAAGATGGAAGAGGAAGGCGTGATCGAGCAGCAGAAGATGAGCGAAGCGGATATGAACCTCATCATGCGTGTAGCGGGGGCCAATCAGGAATATCTTAACTGGCCGAAGATACGGACGGCGATTCGTGAGCGCCGGGGTTATCCGATCGTTATTGCGCGTGTTCCCGAAGACCGGCTGGAAGCCAAGCAAAAGGAACATTCCGATCAGCGCGCGACCCCTGCGGCGTCCTCTGCGGTCGTTCCGGCCAAAAAGCCCGATGCCGTAAGGGCGATCAAGGTTAGCGACGATTCTCAATCGCGCGTTTCGGTCATTCCGGTCAAGAAGCCGCGGATTGTTTCACGCGTCGATTGATCTTCAGGGTTTACAGAGTTTTATTTCAGGCCGGTCCCGCTTGGGTTCCGGCCTTTTTTGGGTTTTTAGCCGCTGTAACGGGCGAGGAAGGTGAGGCCGTAGAGTACGGGAATCACCAAAGGTGCCGCAAGGAACACAAAGCGCATCCGGTCACGCAGGAACAGGAAGCTCAGGCTGAAGACAGCGCAAATCACGAGTGTGCTGTAGGTGTGGAGGAGAAACGCCTGAAAGAGTGCTGGTTCGTTGAAATCGGGAGCCTGCACGTCTGTGAGCACGAGCACGCGGGTTCCGACAATGTAGGTCGTGGTGATGGCCCATGAGCCCAGATAATTGGTGGCCAGAACAAGCATAACATCGTTGAGGGCTTTGATATTGATTAGGCTCGTAAGGCTGCGCATCAGATGTCCTTCCTAACGTTTCCTCAGTTATAATAAAAAGACTGCCACTGGGGCAGTCTTTTTTTAAGCTTAAATCCTGAAAAGGCAGATTATTTGGTGTTTGCCTTTTGGAAGACTTTTTCTGCGGGCTGAGCGGTTTCAGCAACGCCAGCATCAGAGCCTTGATGGGAAGCCGTGCGCTCCATGGTGTAGGGCGTGGCCAGCTCTTTGTTCTCGGAGGTTTCGCTGCTTGCGCAAGCGGCCAGAGCAAGGGTGGAGCCAATCAGGCAGATCGTAGCGACAGTTCTTTTCATATTAGTCCTCATTGTATTAAACCTGTTTGATAACGTGGTAAGACCCTGATCACCTACCTGTAAAGCTAGGCGAGTGTTCCTACACTAAGTATAGAGTCATGGTTTATTAGCCCCATGTTTTCAAGATGTTTTTGATTTTTTATCAACAAACTTTATGGGGTTGTGCAAATTTGCCACACTTGCTGCGTCCTTGTTACAGGCGAGGCTCCGAGGCGCTGCGATTTTACGATAAGTGGTTGAAATTTAATTGTTTTCGTAATGATGGACGTGCTCGAAAAAGGCGTCTATGCCTCTGCGTATTGCGCGGGCGATTTTCTCGCGATGTTCGGATTTGTTCAGAAGTCTGGCTTCCTTTTTGTTGGACATAAAGCCCGCCTCGATCAGTATCGAGGGGACGTCCGGGGCCTTGAGAACGGCGAATCCAGCATGGCGGCTGGGGTTTTCGAGCAATTTTACCCCGTCTTCCTTCATATTCTTGACCAGCGTGTTGGCGAAGAATTTGGATTCGTTCATGGTTTCGGTGCGGGCGAAGTCGAAGAGGATGTTCACGACCTGCTCGTCCTCGACGCTGAGGTCGATTCCGGCGATCAGGTCGGCCTTGTTCTCCTTTTCGGCGAGTTTGGCGGTCTGGGCGTCCGAGGCTTCCTTCGAGAGGGTGTAGACAGAGGTTCCGCTGACGTCCGGTTTGTGGATGGTGTCGGCGTGGATGGAGACGAAGAGGTCGGCGTTTTTGTCGCGGGCGAATTTCACGCGGTCGGCCAGTTTCACGAAAACGTCCTTTTCGCGGGTCATAAAGACGCTGTAGCGCCCGGTTTCCTCCAGTTGCGCCTTAAGGTTTTTGGCCAAGGCCAACACGACATGTTTTTCATAAATATTGTCTACCCCGACCGCGCCGGGGTCCACGCCGCCGTGTCCGGGGTCGATGACCACGATTTTCTTTTTTCCCCCCGTCTTATTGGTGCCTTTATCGGGCTTTTTTCCCGGTTTTTCCTTCGGCAAGGGCGGGGCGGATTTGTCGTTGCGAGGCGGATTTGCGTTGGCGAGGTTTTGGTTGCGGGGCATGTCGGATGCGCGGAGGGTTCCGTGGATTTTATCCTTGTCGGCGCGGAAGGTCTGGGCGGAGACGTGGCGATAGTCAATGACCAGCCTGTCGGGCGTCTGCCCCTGTCTGGGGATCACGAAGGCGGTGCTGACACTTATCGGGCGGTCCATATCGAAGACGATTCTCGACACGCCGGGCTGAAGGGGGCCTTCGCGGATGTCGCGTACGGCGGATTGCGGGGGCCGCACGACCTTTCCGGCCCGCCATTCGAACGTCGTGAGGTCAACGATCAGACGGTAGGGGTTTTCCATTGTGAAGACGCGATAATCAGTCACCTGACTAAGGTCCAGAACCATGCGTATTTTCTCTGGGTGAACACCAAAACGCACGTCGTCCACGCTCAGAGCTTTTGCCTGAAACGATGCGGTGATCGACAGGAGCATGCATATCATTAATAGGATCGTGTTTAAATTGGGCATGGGCGCAGTCAGGCTCAGTTTATTAACGGAGAGGAGTTTATCACAAAAGGCTTTTGAACGCGTAGCACCATACGCGAAGGTAGGCTCCGCGCCAAGCTTTTCAACGGTCTAACAGGGATTTAACGAACGCCGGGACGGTTTCCGCCGCGCGGCCTGCTATATGTTCGTGGAAGGCGCTCGAGGTCAGGGAGGGTTCCAGATTCAACTCCACCGCATATGCGCCGCTCATGACGGCATGCGATACGAAGCCCGCCGCCGGGTATACGTTGCCGGACGTTCCGATTGAGACGAACAGGTCGCAGGCGGAGAGCGCGTCGTAAATATCATCCATCCGGTAGGGCATTTCGCCGAACCATACGATGTCGGGCCGCAACGTGCCCGGAGCGGCGCAGTTTTCGCATTTATGCTGCGTTCCGATATCCATGCGGCAGTCGGCCTTCTGTCCGCATTTTGTGCAGAAGATGCGCAGCAATTCCCCGTGCATGTGTATGAGGTTTTTGCTTCCCGCCCGGTCATGCAAATCGTCGATATTCTGGGTGACGAGAAGATATTCTCCGGGCCAATTGCTCTCAAGTTCGGCGAGGGCGACATGGGCCGCATTAGGCCGGATTGCGGGCTCGAGCAGCTGTTTGCGGCGCATGTTGTAGAATTCATGAACAAGGTGCGGGTCGGCCCTGAAGGCTTCGGGGGTTGCGACGTCCTGCACCCTGTGGCCACACCATAAACCGTCCGCGCCGCGAAAGGTTTGAATACCGCTATCGGCCGAAATTCCGGCACCGGTCAGGACAACGATATTGCGGATCACGCGGTTGTGCATTTGTTCGTGCTTCGGCATACGGTCGGGGCATTTGTTTTTGGCGCTTTGAAGTTTAGGCTGATTCGTAGGATACTGTCTGTCAGTTTTTCCTGTTTTTAGATGTCGGGAAGCCGCTTTGAACCTGATCGCCAAAAATCTTTTCGTAGGCACTTTGTATTATGTTTTCGGGCGGCTGGGGCTGATGCTGTCGGCCGATCCGGTCATGGCCACGCTCTTCTGGCCGGGGGCGGGCGTCATCATGGCGGCGCTCTATCTCGGCGGGTGGCGTCTTTTGCCCGGTGTTTATATCGGCGCGGCGGCTGTAAATTTCTCCGCGGTTTACGGGAGCGATCCTGTTCTGCTCTCCGAACTTCCGATTGTCAGGATCCTGCTTATGGGGCTACCGCCCACTTTGCAGGCGTTGACGGGCGCCTATCTCGTCCGGCGGTTTCTTGGCCCTCAAACCCGTTTGGAAACGCTGCGTGATGTCGGGATTTTCAGTGTGTGCGCCGGTCCGGTGAGCTGTCTGATCTCGCCAACGCTTGCGGTTTTCATCCTTTACGCTTACGGCCTTATTTCCCCGGTCTCCATTCCCCTTTCCTGGGCGACCTGGTATGTCGGCGATATGCTGGGGGTGCTTGTCTTTGCGCCCGTTTGCGTGATGGTTTTCAACAAGGCCATTTCGATCAGGCGTAAAGTCCATGTCGCGGCGCCGCTTGTGAGCATTTTTTTCCTTGTGATCTGCGCATTCTTTTATGCGATCAAGCATGAAAATGACGTTCGTATTGAGCAATTAAGGACGGATTCGGACCTTGTCGCGCTGACATTGCAGGGTGCGCTTGACGAGTCTTTTGCGCAACTGACCTCTGTACGGGGGTTATTCTATGCCTCTGATTATGTATCCGCTCCTGAGTTCGGATTGTTTCTCAAGCACGTTTTTACCGACAATCCGAGTGTGCGGGGCGTTTACTGGGCGCCGCGCATCCTGCGTGAGGATGTGGGGGCATTTGAGGCGCGTGCTTCCAAGGAGCTTGGCCAAAGCTATAAGATTTTAGACATGGGCTCCGGCGGGGAACGTATGGAGGCAGCTGATCGTCCGGTTTATTATCCAATTCTTTTTGCCGAGCAGAGCGATGCCGTAAAGCCCCTGATCGGCTATGATTTCGGAGCGATACCGGATGTTCGGAGGGCCATCGAAGGCGACATGGCCGGGCGGGACCTCCGGTCTTTTGAGGCCGGCAGTATTTTTATGCCGCAGGAAGAAAATCATCTCGTGCTGTTTATTCCTGTCTTCGACATGGCAAGGGTTGATGGACTCAATCTGGTGCCTAAAGGTTTTGTCATTGGGCTTTTTAATATCGAGGATATATTAGGAGAAATTCGCGGGGCGTGGGCTGAAAAGGGCATAAAGCTTAGCGTTTTGACCGGCGACCGCGCGTCTGCCTTTTTGCCGCAAATGGCCAATGACTCTTCCATTTTTCGTAAGGATCGGTTCGGCACCAAATATATCAAGACTTTTTCGATTGCTGATGAGCGATGGCTTTTGTCGTTTTCGTTAAATCCGGCCTATGTCGAGGGCCGGGTGAATTGGGGCATGTGGTACGTTCTGGCGGGCAGCTTTTTGTTCACGTTTCTGGCTTCGGGTTTTCTATTGATCGTTACCGGGCACGGAGCGGCGACGGAGGCTATCGTCAGTGAAAAGACCTTGCAGCTTAAAGATCAGACGAATTTCCTTAAGGTCGTCATGGATAACGTTCCCGACATGCTGTTCGTTAAAAACCAGCAGCATGAAATTGTCGCTGCCAATACCGCGTTCCTGAAGCTTTATCCGCCGCAAGACCGGATAAATGTGGTTGGTCGCACGGGGTTGGAGGTTTTTACTCCCGAGGAGCAGGTTTTTTATAGGCAGCAGGACAATCTGGCTTTTTCCAAGGGTTACACAGAGGTCTTCGAGAGCAATACGGATTATTTGGGCGTCAGCCGGACGCTTTTTACCCGTAAAATCCGTTTTCAGGATTCGGAGGGGCGTTTCCTGATGTTGGGGCTTGCACGGGATGTGTCCGAGATTCTCACAGCGCGCGAGCATCTTGAATCGATTCTCATGGCGACCGCCGACGGGCTTATGGTGATCGAGGAGAGCGGGGCCATCAGCACGTTCAACAAGGCCTGTGAGCAAATATTTGGCTTTGAGCGCGAGGAGGTTATCGGCAAAAGCGTTAGTCTTCTGGAGCCGGAGAGTCAGGCTATGGAGGAGCAGGGGAACTTTCTCTATTACGTCACGTTGCCGGGTAAGCCGGGGGAGAGCACCAAGCGGCAGGAGCTCTGGGCACGTCACAAGAACGGTACGATTTTCCCGATCTACTTGGCCGCTTCGCACGTCAAGGTTGGTGCGACCAGTTTTTATTGTGCGGTGGTGCGCGACATTTCTGTTGAAAAGAAGGCACAAGAGGATTTGCGGCGGTCCAATCAGGAGCTTGAAGATTTTGCTTATGTGGCTTCACACGACTTAAAGGCGCCGTTACGCCATTTGAGCCTTAGTGCCAACTTTTTGCTGCGCAATTATACCGATCTTCTGGACGACAAAGGGAAGGAGCTTCTCGGCATCGTGAGGAAAAGTTCCGAGCGCATGTTTGAGATGATCGACAGTCTTTTGGCCTATTCAAGCGTCGGGCGGCAGGATGTGGAGATGAGCCGGATCAGTCTGGAAGAGGTTGTGCGGGATGTGATCGAAAGCGTGCGCAGCCAGATCGAGCGCTCGGGCGCCGAGATCGACCTTGGATCACTGCCGAACATTTCGGGCAACAAAGCGCTTATGATCCAGCTTTTCCAAAACTTGATAGAGAATGCCATTAAGTACAGACTTAAGGATGTCGCCCCTAAAATTCAGATCAGCGCGGTGCGGGAGGGTAAATTCTGGAAAGTTTTAGTCGCCGATAACGGAATCGGGATCGACCAGCAGTATAAAGAGAAAATCTTCAAGATTTTTCAAAGACTTCATGGAGATTCGGAATACGATGGTACGGGGATTGGCCTTGCGATCTGCCAAAGAATTGCAGAATTTCACGGTGGAAGTATAAGTCTTGATGAAACTTATTCCGGTGGAAGCCGTTTTGTTATAGCATTGCCAGCGGTTTAGTTTTTGTCGGTTTTTTTGTTCGAAAGTAGCGAAATTGGCGAGTCAGCAATCCATAGATATTCTTCTGGCAGAGGACGAAGATACCGATGCCTTCTTTTTTGAGCAGGCTTTGGGGGCGTCCGCCGTTCCGAATGCGGTCCACCGGGTGAAGGACGGTCAGCAGGCCGTCGATTTTCTGCGCCGCAAGGGCGAGCACGGGCAGGCGCCGCGTCCGCATATCATCTTTCTGGATATCAATATGCCCCGACTCGACGGTTACGATGTGTTACGCGAAATCAAGGCCGATGAGGGGCTCCGAGATATTCCGGTGATCATCATTTCCGGGTCCAGCGATGAGTCGGACATTGTCAAAAGCTATCGCAATTATGCTGCGGCCTATGTCACCAAATCCAAGAACCTTGAAGATATGAGCGATCTGGTGAAGGCCGTCGACTCCTTCTGGTTCCAGCACGCGCGGCTTCCGGGGTTTTGATCGGGGCTATTGTTTTCGGTCGGGGAGAACCGCGAATTCCTTCAGACAGATAAACCCGTCCGCTGCGGCCACGATGAGTTCGTAGGGAAGAACGCAGGCTATGGTGCCGGGCGGCATGGCGTGCTTTTCCTCCCAGCCGTTGCAGGTAAACACTACGGCGCGTTTTCCATCTATATGGGCAATACAGCCATAGTGTCCGAATGCGCGGCTGAGGCGCAGGGTTTCCTTGACCGGTTTGTTCCAGTCGAAGGTGCGCATTGCGTCGTCGGGTTCGCGGTATTCGCTGGCCTGTTTCTCGTTTTGCGGTTTTGCAGCTTTCCAGCGGGCCGGGAGATCCTTAATGATTTCGGAGAGAATTTCGGCCCCGGCGATGGCGCAGCGGCTGGAGAGAATTTCGATGTCGGTCGTGTCGTCCACCGGGAATTGCTCCTGATAGAGGATTTTTCCGGCGTCGTATTGCTGGGTCATCTGGTGCGCCGTGATTCCTGCGGCCTTGGGTTCCTTGAGGATGATCCACGGCATCGGCATGATCCCGCGCACGCGCGGCAGCAGAGACGGGTGGACGTTGACCGCGTAGGCGCGCTTTTCGTCGATGGGCGGGATTTTGTATTTGTAGCCGAAGGCGACGAAAGCCTTCGCGCCAGCGGCTATCAGCCGTTCGATGTCGGCGGGGGTGATTTTGCCTTCTACCGCCTCTATGCCTAGGGCCTTTGCGAACTCCTTGATCTGGGTATTGTGTGAAAACATGCCGTCACACGGAAACGTGTAAAGGCCGATCAGTTCATGACCGTCATTGACCAGACGCATCAGGGCGTTGAGGGAAAAATCATATCCGAAGAAAACAAATTTCATGGGGAGGATTGTTCAGGAAAACCGGAGGGCGGGCAAGCGAAATCAGGCTTCGTCGTCGAAGAGGCTTAGCAGTTCGCGGCTCATGTCCTCGGCGGTTTTGATGGTCGCGATGTTGGCCTTATAGCTCAACTCCGCGATTTTCAGCTGGACGATCTCCTCCTCAAGACTGACGTTCGGGGCACCTACGATGCCCTCTTCGTTGGCGAAGGGGGAGTTGGGGTCGAAGGCGGGCACGAAGGGCGGGTCTTTTTGCACCACATCGGTCCGGAGGCCGCCTGTTTCCGGCCCCAAGGTCTTGGAAACCGTTGTTAGAGCCGAATAGGGGGGCTGGCCGCCCTCTTCGAGAGAGCCGACGGTATTAATGTTGGCGATGTTGGAGGCGCTGGCCGCCGCGCGCTGGGTTGCTGCGTTCAGACCGTTTAGAGCTATTCCAATAGCTTTTATCATCTTTTTAGGATACCATAAGCAGGGTTAAAATGTTATAACCTTATTCTATTGAGTAATATCAAAGGGTTAGATTAATGCGTTTCCTGGCAGTCCTCCTTGTCCTTTTCGGATCAATCGTTGCCTTTTCCCAGACGGCCCATGCGGAGCCGAAGCCTTGGGTTTGGGGTTGGTGGCCAAGTCATTGGCGCAATCTTGATTTCAAGCCTTATCTGGGCAATCAAGTGCTCTCGCAGCGCTCTTTGTGGGATAATGATACGTGGACGCCCGAAGACTGGATCAAGGATGCGGGCGACTCCAAGCGGATCATGCGTGACTTTTACGCCTATGATATTATTTCCAACCAGTATACGGACGGTGACAATATTCCGGTTCTGGTTGTGGGCGATACGTTTATGCGACTGTCCGGCCTTGACCGCCGCCGCGTCCTGCAGTTCGTCGATCATGTTTTCCAGATCACGACTGCCGAAGAAAACGGTATGTTCTACGTCTATCACAGCAAGCTTGATGATGATCCCCTCGGCGTTTATAACAAATATGGTCTTCAGCAATATTGATTCCTGAGCGGGTTGCGCGGTCGCGTTGAACTGCGCAGGTTCACCGGGATGAGTAGGGATGCGCGAACAACGGGGATCTTTTGTCGGGGCGGACTCTGCCCAGCGTGCTTGCAGCAAAGGATGGGATTACTTCAAGCTTGAGCGTTTTGGCGAAGCCGAGGCTCATTTCCGGCAATCTCTGTCCGTTGCGGAAAATGCCGAAGCCCTTTACGGGCTGGGTGTTACCCTGAATGTAACCGGGCGTACGGCTGATGCGATCGAGTGCCTGAGCCGGGTGATCCAACTCAACCCCTATTTCAGTCTTGCTTACGGCGTGTTGGGCGATATTTATGCCGCGCAGGGCAAGGGTGTTGCGGCCATCGAATATTTCGCGCAGGGCGTCGCCGCCGATCCGAACAATTCTGAATACAAGATGCGCCTTGTTCACATCGTTCGTGCGATGTCGTTCTCCAAGATCAATCAGAACCTCAAGGGCGTTCTGCTGGCCTGCCTTGAGACGCCGGGGATCGACTTCGCCGATTTCGGGCGGACGTGGCTGAGCATTGTCGAGTCGGACGATTCAACGCACGAGATCTACAAGCTTTCGCGGCATAAGGAATATGCATCCTTCAAGGCGGTCTTCGAGCGGATCGCAGGCAGCGAGGCGTGGATCGACCCGTTCTTCCTGACGGGGCTGGGGTTGTTCGTCGTGCCCGATGCGGGGTTCGAGCGCTGGGCGACGCATATCAGGCGGGCGCTTCTGGAGACGCTGGATCACAATCCGATGGATGCGGAAAACCGCGAATATCTGGCCTGCGCCCTTTCGCGGTATTGCTTCCTGACGGATTATATCTTTGAGGAGACGCCGGAGGAGCAGGCGGCGGTCGGCGCGCTTAAAAAGACCATCGAAAAGCAGAAGCCCGAGGAGGTGTCTCTGGCCGAACTCGCCATACTGGGCTGCTATGTTCCGCTTTATCGGCTGAAGAAGGCCCGGAAGATCGCCGAGAGCCTGCCGGGCGGGGACCATGTTTCGCAGATTCCGAAATCGCAGATTCTCGATGCGCTGGAGATGGAGAAGATCCGTAAAAAGATTCCGTCGTTGACGCCCATTCTCGATGAAACCTCGCAGAAGGTTCAGATGCAGTATGAGGAGTTTCCCTATCCTTGCTGGAAGGCGCTCTGTCCGGATATCCGCGACAAGGCGGTCGAGGGGCATCTGATCGGGGCGGGGGCCAAAATTCTGGTCGCCGGGACCGGGACGGGGCGGGAGTCGCTGGAACTGGCCACCGTGTTCCCGGACGCGCAGGTGCTGGCTGTCGATCTGAGTAAGGCGAGTCTTTCCTATGCCCTGCTGAAGAAGGCCGAATACGGGATCGAGAATATCACCTTCAAGCACGGCGACCTTCTGGAGCTTGGCCAGCTTGAGGAGCAGTTCGATTATATCGCCAGTTCGGGCGTGCTGCACCACCTCAAGGAGCCGATGAAAGGCTGGAGGGTTCTGACCGACCGTTTGAAGCCCGGCGGGCTGATGCGGATCGCGCTCTACAGTTCCAAGGCCCGCAAGGCCATCAATGAGGCGCGGGAGCGGATCACGGAGGCGGGGATCGGCAACGACGCCGTGTCCATCCGCGAGTTCCGGCGCGACATCCGCAAGCATCTCAAGCTTTCGGCCATCAAGGAGCTTGAGAATTTCCTCGATTACTACACCGTGCCGGAGTGCCGCGACCTTTTGTTCCATGTGCAGGAGCATCAGTACGATATCCCGCTCATTAAGGCGAGCCTTGAGGCGCTGGGGCTGGAGTTCGTGAAGTTCTATATCGGGCCGAATACGCTGGAGCACTATGTGCGGCGCTATCCCGACGATCCCGAGGCGGTCAATCTCGATTACTGGGACCAATGGGAGACCGCCCGGCCCGACACGTTTGCCGGGATGTATCGGTTTTGGTGTAGGAAGGCTTAGGTTTTCTCGGTTATTTTTGTTGATCAGGAAGCCTAAGTTTTTTTGCTATTTTTTGTTCAAGCTCAAGTAACAGAACCTTGCGGAGCCCATCTCTCTCTTTTTGCATCTGTTTTTTTGAATAACTGCCCGATTGTATTTCCCCTTCTACGGATATTTCTGTAGGGGCGTGTGTAATTTTGATTCTCCAGCTTCTTTCATCGAGTCTTCTGGAGCTTTTGTTAAGATTTTTGCGATTTGTTGAGGTCGAGCCTTCCTCGCTAAAAATTAGCTCCTTAAGGTTAAGTTGCCACTTTTTATGTTTTTTCATTCAGCTTTGCTTACTGTCAATTTTTCTTCATTTATTAGATATAACCCAAACATTGAAAAAATTCCTGATTTTGGTATAATGGGGGTGCCGGTTTTCCGGCTATGACGCTAGACGTTGGTGCGGAATAGACGCAGTGGACCCGGGGGCGGTACCCGGCGGCTCCACCACTTGAGAGGCTGGACTTAGTCCGGTCATCTCTCAGGCGGCGGGGCCGAAATAGGATCGACACGCGCAGTAAAGGCATTTGACGGCGTCCGGTATAGTATCCGCCGTTATCGGGCTAAACATATAAATGCAAACGATAACTTTGCGTTCGTAGCCGCTAACGACAACACTGTCGTTGGTGCAGGTCGTATGGCAGCCTAATTGGGTTGTCTCGATGCTACACTTGAATCCCTGACTGTTTAACCGCAGTCAGGTGGGGCTTTGGGGTCTGCGCCTCGCAACAGAAGCAGGCCCCTTTTCTTTTTCACCGGGAGAGGGCATGAACGACGCCGCCGACGCTGTCACTTTTTATGCGCCTGCGCTGTTCGTGCTGTTTTTCGTCATGGCGGCCATGGCGCTGGTGATCGCGCCGATTTCCTGGATTTATAAATCCTGTTCCGCCGCGCCGCCCGCGCACGACCCGCAGCGGGAGGTCATCGTTTTTCAGCTTCGGAACCTTGCGGGGATACTTTTTATCTCGCTGCTTTTCAATGTCTGGCGGTTTCTGGGCGGAGTTCCTGAGGGATTTTTGGCGTTTTTGCCCGAAACGCTTTTGCTGTCATTTTTAATTTGGCGGTTTCTCGTGCATACGCGTGGGCGGGCTGGAAGCCCGCAGAGTCGGTTATGGCGCGAAAGTGCGCGAATTGTTCTGCAATTCGGCTTATGCCTGATCGGCTGGGCGATGACGTTCGCGGCCGGGTTTTCGATTTATTTGGTCTCTCTGGCCCTGCAGCCGGGGGATGGGCAGTCGGCGGCCACGGCGGCGGGGTTCCTGACCGGCGGCCTCTGGATCGGCACGGTGGCGGCGGCGTTCTTTTATTTCAAGGCGCGGGCGCCCGACCCGGCGGAGGCCATGAAGGGGTATAAGGTGCATGATTTGCTCTGGCCCGTCATGCTGGCGTTTGTGGCGCTTCTGGCGCCGCTGGTCGTTCAGGATTTCGGAAATTCCAAGGATTTCCATGAGATGATGCACAGCAAGCGCCTTCCCAAGCGGATTTAAGGCTGATTGTTCCCTTTGCCCCGGTTTTCTTTTCCACAGCCGTTTGGCCGGGTTCTTTGCCCGCTCTGGATTTGCGGGGAATCTTGTGCGATGGATATAGGAGTGCATCCCTCTTGATTTCCACCCCCATAATCTGCAACACATTAACAGATGACCGACGACGAGAATTTTCTTCGATACGATAAGATGGTTGAGGCTGCCCTGCGCGGGACCGTGCGGCAGGCGCTGGAGGAGGTCGTCCAACTGGGGTTGCGCGGCGAGCACCATTTCTACATCACGTTCATGACCGATTATCCGGGCGTGAAGATCCCGGAATATCTGCGGGACCGCTATCCGGGCGAGATGACGATCGTCCTGCAATACCAGTTTTCGGATTTGCGGGTTGACCGCGAGAAGATGGAAGTCACGTTGTCGTTCAACAATGTGCCGGAGCGGCTTGTTGTCCCGCTGGCGGCGATCAGTATTTTCGCCGATCCGTCGGTGAATTTCGCCCTGCAATTCCAGCCCCTTACAGAAGCCGGGGCGGATGAAGAGGCCTTCCTGAACGAACTGGTGGACGGGGACGATCCGGACGGTTCGGGCGGCGGCAAGAAGGGCAAAGGCGACAAGACGGGCGAGGTTGTCTCGCTGGACCAGTTTCGCAAGAAGTAAACATACGGTTTATCAATGAGTTGGGATCAGGACATCTCGCCGGAGGCGGGACCTTATAAGGTTCTGATGAAGCGGGGCGTTCTGCATGATGCCGCGCGGGATGGGCGCGAGGTGCCGATCAAATTCTACGGCCCGCTGGACCACGGTCTGGAATCCTATCCGCTTGTCGTGTGGTCGCATGGGTTCGGCGGTAACGCGGATGGGGCGGGGTTTATCTCGCGCTATCTCGCCTCGCACGGCTACGGGATTCTGCACCTTACGCACCGGGGGACGGACAGCAGCCTTTGGGAGGGCAAGCCAGGGCACCCTTGGGATATCCTGCGGCAGGTCAAGATTCCGCGCGCCACGACGTTCGACCGGATGAAGGACGTTCCGTTCGTTCTGGACCAGTTTCCGGGCTGGATCGCCGCGCATCCCGACGTCGCGCCTTATATCGATTATTCGCGGATCGGCATGTCGGGCCATTCGTTCGGGGCCATGACGACGCAAGTGATGGCGGGTATGCCGCTGCCTGACCGTGATGGAAGCCTGATCGGCATGCGTGATACGCGGTTCCGGGCCGGGATTTTGTACAGCCCCGTGCCGATCGCGCATCTTTCAGACCTTCCGCCGGAAGATCTCTATGGCCGGATCGAGATGCCGCTGTTCCACATGACGGGCACGGACGACGCTTCGCCGCTGGAGCCTATCGGGTACGAGCACCGGCTGGTCGTGCACGAACATGCGGGGCACCCCGAGCAATATCTTAAAATCCTTCAGGACGGCGACCATATGGTCTATAACGGGACGCGCGGTAAGCTGAGCGCCAATCCGAACCGGGAGGAGCATGAGCGGATCATCAAGATCGCCTCGCTCGGGTTCTGGGAGGCGTATTTGCGCGATAACGACCGCGCCATGCAGTGGATCAGGGACCATTACGCCGTCAGGGGGCGTTGACATGACGAATGCCATCGAAATCAAGGATCTGCGCAAGACGTATAAGGCGACGCGGCGGCGGCCCGGCACGGAGGCCCTGAAGGGTGTGAGCCTCGATATCGCGCGGGGCTCGATCTTCGGTCTGCTGGGGCCGAACGGGGCGGGGAAGTCCACGATCATCAACATCATGGCGGGGCTGGTTATGAAAAGCTCCGGCTCGGTTCGGATCTGGGGATTCGATATCGACGTCAATGAGCGGAACGCCAAGGCTTCGATCGGCGTGGTGCCGCAGGAAATCAATTACGACGCGTTCTTTACGCCGCTGGAGACGCTGGAGCTTCAGGCGGGGCTTTACGGGGTTCCGGCTCCCAAGCGGCGTTCGATGGAGATTCTGGAGACGGTGGGGCTGGCGGACAAGGCGAACGCGTTCGTGCGTTCGCTTTCGGGCGGGATGAAGCGCAGGCTTCTGATGGCCAAGGCGATGGTGCACAGCCCGCCGATCCTGGTTCTGGACGAGCCGACGGCGGGGGTTGATATCGAGCTGCGCCAGCAGCTCTGGGCCAACGTGCGGGCGCTTAATAAACAGGGCGTCACGATCCTGCTGACCACGCATTACCTTGAGGAGGCGCAGTCGCTGTGCGACCGGATCGCCATCATCAATCACGGGCAGGTGGTGGCCTGCGAGGACACGCCGAAATTGCTGGCGCATATCGACAACAAGGAAATCCGGTTCCGGCTGGACCGTGAATTGAACGCCGTGCCGGAGGGGTTCGCCGAATATACCGCGACCGTTGAGGGGCGGCGCGTGCTCTCTGTGCGTTATCGGCCGGGGGACCAGAATGTGGGCGACATGATCGGCCTGATCGGCAAGGCCGGATACCGAATCGATGACATCTCGACGGAAGAGAGCGACCTAGAGGATGTGTTCCTCCAGCTTACCTCCTCAAAATAAAGGCTGAATCCGACTCGATTGCGATTCCCCATACTTTATGGTTCACTGAGGGTGTTCTCCTAATCCATGCTGCGTAACGGTTTTTCACATATTAAGGGCTGTTTTCCCGCCGGAAGACGGTCTTTTGAAGCGCTGCTTTCCTAGGCACGTGAAATAGGGCGTCCGGCAAAGGCTTGCCGGGCGCTTTTTTTTGTGTAAGATGCGGCGTTCTCTGCTAATTTCTTCGTGTACGCGCTCGTAGCTCAGAGGATAGAGCGTTGCCCTCCGGAGGCAAAGGTCGCAGGTTCGAATCCTGCCGAGCGCGCCATTCTACTTTTATCGCCGGAATAATCCGCCAACAGTTTGAACGGCATGGATATTTTCGGTGTTCGAAATCCCGATTCCGGGTCATACGCCAAACGCTCCGAAAAGATCAGTTTCAGGGCCGTGCGCTTGTGCTCGATCCGATCAGAAAGCCAGAGTTTCAAAGGGTTTGAGAGAAAGGCGAGCGCGTGTTCGAACATCTCTTCAAAGGTGCGGACAGGCTTGCCCGCGGATGAGAGCTTTTCCTCGATCACCAGCTTCTCGGATTCGAGCGCGCCGATGCGCTTCTCATAGGCGCTGACCACGGACGCGCTTGAGGCATCGACGATGCGATCCAGAAGGGCTTCGATTTGCTTATCGAGCTTGGCCAGAGATGCGCGCAGCGTCTTTTGCATGTCCATGCCGTGCGCAAGGCGCTGATCCCAAGCATCGCGGAACATCGCGCCGATGACGCCCACAAGGTTGGGGGCGGGCCGCATGGCGGTGAGCAGGGTTTCGAAGTCGCCTTCGATCTTTTCCCGCGCAATCGACTTGCGGTGGTTATCGCAGCCCTTGGTAAAGCAGAAATAATAGGGATAGCGGCGCTGGCTTCCCTTGGCCCATGCCGCCGTCAGGGGCTTCTCGCAGCACGCGCAGAGGATCGCGCCGCGCAAGGGGAAGTCCTTGGTCACGTCCTTACGTGAGGGCGCGCGTCCGCCTTCACGCAAACGCTCCTGAACGCGCTGATAGGTGGCGAAGCTCACCAGCCCCTCATGGTGCCCCTTGCGCAGGGAGACGTTCCAATTGGGCACTTCGATCATCCCGGCATAGACGGGCCGGTTGAGAATGTCGGTGATGCGCTGGGCGCGGATTTCACCGTTGGGGAGGTCTTTCGGAAAGGCGGGCTGGCTTTCCAGAAAGCGCTTCACTTCCGCTTGGCTTTCGAAACGGCCAGACGCGAAGCCTTCGAGGGCGTCCTGAATGATCGAGGCGAACGGCTCATCACGCACCAGCACCTTGCCGAAGCGCGAGGAGCGTTCGTATTTGTAGCCAATGGGCGGCTGGAAACACCAATAGCCGTTCATCACGCGGGCGCGCATCCGGTTGACGGTTTGCTCCGCGTTCTTCTGGCGCTGGTGCTGCGAAACGGAGGCCAGCAAATTCTCAACGAGCAGGGAGTCGGAATCTTCCCCAAACTCAATCGAGGGGCTTTCGAGCCGTCCCCCGGCATCAGCGATGGCCGTGCGCAACTGCAAATGCGCTTCGAGGCCGCGCGCAAGTCGGGACACATCGTCGATGATGACCGCGAGCCGGTCCTTGCGGTTCTTGCGCAGGTATTGGAGCATCGCGACCATGCCGGGGCGCGTGGCGAGACTGCCCGACATATCGTCGCTGAAGACGTTGGCGACCTGATAGCCCTTCATGCGGGCATATTCACGGCAGCGCGTTTCCTGCGATCCGAGACCGTCCCCGCGCTTGGTCTGCGCGGTGCTGGAGACGCGCGCATAGATGACGGCTTTGGGCTGGTTTGTTTTTTGTTCGGCTAGTCCTTTCATGAATCCACTTCTCCCGCCGCGCTCAGGACGACGGCCTCTCCTTCTATGATTTGTGCTGATCCGTTTGAGTATACCTCATCAAGGACTCCCCCGGAATTTTGCGAATCTTCATCGTCATTTTGTCCACAGGCTTGCTGCCTCTGAGCCTGTTGAACCGGATGAACGCCGAAGCCAAGATCAACGAAGCTGACGATGATCGACCAGAGGGCTTCGAGCATCGCGCGTTTTTGCTCTGCGCTTAGCCCCTCATCTTCCAGAAAATGCTCGTACCGGCTGACATCGAAGGTCACGACCGGACGCCCATTGGCACGGCCCGCATCGTGCGGAGCGCCGTCTTGAGTGGTGTTGCCGGGGTGCGTCATCGCGAAATCCTTTCCTTGTCTGCCGGTCTGTTTTGGTCTTTCTTCCTTTCTTCTAAGAAGAACAAAATAGGAACATTGTTCTAATCTATTTCATCCTTCCCGTGCAAGAAAAAAGGTCTGCATACGGATGTAATCAACGCCTGCCGCCGCGTTCGGCGGCGTGATTCACTTCGCCATTACGCGTGTGATCTTCACCGCGCGCGGGCGACTCGCGGGATTTGCTTTCGCCACGCTCATAATCATCGCGGCGCAGATCGTTGCTGCGGTCATAGGCTTTGCGGGCCAGCTCGGAGACGCGCAGCAATTCCGTGCCGGTGAAGCTGTTACTTTCGCGGTATGCGTCGTCTTCGGTCTTGTAGGTCCGCGCAATCGTGGTCGCGTAGGAGACGTTGTTCTCCCCTTCATTGCGCCAGATGCTGGCCTTGAGATTGCCGTCGCGGATTACATCGACAGGACGATTATCAGCGCGGGTGTCGGCACGGGCTTCGGTTTCACGCTCGTTGGATTTGCTCTCATACGATTTACTCATTCTGTTTTCCTTTCAGGCTGGGGGTGAAGAATAGTGGCGACCTTGCCCGCAAAGGCGGGATCGCGGTCGTAATCGGTGCGCTTGAGGGCGAGCGGCCTTAGCCCTGCGATGAAGACGATTTGCAGGCTGGTTTCGCGGGCGAACCACAGCGCCACTTCATCCGCCGTCATCAGCGGCGTGCGCACCTTTGTTTGCGAGCGGGCCGTTGATGCGGTTTCGGTGATGGTTTCGCCAATCGCGCCGGATTCGACCGTAAAGCGCTTCAGGAACGCTTCGACGCCGCCACCCCCTTGCGCGCGGGCGATCTTCTCCAAGGCCGAGAGGTCGCGCTTGGCGACGCTGCGGCTTTGCGTGTGATTGATATTGGTTTGCAGGATTTCCGTCTGACCGAGGCGCTTGGCGATATGATCGAGCGTGGTGAGATCGGTATTGCCGAAGAAGACCAGCGTTCCCGCATTGCCCAGAAACGTCTCCCAGCTTTCGCGGTAATGGCGCTTGAGCTGCGAGAGGTCTTGCCAGACGGTCCAGAGCTTGAGGCCGTATCCGGCCATGAAGCCCGCGCTCTGTTCGATGGTGCGCATATGCCCGAGGACATTGGCTTCATCCAGCACGGCTAGAACCGGGAACCCCGATGCTGGCTGCCCATCGAGCGCTTCCATGCGCGCAACCAGCAGGCCGACGATCAGGCGCAGCCAGCGCGCATGGGTGGCCATGTACCTCAGAGGCAGCACCAAATAGAGCGTAAAGCCGTGCGGATCGGTCTTCAGATCATCAAGGCTCCAGTCATTCGTTCCGGTGAGCGAGCGCTGAATGCCTTTCGAGTCCAGGAATTTGAGATTGCGGCTGACCGTGGAGAGAACCGAGCCGCGCTCATCCTTGCCCATGCCCTGCATCGAGGAAGCCGCCCCGGCGATGACTTCGCCGACAATTCCAAGATCGGCCATCCGTTCCATCGCTTCATAAAGCTGTTCATGCGGCGGGCGATCATCGAAAGGGTCGAGGCGCAGCGTGCCTTTGATCAGCCGTTTCACGGTGACGAGATCGCGCTTGTTTGCGAGTAACGGATGCGCAGCCACCAGCAGGATCACCGCTTCAATCCATGCACGGGCGCTTTCATCCCAATGCGCGTCCTTGGCTTCGCCGGACATAACAAGCGCGTCGGCGATCAGCCCCGCCGTTTCTACCGCCTCATCGGAGTCGGGATCGACCAGCGCCAGCGGATTGAAGGTCGCGCGATATTCCAAGGGCACCGCGCTTTCCGTGAACGGAGCCAGTGCGCGCACCTGTTGATGCATCCCCTCGATGCTGGCCGTGCCGTGTCCGCGCCGCGCCGCCGTGCGTTTGAGGTTCTCGCCCTTGGCGTCGATACAGACGACCGAGCCGGGATAAAGGCAGAGGTTGGGGATAATGCCCGAACGGCCTTTGCCCGCGCGCGATCCGGCGATGGTGACGATATGCCGATCATCCATCACGCCGCAGGGTTGGCCGCTTGCGGGATCACGCGCCAGCCAGAAGGAACCCGGCGCATACGCCAGTATGCCGGATGCCATGAGGCCCGCGCGTTCATCCTCATCCGCCCAACGAGCCGTCGCGAGCATCGCCTCGTGCGCCGTGCTTTCGAGTCCGCGCGGGAAGTGCAAAGAAGTCATGCCCACCCCCGCTGACGCTTGATGGTTTCGAACGCGGCGTTGAGAGTCTTCAAATGCTCGTTCGCGCCGCCACGTCCCGGATGGTTCATGCGCAGATGCGCGCGGTACGCATCCATCGCATCATCTGGCGAGCAGTCCGGCTTCAGGCCGAACAGCGCGAGGGAAGCGGGATAATCCGGGCGCGGCGCATCGGGCGCAGAGGTCACCGGCTTTGACGAAGCCTGATCTTTGCGCGGGAGGAACGCCGGGATGAATGAAAGCGTGCGCAGCGAAGTGAAGTTCAGGCCCAGCACCTCTTCGGCGATCCAGAACGGCAAGCCCACGAGCCACGGGAGCAGCCGCAGGATCAGGGTGAAGGCGGCGATCAGCAGCGCTTCGCCCGTGCTGACTTCCCAAACGCGGTAGGCTTCATAGGCCGCCAGTGCGAGCGGCAAGCCATAGAAGACGACCCGCGCGCGCGGCTCTAGAACGGCCAGCGCGCCGGGTCCATCCCACATGCGCGCCGCGTCGCTGCGGGCGATCAGCGCCCACAGTGTGACCAGCGCTTGCGCACCGGCGATCCAGAGACAGGTTTGAATAAGCGCAGGCGAAAGAGAGAATGATATTGGCGAAGAGGCCGGAGCGTCTGGCGGCGTTGACTCTACGCCGATGAACACGGGTTGCGGCGGGAATAGCCGATCCCGCAGCGGCGCGGTGAACTCTAGAACCGCTTGCCATGCAAGAGCGAGCGTATCGGGCACCAGAAAGAGTCCCCGTTGAAAGGCCGCGTACACATCCCTCTGACTTTCGAGCAGCACGAAGGCCCGCCCGATCCATGCGAAGATCACAGCCAGAAACGCCATGCGGACACACCACAGGATCAGTGCGAGCCAGAGCGGCGGTCCGGGTTGTTGCGGGGAGCGCGCGAGGACCATCACAGCCCCCCGTAACGCAGGCGGGAGAGCTGGACGGAGGCCGCGCCATTGTTGCGGAAATAATCCGGCCAGAAGGCGCGAACCTCATCAGACGTGCAGAAGGGCAGAACGCTTGAGGGCAGCGTTCCGAACTCGATCAGCAATACGTTGACCGCCACGCCCTCAAACGGTTCAGGCTTGAGGAAACGGTATCCGGGCTTTTGCGCGAAGAGCGCGAAAGGCGGCATGTGCCCTTGGCTCTGGCAGAACTGGAAGGATTCCGAGTTTTGCAGGCCGTCCGTATAGAGCGTCAGGGATTTGAGCGGCCCGTCGAACCGATAGCGTGAAATCCCCTGCACCTGTTCGAGGATGGGGCTGTCCTTGGCGATTTGCTCGCGGTCCTTGGCTTGGGCGAGCAGCGCCGCGACGGACGCAGCGAAAGCGTTACGCGCTTCTTGGGCTTGATGACTGAGATAGGGCGCAGGTTTGGAGCCGAGACCCAGCGCATCTTGTTCTTGCTCGTTTGCCGGTGGACGGCACACAGACAGCACGGGAACCGGCAACGAGCCAACGACTGCGTTAGCGGTCGTGAAGACTGAAAGCCGCCCATTGGCCGGAAGCGTGGAATAAGCGTCATTGAGCGCGCGGGTCAGATCGCGATCCTGTGCTGCGCTTGTATCGCCCGTGAAACTCACATCGACGAAGAATGCCGCATTCGGACGTGGGCCGTTACTTGCGTAACAAAAGTCTTGGCCGATACGCGGCTCCTTCAGGGCTTCGCCCATCACCAGTGCGCCGACTCCAGCCACGATCACGGGCAATGCGATCAACGCGCCGGTCTTGACCATGCGGGCGTTACTTCCCGGCGTGGAGCGGCGGCGCATGGCCATTGGCGCGCTTCTTTGGAAGGCTTTGCGTGTTGGGGAGCGCGTGGTCCGCATTGGGAATCTCCTTTGGACCGGGGTGAAAATCAAAGCGGGTGAGATCAGTCAGGAAGGCGTTGAAGGCGCTGCGGATCATTGAGGCCCCCGCATCATGCGCGGCTTGCAAGCGCGTGAAGGCGTCGGCTTGCGGCATGGCAGGAATAGCCACACCAGCTTCATCATCCGGCAGATCAGGAAGTGTGAGCGCTTCCAGCTCTTGAAGCCGCAGAGGCTCCGGCGCTTGGGATTGTCCGGCGATGAAGCTTTGCCGCGCTGCTTCATCCTGAACGGCCAGCTTGAGATCATCGCAGGCGGTTTCGATCAGGCCGTTATGAACAGCGATCCGGCGGGCGAGCGCATCATGCTGATCGGCATACGAGCGTATGCGTTCATCGGCATCGGCCAGAAGGGAGTCCGCCTCATCGCCCGTTCGCGCAAACATTTCCGCCAGAGAGGCGAGCGCGTTGTCATGGGCATCCTGCCCTTCCGCATCAATGCGCTCGCCTGCGGAGCGGCGGGAGTCGGTATAGCCGGGTACGGGATCGGAGAAGCCGTTAAAACCTTTGTAGATAGCCAGAACCGCACCGACCGCGCCAATCGCCATCACGCCGAGCGCGTAATAATCGGCAAACGTCGCGCCGAAACTGACAGCCGAGAAATCGAAAATGCTGGTGGCCGAGCCGGTGACGCGAACCCGCGCCGCCGCGAAATGCAGAACCGTCAGGACGAACATCGCAAAAGCGAATGATCCCGTTGAGACGGCGCGGATCATGGCGTCGCGCGGCTGCGGGTTAGGCGCGTTGCGCTTGAAGCCCGCATACCGGAGTGGCAGAAATCCGGTGAGCGTGCCCACGGCGAGATTGACGGCGGCGACCGTCGCGCCATAGCCGAAGCCTTCAAGGATCGTCATCTTGCCGCCGGTGATCATCAGCACGGCGGTGAACGCGGCTTCAGCGAGACCGCAGATCATCAGCACAAGGAGCGCAGACAGCATGTCCGGCGTCTTGGCGGGAGTTGTGAGGCCGTGCTCATCCTGAAAGGCCCTATGCGCCCGGTACGCATGAAGCCGCGCTTGGCTAAGGCGCTCGAATTGAGCGGCGCTTTGCGCGGCGAGCGCATCCATTTCCGCAACGCCGGAGGCGACGATCCGCTCAAGCTGTGAAGGTGAGAAATCGGGCCTGCTGCTGCGAAGACGCCGCAGCGCCAGCGTCAGATCGGAATGTTCAGAGCGAAACCCAGCGAGAAAGGCCGCGCGGCGATGACCCACCGAAGAGGCTTGGCGAACCGGGGTCGTGAAGAGTGCGCCCATGACGGCTTCCCTTGCGCGGCCCAGCCCGAGTGCAGGGCCTACGCAGGGAACATAGCGTTAGTGGGATGACATTTCAAGATAGTGGGATCACACTATTTCAGGAATCCGGCTCATACCCGAACTCGTCGGCATGGCGCTCGATAAATTCGGCAAGCGCGCGTTCGGTCATCTCGTTCTTTTTGAGGCCCGAGGCGCGCAAGAAGGCGTCCACCCTGTCGGAGGAGTCCTTGCTGATACGGGTCTGGAATTTTGCGTCTTGGCGATTCACTTCGGCGCGAGGGGACGACTCGGGATCGGGAAGTTCGCCGCGTTGTCTGTATGGTCTGCGCTTTCCAGTCTTTGTCTCTTTCAAATCCGGCTGCGGTGAATATCTGAACCGCGAAATTAGATGTTTCGTGAAATCGTAATCGAAGGCGATTGTAAAAAATTCCGAGGCGACCGTGCAAGAAAATCGGGATTTGTCTTTGCGCACAGTCCTTTGAATGGTGATGGGATCGCCTGTGGGGCCGGTTTCACTGTCTTTCTTGCGGAATGCATCGAAACCCGGAAACTCGCCTTTGACATGAGCGAGTCCCTTGAGCGCATCGGCCATTGCAATCAGGCGGATATTGCGGATCGAAGGCTCTGGCCGGAAGCTGAGGGCGAGTGAAGCGCGCCGTTCGCCGGTGGCTTCATCCTGCTCGCCCAGCAGCGCATAGGTGAGCGCGTATCCGTCTAGAACGGCGCGCTTCACGGTGGGCGCATACTCACTTTCCGGCTCATCCCAATCGTCCAGCAGTCCGCACGGGATGACCCACGTATCCGCCGCGAGCTTGGTGACACCCGGCTTTTGTCCCTTTAGGGCCGTGATCGTCTTTGCGCGCGGTTTGGTCTTGGTCGCCATGCCCAAACTTTCAGGAATCAGCCGCTCCCGTCAGCGGCGCAATGTTGGGATACCATCTTTCGGGCAGCCGCGCCAAGATCAGGTTAAGGTGCGAGCGGGTGGCAGCCGACGAATAAGAGGTTGGAGCCTGCCTGTAATACAAAGACCGAATTGTATGACAGCGTGCTTGTGTCGTTCAGATTACGCGCAAGGTGTGCATTGTATGACAATGCCCCCTTGGCAAGGGGAACCCGCTCGCGCGTTCCCCGTTGCATCCCCTCCGGCCTGTGGCGCTCAGACGGCATCGAGCCGAATCGCGCCAGTGAAACGTGCAGCCGTTTCATCACTGGTCAGGGCCTTCGTGCCCCGACACCCAGACTCTCCCGAGGGGCCAACCGTCCGCCGTTTGGATACCGCCAGCGCGTTCGCCGCTGGACCACGACCGGGCGTGTGCCGCCCAAGGCCCTGCATCAGAGGCTTTCGCGCCCCTGAACCCACGAGCAAAGGGCGCTTCCGCCGCTCCCTCTGCACACGCACCGGCCAGAGAGCGTTCCAGCCCTCTGGACACCTGACCAGCTTGCCGAAGCTGGACCCGGCGGCTGGGGCGCCGCCCTTGGATGCGTTCATTTTCGCGTTCGCGAATCACATCGTGTCATGCGGAGCGGTTTCTGGGGAATATTCGGGATCGCATGGAATTGCGACTTGACCCAGCACCCGAACAAGAACACTATGAGTAGCACATAGATTCGAGGACCGAATGCAGCCACTCGCCGTTCAGGACACCGCCCGCCGCTATCAGAGCGTTGACGCCGAAAAAGCCCACGGCGCAACCTATACGCCCGAGACTCTGGCGCGGTTCGTGGCGGAGCGGATCGTCGAGAACGCCGATCTTGAAGGCCGTGCGTCGATCACGATTCTTGATCCCGCCATTGGCGACGGCGCGCTTGTGCTGGCGCTTCTGGACGCCCTCAAGAGCAAGACGAAGGCAGTCTTGAGCGTTCGCGGGTTTGATACCAACGTCTCGGCGCTGGATGAAGCCGCGCGGCGTATCCGAGCGGCTTGCCCCAAGACCACGCTTGAACTGACACGCGGCAATTTCCTTGACTTTGTTCTGGACGCCAACGGCAATGAAGCTGCGCCGTCCTTGTTTTCGTCCCGGAGCGAGGCCCAAACCTACGACCTGATTATCGCCAATCCGCCCTATGTGCGCACCCAGATCATGGGTTCGGAACGCGCACAGCAGCTTGCCAACACGTTCGGCCTGACCGGGCGTGTGGATTTGTATCAGGCGTTTCTTCTGGGCATGGCGCAGGTGCTGGCCCCGGACGGCGCGGCGGGAATCATCGTCTCCAACCGCTTTATGACCACCAAGGGAGGCGGCGCTTTGCGTACCGCCTTGCGGCAGCAGTTCGACCTTCGCCAAATCTGGGACTTGGGGGATACCAAGCTTTTCAATGCTGCTGTCCTTCCCGCAGTGCTTGTTGCGCGGGGAATGTCGTCTCCTTCCGACGATGCGCCAAGCTTCACAGCGATCTATGAAGTCAAGGATGACCCCGCAACGCGCGTCGCCGATCCGATTGAAGCCTTAGCCCATGAGGGCGTCGTGGAGATCGAGGACGGGCGGCGGTTTTGTGTGCGGCACGGCGTTCTGGACGGCTCCGGCCATGACGGCGATGTTTGGCGGCTGGCCTCGGAATCCGGCGATGAGTGGATGGCCACGGTTGACCGCCACACATGGAAGCGTTTTGGCGAAATCGGCAAAATCCGCGTGGGCGTGAAAACGTGCGCGGACAAGGTGTTCATCCGGCACGATTGGGAGATCGCCTTCGGCGCAGACCAGCCCGAGCTTCTGCGGCCTTTGACCACCCATCACGGAGCCGGACGCTTCCGGGCAACCCTGCCCAAAAAGAATCGCGCTATTCTCTACCCGCATGAAGTCGTGCAGGGGAGCAGACAAGCCATCCCGCTTGAGAATTTCCCTAAGAGCCGCGCCTATCTGGAATCGCATCGCGCGGCGCTGGAAAGCCGCTCGTATGTGATCGAGGCCGGACGGCGCTGGTATGAACTCTGGGTGCCGCAAGACCCGCAAGCATGGAGCTCACCCAAGCTCGTCTTCCGGGATATTTCCGAGCGCCCGACCTTCTGGATCGATCTGGATGGCTCCGTGGTCAATGGTGATTGCTACTGGCTTGTGGCCAGTCGCCAAGATGACGCCGATCTTCTCTGGCTTGCCGCAGCGGTTGCCAATTCAACCTTTGCCGAGGCGTTCTACGATCACCGCTTCAATAACAAGCTCTACGCGGGGCGGCGGCGTTTCATCACCCAATATGTCGAGCAGTTTCCCTTGCCTGACCCGGCCCTGCCGCTTTCAAAGGACATTATCGCCCGCGCCAAAGCGATCTTTGAGGCCAACCACGCGCCGGGGACGCAAGGCATGGAGCAGGAACTGGACAAGCTAATCTGGCGGGCGTTTGGCCTAGGTGTCGAAGAAATCAGCGGGTAGCGGGATCTGGAGCTTGGCGTTCAGGACTTTTCCCTGAAACTGCGGAAAGCGCGAAAAGAACGCCGCCCCTGTGGTCAGGAAGAAATGCGTCAGCTTGACCATCCCGCTTTCGATGGAGGCGTAGAATATCCCGTACCGCACATCGCAATGCCGGATTTGCTGGCCACCGATCATCGGCACGTCCAGCGGTTCAACACTCTCGGGCGTCACAAGCCCGAGGTCAATGGTGGGCGAGGTTTGCAGCTTCACTTCAAGAAGCTGGTGCCGAACATCGGGAAACTGTCCGTCATCCTGATACGAGCGATAGCCCAGAGCCTCGCAGACCAGACGATGCAAGGCCGCGCCCCGGTTGCGTTCCTGATCGGCCCCGGCATCCGCAAAGCCTTTGCCGACCAGAGCGGATAGGCGCGCAAAGACTGCTTCAATCGGCAGAATCTGGCCAGCAGCCGGATGGAGAACGGGCGTAGCGATGCGGCCCAGATCAACATCCGGCGTAACGAACGACAGAAGTCTGTCCGTATCCTTGGCGGCGATCAACTCCGTAGCGTGTGCGCCCGGAATGCAGCGCGCCTGATATTTGCGGGTCAGCGTTCCGGTCGTATCGAGCAGCGCCAGCGTATCGCCTGTGACGACTTTTACGCGCGTGATCACATCAGCATCGGAAATGCGGATGATCACATAACGCCGCGAGGCCGATAGCTCTTCATTCCAGACCTGCAAGTTGTTCGACTTCTGCGTATAGGTATCAAACATCTGACCGGGAAAGCGCGGCTGGGTCTTCTTGAACGATGAGGGAACCGGATAACCCAGAACCTCGCATACGCGCGTCTTGACGACTTTCGAGCGGGTGCGCAGCGGCAATCCCGCCAGAGACAGGCCGCGCAGCCCCGCATCCAGAAGCGATTGCAATTCAGGTGTGGGAATCCAGTAGGTCGGATCGCCAACCGCAATGGGGTCGTAAATGCTGAGGCGCTTTGCGCGGATGGCCGAAACGTATCGTTGCGGATCAGTGGGCGGTGCAGGCGTCGTCATCAGTCCTCAGGGGTCAGCAAATCAACAACGGAGACGCCCAGCGCCTTGGCTAAAAGCTCCATCGAACTCAGCGTGACATTGCGCTCGCCGCGCTCAACCGAACCGACATACGTCCGGTGCAGGCCGCAAATGTCCGCCAACTCTTCTTGCGACAGGCCGCGCTCGTGACGCATTCGCCGAATATTCTCGGCGAGCGTCCCGATCAGCGACTTGCTGGGTTTTCTGAGTTTAGTTGGCGACATTCCCTCTGCCTGAAAGACGAATCCTTTCAAGCAGGTTCAACGATTCGATGCCTTTGAGTCTACAGACTATCAGTAGCGCGGCCCGGCCAAGCCGCGTCAGGCTCTCGTGAACGAAGCCGCAAGCGTCTCCGCCATGCGGCTTCGTTCCTTCGCGCGATCAAGAAGATTAAGAGCTATGGGGCTTCGCCCCTCGCGCACGCAAGGCATCCCAACGCATCCACGCCGTTGGCGCGGACCCTCGTTCGGAGCCTCCTTGCGCTTGCTAACCCCATCCTCGCCGGAAGGCAGGGTTGCATGAGCAACCCCTTCCTATTGAAAGGAAACCCTCCGATGACGGACGAAACTGCAATCATCAAAATCTATGTGGCGTGTCTGGCCGCTTACAATAACGGCATCCTGCATGGGCGCTGGATCGACGCAACGCAAGGCGAGGATCATATCTGGGAGGGCATCAAGGCGATGCTCGCCGAATCTCCGATCCCCGGCGCAGAGGAATACGCGCTCCATGACCACGAAGGCTTTGAAGGGCTATCCATAAGCGAATACGAAGGGATCGAAAACATTTGCGCTTTGGCTGACTTCATCGCGGAACATGGAGAGCTTGGCGCGAGGCTGCTGGAGCATTTCGGCGATACCGGGGAAGCGCGCGAAGCGATAGAAGACCGCTATTGCGGCGTCTATTCATCCGTTGCCGATTACGCGCAGGAGATCACCGAGGAGACCACGAAAATCCCCGAGAGCATTCAATATTATATCGACTGGCAGCGCATGGCCCGCGATCTGGAAATGACCGACATCCTCGCCATCGAGACGGGCTTCGAGGAAGTACATATTTTCTGGCAGGGCTGAAACGCTTGGCGAAAGCGCCGCTTAGCCGACCGTGTAGAGCGGCCTTCGCGTCATCTGATCGTACAGCCCCAGAAACTCAGGGTATGCCCGTTCGCAGCACTCCGGTTCGCGGGCTTTGAGCACCTGATACGCGCCAATCGTATCCACCAGCCTGTAGGGATCGCGTTCCAGTACAATCGCCAGCCGGATCAGCGGCGACGGCAGTTTCAGCACATTCGAGACGTGCCAGCCTACCCAATACATGGCCGCAATGTCGGCATCGTAGTCATTGAACTGCCGCGCAGCGACACGGCGAGCCGCTCCGAGCAGGGTTAGAATCTGCACCCGCTGCTTTTCATCAATCCGGTGCGGCGGCCCTTTGCTCAATTCAGCACCCGGTCTTGCAGGCGGAACGGGTTATGGAGTGCGCCCCATGCCGCGTACAATTCTGCATCCGTCATAAATGCAACCCGTTCCTTGAGCGCCACGATATCCGGCGTCAGGCGATCCGCTTTCATCTCCCGCAGGTTCTGGCGCAGGATTTTGAAGGGCTGACGCATGAACATGGGATGCATGCCCAAGGCGATCAGCAGAGTTTCCAGATCGGCGAGGACGGATTCCTCCGGTGTCGGCAATTCCGGGCGCATCAGAACGGCGCGCCTTCGGGAATGATGCGCACGGGCTTTTGGCGCGTTCTATGGCCTTCTTGCCGCCGCAAGAACTCATCCTTGGTGCGCTTGACGTTCTCGGCTTCCGGCCATTCGGCCAGACGCCGCGCCTTGGCGATAGCCGCACGGAATTTCGTTCTGCTCATACCGAGCCGCCGCGCCGTTTCATCCGTGTTGCGGGTCTTGAGCATCAAGGCCGTCCAGTATCCCGCTTCCGCGATGGCCACAGGCCATGCCTTATCGGGCGGGAAATAGCCGCGCGCACTTTGTTCGGCGAAATAGAAGTAGAGCCACGGCCATTCATGCAACGGAATTTCCTCCGAGGGCGTAGCCTTGAGGCGCGAGAACAAATTCTCGCGCGGCAGACGCAAGTACACGCTTCCCGGCCTTTGCCGCATGAATTTGGGCAATTCGCGCTCCGGCGTGATGGTGGCGCGCGCATAGGCCAGCGTTACTTGATCGAAGGCGGGCGTTCCTTGAGCCTCGAAATAGTCATGCCGTTCATGCCAAAGATCGACATAAGCTCCCAGCGTATCCGTCCAGAAGTTCAGCGCCCACAAATGCCCCGCCCACAGGCTGCGGCTCTGGCGGTAGACGACGCGATGCAAGAGCGCGGGATTATCCAGCATCGAAGCGGCAATCCGCTTGGCGCGAGGTAGGCGGCGGGCACGGCGCTCAGCTTCATTCAGAATATCATCGAGGATCGACATGAGAGGATTCTACGCCTTTCCATAAAAAGAAAAAGAGTCCGCCTCCAGTTTTCAGTAGATCGCGATACTGTTTGTCGCTCGCGTACACACGCTTTGACCGTTTATTAGAACCGGCCACTTTGCCTCAATAACCATCACGAACAAGAAATTACGCAAAACGAATATTGCAAAAACTTTCATGTGAATATTTTCTATTTATGTTCTGCCTAACAAAGTGAGCCATTTCGGTCTGTGATATAATCCTCTGTACACTTTAAATTTCACATTTTCAAACTTGCTTTCATTAGAGAAATACAATGACAAACAGCACAAATGTACTGATTTATAGATCGAAGAAGGATTTTGGTGGCCCCGCTGAAATGTCGGCTAGGTTAGCGGCACTCAGCAAATCTCAAGCATTGATTGAATTCAATCTCGACGGTACGATTATCACGGCCAACGAAAATTTCCTGAACGCGACGGGCTATAGCTTGGACGAAATTCGCGGCAAGCATCACAGCATGTTCGTTGACCCCGAATATGCCAAAAGCGCGGAGTATAAGGAATTTTGGGCCAAACTGAGCCGGGGCGAGTTTCAGGCGGCGGAATATAAGCGCATCGGCAAGGGCGGCAAGGAGATCTGGATCGAGGCCTCATACAATCCCGTGTTCGATAAGCGCGGACGGCCTTACAAGGTCGTGAAATACGCGACCGACATCACGCAGAAGAAAATGGAGCAGGCTGAGCTCCAGGGTATTGCGAGCGCAATAAGCCGCTCACAAGCCGTTATCCACTTCAAGATGGACGGTACCATCATCTCCGCCAACAAGAATTTTCTCTCCGTCATGGGCTACGATCTCCATGAAATTCAGGGCAAGCACCATAGCATGTTCGCCGATCCCACGTTCGCGGCTAGCACGGAGTACAAGGATTTCTGGGCCAAGCTGAACCGGGGCGAGTTTCAGGTCGCGCAATACAAGCGCGTCGGCAAGGGCGGTAAGGAAATCTGGATCGAGGCCTCCTACAACCCGATCCTCGACCCCAGCGGCCGGCCCTACAAGGTCACTAAGTTTGCCACGGATATTACCGATAGAATTATCGAAAACAGAAGACTCACAGAGGATGTTTTGTCTCTGGCAAACATTGTGACGTCATCTTCGAATGAAATAGAGATGACATCTCAAACATTGTCAGCCACCGCTGAGGAGACAAGCGCTCAGTCCAATTCCGTTGCTACGGCAACAGAAGAGCTCTCCGCCTCAGTTACAGAAATAGCAGAGCAGGTCAGCAACTCAACGAAGATTGTCGGCGAGGCCGTTGAAGAGGCGAAGAAAGCTGAAGAGCTTGTAACTAACCTAATCGGCGTGGCTACGAAGGTGGGTGAGATAACGACCATGATCTCGGATATTGCAAACCAAACCAACTTGCTCGCCCTCAATGCCACAATTGAAGCGGCGCGAGCTGGCGAAGCGGGAAAAGGATTCGCTGTTGTGGCTTCAGAGGTTAAGTCACTGGCTACCGAAACCAGCAAGGCCACCGACGAAATTGATGCTCAGATGCGTAGCATTCAGGATGTGAGCCACTCAACAGCGAGTGCCATTCGGAATATCTCATCTACCATTGATCGTATTAGCGAAAATAGCACAGCAATATCTGGAGCCGTCGAACAGCAGTCCGCCGCTACACAAGAGGTTGCTTACAACATTTCCGGTGTACAAAGAGCAGCCGAAGAGACCAGTGCTTGTAGCGCGACGACTTTGTCTCTCGCGCAGAAGCTACTCACCACTTCTAAGGATTTGCAGGACCGCATGGAGGCGTTTGCTTCGCGGCAGTAAATTCGCGGCCAGAATAGTGAAACGCTTGCCGAGCTAGTGAAATTATCCAATTGTTCGATCAAATGACAGTCTCGAAATTGCGTCGTTTTTTGTGCGTCCGTCTAAGGAGGAAATGTGCTCTCTATCGCGCTTAAGATCGCGTTCGATCTGCTCAAACCGTTCGGCCTCCTTGGATTGCAGGAGTTTCAGGCTTCCGCGCTGATCGAGATGCGCGGCAATCAGCGCATCCCTTTCCTGCCGGTCGCGTAGGAGGGAGTCATAGGCTTCGAGCGCGTTGCGATCCCTGATCTTTGCATGTTCGCCGCGCAGTCGGTCCCATAGGCCCGACAAGCCCGACCGGAAACGGGATTGCCGGTCTTTAGTTTCAGCAATCAGCCGCGCTTCCTGTTTGGTTTCGAGCGCATGGCGTTCGGCCTTCTGACGTTTGACCAGCGCGATGCGTTGCTGCTGCGCGGCCTCCTTGGCCTGTGCGCGCTTGGCTTCCAGCTCAGTGCGGAGCCGTTCGAGCGCCGGGGTCATTTCCCGCGCGTTCTGGGCTTGCGCCTCTTCGACTGTGGGCAAGTCTTTGGGATCGCTCAGCCTTGCCTTCACGTCTTTGGTTTTGAGGCCGGTCCAGCGAGCAAGCGCATAGACTTCCCCTTGGCGGTCGATGGCGACAAAGCCTCTCCGGTCGCCTCGGGCGAGGATGAAGCCGCGTTCTTTGAGCGCCTGAACGATGCTGGCCTTGGAGTCCGAGATGGCCCACGCCTCCTTGAAAGCGAACTTAATGGTCTTGGGATCGGAAGCGGCGCGTTTGGCCTGTTGCCATTCGGCGAGGGAGAAATTCACCGGATCGCGCGCGCCGGACTTGGCCAGCCCGTCCGGCATCCGCCACCCATGTTCAAGATAGAGTTCGCGCGAGAGGTCGAGCAGCTTGCGGTGCGTGAAGGGGAGCGGGACGGCGCGCATTTCATCCGCATCTATCCGGCTCCAGACCGCGTGAGCATGGCGGCGGCCTTCCTTCTCATGGAAGACGATGGCGCGGGGTTGGCCTGTAAGCCCTAGCTTCTCTTCGGCGCGGTCGATGGCGGCTTCGAAGGTTTGCGTATCGACCACCTCAATAGGCGGCGGATTGAGGGACAGCGAGAAGAGATATTGCTTGCATCGTGTGCCCTTGGAGAGCGCTTCAGCTTCCCGAAGGGCGGAGAGCAGGTCTTCCGAGGCAAAGCCCCGGACTTCATGGATTGTGACGTGATCGTTCTCCTCCTTCATCAGATGAAGGGCGAGGTCTTTGGCACCGCTGCGCTGGCTCCCGACGAAGATCACGGACCATCCTCCAAGGACATGCCCAAGGCGGACAGCAGCGCGTTGCGCATGGTGCGGATATCCTCGCAGGCATCCATGATTTGCTTGATGAGTTCAGGCGCAGTCCCGGCGATCAGGCCGAGCTTTGCGGCCTTAGCGAGCTGGTTGACGTTCGCAGCCAGTCTTGAGGCTCCCAGCATCCCGAGCACCTTAGCCAGCCCGGTTTGATCGACAGCGGGACGGCGGCGCTTGCGGCGCGGGGCGGAGTTCGCCCCGAAGAGCCGTTCCCGGATATAGGCCCCGAGCGGCATGGTCCCGGCCTCTTCTTCCAGCCGTTCCCGTTCGGCACGGGTCAGGCGGAGGCAGAAAGGCCGGTCCTTGGGAGCGCGTTTGCGAGGCGGTTCAGCTTCCCCGGACGCGGCAACCCGAAAGGTGGGCACAAGGGATGGTGGTTTGATCGGATGGGGGGAGCCGGTCATGGGGACGGCTCCTCGAACTGGACGTTATTATCTTGAAGTTGGTGGTTCCAGTTGGCTAATTCCTCGAAAAGCGCGTTCGAAGTCTCTCCTTCGAGGTGCGCCATTTGCGATATTACGGTACTTTTAAGCCTCAGTATAAAGCGTTTGAAGGCTTATAATTATTTTGTACTGGCTTACTCAATTATGTTTTTATGAGCTTGATATTTTTAGGCCAAGGACAAGAGTATGCGGTTTGTATTATTTACATTTTTAGTCACATTTTTGTCATTTTCTTCGGTTTTTGCAATCGATCCTCATAATCCTCGGATACTTGACGAGCCTCTGACGCAGGAAGAGCAAGAGGCTTTCGACCGGATTGCAGAAGAAATGGTTTCCATGCCGGCGGTCCTACGCAATCTCCTGCTCCAGCCTATCGCCAAGGAAGAGTATATGACGCGAGTCATGAAATTTTTAAGGACGAACGGCGGCGAGGCTTACAGCCTTACGCAGGACGATCTTGCTAAGAAGAAAGAAGCGGCCCTCCTTCAAGCAAGAAGGAAACAGCTTTTCCAGCTACTTAACAACGATAACAATCTTGATGCGCAAGTAACGCTTCAGGAATGGGATAGCATATCCTCTGAGCAAGCGAGAAACACGCAGTTCGGTGGTCGTTTGGATCAGAAAAAAATAGAAGAAGAAAAGAAGCGTATTGTGGACCAGCGCCGCGAGTATTTTCGTGAATTTGATGTCAATAAAGATCTGGTTCTCTCCTATCAAGAGATGGGAACGCTCGGTTTACAAGATGAAAGAAAAGCTCTTGAACGTGAGACAGGGCAGTATGAGCAGTATCTTTTTCTCGATCCCAACAAGGACGGACAATTAACAGCGCGGGAGCTGGAGGAGCAGGCGCTTTCCGTGTATGCGTTTTTTGATAAGAACGCTGACGGATACGTCGATGTGGAGGAGCGAGAAATCTACTCCAAAGTTGTTGCGATGTATGGCCTATCAGACCGCACGGCCGACAGTTCCTGCAGACTTGAACCTGTTTCAAAAGACCTAACTTTGTTGGGGATAGGCGTGATTAAGGGGTTAGCCCTTTCCACGGTTACGGCTATGGGACAGGAGCAGGTGACAAGGGCCGTAAACGTAAACGTACAGGATAACAAAAATCCCCTTTACCTTGTCGTTAGCAGCAGCGATCCCATAATATGGCGCTTTACGGGGCATACGGATGCGATCAAGCATGTCAGTGTCAGCAGTCATTACCAAAATGAAAACGAAAAATCCGGCAGCGGCGTTACCGGTATTCCTAGGGATCGGGTGTCCTTCCTGTCGCAGAGATGCTTTCCTCATTTTAATGAAGGGCACGAACTTTGGCGCGTCCGCGGCAAAATCAGGATGTTAATGGGAAGGTTTCCTAATTTCCTACGCACAGGAAATGTGCGTGATATCGTGATATCTCAAGGCGACGTTAGCTTTACTCCGATCCCAAGTGTTGCTCAGGATAGCCACGCCCCAGCTGCACCCAATCCGATTGAGCCCGGACTAACCGCTTCATCGGAGTCTGAAGACCTTGTGCAAAAACGGCAAAAGCTGCAGGAAAAAAGTCATACACTTTCTAACAGGCACAGAAACTCATATAACCCCTATAAAATACCCACTCCGCCGGGCTATGATAAAGAGTTATGGGATATCTTTTTGAGTGATTATCCTGGAGGATTAGCTGAATTAGATGCTTCTAGGGTAGTTTCCGATATGCCTGCAGAGAATTATCAGATTTTACCGCAGATGGCTGGCATAGCAAAGCTTGTTTCCGAGGGTGTCCTCATCAAAATAAGCAAGAAGGAGTTTCTTGTCACGAAGCAGATGCTTAGATTCCCGCCGGGATTTAACGGCGGGGCGAATTCCGTAAAGTTCGTCGTTCCTGCGGGCGTTAAGGTTCCCGAAGGCAACCCAGGGCAATCCTGCGTGATGATCGAAGAGGCAGGAGAGATCGTGGATAAAAGCCCGGCCTGTGATTAGAAGAAGTCCATTTTGAGTTTGGTTTGCCTCTTCTCCGCCCTCTTTGGCTGCATAGATGAGTATGCAAAAGAGAAAATTCCTGAATTTGACAAAGTTCTCACTGAGCGGTTTGGAGCCGGGATTTAACAGGTTAATCTTAAGGTGACTGTTGCCGCTTTTTCAGCGTGATCTCCCGATACAAAATAAACAGATTACTCCCCACGATGATCGCGGCGCCGGCGAGGACGTTGGTGGTCGGCACGCGGTCCCACAGAAGATAATCGAACAGCATCGCCCAGATGATCATGGTGTAGGAAATGGGGGCGATGGTGGCGGCCTCGCCGAGGCGGAAGCTTTGCGATTTCGCCAGAAGGGAGAGCAGGCCCGTCGCGCCCAGCCCCGCGATCAGGAGGGCGCTGTTCCATGAAAAGCCGCCGGGCTGCACCTCTGCGAACGGCCAGTGCATGCCGCAGACGATGGCGCCGAAGAGGGTGAAGTAGAAAGTCGTCGTCGTTGCGTTTTCTGTCTTGCCGATCCAGCGCAGGCAGATATCGACCATGCCCGAGGACAGGCCCCAGCACAGGCCCGTGATAATTCCGAGCAGGGGCAGCGCCTGCGCCGAGCCGGAGGGGCTGGCCATGATGATCACGCCGATAAAGCCGATGAATACGGCGCTGAGGCGGTAGATTCCCACGCGCTCGCCCAGAACGGGGTAGGACATCAGCACGACGAAGAGCGGCGAGGTGAAGAGCAGGATCGTGGTTTCGGCCAGCGGCATCATGCCGAGCGCCTGCGCGCCCAATACAATCCCGATGGTGCCGATCAGGCTGCGCAGCATATGGGAGAGGGGGCGGTCGGTTTTCAGGATATAGAGCTTTCTTGCGAAGAACAGCCACGCGAACAGGGCAACCAGCGAGACGATGTTGCGGAAGAACGTCACCTCGAACGCGCCGAAATATTCGCGCAGGAGCTTGGCGAACAGGCTCATGCCCGAGAGCATCAGGGCGTTGAACAGCGCAAAGCCGACGGCGGCGAGAAGGTGATCTTTCTTCGGCTCGCCCATGTCAGGGGATCTCGCTCTTGAGGTGGGTGGTCTTCTGGCGGTTCACGCGCTCGCGGTGGAGGATATAAAGCTGCGCCGCGATGATGATGGTCGCGCCGGTGAAGACGGACTGGCCGGGGGCGTGGTGCCAGATGAGCATATCCAGCAGCGTGCTCCAGAGCAGGGAGGTATAGGCGAAGGGCGTGATGAAGGAGGCCGGGGCGTATTTATAGGCGTTGGTCAGGGCCAGTTGCGCGAAGCCGCCGGATGCGCCGACAAGGAAGAACAGCCAGGCTTCCTCCAGCGCGATGCCCTTGGCGAACCAGGGCAGAAGCAGGCCCGGAATAATCATGCCCGCGAGGACGAAATAGAAGGTCACGGTGATGGCGTTTTCGCTTTTGAGGTGGCGGAGCATCGTATACATCGACGCGTGCAGCGTGGCCGCGAACAGGGCGAGCAGGAGGCCGATGGCGCTGATCTGGCTGCTGGGCGCCGCGATGACCAGAACGCCGCTCATCCCCACGATGATGGCTGCCCAGCGGTGGGCGCCGACGCGTTCCTTTAAAAAGATATAGGCGAAGGCGGGGGTGAGCAGGGTGGACATATACAGCAGCACCGTGGCGTTGGAGAGCGGCAGAAGCGATTGCGCGCCGAAGGTGACGATGAGGCTGAGCGAGCCGACGATCGCGCGGATGGCCACGGTTACGGGCCGCCCGGTTTTCAGCAGATCGAGGCGGCGGCTCAGGACCAGTATCGCGAAGAAGGGGATCACGACGAAAAGGTTGCGGAAGAAGGCGACCTCGACCACGTGATGGGTCTGAGAGAGGTATTTGGCGGTGGCGCCCATGATGACGAACATCAGATGCGCGACAATCGCATAGAGCACCGCCGGGACGAGCCGGTCGCTGGGTGGGTCTTGCTGGGTCAGGGTGGTCATGCCGCAAACTTTTTGCCGTCTTGTGACGGCTTTCCGCCGAGTTCCGACTTTACGGTTTTGCGGGCGGTTGTAAAGGGGCCACTTGAGGCTCGGGCGCGTTTTCTGCGGGGGCGGTTTGCGGGCGGGTGTGGCGGGCGATGACTTCATCCATATTCGAGACCACGCCGTATATGTCGTCATTCAGATTGTCGGGGTTCACGCGGTCAACCGTTATGAGGTCGCGCAGCGGCACGCCACGGCTTACGGCCTGCGCCAGTCCGGGGTTGGATTCGAAGAGTTGCCGCATGATCTCGTGGCGGGAATAATCGTTAAATTCTCCGCCTTCGCCGCTGCGCTCGAAGGCCTGATATTCGGTCATTTCGGCGGCTTCGGCGAAATCGCGCGCGGCGTATTGATAGAACGTATCTCCGGTTTCCTTAAGGCGCAGCCAGTTGCGGGCCATCAGCATGTCGTTGGTCAGTTCGGCGGTGGTGGGCGGCGGCGTCGAAACATGGGTATTGCTGTAGCCCACCATATAGCGCGTGGCGGAGGCGACGCGGGCGGCGTCGGGGAAGAGGTCGCGGTTGTTTTCCATCCACGCGCAGAGTTCGATTTTGGCGTCGTAGACGGCCTTGAGGGCCGTCCTGAATTCGGGGGAGAAGTTCGCCCGGTTCATGGAGCCGTCGTGCCAACCCCGGAAATTCATGTCGTCCAGATAATATTCGGCGAAGTCGCGGAGATTGTCGAAACTGGTATCCTTGAGCAGGGCTTCACGCATGGGCTCAAGCTTGGCCTCCAGCTCCTCGATCTTAACGCGGTAGACGGACTGGAAGGACGAAGTTTGCGCGTAGTTGCGGATCATCCCGTCGATTGAGATTTCGGGGTTTCCGGTTGCGCGCAACCGGTCAACCTTGTCGATCGTCTCGCGCCAGCCTTCGAGGCGGAAATTCTGGAGGCCCCGGCCATCGGGGTATTCGTTCAGGAGCTGCTGCATATAGGGGCCGTTGTCGTAGCGGGTCAGGGCCCCGGCGAAGATATCCGTGGAGTAGGGCGAGCCGAAGGCGGCCGCCGTGTCGTAGTTCGTCATGAGGCGATGCGTGTTCTCCGCCCGGTCGCCGTTGCGCAGGAGCAGGTTTTGCGCGCCGATATCGGCGAACATCTCGGCGGAGCGGGTGTTCAGCATGGCGCCGATGACCCAGCCGGCCTCGCCGGGGCGCTGGCCGCTTCGGAGTTGCGGGTCGAGGCCGTGCAGGGCTTCGTGGATGATGATGCGGGCGTGGCGCTGGATATCCGGGAAGCTCATGTTTTCGGCGCCGCCGTAGTCGTTGTCGGGGTCCCATGCGGCGGAGATCGCGATATAGCGGCCGTCGGGCAGGTGCGCGTCGATCATCTGGCCGCCCAATTCCTTTTTGAATTCCTCGTAGTCGTTGTAGCCCATCGCCTTGTGAAGGTCTTCGACGGACATGCCGAAGGTGCGGGCGATGCGGGCGATCTCGCGGTCGGGGTCGGCCAAATGGTCGAAGATTTCAACGGAGCCGCGTGCTTCGGGGATTTGGGCGTAGAGGGATTCGCGGATTTCGGAGAGCATGCGGTTATAGCCCTCCCGCCCCCGGTAGACTTCCCACGGGCTGGGCGCCGCCGCTACTTGTTCGTTTTCTTCCGCCACCGCTTAACCCCTTGGGCCTCTTTTTATCCGTCTATCATACAGAAGGCGGGGGTTTTGAGGCAATGATTTATGAAAAAACCCTCCGCAGGGGAGGGTTTTTGTAAAATATCTTAATGGAAACAGTCGGTTAGTCTTTAACCAGCTTGTTTTTACCGATCCACGGCATCATGGCGCGGAGTTCGCCGCCGACCTTTTCGATGTCGTGCTGGGCTTCGGCCGCGCGGAGCTCCTTGAGGCGGTTGATGCCTTCCTTGTTGCCGCCCATGAATTCCTCCACGAACTTGCCGGACTGGATCTCCTCAAGGATTTTCTTCATTTCCTTTTTGGTTTCCGCCGTCACGATGCGGGGGCCACGGGTGTAGTCGCCGAATTCGGCGGTGTTGGAGATGGAGTAGCGCATGTTGGCCAGACCGGCTTCGTAGATCAGGTCCACGATCAGCTTGGTTTCATGCAGGCACTCGAAATACGCCATTTCGGGGGGGTAACCCGCCTCGACCAGCGTCTCGTAACCGGCCTTGATCAGGGCGGAGATGCCGCCGCAGAGGACGGCCTGCTCGCCGAACAGGTCGGTTTCGCATTCATCCTTGAAGGTGGTTTCGATGATGCCGGAACGGCCGCCGCCGACGGCGGAGGCGTAAGAGAGGGCCAGATCCTTGGCTTTTCCGGTTGCGTTTTGCGCGATGGCGATCAGGCAGGGCACGCCGCCGCCCTTTTGGTATTCGCCGCGCACGGTGTGGCCGGGGCCTTTCGGGGCGACCATGAACACGTCGAGGTCGGCGCGGGGCTTGATCAGGCCGAAATGGACGTTGAGGCCGTGGGCGAAGGCCAGAGCCGCGCCCTTTTTCATGTTGGGCTCGATCTCGTCGCGGTAGAGGTCGGCCTGCAGCTCGTCGGGGACGAGGATCATCACGATGTCGGCATCCTTGACCGCTTCGGCGGGGGTCTGGACTTCGAATCCGGCTTTTTTAACCTTTTCGGCGGTGGGGGAGCCTTCGCGCAGGGCGATGGTGACGTTCTTGACGCCGCTGTCTTTCATGTTCTGGGCATGGGCGTGGCCTTGCGAGCCGTAGCCGACCACGACGACCTTCATGCCTTTGACCAGGTCCTGATCGCAGTCCTTGTCGTAGTAGACTTTCAGCTTGTTCTGAGCGCTTTGCGCCGGGGTTTGTGCGAGGTTGGTTTGTGCCATGACGAATACCTTTTCCGATCCAATTCTTCTCTTGTTTGCAAGAACAGGCATAAAACAGGTTTTTTGGGTAAGAATCAAGCAAAACAAGCGTTCTTGCGGGTGCGAACGGGCAAGAAAATTCCCTTTTCCGGTCCTATTTCGGTCTTATTCCCCGCGTATAGTTGATTCGTAGGCGTAGGCTATGCGTCTTACGGTAAGCAGGCGAGACTCAACCCGATTTATCTTGCAGAAAACGAGTTGTTTGCCATGAGTCTCTTTTCAAAAGCCGAATGGAAGGCCGGCCTTCTGGGCTGTTTCGAAGTGTCCCTGTTCATGCGGGAGGGGATGGCCCGGTTCGACGATCGGCCCGGTTCCGCCATCAAATCGTTCCTGATCCCCCTGATCCTTGCGCCTTTGCTGCTTTCGGTGCTGGTCGGGTTTTCGGGCGGGTTTTCGTTCACGTATCTTTTAACCCTGCATAGCGCGCGGGTGGCGATCACGTCGGCGCTGTTTCTGGCGGTGGTCTATTATATGACCCGGCACTGCGGACGCGAGGCGCATTTCATGCGGTTCGTCACGGTGAATAACTGGATGACGATCCCCTCCACCTTGTTCCTGCTGCCCGTCGTGGCCTGTTTGCTGATGGGGCTGGATGCTTCGGTCTATGAGACGTATGCGCTGTTCATCACGCTGGCGGGTTATGTATACACCGCGTTCATCATTGCAGGATGTTTCCGGCTACCGTGGGAGATGGGCGGGTTTATAGCCATTATGGGTCTGGCCATCGACCAGCACGGGTTGGAGCTGACGCGGCATATTCATGGGCTGATGGGGTAGGGCGTCTAAGCGCCGATGACGTCCTTGCCGCGCGAGATGGCGGCGACGCCGGTGCGGCTCACATCCGCGAGGCCCAGGGGGCGCATCAGGTCGATGAACGCGTTGATCTTTTCCGCCGCGCCGGTGAGTTCGAAGACGAAGGATTCGAGCGTGCTGTCCACCGCGCGGGCGCGGAAGATGTCGGCAATCCGTAACGCTTCGATGCGTTTTTCACCTTTGCAGACGACCTTGACCAGCGCCAGTTCGCGCGAGACGAAGGGCACTTCAATCGTGAGGTCGGAGACTTTCAGAACCGGAACGAGTCGTCCCAGTTGCGCCTTGATCTGTTCGATCACATTCGGTGTGCCCTTGCAGACAATCGTGATGCGCGAGAGGTGCGCCGCGTGATCCGTTTCCGCGACGGTCAGGCTCTCGATGTTGTAGCCGCGCCCCGCGAAGAGGCCGATCACCCGCGCGAGGACGCCGGGCTCGTTATTCACAAGAATGGAGAGCGTATGGGATTCGATCGCCGACTCTTTCGGGCCGGGGCCGTAGACGCTTTTACTGTTCTTGTCTTTGCGGTGTGTGTTCGGTTTTGTCATAAATTATTCCTATCAGATGCCCGGTTTTGTGCAAAGTCGAATCCGGTCCCGCTGCGCTCCTAAACCAAAGTCTTGTCGAACTTCTCCGCGTCGGGGGAGAGGATCATCTCGTTGTGGGCCTTGCCGGAGGGGATCATGGGGAAGCAGTTTTCCCGCTGGTCCACGCGGACATCCACGATGGTGACCTTATCGGTTTTCAGCATGGTCTTGATGACGTCGTCCAGTTCGTCCGGGGTTTCCGCGCGCAGGCCGATGCCGCCGTAAGCCTCCGCCAGTTTCACGAAATCGGGCAGGGAGTCGGTGTAGCTTTCGGAGTAGCGTTCGCCGTGAAGAAGTTCCTGCCACTGGCGGACCATACCCATCCACTGGTTATTCAGGATGAAGATTTTGACCGGGAGGCGGTATTGGACGGCGGTGCTCATTTCCTGAATGTTCATCAGGATGGAGGCTTCGCCCGCAACGTCGATGCAGAGGCCCTTGGGGTGGGCGATCTGAGCGCCGATGGCGGCCGGCAGGCCGTAGCCCATGGTGCCGAGGCCGCCGGAGGTCATCCAGCGGTTCGGTTCATCGAACGGCAGGAACTGCGCCGCCCACATCTGGTGCTGCCCGACCTCGGTCGTGATGAATTGCTCGCGCTTGTCCAATTCGAGGAAGTGGCGAAGGCGCTGGAGCGCATATTGCGGCTTGATGATCTTCTTGTCGTTTTTATAGGCCAGACAATTCACATCGCGCCATTCGCCGATCTGCTTCCACCAATCGTCGAGGGCCTTGCGGTCGGCCTTGTAGCCCTTTTTCTTCCAGACCTTGATCATCGCTTCGAGCGCCTTGGCGCAGTCGGCGACGATGCCCAGATGGACGTGGATGTTCTTGTTGATCGAGCTGGGGTCGATATCAACGTGGATCTTGAGCGAGTCGGGCGAGAATTTGTCGGTGCGGCCCGTTACGCGGTCATCGAAGCGTGCGCCGATATTGATCATCACGTCGCAGTCGTGCATGGCCCAGTTGGCTTCAAAAGTTCCATGCATGCCGAGCATGCCGAGCCATTGTTTATCGGACGCGGGGTAGGCGCCGAGGCCCATCAGGGTGCTGGTGATAGGGAAGCCCGTTATGCGGACAAATTCGCGCAGAGCCTTGGAGGCCGCCGGGCCGGAATTGATAACGCCACCGCCCGTATAGAAAACGGGGCGTTTGGCGGAGGCGATCATCTCCACGGCCTGTTCGATGAGGTCCATGTCCGGCTCGGTCTGCGGGTCATAGCGGTGGCTCATCTTGGAGTTCTTGGGCGTGAAGTAAGGGCCGGGCGCGAACTGGATATCCTTGGGGATGTCGATAACCACCGGGCCGGGGCGGCCGGAGCGGGCGACGTGGAAGGCCTCGTGCATGACGTTCGAGAGGTCGTTGATGTCCTTGACCAGAAAGTTATGTTTCGTGCAGGCGCGGGTGATGCCGGTCGTGTCGGCCTCCTGAAAGGCGTCGGTGCCGATCAGGAAGGTCGGGACCTGCCCGGTGATGCAGACGACGGGGATGGAGTCCATCAGCGCATCGGTCAGGCCGGTGACCGCGTTGGTCGCGCCGGGGCCGGAGGTGACGAGGGCGCAGCCGACCTTTCCGGTCGAGCGGGCGTAGCCCTCGGCCGCGTGCAGGGCGCCCTGTTCGTGGCGCACGAGGATGTGCTTGATCTTCTTTTGCTGGAAGAGCGCGTCGTAAATCGGCAGGACCGCGCCGCCGGGATAGCCGAAGATGGTGTCCACGCCCTGATCGATCAGGGCCTGGATAACGATTTCCGCGCCGGTCAGTTCCTTCGCGGGTTTGGCCTTGGTTTCCGGGGCTTCCGGTTTGATTGCGGTCACGGTCATGGTCTTATGCCTTCTCTGTTTGCGGTCAACCGGGTCGAGCCGGGGGTAAACTAACCGATTTCTCTGAAAAAGTTGAGTAAAAACAGGCATAAAAAAGCGCCCCGTCCGGTTTTCCGTGGGGCGCTGCGTTTATGCTTGTTTTTCAATGCCTAAGCGCGCTGCCCCTCTCCGAGGACCACGAGTACAAGCACCACCACAACAGCGTTCAGAATATTGTTCATAGGTTAGAAGTACCTTATGATTGCGGGAGGTGCAAGGAAAATTCTTTAAATGTTAGGGTTTGGTAATATGAATTCTTTTCTAAACTTTTTTGTGATCTGCCTTTTTATAATCTTATCAGCGCCAGCTAATTGTTTTGCGGCTGATGATCTTGTCGGGGAATGGCAGTTTGAAGACAAGGGTGTTTTTGTTGCGATCTATGATGACAATAAGGCTTTTCAATGTCGAGTCTTGGCTACGGGGGTGGTTGCTACATCTCAGGGTAAGCTCGAAAATGAAAAAACAATAATTTGGGAGCCTATAAAAGTTACCACAGCTAAAGGTCAAATAGCTGACTTTATGGTTCAGGGGGTCGATTGGGGGCGAGATGAAATCACGTTAAATGACAGCGACCACATAACCTTAGTAGGCCCTTATGGAGACTATAAATTTAGGCGAATTGATAATGAATTTATTGATGTATGTTTGGGGATAGTTCAAAAATATCGTAGTGATAAAAATCAGGAGTGATCTACTTTTCTGAGCCGCGCGGCGAAGAAGCCGTCAGTGCCGTGGCGGGCGGGGGTGAGGCGCATGAAGGGCGAGCCGATCCCCTGCGCCGGGTCAACCGGGTCAATTTCAAATTCGGGGTGGGCGGCCAGAAAACGCTCGATCTGGCGTTCGTTTTCATCCTCCAGAAGCGAGCAGGTCGCGTAGACCAAAACTCCGCCGGGTTTCACGCAGGGCGAGGCTTTTTCAATAATTTCGGCCTGGATCGTTTTTAATTCTTCGAGGCTCGGGCCATAGGTTCGCCAGCGCATGTCCGGGTTGCGGCGCCATGTGCCCGTGCCGGAGCACGGAACGTCGAGCAGCACGATATCGAAGGTGCCTTTTTGGCGTTTGAGCCAACGGCGGTGCTTTTCGTCGGAGAGGGGGCGGATCTCGATGATGTCGGTGATCTGGGCCTTTTTGTAGCGCTCCTTGCCCTTCATGAGGCGCTTTTCGTCGAGGTCCATGGCGACGATGCGCCCCTTGCGCAGCATCGCGCTGCCCAGCGCCAGCGTCTTGCCGCCCGCGCCCGCGCAATAGTCGAGAACTTGCATCCCCGGCTTTGCGCCGCACAGATAGGCGATGAGCTGCGACCCTTCGTCCTGAATTTCCACCCAGCCCTTTTGTGAGGCCTTGGTGCGAGAGAGGAAGGCTTTGTTTTCGCAGCGCAAACCCCACGGGGAGTAGGGCGTTTCGCTGGTCTTCACGTTGTCGGCCTCTAGGAAATTCATCACCTTATCCTTTTGGGCCAGAAACAGGTTCACCCGCAGGTCAAGCGGCGCAGGGGTCAGCATCGCCTGCATCTCCTTGAGAAAATTCTCTCCGAACAAGGATCTGAGTGCCGATTCATAATCGGGCGGGCATTCGGCGCGTACGGAGTCGGGCATGTCGGGGGAGTCGAGATCTTGCCCCTCCAATGCTTGTGCGAGGCGCGTTTCTTCTTCGGAGAGGGCGTTGGGCGCATATTTCGAGCCGTCGAAGAGATCGGCGAGGCGTTTTGCGGGAATTTTTTCGCCGAGCATCAGCCATGCAATAACGCGGTTGCGCGGTGTTATCTCTGCCTTTAATTTTTCAAGCCACCAGTGCAGCCGGGCGTGGGCGCGGGTGACGTTGTAGACGCGCTCGGCGGTTTCGCTGCGATCCTTCGCTCCGATATAGCGGCGTACGCGCATGTAATCGCCCACGGTGGCATCGAGAGGAACGCGGGCAAGGTGGCCCTTGCTTAATATGTCGATTGTAGCTTCGATGCGCGATGCGGGTTTCATGGGCGTGGTTTACAGGTAAATGCGGGAAAAGGGAAGGCGTTCCTTTCGGAAATAGAAAAACCCGGCCGCATGACGCAAGCCGGGTTTTCCTTAATCCCTAAAGGGCTTTGTAATTTCCGCCGTGAGGCGAGATATTACTCAGCAGCGCCTTCAGCGGGGGCTTCAGCAGCGGGCTCTTCGCCAGCAGCGGGAGCAGCGTCTTGAACGATCGCGCCGCCCAAGGTCGTTACTTTGGAGCCGTCAGCGAGGGTGTGTTCGCCATCGGGAGCCGGGGTTTCGGTGCCGTCAGCGCCGACAACCGTTACTTGGCCTTCTTTGATTTTGATTTTGGTGCCGTCGGCCAGGGTGGCTTCCGTCACTTCAGCAGCAGCAGATGCAGCGGCGTCAGCAGACGCTTCTACAGCAGCTTCTACAGCAGCTTCAGCAGCGGGAGCAGCGGTTTCATCAGCAACGGCCAGGTTGGCGGCGCCAAAGGTTACAGCCGCGATACCAGCAGCCATCAGGATGTGTTTCATGTTCATGTTGTTTTACCTCAAATATAACAAAGCCCGCAGACAATCTGCAGGCACCGCATAATATCCACTTCTGGCAAAAAATTTCAATAGGGTACGGAATATTTATTTTTTTGAGAGAGGTGGACACGTACATTTTCCATAATTTATATTAATGTATTAGCGCTTTGATCATCAGCAAGAGGGCTGTGAGGCTTAGCAAAATCTCTATGATCATGAAAAATCGGCGTTCAGGGATATGGCTGTGTAGGCGCTGGCCCAGCATTAAGGCCCCTAAAAAGAAGGGGTAGACTATCATCGCCGTGAAAACGATGTCCCAAGTCATTAATCCGGCGCCTAAAGTGCCCGCCAGACGAGGGATATTCGAGAGAAAGAGGATGGCCGTAATGTTGGCCCGGAATTCGGCTGAGCTCGCGGCCTTGTCTTTCAGATACAGGATGAAGGCGGGGCCGCCGCCGCCGATCATGGCGTTCATGGTTCCGCCCAGAAAACCGGCGAGATGCGCGCCTCCGGCCTTTATTACCCTGCCGAGGGGGTCGAATTTCGTATGTGTGCGGGCGAGGTGCAGGAGGATGTATCCGGCCAGAGCGAGGCGAATCAGGTCCTCGTTCAGAAATTTCAGGAGCAGAATTCCCAGAATCACGCCGATCACCATGGAGGGGAGCAGCGCACGGATATGCGCCCAGCCCGTGTGCTTGTGTGTGCGGATGATCAGAAAGCCCATGGAGAGCTGGAAAATGCTGGCCAGAGTTACGGCGTCCTGCACGGGCATGAACAGGCTGAGGATCGGGATCGCGATCAGGCCGCCGCCAAAGCCGAAGATGCTTTGCGTGAAGAAGGCGAGGGTGAGGACAAAAACCGTGAGCGTGGTGAAGTCGGTCAAGTTTCCGTCCGGTAGTTCGGCGCCTCGCGGGTGATGGTCACGTCATGGACATGCGATTCGCGGTAGCCCGCCGAGGTCATGCGCATGAATTCGGTTTTTTCCTTCATGTCCGCGATCGTCGCCGCGCCGGTGTAGCCCATGGCGGCGCGCAGGCCGCCCACCATCTGGTGCACCACGTTGCCGATGGGGCCCTTATAGGGCACGCGGCCCTCTATGCCCTCGGGCACGAGTTTGTGCGACTGGTTGACGCCGGCCTGGAAGTAACGGTCGGCGGAGCCCTTGACCATCGCGCCGACGGAGCCCATGCCGCGATAGGATTTATAGGAGCGGCCCTGATAGAGGATCACTTCGCCCGGAGCTTCGTCGGTTCCGGCGAAGACGCCGCCCATCATAGCCGCGTCCGCACCCGCCGCGATCGCCTTTGCGAAGTCGCCGGAATATTTGATTCCGCCATCGGCGATGACGGGGATTTTCTTCGGTCCGCATACGGCGGCGACGTCCATAATCGCGGTGAGTTGCGGCACGCCGACGCCCGCGACCACGCGCGTGGTGCAGATAGAACCGGGGCCGATGCCGACCTTGACCGCGTTCGCGCCCGCCTTGATGAGGGCCAGCGCGGCCTCGCCCGTGGCCACGTTTCCGGCCATGATCTGGAGGTCCTTGTTTTTCTTGCGGATGATTTTCACCGCCTCGATGACTTTATGTGAGTGGCCGTGCGCGGTATCGACCACGACGACATCCAGCCCGGCCTCGGCCAGCGCGAGCGCGCGTTCAATGCCGTTCACATCGCCGGTGCCCACCGCCGCGCCGACGCGCAGGCGACCGTGTTCGTCTTTGGTCGCGACGGGGAAGAGGTTGGATTTTTCAATGTCTTTGACGGTCATCAGGCCGATGCATTTCCCGGCCTTATCGACGATCAGGAGTTTTTCGATGCGGTGCTGGTGCAGGAGTTTCTTGGCTTTTTCCTTGCCGACCGAGCCTGTGACCTTCACGAGGTTTTCGTGGGTCATGAGTTCGCGCACGGGCTGCTTCGGGTTTTCGGCGAAGCGCACGTCACGGTTGGTGAGGATGCCCACGAGCTTGCCGTCTTTTTCGGTGACGGGAATCCCGGAGATGCGGTTCTCGTGCATGATCTGAAGGGCTTCGCGCAGGGTGGCGTCGGGGCGGATCGTGATCGGGTCCACGACCATGCCGGATTCGAAGCGTTTCACGCGGCGGACCATTTCGACCTGCTGCGCGATGTCCATGTTGCGGTGGAGGATACCGAGGCCGCCGTTTTGCGCCATCGCGATGGCCATTTCAGTTTCGGTCACGGTGTCCATCGCGGCGGAGAGGATGGGAATTTTAAGGCTGATGGTCTGGGTCAGGTGCGTGGAGGTATCGACCTCCATCGGCTGTACGTCCGACTCGCCGGGGATCAGGAGAACATCGTCGAAGGTCAGGCCCTCGCGGATACTGTTGGTGTTTTTTGGGGAATTTTTGATTTTGGCCATGCAAATCTCCACTCTGTGGCGGTGCGGAATTTGCAGGTGAGTTATACGCTGTTTTTAGGGAAAGTAAAGGAATTAAATGCTTATTTTGGTGGATTTTACCCTTTATCCAAGGGTTTAAACCCCGTGGCGATCAGATATTGCTCGGAGGAGTCCTTGCGGCTGGCGGGGGGTTTGATGTGCTTGACCTTTTCAAAGCGCTTTTTCATGTCTTTGAGCAGTTCCTGTTCCGCGCCGCCCTGAAAGACCTTGGCGACGAAGGTTCCGCCGGGCTTGAGGATCTCGCAGGCGAAGTGATAGGCGGCCTCGACCACGGCCATGATGCGCAGGTGGTCGGTCTGTTTGTGGCCGATGGTATTGGGGGCCATGTCGCTGAGTACCGCGTCGGCGAGACCGGAACGATCCAGCTTTAGCAGTTCCGCCTTGAGCCTGTCGGGGGCGTCGTCGTCCATGAAGTCGCCCTTGAAAAAAACCACGCCGGGCAATTCGTCCATGTCCAGCAGGTCGATGGCGACGACCTTGCATTTCTTCTCGGTGGCGATCTGGCACCAGCCGCCGGGCGCCGCGCCGAGATCGACGATGACCGCGCCGGGCTTCAGAAGCCCGTGCTTTTCGTCCATCTCTTTGAGTTTGAAGGCGGCGCGTCCGCGATAGCCGTGCTTTTTGGCTTCGGCCACGTAGGGGTCGTTCAGCTGTCTTTGCAGCCAGCGCGTAGACGAGGTTTTGCGTTTCTTGGACGTCTTGACGCGGGTCTTGGGTTTATTGTGGGACATCGTTTTTTACTCTCCTAGAGAACCATTACAAACATGCTGACGACGAAGGCCATGAAAAAGACGGCAATACATGCCGCCATGAAGACCGCGCCTTTGGTTCCCGGCGAGTAGTGGGCCATCATTAAAAAGAGCACATAGAAGATGCTGTAAACCGTCTGGCCTCTTGTGTGGACTTTAGCGTCCATTACGCCCATAATCCCGTTCGGAAAGTTAATGGTGTGCATGATTTCCGTTTGCAGCCGCAGCGCGATGATGCATCCCAAAACAAACCCAAAAGTCCACCAGCGGTGCACCTTGTGCACCAGTATAAAGGCAATCGGCAGCCAGAGAATATCGGCCCAGTAGCTTATGAAGTCGTCCATGGGGTATAATGTAGGTCATGGTTTTTCCTAAAAACAGATATAATTTTAGCTTTCTTGTGGTTTGCGCCCTGATCTTGTCGTTCGTTGGCCCGCTGCCCTCACAGGCACAGGGCCGTGAGGGGATGAAGATCATCCGCGATGCGGAGATCGAGGGCATCATCAGGAGCTGGTCTGCGCCTGTCCTGCGCTCTGCCGGGCTGGACCCGAACACCGTTAAAATTATTCTGGTGCAAAGTTCGGACGTGAACGCGTTCGTGGCGGGCGGGGCGAATATCTTTCTTTATACCGGGCTGATCGAGCTGACGGAGAATCCGGGCGAGTTGATCGGCGTTCTGGCGCACGAAATCGGGCATATTTCGGGCGGGCATTTGATTCGGACACGGGATGCGCTGGAGCGGGCCTCATATGAGAGCATCGTCGGCGCCATTCTCGGGATCGGGGCGGCCATCGCGAGCGGGGAGAGCGGGGCGGTTCCGGCCATCGCGCTGGGGTCGAGTTCGGTGGCGATGCGGCGTTTCCTTGCGCACAGCCGGGTGCAGGAATCAAGCGCCGATCAGGCTGCGCTTACGTTCTTAGAGAAAGCGGGAATCGATCCGACCGGGATTGGCAGCTTTCTGGGCAAGTTGAAGGCCGAGGCTCTTATGCCCGCCGACCAGCAGAGCGAATACGTTCAGACCCACCCGATTCTCGAAAACCGGATGGATGCGCTGCAGACCCGGATCAATGCCTCCTCGCAGAAGGGCGCAGGCTATTCCGAGGATTGGCGGACCAAACATGCGCTTATCAAGGCCAAACTCAAAGGTTTTATAAACCCCGGTCAGGTTGCCTGGGCCTATGACGACCGCGATACCTCGCTGCCTGCCGAATATGCGCGGGCGATTGCCGCCTACCGGGACAATCAGGTCGAGGATTCGCTCAAGCGGATCGACGCGCTTTTGGCGCGGGCGCCCGAGAATCCCTATTTTCATGAATTGAAGGGGCAGATGCTTTTGGAGTTCGGGCGGCCCGAAGATGCTCTGGCCTCCTATCGCAAGGCGCTGGCCATCGAGCCCGATGCCGCGCTTATCCGGGCGGCGCTGGGGCATGCTTTGATCGAAAGTCGGTATTCGAACCCCGCCGATGAGCAGAAAAACTTGGCGCAGGCCATTCAGGAGCTTGAGCGCGTTCTTAAGGAGGAGCCGCGTTATGCGCTGGTCCACAGGCTTCTGGCTACGGCTTACGGCCGTCTGGGTAATACGGATATGGCCAAGGTTTACCTTGCGGAGGAGGCCATTCTCCAGCGTAAATACGGTTATGCCCGGCAGCAGGCGGAGGGGGTGGTCAACGCCGCTTCCCCTGACAGCAAAGCCTTGCTGAAAGCGAAAGATGTGCTTTCTTATCTCGAAGTCCATGAAAAGGAGTGACTTTTTGCCCTTTTGCCGCGAATATGCCTTACAGATTGCTATTTTTATGGTGGTTAACTGTTTTATTTTACGGTCGTCCTGAAAGGAGAGAACCTTGAACTTCGCATCCAAAATTCTTAAGAAGTCCGCTTTTTTGCTTGCCGCAACGGTGCTTTGCGCCTCTTTTTCCGCGCCCGTCCGCGCCGATGCTTTCACGCCCGAGCAAAAGAAAGAGCTTGAGGTTCTGTTCAGGGACTATATCCGCAACAACCCCGAAGTGATTCTTGACTCTGTGCAGGCTCACCAAATCAAGGAAGAAGAGCGCCGCCAGAAGGGTGCTGAGGCTAATTTGAAAGAATACAAGGACAAGCTGACCAAGGGGCAGGATCTTCCCTTTGCAGGGAATCCAGAGGGAGACGTTACGATCGTCGAGTTTTTTGATTATAATTGCGGATACTGCAAGAAGGCCTTTGAAGACGTGACTAAAATTTTGGCTGAAGATCCTAACGTCAAGGTCGTGTTTATCGACATGCCGATTTTGAGCGAACAGTCGCGTATCATGTCCAAACTCGGTATGGCAGCGCAGAGCCAAGGCAAGTATTTCGAGGCTCATAAGGCTCTGATGGAGTATCGCGGTTCGCAGAGCGAGGAGAATTTTCTCAATGCTATGAAGGATGCCGGGATCGATATCGAAAAGGTCAAAGCTGAAAAAGATTCTCCTGAAATCGATGCCGCCCTCAATCGTTACGTTAAGATCGCGAACGATTTGAATATTCGCGGTACGCCCGGCTTTATCGTGGGCGATACGCTGATGCCCGGATATGTCGGCCACGAGGCTATGAAGAAGGAAATCGACGCTGCGCGTCAAGCGGCCAAGACACCGTAAATTTTTTAGCGGAGCGCCATTGTGTTTTATAGAATTCTCGGCGGCGCGCTTTTGCTGATAGCCGTGTTTGTGGGGATCAGCTTTTATCAGTTCCGGATGGAGCTTTTTGAAGCTTATAACGTGCCGCCGGAGCATTCTATAGGACCTGCGGACGCCGATCTGACTGTCGTCGAGTTTGTCCTTTACAGTTGCGAGACTTGTCGCAAACTTCAGGAGCCGCTCAAGGCGGCCTTGGCGCGCGACGGGAAGGTCCGCTATTTGCCCCGACCTGTTGCTTACGAAAACGAGTTTCCCGGGCAAGACGCGTTTGTGCGGCTGACCTATGCCGCGGCCAAGCAGGGCAAGTTCCAGAAAACCTTTGAGTATCTTCTGACCCATCCCATCGCCTTTCTGGATGACGTTCAGCTCGCGCGGGTGAGCGCAGATCTGGAAATGGACATTACGCAGCTGAAAAGGGACATGGAAAGTCCTGATGTGGTTCAGGCCGTTAAGGAGAACGAGCGCTTATATGAGCTTTGGGGTTTTACCACGGTTCCCTCGTTTCTGATGGGCAGCAAGGCAATTTTCCGTATCCGTTCGGAAGAAGAAATTCCTACGGAGGATGAATTCATCGAGATGTTTGAAAAGGCTCGGCGTTTTTTCTAGACTTCAAATTATGTTAACGCTGGAGACGCTGAGTCATGAAAAAAGTGATTATTCTAAATGGCCCTAACCTCAATCTTTTAGGCATACGCGAGCCAGAGGTCTACGGCACCACGACCTTGCGCGATCTCGAAGACCTTTGTTACCAGAAAGCCTTCAGCCACCATATCAAGATCGACTTCCGGCAGACCAATCACGAAGGGGAGTTGATCGAGTGGGTTCAGGAGGCGCGCGGCATCTATGACGGGATGATCCTGAACGCGGCAGGGTATACGCATACGTCCATCGCCTTGCACGATGCCCTTAAGATCGTCGGGATGCCGATTATCGAAGTTCATCTCAGTAATCCGAAGGAACGTGAGAGTTTCCGCCATTTTTCTTATGTCGAGCTGGTCGCGTCCCATGTCATCGTCGGAAAAGGGCCTGCGGGCTATGAGGAAGCGCTAGAGAAACTCGCGGAAATTATGGGTGCAAGGATTTAGAGGGTTTGACACCTGCCTTTTACTTTTGGTAGGAAGGCGCTACACTGGCGGCCTAGAAAAGATTTTTACGGAACAAAGACATGAAGGTTGATGCGGAAGCCATAAAGCAACTGGCTGAAATACTGGATGAAACCGGGCTGACCGAGATCGAGGTCGCTGACGGTGACCGGGTGATCCGCGTGGTTAAGGGGGCCAGTTATGTCGCCGCGCCCGCTGCTATGCCGGTTCCGGCCTATATGTCCTCTGACCCTGCTGTGCCACAGGTCGCCAACATGGACTCTCCGGGGAATGTCGCCACGTCGCATCCCGGTGCGGTCAAGTCGCCCATGGTGGGGACGGTTTACCTGCAATCCGAGCCGGGATCCCCGAAATTCGTGGACAAGGGCACCAACGTGAAGCCGGGCGACACGCTTGTGATCATCGAAGCCATGAAGGTGATGAACCCGATCAAGGCGGACCGCGCGGGCACCGTGACGCAGGTTCTGGTCGAGAACGGACAACCGGTCGAGTTCGGCGATGTCCTTCTTGTGATCGAATAGGCCGGGCGCGGACATTATGTTCAAAAAAGTTCTTATCGCCAACCGTGGAGAGATTGCGCTGCGGATCGTTCGGGCCTGCCGCGAGATGGGCATCCGCACGGTGGCGGTTCATTCTACGGCGGATTCCAGTTCCATGGCGGTGCGTCTGGCCGACGAGTCGGTGTGTATCGGCCCGCCGAAGGCCAAGGACAGTTACCTCAATATTCCTTCCATCCTGACGGCGGCGACCCTTACGGGGGCGGACGCGATTCATCCCGGTTACGGGTTCATGTCGGAAAACTCCGATTTCGCGCGCAAGGTCGAGGAGCACGGTTTTGCCTTCATCGGGCCCTCGCCGGAGATCATCGACAAGATGGGCGATAAGGTTCAGGCGAAGAAAACCGTCAAAGCCCTTGGATTGCCCGTGGTGCCCGGATCGGAAGGCGCAGTGCCCAACGCCGAGGAGGGGCTTGAGATCGCCAAAAGCATGGGGTTTCCTGTGCTTATCAAGGCGGCGAGCGGCGGCGGGGGCAAGGGGATGCAGATCGTGCGTCACCCGGACTATTTCAAAGAAGCCTTCAATACCGCGCGGTCGGAAGCGGCGGCCAATTTCGGCGACGATACGGTTTACATCGAGAAGTTTTTGGAAGCGCCGCGCCATATCGAGATTCAGATTTTCGGGGATCAGCACGGCAACGCCATTCATCTGGGTGAGCGCGACTGTTCGATCCAGCGCCGCCACCAGAAGCTTATCGAGGAGGGGCCTTCGCCCGTCCTGACCGACGAGCAGCGGGAGGAGATCGGCTCTCTGGCCGCCGATACGGTGCGCAAGCTGGGGTATGTCGGCGCGGGGACGATCGAGTTTCTGTACGAGGGCGGCAAGTTCTATTTCATGGAGATGAACACCCGGATTCAGGTCGAGCATCCGGTGACGGAGATGATTACCGGGATCGACCTTGTGGCCGAACAGATTCGCGTGGCGGCGGGACAGCCGCTCACGGTGCAGAAACAGAATCTGCGATTCCGGGGGCATTGCATCGAAGTGCGGATCAATGCCGAGGACCCCAACGATTTCACGCCTTCGCCGGGGCGGATCGACCAGTTCCACGCGCCGGGCGGGCTGGGCGTGCGTTTTGACTCCGCGATTTATGGCGGATATTCCATTCCGCCCTATTATGATTCCATGATCGGCAAGCTTATTGTCCACGGACGGACGCGGGACGAATGTATCAGCCGTTTGCAGCGGGCGATCCGCGAGACGGTGATTACCGGCATCAAGACGACCCTGCCACTGCACCAATGGATTCTGGAGCAGCCGGAGTTCATTTCGGGCGATTACACGATCCACTGGCTTGAAAAGAAGCTCAAAGACAAGCCCAGAGTCTAGGTTTTTCCGTCTTTTTTACAAATGCCCGTCAAACAGGCATAATAGGGCCATGCAGTTGGTCCTGACGACGGAGTTGTTGCTGGAGGCGTACAAGCAGGGGCTGTTTCCCATGGCCCAGAGCGCGCACAGCAAATATATACACTGGGTTTGCCCGGAGTTGCGGGGCCAGCTCTCGATCCCCGATCTTCATATCTCCCGCAGCCTGCGCAAGACTGTTAAGCGTCAGGCGATGCGCGGGCGGACGTACAAGATTAAAATCAACACCGATTTCGAACAGGTCATCGACGGGTGCGCGCGCAAGATGCCCGACCGGCCGGAGACGTGGATCAACGGGCAGATCAAGGAAGCCTGCATGCGTCTGCACCGCGAAGGGCACGCGCACAGCGTTGAGTGCTGGCTTGGCGATACGATGGCGGGCGGGCTTTACGGCGTGGCGCTGGGCGGCGCGTTTTTCGGGGAGAGTATGTTTTCCGTGCAGCCGGACGCGAGCAAGGTTTCGCTGGTGCATCTTGTGGCGCGGCTCTGGCACGGCGGGTTTACGCTGCTGGACACGCAGTTCGTGAATAATCATCTGCGGCAGTTCGGGGTGTACGAGCTGCGGTATGAGCGGTATATGGTGGAGTTGCGCGAGGCCGTGAAGCGCAACGCGGATTTCCTCCTGCTCGGTGTGAGCGAGGCGGAATTGATCGCGCGGTATTTCAGGATGAGGGCGGAGCGGGAGAGTCCTCCGGCATCGGCCTGAATTCCGGGAGCCTTCCGTAGGTGCGGGGGTGGGTCAGGAACATGGCTTGCGCTGGCGTCAGGCTTTGCCGGATCTGCCGCGCGATTTCGGGATTTTTCAGTTTGGTCGCGTGGGCTTCGACCGCCTCGAAGAAATCGTCCAGCGCGTCGCGCATCGCATAGGCTTCGTCGGGACCGATATTCTGCATCAATTCATCGAACAGGCCGTTTTCCTCAAGGAAGGCGAGCGCCTCATAGTGCCATTCGGGATTGCGGGGGTATTGCATGCGCACGCGCTGGCCCAAGGACGCGAAAGCCGTCAGGTTGCGCTCGATATATTGCGGGCTGACGGGGACGTTCGCGTATTCCGCCCGCTGGCGATCCGTATAGTTTTCGGGGCGGGTTTCCATGTCCTGTTTGATGAAACGGCTGTGGACGAAGCCCGTCACCACGTCGGCGGCGAGGTTGATGAGCAGAGGCGCGCGGGCGGTATAGGCGTTTTCATGGCCGTACATGTCGCTTTTGAAATCCGGCGCATCCGGGTCGAAGCCGAGGGTGGTGGCGTGGACGCCGAGCAGGGAGGAATTTTGCGCCGTTTCGAGATTGCGGTTGCTGTAGAGCGTCGAGAGGGCGCGCATCGCGGCGAGTTCGCGCTCCAGCGGGGCGGCTGAGCCCAGGCCCGTCCGCTGCGCGGCCCTGAAGACGCGCAGGCCGCCGATGTCGGAGGCGGTTTCGTTGCCGATTCTTCTGGCGTTCCAGTCAAAATCCGGCGTGGCGCAATAGCCGGGCGGGTTGGGCACCGCGTGGCCGTGCGCGGCGTGGCCGGCGATTTCGTGGCCGAGCGTGAAAATCGCCCAATCTTGCGCCGTGGCCTGCATGTTTTCGATATAGGAGGCGGGCAGGCCGGAAAAGAGCGCGGCGTTCTGTTCGGGGGTTTTGAGTTCCGAGGACATGGTGACGATCGCCAGCCTGTGGTCGATCGTCGGGTAGCTGTCGGTCAGATAGAGCGCCGCCGCAGAATGGTTGAGCGCCTTGATCGACGCGCCGGAGAGATGCGCGTTCAAGAGCGCGGAATGGCGGTTGAGGGTTTCGCGCAGCTTGTTGCGCGGGATGATGGAGTTGTCGGTATTGTCGGGCGAAAATTCATGGAGCAGGTTGATCATCTCGGCGCGGGCGGCGGCCATCGCCTGTTCGCTTTCCTGTTTTTGCTCCTCGGAGAGGGGCTCAGAGTCTATGCAGGGCGACCCGGTGAGGAGATGGGTCCGCGCGGCTTCGGAGCCTTTAAAGCGCAGGTCACGTTCGGTGACGAGCAGGACGGAGAGGTTCGGCACAACACTTGAGATAATTTGTGCGTAGGGGCCGTAAACGTTCCGGGTTTCCTCGGTCATGAAAATTCTGGCGGGCGTCAAAGGCGGCGGCGGTTCGGGCTCTTCGCCGATGTCCGAGCTCAGGGTCATGACCGTGAGGAAGGTGGCCGCCGTGGCGGCCCTCAATTTGGTGAATTTTCCGCCTGTTTTCATATTTCTGCGGCCCGCCCTGTCTTTCGTGATTTTCCATTATGTTAACGATTTAGGCATGGCCAAGTCAAATTCATGATTCGGCTGGATTTTTTATTCTGAGGGCAGTTTTTCGGCGGAGTGGATAATCGGGTGCAAAAGTGTTACGGTAATTGAGTGATTCGCCCGTTCCGGGCCGTCTTGTCACACCTTCAAAAACCTGTTTACCTGTTGCCTGCCCGATTCATTAACAGAAAAAAGAAAACCGACTCCGCTATGGCCGTTCATCCCGTTCGCATCGCCCCCTCTATCCTGTCCGCCGATTTCGCGAAACTGGGCGAGGAGGTGCGCGCCATCGACGCGGCGGGGGCGGAGTATATCCATATCGACGTGATGGACGGGCATTTCGTGCCGAACCTGACGTTCGGGGCGCCCGTGGTCAAATGCCTCAGGCCGCACAGCAAAAAGGTTTTCGACGTTCATTTGATGGTCGCGCCGGTGGATCATCTGATCGGCGATTTTGCGGATGCCGGGGCGGATATCATCACCGTGCATCAGGAGGCGGGCCCGCATCTGCACCGGACGCTGCAATCCATCAAGGCGCGGGGGATCAAGGCGGGGGTTTCGCTGAACCCGTCCACGCCCGCCGCTATGGTCGCGCATGTGATGGATCTGGTCGATCTGGTGCTGGTGATGACGGTCAACCCGGGTTTCGGGGGGCAGAGCTTTATTCCGCTGCTTGATAAAATCAAGACGATCCGGGGGATGATCGACGCCACGGGGCGGCCGATCGACCTTGAGGTCGATGGCGGGATTACGCCGGAGACGGCGAAACAGGTTATCGCGGCCGGGGCCGACGTGCTGGTGGCCGGGACGGCGGTGTTCAGGGATGGGCCGGAACATTACGCCCGTAATATCAAGGCCCTGCGTGCGTGAGGGGGGTATGACCATGCCTTTGCGGTTATTACAGAATCTTAAATCCAAGGCCGGACAGATGGCCTGCGGCAGCCTGCTCTATAACTGGAGCCTGAGCGAAAGCCCGCCGGAGCGTCTGGTCGTCAAGCCCGCCGATCCGTGGCCGGGGACGCCCGAGAAGGGGCAGCGTTTTCTTGAGACGTGCGGCGCGACCGAGGATTCCGGGCCGGTCTGGTATGACCATTGGTGGAATTACGACGGGGAAGAGCCGGTTCAATCGGAGTTCCTGAACAGTTTCGAGTGGCTGCGGGATTTGCGGGCGCTGTGCGGTTCGCTGGCGCGCAATCAGGGGCAGCAGATGATCTGCAGCTGGGCGCGGTCGTTCCCCAACTGGGAGAAGGAATCTTGGCGGGGCGAGGTAACCGGGCGGCGGATCGCCATGTGGATCGCGCATCACGAGTATTTCTGCGCCGGGTTGCCGGAGGAGTCGGAGGATCTGTTTTATACCTCCCTGATCCGGCAGGCGAAGCATCTTTACAATATCGTCGGGTCGCTGGAGGAAATCGCGCTTCTGGAGGCCGCCAAGGGTTTGATTTATGCCGGACTGGCCGTTGAGGGCCGCGAGCGGTGGATCGAGCATGCCTTGAGCGTGGTCGAGAGCGGTTTGGCGGATCAGGTCCTGCCGGACGGCGGGCATGCCTCGCGTTCGCCGGGGCGTCTGATGAAGGCGTTGCAGCTTGTTCTCGATATCCGGGCGGCGCTGGCTGCCGGGGATTATCCGGTGCCGGACTGGATGAACGAGGCGGTCGCCTCGATGGGCAACGCGCTGCGGTTTTTCCGTTACGGGGACCGGAGGCTGGCGGTTTTTCATGCCACGCAGGAAGAAAATCAGGAAGAGATCGACAGCACGCTGGCGCAGGCCGGATTGAGGGGGAAGGCCTTGCAATCCCTGCCTGAGAGCGGGTTCGAGCGCATGGAGATGGGGCGCAGTCTTTTGATGCTGGATTGCGGCGGCGCGCCCGCTTATCCGTATGACCGCCATGCGCACGCCTCGCCGCTGGCGTTCGAGTTTTCCTATGGCAAGGAGCGGCTGTTCGTTTCGTGCGGGACGCATCCGACCTCTCTGGAGTGGCGGGACGCGCTGCGGGCGACTTCGGCGCACAATACGGCCAGCCTCGATTACCGCAACGCGTTCGAGATCCGCAAGGACGGGCATTTCGGGCGGCGGTCTTCGGCTGTTCACCGCGAGCGGCAGGAGACGCGCGAGGAAATCCTGATCGACGCCTCGCATAACGGTTATGTCTCGTTGAACGGCATCACGCATATGCGGCGGCTTTACATGACCGACGAGGGGCATGATCTGCGCGGGGAAGATACGTTTACGAGCTGCATCAACCTCGTGCGGTCCGTCGAGATCGCCATCCGGTTCCATTTGCATCCGCGCGTCACCGTGTCGCTGGTCAATAACGACACCGAGGCGCTGTTGCGCATGCCGGGCGGGGTGGGCTGGCGGTTCCGGTTCGGCGCCGGGGTTCTGGCGCTGGAAGACAGTATTTACCTCGGCGACGAGAACGAGCCGCGCAAGACGCGCCAGCTTGTCATTTACGGCCATACCACGGGCGAGTACGCCAGCGTGCAGTGGTCGCTCAAGAAGGAAGGCTAGGCTCGATGGATTCTGAACAGCTTTATCCGCGTATCGAGGATTTGGCGAACAGAATCAGGCTTCTTCGTGCGCACGGCGAATGCGAGAGCGAGCTTCGCAAGGCGACGATCATGGACAAGACGGTCCGCGCGTTGCAGCGGGCGCTTGATCGCGGCACGCCCGTCTTCGGTTACGAGCCCTGGCACCCGGTTACGGACAGTCTTTTTTCCGACCCGGCCCCCAACGAGATGCTGATGCGGCTGAACGACGAGCGGGGCGACCCGATCGCGCCGTATGATTCGATCATGGCGTTTTATGACACGGGTCTGACGGAGCCGCTTGATACGCTTTTGTTTCTGTGCGCGTTGCGGCAGTTTTCACAAAGCGCGGAGCGGATCGTGTCGATCAATATTTCCGCGCGGTCGCTGCTGTCGAGCGATTTCATCAAGACGATTCTCGCGCGTCTTGAGGCGATGCGCCAGAGCCGCCAGATACGCGACGGGGTGGTGATCGAGATCCATGAAAGCGCGCCGACACTGGTGATGAGCCGGCATATCCTGAACCTGTTTCATCGGTTCGGGGCGCGGTTCGCCATCGACGATGTTGAATTAAGCCTTGGCGACGCGTTCCGGTTTTCGGAGTTCGAGGATATCGCGAGTTTTATCAAAATCGACCGGAAGGTCGTTTGCGCGCCGCCGGAATCGGTGAATTCCCTGCCGACCGTGATTTCGTTCATCCGGTCCGTCCTGCCGCATGCCAAGATCGTGGCGGAGGGGGTGCAGACGCCCGAGCATGCCATCGACCTGCACCGCCTGTACCCGGAGATCGACTATATGCAGGGGCGGCATTTGCCCGACCGGCAGACGTTCCGCGATTTCTGGCGCGGGTATACGCAGGCGGTGGCGGCGGTCACGGGAGCGCGTGGAGCTTAAGCGAGTCAGGCTATGAGCGTTTCTTTAGAGCAGCATATTCGATCGTTTTTATCTTTAATTGCTAGCGGTTCCGTAGAGGTCTACAACGAATTCAGCTTGCAGCATGAGCTTGGCGTTTTTCTTCGGGGAATTTTTCAAGGCAAAAAGGTACAGTTTGAACGGAATGTTGATTACTTTTTTAGTAGTTCTGATTTTGTAAAGAGGGAAATTGATCTTTCTGTGTTTTCTGAATCTCCTAAAAATCTTGATTTGGCGATAGAACTTAAATTTCCTAGAAACGGTCAATATCCTGAGCAGATGTATAGTTTTTGTAAGGATATTTGTTTTATTGAGCAGTTAAAGCAAGCTGGATTCCAGTCAACATATTTGCTGATCCTTGCTGACCAGCGGCCATTTTATTCAGGATCATCTGAGGGTATTTATGGTTTTTTTCGCTCTGGAAAACTTTTAAATGGCTTAATTAAAAAACCGACCGGCAAGAGTGATTCTGAGGTTTTTATAAAAGGCTCTTACCAAGTAAATTGGCATTTGATTACTGAAGATCTTAGATATGCACTTATTGAAGGATACTAAGTTTTAATGATTATTGAATTTGTTGACTCTGATGCGGAATATTTAAAATGGGTAGTAGAGCATCCGGATGCTTTTGTTATAAACACAAGGCGAAATATTCCCTTATCTTATTTGGTTCTTCATTCAGCGCAATGCAAACTTATTTCACATTCTAAGGCAAGTGATCGCGTGGGCGGTTTTACTGAAAGGTCATATATAAAAATATGTGCTAGAACACTCAATGAGTTAGAGCATTGGGTTCAAAAAAGGGGGGCGCAGACCTTTTCTAAAATTTGCACCCGGTGTCTTTGAATTTTTCTTTAAGACTTCAACTGATTCCTGAACCATGTGACCTGTTGCTTGGCGTATTGGCGGGTTTTGGCCTGCGCCTGTTCTATGGCCTGATCGCGGGTGAGGGTGCCGTTGATCCTGCCCAGAAGCTGTTTATAACCTAGCGCCTTGAGGACCGGGATTCCGGTTTTTATTTCTCCGCTTTCCACGCGTTTTGAGAACGCCTCGACCTCTTCGGGCGCGCCGTTCTCCATCATCCAGAGAAAGCGGTCGTTGCAGCGCTGATGCAGAACGCTGCGTTCGGGAATAATGATTTCGATTTCGAAATTCCAGTCGTCGGGCGGGGCGAGGCGGTCGCCCCTTTGCCATTCCGCCAGAGACTTTCCGGTGGCCTCCAGAACCTCCCACGCGCGGACGAGGCGGGCGGTGTGGGCGGGGTGAAACCGCGCGGCCATGACGGGGTCGCGCTTGGCCAGTTCCGCATGGAAGGCGGGGTTGCCGAGTTTTGCCTGTAGCGCCACGGCCTCGCGCCTGACCTCGTCGGGCACGTCGGGCATCGGGGATAGGCCCTCCGTCAGTGCCTTGATATAAAGGCCGGAGCCGCCGACGACGATGGGGGTTTTGCCCTGTTCCAGAACCTCCGTGATGACGGGATCAACCATTTGCCGCCATGTTCCGGCGGAGCAGGGATCGTTCGGGTGTAGCGCGCCGTAGAGCCTATGCGGGGCCTTTTCGAGGTCTTCGGCGGGCGGCTGGGCGGTGAGGACGGGCAGGGCGTCATAGACCTGCATCGAATCGCAGTTGATGATGACGCCGCCGCGTTCCCTCGCGATTTCGAGGGCGCGGGCGGATTTCCCGCTGGCGGTTGGTCCGGCGATGATCAAAATCGTGTGCCCGTCCTGTTCACGGGGCTTTTCGGCGTCTTGCGTCGTCATGCGGGTGATTATAGTCTGGCTTCCTTCGTAAGTGTTAGAAAAGCAAAGCAGGTTTTCATGTTCAGCAGCTGGGGCAATACCGAGCGGGCGATCGCGCTGTCGATGGTCGCCTATGCGGCCTTTTCGGTTAGCGACGCGCTGCGCAAGCTTACGGCGGTGGATTATCCGGTGCCCGCGATTCTGTTCTGGCAGGCGGTTTTCGGGCTGATACTGCTGTTTGCGGTGATTCCCTATATGGGCGGGCCGAAGGCCTTGTTCACGACCGAAAACCTCAAATGGCATATGCTGCGCGGGGTTTTGCTGGCGGTGAATACCACCATGTCGCTCTATGCGCTTTCGATGGTGCCGATCATGGACGCCTATACGATTTTCTTCCTGACGCCGTTCATCACCACGATTCTCTCGGTTCTGATTTTCCGGGAGCGGGTGGGTAAGTACCGCATAGCCGCGATTTTGACCGGGTTTCTGGGTGGGGTGATCGCGTTTCGGCCGGGGTTCGAATCGCTGCATCCGGCTTACGGGCTGGCGCTGGCGTGCTGTTTCACGTTCGGGCTTTCCAACATCATCGCGCGGAAGATCGGCGGGGCAGGGAATGCGTTGCGGTTCGCGTTCTGGCCGTTCGTGATGGTCGTCGTCGTCATGATGATCTGGATGGGCGGGCGGCCCCCGGTGTTCGACATGCGGTTCATGGTTTTGTGCTTCGTGATCGGTTTTTGTTACGGGCTGGCGGTCATTTGCGTGGCTTACGGCTTCACGCTGGCGCCCACGTCGGTGGTCGCGCCTTATCAATACGTGCAGATGCTGTTCGGGTTGATCCTCGGTTACGCGCTGTTCGGGCATGTGCCGGACGCGTTCAAGATCGCGGGCGGCATCGTTATCGCGGCCTCGGGTGTGTTTCTGTTCTGGCGGGAGCGCAAGAACAAGGGCATCGCGCCGTCATAAAAAAAGCCGGACGGTCTGGCCGCCCGGCTTTCTTCGATTTCATCAATATTATTGCTTGGGCGCGGGGAGCTTCAGGGGCACGAAGCGCACCTCGCCGCCGCGATTGACCAGCAGGAGCACGGAGGAGCGTTGCGCCTCCTTCGCCGTGTTGATCACGTCGATCAGGTGCTGCGGGTCGGAGACGGGTTGCTGGTTGATCTCTACCACCACGTCGCCCACGGCGATGCCCTTTTCCATGGATTCGGAGAGGTCCTGTACGCCCACGACGACCAGACCGCGCACGTTGGCGGGGATGTTGTAGGTGGTGCGCAGGGCGTCGGTGATGGGTGTGACGGACATACCGACCATGTCGATCGAGGTTCCGCCGGTTTGTTCCTTACCGGACGTTTCGTCAATCAGGCCCTCTTCTTCGGCCTGCTCAAGGTGGCCGACCTTGACCTTGGTGGTGTGGACCTTGCCGTCGCGCCAGTATTCCACCGTGGCTTCGGAGTCGATCTCGGTTTCCGCCACAAAACGCGGCAGGAGACGCATTTCCTTGATTTCCTGGCCGTTGAAGGTCAGGAGGATGTCGCCATCCTTGATGCCGGCCTTGTCGGCGGGGCCGTCTTTATTGACGATTACGACCAGCGCGCCGCTGACCTTCGCCAGCCCGAAGCTTTCGGCGATGTCCTCGGTCACGGTCTGGATCTTGACGCCCAGCCAGCCGCGACGGGTCTTACCGAATTTGATCAGCTGGTTGATGACGGGTTTCGCGCGGGCGCTGGGGATCGAGAAGCCGATCCCGATGGAGCCGCCCGTCGGGCTGAAGATCGCGGTGTTGATGCCGATCACCTCGCCCTTCATGTTGAACATCGGGCCGCCGGAGTTGCCCCGGTTGATGGAGGCGTCGGATTGGATATAGTCGTCGTACTTGCCGGAGTTGATATCGCGGGCCAAGGCCGAGACGATCCCCGCCGTGACGGAGCCGCCGAGGCCGTAGGGGTTGCCGATGGCCAGAACCCAGTCGCCGACACGGATTTCATCGCTGTTTCCGAAGGTCGCGGGAACGAGATTCAGGCCCTTGGGGTCGATCTTGAGGACCGCGATGTCGGTTTCCTCGTCCTTGCCGATGACTTCGGCCACGACGCTCTGATCGTTGTGCAGGATGACGCGCACTTCATCGGCGCCCTGAATGACGTGGTTGTTGGTCACGATATAGCCGTTCTGCGCGTCGATCACGAAGCCTGAACCCATCATGCTGGGCGGGGCGAAAGGAACGCCATGGCCGCGGCGGTTCATGAACTCCTCGAAGAAATCCTGAAACGGGGAGCCGGGCGGGAATTGCGGCATTTCAGGGAAATCCTTAGCCTCTGCCAGTTTCTGGGTCGAGGAAATATTGACTACTGTGGGCGAAAGACGCGCGGCGAGTTCAGCAAAGCTTCCCGGGGCTGCGCTGTCGGGTGCGCGTGCCGAAGCTGGCATGGGGGGCGCCGCGACCAGCGTCAGTCCGCAAAAGAGGATCGCCAACGAGGTCAGAATGGGTTGTCCTGTACGTTTCGTTTTCATGGTTTTCCTGCTCTTTCTCTGTAGCTTTCTTACGTTGTCGTTCATGCGGTCCCTTCGGACCTTTGTAGCAAAAATTCGGCGGCACGCACGAGACGGTTTCTCGATGTCTCGTGTTTTTTCCGTTTTTTAGGGAGATCGGTTGCAGCCGGGCAGTTTTTTTATTAGTTGCCCGAAGACCTATTCGCCTCAAAATAACGGAAAAACTCACTGTCCGGCGAGAGAATCAGGCGGGTTTCGGGTGAAGCCAGCGTATTGCGGTAGGCCTCCATCGAGCGGAGGAACGCATAGAATTCCTTATCCACGTTGAAAGCCTCAGCGTAAATTTTGATCGCGGTTTCGTCCCCTTGTCCGCGCAGAACCTGCGCGTTGCGTTCGGCCTCGGCCAGAAGAACGGTGCGCTCTTTTTCTGCGGTGGAAACGATTTCCAGAGCCTTTTCCTCGCCCTTCGCGCGGCGGTCGGTCGCACGTTCCTTAAGTTCGGAGATCATCTGGCGGACGGTCGATTCCTTCAATTCGTCTGTAAGGTCGGCGCGCACGATGCGTACATCGACAATTTCAATCCCGAGCTTGTCGTTTGCGACCCGTTCGTTCACGCGCCTTTTAATTTCCGCCATGACCTTGGCGCGTTCGGGCGAGAGAAGCTGGGGCAGTGTGGTTTTACCCAGCAAGTTCCGGGTGGAGTCGTTCAGAATGCTCTCAAGCCTAGAGTTTGCGGCCTCCGGCGTACGCAATGTTTTCAGGAATGCCAGAGGGTCGATGATTTTGTAACGGGCGAAGGTTTCTACCCTGATCGGCTCCCCGCTCACGTTTTCAATAACCGGGCCTTTCAGAGCGTCTTCATCCTGATTTTGACCTTCGGATTCAGGAGCCTTGCTGGATTTTTTTGCCGGGACGGTCGGGCCGCTGCCGGATGCGCTGGAAATAACGACCTGATCCGCCGGCGGTGCTACAGGTAAAATTCGGCGGTCGAAGAACTGCACGTTCTGAATGAAGGGTGCTTTTAGGTGCAGGCCCGGGCCACGCGGCTCGCCGATGGGCTGGCCGAGCTGGAGGACGATCGCCTGCTGTGTTTGATCCACGATAAAGAGTGACTGCGAGAGGAGCAAGGCGCCGACTGCAAGCGCTGCAAAAGCCAAGAAGGGTTTCATCGTCCTGTTCCTTTCGTTTAGTTCTGATTAGCGGGAGTCGGCGGCATGGCCGGGCTTTGCGCTGGACGCGGGGCGATATCATTTATGGGCAGATAGGGCACGATTCCGTTTTTGCCCGCCCGGTCATCCATGATGATCTTGTTGGCGTTCTTGAAGACTTCTTCCATCGTTTCGATGAAGATACGTTCTTTCGTAACGTCCTTACCGGTGACATAAGCCTTGTAGATCGATTTGAAGCGTTCGGCATCCCCTTGCGCCTTGGCGATCTTGGATTGCTTGTAGGCTTCGGCTTCCTGTTCGATCTTTATCGCCTGACCGCGTGCGCGGGGAAGGATGTCGGCGCGTTGCGCAAGCGCTTGGTTTTCGGTGTTGTCGGCGTCTTGTTTTGCCGATTGCACGTCTTGAAAGGCGTTTTGCACTTCGGGGTGAACTTCGGCTTTCTGAATCAGAACCTGCGTGATGTAGACGCCTGATTTATATTCATCGAGGTTTTTCTGGATGATTTCCTTGGCCTTCGTCGCCAGAAGCTCGCGCTCTGTGGTGATGATCGGGAACATGTTGGTCTGTCCAACGACTTCGCGAATCGCGCTTTCGGCAACCTTCTTGATGGTCTGGTCGGGGTCGCGGATGTTGAAGGTGTAATCTTCAGCCGATTTGATGTTCCATTGCAGGCCCATCTGGAGGGTCACAATATTGCGGTCGGCTGTCAGCATCTGGCTTTCGGTCGCGGCCTGAGGGTCTTGACGCGCCTCGGTCGCGCCTTCAGCATAGCCGATGGACATGCGCCGCAATTCGGTGACGTTGACCTTGGTCATGGTTTCGATGGGATAGGGGAGGCGATAGCCCAGACCTTCGGAGGTTTTGGTTTCGCTCCACGCGCCGAAACGCTGAATCACGCCGTGTTCGCCGGGGTATAAGATGTAAAGGCCACTGGCCAGCCAGAGCATGGTTAGGATCAGCAGTACGAGGCCGCCCAGACCGACCGGGCCGATGTCAAAGGGCACGGCGTCCTGCAAGCCTTTTTGCGCACGGCGGATCAATTCGTCGAGATCGGGGGGCTCATTGGAGCCGCCGCCCTGACCGCCACCACCGCCCCACGGGCCGTTATTGCGCGGGCCATCGTTGCGGTTTCCGGGGTTGTCGTTACTCCAGGGGTTTTTTCTTTTGCGGCCCGGGCCTTGATCTTCGGACATGTTCGTCAGGTCTTTATATCGTTGTTTGTAAGCGCTATAACAATAGCTCTTTTTCCTTGGAAAGCAAGCATTCAGAGACGTAAAAAGCGGTATGGCGCAGGTTGATAAAAACAGGGTTACAGACGCTTTGCGTACGGTTGTTGATATGGAAACCGGGCGTGATCTCGTCAGCGCGGGCATCGCGCAGGGACTCCAGATCGGTGCGGACGGGGCGGTGTTTTTCGTGCTGGAGGTCGATCCGGCGCGCGGCGCGCAACTTGAGGGTTTGCGGCAGGAGGCGGAGCGCGTCGTTGCAAAGGTTCCGGGCGTCACCAAGGTCACGGCGGTTCTGACGGCGGAAAAAAAGCCGCAGAAAGAGGCGTTTGATCCACACGGTATGGCAAAGAATCCCCGGCTGGAGGTTCCGGCGAAGGCGGTGATCGTCGTTGCCTCGGGCAAGGGCGGTGTCGGTAAATCCACTGTGGCGGTTAACCTCGCGGCGGCGCTCGCGAATCCGCAATTCGGTCAGGGTTTTAAAGTCGGCTTGCTGGATGCCGATATTTACGGGCCGTCGGTGCCGACCATGACGGGGGCGGGGCATTACAAGCCCGGGTTGGACGCGCAGCGGAAGCTGATCCCGTTCCAGAAATACAACATGAAGATCATGTCCATCGGCTTTATGGTTGAGGCCGGGAACGCGCTGGTCTGGCGCGGGCCGATGGTGCAGACGGCGCTTTACCAGATGGTGCGGGACGTGGCGTGGGCCGCGCCGGATGCGCCGGAGCTTGATTATTTGATTATCGACCTGCCGCCTGGAACAGGGGACGTGCAGCTTACATTAGCGCAGAAGGTTCCGGTGACCGGGGCGGTCATCGTCTCCACGCCGCAGGATATCGCGTTGATCGACGCGCGCCGGGCGGTGGCGATGTTCGGCAAAACGAACGTGCCGATTCTGGGTGTGGTCGAGAATATGAGCACGCATGTCTGCTCAAACTGCGGGCATGAGGAACATATTTTCGGGCATGGCGGCGCGGAAGAGGAGGCCAAGGCGCTGGGCGTTGCGTTTCTCGGGGCCATTCCGCTGGAGCGGGATATCCGCCTGCAGGCCGACGAGGGCGTGCCCATCGTGATCGCGCAACCCGAAAGCCGCGCGGCGCAGGCTTACCGTGCGATTGCCGAAAATATCAGGGGCGTTCAAGAACAGTGAAGCTGATCGGCGGGTCGGTGTCGTTGCGGTCTGTGCGCGAGACTTCCCGCCATTCCGGGCCGAGTTTAGGGAAGAAGGCGTCGCCGTCAAATTCCTCATGGATTTCGGTCAGGTAAATACGGTCGGCGACCCGCAGGGCCTGTTCATAGAGCTGGCGGCCACCGATCACGAACATTTCCTCATATCCGGCGTCCTTGGCGATTTTTCTGGCCTCCTGTACGGCCTTGTCGAAGCTGTTGATGACCATCGTGTTTCCGGCGCGGAAGCCGGATTCGCTGACGACGATATTCGTGCGGCCCGGAAGGGGTTTGCCGAGCTGGTCGAGGATCGATTCAAACGTCTTGCGGCCCATCACGAGGGGTTTGCCCATCGTGACCTCTTTGAAATAGGCGAGATCCTCGGGAATGTTCCACGGCAGCTTGTTGTTGATGCCGATGGTCCGGTTTTTGGCCATGGCCGCGATTATGCTGATTTTTGTGATCATCGTTACTCAATGCTCCCTCGAAGAAACCTTATACCGCTACCGGCGCCTTAATATGCGGGTGCGCTTCGTATCCGACAAGCTCAAAATCCTCAAATTTAAAGTCGAAGAGGTTTTTGACATGGGGGTTGAGATGCATCTCAGGCTTTTTATAGGGGGTGCGGCTGAGTTGCAGCTTGGCCTGATCCATATGGTTCAGGTACAGGTGCGCGTCGCCGAACGTATGCACGAAATCGCCGGGCTTGAGGCCCGTGACCTGCGCGACCATCAGAGTTAACAAGGCGTAAGATGAGATATTAAACGGCACGCCGAGAAATATATCCGCGCTGCGCTGGTAAAGCTGGCAGGAGAGTTTGCCGTCCGCCACGTAAAACTGGAACAGGCAGTGGCAGGGGGGCAGGGCCATCTTGCCGATCTCGCCGACATTCCAGGCGGAAACGATGAGGCGGCGGTCGTCGGGGTTGGTTTTGATACGGTCCACCACGTTCGCGATCTGGTCGATCGTGCGGCCGTCGGCCGTCGGCCAGCTGCGCCATTGATGCCCGTAGACGGGGCCGAGGTCGCCGTTTTCGTCGGCCCATTCGTCCCAGATGCTGACGCCGTTGTCCTTGAGGTATTTGATGTTGGTTTCGCCCTTCAGGAACCACAAAAGCTCATGAATAATCGAGCGCAGGTGGCATTTCTTGGTGGTGACCAGAGGGAAGCCCTCAGACAGGTCAAAACGCATCTGATAGCCGAAGACAGAGCGCGTTCCGGTGCCCGTGCGGTCGTCTTTAACGGCGCCGTTTTCAAGGACATAGCGCAAAAGGTCGAGATATTGTTTCATGGATTTGCCTGATTTTCTGGAATTATAGGGAGATTCGCGCTAAATTCCAGCATAAGAGGGTGGAAAAAGTTAAAATTTCCCCTGTAGAATTGCCAAAAGGCGGGTGAACTTTATGAATCAACATTTCAGCAATAGCACCGGCGGCGGGCCGCTCATCGATATACCTCCTTTGCGCAAGGTCTTGATGGTTGGTGCTGTGAAAGGGCCCGACGGGGGGCTGTCGATGGTTGACAGCAACCTTTTGCGTTTCGGTTTGCAGCCGCTGCGCGAGACCGGGCTCCCTGTCGCTCCCGACGAGGAGATCGCGCTGGAGGTCATGAACAAGGCCGACGTTTTCGGCGGGCGTGATTTTCTTGCCGAATCCGGAGTGGAGGCGGATATTGTGATACTCTGCAATATTCCCCATAAAATGGACCGCTTTGACTATGAACACACGCATGGCACCTTGCGCGATTCTTTCGTCATGGGGGTCGAGCAACTGGGGCATCACGAGTTAAGTGCCAAACACTGGGATAAAGATATCTGGGCGCGGAAGCTTAAGGAGACGGGCGCGAAGGTCATTTTATCTTACGGCTCTGACTCCATGCCTCTGGAACAGGTCACGCCGCAGGGGTATTTCCATGCCAAGCGTCTGAAAACCATGCCGTCCTCGGGACTTTACGTCATGGACAGCCAGTTCGTCATCAACCTGCCGTTCAGCCAGTGGGCGGGCAGCCACCCGAACCTCAACAAGTTCGTGATCGATTCCCAGTTTCACGACATGCCCATCGATTATTTGGGCGAGCCGGGGCCAGAGCGCGGTTAGGCCTGAAAATTCCCTGTTTATAAGGTTTTATCGCGTCTGGGCTTTCAATTAAGCGCGACGGGCCTGTGGTAAAATGCAGGCGCTTCTCGTATGTTTTTTATATAGGTTCCGCCATGCCTGCTTCGTTCCTTACGCCCGCGCTTACGATCTTTCTTCTCCTGCTTTCCAACATTTTCATGACGTTCGCGTGGTACGGGCATCTGAAGTACAAGGCCGCGCCGCTGATTATCGTGATCTTCATCAGTTGGGGGATCGCGTTTTTCGAATATTGTCTTCAGGTGCCCGCGAACCGTATGGGGCATGGCGTGTTTTCGGCGGCGGAGCTCAAGACGATTCAAGAGGTGTTGACGCTCGGCGTTTTCGTGCTGTTTTCCCTGTTTTATCTGGGCGAGCCCGTGCACTGGAACCATCTGGTCGGGTTCGCGTTTATCGTTCTTGGCGCGTTCTTTGTGTTTTACAAGCCGGCGTGAGCGGCTATTTTTTTCCTGCGGCGGCCTGAATGTTTTTCATTCTTTTTTCAAGGTCCTCAAGATAAATGAGTCTCAGAGTGTCTTCGCGTGCGGGGGAGGGGAGCTTAAGCAACTCCTCAAGGACCGTATAGCGCAGGAAGCAAAAGCGGCGAGGGCTGAATTTGTTTTTCTGCGTGAGCTTTTTGAACAGGGTGTTTTTCTTCACACTGGCCAGTGCACTTTTTTTCCCCAGATCAAGAAGCTGTTCAGCCTGTTCCCGTCCTGCAGAAAAATCTGCCGGAGCGGTTATCGAGGAGGCCACGACATCATTTGCGGCCTTGAACAGTCCGGTTACGCTCCAAGGCGCTTCCTGAGAATAGTAGTTATTTAAAATCTGGTTGAAGTCCACACCGACAAATTCCTTGGCCTCGGCAAAAATCAGGCACGATTTCGTGTTGTCACCTGTGCTTCCATAAGCGAGTCTTTTGAGGACCTCTATATCATATTCGGCATACTTGATCAGAGTTTCCGCGGATGCTTTAGGGAGCGCTCCCGGCAATTGCGTGTTCAAGGCGTTCGAGGTGTAGAACTTCATATTGGCTTCCGCTTGGTAGGCGTCATCCTTGAAATACGTCTTTGTAAAATTATCCTGCAGTTCTTTTATAAGCTTTTCATCGCGGGCGAAGAAGTTCATTGCCGCTTTGAACACGGCGTTGTCATCAAGCGGGTTAAATTGGAATGCGGTCAAAAAATCAAGAAAGGCACGCCTGTGCGCCTTGATTTTTTCGATTGTTTCCTCCGAAATCGCGCCTTTGAGCAGGTTGAGGCGCTCGGCGTTCAAATCTTCGGGTTTACTGCCCGAGGAATTTTGCGGAAATCTCATCCGGCTTATCATCTTGTACGTATCGAACAGCGACTGATTGATGTTTTCCATACCGTTCAGATAGGGGTACATGTTGTCGCGGGCGGCATCACGAAACGCGCCATCATAGTGTTTGACGACCGCGTCTTTGAAGTTCTGCTTCATTTCCGCGGTTTTTACCTTTTCGATGAAAAGTCCGTATTCCTCACCCAGAAAGTCGCGCAGTTCTGTGAATTTTTTGGCCCACTGCACATGGAGTTCCATCTGTTTTGCCAGATCCTGCTCGGTCAGGGCGTTAGCTTGCTCAGGGGTTAGCTGCTGGAGCGCGTGGTGATATTTAAGAAGCTGATCGACGTGTTTGTCGATTTCGTTCCACACGGTTCCCGTTCGGTCCTTAAGTTCTGCGGCCAATGCCCTAGTCGTTTCCAGGCTGGGGTCGGGGCCGCTGGCGCTGAAAAAGAAGCCGTGCGCCGGGGCTATGAGGCCCATCAGACAGAGCGGCACCAAGGTAATCTGAGCGATGAATCTGGACATTTTTGTCCCCGTTCTCGTTATTTTGTTTTCATTAAGGTTGTTCATAGCAAGACCGAAGGATACTGGCAAAAAATAAATTTACGGGTGCGCTAGTGTTGCAGGGGCACGCCGAACTTGTTCAGAGCCTCTTTTTGCGTCTTGGCGAGCTTTTTTTCGTCAAAACCTTCGATCAATTCATTAAACAAGCGGTACCAGTTGATTTCGGCCTTAAGATGCAGGAATACGGAGCCTAAACCGAGCGCTGCACGGTCCATGAACACGAACTCCCGTGGCACATTAACGCCGCCCACTTCACGCAGTTTTTTATGCACGACTTCGGCTGTCTCGCGCCCGTATACGCCGTTTGTGATCTCGCCAATGGGGCGGACCGTATCCTCCATCACCGGGCCATAGAGGAAGTTGGCCCAGATATTCAGGGTTTCGATCTGTTCCTTGCTGAGGTTATTGAAGCCCCATGTTTCGTATGCGTGAACGGCCAGATCGTTATCGTTGTTCATCAAGGCCTTATAGAGGTTGATTACACCCCCGACAAATTTCGGCGGAAAGACGCGTACGCAGCCGAAATCCAGAAGATTGACCGATAAATCCTTGCGGATTGTGTAGTTCCCCAGATGCGGGTCGCCATGAATAACGCCGTAATTATAGAGCGGGACGTACCATGCCCGGAACATATTCAGAGCGATTCGATTGCGGGTTTTGGTGTCCGAGTCCACGAAATTCAGAATCTTCTCACCTTCTAGCCATGTGCTGGTCAGCAGGCGCGCGGTCGATAGTTCTGCGACGACTTCGGGTACGTGTACGTCTTTTTCATTCCTAAGCATATGATCATAGAGGCGGCAGTGCCGGCCTTCGAGTTCGTAGTCCAACTCTTCTCTCAGGCGTTCGGACAATTCCTTATGGATATGGGTGGTTTTGATAGCCTTGTCGTAGCGTTCGTAGATCGAAAAGATTATTTTTAATTGATTAAGGTCGGCATTAATCGCGGATTGCATATCGGGGTATTGAAGTTTGCAGGCGAGCAGGCGGTCTTTATGATCTATCGCCTTATGTACTTGCCCCAAACTTGCGGCGGCGGCGGCTTCCTTTTCAAATTTTTTGAATTTCTTTTCCCAATCTGCCCCCAACTCGGCCTTCATCCGGCGGCGCACGAACGGCCAGCCCATCGGTGGGGCATTCGATTGCAGCTGTTGGAACGTACGGGCATATTCGGGGGGCAGGGCCTCGGGAATGGTGGCCAGAATTTGTCCGACTTTCATCAGAGGGCCTTTGAGATTGCCCAGTGATTCCACAAGTTTGCGGGCGTGCTCTTCACGTTCGATCTTTATGCCGAAGTATCTTTCTCCGGCCAGACGCGCGGCGAGGCCCGCCATAGTGCCCGATACGCGCCCGTAACGGGCGATTTTTCCGCCCAGTGAGTTCTTCTCTAGATCGTCCTTGCGTGAGGTCATGGCCTAAAATTGGATTTTCCTGGTCAAAAGTCCAGTCTTTTCGGTTTGTCAAAAGCTTTGACGCAGCCATTTTTTTGCATAGAAAAGCGCTTGTCGCCCTGTTCGGGCTAGACATAAATAAGCAAGTTATGTTCAAATTAGTAGATGGTCGTTATACGACACTATGGAAAACACTAAAAAGTATCGTCTTATGTCTATAAAACGCTTGTTTCTGTTCGGTTTTGTTGCCTTTGCTCTGGGTTTCGCTTCTCCCGCCCCTGCGCATGCCGCCGACAGCTGGCTTGAGTTTTTCTTTCCTTCCTTGAAGCAGCAAAAGCCTGACCCTTCTCAAACGGGCATGGCTGAATTCGCTGATGAGAATGCCGTTATTGCGGCTCCTAGCGTTGAGGATGGGTTGCCTGAGAACTCTACTCCCCTGCATATCCGTCACCGCCCGAGCGCCGATGTTGCGAAGTGGATTGAGAATGTTTTGCCTGATCTGATGTCCTATGAGGCCGATCATTACAAGGATCAATACAAGCAGAAAGTCCTGCTTTTTAATGAAACCTCTAAGGCCGAGTATCTGAAGTTTCTTAAAGAAAGCAATTTTATCAAAACCCTTGAAACAGGGCGTTATGATATCAATTCTTTCGTCGAGGAAATCCCCTTGATCATGAACGAGGCGGACGTTGAGGGGCGTTATCGCTGGCTGTATAAGACGCGGATTATGGTTACTTATGTGGCAAAGGGCGCAACGGATTACAGGCTTGTCAAAGACGGCGATACAATTACCCAAAGCATGTATGTTACCGTTCAGGTTGGGCGTGTTAAAAGCTCAGAGCTTCCGAAACTTCCTGAGGGCATGGATAATCAGCATGGCTTGCTGATCGAATCCTTCAACGTCAAGCTGATCAAGCCCAAGGGCGGTTGAGTGCCTCGCTTTTCCATCGGCGTTTTTCGCGGTCATGACTGTATTTTTTTGTTGAAAGCGGTGAGAAAACACTCGCCCGCCGCCCTTTATCCGCTACAATCGCGGTTGTTCATTTCACTTGATGACAGGAGTTACTGATTATGGCTGACAACGCTTCGAGCTATGCCGTTAGCGAGGATGAAGACGAGATTGACGTGCCCGAGACGGCCGTGAAAAAGAAGGCGGCGAACAAGAACGACGTGTCGCAGGGCGACGTGGCCGGGATCGGCGCGCAGAGGCTGCAATCCTTCATTGACCGCATTGAGCGGCTTGAGGAGGAGAAGGCGGCCCTGACCGAGGATCTCAAGGAGATCTATGCCGAGGCGAAGGGCGTCGGGTTCGATGTGAAGACCATCCGCAAGATTATCTCGCTGCGCAAGGTGGACGAACAGAAGCGCAAGGAATCAGACGAGTTGCTGGAGCTTTATAAATCCGCGCTCGGGATGGTTTGATTCCTGGTTTTTTAGTAAAGATTGGAAAAACCCGCCTTGTTGGCGGGTTTTTTGTTCATTCGGCAGGCAGTTTGGAGTGCGTTCCGTCGCAGAAGGGTTTTTTGCCTGAGTGTTTGCACTGGCAGAGCCACGCCTTGCCGGTTTTCTCCGCCTTGAATTTCAGGGGTTCGAAGGTCGTGCCGGTGTGGGAGCCGTCGCAGAAGGGCTGTTTTTTCGACAGGCCGCACATGCAAAACCAGTAGTTTTTCCCTTCCTCCAACTCTACAGGGGCCGATTGGCGGGCGGCTATATGGGGTTTGTTTTCGCTCATGTATTTTTCCTCGGCTCAGCTTACAGGGTTTTTTTCAGGGCGATCAGATCCTCGACGACCGATGGGTCGGCGAGGGTGGAGGTGTCGCCCATATTTTCGAATTCATTCGCGGCGATCTTGCGCAGAATACGGCGCATGATCTTGCCCGAGCGCGTTTTGGGCAGGCCTTTGCAGATCAGGATGATATCCGGGGTGGCGATGGGGCCGATGATTTGCCGCACCGTTTTTATGATTTCGGTTTTGATCTCGCTTCCGACATTTGTGCCTTCGGTCAGGATCACGAAGGCGAAGATGCCTTGCCCTTTAATGTCATGAGGATAGCCGACGACCGCGCTCTCGGCGACGTGCGGGTGCTCGTTGATCGCGCTTTCGATTTCGGCGGTGCCCATGCGGTGGCCGGAGACGTTCAGAACGTCGTCGATGCGTCCGGTGATCCAGTAATCACCGTCCTCATCGCGGCGTGCGCCATCGCCTGAGAAATACAGGCCGGGATAGGTGGAGAAGTAGGTTTGCTCGAAGCGTTTATGATCGCCGAAGACGGTGCGCATCTGGCCCGGCCACGAATCGGCGATGCAGAGCGCACCCTCGGCTGCGCCTTCGAGCGGTTTACCCTGACCGTCCACGAGCACGGGTGTCACGCCGAAGAAGGGCTTGGTCGCCGAGCCGGGTTTGAGGTCGAAGCAGGCAAGGGGGGTTATGAGATGCCCGCCGGTCTCCGTCTGCCACCACGTGTCGATGACGGGGCAGCGTTTATCGCCCACCACGTTGTAGTACCAGAGCCAGGCCTCGTGGTTGATCGGCTCGCCCACCGTGCCGAGGATGCGCAGGGATTTGCGGCTGGTCTTTTTCACAGGTTCGTCACCGTAATAGAGCAGGGCGCGGATGGCCGTGGGGGCGGTGTAGAAAATGTTCACCTTGTGCTTGTCTACGACCTGCCAGAAGCGGGAATTGTCGGGGTAGTTAGGCACGCCCTCAAAGACCAGCGAGATCGCGCCGTTGGCCAGAGGCCCGTACACGATATAAGAATGGCCTGTCACCCAGCCTACGTCGGCGGTGCACCAATAGACCTCGCCTTGCTGGTAATCGAAGACGATTTCATGGGTGAGGGAGACGAAGACCATATAGCCGCCGGTCGTGTGCAGTACGCCCTTGGGCTGGCCGGTCGAGCCGGAGGTGTAGAGGATGAAGAGCGGGTCTTCCGCGTTCATGGGCTCACAGGGGCAATCGGTTTTCTGCACGTCCACCAGATCGTGCCACCAAATATCGGTCTTGGGGTTCCAGTTTACCTCACCGCCGGTGAGGCGATAGACGAGCACCGTATTAACGTTAATGCAGGATTTAACAGCCTCATCGACATTGGCTTTGAGCGGGATGGTTTTGTTGCCCCGGCGGCCTTCGTCGGCGGTAATGATGACGTTTGAGCGGCAGTCCAGAATCCGGCCCTTGAGCGATTCGGGCGAGAAGCCGCCGAACACGACCGAATGGATTGCGCCGATCCGGGCGCAGGCCAGCATGGCGTATATGGCCTCGGGGATCATAGGCATATAGATCGTCACGCGGTCGCCCTTTTTGACGCCTCTGGCCTTCAGGGCGTTGGCGAGTTTGCAGACTTCGTCTTTCAATTCGCCGTAGGTGATCTTTTTATGGTCGTTGGGGTCGTTGCCTTCCCAGATGATGGCCGTGGAGTTCTCTTTTTCCGGCAGGTGGCGGTCCACGCAGTTGTAACAGGCGTTGAGGACGCCATCCTCGTACCATTTGATCGAAACGGGGGAGGTGAAGCTTGTGTTTTTGATGATGGTCGGTTTTTTATACCAATCGAGCCGTTCGGCCATCTCGGCCCAGAAGGCGTCCGGTTCGTCGATGGAGCGTTCGTACATTTCCTCGTAGTCGTCTTTGGAAACGTTCGCTCTTTTTAGAATTTCCGGTGACGGCGAAATGATTTCTTCGGACACGTTGCTCTCCTGTTCGTTCCTAAATTAGCCTTTCAGGCCGCCGATGGAGCAGACCGTTTTCCACTCTTCGGCCGTGACAGGCGAGACCGACAGGCGGACCTGTTTGACCACCTTCATGTTTTTCAGCGTGTCGTGGGCCTTGAGGGTTTGCAGGGTCACGGGTTTGGGCAGCGGTTTGACAGGTTTGACGTTGACGGTGACGAAGGTTCCGGTCTCGTCGTCCGGGTCGGGGTAGGATTCGCCCGTGATTTCTATGATTCCGACGATTTCCTTGCCCTCGTTGGAGTGATAGAAGAACGCCTTGTCGCCCTTTTTCATGGCCTGAAGGTTGTTGCGGGCCTGAAAGTTACGGACGCGCTTTTCCCAGCGGCCCTCGCCTTTTTCGCATTGCTGGTCCCATGAAAATTTATAGGGTTCGGATTTCAGAAGCCAGTAGGCCATGCTCATCCCTCATTCGATTTTTGATTTATTCTTCGCCGACTGGCCGATTCAACATTTCTTTGATCGCATCGTCAAGCCTTCGCCCTTCGTGCAGGCATTGATAGACGGCACGTGCGATGGGCATTTCGATCGTGTGGCGGGCGGCGAGGGATAGGCCGGCGGCGGCGGTATGGACGCCCTCGGTCACCGCGCGGCTTTTTTGTTTTAGTTCTTCGAGTTTTTCACCCCGGCCCAGAGCCAGCCCGAGCGAAAAGTTGCGCGATTGCGCGGAGGAGCAGGTGAGCATCAGGTCACCCATGCCCGAGAGGCCGAGGAAAGTCTGCGGCTCTGCGCCCATGGCGCAGCCGAGGCGGACGATTTCGGCCATGCCGCGCGTGATCAGGCTGGCGCGGGTGCTTTCGCCGAAGCCCAGGCCTTGGGCGATGCCGCCGGCGAGGGCGATGACGTTTTTGAGGGCGCCCGCGATCTGAACGCCCGTGATGTCGTCGGAAAGATAGGGCCGGAAGCGGGTAGAGCCGATTTTCTTCTGGATTTTTGCCGCGAGCGCGTTGTCGGTGCCCGCCAGAGTCGTGGCAGCGGGCTGGCCGAGGGCGATTTCGCGGGCGAAGTTGGGGCCGCTGAGGATAAAGACCGGGCTTTTTGGCATGGTTTCGCGGGCCACGTCGCTCATCAGCATGCCGGTTTCGAGTTCGATGCCCTTGGAGCACAGGACGAGGGCGGGGGCGTGCCTGGTGCTTTGCGCGATGTCATTGAGTGTGGCGCGCAGGGATTGCGCGGGGGTGACAAGGAACAGGATTTCGGCCTGCGCGGCCAGCGCGAGGTCGCTCGTGGCACGGATGGAGGGGCTCAGCACGATTCCGGGCAGATTTTCCGTATTCTCGTGGCGTTCGTTGATGATCGCGGCCAGTTCGGCGCGGCGGGCCCAGAGGGTCACGGTCTCATGGTTTTGCGCTGCGACTTGTGCGAGGGCGGTTCCCCATGCGCCGGAGCCGATGATGCTGATTTCCTTCATGATTCTACAATGGCGGGCGGAGAGCCGGGGGTCAAGGGTTTGGCGGCGCGTACGCCTTAATCCGGCGAACGAAGCGACCGATCATACCGCGCTCCAAAGCGTGGTCGATCTGGTGCAAGATGTGAGGCCAGAGTTTTTCTGCATCGGAATTCAGCCAAACCCGGAAGAGCGGCCATGCATAGGCTTCGTAATATTCAGGCAGGTAATGTACCCAGATATCTTTGGCTTCGATGTGTCCTGTGTGCGGGTGGTTGATGCCGCCGATTGGCGCCTTGCCGAAATTAATGCGGAATTTTTGCGGGTTGTGCTTGTCGATTTGTATTTCGAGCAGGTGGATATCTTGGCCTACTGTTCTGATCATGCGTCCGAAGGGGAAGGCGCTTTTGATTTCTGCGCTTTTTCTGTCTTCTGTATCGAGGGGCAGGGTCTTAAAGCCTTTCCGCTCCAGAGCGGGTATGAGGTCTTGGGTGAGGGCGGCGCGGGTCATTTCAGGCCTTCACTCCAGCACCGTGGCGCGGTTCGGCGGCGGGGTCAAGGGGCCAGCGGGGGCGGGCCTTGAAGGTGAGGGGATCCGTCAGGCCGAGGCGCAGGCGTTCGACGCCCGCCCAGGCGACCATCGCGGCGTTGTCGGTGCAGAGATCAAGCGGGGGGGCCGCGAGTTGGAACCCGGTTTTGGCACAGAGATCTTCCAGAGTCTTGCGGATCGTTTGATTGGCGGAGACGCCGCCTGAGACCACAAGGGTGGGGTTCGGGGTTTGCGGTCCATATTCCGCCTTGAATTTTTCGATTGCGCGAGCGCATCGGCTCGCGAGGGTTTCCGAAATGGCCATTTGAAGAGAAAAGCACAGATTTTCAATGCTCTTATCGGCCATTTGCGTATCAGAGAGAGTCTCGACATGGCTTCGCACAGCCGATTTCAGGCCGGAAAAGGAGAAGTCATAATTCTTGTGGTGCTGCATTGGGCGGGGCAGCGGGAATTGTTCGAGCGCGCGGGCAGCGTTCCGGGCGTTCCCCGCCATACGCTCTACGTTCGGGCCTCCCGGATAAGGCAGGCCCATGAGCTTGGCCGATTTATCGAAGCACTCGCCTGCGGCGTCATCCAGCGTGGTTCCCCAGCGTTTATATTGGCCAACTCCTTCGGCGACCAGGATTTGAGTGTGGCCGCCAGAGACCAGGAGAATCAGGTAAGGAAATTCAAGGTCGCTGGTCAGGCGCGGGGTGAGGGCGTGGGCCTCCAGGTGGTTGACGGCGATAAACGGGATGCCGAGGGCCGAGGCCATCGCCTTGGCGGTCATCATGCCAACCAGTACGCCGCCAATCAGGCCGGGGCCACAGGTCGCAGCGATTGCGCTGACCATGCTTGGCCTTAAATTCGCCTGTTCGAGCGCGACCCTGACCGTATCGTCGAGGTGGTCGATATGGGCGCGGGCGGCGATTTCGGGGACAACGCCGCCAAAAACTGCGTGCTCTTCGAGTTGACGCAGTACGACGTTAGAGAGTATGTCTCTTTTATCTGTTACAATGGCGGCGGCGGTTTCGTCGCAGCTTGTTTCGATGCCCAGAACGATCATAGACACAGAAGTAGAGCGCGGCAGGATGGCTGTCAAACCAGAAAGCAAAGTTACTTTAAGGATTGGGACGCGCGGTTCGCCGTTGGCGCTTTTGCAGGCGCAGATGTTTGAATTGAGGCTTCATTCCGTACTGCCGGGGCTCAAGACCCAGATCGTGCCGATTAAAACATCCGGGGATTGGCAGGCTTCGCAGGGTGAGGTGCCGTTGCCGCAGGGCGAGGGGGGGAAGGCTCTGTTCGCCAAGGAGATCCAAGAGGCTCTTTTGAAGGGGCAGGTCGATCTGGCCGTCCATTCCATGAAGGACCTGGATACGTTTTTGCCGCCTGAGCTCACGATCCCTTGCATGTTGCCGCGCGAAGACGCCAGAGATGCTTTTTTGTCCAATATTGCTCAAAATTATAAAGATCTTCCAAAGGGATCTGTTGTCGGGACCTCCAGCCCGAGGCGCCAGGCGTTTCTTTTGGCTATGCGGCCGGACCTTAGGGTCGCGCCTCTCCGCGGTAATGTCGAGACGCGCATTGAGAAGATGGGCGCCAAGGCCGTCGATGCGACGTTCCTCGCGGTTGCCGGTTTGAAGCGTTTGCGGAAGGACCATTTAATCAAGTCTGTGATCCCGATTCATGAAATCGTGCCCTCCGCCGGGCAGGGGGCGATCGGTATTGAGGTGCGACGCAAGGACGCAAAGCTTATATCCGTTATTAGCCGATTAAACGACGATAATACATATGCTTGTGTGGCTTGTGAGCGCGCCGTATTAACTACTTTGGGGGCCTCCTGCCGGACGCCTGTGGGGGTTCATGCCGAGCTCCAAGGGCTCAAGCTTCGCATTCGCGCGCAGCTCGCCGCGCCGGACGGCAGCGGGATGTTTCGTGATGTCGAGATCGGGCATTTGAACAGCTATGACGATCTGATTAAAATCGGCCATAACTTTGGGCGGCGTCTTAAGGAAAGGGCCCCGGCAGGATTTTTTACCTGATATTGGCCAATAAGAGAGTCTCTGAGCGACCTTTCCGCAGAATTTGAGGTTTCATCCATGACTGCGTTTGCGCCTTCGTATGGCCGTCTGTTGATTTCCCGTCCAGCGGAGCAGGGTCGTCATTTTGCGGCGCTGGTCTGTGCGCGTGCGGGTGGACCGACCATGGATGCGTTTGTGTTTTTGCCGCTCATGGCTTTGGAGGCTGTGGATTTTACGCCTCCGGATGTCTCGGAAGTTAACGGGCTGATTTTTTCCAGTTCAAATGGCGTACGTTTTTTTGCCGAAGCCACCGGGGCTGTTTTTGCAGCCCTGCCGCTTTATGTGGTCGGCTCCGGCACGGCTGACCGGGCTCGCGCTCTTGGTTACCATAATGTCAATTTCATCGCTCGGGATGCGGACGATCTTTGCAGGTTTTTTTCGAAGCTTGCTATGCCCGGTCGCCAGCGGGATCAGCTTCTTTTCGTCAGAGGGGCGGACGTGCATACGGATTTTGCTTCTGTGCTTGATCCGGCGCGGTTTACGGTTCAGAGCGCGGTCGTTTATCGTGCGCGCGCTGTCGAGTGGTCTCCGGAGGAGGTCGCGGCCATTCTGGCCGGAGAAAAAATCGGGGCGGTGGCGTTTTTTTCCCAACGTTCGGCCCGGCTTTTCCTTGAGCAGGCTGAGGGTCGTCCGCCGCTTTTCAATTTGAAAAACGCCGAGGCCTTGTGTATCAGTAATGAGGTGCTGGAGGCCGTACGTCCGTTTTGGGAGGGACCTCTTTATGCGGCCCCTTCGCCCGATCAAGAGGGGATGGCTGATCTGGTTATAAGCCGTTTGCACGGGCAAAACCGCACCTGATCGGTGCGTACCTTAGGTACTTTACTTAGGTACTTTAAACCTGTCCTGTTCGCTTTTATCCGGGCTGTCGTGCTATATCTTTTCAAGTGTTTATTCAGGAGCTGAATTATGTCGGAGAAAACCCAGAAAGCCGAAAAGATTATTGAGCGGTTTGGCGGTATACGTCCTATGGCGGCGAAGATGGGCGTTCCGGTGACGACCGTGCAGGGATGGAAGAAGCGCGATGCCATTCCCGACAACCGGATCGACGAGATTCTGTCTGTTGCGCGCTCTCACAATATCGATCTTTCTGACGTGTTGATTTTGCCTGTTAACGAAGTTGCGGCCGATGATGTGACAGCTGACTTTTCGGCTTCTTTGGAGCTTGAGGCGGAGTCTTCCGATTCTGCGAGCGATCAGGGTGGTCAGGCGCTTCAAAATACGAGTGACGGAAGTTCGCCTGTACGTGTGCCGATGGCCTTTTCTGTGCCGCCCGCATCGGCGGACTCAAAGCCCAAAATGACGGACTCTAAACCGGGTGCAGCATCCGGGCCTTCTCTTCGCCGGGAGTCTCCGGCCCGAGAGGTCGAGGTCCGCGCCATTAAGACCAGTTCGCTCATCAGCGTGGCGCTTGTCCTGCTGGTGGCTATCGGTTCGGCGTCTTATCTATGGCCTATGTTGCGCGAGCATAACGAGCGGATCACCGGCGTTGAAACCGAAGTGGATGATTTGCGCGGCGATGTCGCCGAGGTTCGCGAAGAGAGTCAGGAAGTGATCAGCAGCACGTCCAAGAGCTGGTCCGAACAGCTTGCCGATATTCAGCGTCAGGCCGATGAGGCGAAAGCGATGGCTGCGGGCGCGCTTAACACCGCGACCAAAGAGGCGGTCAAGGTCCAGGGCCAGCTTATGGAGGGCGATGTTTCGGGCCTCTATGAGAAGGCGCAGCAGTTCGATCAGTATGTCACCGATATGACGGCCAAGAGCCCGGCATTGCAGGGTTTTGTCAATGCGCTGGACTCGCTTCTGGATGAGGAAAAGGGGCGCAAGACGATCAACGATGCTTCGTCGGCCCTGAGCGCCGCGTTCAGCAGCGGAACAGGCGAAGCGCAGGGCAGCGCGGAAGACGTGATCGACAAAGCCCGGCAGAGCGATCCGGCGGCGGCGGCGGTCTTCGAGGGTATTCCGAAGGAAGACCTGAAGGCGGCGGGCGTAATGCTGAGCCTCTCGCAGTTGAAGGACTCTCTCTCGCAGGACGGCAAGCCGTTCGATCAGGATCTGGGATTGCTCAAGAACATGGTCGGTTCCGAAAACCCCGAGCTGGCCAAGGCTATTGACGAAGCCGAGCCGAAAGCCAAGGAGGGCGTGTTCAGCCCCTCGACGCTGGCGAGCATGTTCGATTCGATGTCCGGAAAGGTCGTCGAGGCTTCGCTTGAAGGCGGGGACGCCACTTTGGGCGAGCAAGCGAAGGCGAAGCTCAACTCCCTCGTTCAGGTCGAGAAGGACGGGGAGCTGATTACAGGAACCTCCACGCAGGCAACGCTCAACAAAGCCAAAAGGCTTTTGTCGCAGGGGGATGTGCGCGGCGCCCGGGCCGTGATCGATACGCTGCCCGAGGACGAAAAGTCCCAGCTTCAGGACTGGATGAACAAGGCCGACGCGACTATTCAGGTGCAGGATCTCAGTGCTGTTCTGGACAGCAATCTGAGCTCTATTATTGGGATCGATGATTTCCTGTCTTCCTATTATATTACACGGCAGGGCAAGAGCCTGAGATAGTCATGCGCTTTGTCCACAAGGGCTTTCCGGGGTTCCCGGATAAGAGTGGAAAAGCTCTGGCGGTTGCGTGCGGGCTCTGGCAGAGTCGTTGCGGTGAAGAGAGGGTATTATGATTCGAGCACTCTGGTTCCTCGTTAAGGCCGCTCTTGTCGTCGCCATCGCCGTCTGGCTGGCCGAGCAAGAAGGCACCATCGTCATCGACTGGGCGCCTTACACTCTGACGTTCCATGTCGGGGCCTTCATCTTCGCGCTGTTTGTCCTGATGTTTTTTTCAAACCTGCTGTTCAGTATCATTAAAGGGATTCTGGACATGCCCAAGAGTTTCCGCCGTTACCGCGACATTACCGACCGGGAGAAGGGCTATCGCGCTCTGACCATCGGGCTGACCGCCATCGCGGCGGGGGATACCAAGGGGGCGTCCTATCAGGCGCACCGGGCCCGGGCGTTTTTGCGAGACGAAGACAGTCTCGTCAAATTGCTGGAGGCGCAGTCGGCGCGGCTCAATGGGCAGGAAGAAAAAGCCGGGCAGATTTTCGCCAGCCTTCTGGAAGACAAGAACGCGGCGTTTTTGGGCGTTCGCGGGTTGTTGCAGCATGCGATGGATACGGGCGATTACGCCGGGGCGCTGGAGTTGGGGCGCAAGGGGCTGTCGATGTATCCCAGCCATGCGTGGATTCTCAAGATCGTCTATCATCTTGAGATCCGCAACCGCGAGTGGGAGGCGGCGCGCAAGACGCTCTACCGGCTTGAGCGAACGGGGGAAATCGCCGTCAACAAGGCGAACAGCGACCGCGTGGCGATGTATATCGCCGAGGCCGAAGACGCGCACAACGCGGGCGACGAGAAAAACCATTACCGGCTTTTGAACAAGGCCTATAAGTGCGACAAGCGTTTTGTGCCGGGTGTTCTGCGATTGGGGCGGCTGTATCTGAAGCGCGGCAACAAGGCCGCCGCCGCCAGTATGATCGAGGCCGCGTGGAAGCTTACCCCGCATCCTGCGCTTGTTCCGCTCTGGGAGGAGGCGATGCCCCGCGCCAAGCCCGGCGACACGGCGGCGCGGGTCAAATGGTATGAGCGGTTGATGTCCCTCAACCCCGATCATGTTGAGGGGATGCTGGCGATGGCGGCCGTTCTGATTCAGGAGGGGCTGTGGGGCGAGGCGCGGAAATACCTTCAGAAGATCGACATGCTTGAGCCCAGCGTTCGGCTTTACAAGCTTTGGGCGCGGCTGGAGGAAAAATCGACCGGCAACGACGAGGCGGTGAAAATCTGGCTTGAGAAGGCCTCCGACGCGCCGCGCGAGCGGGTCTGGATCTGCTGCGAGACCGGGCATGTTTATGATGGCTGGATGCCCGTCTCCGAGCACGGTTATTTCAACACCATCGTGTGGGATTATCCGCAAAGCCGCCATCACGATTCCGCGCTGCGGCTTGTGTCGCGGGTCTCCTCGGAGCCGCTTCTGGAAGCGCCCGCGCGGAAAGCGGCTGGGTAGAATTCGTCTCGGTTTTTTTGGATGACGGCGATGATGTCTGGCCCGGATTTTCATCAGAACGCCGGCACGACGATTCTAAACCCTAATCTTTCCGCGTTTCCAGAGTTCCAGAACGCCCCAGCCCGCGAGCAAGCCGCCGAGGTGGGCCTCCCACGCCGTGCCGGGGAAGACGAAGCCGAGCGCGATTGTGAGCAAGATCCAGAACACCATTAGAGGCGCGTAGCCGCGTTTATGCAGGTGCGGGGGCAGGGGGATGCGCGACCAGTTGATAATCAGGAACACGGCGAAAAATCCGTCGATGGCGCCGGAGGCCCCCAGAAGGGGCGTGACCTGCCCGGGGTTTAAAAGGAAGAACAGCAAATTGCCGCTGAGGCCGCAGAGCAGGAAGAACAAAAACGCCCGGCGTGCGCCGAACGAGGTTTCGAAGAATATCCCCATCACCAGCATCATGAAGCTGTTCATGCCCAGATGCATCAGGCCGAAATGCAGGTAAAGGCTGGTGACCGGCGCGATCAGGGCGAAGAGGTTCCATTCGAGCGCGCCGGAATAACGGCCGGGGACGAAGGCGAGGTTCATCAGCAGCCATTCATACTGTTCGATCGGTAAAAACAGCGTGACCATATAGATCGCGATAAACCCCAGGACGGTGTATTTCGTGAAGGGCGGGATGTTTCTTGCGCGCTCGCCAAAGAAGGGGACCTTTTCACCCGCCGCTTGAGCCTTATAGGCCTTTTGCCAGATTTTTTCGTTGGCCTTTTTGGCCTTTTCGATTTCCTCGCGTTCGTGGCGCAGGCGCTCGCGCTCCTCAGGCGTGGGGAAGGATACGACCCGACCGTGGTCCTTGCCGTTCTTTTTGGGCGGTTGATCGTCCGGTCCGCTGTCCATTGGTTTTCCCCGATGCCGCGCGCATGGTGCGTGGGCGGGGACAGTTTGCGCTATTCTTTTCAGGCGTTCCAGAGAAAAAACGCCCCGGGCGTTTGACTGTCCGGGGCGAGGACTGGTTACTGGAGGTCTCTTGGGTTCGGCTAGCCGAATGACGGCCTGAATCCTATATCCGCGTTCTTTTCGCGGTCGTATTTATATTTCGCCGTTTCGTCGCCTTTGGGCTTGAGGAAGCTGGGCGGCTGGACGCGGGTGATGAGTTCGCCCGCCTTGGCCAGAAGCTCAGTCGCCGCGATGACGGAGTGGCTGATCTGCTTGGCCAGCTCGCTCATGATCGTTTCGAAGGCCTCCTTGGCGACCTGAAGTCCCATGACGACGATTTCACGCACGGTTCCCTCTTCGGGGATTTTTCCTTCCGCGCTATCGCCGAAACGGGCCGCTATCACCTCCACGTCCTCAAGGCCCCTTTTCTTCGCAGGCTGTTTTCCGCCGCTTCCGCCTTTGCCGCCGGCTTTTCCCTTTTCGCCCTCTTCGTCCTCTTCGGACGATGTTTTGTCGGATTTCAGATCGATCTCAACATAGGTGGGGGTCTGGAAGCTGACCGGGTATTTTTTGAGATCTCGTGGCTCAAGATCTTTTCCTGAAAGGCCCGCCTTCACTTCGAGGCGCAGCTTGTCTGGGTCGCGCCAGTCGAAGACGACGCTGTGGCTTTTATATTCGCCCGGAAGTTTGCATTTCTTGACCAGGAATTTGCCGGGGTACAGGGCCTCGGTGATTCCGGCTTCCTTAAGAAATTTCTTTATATTCAACAGCATAATACTCTACTCCACACTCTGCCGCAGCTTGTCCGTCCGCGAGTTTTCACGTATATAGTTACGGAAATTAATTGTATCTTCGCCGCAAAAGCTTAAAAATCAATTAACATATTGCCGGAACAGCTAGGATTTGTGCGGTTTGGCCCTCACTTTCGTTTTTGCATTGCGAAGGGATTCTCTGTTATGTTTAGGGAGTGAAGCTTTATCAAGGATTCTGCCTATGAATCGTATCGTGGTCTTTTTCGGATTGTTTGCCCTTATGGTCGCCGCGCAGCCTGTGTTCATGGCTTCGGCGGGCACAAAGCTCTATGTCGAGCAGGAGGGCAGCGAGGACCTCAAGGACGAGGATGGCGGTTTCAAGCTTTATAATACCGTGCCCACGACGAATGATTACACCGTGCCCCTGAGCAATAAGCTGGCTTCCACTCAGGCCAGACCGAAGACCGTCCGCGGCATCCCTGATACGTGGCGGGTCCTTGACAAGAATGTGATCCAGAATCGTGTCGATGACACGAAATCTGCGCTCGCGCTTGCCGCTAAATTAAGAACAAAGATCACGCAACCCGAGCCTTGGCCCAAGGCCGTGAAGAAGCAGAATGAGAAAACGGCCAGTTCTCTCGTGACCAATGATCGTCAGGCCGAGAAGAACCAGAAAAAAGTCGAAAAGGACATGGAGAAGCGTAAGAAAGAGGCGGATAAGATCGCCAAGAAAAAGGCCGAAGAGGATAAAAAAAGAAAGGCCGAAGAGGATAAAAACAAAGAAGCCACGACCGCTGCAGGTCCGGGTGGCGAGACCAGCGAGAAAAGCAATAGCCTTAAGCGCAAGAAGAGAGAGACCGAAGGGGAATCCAGGCGCGTTTTTAATCTTCCGGACTAAGTCCGTACCGCTTACAGATATTCAAAAAGGGCGCGATCATCGCGCCTTTTTTTCGTTCTAACGTTTTTTTAGAAGATAAACGCGCGTTCACGTTGTGTTTTCTGTTCAGAACGCTGCGAATCAGTGTTAAGCAAGGTTTGTGAGCGTTTTATCCGATATTTCCTCGTTTGATCTTGTGCTGCTGATCCTGTCGCTGCTGCTGCTGGGCTGCGTGGGCGGTTTTCTGGCCGGGCTTCTGGGGGTCGGCGGGGGGATCATTCTCGTGCCCGGCCTCAATCTTATTTTCGAGAGCGTCAGCGAGACGTTCGGGTTTTCGCGGGCCGACCTGATGCATGTCAGCGTGGGCACGTCGCTCGCCATCATCATTCCTACGGGCCTATCGTCGGCTATGGCGCATCACAAGCGCGGCGCGGTCGATTTGGATATCGTCAAAAAACTCGGGCTGGGCATCGTCGTCGGAGTCGTCTCCGCTACGGCTGTGGCCAACGATCTGAGCGGGATGGCTCTCAAGATGATTTTCGCATCGGCGATTTTCTTGCTGGCGGTCATCATGACGATGGACCACCAGAAATGGAAGCTGGGCGATACCCTGCCCAAACAGCCCAAGACGGGCCTTGCGGGGTTTGTCATCGGCGTTCTTTCGGCTCTGATCGGGATCGGGGGGGCGACGCTCAGCGTTCCTTATATGAGCGTTTACGGCACGCCGATCCACCGCGCGGTGGGCAGCGCCTCGGCGATGGGGCTGGTGATCGCGATTCCCGCCGCTCTGGGCTTCGTTTATATCGGTTGGGGCCGGGAGGGATTGCCGCCCTTTTCGTTTGGATACGTCAATCTTCTGGCGTGGCTGTGCGTCATTCCCACCAGCATTCTTCTGGCGCCTGTCGGGGCGCGCGTCGCGCACAAGGTCAGCGTTAAACGCCTTAAGAAAATCTTCGCGCTGTTTATGGTCATCGTCGCGCTCAATATGTGGCGCAAGATTTTGATGCCGTGAGATGGTCACAGAGCGTCAAAAAACTCTGAGCCTTCATCAACTCCGCCTTTCCAGTTTTTTTCTTGCCTGTCTGATCTACGGTGCTTTCGGATCTCCCACGCCGAATGATCCCGGCCTTATTGAGATTACAGTCGGTGTTTTGTTGATTTTCGCTGTCGGCGGGGCGGGGTGCGGATATGCCGTGCGCTGTCTGACTTTCCACGAAGATAGAAAAAATGCCCGGGGAGCGGCGTTTCTGGCTTACGGTTTGACGTTTCCCCTGCTGGCCGCGTTTTTATCGGGGCATGCGCTTTCGGTCATCGTGCGCGATCTTTTGCCGTTTCTTTTTCTGTTCTGCCCGTTGTTTTTCGCGCCGCTTTTTTCACAGAGGCGGGAGGATGCGCGGGTTGTCCTCTTGTGTCTTACTTTTATCGGTTTGCTTTTTTCGCTGCGTTCCCTGGGGATGCAAACGGGCCTGTGCGGATTTTTTTGCACGGACGAGCTTTTGTATCTTGAGAATATGCCGACCGTACTTTTCGCGTGTCTGTTTTTGATCGGGGCGGGGATGAATTTTTTTATGCGCGGGCGCGGGGCGCACAAGTCGGTCGTCTTTCCGTCGTTTCTCGTTCTGGCTGGAATCCCGCTTCTGGCGTTGGCTTTGACGCTGCAGAGGGCCAGTCTGGGCGCGGTTTTTATCTATGCTCTCATCGTCTTCGGGCTCCATTTTTATTCACGGCCCAAACGGGCGTTTGCCGCTCTGGCCGTCTTAGGGGGGGCTATTTTTTTCGCCGCGTTTTTTGTTCCGCTCGCGGATTTTCCCTCGGCTGAGATACTCGGCAAGACCGCGCTGGTGGGGCTCAACAACCGACCGCAGGAGGCGGCGGCAGTGTGGGAGGCGGTCGCGCAGAATCCTCTCTCCCTGCTTTTCGGGTTGGGATGGGGTGCGCATTTCAATTCGCCCGCCGTCGGAGGGCTGAGTGTGAATTTTACACATAATTTTTTCACGACGATGCTTTTAAAGGCGGGGCTCTGTGGATTGATTTTTTCGGTCGTCTACATCGCAGGGCTGATAAGGGTTCTAGCGCGGACGATCTCTTCGGATGCTGTGCTCGGGCTGGCGCTTGCGGCACCGTTTTTTATCGATATCCTGCTGTATGCGAGCTTTAAGTCGCTGGATTTCGGGTTGACGCTTTTGATGATCAGTTTGTCTTTGTTATACTCATCTCAATCAGAATCATTCCAATCGTCCACGAGTTCCGATGCGTCGTCCGACCATACTCTTCATGAACAGGGTCTATCCTCCCGTCCGCGGCGCGACGGGGCGGGTTTTGCATGATCTTGCGAAATCCTTTGCCCGCGAGGGATGGCACGTCACGATTATCACCACGGGGCCGAAAGCCTCCAAGGAGCGTGATGGGGGCATCCGCATCATCCGCGTGAAGGCGCCCGAAAGGCCGCGCGGCAGCTTTGCCTATTTCATGATCTGGCTGAAGATGTTTTTTGTGGCTTTGCGGCTCAAGGGTCGGCATTTGCTGGTGACGATGAGCGATCCGCCGCTGATTGTCGTGGCCGGGAAGATCGTCGCGCGTTTCAAGAAAAGCCGTCATATCAACTGGTGCCACGATCTCTATCCTGACGTGATTCCGGCGCTGGGGATCGAGATGCCGGGCTATCTGATGAATTTTTTCAAGAAGCAGAGCCGCAAGGCGATGCATTCGTGCGACAAGGTGATCGTTACCGGGCGCTGTATGGCCAAGCATCTCACGTATGAGGGCTTGAACCCCAAGCAGATCACCACGATTCCAAACTGGCCGGATATCGAGATTCTGGAATCGCCGGAACCCAAAGACGGGGAGGGGCAATTCTTTACCGTGCCGACCGTCAACGGGGCGCGTCCCTATAATGAGCTTTTGAAAGAAAAGCAGAAGTTTCGTGTTCTGTATGCCGGAAATATCGGGATGGCGCATCCGATCGAGCCTATTTTGGGCGCTGCTGAAATTCTGGAGGAGGAGGCGGCTGATATCGAGTTCGTGTTTGTCGGTGATGGAGAAAAATTCGATTATATCGCTAAGGAGCGCGCGGACCGGGGGCTTGAGAATATCCGCCTTCTCCCGTATCAGCCCGCCGAGCGCTTGCGCGAAGTGATGGAGAGCGGTGACGTTCATCTGGTTTCCATGCGCGAGGAAGCTGCCGGGTTCGTCGTGCCGAGTAAGCTTTACACGGCTCTGGCGGTGGCGCGGCCCTGTATTTTTATCGGTCCCGTGCAGTCGGAGACCGCGAAGGTCATCAAGGATTTCCAGACCGGAAAGATTGTGCCGCAGAACGATCCGAGGGCGCTGGCCGACGCGATCAAGCATTACCGCATGAGCGGGCAGGAATGGTTTGCCGCGCATGGCGGCGCGGCGCGGGCGCGTGAGGTGTTTACTCCTGCCGGGTCCATCGAGGCGTGGATGGAACGCGCGTGGGACTCCGTTCAGGAAGATTTGCGTAAAAGCGTTTAGGCCGATCTCCGGCTTTGTTGAGTAAAAGCGATGAGCGAAAGTGCGGACGTCCCGCATCGTGCGGTTTCCTCCGGTGAAAAAAACCTGTTCGACGTTTTGCGCGATCTCTGGCGTGCCCGTTTTGCCATGGCGGTTTGCGGGTTTGCGGGTTTTGTTCTGGCGCTGACTTTTATCACGCTGGCGCGGCCTTACTTCCGGGCGGAGATGGTGGTTGCGCCCGCTTCGCCGATCGCGGGGCAGGGCGGTTTTCAGCTTTCATCCCTGCCGGACCGGACGCTTTGGCAAAGTCAGAGCGTGCAGAATTATCCCGATTTTCTGAGGTTCGAGAACAAGTTCAGTGCGCCTACCGTGGCGGGGCTTTTGCTTGAGGATGAGCGCGTCAAAAGCGGTTTGCCTTCCGACCGTGCGTTTGATTTTCTGGAGCCCGAGCGCGTGTGGACCGCCGAGACGGTCGCGCTTTATCTCGCGCGGCGCGTGACTCTGGAGCCTGTCGGGAACACGCCGCTGCGCAGGCTGGTTTACACGCACCCTGACCGCGATTTCGCGGTGTATATGCTTGAGCGCATCCATCACATCACCGATACGCTGATCCGGCAGAATATCCGGCTGGAGACGCAGGAGCGGATCGAGTATTTGCAGGAGGCGCTGGGGCGCACGGCCAACCCGGATCACCGCCGGGCGCTGGCCGACCTTCTGATGGAGCAGGAGCGGCTGCGCATGATGGTTTCGATGGATCAGCCTTACGCGGCGTCGATCGTCGAGCCGCCTTCGGCGGGGGTCAAGCCCGCGTGGCCGGATGCGCGTCTGATCTTTCCGGCGTTTATTCTTGTCGGGGGATTTCTGGGCTTTTTGATTTACGGGGCGCGGCACATTCATGGCTGAGCGAGCGTCTGCGCCGATCCCGGTGAGCGTGATCGTCACCACGAAGGACGAGGCCGGGAATATCGGGCGCTGTCTGCGGGCGCTTTCGGGTTTTGCGGAGGTGATCGTCGTCGATTCCGAAAGCACGGACGAGACGAAGGCCCTGGCGTCGGCGAACGGCGCCAAAGTGGTCGATTATCGCTGGGACGGGCGTTATCCTAAGAAGCGGCAATGGTGTCTTGAGCGCATCGAGACCGTCTCTCCGTGGGTTTTTTTCGTGGATGCGGATGAGGAGGTGACGGAAGCGCTGCGGGCCGAGCTGGAACAGATATTTACGGGAGACGGACCCAAGACTTGCGCCGGATATTTCGTGCGCGGGCGCTATGTCTGGAACCGGCGGGTTTTGCGGTTCGGCCTCATGAACGACAAGCTGGCGCTGATCCATAAGGAGCGCCTTTGTTTTCCGGCCGTGGATGATCTCGACATTCCGGGTATGGGGGAGATCGAGGGGCATTACCAGCCTGTTCTGAAGGACCCGCGAGCGGAATTTTCCATCGGGCGAGTCCGGGCGCCGCTTCTACATCGTGCGTATCAGGACGGCGCGCGGTGGATGGAGCGGCATGCGCGTTACGCACACTGGGAGGCGGAAATGACGCGGCGCGGCGCGTGGCCGCGCGATCCGGTGGCGTGGAGGGATCGGGTCAAACGATTTTTGAGATCCTCGCGTTTGCGGCCCCTCATCGTTTTCGCGTACGGGTATTTTTTCAGGCTCGGATTTCTTGACGGACGCGCGGGATTGTCGTTCGCGCTGAGCCGCGCACGGTACGCACAGAGCGTGATTACCGCGACGCGGCGGGCGTTTGCAGCGCGCTGAAGTCGCTTACAGGTTGACGTTCTTATCGGAGCGGAACAGGTAAAGGATCGTCTTGATGCCCGTCTTGTTCGCCGGCAGGATGCGGGCCATCAGATAGGTTTTCACTTTTCTTTCCGGGCCGAGAACCATAAACACAACGCTGGCCTTTTTGCCTTTTACGTTTTTAACGCTGTAGGACAAACCGCTTTTCTCTTTGAAAGACTTGCCGAGGTTGTCAAAGGCGGTTTCGAGCATCTGCGGCGAAATATCGGCGTAGGAGGTGACCGTACAACCCTTGTTTTGGTGCTGATAGAGCCAAACGCGCTTGCCGATCGTGCCCCACAGGTCAATGATTTGGTCGGGCACGGGGTAGCCCAGGTTTTTCCAGAGGCCGCCGATTTTGCTTTTGTCGTCGATCTTGGCTTTGCGCACGAAGATTTGCTTTCCGGCCCATTCGGCGACCTTGCCGTCGCTCTCGAAGCAACCGCCCGCGAAGACCTCCCACGTCATGTTGGCGATGGCCGCGTTGCTGACTTCGACCTTCTGTTCGGCCTGCTTGGCCATCACGGGCCCGGCGGCGAGGGTTACAAGGGCAACCAGAGACAGGGCGAGCAGAGAAAATTTACGCATAATCATGCAATCCATAAGTTCATATAATTTGTTGGCCAAAGGCTTGAGCGTGCGTCCACAAGTATCTGTATTCCGGCGGGTTTTCAAGCTCTTTTTGGCGGAAATAAAGAGGGGGGCGGGGCGTTTTCAGGCGGTTTTTTCCGGTTTTCCGGGCTTCGCGGCCTTTTGGGGCGCGGTTTTTCCGGCTTCCGGGGCCGGTTCATGGTCTTCGGCGGGGCGTTTCCGGCTTATTTATTGTTTTTCTAATTTAGTCCGCTTGCCCTTTTCCCAGCACTCATGGTCCTCAATATAGATTTTATGCCCCGATCCGCCAATCGCGGGCCAAGCTGTTTTTGGGCGGCCAGTATTTTCGACCTGCGAAACAGGAATTTCATACGCGTCCATTCGATGGGCGATGCTCCTCCAATCCGCCCATTTTTGTTCAGTTTGTTCACGTCCTGCGTAAGTTATGCAATAACCTTCTGCAAGTTCAACGGCGGGGCCGTCCTTTCTGTGAAGTCGGCCGTTTCTCCACCATTCGCGTGAACCGTTTGGATAGATGACAGCGGGATTGTCTGGGCGGTGATATTTGCCGTCCCTGACCCATTTTTCGGTGCCATCCGCCGTGATCACCGCTGGTCCGCCTTCACGACTAAGGACTCCGCGTGTCCACCACTGCTTATCGCCTTTTTGGATTAATTGATTCAAGAGCAGGGGCGTTTTGAAGAGTTTTTTGTATTTATTGAGGAAATAAAAATCGGTATCTTTTCTGTCTCGCGTTCCGGCGATGATGGCTGGTTTATCGTCTTCCCTGTGGAGTTTTCCTCTGACCGCCCATGCTTCCAGAATTTCGGTTTTGACTGCCGGGCCATCCAGACGGTGCAGTTTGCCGTTTTCCCACCATTCCTCACCCCCGTCGTGATAAACGACAGCCGGATTTCCCATGCGATGCAGCTTGCCGTTGATGTACCATTTTTGCGTGCCGTTCGCCAAAATGACCGCCGGACCGTCTTCTCGGTGCAGAAGGTCGTTTATGAACCAGCATTGCTTGCCCCACATTCTGTGATTCCATTTCATGGGATCACAGAAAGGAGCTGAAGGCATCGTCTTGGCCGGGCCGTCCTGTCTATGAAGTTTTCCTTCGACAAACCATTTTTGCATGCCGTTAGGGCCTGTCAAAGCTGGTGCATCAAGACGGTGAAGTTTTCCATTCACCCACCATTCTTCACCCCCATTCGGATAAATCACTGCGGGTTGGCCTTCCCGGTGCAAGACGCCTTCGATGAACCATTTTTGTGTGCCGTTCTCAAGTGTGATAGCTGCTTTTTCTTCTCTATGTTGCTTTCCGTTAAGCCACCACTCCTCGCGGCCATCCTTGTATATGACCGCAGGCTTGCCCCGACGGTGTTTGAGGTCATTTTCATACCATTCCTGTGTTCCGTTCGCCCATATGAGGGCTGGACCGTCCAGACGATGAAGCTGGCCGTGACGACACCACATCTCGAACTGGTTTTTTACGACGAGAGCCGGGCCATTCTCCCTGTGCAAGCGGCCTTCATCATCCTTCCAGACTTCTGTTACGCCTTCTCTGTACATTCTTGATTTAGGATGCTTTTTGTTTTGTTTCTTTGCTCGCCGGTTCATGGTCTTCGGCGGGGCGTTTCTTGGCCTTGTGGCGCTTGTAGAGTTCCGGGAATTTCTGGCGGATCGTCCAGGCCAGGGTCTGGACGGCATAGATCCAGACGTTTTTGGGCGCGGAGACGAGGTTGAGTTTTTCGCGGATCAAAAATTCCTCGCGGCGGCCCTCGGCGGCCCGTTTCTGGGATATGCCGCCGCCCTCGAAGACGCAGACGGGGAGCGGGGCGTAGACGATTTTTTTCGCGGTTTTCAGGAACCGGGCGGTGAAGTCGTAATCGCCCGCGATATCGTAGAGGATGCTGAACCAGAGGCCGTGGGCGCTGATCGTCTCAAGGCGGTAGAACATCGCCTGATGGTGCGTGAACATGCCGCGCGGGAGGTCGCGATAGCGTCCGGCGGTCTTGTAGAAAGGCGGGGCGGCGGTCTGACCTTCCGGCGCCTTTTGCGTTTCCAGCGCGTCGCCGTAGATGAAATCCGGCTGTTTGGCTGCGATCTTTTCGATTTTCGCCAGAGTCTGAGGCTCGGCGAGCGTATCGCCCGCGTTCAGGAATAAAACATATGATCCTTTCGCCGTTTTGAGGCCTTTGTTCATGGCGTCAAACGGGCCTTCATCGGGCTGGCTGGTCCATTTCGCGCGGGTCTTGGCTAGAAAATCGGCGGTTTGATCCGTGGATGCGCCGTCGATGACGATCCATTCGAAGTTTCGGCAGGTTTGTTCCTCCAGCGATTTATGCGTCAAGCGCAGCCCGGCGAGATTGTCCTTCGCCACGGTGACGATGGTGAACAGAGGATTTGCCGCGTTTGCCGTCATGGTCCGGTCTTCATGTTTCGGTTCGGGTTATCAGTCGCGGATATCATCAATGAAGATGGAGGTAATGGCAAGGTTGCTGAGAATCTGGCTGATATCCTTCGCGCTCTCGATGAAGTCGAAGGGTTTGGGGTCGCGCGGGACGATGATGGTCGATCCAGGCGGGATCAGGTCGGCGCTGTGGCGCCACAGGCTGACTTTGAGGGGCTGGGCGCTGCCGTCGGGGAAGATCACGAAGGCGCGGTCCTTGTCGGCGTGGTAGGTGAAGCCGCCGGCCTCGCGGATATAGTCCTGCGGGTCCTTATCTTTCCTGAATTGGAGGCTGGCGGGGGAGAGGACCTCGCCGTCCACGCGCACGGTGAGCGGACGTTTTGGGATGTGCAGCCGGTCGCCGGGCTCAAGAAGCATGTCGAGTTCGGGCTTTATCGCCAGAATTTCGGGGTCGGTTTCCACCGTGATGCGGCCCAGCGGCGTGACGTTTTCCAGATCGTGCGCGAGTTCGCGGACCATTTCGATCTGGGCGGCGTCGGGCGCGTCCTTGTCGTTCTCAACGGCGCGGGCGAGGGCGCGCTTCATGTCCTGCGCCGAGGTGCGGAAGCGCAGGCGCTCGGCCTTGCGCTGCGATTCGCGGCTGAAGATCGCGCCTTCAGGGTAGGCTTGCAGGCTCAGGCCTCCGGCCCGTTGCAGGAGGTCCGATACGCGGTCGCCGGGCAGGATATCATAGGGGCCGGGGTGGCGGACCTCGCCCGAAAGGGTCACGGTTCGCTGTTCGGCGGCCCTCGTGAGGGCGGCGATGCGGATGGAATCGCCGGGGCGCAGGATGATGTTTTCCGGCGGGGTTTGCGAAAGGTCGTAAGTCGTGCGTGCGGGGGTGCCATCGGGCTGGCCGGATGTTGTGGCGGCGGTGATTTCGAGGTTCGAGGTGTCCGCCTCGCGGGTTAGGCCGCCCGCTACGGCGAGAAGATGATCCAGCGTGACCCCTTCGGATATCGGGTAGAGGCCCGGGCTCATGGCCGAGCCGGTGAGATTTACCGAGGCATTTTTCAGGTATTTTCGTATCGAATCGTCGAGGGGCGGTTTTTTAGCGACGTCAGCAGGGGCGGCTTGTGCATAACCGATCTTTTCGATCTTTTCAGGCTCGCGTCTATCTTCTTGGAATAATTTTTGTATTTCAGTTTTCCCTAGAAGTAACACCGTGTCTTTTTCGTGCAGATCGAGGTCCGCCTTTCTTTCAGATACGGCACGAACCGAAAAATCAAGATGCCGCGTTGAAAGCGTCTCAGGATCCCAGCGTACGACGATTCCGATCAGCGGGTAGATGTCCGGGCCGAAGATATCGGGCGTGTCAAGAAGCGCAGAAAGGGTTCTGTTGCGGTTCAGGTCGTGCAGGCCGGGGCGGCGCGTGTGGCCCGCGAGTTCGACCATGCCGCTGCGGTTTTCCTGCGTCTTTTGAACACTCAGGACCGCGCCGTCGGAGAAAAGTTTTTTCCTTTCGTCTTCAATTTCCGATGCGTTTTCGCGCCCGCTCTTGTCCAGATCAAGGCGGATGAATCGATTCTGACCCGGCGCGAGGATGCCGCCAGCAAGCGCCAACATATTCTCGAGGCTTAGGCTCTCGCTGTCCTTCGGCGCAGCGTAAGCGCCTTCGCGCAGCTCGAAGATGCCCGGGCGCTTAACGTGCCCGGCCACGGCCACGGTGGGCCCGATCGGCTGCACGATGATCCGGTCGCCGTCGCGCAGGCGGGTGTCGGCGAGGCTGGCGCCGCGCAGCATCAGGTCGTAGAGGTCGATGATTTGGGTTCGGCCCTCGCGCACCAGCCGGATTTTGCGCAAGGTTCCGGTTTTCTTGACGCCCCCGGCGGCGTTGAGCGCATCGAGCGCCGTATGGAAGACGGTGAGGTTCTGCCGTCCCGGCTTCTCCACGTGGCCGACGACGAGGATGCCGACTTGCCGCACCGAGGTGAGGGCAATATAGGCGCGGGTGTTGTGAAGGCTGGCGAGGGCGGCGTCGATCTCATCGCGGATTTCGCCGATTGTGCGGCCGGCCGCGGGCAGGGGCTGGAGGTCTTTGACGATCAAAAGCCCCTCCGTATTGATTTTATAATTCTTCTGGTCGGTGCGCTGGCCGGTGAAGGTGATTTGCAGCTCATCCCCCGTGCCGAGAATAAAATCGTCTTGTACGGCGCCCATAGGGGGGTGCTGGGTGTTCCGAGGCTCAGTGATGGCGCTCGATGCGAATAAATCGTATCCGAACTGCTCCAGATTTTCCTGCGCCCTTGCGGAATACATGCCCTCGAGCGCGGAAGGGGGCGGGGTTTCGTTCAGAACATCCGAATCTTCGGACGTTTGTGCCTTTTGCCTCAGGGCCCTAGGTTTATAGGGATCGCCCCGGAGGCCGCTGTCGCTCTCCATCTGTCCTGCGGCATGCTGCGGCGCCTCTTCCGGCTGCGGAATATCGTACAGGTCGCTTTGTGTATAGGCGCGGTTTTCAAGCCATGATCCCGCCGGTTGGGGTAAATCCTCACCCTGTGCGTGCGCATGCGGGATCGCTGCGGTACAGAGAAGCAGGGCGGTAACAGCGATTGTGCACGAAAAAAATCGGCTCATGTTTTGCAAAATCCGGGCGGAATGCCCGTTTTAGAGCGCCTATTATAGCGTGCCGATTCGCTTTTGTTAACGCCTTATTACGTTAAAGCTATTTCATCATGCGGCTGATTAGAGCGGCACGTCTTCGGATGTTTCGGGGCGCCGCTTGTCTTTGTATTGTTCGGCCGTGTCGAGAATCGAGTAGGCCACCGTCGTTATATGGCTGTTGATCCGTCGGAAGTCGCGGATTACGTCAGTGTGCAGGGCGCTGGTCGATATGGTGTCGGGCAGGCGGTTGCGCAGGCGTTTGATGTGCTGTTCGGTGCTTTTCTTTTCCGCCTCGCGCACGTATTTTTTGCCTTCGACGAGTTGGCGGGCGAGTCTGGGGTCCTCGGAAATGAATATGGTTTGCGCCAGCTTCATGTTGTTCAGGATCGTGTTGTGGAACGAGACAATCTCCTTGAAGCCCTCGTCCGAAAAGCGATGCTGTGCGTTGATTTTGGCGTTTACGATGTCCAAAAGGCTGTTGTCGATGATATCGCCGATATGCTCAAGGTTTGTTGAGTAACTCAGAATTTGTAACAGGCGGTCGGATTCCTTTGGGTCAAGCGCTTCTTCGTTTACGCGGGTCAGGTACAGTTTTATTGCGTTGTGCAGGGCGTCGACGACCACGTCCTGCTCGTGAATTTTTTCGGCCAGCTTGCTGTTGTCCTTTTTCAGGGCGCGCATGGTGTCGGCGAACATTTCCTCAACCATTTCGGCCATCCGCAGGGTTTCGCGGGCTGCTGCGGCCAGTGCGATCGTGGGGGAATTGAGGTCGGCCTCGTCCAGATATTGAGGCCGGGACGGGTCGTCGCCCTTTTCGGTCTCTTTATTGATTTTTTCGCAAAAATCCGCGAGGAGCGGAACAAAGGGCATAAAAAGAAGCGCCAAGGTGACGTTGAAGAACGTATGGAAGTGAACCACTTCGCGGCTGGTGGTTGAGGGCAGGTCCCCGAACCATTCGGATACGAGCGGGATAAAGGGCACCATGAGGATGACGGTCGTGATCCGCATAATCATGTTTCCGGAGGTGATTCGGCGGGCTGCCGCGCCCATTTTGAAGGTCATAGCAAAGGGAATAAACGCGCCGCCGAGATTTGCGCCGAGAACCAGCAGCATCCCCAGTTTCAGGCTTATCAGGCCGCTTCCGGCCAATGAGGAGATAATCAGGACCGAGGCTAGGCTGGAGTGCAGCATCCACGTGAAAAGCGCGGCGACGAGAAGGGCCAGCATCGGCTCCTTTTCCAGCGGGCCGAGGATGATGGGCAGGGTCTCGGACTGGCCCAGGGGCAGGGCGCTTTGCTTGATCGTGCTCAAGGATAGCAGAATCAGGCCGAGGCCGATCAGGGCGCGGGCAAGGTGCTTGTTGCGCCCGCCATGCTCGTAAAAATGGTGCAGGGTCACCCCGCACAGAAGAAAAGCGGGCATCAGCCATGAGAGATCGAAGGTCAGGACCTGTGCGACCAATGTGGTGCTGACGTCCGCGCCGATCATCACGGCGAGGCCGGCGGCGGTGCCGATCATGCCCCTTGAGGCAAAAGAAGCCAAAACCATGGCTGTGGCCGTCGAGCTTTGCAGCACGGCCGTCACGCCAAGGCCTGACAGAAAGGCATAAAAGCGGTTTTTGGTGTTTTTGGCGATGACGCGGCGCAGGGAGGTGGCATAAGCGCGGGTGAAGCCCAGCTTGACCATCCGTGTTCCCCAGAGGAGGAGGGCAACGCCTCCGATGATCTTAAACAGAATCAGGGTGATGGAATCCGCGCCTTCGATAGTACTCTCCCAACCTTATAATCTCTTTATGAAGGATTTTTTTTGTCCTAAACAACAGGGGACTCGCGAGGGGACGCCAATCCAATCTTTGATGTTGTTCATAACCGCCTTTTAAATGCAAGAGGCGGTGCAGCATGGCGGGCGGAGTATCCGCATTATTCTCTTAGGGGGCAGGTGGGGAGCCGGATTCCGGCATTTTTCAAAGGCGCTAAAAAAAAATCGAAAAAAATGAAAAAAAGTTTAAAAACATGTTTGACAGGGTATGGGGGAGTCTGTATAAACCCACTCACCTCTGACGGGGACTACCCCGGAAAGAGGGCAAAAGCACGGTAACACGTGCGGATTTGACTGCGAAAGATCTTCGGATTATAGTCGGTCATCAGCAAAGAAAATCAGGTTGGCTTAAAGCCCTCCTTTTTTAGGGCCCTTCGATAGTTTGTATTTGAGGGTCCAGGGTTCTTGTACATCGTGAACAGGGAAAGAAGAGATACGCAGGCAGCAGTGTTTGCATTGCATTGGATGCATTGTACAAAAAAGACTGTATGCTTGAGCGTATCTTTTGACGCACATTTGTAACTCTAGTTACAAATTTTTAAAATTGTGATGCAAATCACAATGCAGCAAGCAAAAAGTCTTTGAAGCATTTAGCTTCAAAACCCAAAAATTCAATTTTGAGCGTTTTGATGGATTCAAACATGAGAGTTTGATCCTGGCTCAGAACGAACGCTGGCGGCAGGCCT
>CAZOVG010000007.1:0-177592 GCA_964583335.1 uncultured Pseudobdellovibrionaceae bacterium | reverse complement strand
GACCCGGTCAACCATGAGAAAGGGGTAGCGGTGGGGGATCATGTTCATGATCCGAAGGATGTCGATCTGGTCTGTTGTTTCGCTCATGGTCGATTGTTCAGGCTGATGTTCTTTATTGCGCCGAGTGCAGTTAAACGCCTTTTTTCTTCTGAATCAAGCGATTTAGTGCGGCAATCTGACGGAAGTAATGCCTTGATGGGTAAGCGGGCGTACCCAGTTGCTCTTCTCCCGGCGGAACATCCCGCATCACCCCCGCTTGAGCCCCTATGCGGGCGCCTTTGCCGATTTTGAGGTGGCCGGCAACGCCGACCTGGCCGCCGATGGCCACGAAGTCGTCAATTTTTGTGCTTCCGGAGATTCCGACCTGAGCCACGATAATACAACCCCGGCCGATTTCCACGTTATGGCCAATCTGCACCAAATTATCGATCCACGTGCCAGACCCTATCAGCGTATCGGGCCCTGCGCCCCGGTCTATGGTCGTATTGGCCCCGATTTCAACATGATCGCCGATGACCACACGGCCCAGCTGCGGTACCTTGACGTGTCCGGCCGGGTCGATTGCGAAGCCGAAGCCGTCCTGTCCTACACGAACCCCGGGATAGAGCCGCACATGGTCGCCCAAATGGGCGTGCGAAACGCTGGCGTTTGTTCCTATCCGGCAGTTGTTCCCGATCCGGACGTTTCGGCCGATTACTGCGCCGTGCTCGATCCAACAATCATCACCGATCTGCGCCCCCTCCTCTACACAGGCTCCCGCTTCGATCACGCAATGCTCGCCTATCTTGGCGAGAGGGTGAACCCAAGCTTTTTCTGAAATTTCAGCCTTGGGCCGCGTTTCGGGGTAAAAGAGCTGCGCTGTTTGCGCATAAGCCTTATAGGGGGACGGGCTCACGAGGCAAATAAGGCCTGCCGGGGCTAGCTTTGCCATTTCCGGTGTGACAAAACAAGCGCCCGCGTTTGTGGTCAAAAAATCTTCGCGATATTTCAGATTATCCAGAAAGCTGAGTGTTTCCGGCCCTGCGACCGAGAGCGGGGCAACATCTCGAATGGTCTTTTTTGCGCTGTGCTCACCGGCAGGAACAAGAGTTGCCCCGGTCTTTTGCGCAATTTCACCCAGTGCGAACTCACCGGCCTTTTTAAAGAACGCGGGATCGGCCATAGCCGCCTTTCTTCGTCACTCCGCCGCGACCGTCATTTTTACGGTGGGCAGGGCTGCGTTAAGATTTTTCATCACGTCCGCAGTGATATCCAGAGCCTTCGAGCCGACGATTACGTTCCCGCGCGTAATGACGAGGTCGTATTTGCGCTCTTCGGCCAGCTTGGCGCACACTTCGAAGATCGCGTCCGTGAGCTTGCTCAGGGCCTGACTTTCACCTTTTCTGAGAGCGGAGAAACGCTTTTTCAGGGTTTTCTTTGACTGGTCGCGCTTTTGTAAAAACGCTGCGGCTTTCTTGTCATTTTCTTCGCGGGAGAGGGCTTCGCCTTCCTTTTTCAGCTTATCAAGGTCAGCGTTGAGTTGCTTTTCCAAGGCCTGCATTTCCGCTTCGAACTTAGCGGACTGTTCTTTCACCTGCTCCTTGATCGACTTAGCGGCGGCAGACTCGGACATAATCGACTCGACGTCGACAACGGCGATGGAGATTTGGGCGTACGCCTGAGGCGCAGCCAAGAACATCAGAAAAGCAGAGCAGATCAAAGCCCGGGCTATAATACGCAACTTCATTTTGGAATCCCTAGTGTAGGTTTAGCCACAGACGCTACTAGAAGCGCGTTCCAAAATCAAACCTGAAATACTCTTCCTCGTCGAAATCTTCTTTCAAGTAAGGAACCGCCAGATCCACGCGGATCGGGCCGAACGGAGAGCGCCACGAAAGGCCTACGCCCGCGCTGGCCCGCAGAGAGTCTTCCTCCAGAAGGCTGGAGCCGCTTTCGTCAATATCCATAAGTGAGCCGAAATCTGTGAAAAGGTGCCCCTTGATGCCCATTTCCTTGGGCAGACCGACAGGGAAGGACCCTTCGACACTGCCACGGTAGAACATATTGCCGCCGAGTGCATCGTCGGTTTTCGAGTCGCGCGGACCAATCCCTGAGCGCTCAAAACCGCGGAGCGTTGAGCCGCCGATGAAGAAGCGCTCGTTAATCTCTACGTCCGTGTTGCTGTAGCCTGTGATCGCGCCGACCTCGCCCAATGCATTGACGACAACCTGATCCATGACAGGGTAGAAGTAGGATGCTCCGGTGCGGCCGGAGACATATTTAGCATCCCCGCCAAGACCCGCGACTTCGGTGTCGAGCCAGTAGTAAAGTCCCTCCGTCGTCAGCAGCATGCTGTCGCGAGTGTCGTAGACTAGGCGTTGGGAGACCGCAGATGTCGTCCTTAAGCCTTCCTGATCGCGAATGAACCGGGAAGCGTCGCTATCGACATTGTCGATGTCGTTTTTCTCGTACTGGTATTTAACCGTCTGGCGCCAATTTTCCGACAAGGGATAGCCCATACGCAGGGCGCCTCCGGTCCGCTTCTGGTCGTAAGAGCTTTCGTCCTGCAAATCGCGCGAGATATGGAAGATGTCGAAGCCCGCCGAAAGGTCGCGGTCAAGGAAGTAAGGCTCGGTAAACGACACGTCGAATTCGGAGCGCTTGCCCGCGATTGTGGTCGCAAATAACAAATCCTGCCCTTTACCCAAAAGGTTGCGTTCGCGGATACGGAAATCCGCCAACGGTCCGTCGGTTGAAGAGAAGCCCGCGCCGATCGAGAGTTCACCGGTCGATTTTTCCTGGACATCCACGTCGATGACCGTCTTATCGGGCGCCGATCCCTGCTTGACGTCAAGCTTCACGTTCTCGAAGTAATCCAGATTTTTGATGTTCTGTTCGGATTTTGCCACCTTGGAGCGGTTGAACGGGTCGCCTTCGACCACCTCGATCTCACGGCGCAGAACCTTGTCCATCGTACGGACGTTGCCGTTGATGTTTACACGCTCAACGAATACGGGCGGGGTCTCGCTCACACTAAATATGACCAAAACTTCTTTCTTTTCTCTGTCCTTCTGAATGTCAGGCTTGACGTTTACGAAGGCGAATTGAAGGTCCCCCAGATGATCGGTCATGGCGGAAACGCTTTGCTTGACCTTGTCGGCGTCATACCAGTCTCCTGCGCCGAAATTGACCGAAGGTTGAAGCGAAGCCGTGTCAAAGTTACGCAATTCGGAAACGATGCTCGTTCCTGCGACCTTGTAGCGCTCGCCTTCATCAACCGTAAAGGTCAGGAAGAAGCTTTTCTTGTCAGGAGAGAGTTCAGCCGTAGCCGAAACGACCGAGAAGTCCGCATAGCCGCGAGAGAGATAATAGTTGCGCAGCAATTCCTGATCGTAGGACAAACGGTCCTCGTCATAACGATCGTCCGATGTCAGGAAACGGTACCATGCCGTTTGCTTTGTGCTGATAACGCTGCGCAGTTTGTCGTCGTCAAATTTCTTATTTCCAACAAAGCGTATCGTTTTAACCTCGGTTACATCGCCCTCGTCGATTTCAAACACGAGATCGACGCGGTTTTGATCGAGACGAATGACCTTGGGCTCGATATTGACCGAGAAACGCCCCTGGCGGCGGTATACCTGATTGAGGCGCGAGAGATCGGACTGCACCTTCGTTCTCGTGAATACATGGCGCGGGCGCAACTGAATTTCGCCCAGCAGCTCGGAATCATCAATCTTGTCATTGCCTTCAAAGCTGATCTGGTTGACGATCGGATTTTCAACGACCGTTACTTTAAGCGTACCGCCCCCGGCATCCACCACCTTAACATCCGCGAAAAGACCTGTGGAAAACAGGCTCTTGAGGGCCCGGTCTACAGCGATTTCGTCCAACGGGTCACCGGTCTTGAGGTCCATGTAGGACACCACGGTCGCTTCTTCGATCCGCTCAGAACCGCTCACTTCGATCTTGCGTACTGTTTCAGCCCACGCGCGCGCCGGCAGGGCCGCGACAATTACCATGGTCAGAACAAGGCTGAGCGCCTTAAGCATCCTGCTTTTATTCGTCATTTTTGAGCATTCCTGCGTTTACTTAAGTGATTACGAGGCTATCAGGATCGAAAACCTCAGCTAAAGAGATAGATCAAATCAATCAGGTTAGCAATTATCATGATTCCGGCCAAAAAGACCAGAGCAATTGCAAAGGCGATGTTCTGTATCCGTGGAGAAAGTTGCTGCCCCGTTATGGCTTCGTATATTAGAAAAACCATAAAGCCGCCGTCCAGAAGCGGTATGGGCAGAATATTGATCAGGGCTATAGCCATGGAGAGCATGGTTAGGAAGACTATGTAGTCGCTTACGCCCTCTTTGGCTGCCCCCCCGGCGTATTTTCCCAGTTTTAAAACGCCTCCCACTATTGGCTCTTCTGTCCGCCCCTTATATAACACCGCAAACAAACCTACGGTTGTCTTCATTCCTCTCCATATCTGATCTGCAGCACGACCGTAGGCTGAAAATATGTCTTTACGGGCATATTCTATTTTATTGATATCATTTGAAAATATGCGGTCATAGTAGCGGTGTTTGGGGTCTTCGAGATGACCGTTGTAGGCTGAAGGAAATTTGCCGATGAATACGTCTTCCCCGTCATCCGTTAGGTCATATTCAATTTCCACAACTTTATCGAGCCGCTCCAGCAGCAATTTCCGAGCCTTATCGGGGTCTTTTCGCGTTTCGATGCCGTCTATTTTAACCATCTGATCAAAATAGGCGTTTGTAGCGTTGAGCATTCCGATCTTGCCCCTGCCCTCCCACTTCCTGCCTTTCCTGTCGGTCAGGTTCATTTCGCGGGCTGTCATCGTGATCTCGATGACCTCTCCGTTCCGCAACACTTTGTATTTATGGGGGTTGGTCCAGTCTTTCGTCGTGACTTTGTAAATTTCCTCAAAGTCGTTAATCTTGCGGCCGTCCATTTCCAGAATCCTGTCTCCTAACTGGAAACCGGCTTCGTAACTCGCTGTGCCGATGGCTATGCCGTTGACGACCGGAGGGGTTACCGTTACGCCGCGAACCATAAACAGGCCCGCCAGAAGCGTGAACGCCAAGAATACGTTGATCCCCGGTCCGGCGGCGACGATGATCATGCGCTGCCAGACCTTGCGGGTACAGAAGGCTACGGCGAGTTCCTCCTCGGTCAGCCTTCGTTTTTCTTTACTTTCCGCGTCCCAGATCACCGGGTCGGCGGGATCGACATCCCCGAAAATGGCCACATATCCGCCGATCGGCAGACGGGAGAGCGACCAGCGCGTGCCTTTTTTGTCGGTGCGGCCCCAGATCTCTTTACCGAAGCCGATGGAGAATTTGGTGACTTTCACCCCGAAGGCTCTCGCCGCCATATAATGCCCGAATTCATGGATCAGGATAATCAGGGCAAGGCTAACGGCCGTTACAACGCCATAGCGGAAAACCAAGTCACCTATTTCGAGAAGGGTCATGGCTTCCGAGGGCGCAGCGTCCATAGGCTTATCCGTGCTTCATGGGTTAGCCGGAACCGGCCCGCAGGAGTTGCAGAATATCATTAAGGTTGGCGAAGGCCATGATTCCTAGCAAAAAGACCAAGCCGAAGCGGAAAGCGTATTCCTGAACTTGTTCGGAAACCGGGCGACCCATGACCGCCTCGAAGAAGTAGAACAGAAGGTGCCCGCCGTCGAGCAGCGGGATCGGCAGAAGGTTTATGAAGCCCAAATTGATAGACAGCAGCGCCATCAAGATGATCAAGGCAAAAAAGCCGTTTTGCGCGATTTCTCCGGTTATGGCGCCGATACGAATGATGCCGCCGAGCTCGGTCGCGCTGCGAACGCCCGTAATCATCTGGCCAAGCCCTTCAAGGATTCCCCGGGTCACGAGGTAACATTCCCGCGCCGCACGGTAAACCGCCTCGCCGGGGGTCAGTTGTATGATTTCTTTTGGCTCCTGATTAGAGAGGAATAACACTCCGTAATAGGTCTTGTCCTCGGGATTGGTCATATTTTTGTTCAGTTCGGCCACCGGGCGAACAACCAATTCTTCCTTTTTCGGGCCAAGATCAATCTCAAGGCGGTAGGTTTTGCCCATGCGCTCCTGCAGCGCCTTAACCTTGTCTTCGTTGTTCTCTATTGCCTGACCATCGATCTTGGTGATTTTGGCAATTTCGACACCCCAGCTCGGTTCATAGATACCCAGCCGACCCTGGCTGCTTTTGAATCCAAAATTATCCGTCATTTCCTGACGATCCGGCCGGGCATGGATGTCCACAGTCTGTCCGTCTCTTTCAACGATGAAATGACGTTCCGTATCGAGCGCAAGCATCATCTCGCGCTGGAGATCCTTAAAGCTCTCCATAGCCTTTCCATCAATGCTTATAATACGGTCGTGCGGCAGGAAACCGTGACGTTCCGCAGCGGTTCCGATAACGACCGCCCCCGCCACCGGAGGAGAGACCGACTGGCCGTAATACATGAAGATCCCTGCGTAGATCAGGAACGCGAAAATGTAATTGATCGCCGGACCGGCAAATACGATCGCCGCGCGTTGCGAAACGGGTTTGGCGAAGAAAGCCTGAGAACGCTCCGAGTCGGTCATGGTGCGCTTTTCGCCCTGCTCCTTGTCTTCGACCTGGTCGGTGTGTCCGGCGCTGGCCGGGTCAACGTCACCGTAAAGCTTTACATAACCGCCGAGCGGGATGAGCGAAATTTTCCAACGCGTGCCGTTACGGTCGTTCCAACCGCAGAGTTCCTTGCCGAAACCGATGGAGAAGCTGTCCACCCTGACGCCGCACATCCGTGCGATGATGTAATGGCCCCATTCGTGCACGAAGACCAAAATGCTCAGGACGAGCAAAAATACGACGACGAAAAAGAAGAAGTTATGGCCAAAGATCTGAACCAGTTCCATGATGTTCATGAGGGACTTACCGCTTTCCTATGTTGTCCGTGTGTCTGGCGGGTTGCTATATACTCTTCCGTCAAAGCGCGCACAGTTTGATCCAATTTTTCAATCTCTTCAACCGTTTTCGGCGATTTGGCCGAGGGGTTACACTGTTCATCGTCCAGCGCATGGGCGACGGCGCTAAGAATATCCATAAAACCGATGCGCCGCTCCAGAAACGCCTGAACCGCGACTTCGTTGGCGGCGTTCAGGGCGATGCAGGCGGCCGCACCGCGTTTAAGACACGCGTAAGCATAGCCTAAAGCCGGGAATTTATCAAAATCGGGGTGGCTGAAGGTGAGGGTTGAAACGGAGGCCAGATCGAGCGTACGCCCCCCCTGCTCCAGCCTGTCCGGCCAGGCCAGCGCGTGGGCGATCGGGACGCGCATGTCGCTTTCGCCCAGTTGTGCGAGCTGGGAGCCGTCTTTGTAGGCGACCAACGAGTGAACGACCGATTGCGGGTGGATCAGCACTTCGATCTGATCTGGGTCAAGATCGAAAAGAATTTCCGCTTCAATGACTTCCAGAGCCTTGTTCATCATGGTCGCGCTATCCACGGAGATTTTGGGGCCCATGGACCAGTTGGGATGAGCCACGGCCTGTTCGGGCGTCGCCTTGGCCATCTGCTCGTGCGTCCAGTTGAGGAACGGCCCACCGGAGGCCGTCAGGATCACCTTTTCGACCATGCTTCTGTTGCGCTGCTCTAGCACCTGAAAGATCGCGTTATGCTCGCTGTCCACCGGGATCAGCCGCGCACCGCCCTTTTCTGCCGCTTCCTTGACCAGATGGCCGGCTGCCACCAGAGGCTCCTTGTTGGCGATGGCCACGTTTACGCCGTTTTCGAGGGCGGAGAGAATGGGCCGGAGCCCTTCGAACCCCACGATGGCGGCCAGAAGAATATCGGCAGGCTGCGCCGCGGCCTTAATCAGGGCCTTGCGCCCGCCCAGCGCCTCGATTCCTGAGCCCGCCAGCTTCGATTTAAGAGATTCCAGTAGGTCTTCGTCCGCGATAACGGCCTGCTTTGCGCCCAACGTTCGGGCGGCCTGTGCCAGTTTTTCGACGTTTCTGCCCGCCGTGACGGTCTGAACGTCAAATGTGCCGGGGGCATTCATAATTACGTCGCAGGCGCTGGTTCCGACCGATCCGGTCACGCCGAAAATACTGACTGTTTTTTTAGAAGACATAATGGAGGACACTAATCAGAAACAGAAACACCGGCGCGCCGAGCATCATCGAGTCGATCCGGTCGAGAAGGCCGCCATGTCCGGGGATCAGGGTTCCTGTGTCCTTCACGTTGGCGCGGCGCTTTACGTAAGAGATCAACAAGTCGCCGACCTGCCCGACACAGCCGATCGCCAAACCGACCATGAACCCGGCGGGCAGGAGCATCAGGAGGCCCAGTTTCTGGAAATGGTCATGGAAGCCGAAGATGCTGATCCAGATCACCGCGAACACGGCCGGGAAAAACAAAGCGCCGCCGAAGCCCGACCACGTTTTATTGGGGCTGATCTTCTGGATCAGTTTGGGGCCGCCCAGCGTCTTGCCGGTAAAATAGGCGCCGATGTCGCTGAACCAGATCATACCGATAAAGATCAGCAGGACGTTCAGGTTGTAAAATTCGCGCAGGAAGTAAAAGCTGCCGTAGGCCATCATCATATAGGCCGTGCCCATGCTGAAATAAAACAGGAAGCGGTCGGTTTTTTGAGACAGCCCGTACCACTCATAGAGCGAGAGGGCAAAAGCCAGAAGCAGGAAGGTCTGGAAGACTATGCCGCCAGTATACATAATGTATATGAAGCAAGGTGCCATAACCAGGGCGGAGATCACCCTGAGCTTCAGTTTACCGAACTCCAGTGTTTTTGCCACTTTTCGAACCCTGCTTGCCGTGCCTTCGCCGGGGCCTTTCGCCCGGATTATGCAGAAAAAGCCATGCGAACGCTAGGATTGTTTTACCGAGCCAAAGCGGCGGTCGCGGTCGGCGTATTCGCCCAGCGCCTGGTCCAGCTCCGCCGGGCCGAAATCGGGCCACAGGACGGGGGAGAAGACCATTTCAGCGTAGGCGCACTGCCAGAGCATGAAGTTGCTGATGCGCTTTTCGCCGCTGGTGCGGATCAATAGATCCGGGTCCGGCAGGGCGTGAGTGCGCAGATTGCGCTCAAGCGCCCTTGCGATCGCCTCCTGCGGGGGGACGATCCCGGCTTCGAGAACCTCCTGACAGAGCTTTTCGACCGCCTGCGCAATGTCCTGCCGACCGCCGTAATTGAGGGCGATCGTCACGTTGATCCGCGTGTTGTTTTCCGTGAGGGTCTGCGCGTTGTCGATCAGCTGGATGATGTCCGAATCGAAGGCGGAGAGATCGCCGACCACCCGCAGCCGGGCGTTTCTTTTATGAAGGTCGGCGGTTTCCGAGCGCAGATAATAACGCAGGAGCTTCATGAGCTCCTCGATCTCCGCGCGGGGACGGTTCCAGTTTTCGGAGGAAAAGCCGAACAGCGTGAGGTATTCCACGCCCCGGTCGGCGGCAGCCTCCACGATCTTGCGGGCCGCCTCAGCCCCCTGCTTGTGGCCCGCCGTGCGGGGCAAGCCTCGGCGCTTGGCCCAGCGACCGTTGCCATCCATGATGATGGCTACGTGGCGCGGGATCTTCGACCCTTTATCCTGTTGGCTGATGACCATGTGCGTGCGTGCAGGACCTAGACGGTCATAATTTCTTTTTCTTTGTCGGCCAGAAGCTTGTCGATTTTTTTAATCGTCTCGTCGGTCATTTTCTGGACGTCCTCGGATTTTTTCTTTTGTTCGTCCTCGGACATCTGGCCGTCTTTTTCCATTTTTTTCAGAGCATCCATGCCGTCACGGCGAACATTGCGGACCGAGACGCGGGCCGCTTCGGCGTATTTTCCGGCGATCTTGGAGAGTTCGGTGCGGCGTTCCTCGTTCAGGTCGGGGATGGGAAGGCGCAGGGTCGTGCCCTCGATCTGCGGGTTGAGGCCCAGCCCGGACTCGCGGATCGCCTTTTCGACGGCGCGGACGTTGGCGTTGTCCCAGACCTGTACGCTGATCAGGCGCGGCTCGGGCACGTTGACGGTCCCGATCTGGTTGATGGGCATGCGGGTTCCGTAGACTTCGACGGTGATCGGATCAAGCAGGCTGACGGAGGCGCGGCCCGTGCGCAGGCCGGCAAATTCCTTGCTCAGAATTTCAACGGCGCCGTTCATGCGGCGCTGGATATCGGTTTTATCGAAAGACATGGTTTACTCTCCCTCAACAGTGTTCACAGACTTCCCGGCGCGATGGGCGTTCAGGCGTTCGTTACGACGGTATATTTACCCTTCGATTGGACGACCTGTGCGAAGTTCCCCTCTTCGCGCACTGAGAAAACGATAATCGGTATGTTATTTTCACGCGCCAACGATATGGCGGTGGAGTCCATCACGCGCAAATCGCGGGTCAGCACTTCGATGTATGATACCCGGTCAAACCGCTTGGCGTCGGGGTGGGTTTTCGGGTCGGCGGTGTAGATTCCGTCCACCTTGGTTCCCTTGAAGATCGCGTCGCAATCCATTTCCGAAGCGCGGAGCGTGGCCGCCGTGTCGGTCGTGAAATACGGATTTCCTGTTCCGGCGGCGAAGATGACCACGCGGCCCTTTTCCATGTGGCGCAGAGCGCGGCGGCGGATATAGGGTTCGCAGATGGAGTCCATACGGATCGCGGATTGTACACGCGTATCGACGTTCAGGCGTTCCAGGGCGTTCTGGAGCGCCAGCGCGTTAATGACGATGCCCAGCATGCCCATGTAGTCGGCGGTCGTGCGATCCATGCCCTGCGCTGCGCCGGAGACGCCGCGAAAGATGTTGCCCGCGCCGACGACGACGCAGACCTCGATGCCCATATCCACGACTTCCTTGATGTCGCGCGCGACGCGGGCGACGGTTTCGGGGTCCATGCCGTATTCCTGAGGCCCCATAAGGACCTCGCCGGACATTTTGAGCATTACACGCTTGTATTTCAGCGCAGATTGAACATCAGCACTTCCCTTTTCCGCCGTCATAGCCATGGCCTTATCTCTTTGCGTGAACCCGTTTCGTATCGTGCTTTAATATAGGGAATGCCGCGTCGGGTTGCAACGCGGCACTTTTGTTTTATGCCTTTGCGGCATTTAAAAAATTAGGCGGGCCTCAATCAGGCCGCCAGATTTTCTTCTTCGGCCTTTGCAACGCCCTCGCCGAGTTGGAGGCGCACGAAGCCGGTCAGCTTGATGTCCTTGCCGGCTTCTTTGGCGGCGTCGGCGACGACCTTGGAGATCTTGCGCTCCTGATCGATCACGAAGATCTGCTCCAGCAGGCAAACTTCCTCGAAGTATTTGCGGATACGGCCATCGACCATTTTAGCAATAATTTCTTCGGGCTTGCCGCTGGCGCGGGCCTGCTCGCTGAAGATGTCTCTTTCGCGCTGCAGCTTCGCGGGGTCGATGCTGGCCTGATCCAGAGATTCCGGATTGGCGGCGGCGACGTGCATGGCGATCTGCTTGCCTACGCCTTGCAGGGCGGCAGCATCGGCTTCGGTTTCAAGGCCGATCAGAACGCCGATCTTGCCGAGGTTGGGGGCCAGTTCGCTGTGCATGTAGGCGATGACGGTGCCTTTGGGAACGCTGACCGACTGAAAGCGGCGGAGGGTCATGTTCTCGCCGATTTTGGCGATCAGGTCGGTGAGGCTCTCCTCGACGGACTTGCCGCCCTCAAGTTTGGCGGCCTTGAGTTCGTCAAGCGACGAGACGCCCAGAGCGGCCTGCGCGACCTTTTTCACGAAGCCCTGGAATTCCTCGTTCCGGGCCACGAAGTCGGTTTCGGAGTTCAGTTCGATGACCGCGCCCTTGTTGCCCTGCACCGCGATCGCGACCAGACCGTCGGAGGCGGAGCGGGAGGATTTTTTGGCGGCCTTGGCGATACCCTTTTTACGGAGCCAGTCGTTCGCGGCCTCGATGTCGCCGTTGTTTTCCTCAAGCGCCTTTTTGGCGTCCATCATGCCTGCGCCGGTGATTTCCCTGAGCTGCTTTACGAGCGCTGCTGTAATCTGAGCCATGTCGATTTCCTTCATTTCTTCTGTGTTGAGTAAGCGGGACGGTCGATCTTTCCGTCCCGCCCCTGATTCTTTAAAAGCCTCTCTTAGGCAGAGGCTGCCTTTTTGGCATCTTCTGCAGCGGCTGAGGGCTCGCCTTCTGCGGGTGCTGCGGATTCTTCAGAACCGCCGCCTGCTTTGCCTCTTCCCTTGCGTCCACGGCCTTTGCCTTCGGCCATATCCTTCACGTCGGAAGATGCGCCGAAATCGCGGCCGGAGGAGGATTGCTCAGCCTGCAGACCGTCAAGGATCGCGCCGGTGAACAGTTCGCAGAACAGGTCGATGGCGCGCAGGGCGTCGTCGTTGCCCGGAATGACGTAATCCACGCCATCGGGTTCGGCGTTGCTGTCCACGATCGCGAAAACGGGAATGCCGAGGCAGTTGGCTTCCTGAATGGCGATGCGCTCCTTGATCGTGTCGATCACGAAGATCGCGTCCGGCTGGCCGCCCATCTCGCGGATCCCGCCGATGGAGAGGTTCAGCTTGTCGCGCTGGCGCGTCATCATCAGGATTTCCTTCTTGGTGAAGCCCGCGAGGTCGCCGTTCAGCTTGTCGTCAAGGTCGCGCAGAAGGTTGATGGAGGTTGAGATCGTCTTCCAGTTGGTAAGCATGCCACCCAGCCAGCGGTGGTTGACGTAGTACTGGCCGCAACGCTTGGCGGCTTCGGCGATCGGCTCCTGAGCCTGTTTCTTGGTGCCGACGAAAAGAACACGTCCGCCGTTGGCCACGATGTCGCGCATCGCCTTGAGCGAGGTGGCCAGCATGGGCTGGGTCTGCTGCAGGTCGATGATGTGAACGCCGTTCCGCACGCCGAAAATGAACGGGCGCATTTTGGGGTTCCAGCGACGGGTGTGGTGACCGAAGTGAATGCCTGCTTCCAGAAGCTGACGCATAGTGAATTCAGGTAATGCCATAATTATATCTCCTTTACCGGTTATACCTCTGCGGGCTGTGCATAGCCTTTTGGCTACACCGGACGGGCGCCTGACCTTATTGTAAGGGGGAACCCAAAACCCGCATGTGAATTTACGTTGCCGGGGTTTTACAGGGTCAAAAGGGGTTTTGCAAGCAAAAACGAGGGGTTTAGGGGTTGTTTTGGCGAGGGTTTTAGCTTTCTGCCACCGATTTCACGCCTTTTTGGGTGCGGATGATGTCGCGGGCCTGGGCACTGAGCGACCAGCGTCCCGGCAGTTGGATCACCGCCATGCGGCCCTGATCCAGCGCGACATGAAGACGGATGTGGGAAACGCCTGAGCCTTCAATATCCAGAAACTGCTTGATCTTCGGCAGGGCGGCGGCGGAATCGAGATGGATGGAAATGTCGCTGATCCGGCTTTCCAGAATCTTTTCCAGCCGCTCCAGCCCCTCGGCGGTCAGGCGGAGCTGGTCCTCCTTCTGTTCGGCGTTAAGGGTCAGCAGGAGCGCCTGCCCCGGCTCCAGAAACTCGCGGGTCGCATGCAGTGTGTCGGAAAAGACCGTGACCTCGAACACGCCCGTAGGGTCGGAAAGCTGTAAAAAGGCATAGCGGTTGCCCTTTTGTGAGATTTTTTCCTGTTTTTTGAGCAAAACGCCCGCCATCTTGACGCGCAGGGCGGGTTTGTCGCGCATCTGGCGCTCGACCTCGGCGATGGGGAGGATGTTCATCCGCTCCAGTTGGGCGCGGCGGGAATCCAGCGGGTGGGCGGAGAGATAAAACCCCACAGCAGCGAATTCGTGGCCGAGTTGTTCGAGCGGCGTCCAGCGGGGTACGTCCGGCAGGGCGGGCATGCCGAGCGCCCCCTCGCCGCCTGCATCGCCGAACAGGCTGACCTGCCCGGACGCGCGTTCTTCCTGCAAGGATTGCGCATAACGCAGGATGGCTTCCGTGCCTGCGCCGACCTGCGCACGATCGGGGTTCAAGGAGTCGAACACGCCGGCGGCGGCCATCTGCTCAAGCTGCCTCCGGTTCATGGTCTTGGGGTCTATGCGCTTGGCGAAGTCTTCCAGCGACTTAAATGGGCCGCCCTTTTTTCGCTCTGCGGCCAGCGCCTCCATCGCGTGTTCGCCTACACCCTTGAGCGCAGACAGAGCGTACCTGACAGCACCCTCCTCAACGGAAAAATCGGCTTGGGAGCGATTGATGTCGGGCGGGAGAAGCCGCAGGCCCATGCGGTCGAGATCCTGTTTGAACAAGGCGAGCTTGTCGGTGTTGCCCTTATCGTAAGTCATGGACGCGGCCATGAACTCCAGCGGATGATTGGCCTTGAGCCAGGCCGTCCAGTAGGCGATCAGTGCATAGGCGGCGGCGTGCGACTTGTTGAAGCCGTAGCCCGCGAACTTGGCGATCTGCTCGAAGATAAAACTGGCCTGATCGGCGTTTACGTTGTGGCTTTCCTTCGCGCCCTTGAGGAACATATCGCGCTGGTCGTCCATTTCCTCCTTGATCTTTTTTCCCATCGCGCGGCGCAGGAGGTCGGCTCCGCCCAGCGAATACCCTGCCAGAGACTGGGCGGCCTGCATGACCTGTTCCTGATAGATCATAATGCCGTAGGTTTCCTCAAGATACGGGCGCAGAATGGGGTGAAGGTAATCCGGTTCCTCGCGCTGCTCCTTCACGCTGATGTATTTCGGGATATTGTCCATCGGGCCGGGGCGGTAGAGGGAGACGAGCGCGATGATGTCCTCGAAGCGGTTGGGCTTGACCTTGCGCAGCGTGTCGCGCATGCCCGCGCTTTCAAGCTGGAACACGCCGACCGTATCGCCCGCCGACATCAGCGCGTAGGATTTTTCATCGTCTAGGGGGATGTCGAGCATCCCGATCCCCTGCCCCTTCGCCTCCAGCATATCCAGCGTGCGCTGGATCACCGTCATGGTCTTGAGGCCGAGAAAGTCGAACTTGATGAGGCCCGCCGTCTCCGCCGATTTCATGTTGAACTGCGTGACCGGCATATCGGAGCGCGGATCGCGGTAGAGCGGGACAAGCTCGTCGAGCGGGCGGTCGGCGATGACCACGCCCGCCGCGTGCGTAGAGGCATGGCGGTAAAGGCCTTCGAGCTGCAAGGCGATGTCGATCAGCTTTCTTTGCGTGTCGTCACGGTTGCGCTCGTTGCGTAATTCCTGATCCTGTAACAACGCCTGCGCCAGAGTCACCGGATTGGCGGGGTTATTCGGGATCAGCTTGGCGATGCGGTCCACCTGACCGTACGGAATTTGCAAGACGCGGCCCACGTCGCGCACAACGGCGCGGGCCTGTAATTTTCCGAAGGTGATGATCTGCGCTACACGATCATAACCATAGCGTTCCTGCACATAACGGATCACCTCGTCGCGGCGGTCCTGGCAAAAGTCCACGTCGAAGTCCGGCATGGAGACGCGCTCGGGGTTCAGAAAGCGCTCGAACAGCAAGCCCAGCGCGAGTGGGTCAAGGTCGGTGATCTTGAGCGCCCACGCGACGACCGAGCCCGCGCCCGATCCCCGGCCCGGCCCGACGGGAATTTTGTTATCCTTCGCCCAGCGGATGAAATCAGAGACGATCAGGAAGTATCCGGGAAAGCCCATCGCGTTGATGGTGTTCAGTTCAAAATCCAGACGCTCGCGGTAGGGCTTGGCCTTTTCCTCGCGCTGCTCCGCCGTGTCGCCGGGTTCAAAGACGAATTTATCCAGCCGCCATTCGAGCCCGGCCTTGGATTGCTCCTTAAGCTCCTCCTCCTCCGTGCGGCCGGCCTCGCTGGGGAAAGCGGGAAGGACGGGCTTGGCGGGTTTGAGCAAAAACGAGCAGCGACGGGCGATGACTTGCGTGTTCGCTACCGCCTCGGGCAGGTCGGCGAAGAGTTTCTCCATCTCCCGGGAGGATTTGAAAGAGTGCTCCGGCGTGACCTTGCGGCGGTTTGCTTCGCTGATGTAGCGGCCCTCGGCGATGCAGAGCAGCGCGTCATGCGCCTCATAGGCGTCGCGCTCGCCGAAGTAGCAGTCGTTTGTGGCGACCAGAGGGATATCGTGTTTATAGGCCAGTTCGATCAGGGCCTCCTCGACCGCATCCTCGTCGGGCCAACCGTGACGCTGCAACTCCACATAGAGGCGGTCCCCGAATATGCCCTTGAGGTGCAGAAGCGCCGCCTCGGCCTCCTGCGCGCGGTGATGCAGCAGCGCCTGCGCGACCTCCCCGGCCAAGCCGCCCGTCAGGCAGATCAGCCCCTCGTTATATTGCGCGATCCGCTGGGGCGTGACCTCGAAAGCGCGGTTTTCCCCGGCCTTCATGTAGGACTCGCTGACCAGTTTGGAGAGGTTGCGGTATCCGGCCTCGCTCTGCACGAGCAACACAATCTGCTCCCCGTTCGCGCCGACCGTGAGCTGCACGCCGATGATGGGCTGCAGCCCGGCCTTGGCGGCCTCGGTGGCGAACTCCATCGCGCCGAAGAGGTTGTTCGTATCGGTCACAGCGACGGCGGGCATCCCGGCGGCCACGCATTTTTTGACCAGATCCTTGACCGGAATCGCGCCCTCGGCCAGAGAATAGGCCGAGTGGACGTGCAGGTGAATGAATCCGGGTTCCGTCATGGGTCTCGCATGGCCGCGCAACCGCCCGATGCGGCCCGCTGGCTTATGATTTCTGATGCCGTTTCATGCTATCGGATGCGGCCCGGACACAGAAGCATTTTCTGGCCGTTCGGGGCGTTTCTTCCCGGAATTCTGTGGAATTTTGCGGGGCTGATGTATATAATAGGGAAAATTATAAAAGCGGGAATAGACTGTTTATCAATCACTTAACCCGCCATTTTTGAGATTTTTAGAGCCTGCGTCCCGTGTCGGACCCGGGCGGATTTGGGTTTTTAGGGTGATTTATCAAGGGTAGCACGGTTCGTCATGGCCTATGCGCTGGCGTCTTTGTTCGATGAAGCAGTTCAGGATCAGGGAAAGTATACGATTTTCCGGCCCGAGAACACGCTCGAACCTGTCGATTTCAAACTTATGGCTCAGATGCACCAAGCCAGCGGGCTGGACGTGCCCGACTTGATTCGCCTCAAACCCGAGCGGCTGGTTTCACAATGGGTCGCGGCACTCGTCCCCTTCGGATTTAAAATCGATGATGACGCTCATTTTCTTAAAGTTGCCCAAAAAGTTCGAGAGTTCAGCGTTGAGAATATCGATATCGTCAATGAGGAACTCACCCCCTATTACACCCGAATGCTCAGCGACGTCGCCAAGGCCGTGGAGCAGGAATTCGACGGGGCGGTCCGGCCCGATGTGCCGCTCGAGGTCTACGACACGGTTCATCAGATCCGCCGCCTGATCGCGCTGCGTCAGGATCTCGGCATGTGCGAATTCGACGAGGCGGACACGCGGCGGCTGACGCATGAACTCGCTGTGTCGTTCTTCTACAACCGTGAGGCCAATTCGATCGTCCAGAGGCACGTGGACAGCGCGATCGATTCCCTGATCATTATGGGCGAGCCCGGCTTGGAGGAAATTCCCGATCCCCGGAACAAACCGCATAAGCATATTCACGTCAGCGGCGGGCAAGGCGCGGGTAAGACCCAGCTCAGCCGCCGGACGCTCGGCCTTTTGAACGAGAGCGAGCAAACCTACATCCGCGTTAACAAGGATATTTTCCGTCCGCTGGTTCTGGACCCGCTGACGATGAACGGTGAGGGCGATCTGTCGGATCCCGATCACCGCAAGCTTTACGGGCGGATCACAGAAGACGAACTCAACATGATCAAGCGCAAGCAATGGTCCACGATCGTCTCACTGGCCGAAAGCGACAACCTCCCCAACGTGTTCGTGGATAGCACGAGCATCATCCACCCGCACCATGTCGCTGCCCTGACCGAAAAAGGATCATCGCTCAGTCTTCTGTACGTCCATACGCCTTTTGACGAGGCGCAGCGCCGGATCGTCGAACGTGCACTGGGCGAGGGCATCCCCGGTGTCGACACGTTACGCGAAAGCCTTGAGACCGAAATGATCCAGGGGCACAGGGAGTCGGCGCGGCAAGTCGCCTCGCTGCTTATTCACGGCGCGGGCAAGAACATCAAGGTCAAAATACTGGACGGCCGCTCGGCGGACCGCACGAAGCCCGTCGAGGCGCGGGTGGAATTGGACAAGGGCAAGATGGAGATCCGCAATGTTCGCGCGATCCTTGAAATCTTCCATAAATCGACCGACGGCAAAACGGCTTTGGCACCGACCGACGAAGATCTGGCCGCGCAGATCCCGAATTTCGACAAGATCGCCTCGGTCATGCACGAGATCACCTTCCTCGATCCGGCGTCGGGTCGGCCTATCGCCAAATACGATAACGGCGCGGGGATGCAAATTCTTGATGCGGCGCTGGTGGAGGACGAGTTCCTCGGCACGCTGACCGGGGACGTGATGGGGCGGCTCGACCAGTTTTACAATACGCACAAGGCGTCGCTCCTGAGGGTCATCGCCGAGAAAAAGGGCCATGTGTTCGAGCACCGCCGTCCCTTTCAGGCGGGCGAACCGTTCCAGATCGTCACCGACAATTTCGAGACCGAGGTGCCCGTTGTCGAGCGCAGTCTTTATGTCGAGGACTCCGCCGAGGAGCGGCTTCTGGAGTGGCGGCACCTGGCCAAGCGCGGCAAGTTTCTAGACGGGCAGTTCGACCCGTGGCGGAAGACCGCGCCCGACGAAATCCGCATGCTGGCGGCCCGTTCGGTGACCGATGCCTGGCTGACTGACGCGGTCGTCGAGAAGATCGCGGACGACGTGGCGCAGAAGCTGGGCGCGGACGGCGCGAAGGCGCCCGTGACGGTTCATATCGCCAACCCCGTGAAGGACCACACGCGGCCCGGGGTCAATATCAATTTCATGGTCATGGCCTATACGGAGGAGCTGACGAAGCGCCTCAACGCCGCGATGAAGACCCGGCACCCAGATCTGCAAATCGGCTTCGCCGCCGACCGCCCCTTGATGGCGCTGGCCAGCGACCGCGCGACCCGCACGACGGCGGGCACGCTTGAGCGCCTCACCTCCCAGCCGTACTACGATTACAGCGTGTTCGGAGAGGGCGAGCATGTGATCTTCGCGGACGAGCACGTTCAGGCCGGGGGCGTCATGCTGGCGGCGCGCAACGTGGTCAATTCCGTCGATCTCGACATTCTGGGCTACACCGCCCTGTCCTCGCACAATCTGGGGGCGGAGTTGCGGGTCAACCCGGATATCCGCATGGCGCTGGACACGGCCATCGAAGAGAATGCGCGGCTAAACGGCGGCGACGCGCAGACATATAAATTCCATCTGGACGAGGCGCTGGATCAGGTGGGGCTGAGCCGCGAGACGATAACCAACCTTGAGGGGTTGATCCTGATTGCCTACCTGCTGGACGGGAAAGAGGATTCGCGCCGCAGCTGGTTCGAGACGCTCAAGCGCTCGGCGGGTCTGGAGGACAAGGACGTGCGCGAGGGTATGGACAGTCTGGACGATCTGCTGGCGGCCGATCCCGTGACCCCGGCGGAGCTGGGCGCGATGATGAAGGACCAGATCGAGCGCAGCCGCAAGGCCGTCTACCCCAGTATGACCCTGACGTGATCGGAGAGGATATGGCGATGGATAAGGACATTAAAAAGCAGGACCTCACCGAAGACGAAGCCAAGGCGCTGGGCGAGGGCTTGCGCGAAGCCGCGCAGCTGCAGGAACAAGTGGCGGACTTTAAAGAAAACTACCGCGCGCTCGACAAAAAATACCCGCTCAAGAGCAAGAGCAAGTACGCGGAGTAGCGTTTAGGAAGTTCAGTCCATTTTTGCGGCGAATATTCCCGTGACATCGAACCAAAGGCTCATCAGTTCGCCTGTCTTGATGTTTTTTCCCGTTAGCACGTCATAAATTCTGCCGTTTTCGTTTGCCAACGACTGGCCAATCGTTTTCTGCTCCATAACCTGCCGGGCGACGAGGTACTCCTCGGACACAATTAAAACCTTGCGCGCGGTTTTTGCTGATTTTCCATCTCCAGAGTCATACAAAGCCTTCATCAAGCCTCTTGTCGCCCACTCGTGAAAAGCGCGCTTTTCTTCATTTCCTTCGGACTTATAGGCGGTCATCGCCCTTGAGTGCGCCTCGGGAATGGCGAAATTCTTTTCAACATATGCGTCCATATCGGCGATCGCAGATTTATCACCTTCCTCGAGTCGCTTAAAGATGTCACTAAAATCTCTTGTGGGCTGAATATTGTAGGGCCGATAGGACTCAAGCTGACTATAAACCTCACGCAGCCTCACAAAATTATAATCCTGCGGCATGGTCTTGGCTTGTTCGATCAACTGGGCGTATTCCTGCTCGGCTGAAAGCGCTTGCGCTAAAACAGGCTGCCATGAGAGACACGTCAAAAAAATTACCAAAACATAAAAACGGATTCTCATATTTTGAATTCCTTATTTAGTACGGAACCAGTTTGCCGCCCTTGAGTTCGAGGATGCGGTCCATGTCCTCGGCCAGCGCGATGTTGTGCGTGGCGATCAGGGCGCCGATACCCCGGTTGCGCACCTGTTCGAGCAGGATTTCAAAAACCTCCTGCGAGGTTTCGGGGTCGAGGTTTCCGGTCGGCTCGTCCGCGAAGAGCAGCTTGGGCTGGTTGACCAGCGCCCGCGCGATGGCGACGCGCTGCTGCTCGCCGCCGGACAGCTGTGTCGGGCGGTGTTTAACGCGCGCGGCGAGGCCCATGGCCCGCAGGTATTCCTCGGCGCGGTCTTTCGCCTCCGTCAGGTTCACGCCGCCGATGATGAGCGGCAAAGCGACGTTTTCCAGCGCCGAGAATTCGGGCAGGAGATGATGGAACTGATAGACGAAGCCGATGGATTTATTGCGCAGGCGCGTGCGGGCCTTGTCGCGCATCTTGCCGACGATCTGGTCGCCGATGATGATCTGGCCGTCGTTGGGCGTGTCGAGCAGGCCGAGGATATGTAGAAGCGTCGATTTGCCCGAGCCGCTCGGCCCGATGAGAGCGGTGATCTCACCGCCGCGCAGGCGGAGGTTGAGCTTCTGGAGGATGTGCAGGGTTTTTCCGCCTTGCTGATAATGTTTTTCGAGGCCTTGAACGGTCAGAAGAATCTCGCCCTCGCCCGCGCGGGGCTTCTGGGCGCGGAAGACGCTCGGCTCGCGCTTGCCGCCGCTCTGCTGGCTTGTGTTGTCGTCCTCCAGAACGAATGGTGCGCTGTGCCGCGCGAAAATTTCGGAGAGTTTGACGGATTTTTTTGCCATGCTGCGTCCCTGCCCTACTCGTACCGCATCGCTTCGACGGGATCGAGCCGCGCCGCGCGCCAAGCGGGGTATAGGGTTGCCGCGACGGACAGGAAGAAGGCCATGCCGAGCACGGCGGCGACTTCGGACCAGTCGATGACCGCCGGGATTTCGGAAAGGAAGCGGATTTCCTCATCCCAGATCGTGTAGCCCGTCATGCCCTCAAGCCATTTGCGGATGGATTCGATATTGAGGGCAAAGGAAATACCGATCGCCGCGCCCACGAACGTGCCGATAAAGCCGATGCTGGCCCCGGTCAGGATGAAAATCTTGAGCATGTTACGGCGGGTGGCGCCCATGGTGCGCATGATGGCGATATCGTGGCCCTTATCTTTCACCAGCATGATCATGGAGGAAATGATATTGAACGCGGCCACGAGGATAATCAGGCTGAGGATCAGGAACATCACGTTGCGCTCGACCTGCAGCGCGTTGAAGAAGCTTTTGTTCATATCGCGCCAGTCATAGACCTTCGCGAACGGGTCGAGCTTGATCTCCACGGCCTGCCGGATTTCGTCGAGGCGGTCGGGGTCGTTCAGGAAGATTTCGAGCGAACTCACGCTGTCGCCGTAACCGAACAGCTTCTGCGCGTCGGGCAGGGTCATGAAGATGAAACCGCTGTTATATTCGTACATTTCAACATCGAAGATGATGCCGACCTCATAGGTTTTTTTACGCTGCATGTTGCCGAAGGGGCCGCTTTTGACCTCAGGAGACACCAGAGTCAGTTTTGCTCCGGGCTGAAGCTTGTAGCGTTCGGCCAGAACGGTTCCGATGGCGATTTTATCGGTTGTGAAATTTTCGATCCCGCCCTGCTTGATGCTGTTATAGAGAATATCGCGGCTGGCGAAATCGGACTGCGCGAGGCCGCGCACCATGACGCCATTCGCTGCGTTGCTCTGGGTCAGCATGAGCGACTGGCTCTCGATCACGGGGGTGATGGTCTTGATGCCGTTCACGTCCTTGATGCGCTCGACCATCTGGGGGTAGTCGTAGAGGCGGCCGCTGGTGGAATAGGCGTTCATGTGACCGCCGAGGCCGAGGATGCGGCTGAACAGCTCCTCGCGGAAGCCATTCATAACGGACATGACGATGATAAGCGTCGCCACGCCAAGCAGAATGCCCATAAAGGAAAATCCGGCGATGACGGAGACGAACCCCTCCTCCTTTTTCGAGCGGAGGTAGCGCCAGGCCACCATTCTTTCGAATTTGGAGAACATCGTTGCTTCCGTTCCTTCTTCTGCGGCCCTAGTACGCGCGGCCGATCAGAACCTTGCGCCCCTCGTCCGAGAAGGGCTTGTTGCGTGCGGACAGGCCGTATTCCGTCTTGATGGCGGCCAGTTTTTCATCGTTCAGAACCTCGACGGGCACCTTGATGAGGCCCGTTTTTCCGGCGGCGAAGTAATCCTTCACGTCGGAGGCTGTCTTGCCGTCCGCCGTGCTGGCGGCGTGGAAGGTGCGGGAGCGTTCGAGCATGCTGTCGTGGATCGCGTCCAGAGTCTTGCCGATCTCGGCGAGGAAGCCCTCGACGGGCAGCGTGGTTTTGGAATCGCGGCCCAGATCGCGGCGCACGAAGGTCACGTTTTTCTCCTGCGCCTCGCGGCCACCGATCTCGACGCGCACAGGGATGCCCTTTTTTACGGCGTCCCACATCTTGTCGGGGGTGCGCATCTCGCGCTCGTCCAGCTTCACGGCTACGCCCTGCGCCTTGAGCTTTTGCGCCAGAGAGGTGCAGAATTCCATGATCTGCTGCGTGGTGCCGTCGTCCTTAAGAACGGGCAGGATCACGACCTGCTGCGGCGCGATGCGCGGGGGCATGATCAGGCCGTCGTCGTCGGCGTGCATCATGATCAGGCCGCCGATCACGCGGGTGCTGAAGGCCCAGCTTGTCGTGTGGACGAAATGTTCGGCGCCGTCGCGGCCCTGATATTTAATGCCGCAGCTCTTGGCGAAATTCTGGCCGAGATCGTGGGTCGTGGCGGCCTGCAGGGCCTTGCCGTCCTGCATGATGGATTCGAAGGAATAGGTCTCGTCCGCTCCGGGGAAGCGTTCTTCCGGTGTCTTGACGCCCTTGAACCCGGTGAAGGCGCAATACTCCTCGAAGAATTTTTCATAGAAGCCCAGAACGGTCAGGCAGTCGTTCTTGGCGCCTTCGCCGTTTTCGAACGCGCAGTGGCCCTCGTGCCAGAAAAATTCGGAGGTGCGCAGGAACATCCGTGTGCGCATTTCCCAGCGCATGACGTTGCCCCACTGGTTGAGCTTCATGGGCAGGTCGCGGTAGGACTGGATCCAGCGCGCCATGGCGTCGCCGATGATGGTCTCGGAGGTCGGGCGGATGACGTACGGCTCCTCCAGCTTGCCCGTGGGGACAAGGCCGCCGTTCTCGCCCGCTTCGAGCCTGTGGTGTGTGACGACCGCGCATTCCTTGGCGAAGCCGTCTACATGTTCGGCCTCACGCGAGAGGAAGCTGACGGGGATCAGGAGCGGGAAGGACGCGTTCTGGACGCCGTAATCCTTGAGCCACGGGTCGAAGATACGCACCATATTTTCCCAGATCGCCAGCCCGTAGGGCTTGATGATCATGCAGCCGCGCACGGGCGAGTTTTCGGCCATGTCGGCGGCTTTGATAACCTGCTGGTACCATTCGGGAAAATCTTCCGCCCGCGTCGGCGTAATCGCGGTTCTGGTCGCGGCTTTGGCGGGTTTATTCATGGCTGCGCGTCTCCATTGGTGTTCTTTTGGGCGTTATTATCGCCAGACACTAAGGGATCCGCGGGGTTCTGTCCATCCTGTTCGGGGAAGAGAGCCGGGTTGTCCAAAGGACAGCGTGTGCGGATGTCCGGGCCGATATCCTCGCCGTTAAAGAGGACGCGCCCGTCTGAGTAGATTTCAAGCCATGAGACTTCGGGCTCAAGGTTCAATCCTGAGGCTTTCCCGGCATAGCGACTGCTCAGGTCGACCGTGATGGGAATGACTACTGGATCATAGATCCCCTGCCCGCCTCCGCTATCCTCAATATCGGCGGGGGCCACGGGGTTGCCGTTCACGTCTACGCCGGAGACGAAATTGGCGCCGGCCTCGTCGTAGGCGGCCAGCTGTTCGCAGATTTTATTCATGTCCGGGCGCTGGGCGGCGGCGGGGCCGATGCTCGCGCATACCAGCAGAGCCCCCGCCAGCGCGGGCTTCCAAAATCCTGATTTAAAGAGCCTGGGTTCAGCCATATTTTTGTATCGAGAGTTCACGCAGGTCGATCACGCCGGAGCTGATCACCGCATAAGCGATGAGCCAGAGTACGACAGAAATGATCGTGGTAATAAGCATTTTTTTTCCGATTTGCGGGTTGGCGGGCGCGCCCGGGGCCGTGAGGGGGTCGTGTTCGGCGGGCGTGGACAGGCCGACGGGCAGGATGCAAAAGATCACCGTCCACCAGATACAGACAAAGACGACGATTCCCGAAAAAACGCTCATTTCACAGACCCTTGCCGGGCGATCCTGAAGACGTGCACCGTGGTTTTGGGCTTGAGGCCGACACGGTTATGGATATAGCGGCGCAGGCAGATGCGGACCTCCTCGGCCAGCGCGTCCTCGTCAAGGTCGGGGCCTTCGGCGCAATCGGCGATGATTTCCTCGATTTCGTGTCGGATATCCTCCTCCAGTTCCTGAGGCGGGCCGCCGTCGGTCAGACCGATTACGTCGAGGCGGATATCGCCCGCGATGCGGTAATCCGGTGTGATCGCCAGCGAGGCGTGTATGGCGCCGCTATATTGCAGTTTGCGGCGGGCGACGATGGAGGGGTCGGAGGCCGGGATGAGGCGGTCCTGATCGACGGCTAGAAGGCCGGTCGTGATCCTTCCGATTTCGGCCACGGGGCCGGGAGCGATGCGGATGACCGAGCCGTTCACCGGTACAACGGTTTGGCCGACCTGACATTCGCGGGCCAACGCGGCATGAGCTTCCAGCTGTACGCGTTCGCCGTGAACGGGGATCACGCATTGCGGGCGGAGCCATTGCAGCATGCTTTCGATTTCCTTGCGACAGGGGTGCCCGGAGACATGGATTTTATGAAGGCTGTCCGACGGGGTTACGACACGTACACCCGATGCGACAAGATTGTTTTTAACGGCGTTGATGTTTCGTTCGTTGCCCGGAATGGCGCGGGCGGAAAAGATTACGGTGTCCCCTTGGCTGAAGCTGATCGCGTCATGGTCGCCCCGTGCGATCCGGGCGAGCGCCGAACGGTATTCGCCCTGCGAGCCCGTCACGACGATAACCGTCTTGGAACCGGGCAGGCGCTCCATATCTCTTTCGTCAATGAAGTCCTTGATATCCTTTAAATATCCGCACTCCTGGGCGGCACCAACCATACGGCGGAGCGAACGCCCTACGACAGCGACATGGCGGCCCGCCTGCTTGGCGGCCTCGGCGATGCTGATCATGCGGCCGATATTCGATGAAAACAGGGTCACGGCGATCCGGCCTTTGCATTCCTTGAATTCCTCCATCAGGCCCTTGGCGACTTCGCGTTCCGAGCCGGAAACGCCGCGCACGTTGGCGTTGGTGGAGTCGCCCACGTAGGCGAGGATGGATTCGTCGCCCAGCTTGCGGAAGACGCCCTCTTCCGTCTTGCGGCCCACGACGGGATCGGGGTCGAGGTTCCAGTCGCCGCTGTGCAGGACGTTGCCGTGTGCGGTGCGGATCATCAGCGCGCAACTGTCGGGCACAGAATGGGAGACTGGAACGAATTGAACCTTAAATGACCCTATGTGAACCTCTTGCATCGGTTCAATTTGGTGCATTTTAGGGTCATAAATTCCCACTTCTTCCAGTTTTTTTCTCAGGATTGCTGCCGTAAAGGGCGAAGCGTAAATGGGGCAGCCGAGACGGGGCCATAAATGGCTCACTGCACCGATGTGATCCTCGTGGGCGTGGGTGATAATGAGGCCCTTGAGCTTCTTTTTGTTCTCAACCAAAAAGGCGGGATCGGGCAGCAGCAGGTCGATCCCGGGAAAACGCTCGTCAGCAAAGCCCATGCCGCAATCGACTGCCAGAAGTTGTCCGTCGAGCGCATAGAGGTTCAGATTGACGCCGAACTGTTCGCTGCCGCCCAGTGGAATGAAGTAAAGGCCATCTTTTTTAAGCAGTTTGCCGGCGGGCATCGTTACGCGTTCCCTTTATTGTCTTCGTGTATTTTCAGGAGGCCCTTCAGGGTCAGGTGCTCGTCCACCCGGTCGATGATGTTCGTGCTTTCGGCATACAAAACGGCCAGGCCGCCTGTTGCCAGCACGAACGGCTTTTCGCCCATTTCATCACTGATCTGCGCGATGATCCCCTCGATCAGGCCGATATAGCCCCAGTACATGCCCGATTGCATCGCGTCGGCGGTATTCTTGCCGATCACGGCCGGGGGCTTTTTGATTCCCACGCGCGGCAATTTGGCCGCCTTGCTGTGCAGCGCCTCGATCGACAGGCGCACGCCGGGGGCGATCACGCCGCCCTGATAGGTGCCGTCGCGGCTGATGACGTCGAAGGTCGTGGCGGTGCCGAAGTCGATGACCACGGCGGGCACCTGATAGTGCGCCATGACGGCCACGGCGTTGACGATGCGGTCCGCGCCCAGTTCGCCGGGGCGGTCGAGGCTGATTTTTACGCCGCGAACGGTCTCCGCCGTGACGAAGACGCATGGGCGGCCAATATATTTCTGCGTGAAGCGCTCGATATGCAGATCGGCGTCGGGGACCACGGAACTCACGATCACGTCGCTCACGTCCGCCCATTTGAGGCCAGCCAGATCAAAGAGGGGGCGCAAGAATACAGCGTATTCATCCACGGAGCGCGCGCCCTCGGTGCGGCAGCGCCAGAACTGAGTCAGGTTCCGCCCCTCGAACAGCGCGAAGACCGTATTCGTATTTCCGATATCAATCGCCAGTAGCATGGGCAAGGGTATAACACATCAAAACGGGGCGGGCATCCCTAAAAACGGGGTTTTCCGGGTCAGCAGCAGCCGCAACCGCCGCGCGGGCTGGTGTGATCGGCGTCGCAGTCTTCCTCGTGCTCGAAGTCGTCGGCGGCGGATTCCTGGGTTTTTGCCGCTTCGGGCTTGGCCGCTTCGTGCGGGTGGTGGTCGTGGTGCTCCTCGCCATGGTCGTGGCCGCAGCAGCCGTCATGGTGATGGTGGTGGTCGTGATGATGGCCGTGCGCCAGCCCATGGCCGAACCAGCCCGGTCCGCCATCCGATCCGGCGGGCAGAGTCGTAGACATCGAAAGGGCGCGTTTGATGCGGCTGAAATCCTTGCTCATGGGGGTCTCCTTATAAATCCGGCCTTTGTTTTGCTCCTAAAGCGGTTGTTTTGGCAAGATTTTTTTGCGATTTTTAACAGTCTACACGGGTTTTAGGGCACGCGCACGCAGCGTTTTTGCTGGAACAGGCCGATGAGGCGCTGCTTCTCGCTCTGGGCCTGATAGGCCTGCTGCGTCTTCATCTGGTTGCCGTGACCGCCGCCGTTGCCAAATCCGGAAGCCAGACCGCTTAGTTCACGCACGCCCGGCACCTTATAGATCGCGCCCGTCGCCGCAAGGCCGGTATTCACGGTCTTCGAAGCCATGTTGCCGTAATTCGCGCCCGAGCCGCCCTGTGATTGCATGATGATTCGGTCCATGGCCTGAATCTCCTGTACAATCTCGTTGCAGGAGGCCGCCGGGGTCACCAGTTGGGCGTTGGTCAGGGCGGTCTGGTTCGCACTGGACCCCCCGGAACATGCCGTAAGTAACACTCCTAATAGCATGAAAATAAACGGATATTTTTGAATGGAGGTTGACCTATCCTTTGGAGTAGCCATAACTTTTCCGCCTTGACGCTTCGGGAATTTCACCCTAGTACATTCCTTTGATTCGAGAAAGCTATGATGTGTAAGGCGCTGGACCTTCTGATGGACAAACTGCGTATTTTTAAACAGTCGCTCTCTATTTTGTGTTTTATGCTGGTTCTGGTCAGCTGCTCCTCCGCGTCCGAGAGCGCGGGCCCGTATGCGACCTACTACAAAGTTCCCAAACCGATTCAATGTGTTCCCTATGCCCGCGATGTTTCGGGCATTCCGCTGATGGGCGACGCGCATACATGGTGGGCGAAGGCGGGCGAGCAGAATTTCAAGCGCGGCAAGGCTCCCGCCCAAGGCGCGGTGCTGGTGCTGAGCAAGACTGACAAGCTGCGGCACGGGCATCTGGCCGTGGTGAAGCGTGTCGTCGGCCCGCGCGATATCGACATCACGCACAGCAACTGGGGCAGCGACAAGAAGTCGCGTAGCCTCGTTTACAAATCCATGCGGGTGAAGGACGTTTCGCCCAAGAACGACTGGAGCCTGCTGCGATTCTGGAACGGCAAGAGCTTCGGCGCGCCCTACCCGGCTCAGGGTTTCATTTATAAGGGTTGATCTTTTCTATTTTACTTAGTCGTGGATTGGACTTGCCCCATCACGATCAAAAGTAAAAGCGGTCCCTATGACTTTTTTTTAAAGCTTCCCCTTCAAATCCTCGGCGATCTGCTCGGCGGTGTCTTTCGCCGGGTAGAGGGCGATATTCGCGCCGTCGGGGCCCATGAGGTAGGTGAAGGCGGAGTGGTCTATCATGTACCCGTCCATGCCCTCCATCTGGATCTTGGAGGCGAAGACCTTATAGGCCTTCTTCACGGCCTCGACCTGTTCGGGGGTTCCGGTCAGGCCGACCAGCTTTTCGTGGAACTGGCCGATATATTCCTTGACGGTCTGCACGTCGTCGCGCTCAGGGTCCACCGAGATAAAGACAGGCTGGATCTTCGCGGCCTTATCGGGGCCGACCAGTTCCATCACGCGCGAAATTTTCTGCAATTCGGTCGGGCAGACCTCGGGGCAGTAGGTGAAGCCGAAGAAGACCAGAAGGTGGCTTCCGGCGAAGTCCTTTTCCGTCACGGTCTTGCCGTCCTGATTGACCAGCGTGAACGGCCCGCCGATGGATACGCCGGGCATGGCGGGGTCGGGCCGGGATTCCGGGGCCGCGATGACTGTGGCGGCGTCGGCTTCCGTTTCTTCGCCGCTGGCGGCGCTCAGGCTAGAAATCTCGACTTCTTCGTCGATATTCTCATTCATTTTACGCTCGTCCATGAAAACCTTGAGGCCGAAACCTACGGCTAGACCGATCAGAAGAAACGACACCAGACGGATAACGCGCAACATGGGGGCCCCCTTTTTGCATCTCTAGACAACTGAAAACGCCCCTTTATAAGGTGCGCGATGGCGCTTGACAATTCCTTTCAATCTGCCACCCTTGGGCCATTGCATGAATACAGTCCTTAGGGGTGCTCCGGGGCGTTTGTCCGGGGCTGAGATTACACCCTATGAACCTGTGGGTTAACACCTTCGTAGGGAAAGGAAAACGATATGTCGCCCAAAGACCAAACCAACACCAACGCCGAGGCCGGGGTTTGCCCGTCTACCACCCATGTCACGCGCGGCGCCCTGCCCGCCTCTAAAAAGGTCTATGTGGGCGATCTCAAGGTGCCGATGCGGGAGATTTCCCTGACGAACGGCGAGAGCCTCACGGTCTATGACACGTCCGGCCCTTATACGGATGCGGCGGTGGAGTTGGACATCATGCGCGGTTTGCCCAAGACCCGGATGCAATGGGTGATGGAGCGCGGGGACGTGGAGTATATCGAGGGGCGCGCGGTCAAGCCGATCGACAACGGCTATAAAACCGAGGCGCAGCTCAAGAACCGCAAGATCAAGCACGAGAAATTCCCGGCCTCGCCCGAGAAACCCCTGCGGGCGAAGGCGAGCGCGAACGTCACGCAGATGCATTACGCACGTAAGGGCATCATCACGCCGGAGATGGAATATATCGCGCTGCGCGAGAACCAGCGCCGGGCGGAGGTGCATAGCTACGCCAAGGACGGCGAGAATTTCGGCGCGAACATGCTGCCCTTCATCACGCCGGAATTCGTGCGCAAGGAAGTGGCCGAGGGCCGCGCGATCATCCCCGCGAACATCAACCACACGGAATTGGAGCCGATGATCATCGGGCGCAATTTCTTGGTGAAGATCAACGCGAATATCGGGAATTCCGCCGTGACCTCAAGCATCGGCGAGGAAGTGGACAAGATGGTCTGGGCGATCCGCTGGGGCGCTGATACGGTTATGGACCTTTCCACGGGCAAGGACATTCACGACACGCGCGAGTGGATCATCCGCAATTCGCCCGTGCCCATCGGCACCGTGCCGATCTATCAGGCGCTGGAGAAGGTCGGCGGCGTGGCCGAGGATCTGAGCTGGGAGATTTTCCGCGATACCCTCATTGAGCAGGCCGAACAGGGCGTGGATTATTTCACGATCCATGCCGGGGTGCGGCTGCCGTATATCCGCCTGACGCAGGACCGGGTGACGGGCATCGTTTCGCGCGGCGGGTCGATCATGGCGAAGTGGTGCATGACGCACCACCGGGAGAGTTTCCTCTATACGCATTTCGAGGAGATTTGCGAAATCATGAAGGCGTACGACGTTTCGTTCTCGCTGGGCGATGGCTTGCGCCCCGGCTCGATCGCGGATGCGAACGACCGCGCACAATTTGCGGAGCTGGAGACGCTGGGCGAGCTTACCAAGATCGCGTGGAAGCACGACGTGCAGGTGATGATCGAGGGGCCGGGCCATGTTCCCATGCACCTGATCAAGATCAACATGGAGAAGCAGCTTAAGGAATGTCACGAGGCGCCGTTTTACACGCTGGGGCCGCTCACGACCGACATCGCGCCGGGGTACGATCATATCACGAGCGGGATCGGCGCGGCGATGATCGGCTGGTTCGGCTGCGCGATGCTGTGCTACGTCACGCCGAAGGAGCATCTGGGCCTACCCAACCGCGATGACGTGAAAACGGGCGTGATTACTTACAAGATCGCGGCGCACGCGGCGGACCTCGCGAAGGGGCATCCGGGGGCGCAGTTCCGCGACGATGCGCTTTCGAAGGCGCGGTTCGAGTTTAGGTGGGAGGATCAATTCAATCTGGGCCTCGACCCCGACACGGCGCGCGCAATGCACGACGAGACCCTGCCCGCCGAGGGGGCGAAGCACGCGAGTTTTTGTTCCATGTGCGGGCCGAAATTCTGCTCCATGAAGATCACGCAAGATGTGAGGGATTTTGTGGCGGCGAACCCGATCGTTGAGGCGGCGGAATAGATGGGCGCTTCAAAAGACGGTCTGGCGAATGACGATCTGGATGCGGTGATTTTGGCGGCGGCGGGCGCGGAGTGGCAAAAGGTCGCGCTTTTGATCTCCGCCGTGTTTGACGCGCTGGCGGCCCGGCAAATCACCACCCCCGCCCAAACCATCGCCGAGCGTATCTATGCCCTTGCCGATAGCGGCAAGCTGGAGGCCGGCGGCAATCTCCGCCGCTGGCGCGACGGGACTGTGCGCGTGAAGGGCTAGCGGCGGCGCGGCGTGCGGGATTTTTGGCGAAGATGGAGGCCCCTGCGGAGGCGATGGGGATTTAAGCCAGTGGCGTTATAGCGAGATCCGTTTGGCTAATAAGCATTGAGACTTAGACAGAAGGTGGGGAGAAGGCGGCTTAATGGATAACGAAGATAAGCCTGAAAAGAATGATGCTTATATATGGTGGGTTGGCGGATTTTTTGCCTCACTTGTAATAATTCTATGGCTGGTAACGCCCAGCATTATTTCTTGGATCATACCCATTTCCGAAGACGCTAGCGCAATCCGCGGCCAGTACGGAGATATGTATGGTTTTATAAACGCACTTTTTTCAGGCTTGGCCTTTGTCGGAGTTATCGTCGCTATCCTCCTTCAAAAAGAAGAGCTACAAGCACAGCGCAAAGATCTGGAACTGACAAGGAATGAACTTAAGCAACAGAATTCAACACTAAAAATACAGCGTTTTGAAAATACTTTTTTCAGTATGCTATCTCTTCATAATGAGATTGTGTCTGCCATAAGAGTGCCTGGACATCACACATTTCAAACGGAAGATCAAGTATCCCGGGAAGCTTTTCAGACAATTTTGAGCTTTTGCAAAAGTTCTTTTACTCAAAATCCAGATTCTAATTTAGTCAGAAAAACTAGGACAACAATAGACTCGGCTTTTTCTAGGACCTTTTCAGATACAATAGGACATTATTTTAGAAATATTTACCGAATCTATATTTTTATTGATAAATCGGAAATAGATAATAAGATTTTTTATGCAAAAATTCTGAGGGCGCAATTTTCAGACAGTGAGTTAGTGGTCTTGTTTTATAATTGCTACTTTTATGACGCAGGTGAAAAATTTAAAGCCTACGCAGAGAAGTATCAACTGTTCGATAACTTGCCAACTAGCAAGTTATTAGAGCCATCTCATGGAGATGCTATTTCAAGGCAAAGCATTTAATTTTCAAAATATTGTAAAAATCGGAACTGCACCGTAAACTCGCAATATGAAAAATATCCTGCCGTTTTTTGTGTTCTGCATGACTTTCTGCATCTCTGTCTCGGCTTTTGCCGCGCGTTGCGCCGATTATTCGACCTGCGAGGAGGCCGTCATCGCATGGTGCCGGGGCGAACACCCAAGGGCGGACGGCGACAATGACGGCATTCCCTGCGAGAATGTCTGTTCCTCCCTCGAACAGGTCGAGGCCATCAAAGCCAAAATCAATTGCAGAAGATAGCCGTTCTTTCTGGCCGCTTTACAAAATTCGTTCTCCGGAATACATCTTTACCCATGACCCCACTCCTCTTCGCCTCGCTGCCGTTTTTCTGGTTCTTTTTTGTCGCGTCGATCACGCCGGGGCCGAACAACTTTATGCTGGCCGCGTCGGGGATGAATTTCGGGTATAGACGCACCCTGCCCCACATTGCGGGCGTCGCGGTCGGGTTCTGCTCGCTCATGCTTTTGTGCATGATGGGGGTCGGGGCGGTGTTCGTCGCGTTTCCGGCGTTGCAATTCGCGCTCAAGATTCTCGCGGCGGCCTACCTGCTTTACCTCGCGTTCCTGATGGCGCGGGAGGCTTTGTCGCCCCCCGCCACAGACGCGGCGCCGGAGGGGGGCCGCAAGCGGCCGATGACCTTCGCCGAGGCGGCCCTGTTTCAGTATATCAACCCGAAGGGGTGGATGATGGGCGTTTCGTCCACCGCCACGTTCCTGCCCGCCGGGGCGGACGCGCCGGAGAAGGCGGCGGTGATTATTCTGGCCGTCATTCTTATCGGGGTGCCGTGCATCATCGTCTGGACGATGTTCGGGAAGGCGATGGCGGTTTTGTTCACCTCCGACAAATATCGGCGGTTTATCAATCTGACGCTTGCGTTGCTCTTGGTGTTGACGATTCCGATGATGTTGGCTTGAGCCGACTTAGAACATGCCCTGCACGTCTTTGCGGATCTGGCGGAGCTGGTCCCAGACGGTGTTCTGGTCGCGTTTCACCAGTTCGTTATAGGCGGAGCCCGCGATGCCCTGCCATGCGGAGGCAAAGCGGCAGCGCTGCTGGTCGGTCTTTTCCGGCTGGAGGCGCAGAGTGTAAGTCAGGCGCACCGCGTCGTCGTCGCTGCCGCCGCCCATGCTGACGCCGTCAACGTCCACGCCGAGGCGGCTGCGGTCCCATTCATACGCGATGACCTCGCCCCGGTCGAAGCGGTCGCCGATCGAGCAATTTTGCTCCGACGCGTTGGCGGAGACGGCGACCCGCTCGCGCTCATACCCCAAGCCTTGGGGCAAGCCCGCCAGTTCTGGCCGCGTGGCCGCGCCGAGGGACATTCCGGTCCCCTGCTCCGCTGCGGGCGGGACGAAATTATGGGCGTATTGCGGCGTGTATTCGGCGAAGAACACTGCCATCATCAGGCTGCCGTCGTGGCGCTCATCCGTGCGGTCCACGACTTGCGGCGGGGGCGGAACCAGTGGCGCGGATGCGTGAGTCGTCACGCACCCGCATAGCACCGGACCGGTTAAAACAATGATAATAAAGGGGATTGTGGCGTTTTTGATTTTCTCAACGCCGCGATGAAAAAGCCGGGAAACCGTTTCCATCCGCATAGGCTTCATAAGATAATACTAACATAAAACGCAGGGTCACTGCGAGTTTTGCGTATAAGAAGTGCGCAGAAATCATTGCTGCGGCGCGGAAGGCTCGGCGCGCGCTCGGGTTGTCTCTAATCGTAGAAGTAGAATACAACCGCCATGATGGGAATGCCCAGAACGCCCTCGACCGCGCCCCACATGATCTGCGGATCGGCGAGGTAGCCCAGATCGCCTTTTTGAAGGCCGAACAGGATATACAGAATCTCGTACATATGATGGGAGAGCAACGTCAGACCAAAGAAGACCGCGACGTTTGCAGCCAGAAGCTTGCCGCGCACATCCTTCCAGAACGCCGTCATGATATACACCATCCCGTAGGCCAATATGCTGATGCCCACGGGGTGGATCGTGTCATATTGCTCCGCCCAGATGAAGCAGGCTGTTCCGATGACAACACAAGCCGCGATGATGTACCACCGCAGCGCTTTCAAAAAGGCATCAGACATATATACTTACCCCGTTATGAACTCATTGCGAATACTCTACAGCGGGGCTCGCACCTCTGCCAACGGGAAAATAAAAAAAGCGGCCAGAGAGACCGCTTTTTTGTAGAATAAAGAGAAAGAATTACTTCTTTTTCTTTGCTGCGGGCTTTTTCTTAGCAGCAGGCTTTTTCGCGGCAGTCTTCTTTGCCGTTTTTGCCTTTGCAGCAGCTTTCTTTGCCGGCTTCTTAGCAGCAGGCTTTTTCGCGGCGGTCTTCTTTGCCGCAGGCTTCTTAGCAGCAGGTTTTTTAGCAGCCATTTTTAGTCTCCCTTGGGATTTGTAAAGTTTGAAGTAAAAGGACAGTGCGAACGCACTTTTGGTATACTACTTGAAATTTGACTAATAAAAAACAAGAAAAATCATTTTTCACATTTTTTTACTATCTATTACACCGAAACTTTGATCTTAAAATTTTGCTCTTTTTTCGCGAAACGCTATGTTCCGCGTGCGTTACGGCGTAATTCTGATCGTCGTATCTTCTTCGCCCTTGATTTTGATGTCGACGGGTTTTTTTGAAATGAAGGTGGTTCGGACGCCATCGCGGATGAGAACGATTCGATTCGCTTCCAGGTCGTCTCCGTCAAAAAGTCCGGTCGCGATGACCCTGTCGCCCTCGTAAAAAATTTCGTCGATGCGGTCCGGGAAGCGGATGTCGTCCAGATCGACTTTCGTTCGCACACCATCCGTCTCTATATATATGACTTCGTGGCCGACCTTCGTGATTTCTCCCGCGACGACCTCATTGCCGTATGCGCGGTCGATTGCCTCGCGGCTGATGTTGATTGTCTTCTGTGTTTTTTTATCAGCGTAAGCCGGTGTACTCGCGTTCACAATGCACGCGCCCAAAAAAGCGGTAAGAAAATATGCCCGAACGGAAAAGCTCATGGTCTCTGCTCCACACTTTAATATGTGAGATAACGTGCAATCGTCAGCTGGTTGATTATAAAGCCTTCGGCGCGCGAATGTAAAATTTGAACCTAGGGCCCTGTAAAGCACGCGGGGCAGGCGGCGGCGAGGATGATGGTTTTGGCTGAGAACCCCAGAACCAGAAAGCCGATCACGACCAGCGCAAGGCTTGCGATTGCCTCGGTGCGCCCTTTCAATGCGCGGGCCAGGTAGACGGGCCGAGGGTGGCCGGCAAGATGAACCCACTGAGCCACGGTGAAGTTTTTGACCTCCTCCGGGCAGCGTTTGCGGAACAGGATCGCGCCCGCAAGGATGAACGCGAAGCCGATCATGAGCGCATGAATAGCTGCGGGCGATATCAGACCGAAGACCGACCCGGGCGCCAGGCCGCTATGCGCGGCACGAACGGCGGAGATGATGACGAAGCAGATCGCGAGCCCCAAAGCGGCAAAAACCGCGAGCGATTTTTCGCCGATCCAGCGGGCGTGCGTCCAGTTTATTCCCGAAGGGAGAATCATATGCTCGGACTGATCGAGGCCCGGCTCATGTTCGGGGAAATCGGCCTGCTCGAAATCGGTGCGCTCATCGATGCGAGCGCCCCGCCATGAGGTGCCGTTCAGGCGCGCCCGGAAAAATCTAACGCCCGAAAGATCGGCATCGTGGAGGCGGCTGCCTTCGAAACTGGTTCCGCTTAAATCCGCGCCGCTTAAATCCGTTCCGTCGATCCTGCATTGTTTGAACAGTGTTTCGTCGTCCCCCTTGGCCCGGCGCAAACTGCTTTTGTGATCGAGGACAACCTCGATAAACTCCGCCCCGCCGATATTGGCTTCGGTAAGGTCGGTTCCGGCGAGGCGGGTACCACAGAAGCGGGAGCCGAACAGATAGGCGCCCGACAAGTTTGCGAACGACAGATCGGCGCGCGCGAGGGCATCCTGACCATCTTTATTGTCCGCCGATGAGGGTTCCGGAGGTGCCGCGTCCTTACCGTTGCCTTTTACGTGGTCGTTGGCGGCGTCGCCGTTAACTTTTGGTTTGGAGGCTTTTTCCGGCATCGCGCTGAAATCAACGCGGGACAGATCATAGCCGCTGAGATTCATATAGCGAAGGTCCGCGCTGCGCAGATCGATACGGCCCGCGGTGAGCCTTTTGCCGTTTGTGCCTTTGAACGCCTTGGCTCGAAACTGTTCCCACTCCGCGCGTCCGGCTTGCAGGGCCTTTAGTGCTTCGGCGTTTGGCATCACAAAGTACTCCCACTCAACAGAACCGGGGGGCGGACACCCTGACCGGAATCACAACGCATGTATTTGGAGCTTGAATCCTAACCCGCATAATCCCTAATTTCCAGATGATTTTAATATCTCTCCCCAGCGTGAACACGTCTTTTTCATGGAAATTGCGTTGGAGGCGGTCTATTCTTGGGCCATCGAATGAAACGGAGTGTCCTTGAATGAACCGCGCCTTGCTGTTTTTCTTCACTTTTTTGGCCTTTGGCCTTTTCCTTGTCCCCTCGATTGCGGAGGCCAAGAAAAATCAGGCCGGGCAGCCGGATATCAAGGTCAAACTTCCCAAGGAATTGCAGGATAAGGAGGACGCTTTTGAAAAGGCCCGGAAAAAGCTCAGTCGTGAGCAAAAAAAGCTGATCGAGGAAATGGAAGTGAATTTCGTATCGACCGTCGATCCGGATTTGCAAATCCTTAAGCTCGCAAGCAACATAGAGGCCTGCGGAACTGATTTCGTGAACGACCCTAAAATTATTGATAAGTTTAATAACTACCGTGCAAAAAGCAACCAGCGGCAGGTGATCGCTTGGGGCACGTTCGACCAGAAATACTATCCTCAAGTTGATTTTATGGACCACAAGATGCTGCGCGAGCATCTCGTTATAAAATTCAAAATTGCCATAAATGTCGGGGCTCAGATGATCAAAATTCAGGCTGGGCAATTCGATAAAGAGCAGCAATGCGATAACGCCAAGACGATGCTCGGCCTCGAAGACGGGGCGCAAGCCGATGAATAATCCACGGGGTATTATTAAGCTGGTTTTTGTTTTCGCAGCTGGTTTTTGTCTTTCACTCAATCCTATCCGCATAGCGCAAGCTCAGGATGGCTTGCCGGATGCCAGCGGCGTCGAAGCCGCGCAACCCCCGGAGATTCTGACCGAGGAAATGATCCTTTCGGAAGATGCCTATAAACGCGTTCGGGATACGCTTCAGCCCGAGCAAAAGAAAATACTCGAAGACCTTGAAAATAACTATCTCCTCACGCTGGCGCCGGAGATGGAGATTGCACGCCTGTCATGGCAGCTCAAAAGCTGCGATTACAAGGACAAAGCCCAAAAGGAAGAGGATGCGAGCATCTTTTCAGCCTTCAAGCTCGAAAAGAAACGTGAGACGCAGACCCTTAAGGAAAAGGCTGCTGCCGCCTTCAAAGGTAAAACCAGCTTCATAGACTCGGCGGTGCTGACCCGCCATATAGCGGTTATTATGCATTTTGGCCGGCATGTCTCTTTACAGGCGCTGCGCGGCCAAATTATCGACACAGATGCAAAAGAGCTTTGCGACCAAGGGCGCAAAACCTTGAAGGCCTATAGCAAGCAATAGTCCCGGGATTAGTGGGAACGGTTTTTCAGGGTGAAGAGAAACTTTTCAAGTTTCTTGGCATCCGCCGCGTTGGCCTCGGGCCAGAGCAGCTCTACCGTATTGTAGAACGCCTGACGGCCTTCAACGAACAAGTGATCGCACAGCAGGACCTTACGCTTGGGGCTGAGGGCCGCGAACTCTTCGATGATGCTGAAGGGTTTTTCGGTATTTTCGACGATTTCACGCAGGCCGCTTCGCATTAACATTTTTATTATCCCCCCAAGAAATTCATATAATAATTACACGCGCACAGAAAATTTGTCCCCTTTTATACACGGAATCCCAAATACAGTAAAGCTTTGTTGAAATTATGAAAAAAATCAATAGGATACCGCGAATGCTCATAAAGCTGTTTTACTGTAAAACGTGAGAAATCCTATGGTTTGCGTGATTCTCGTTAACCCGCAGATGGGTGAAAATATCGGCGCTGCGGCCCGCGCGATGCTCAATTTCGGGCTGTCAGAGCTGCGCATCGTCAATCCGCGCGACGGGTGGCCGAACGAGAAGGCCGATACTATGTCCGCCGGGGCGCTGGAGGCCATGCCGCCCGTTCAGGTCTTTCCAACCTTGCAGGAGGCTGTGGCCGACCTTCATTTCGTTCTGGGCACCACGGCGCGGCTGCGGGATATGGTGAAGCCCGTCTTCAGCCCGGCGCAGGCCGTCGCGCAGGCTTGCGAACGCACGCAACAGGGTCAGAAGGCCGGGTTCGTGTTCGGGGCGGAGCGGATGGGGCTGGTGAATGACGACGTGGCGCTCTGTCAGGGGATCATCAACATCCCTGCGAATCCCGATTTCTCCTCCCTCAATATCGCCACGGCGGTGCTGGTCATGGCCTATGAATGGCGGCGGGCCCAGGACACGCCCTTGCCGGAGATGAACCGCAAGGACAGTCCGCCCGCAGCGCAGGGTGAGATCGAGGGCTATCTGGAGCGGCTGCTGGCCGCGCTGGAGGGGAGCGCGTTCTTCCGGGCGCCCGAGGTGGTGCCGATCATGAAGCGCAATATCCGCAACATCTTCGTGCGGGCCGACATCACCGAGCAGGAGTTGCGGACGCTGCACGGCGTGCTTTCCGCCCTGCTCGACAAGTCGCGCACATAAAAAAAGCCGCCCGGAGGCGGCTTTCTTGCAAATTCTGTGTCTACCCACGCGATTAGCGGGAGTAAAACTCGACCACCAGGTTCGGCTCGATCAGCACCGGGTACGGCACGTCTTCGAGTTTGGGAACGCGCAGGAAGGTCGCCTTCATGGCCTTCTTGTCGCAGTCGATGTAGTCGGGCACGTCGCGCTCGGCGGATTCCGTGGCGGTGATGATGACCGGCATTTTCTTGGATTTTTCGCGGATCTCGATCACGTCGCCTTCCTTCACGAGGTAGGACGGGATGTTGATGACCTTGCCGTTCACGGTGACGTGGCGGTGGTTGACGACCTGACGCGCTGCGAACACGGTCGGCACGAAGCAGGCGCGGTAAATCACGGCGTCCAGACGGCTCTCCAGCAGACCGATCAGGTTCTGCGAGGTGTCGCCCTTCATGCGGGAGGCTTCCTTGAAGTAACGGCGGAACTGACGCTCGCCGATATTGCCGTAGTAGCCCTTGAGGAGCTGTTTGGCCTTCAACTGGATGCCGTAGCCCGTGGGCTTGCTGCGGCGTGCGCCGTGCATGCCGGGTCCGGTCTGGCGCTTGTTAAAGGGGGATTTGGGGCGGCCCCAGAGGTTGACAGCCAAACGGCGGTCGATCTTGTGCTTGGAACTTTCTCTTTTTCCACTCATCGTTTTCACTTTCTTCTATGTTGTCCCGGCAGACCATACGGTTTGAGCCAAAGCGCATCCTTGAATTTTTCAGGGAGCCTTCCGTTCAACGGGGGGTCCGAAAACCCCCACTTTCCCGGGAATGCGGGGATTTATAGCGATTTTTGAGGAAATGTCAAATATTAAGGAAGAAAATGGGGCGACTGACGGGGCTCGAACCCGCGACAACTCGGACCACAACCGAGGGCTCTACCAACTGAGCTACAGCCGCCATAACCCGCCATGCGGGTTGGAAATGTCTATCCCCTGCACCCCCGGCACGTCAAGAATATTATACTTATCCGCCTCTATTATTACAGCTTTTATCGCTCCAATAATGAGATTGCCGCCCCCTGCCCTGCATGGTAAACAAGGGGTGTCCGACCCTAACCAGAGACGAGGCTTCCCGTGAACAAATACACGCTGTCCTTCAAATCCCCTGCCGAACTGCTGAAATATATCGAGGAGCAGGACGTACAATATGTGGATTTCAACTTCACGGATTTGCGCGGCAAGTGGCACCATATCACCTTCCGGGCGAGCTATGTAGACAAGGATATTCTGGATTCCGGGGTTTATTTCGACGGCTCCTCCATCGCCGGGTGGCGCGCCATTCACGAGTCCGACATGACGTTGCGCCCTGACCTCAGCCGCGTGACTTACGATCCGTTTTCCGCACAAAAGACGATCAAAATCCTTTGCGACGTGTCCGAGCCGGGCACGACCAAGGGTTATGGGCGCGACCCGCGCTCCATCGCGAAAGCCGCCGAGGCATACCTTCGGAAATCGGGCGCAGGCGATACGGCCTTTTTCGGCCCGGAGATCGAGTTTTTCATTTTCGACAGCGTGCGCATCCACGCCGACCCGCACCATGCGGGTTATCAGCTGGACAGCGTCGAAGGCCCCTATAATTCCGGGCGCGATTATCCCACAGGGAATATGGGCCATCGCCCCGCCGTTAAGGGGGGATACGTGCCGGAGGCTCCGGTAGATAGTCTTTCGGACATCCGCTCGGAGATGCTCACGGTGCTGGAAAGCATGGGCGTGAGCGTCGAGAAGCATCACCACGAGGTCGCCTCCTCCCAGTGCGAGTTGGGCATGCGGTTTGCGACGCTGGTTGCGTGCGCCGATAACGTGCAGATGTATAAACATGTCGTTCACAACGTGGCGCACAGCTATGGCAAGACGGCGACTTTCATGCCGAAGCCGATCTTTGGCGATAACGGTTCGGGTATGCATGTTCACCAGTCCATCTGGAAGGGCGGGAAACCGTTGTTCGCGGGCGGCGAGTATGAGGGCCTTTCGGAAACCGCGCTTTATTATATTGGCGGGATCCTCAAACATGCGCGGGCGCTCAACGCGTTCACCAATCCGACGACGAACAGCTATAAGCGCCTGGTTCCGGGCTATGAAGCGCCGGTTCTTTTGGCTTATTCCAAGGGCAACCGCTCGGCGTCGTGCCGCATCCCCTATTCCGCAGCACCCGGCGGAAAGCGAGTGGAGGTGCGTTTCCCCGATCCGCTGGCGAACCCGTATCTCGCTTTTGCCGCGATGCTCATGGCCGGGCTGGACGGGATCGAAAATAAAATCCATCCCGGCACGGGTCTGGATAAGGACCTTTACCATCTTACTCCCGAAGAGGCCGCCAAGGTTCCCTCCGCTTGCGGTTCGTTGCGTGATGCTCTAGAGGCGCTTAAGGCCAACCATGCGTTCCTGCTTAAGAACGACGTCTTCACCAAGGATGTGATCGATGCGTTTATCGCCCTTAAGATGGAAGAAGTCGAGCGGGTCGAGCGCACCCCGCACCCCGTGGAATACAACCTTTATTATTCGAGCTGATCCCGATGAGAGGCCTTGCGCTGCTCATTCTCTGCGCGATGACCCTGTTCAGCGCTTCGGCGTGGGCGCAGGACGGCTTAGGCGATATGAAGAACCCGTACAAGATCGCGGAGCGAGCGTCGTCGTGTCTGTCGGCCTATCTTCAAGGCGGCGTGCCCGGGCAAAATCCTCACGTAAAGACATGGTCGAGAACCTTGATTTTTTCCGGCGCCTGGTCGGCGCAGTATGGTTATAGCCTTCGCGGTCTGCACCTTATCAACACGACGGACACCTTCGGTTGTGAGGACGATTTAAAAATTATCATCGAAAAATTTCCTGACGTTATTGCGAATACCTACAAAAACGACTGGAAGGCCGCTCGAGAGAAGAATAAAAAGCCCACTCCGGTTCTTGAGGAGCCTGGCTTGCGGGCGCTCTCACAGGCGGCCTGGTGCGCGCAGGCTTTAACCACGAGTGCGCAAGCCATGGAGGACGCCCCGGAAGATTTCGGCTTTAGCACTGCGAATGATGAAGGTAAGCACGATCTGGCCAAGGCCACAATTCTCTCCCGGACCAACGCGCAACTTTGGGAAGATCGCCTCGCGGCGCAGGCCCCAGCCGGAAGCTATTCGGCGAATGTGGCCGATCAGGCGCGCGCCGCCTTTCTGCGATGGAACAGCGATTTTTCCTCGCAGAAGGAAAAATCCTTCTGGATCAACTTTCTTGCGAATGAAATTTATCCCTGCAATGCGCTCGGCGGCGCCCTTGGGGCTCCGGCTGACGATCTATGAGCGGCGGCGCCAAATTCTGGCAAACGGAATTGCGGGTTATATGATGGCGCGGTCCTCCGCCTGTGACGGGGCGTTTATGCAGTCGTTGGGGCTGGCCCCGTGAAGGCGGCGCTGATGCTCGCCGGGATGGCCGCGCTGGCGCTGATTGTGTTCGGTCTGTGGGGCGTGCGCGGATCGCTGATCCTGATCGCGCTTTGGGGCGCCGCGTATCTCGGATTCCTTTTCCGGCGTCGGCGCGCGCAACGCCTGATCCGCGAGCGCCTCGCACAGATGACCGAGCGCCAACGCGCCGAAGCCCTGTCCGCCTTGAGCGAAGAGGACCGCGCCGAAGTGCTGGCGGCACTCAAAGGCCGCGAATAGTATCGGTCCCTGCAAAACGCTCGGCTGCTCTGCTCGTCAGAAACATTCTTTTTTTAAGGTGATTTTCTAAAGATGGTGATCGCGCCGGGATTCGAACCCGGGACCTACTGATTAAAAGTCAGTTGCTCTACCGGCTGAGCTACGCGATCATTGCCGTTTCCGGGCTTTGGCACCCTTTGGAGTTGGGGAACAATATGGATTTAGCCCCCCTGCGTCAAGCATTCTTGTCCGCTTTTTCATATTTTTTCTTCAGTTTTTCAGATACCTGCGGGGTTACGAACTCCCCGACATCCCCGCCCAGACTGCAGATTTCCTTGACGAAGGACGCCGAGACGAACTGCCACTTATCGGCGGCCATCAGGAAGACCGTCTCGATGCCGGGGTCCAGCTTGGCGTTCATTCCGGCCATCTGGAACTCGTATTCGAAGTCGGAAACGGCCCGCAGGCCCCGGAAAATACAGGAAGCCTGCACGTCGCGGGCGAATTCGACCAGAAGGTTGTCGAAGGCGCGGACCTCGATCGCGCAGCCCTTATCGTTCATGTTGTCGATATCGAGCTTGAGCATATCCATGCGCTCTTCTAGCGTAAAGAGCGGGCCCTTGCGGCGGCTGTAGGCCACGGCGATGATCAGGCGGTCCACGAGGCGGCTGGCGCGGCGGATCAGGTGCAGGTGGCCCTTGGTCACGGGGTCGAAGGAGCCGGGGTAGACTCCGATCAGGTGTTTGTTTTCGGGCTTGGCCATGACTGACTCCTCAGGCGTTGCCGTAGAGGCGACGCAGGTAAGGCTGCGCGATGGGCAGGAGGCGTTTGCTTGTGGCCGCATCCAGATTCGGGAATCCCGTCACCTTGCCCCGGCAGGCGGCCGTGCCGCACAGGCAATCCATCGACCACTGCGCGTCGTTTTCGCAGGTGCTGTAATCCCAGCACAGTTCCTCGTCCTTTTCGATATCACGTAGGGCGAAGAAGGATTGCCCGTCGGGCGTGAAGCCCAGATTGGGGTCGCAGCTATGGTTCAGGAAATCGTCGATCGTGCCGGTGGCCATCAGATATTCGTCTTCCTCGACCTGAAGCAGCGAGAGGCTGCGGTTGACCTCGGAGATTTCGGATTCATGCAGTCGCAGGCCCGTGAGCGGCAGGATCACCTCGCCCCGCTTGATGGGGCGCTTGGCGAAGACGCCCGTTCCGGCAATCGTGGAGGTGCGGACCTCCGCCGACTCGGTGTCGGCGACGGATTCGAGCTTGGTGTTCCACTCGTTGTCGATTTTCTTGTTGTTATCAGCTTTCGCCGGGTTCTGCGTCATCGATTGCGCCGTCCTCAGTGTCCGTAGAAGTGTTTCCGTTATTATCGTCTTCGTCCTGAATGAGCCAGGCCACGGACACCACGCTTTCGCCCTCCCCGACCTTGAAGATCGTCACGCCCTGCGCGCTGCGCCCGGTGATGCGGATGTTCTCGACCTTGGTGCGGATGAGCTGGCCCTTGTCGGTGACCAGCATGATCTGGTGCGAGTCCGTCACGGGGAAGGTCGCCACGACCTCGCCGCCGTTCTTTTCGGTGAGGGCCATGTTGGTCACGCCCTGCCCGCCGCGCCCGGAGACGCGGTATTCATAGGCGGAGGTGCGCTTGCCGAAGCCCTTGTTGGTGACCGTGAGCAAAAGCTGTTCGTTGGCCAGAAGGGTTCGGTAGCGCTCGTCGCTCAGGCTGACGGCTGAGTCGGAGATGTTTTCGATCTCCTCGTCGCCGTTCGGGGCGCCCATGTCGTCGGGCGCGATGATGCGGTTTGCGGCCTTCATATAGGCGCCGCGTTCTTCGGGGGTGACGTCGATATGCTTGAGGACGGACATCGAGATCACCTCGTCGCCCTCTTCCTTGAGCTTCACGCCGCGCACGCCCGTAGAGGTGCGGCCCGTGAAGACGCGGATGTCGGAGACCGGGAAGCGGATCGCCTTGCCCATCTTGGTGGCGAGCAGGATGTCCTCGTCGTCCTTGCAGATCTTGACGGAGACGAGGCGCTCGTCCTCGCCCAGCTTCATAGCGATCAGGCCGTTGGAGCGGATGTTCTTGAAGTCCGAGAGCTTGTTGCGGCGGACCGTGCCGTGGGAGGTCGCGAACATGATGTCCAGCTTGTCCCACATTTCCTCGTTTTCAGGCATGCGCAGGTAGACGCTGACGCTTTCGTCTTTTTCGAGCGGGAGAAGATTGATCAGCGCCTTGCCGCGCGATTGCGGGTTGGCGAGCGGAATCTGGTAGACCTTCATGCGGTGCACGATCCCGCGCGAGGTGAAGAACAGCATCGGGGTATGCGTGCTGGCCACGAACAGGTCGGAGACGAAATCCTCGTCCTTCATGCTCATGCCCGTGCGGCCCTTGCCGCCTCTGCGCTGGGCGCGGTAAGTATCCAGCGGGACGCGCTTGGCGTAGCCGCCGCCGGTGATCGTGACCACCATGTCCTCGCGCTGGATCAGGGATTCGATATCCACCTCGAATTCCGCATCGACGAGTTGGGTGCGGCGGGGCACGCCGAATTTTTCCTTGACCTCGACAAGTTCGGAGACCAGAACGCCCAGAAGACGCTCACGGCTGGCGAGGATGGCGAGATATTCGGAAATCTCGTCTGTTATTTTTCTCAGGTCGTCGCCGATCTTGTCGCGCTCCAGCCCAGTGAGGCGGTGCAGGCGCAGATCAAGAATTTCCTTCGCCTGAATTTCCGACATGCGGTAGGTGCCCTTGTCAGACACCGGGTATTCGGGGTCGTCGATCAGAGCGATCAGGGGCGCGACGTCGGCGGCGGGCCAGTCACGGGCGAGCAAGCCCTCTTTTGCCTCGCCGGGGTTCGGGGCGTTGCGGATGATCGCGATGACCTCGTCGATATTGGCGACCGCTACGGCCAAACCGGCTAATTTGTGGGCGCGTTCGCGGGCCTTGCCGAGTTCATAGATGGTGCGGCGGGTGATGACCTCCTCGCGGAAGTTCACGAACGCCTTGATCATGTCGCGCAGGAGCATGATCTGCGGCTTGCCATTATGCAGCGCGACCATGTTACAGGCGAAGTTGGTCTGGAGCTGCGTGTGCTTAAACAGCTGGTTCAGCACCACGTCGCTGTTCGCGCCGGTCTTCAACTCGATGACGACGCGTACGCCGTCGCGGTCGGATTCGTCGCGGATCTCGTGGATATCCTCCACGATCTTTTCGCGTCCGACCTCGCCGAGGCGTTCGAGCAGCTTGCCCTTGCTGACCTGATAGGGGATTTCATGGATGATGATCGCCTCGCGCTTGCCGATCTCCTCGATCGAGGTTTTCGAGCGCATGACGACGGAGCCGTTGCCGGTCTGGTAGGCGGAGCGAATGCCGTTGCGCCCGATGATGAACGCGCCGGTCGGGAAGTCCGGGCCGAGGATGATCGTGTTCAACTCCTCGGTCGTAATCTGCGGGTTTTCGACGAAGGCGCAGCAGGCGTCGATGACCTCAACCAAATTATGCGGCGGGATGTTGGTGGCCATTCCGACCGCGATGCCGCCCGCGCCGTTGACCAGAAGGTTCGGGATGCGGGTGGGCAGGACGGAGGGTTCGCTTTCCGTGTCGTCGTAGTTGGGGCGGAAATCGACGGTTTCCTTGTCGATATCGTCCAGCATCGTTTCGGCGGCCTTGTCGAGGCGGGCCTCCGTGTAACGCATCGCCGCCGGGGGGTCGCCGTCGAGCGAGCCGAAGTTCCCCTGCCCGTCCACGAGCGGAAGGCTCATAGACCAGGGTTGCGCCATGCGCACGAGAGAATCATAAATCGCCTGATCGCCATGCGGGTGGAATTTACCCATCACGTCCCCGACCACGCGGGCGGACTTCTTAAAGGCCTTGTCGGACGTATAACCGCCTACGCGCATCGCGTACAAAATACGGCGGTGAACGGGCTTCAGGCCGTCACGCGCGTCGGGCAGCGCCCGGCTCACGATCACGCTCATCGCGTAATCGAGATAGGACTGCTTCATCTCGTCTTCGAGATAAATCTTCGGAACGTCGTTTTCCGGGGGCGTGGGGTTTTCCTGACTCATGCTTTATTTCCGATCAAAATCTTTACGCTTAGTTGGGTGCCCCTGTGCGGACGCGCATCATGGCCTTGTCGATGATCCGGTTGATTTCGGGCTGGACGATCGCGGCCCAGTCGCGGACCTTGGATGTCGCGCTTTTGGCTTCGGGCTTGCTGTAATATTCGATCATCGCCTCCAGTTCGGCCACGGTGTAGACCTCGGCCATCGCGTCGATGGAGATACGCTCGATCGCCTTATAATTCAGGATGGTGGACATAGCGGCGATGAACGCGTCTTTGTCTTTCGTCGGCACGGATTCGGCCGCGCGGCGAATGGCGTTGTCCACCTGATCGCGCGTGGGGCGAATTTCGTGCATCTTCTGCGCGAGTTCGAGGCGCTTAGCCAAGGTGGACGCGTCCTGAGTGGATTCAGGTTTTGCCATTGGCTCCTCGGCAGGCTTGACTTCTTCTTTGGGTTCTTCGATGGCTTTACGGTCCAACAGAAGTTGGTCCGCGCTGACCGCTTCGCCTGCGGCTTCTTCGGCCGCCTGAGCCGGGCTTGCGACCAAAAAGCCGCCCAGCACGGCCAGAGCCAAAATTTTTCCTGCCAATTTAAAGTTCATGACCGTTCTCCTTCGGACAGAGTCCGCTGCGTTATTATGTGACAGAATTATAAGATTGTTCGGCGCGGACCATCAGAACGGAATCTCGTCCTCGAATTCCTGCACCATCGGGGCGCGGGAAGGGGCGCTGCCGCCGCCGAAACCGGAGTCGCCGCTATCGCCAAACGAGCGCCCCCCTCCGCCGCCGGAGGAGGCATAGCCGCCCTCGCCGCCGCGTGAGTCGAGCATGGTCAGTTCGCCCCGGAACGGGCGCAGCACGACTTCGGTCGAGTATTTCTCAAGTCCGTCCTTGTCGGTCCATTTACGGGTTTCAAGCTGACCTTCGATATAAACCTTCGCGCCCTTTTTCAGGTAGCGCTCGCACACGGTCGCGATGCCCTGATTGAAGACGACCACGCGGTGCCACTCGGTGCGCTCTTTCTTCTCGCCCGTGGCCTTGTCCTTCCAGCTTTCGGAGGTGGCAATCGAAAGGTTGACCACCTTGTCGCCCGATTGCATTGCGCGGACCTCCGGGTCACGCCCCAGATTTCCGACTAAAATCACCTTGTTCACACTGCCAGCCACGTCCGAATCTCCTCATATTTTCATGGGTGACTTAATATAGTCCCCCGGGCTGAGATTCTAAAGGCTTTTTTACGGTTTGTTCCCCGTCCGGGCGGGCGGGACAGAGCGGGCTAAAAGCCCCTACCCTACTGCCAGTTCGGGGTCCGACGTGAGGATGTTGACGGTCTCTTCCATACGAATTCTATAGTCGCGTTCGAGGGGCTCCTCCTCATGGCTGTCGCCGATGAGGCCCAATTCATCCAGACAGTCCAGAGCCGCCCGGGCGTGGTTTAACTCCATCTTGCGCTCTTCGGCGGTCATCATGGCGAATTTCTCGCGCAAGACGATCCGCGCGTGCGGGCGCTCGCTGGCCAGATTGCCGCGCGCCCGGAACCAGTCCGCGCGCTGGTCTTCGGTCATCTCTTCGCATGATTCAGGGGCCTGACTGCCCGCCCTCAGATCCATGATCCGCTCACCCCTCAATACTGCTTTGCCCTTCATTCTAAAGTTGCCGTGGAAAAAGCGCAACTTTTGCCTGTTTACGCCCCCGGAAGATCTTGCGTTTGTTCCTAAAATGTTCCATAGAAAGACCATGCTGAAGGCCATTTCCATCCGCGGCGCGCGGGAACATAATCTCAAGAATATCAACGTCGAACTGCCCCGGGACCGGCTGATCGTCATTACGGGCCTGTCCGGGTCGGGGAAGTCCTCGCTCGCGTTCGATACGATCTATGCGGAGGGGCAGCGGCGCTATGTCGAGAGCCTGTCGGCCTATGCAAGGCAATTTCTTGAGATGATGCAGAAGCCCGACGTGGATTCCATCGAGGGTCTCTCGCCCGCCATTTCGATTGAGCAGAAAACGACCAGCAAGAATCCGCGCTCGACGGTCGGAACGGTCACCGAGATTTACGATTACATGCGTCTTTTGTGGGCGCGGGTCGGTATCCCCTATTCCCCCGCCACGGGCCTGCCGATCACCAGCCAGACAGTCACCGAGATCGTGGACCGCGTGGCGGCGATGGCGGACGGGACGAAGCTTTATATCCTCGCGCCGATCGTGCGCGGACGAAAGGGCGAGTACCGCAAGGAACTCAAGGAACTTCAGAAAAAAGGCTTTCAGCGGGTCAAGATCGACGGCACCGTCTATGAGATTGCGCAGGCGCCCAATCTGGATAAAAAACTCAAACACGATATCGAGGTCGTTGTGGATCGTCTCGTGATCCGGCACGAGGCCGAGGGTTCCGCGCAGAAGCAGGCGCTCATGACCCGGCTGGCGGATTCCATCGAGACGGCGCTGCGGCTAGCCGACGGTCTCGTGATCGCGGAGAACGCCGACAACGGCGAACTCAGCCTGTTTTCCGAGAAATTCGCCTGCCCGGTTTCGGGGTTTACGATCCCTGAGATCGAGCCGCGCCTCTTTTCGTTCAACAGTCCGCACGGGGCCTGCCCCTCCTGCGACGGGCTCGGGGAGAAGAACGAGTTTTCCGAGGATCTGGTGGTGCCCGACGACAAGAAAACGATCGCGCAGGGCGCTATCGAGCCTTGGTCGAAAAGCTTCGCCCCTTTTTACACGCAGGCGCTGGAGGCGGTGGCCGCGTATTACGGGTTCGACGTGAAGACGCCGTGGGCCAAGATGGACCGGGCGCACAAGGATATCGTGCTGTATGGCTCGGGCAAGGACATCATTCCCATCGTCTATACCAGCAAGAGCGAGAATACGTGGAAAAGCTCGAAGCCGTTCGAGGGGGTCATCAACAATCTGCGCCGCCGGATTCTGGAGACGACCAGCAATAGCCAGCGGGAGGAACTCTCCAAGTATCAGGTCAGTACGCCCTGCGATGTTTGCTGCGGGCGGCGGCTCAAGCCGGAGGCTCTGGCCGTCAGGACCGGCGGCAAGGACATCGCCGAAATCACCCAACTCGGGATCGAGGACGCGCATGCTTGGTTCGAGGCGCTTTCTGCGCAGCTGACTTCGCAGCAACGACAGATCGCAGAGAAAATCCTGCGCGAGATCAACGAGCGGCTCGGCTTCCTGATGAATGTCGGGCTGGATTATCTCACGCTCGGCCGCGCGTCGGGCACGCTTTCGGGCGGGGAAAGCCAGCGCATCCGCCTCGCCTCGCAGATCGGATCGGGGCTGACGGGCGTGCTGTACGTTCTGGACGAGCCGTCCATCGGGCTGCACCAGCGGGACAATCACCGCTTGCTGGAAACGCTCCAGCGGCTGCGCGATCTCGGCAATACCGTGATCGTCGTCGAGCATGACGAGGACGCGATCCGCGCGGCGGACTACCTCGTGGATATGGGGCCGGGGGCCGGAATCCACGGCGGGCAGATCGTCGCGGAAGGTTCGCCCAAAGAGGTTTTCAAAAGCGCCGAGAGCCTGACGGCGCAGTATATGCGCGGCGACCGGGAAATCCCCGTTCCGGCGCAGCGACGCAAGGGCAAGAAGGGCCAGTTCATCGAGATCAAGGGCGCGCGCGGGAATAACCTGCACGATCTCAGCGTCAAAATTCCGCTGGGCGTGTTCACCTGCATCACGGGGGTCTCGGGGTCGGGTAAATCGACGCTCACCATCGACACGCTCTACCGTGCGGCGAGCCGGGCTCTGATGGGGTCGAAGGAGCATCCCCTGCCCCATGACTCTATTACGGGGTTCGAGTATTGCGACAAGGTGATCGACATCGACCAGTCGCCGATCGGGCGCACGCCGCGCTCCAACCCCGCGACCTACACGGGCGCGTTCACGCCGATCCGGGAATGGTTCGCGGGGCTGCCGGAATCGAAGGCACGCGGCTACGGGCCGGGGCGTTTTTCGTTCAACGTCAAGGGCGGGCGCTGCGAATCGTGTCAGGGCGACGGCATGATCAAGATCGAGATGCATTTCCTGCCCGACGTTTATGTTCAATGCGAGGCGTGCGGCGGGAAACGCTATAACCGCGAGACGCTGGAGATTAAATTCAAAGGCCAGTCTATCGCCGACGTTCTGGATATGAGCATTGAGGACGCCGCCGCGTTCTTTCAGGCGATCCCGGCGATTCGCGACAAGATGGAGACGCTCTGCTCGGTCGGGCTGACCTACATCAAAGTCGGGCAGCAGGCCACGACCCTTTCGGGCGGCGAGGCGCAGCGGGTCAAGCTGGCCAAGGAGCTGTCGCGGCGCTCGACGGGCAAGACGCTCTATATCCTCGACGAGCCGACCACGGGCCTGCATTTCGAGGATGTGCGGAAGCTTCTGGAGGTTCTGCATACCCTCGTCGATCAGGGGAATACCATCATCGTGATCGAGCATAACCTCGATGTCATCAAGACCGCCGATTTCGTGGTGGATATCGGGCCGGAGGGGGGCCATAAAGGGGGCCGGATCGTGGGCAGCGGAACGCCGGAAGATCTCTGCAAGATCGAAAAAAGCTTTACCGGACAGTATCTTAAGCCGATATTAGGCAAAAAACGTGCAAAACCGAGGCAGGCTGCCGAGTAGCGGGCAAACCGTTCAAAAAGCTTGCGTTTCAGGTTTATGTTATGTTACTTGTAGAGGTAATAATAGAATAAGTATAAAAATTTTAAGGGTTGTGGAGTTGATAACATGGCTAAAAATCCAGTCGATGCCGTAAGTAATGCCGCCTCCGGTGCTGTTAATGCCGGTAAAGGTGCTTTGAGTGGTGCTTGGGGCTTGGCCAAGGGCGTCCTCAAGGCCGGTATGTTTGTTGGCGGTCTGGTCGGGGTTTTCGCTATAGTCGGTGCCGCGACCGGCGGTGGCGGTCTGGCGGCTCTTGCCCCTCACGTCAATCTGGCCTTTGATGGTGTGAACAACACCCTTGCAGCGCTTAGCAGCGGCGCATCCTGGGTCGGCGCAAAGCTCTCCGGCGTGGCAGTTGCCGCACCCGCTCTGGGCTAAGCTTTTACTTTTTACCGTTTTTCAGGGGCCGCGGTCGATCTGCGGCCTTTTGTTATGGCGCTCCATCGTGATGGCCAGTACGTGCAGGGCTAAGCTTATATCCGCCCAGCCACCCAGCATGCCTCCGACCGCCCCCCCAAATAGGCGAAAGGCGATTCCCAGAGCGAAGAACGCCAAAAAAATGCCGATCGTCCGCGCCACATGGTTGAAGGCCGGGTCGTCTAGGCGTTTCGCCACATCGTCGCGCCGATATATCAGGTACCCCGCTCCGTAGGCCAAGCCTGCGAACAGAGCCATTCGCGCGATCCCGACCAGCAGGGCCGCGTCGAGGCCGATCTTTTCGGGCGTTTGCGAGAAGGCGGCGACCAGAATCATGCGGAGGCCGTTTACGCTTCCGTCTTGCATGAATAGCGGCCTCAACCACTCCACGGATTCCAGCGCCATAAAAATACAAAACGCCACCAGAGCAGCGGTTTTTATCAGGGCGGCTTTCAGAGGGCTGGACATTTTGTCGCCTTGCGCAAGCAATCCTGAGACCTTTGGCGCTTCATCCTTTACGGCGATGAATGCGGAAAAAAGATATAAAAGTACGCTGAGAATTGAGAAGACGCCGAACGGGCCGGAGAACAGGTCGATCAAAAATATAATACCAATCGCAAGAATCAGTATGCATACCGCAAAAACACCCGCGGATAAAATCAGGACGGCGCGCAAAGCCTCGGTGCCAAGCGCGGCGGCAAGGTGATCATTCCCCTGCGGTTGGTCTTGCTGATCGATCAATGCGGACTCCTTGGTCTTGCCTTGCCTGCGATTTCGCATACGCTGGCTCTGACGGCGCGGATATGAGGAAAACTCCGAGCAATATCAGATAATAAACCTAAAACCTTGCTTTTCTGTTTACATCCTTGCGGATTCTTCCCACTATGACGCAAATAGCCCTTTTTAAACGTTTTACAGGAGCTTTCCCATGGAAGGTTTGCGTGCGCTTTTGAGCCTTGTCGGGCTTGTTCTGGTGGTCGCCGGGGCGGGTTTTCTCCTTTATGTCGGTATTACCGTTATAAAGGTTATAGACACGCCCGAGGACATCAAGATTTTTAGCGTCTTGTTCGAGAATATCACCGGCGATGAAAAGGTTGTTTATGGCAATGTTGATCAGCAGGAATTTAATATTTTCTTTTCCGCGCGATTGCAAAAGATCGTTTATTCCGTTCTGGGCCTGATGATTCTGGCCCTCATGACCCAGGTGATCGGCACGCTGCTTTCGGCGGGCGTCAAGATTATCCGGGTTGCCAATCCGCCGTCCTCGCGCAACGCGAATCAACGGGCGGAGGATTTGAAGCGCGTTCTTTAATCCGTTATTTTTAGCTATCCTTGCAAACGCTCGGCAGGCCTTCATTTCAGAGCTTTTTGCTTAAAAATATTGCTTTTTGCAGTGCAATATACGATACTGTGAATACAAAGAAGTTAAATTTTTAACGCTTTGTTGTGCCCATGGCCCGCCACGGCTCGGGGTGCGCAACACGGAGAACAAATATGCCTTTCCTTCACGTTGCTTTCAACGCTGTTGCTAGTGCAATTGCGCCTGTATGCCGAACTATGCTGTTCACCAACGTTTCCCGAGACATGGTTGATCATATGAGAGGCCGCAGGCTTTACGGCGACTCTGAGCCCCAGAACGATCAATCCTAACGGACTGGACTTAGTCCAGTTGTAAACCTTGGTCAGAGCGGCTTTTGACCGGGCTTAGTCCAGTTCAATCCGAATTTTTTTATGATTTCATATCCGGAGGATTTCGCCGGACGCGATTGTGCGTTCTTGTCCTTGCGCGTCGGTCATGACGAGATTTCCGTTGTGATCGACGGTTTTGAAAGTTCCGGCGATTTTGGATTTATCGGCGCTCACTGAAATGTCGGTTCCCGGCGCGAAGCCTCTTTGTAGCCATTTTTCGCGGAACGGGGCGAACCCTCTGACGCGCCATTGCAGGTAATCCTCTCTTATTTTTTCCAAAACGGTGTCGCGCAGATCGGTGAGCGTAATGTTTTGTAAACGGCTGGCGTTCAGGGCAATTCCGGTTTCTGCGGGGGCGGAAACGAGGTTCACCCCTATGCCTGCGATGACGTATTGCAGGGCGCCCTGCGAATCCGTTCCGGTTTCGAGCAGAATGCCCGCGCATTTTTTTCCCTCCAACAAGACATCGTTCGGCCATTTGAGAACAATGCCCGCGTCAGCCCCGCAGAGCTTTTCCAGCGCCCGCGCAAGGGAATAGCTGATCACAAGCGAGAGCGCGCCCGCCTGCGCCAGAGAACATTCGGGCCTCAGGAGCAGCGAGATATAGAGGTTTCCGGGTGGCGAGAACCAGAGCCGTCCCTGACGGCCGCGGCCCGCGCTTTGCTCGATCGCCTGAATCACGAGACCCTCGGGCGGCGGGGTTTGGGCGCCGCCGGGGGCAAGGCGGGCCTTCATCTCGTCCTGCGTGCTGGAGAGGCGTTCGTAGGTTTCAATCGTCCAGTTCAGGGGCATGGGGCGGAACGCACTAAAGCAAAAGCGCCTTGGCGGCGGCCATCGCGCTGTCCACGATCGGGTTCGGTTTGAGAATGAAGCCGATCACAAATATCACCGAGATGAACAGAATAACCCGCTTTTCGAGCGTCATGCCGCGGTCAAACGGGTCAGCCGGTTCGTCAAAGAACATGATTTTGACGATGCGGAGGTAGTAATAGGCGGAGACGACCGAGCTGAGCACCCCGATGATGACGAGGGCGATATATCCCTGTTCCACCGCGGCGAGGAAGATAAAAAACTTTCCGAAGAATCCCGCGAGAGGCGGTATGCCGCTCATCGAGAACATCAGAGCAGCCATGGCGTACGCCATCATCGGGCTATGGCGGGAGAGGCCTGCGAGGTCGCTGACCTGCATGGCCATCAGCCCCTGTCTGCGCATGCAGAGGATGACCGAGAATACGCCCGCCGTCATCATCATATAGATAAACAGGTAGAGTATGACCGCCCCTGCCCCTTCGGGTGTTCCTGCGACAACGCCGATGAGAGCATAGCCCATGTTGCCGATTGAGCTGTAGGCAATCAGGCGTTTGATGTTGTCCTGCGCCAGAGCGGCGAACGCGCCGACGATCATGGAGGCGGCGGACAGGAAATAGACGATCTGCACCCACTCCCCAGACATGGGCAAAAAGGCGTAGAACAAAACGCGCAGCATCAGGCCAAACGCAGCGATTTTCGGCACCAAGGCGAACAGGGCGGTGACGGGGGCAGGCGCGCCCTGATAGACGTCGGGGGTCCACATATGAAAGGGCACGGCGGAAATCTTGAAGGCCAAACCGGCCAGAAGGAAAGCCAAGCCTACGATAATGCCCGGGTTGCTGCCCTGTGCATGATCGAGCGTGTTGCGAATAACCTCAAAATCAATAGAGCCGGTAAAGCCGTAGATGAGCGAAATTCCAAATAGCAGCATCCCCGAGGACAGGGCGCCGAGGACGAAATATTTGATCGCGGCCTCTGCCGAACGCGGAGAGTTGCGATGGATGCCCGCCAGAACGTAGAGGCTGAGCGATTGCAGTTCGAGCGCCATGTAGAGCGCCAGAAGGTTTCCGGCGGAGACCATTAGCATCATTCCGACGCCCGCCAGCATCACCAGAACGGGATATTCAAAGCGCGCCATGCGCTCGACCTTGAGATAGTCGACCGAGAGTGCCAATGAGATAATCAGGCCGATGAGGATCATGAGTTTGAACAACCCTGAAAACCCATCAAGAACGAACATGCCGTTCAGAATAGACTGCCCCTCCCATGAAATCTGGAGCAGGAGAATTGCGGCAATCACCATCGCGAGGCAGGCCGTCCACGTCAGGACCGCGGTCGCGCGGTTGCCCTGAGACACGCCGACGATCAGGAATCCCATCGCAGTCAGCGTCAGGAACAGCTCGGGAAGCAGCGGAACGATATTGAACCCGATCATAGTTCGCTTCGCCTTTCTTCCTTGTTGATGCCTGCCGGGGCAATGTCCAGACGCGCCTCGTTATAGCCCAGCGGCTCATGCGACATTTCGTAGTGGCGCAGCAGCGATTTGGCGGACGGAGCGACGCGGTCGGTGACCGAGGACGGGAAAACGCCGTAATAGATGACCAGAAGCGCCATCGGCACGAGGATCAGTTTTTCCATCGATGTCAGATCCTCCATCGCGGCGGCGTCCTTGTTTTTTTGCGGGCCGAAGACGACTTTTCTGTAAAGCAGAAGCATGTAGGCCGCGCCGAGGACAAGACCGGAGGCGGCCAGAGCGGCGAAGACTGTGCTGGCCTTAAACGCGCCCAGAAGCGCCAGAAACTCGCCTACGAAGCCCGACGTTCCGGGCAGACCGACCGAGCCGAGCATGAAAATCATGAAGACCAGCGCGTAGTTGGGCATGTTTTTGACCAGCCCGCCGTAACGGTTGATGTCGCGGGTGTGCAGACGGTCGTAAACCACGCCGACGCACAAGAACAGCGCGGCGGAGATAATTCCGTGGCTGAGCATCTGGAAGATCGCGCCCTCGATCCCCTGCTCCGTGAAGCTGAAGATGCCGAGCGTCACGAACCCCATATGGGCGACGGAGGAATAGGCGATGAGTTTTTTCATGTCGTCCTGCACCAACGCCACCAGCGAGGCGTAGATGATCGCGATGACGCTCAAAGTCAGGACCAACGGGGCGAAGTACATGCTGGCTTGCGGCAGCATCGGCAGGGAGAACCTCAGGAAGCCGTAGCCGCCCATCTTCAGGAGCACGCCCGCCAGAATCACCGAGCCCGCCGTGGGGGCCTCGACGTGAGCATCCGGCAGCCACGTATGAACAGGCCACATCGGCATCTTGACCGCGAAGCTGGCGAAGAAGGCCAGCCATATCCATTTCTGGAACTCGAAATCGAGGGTTGTGTGCATCAGGGCCGGGATGTCGGTGCTGCCCGTTTCCACATAAAGCGCGATTAGAGCGACGAGCATCAGGACCGAGCCGAGCAGCGTGTAGAGGAAGAACTTGAAGGATGCGTATATGCGGCGCGGGCCGCCCCAGATGCCGATGATCAGGAACATCGGGATCAAAACGCCCTCGAAGAAGACATAGAACAGCACCGTGTCGAGCGCGCAGAAGGTTCCGATCATCAGGCTTTCGAGGATCAGGAACGCGATCATGTATTCCTTCACGCGGGTCTTTACGGAATTCCAGCTGGCGAGGATGCAGACCGGGGTCAAAACAACCGAGAGCAGAACGAAATAGATCGATATGCCGTCAACGCCGACATGATAGCTCAGGCCTGCGGCAGAGAGCCACGAGATTTTTTCGACGAACTGGAAGTCGGCGCTGGTTTTGTCGAAGTTCACATACATGAACAGCGCGAAGGCCAGAACGAAGAGCGAGCCAAAGAGCGAGAGGTGCTTGACGTTCTTTTCGACGATTTCCTCATCGCCTTTCTCGCCGCGAATGATGGTGATCATCAGGGCGCAGACAACCGGGAGGAAAATCATAATGGAGAGGATGGGCGGCATAATCATTGCGGGCTCTCCTCTTGTTGTTGATCTTGTGGTTGGGATGCAGGCGCGGAAATGGCCGGAGGCGTAGCGTTTACCGAAGCCGCGCCGACGCGGAAGACCAGCCACGAGACCATGGCCACAACCGCGATCATCATGACGAAGGCGTATTGATACACGAAGCCGCTCTGGAAACGGCTCAGGCGGACCGCCGCCTTGCGGGACATCCAGGCGAAGCCGTCGGGGCCGAGGCCGTCGATGAACTCTCGGTCGCCAAACTTCCAGAAGAAGCGGCCCGCGCGGAACGCGGTTTTCACGAACAGGACGTTATAAATCTGGTCGAAGTACCATTTATTGAAGAACAGCTTGTAGACCGGGCCGGAGGCGGCGGCGATCTTGGCTGGGATGTCCGGGCGCGCGACGTAGGCGATATAGGCCATCGCGATGCCCAGCAGGCCCACGACGAGCGGCAGGTATTTGACCCATGCGGGCACGCCGTGCGCGGCCTCCAGTACGTCGTTGCTGTCGCGGACATAGATGGAGTCGTGCCAGAAGAACTGGCGAGACCAGAGATTCAGGCCGGGATCGTGCGGGCGGCCGCCTTCGGCGCCATGAGCCCCCTCGCCGCCCGTGGTGCCGGAGGTGATGAGAGCGTGCGCGGTCTCGCCGGCCTGTTCGATTTCCTTGAGGTTTTCCTTGCCCTCCTTGATCACAGCCTCGACGGCTTTTTCGACTTTTTCCTCGATCTTTTTGGCGGCGCCCTCGATTTTTGCAAGTCCGGTTTCGGATTTGGCTTCCTCGGCCTGCGGCTCAGCGGCTTTCTCTTCGTGCGCGGGCTCCTTGTGGTCTGCGCTCTTGGACGCGGCGTGCATGCCGTCGGTGATCGCGGCGTGGACTTCGCCGTGGTGGCTGTAGGCCGAGCCGACGAAGCCGCCGTAGAAGACGTATCCGGCCATCAGCGCGCCGATGGCAAGGATGATGAGCGGGCTGATCATAATAAAGGGGGATTCATGAACATGGTCCATGACCTGTTTCTTCGCGCGGGGGGCGCCGTGGAAGGTCATGAACAGGAGGCGCCAGGTGTAGAAGGCGGTCATGAAGGCGGCGGCGATGCCCAGCCAGAAGGCGAACAGGCCCACGCCGGACTGGTCGGCCCATGCGGCCTCCAGAATAATATCCTTGGAGTAATAGCCCGCGAAAGGCGGTATGCCCGCCAGCGCCAGCGCGCCGATCCACATCAGGGCGTAGGTGAAGGGGATTTTATCCTTGATGCCGCCCATGTTGCGCATGTCCTGTTCGTCGGACATGGCATGGATCACGGAGCCCGCGCCGAGGAAGAGCAGCGCCTTGAAGAAGGCGTGGGTCATGAGGTGGAACATCGCCGCCGCGTAGGCCGATACGCCCAGCGCGAAGAACATGTAGCCGAGCTGGGACATCGTGGAATAGGCGATCACGCGCTTGATATCGTATTGGGTCATGCCGATGGTGGCGGCGACGAAGGCGGTGAGCGCGCCGAACACGGTGACGACCGAAAGCGCCACGGGCGCAAATTCAAAGAGCGGGGAGAAACGCGCGACGAGGAACACACCCGCCGTGACCATCGTGGCCGCATGGATCAGCGCGGAGACGGGGGTCGGCCCCTCCATCGCGTCGGGAAGCCACGTGTGCAGGCCGAGTTGCGCCGATTTTCCGACCGCGCCCATAAAGAGCAAAAGGCAGATGACCGTGAGGGCGTGGAGTTCGAACCCGAGGAAACCCATCATGGTGTGTTCGTGCTGGCCGGGGTTGGCCAGAATGTCGTCGAAGCTGATGCTGCCGTACAGGGCGAAAATGGCCATGATGCCAAGGGCGAGGCCGAAGTCCCCGACCCGATTGACGATGAAGGCCTTTTGCGCGGCGGCGTTGGCGGAATGTTTATGGTTCCAGAAGCCGATCAGGAGGTATGAGGCCAGGCCGACGCCCTCCCAGCCGAAGAAGAGCTGGAGCAGGTTGTTGGAGGTCACCAGCATCAGCATGGCGAAGGTGAAGAGGCTCAAGTAGGCCATGAAGCGGCCCCGGTCGGGGTCGTGGCTCATGTAGCCCACGGAATAGACATGGACGCAGGCGGAGACGATGTTGATCACGCACATCATCACGATCGAAAGCTGGTCGATGCGCAGGGCCCATTCGGCCTTGAAGGCGCCGGATTCCACCCAGCGCGAGAGGACGCGCACGTAGCTGTGGTCGCTCAGGATATCGGGGTTGAGGATGACATTGAAAAACAGCACGATGGAGCTGAAGGCCGCCAGAATGACGGCGGCGCAGGTGATGAACTGGCAGCCTTTATGCCCGATCTGCTTGCCGAACAGGCCGGCAATCAGAAAAGCCACGAGCGGGGAAAAGACGGCAAGGATTTCCATCCGCTATCCCTTCAGGCTCGAAATGTCGTCCACCTCGATCGAGCCCTTGTTGCGGAAGAAAACCACAAGGATGGCGAGGCCGATGGCGGCCTCGGCCGCCGCGACGGTGAGGATGAACATGGTGAAGACCTGTCCGGTTAGATCGTTCAGGTAGGCGGAAAAGGCTACGAAATTGATATTGACCGCCAGAAGCATCAATTCGATGGACATCAGGATGACGATCACGTTGCGGCGGTTGAGGAATATTCCAAACACGCCGATGGTGAAGATAATCCCCGCCAGCGTGAGGAAATGGCCGATCCCGATATTTAAAACGGTGTCCATATCCTATACCCCCGTTCCGGGTGTGACCTTGACGATCTCCAGCACGTCCTCGGCGCGGCGGGCGACCTGATCGCCTATATCTTGCTTGCGGACATCCGGGCGGGTGCGCAGGGTCAGGACGATCGCGCCGATCATGGCGACCAGAAGGATCAGCCCGGCGAGTTGGAACGGATAGACGTAATCAGTATACAGGATGGAGCCGAGCATTTCGGTGTTGGTCAGTTGCTCCATCGACTCGACGGGCGCGGCGCGGTTGGTTTTCGTAATTTCGGCGATGTTCCAAGTGCCGTAAAGCGTGTAAAGCTCGAACAGCAGCAGCGCGCCGATGGCCAGGCCAAGGGGCACGTAATGTTTGGCCCCCTTGCGCATCTCGGCGAAGTTGATGTCGAGCATCATGACCACGAAGAGGAACAGCACGGCCACCGCACCGACATAAACGATCACGAGGATCATGCCGACGAATTCCGCGCCGAGCATAATAAAAAGGCCGGCCGCGTTAAAAAACGCCAGAATAAGAAACAGGACGGAGTGGACAGGATTTCGCGCGGTTATCACCATCAACGCGCTGAGGATCAGGATTCCGGTAAAAAGGTAAAAGGCAAACGCCTGGACGACCATTGGATGTCTCTATCATTTTGTGTACTTTTCTAATCCTTTCCACACCCTGCCGCAAGGGCCGAGGTGAAAAAAATGAGATACGGAGCCGAAAAAAATCCCTCTTGATTTCTTTTTCGGAGTGCGAGATATAATAATCCCATTCCTCATTTTATTTCAGTTCTTTCTGCGTTGTTCTTAAAAAAGATTCTTAACGACAGGATTCAGGGCTGTGCACAAAATTTTTCTCGCGGCCGCCGTTTTCGGCGGGCTTTTTTTTGGACCGATACATGCTTTTGCCGCCGGTTCGGGCTTTCTCGGTTTATCGGTTGGATATTATGATGTTTTTCCCGAAGATGACGGGCAGACCGTAAATTTCCGGGTGGAAGTCCGCCCCGATATTCCGTTGGTGTTTAAAGAGATCAAGCCCTGGGCCGCGCTGGACCTGACCGCCGACGGGGCGATGTGGGCCGGGGGCGGATTTCTGATCGACATCAAGGTGACCGACCATATTTACCTCACGCCCAGCCTTGGCGTGGGGGTTTACAGCCCGGGGAACAATAACGCCGATCTGCACTATCCGATCAATTTCCGTTCGCAGTTCGAGATCGGGTATCAGTTCGATTCCGGAAGCCGTCTGGCGGCCAGTTTCAGCCATCTGTCGAATTGCGGGCTGGGCGATGACAATCCCGGTGTGGAGATGATCAATATCTATTACCATATTCCGCTTGAGCGACTGCTGGCCGGGGCCAGAGAGACCTGATTAATTGATGCGGGGTGCCCAATCGGGCGCGCTGATGCCGTGCTTCTGACGAAAATCCTCGGGGAGAGCGGCCTTTTCATGGTCTGGGAGATTGTGGAAATAATCGGCGGACGGGTGGGTCACGATCAGGCGCAGCAGGATCCGCGCGGGCTGGAAGATCGCCGCGCCCTGCGTGTGGAAGGTGCTCTGGCGGCCACGCACCATCTCGAAATCTTCGGACTGCCGGAGAAGCCCCTCCTCCATCAGTGCTTCCGGGGTCATTTTATTCAGGTTTTGCGCCGGTTCCTTCACGTGTTGCGCTTGCACGACCACGCCCTGCTTGTTCGCCAGGAAGTACACAAAGTCTTCTTCGACCGGCTCCTGCGTTCGGGAGGGGTCTGTATGGACAATTCTGGTCGGGACCTGTTGGCTTAGGGTCTGGCGGTAGGTCAGCTCGACCCGGGCGTGGCGGAACAGCGGATTGATCTCCATCTGATCCTTGATCATCATGTTGATCGCCTCGTTCAGGTGATCGTAGCCCGGCGGGTAGATCAAGCCGTCGTTGCCGTTGGATTTGACGACCATATTTTCGGGCTGCGCGCGCCGGACGGGCGCAGTAAACGCCTCGCGGTTGTTCAGGTAGCCGACATGCTCGGCGGGGGTGCCGAAGGGGTGGTCGGCCTGATCGGCGAGCGCGCGGTCGGCCTCGGAGACCTGAACGGACTTCACCCATTTCTCGACGAGATTGCCACTGGACGCCATGGCGCCACACCCCTGCTTGTTTTATTTTCTTATTGATTATAATAAAGCAATAAAATTGCGGAAGTCAATTTCCACAATACGGGCGGCCTGGCCTTTTGTTAAAGCGTTGATTTTATTGGTGTTTTCGGGGATTAGCGATAAGGTGCGTCGGCCAACAGGTTGGCGGCAATCTGCGCCTCCCAGCGGTCGCCGTTCGCGAGAAGGCGATCCTTGTTGTAGTACAGCTCCTCCCGGGTTTCGGTGGCGAACTCGAAATTCGGGCCCTCGACGATGGCATCCACCGGGCAGGCTTCCTGGCAGAGGCCGCAATAGATGCATTTTGTCATGTCGATATCGTAGCGCGTGGTGCGGCGGGAGCCGTCTTCGCGGGGCTCGGCCTCGATGGTGATGGCCAGCGCGGGGCATATGGCCTCGCAGAGTTTACAGGCGATGCAGCGTTCCTCGCCGTTCGGGTAGCGGCGGAGCGCGTGTTCACCCCGGAAGCGCGGGCTGATCGGCCCCTTTTCGTAGGGGTAGTTGATCGTGACGCGCGGCATCAAGAAGATGTATTTCAGGGTGAGCAGGAAGCCCTTGACGATTTCGGTCAGCAGCATGGAGCGGAAAAGACGTTCCATCTTCTATTCTCCGTTTCCTGTATCCGGTGTGAGCGGCTCGTCGGGCGAGATGGTCGGCACGGGCGGCATGCCCTCTTGATCCATAACGGGCGGCGCTTCGCTTACGACTGCCGGGATTTCGACCGCGATAACGCGCTTGCCCGGCACGGCGTCAAAGGCGACCAGCGTTCCGGCGGTGACCACAACCCAGATCAAGGTGAAGGGCAGGAAGACCTTCCAGCCCAGACGCATCAGCTGGTCGTAGCGGAAGCGGGGCAGCGTTCCGCGCGCCCAAAGGAAAACAAAGAGGATCAGGGCGGTTTTGAGGCCGAACCAGACGATGCCGGGCACGAAGGCCAGCGCCTCGATCCCAAACGGAGGCAGCCATCCGCCAAGGAAGAGCGTCGTCGTTATGCCGCTCATGAGGATCATGTTGGCGTATTCGCCAAGGAAGAACAGCGCGAAGGCCATGGAGGAATATTCGACCATGAAGCCGCCGGTGATTTCGGATTCGCCCTCGGGCAGGTCGAAGGGGCAGCGGTTGGTTTCGGCCAGAATGGAGATCAGGAACACGATGAACATCGGGAAAAGCAGGATTTGCATCCAGATCGGGCGCGGAGCCATCACGATTTCCTGAAGGTTCAGGGACCCCGCGCACAGGATGACGCACACTATGATCAGGCCCATCGAGACTTCGTAGGAGACCATCTGCGAGGCGGAGCGCAGAGCGCCCAGAAACGCGTACCGGGAGTTCGACGCCCAGCCGGCCATGATGACGCCGTAGACGCCCATCGAGGAGATCGCAAAAAGGTACAGAACGCCCACGTTGATGTTGGCCACCACCCAGTCGCGGTCAAAGGGGATCACCGCCCACGCCACGAGCGCGAGGGTAAAGAGAATTATGGGCGCCAGAAGGAAGACGACGCGGTGCGCCTGCGAGGGGATAATCGTTTCTTTGGAAAAGAGTTTTATGCCGTCGGCGATCGGTTGCAGAAGGCCGAACGGGCCGACAGTCATCGGGCCCTGACGGCGCTGGATCGCGCCCAGAACCTTACGTTCGGCATAGGTGAGGTAGGCCACGGCGAGCAAAAGCCCCACGACCAAAACGACGATCCAGAGAACCGTCCATCCCAACCATTGCGCGTAAAGTATAAGCGTATCGGACATTCGTTTTTCCCGCGTTCCGCATGGTCCGCGTTTTCAGCCCAAAACTGCCTCTTTTTCAGGAGAAAGTAAAGGCACAAAGAGGAGGAAAATAAACAGCGCGATCAGTTGGTGCGGCTGCCGCCCATACCGAGTTGGGCGGTGGAGGTTTGGTCGGCTCCCTCAACACCAGGCCCGGATGCAGGCTCAGCGCCGGGACGACGAACGCCGGTATCCATCTCAATTCCGTAAAGGGCGGAGATCATCATGGCGAGCACCAAGAAGGCGCTGACGTTTGCGTTGTTGTTGAAGGCATCGGTGCCGGAGGTGCCGCCCGCGCCCTGCGGTCCGCCGGCTGTGCCGGAAGGATTGTTCAGGAAGGCCGCCAATGCGGGATCGAGTCCCGCCGTCGTGGCCGCGCCGTCGCGGTTGCGGGTTCCGCCCGTCTGGCCGCCCGATTGTGCGCCGCCCTGCGTTCCGGCAAGGTTCGGGCTGTAATTGACGCCATCCGTTGTTCTGTGAAGGCTGGGGTGGACATAAACGCCCACGAAATTCTGCGGCACAGTGCCGCCCCAGTTGTTGCGGGCCGAGTCGGATACGTATTGCCGACGGCCGCTAGTGTCCACAGTCACGATCTCGACGTGGCCGAATTCGGCCCCGCCACCCCGGCCCTGCCCGTTGGCGCTGCGGTCGAAGACGAGAACGGCGCCGGGAGGCGCGTTTTCGGGGGTCACGCCCTCAAGCTTGATCCAGCCGTTTTGCGGGAGAGAATTTTTCCAGGTGTAGGCGTCGCCGCGCTGGCAATCCAGACCGACATGCTGCAGGAGGTTGGCCACGCCCTTGGCGCAGTAGCCGCCGCCCGCGTTGTCCACGCGCGATTGACGCAAAAATACGTTGCTGAGCGCCAGTTGATCTTGTGTCGGAGTTGTTCGTAACGTCACGATTTTTCACCCATCGTGGCAGTTTATCACCGCCGCCTTGTTTTCTTTTTTTACTCTTCCCTCCGCCGCAAAGCTCCGGTTCGGAGGGAAAACCTTATTACCCAATGCCATAATGCCGGATTTGGTTCTGAATCGCAAATACAAATAATAAAACCTTAATATTCAAGGATTTAATTTTTTACTCGGCGGCCTGAATCTCGTCAGAATCAAGGAATTGAGCCAGATTCGGCTTATAATAGTTGGGGCCTTTCAGGATTTTGCCATCGCTTTCGCGGACCACGGGTTTGCCATCTTGGCCCAGTTTGCTCATGTTCGAGCCGTGGACTTCGGCGAAGGCGGTTTCCTTGAGATCGTGCAGGCCGAACGACAAGAACGTCCCGTCGAGGACATATTGCAGGTCGATGAGCGCGTCGAGGGTTTCAAGGACGCTGCCCTGCTCCAGCGCCTCTTTCAATTCCTCAAGCTCCTCGGCGATCAGGGCGATTCGGAGGGCGTTGGTGCGCGGGTCGGATATGTCCGGCGCGGGGCGGACGGGCAGGCCATAGGTTTCATGAAACTCTCGGACCTGTTCGAGCGTGGTGCGTTTTTTGGTCATTTCGGTTCAGACTCCCCTATTCCGCCGCTTCGGACAAGCGGCCCGTTTCGATAAAAGCCTCAACGCATTCGTTCATTGTTTTCGAAGCGCGGCAGATCGGGTTACTGAGATAGAAATTGTCCGTGTAAGGATTGAGTTGTTCGGGCTGAACCTTTTTGCCCTTTTCGCCGAAGCGGCTCCATTTCGCGGGGGTCACGGTGTCGATGGAGCGGAAGAGCGGCCATTCGCCCCGGATACGTTCGCGCAGTTCGGCCAGCGTATTATAAGGTAGGGTCTTGCCCAGTTCCTCGGACAGGGCGCGGAGGATTTTCCAATCCTCGCGGGCGTCTCCGGGCGGGCTGACGGCCTTGCGGCCCAACTGGGGGCGGCCCTCTGTGTTGACGTAGATGCCGTCTTTTTCGGTGTAGGCCGCGCCGGGCAGGATCACGTCGGCGCGTTCGGCGCCGTGGTCGCCGTGGTGGCCCTGATAAATCGTGAAGCATTTCCAGCCGATATTGACGCGGGCGTTGAATTCGTCGCTGCCCAGCAGGTAAAGCGCCTTGATGGAGCCGTCCTTGGTGCCCGCAATGATGGAGCGGAAATCAAGCCCGTCTTCCTGCGGCACGAAGCCGATATCGAGCGCGCCGACGCGCGAGGCCGCCGAGTGAAGGATGTTGAAGCCGTTCCAGTCTTTGGTGACGATCCCCAGTTTTTCTGCGGCGTCGAAGAGCATCCCGTGCAGCGCGAGGCCGTCATCGCGGCGGAACACGCCCGCGCCGACGATCATCATGGGTTTTTGGGCGGGAAGTTTGCTCGCGAATTCCTCAACGAATTGTTCGATATCCTTCGTCGCGGTGCCGTAATGATCGTAGGGATAGGTGAGGTCCCCGCCCTGCCCGATCATCACGACCTTTACGCGGCGTTCCAGCCATGCGCGGCGGATGCGGGCGTTGACCATCGTGGCCTCGTAGCGCGGGTTGACGCCCACGAGGATGATGAGGTCGGCGGAGTCGATGCCCGCGATCGTTGAATTGAACAGGTAGCCCGCGCGGTTGGTTACGTCGAACGTGGCGTTGTCGGTGCGGCAATCGAGGTTGGGGCTGCCGAGTTTATCCATGAGGTCCTTCAGCGCGACCATGGATTCGACGTCGGCCATATCCCCGGCCAGAGCCGCGATGTTGTTGCCCTTAAGGCCCTTGAGCTTGTCCTTTATATGCGCGAAGGCTTCGGGCCACGAGGCCGCGAGAAGCTTGCCGGAGGATTCGCTGCGGATATAGGGGCGGTCGAGGCGTTTGGCGCGGAGGCCGTCGCAGGCGTAGCGGGTCTTGTCGTTGATCCATTCCTCGTTGATGTCTTCGTTAAGGCGCGGGAGGACGCGCAGCACGTCGCGGCCGCGCGAATCGACGCGGATGTTGGAGCCGACAGCGTCGTGAACGTCCACGCTCTCGGTCTTTTTCAGCTCCCACGGGCGGGCGGCGAAGGCGTAAGGTTTTGAGGTCAGCGCGCCGACGGGGCAGACATCGACCAGATTGCCGGAGAGTTCGGTTTTTACCAGCTCGCCGATGAAGGTGCCGATCTCGGAATCCTCGCCCCGGTTGAGCTGGCCGAGAACGGGCGTGCCCGCGATTTCCTCCGCGAATCTAACGCAGCGGGTGCAGTTGATGCAGCGGGTCATCACGGTGCTGACGAGGGGCCCGAGATCCTTGTCGGTCACGGCCCGTTTGTTTTCATGGAAACGGGAGCGGTCGAAGCCGTAGGCCACGGCCTGATCCTGAAGATCGCACTCGCCGCCCTGATCGCAGACGGGGCAGTCGAGGGGGTGGTTGATGAGGATCATCTCCATCACGCCCTTGCGGGCCTTTTTCACGACTTCGGTATCGGTGCGGACGATCATGCCCTCCCCGCACGCCATGGCGCAGGAGGCGACAGGCTTGGGCGGACCGCCCTCGACCTGAACCAGACACATGCGGCAGTTGGCGGGAACGGAGAGCTTGTCGTGGTAGCAAAAGCGCGGAACCTCTATGCCCAGCTGCTCGGCGGCCTGAAGGATGCTTGTCCCCGGCGCGACCTCGATTTCCATTCCGTTGATTGTGACCTTGGGCATGGGCGTAAAATTTCCAGATGAATATTGAAAAGTCCCTTGGAGTACTATTTAATCTGCGCGGTATTGAATATCAACAGTTACTTGGCGCGCGCGGCCCGGAATAAGCTGACCTTATGGCATATCGTATCGAAGTTCTGGGACATGAGGAAGACGGGCGGGCGCTGCGCATACGGAACGCGCTGGGCGGGGATGCCGGGGTGCGGGTGGTGGATGTTTACACCTCCGAACACAAGGCTGCAGCCGGTTCCACGTTCAAGAGCGCTCTGGCCAACCCGGTGGTGCAGACGGTGGACACCCTGCCCCAAGATTTTGATTGGGCGCTTGAGATCGGCTTCCTGCCGGGAGTTACGGACAATATCGGGCATACGGCGGAAGAGCTGCTGCGGCTGAGCGCCGTTGATCAAGAGGGCGGATCCACGGCCTGTTACTCCGCGCGGCTGTATCTCATCAAGGGCAAGGTTACGCGCGAGGCTATCGCGGCGCTGGCGGGTGATCTGTCGAACCGGCTGATCCAGCGGGCCACGATCAAGAGCCGCGATGAGTTTATCCGCGACGGCGGGATGGGCGCGGTCGTTCCCAAGGTTATTCTGGACAATAAGGGTGTGGTCGCGGATGCGGTCGAGCTTGAGATCGGCGATCAGGAGCTTGAGACTCTGGGCAAGCAGGGGATCAAGAATGAAGACGGTTCGCGGCGCGGGCCGCTTGGGCTTTCGCTTTTGTATCTTCAGGCGATCCGGGATTATTTCCGCTCTGAGGGCCGCAACCCCAAGGATATCGAGATCGAGACGCTGGCGCAGACGTGGTCGGAGCATTGCAAGCATACGATCTTCGCCTCGCCCATCGACGAGGTGAAGGACGGGCTGTACCGCCACTATATCAAGCGCGCGACCATGGAAATCCGCGAGAAACGCGGGGACGGAGATATCTGCGTCTCGGTGTTCTCGGACAATGCGGGCGGGATTATCTTCGATGACGAATATCTGATCTGCGACAAGGTGGAGACGCACAACTCCCCGTCCGCGCTGGACCCGTTCGGGGGCGCGATCACGGGGATCGTGGGTGTGAACCGGGACTGTATGGGGTTCGGCCTCGGGGCCAAACCGGTCATCAACCGTTACGGTTTCTGCTTCGCCGATCCGCGCAAAAATCCCGGCTATTTTCGAGACCCCAAGGGCACGGACCCGATGCTTTCACCCGCAAAAATCATGAACGGCGTCGTCGCGGGCGTGGAGTCGGGCGGCAACTGCTCGGGCATTCCCACGCCGCAGGGGTTCGTTTATTTCGACGACCGTTTCGCCGGGAAGCCGCTGGTCTTCGTCGGCACGATCGGGCTGATCCCGCGCATGCTGAACGGCAAGCCCTCGCATATCAAAAAGGCGCGGCCGGGCGACAAGATCGTCATGGCGGGCGGGCGCGTCGGGCGTGACGGGATTCACGGGGCGACGTTTTCGTCCGTCGCTTTGGACGAAGGTTCCCCGGCCACGGCGGTGCAGATCGGCGACCCGATCACGCAGAAGAAGATGTCGGACGCGCTGATCAAGGAAATCCGCGAAAAGGGCTGGTATACCGCCATTACGGATAACGGCGCGGGCGGGCTTTCGTCCTCGGTCGGGGAAATGGCCGGGCAGTCGGGCGGGTTCCATGTCGAGCTGGAGCGGGTGCCGCTGAAATATCCCGGCATGGCGCCGTGGGAGATCTGGATTTCCGAGTCGCAGGAGCGTATGACGCTGGCCGTGCCGCCGGAGCATACGGAGGCGCTGATCGCGCATCTGGCGCGGCGGGGCGTCGAAGCCACGGTGATCGGCACGTACACGGATTCGGGCCGCGCCGAGGTAAGCTGGCACGGCGAGAGAATCATGGATCTGTCTATGGATTTCCTGCATGACGGGATTCCCGAAACGCCGCTGGTCACCACCTTTACGCGCGGCGGGGCGACTGAGCCTAAGCTGGCGGACAAGGCGGATTACGGGCCGGATTTGCTGGCCATGACGGGGCGGCTTAATATCTGTTCCAAGGAATTCATCGCCACGCAGTACGATCACGAGGTGCAGGCCGGGTCGGTTCTGAAGCCGTTGCAGGGGCCGGGGCGCGTCTATGCCGAGACCAGCATCACGAAGCCGGTTTTGAAATCGCCCAAGGGGGTCATTCTTTCGCAGGCCTTGTTCCCGCGTTATAGCGACATCGACACGGCGGCGATGGCGGCGGCGGGGCTGGATATGGCGGTGCGCAACATCATCGCGGCGGGCGGGGACATTAAGCATACCGCGCTTTTGGACAATTTCTGCTGGTGCTCCTCGGACGAGCCTGAGCGGCTGGGGCAGCTCAAGCGGGCGGTCGAGACGATCTATACACTTGCCGTGCAATACGAGACGCCGTTCATCTCCGGCAAGGACAGCATGTTCAACGACTTCAAGGGTTATGATTCCGCCGGGAAGGCGATCAAGGTTTCCGCGCCCCCTACCCTTTTGATCTCCAGCATCGGGGTCATCGACGATGTGAAGAAGTCGGTTTCGATGGCGCCCAAGGCGGCGGGCGATCTGGTTTACCTGCTCGGCGCAACCAAGGACGAGTTGGGCGGTTCGGAATATTACGACCATCTGGGGCATCTGGGATCAAACGTGCCGGAGACGGACGGGCACCAGAATCTGCGGCTTTATAAGCTGCTGGGCCGCGCGACGCGGGATCGGCTTGTCGCCTCGGCTTATGCGGTCGGGCTGGGCGGGCTGGGCGTGGCGCTGGCGAAAAAGGCGATCGCGGGGCGCACGGGGCTGGACATCACCCTGCCCGCCTCCGGGCTTTCCAAGGCGGCGATGCTGTTCTCCGAGAGCACGGGGCGGGTCGTGGTTACGGTCGCGCCGCAGAACCGCAAGGAGTTCGAGCGGAATTTCAAGGGTTACGAGCATTGCCACATGATCGGCAGCGTCTCGTTCAGCGAAAATCTTTTGATCCGCGACGTTCTGAGCGTCAAGACGGCCGATCTTGAAGAGGCGTACAAAGCGCCGCTGCGGGGGTATTGATGAGCGCGAAGGTTCTGATTCTGAGCGGATACGGCCTTAATTGCGAGGAAGAGACGCTGCATGCGTTCGAGTATGCCGGGCTCAAGGGCAGCATCCGGCATATCAACGATTTGATCGAGAATCCCAAGGAGCTTGAGGACGTTCAGATTCTGGCGGTTCCCGGCGGGTTTTCGTACGGCGACGACACCGGGTCGGGCAACGCGTTCGCGCAGAAGATGAAGCTGGCGCTTTGGGAGCCGGTGCGCCGATTCGTGGAGCGGGATACGCTGACCATCGGGATCTGCAACGGGTGTCAGATCGTCGCGAATCTGGGCTTGATTCCCGGAATCGACAAGAAATACGGGGAGCGGCTGGTGGCCGTCACCTATAACATGACGGCGCGTTACCAGTGCCGCTGGATTGACCTTTCGGTCAATGAAAACTCGCGCTCGCCTTGGCTTTCGGGCGGGGGCAAGATGCATATCCCCGTCGCGCACGGCGAAGGGCGGTTCATGATGGACGAGAGCACGCTGGCCTTACTCAAAAAAAGCAACCAAGTCGCCATAAGCTACATCAAGCCGGACGGATCGGCGGCGGACGGGGCGTTTCCCTTCAACCCGAACGGGTCGCAGGCCGACATCGCGGGGGTCACGGACGAATCGGGGCGGGTTCTGGCGCTGATGCCGCATCCGGAACGGGGGATGTTCACGTGGCAGCGCGACGATTACCACGAGCTGAAGGACCGGGCGGCCCGGGAAGGCCGGGAGTTGCCCGAGGAATCCGACGGAATCCTTGTGTTCCGCAACGCCGCGCGCTATTTTAACGGCTGACCGCCGCGCTCCGCTTCCATGCCCTGTTCCTATTATCGAAAAAAAACTGGTATTTCCGGGCCGGATTAGCTATAGTCTGAGTAACTATAAGTACTATAAAAGTACTATAAATGATAAAAAGCGGTGAAAAAACAACGGGGTGACTTCGGATGGCCGGAGCGTTAGGTAAGTACTCAGACGACCTTATCAGGGTTTTCAGATCGGCAGACGAAGTTGCCGATGTGCGTGCCGTTCTTCAGAATATGTCCAGTGAAATTGATGCGGCTCTCAGGTCTTCCGACCCTAAAGCCGTTGACGACATGATTCGCCGGGGCATCGATTCCGGCGATGAGCAGGTCGCACGCGTTTTTGGAAACGACGCCTTCAAAACGACTTTGAACCGCTCCCGTCAGCGCAACGTTTTCCAAACAGAATTTGAAACCGCCATGCAGGGCCGAGGCCCTGTCGATGTGCAACAGCTCATGACCAAGCATGGGCTTACGGCGGATGACCCGATGGTCAAGGCCGCTCAGGACATTGTCACAGCCCGTGGAGCGCGCGGCGCAAGCCAGGCCACCGAAGGGCTTACGCAGCGGGAACGCGATATGCTGCGGCACCAGCAAACCTTCAATTTTTCCGCCGGCACTTACGCCCGCTTGCGCAGTTGGGCCGATAATGCCGGCATCATGCGTAAGCCCCTTTTGATTACTGCGGAAGGGTTGCGCTACTCGCACGCTACCATCGGGTTGGCCGCTACAGCGGCCGTCGGCACTTATTTCGCGCATGCGACCTCAGGCGGGGAGAGCACGGAATGGCTGGCTCAAGCTTCTTTCAGCTCTATCGAAGCGTCTGCGGATGCGGTGCGCAACATATCGCCGGAACTGGCGGACGCCTTGATGAAGATGGCTCCGGAAGTCGGCGATTTGGCGCTGGCGTTTATTTCCGCGCCGATCGAGATGGCCGAAATTTACGTTCAGGAAGCTAACCGCCGTTACGGTCTGGGCATGGACGAAACCAAGATCCGCATGACCTCGCAAGCCCTCAGCGGCCATTGGGTCGGTGCTGCGCTTGAGTCTCAGGGCATTCATATCGGCCGTGAGGAAATCAGCCGCGTGATCCACGACGCGGAAGCCGCTCCCGACAAGAAAGCCTATATCGTAGGCGAGATCAGCCGCCTTTCTGGGCGCGGACGTGAGGAGATCGACCGGATTATCGGGCAATCGCCGAATGTTGTCGATATGCGGAACATGACGCCTGAACAAATCGCAGAGATGGAACAACAGATCCGTGACGGCGTGAGTGGTGCACCTGCTGGCCCCGTTGCGGCTGGAACGTCCACCGCCGACGCGATTCGCCGCCGTGTCCAACAGGGCCGCGATGCTGCCCGTGATCTGGTCGGCCAAGCCTCTGATCATGCGCAAGAGCTGAACAGGCTCAGAAGCCTGTCCGGTGAAGGCCTAACCGCCAAATTCAACGAGGTCGTCGAGCAAAAGGGCCTCAATATCATGAATACGCCCACGATGCTGCTCGTGCATCTTCTGGATTTCCTGGGCAATCCGTTCGGTTGGGGCGATGCCCTCAAACGCAATATTGTGATCAGCGAGACGGTTTCGCAGTTCGGCGACCGGTTCAACGTGTTGCGCCAGAACAACCCGCAGCTGAATCTGGATCACGCTCCGGCTCCGGCAGGTTAAGCCGTTAAATTCCTCCGTTTTGATTGTTTTGAGGCTGGCGCGTCTTGGGGGCGCTCTGGTATCATTTTGTTATGTTTGACGTTTTCAAAAAGAGCAATAGCCGCGCCTCCGTCACCGACGAGCTTCTGATCGATATTTACGCCAATAAAAAAATGCGCGGGCTGGCTATCCTGATCGACAAGCCGTTCAAGAAAAAGCTGCGACGTCTTGAGCTTGATCTTAACGACCATCATCTTATTTTCATTTTCGATGGCGAGAAGAAGGATCTTGGGACACCGCTCAAAGACGAGCTTGTGGAGTTTTTTCTGGAGCGGGAGCAGGTGAAGTTCAACATCATGGACATGCAATCCCTTACGGCCAAGGAAAGTTTCATGATTCCGCTCAAGATCATCAACGACGAAGAAGATCCTGAGGATGCGCCTCCGGCCTCCTGACGCTTGACTTACCCCTCTTTTTTAAGCCTTTATTGGTTATGTCTTCGTCCCGAGGTTTAGTTATGCCGATTGGTGCCCATGCGCGACGTTTTCATTAACGGGCTTGGCGCTTTCCTTCCGGGGCCGCCCGTCGCCTCGGGCGAGATGGAAGATTTCATCGGGCTTATCAACGGGATTCCCTCGCGCAACCGCGCGTTCGTCTTGCGGCAGAATAAAATCAAGACGCGGCATTATGCCTTCGGGCGGGAGCGCGGAAAACCTTATAGCGTGAGCGAGATGGCCGCGCTGGCCATCCGGCAGGCTGCGGCGCAATCGGAGGTGACGCTCAAGGATATCGGATTTCTTGCGACATCGACGACCGTCGGCGATTTGATCTTGCCGGGCGTGGCCTCGCATACGCACGCGGCGCTTGAGATTCCGCCGATCGAGATCGCCAATTTTCAGAGCGTCTGCGCCAGCGCCCTGATGGCCATCAAGTCCGCGTATCTTCAGATCAAGGCGGGCGAGCATGATTGCGCGGCGGCGTGCGGCAGCGATTTTCCGAGCCGCTATTTCCGGCCCGGATATTACGAGGGCACCGCGATGGTCCGCGAAGACGGGACGGTTCCCATGGAGATCGACTTTTTGCGATTTACGCTTTCCGACGGCGCGGGAGCGTTTATCTTGGAGAACAAACCCAACCGGAGCCAGATCTCGCTTAAAATTCACTGGATCGAGTTGCGCTCTTTCGCTGATCGTTTCGACACGTGCATGATGGCCGGAGGGCTTAAAAGCGGCGATGAGACCCTGCATTGGGGGGATTACGAGAGCCCCGCCGACGCGGCGCGCGCCGGGGCGATCATGCTGACGCAGGATTTCGCCTTGCTTAAGCGGATGATCCCGGTCTGGGTTTCGCATTATCTGGACCTGATCGACCGGAAAAAGATCGCCATCGACCGGATCGACCATTTGTGCAGCCATTACTCCTCTCATTCGCTGCGCGAGGAGACGATCACGCTGCTCAAGAAGGCCGGCGCGATGATTGACGAGGACAAATGGTTCAGCAATCTTTACACTAAGGGCAATACGGGGACCGCTTCCATTTTCATCATGCTGGAGGAACTCTGCCGCGAGAAAGGGCTTAAGCGCGGTGAGTTCATCTTGTGTCATGTTCCCGAAAGCGGGCGGTGTTTGAACGGATTTATGCTTCTGGAGGTTGTTTGATGAACTACGAGACCAGCGAAGAGGTTCTTCGGGCGCTGTTGCAAGTGTGGGCGGATTTTTCATCCAAGCTGGATGCCCTGCCCCTGATCGACAAGCTGAACCGGGGTAAGTTCCGGGTCGAGGATTATAAGATCCTTTTGCTGAACCACAGGCAGCAGGTCGTCGAGGGCGGGCGATGGATCGCGCGGGCGGCTTCGAGCATCGACGATCGTTTTTTCGAGTTGCGTTCGCAATTCATGCGGCATTGCGTGACGGAACACCGGGATTTTCGGATGCTGGAGCAGAATTACGTCTCAATCGGCGGCGCTTTGGAAGACATTCAGAACGGCGAGAAGAATATCGGCACGGAGGCCCTTAATGCCTTCATGTTCCACCGGGCCTCGCAACCCAACCCGTTCGATCTGCTGGGCGCGATGTTCATCATCGAGGGGCTGGGCCAGAACAAGGCCGGCGAATGGGGCCGGGCGATCCGCGACCAGCTGGGGCTTCAGGACGAGCAGGTTAATTTCCTTTTGTATCATGCGGATCATGACGACGGGCATATGGAGGAGTTCGAGGAGGCGCTTAAATCGGGTATACTCGACATTCCCGGCATGGGGGCTTCGATCGTGAAGACGGCTAAAGTCGTCGCGCGGTTGTATTTATTACAAATCGAGGAAATTGGAAATTTCTAGACGTTTTTGGAGCCTCTCATGAACCAAGATCTTCTGATACCGCAGCATAATATGGCCGATCCGAACCCCTGGTTCGCGCTGACACAGGATCACAGCACGTTCATCGACCAGAGCGCAAAAGAGGCGCTTTTGCGGAATAACGATACGTGGTCACGGCGGATTCTTTTGCCCATCGTCCGGCCTCTGGCGCGCTTGAGCATCATCATATTCCGGTTTATCCGGCTGTTCCTGCCGCGTGCGCTTACGTCTTCGAATGTGCTTCATGCGCTTATCTGCTGGGGCATGCGGACGTTCGTGAGCCGGGATGCGAATTATCTGATCCTGCGGCATTTCAACATGGGGTCGCAGGTTCTGCGGTTTCTCAACGACAATCTGGCCGACGGCAAGCTCCCCTCTCACCCGCTTCTGCCCAAAAAGATCGAAGACCTGCGGGACAATGTTTTCGTTCAACACGATCTGAACATTTATAACTTCGTCATTCTGATGAACCAGTATCTCAAGACGCACGACAAGAGGCTGGCGCCCATTCCGCTGGACCAGATCGACTTTTCGGCCATTCAGGATTTTGAGCATGAGATCGAGAACTTGCCGAACAAGTGGCATAATTTTCTCGATCTTCAGAGCGCGATTGAATTGTATACGCCGATGTTCGCGCTTTTGCTGTCGCGCGAGGATTTCGAGCGGGCGAGCAATTCCCTGCAACTCGACGAAACGATCGCCATATATGCCGCCACGCTTTTCAACCGGGACGCGATCATGGGGATTGTGAACAACAAGCACCCGATGGTGCCGCTTTCCACCATCGAATCCGGGTTCCGGCTGATGCTGCACGGTCTGGATGCGGAAAACCTTTACGGCTTTATCAAGTACGTCAGGGATTCCAAGGACGGTCTTGCGCAGGCCGCCTGAGCGATTTTAGGCCGCTCGTTTGCGATATTCCATGATGCGGCGTTCCATTTCCGGGCGGAAATGCTTGATGAGGCCCTGCACCGGCCATGCGGCGGCGTCGCCGAGAGCGCAGATGGTGTGACCTTCGATTTCCTTGGTGATCTCGTAAAGCTGGTCGATTTCCTCGACGCTCGCGCGGCCTTCGACCATTCGCGTCATCACGCGCCAGAGCCAGCCCGTGCCCTCGCGGCAGGGTGTGCACTGGCCGCAGCTTTCGTGCATGTAGAAGCGCGAGAGGCGTGCGATGGCCTTGATCACATCCGTGCTTTTGTCCATGACGATCACGCCCGCCGTGCCGAGGCCTGTGCCGACCTCGCGGAGAGAGTCGAAATCCATGTTCACGGTTTCGCAGATATTTTTCGGGATCATGGGCGTCGAGGAGCCGCCGGGAATGACGGCGAGCAGGTTATCCCATCCGCCGCGCACGCCGCCGCAATGTTTTTCGAGGAGTTCGCGCAGGGGGATGCCCATGACTTCCTCGACGTTACAGGGCTGGTTGACGTGGCCGGAAATGCAGAACAGCTTGGTGCCCGCGTTTTTCTCGTTCAGGCCGAGTTTCGAGAACCAGCCCGCGCCGCGCCGCAAAATCGTGGGGGCAACGGCTATGGTTTCGACGTTATTCACGGTGGTGGGGCAGGAATAGAGGCCCGCCATCGCCGGGAAAGGCGGCTTGTTGCGGGGCTGGCCCTTTTTGCCTTCGAGGCTTTCGATCAGGGCGGTTTCCTCGCCGCAGATATAGGCGCCCGCGCCCCGGTGGACGACGACATCGAAGTCCCAGCCCGATCCGGCGGCGTTCTTGCCGAGGAGTCCGGCGTCGTACGCCTCCTCCACCGCCTTCATCAGCTCGGAGCTTTCGTGATAAAACTCGCCGCGCACGTAGATGAACGCGGTGTGGGCGCCCATGGCGAAGCCCGCGATCAGCGCGCCCTCCAGAAGTTTGTGGGGGTCATGGCGCAGGATCTCGCGGTCCTTGCACGTTCCGGGCTCGGATTCGTCGGCGTTGATGACGAGGTAGGACGGGCGGCCATCAGGCGATTCCTTGGGCATGAAGGACCATTTGAGGCCCGTTGGGAAGCCCGCGCCGCCGCGCCCGCGCAGGCCGGAGGCCTTGATTTCGGCGATGATCCCCTCGCGCCCCTTGGCGATCAGGTCTTTTGTGTTGTCCCAGTCGCCGCGTCTCTGTGCGGCCTTGAGGGAGAAGGATTCCCAGCCGTAGATGTTGGTGAAAATTCTGTCCTTGTCGTCGAGCATGTCAGACCACCCCCGCCTTTTTGGCTTTTTCCTTCAGCGACGTCGGGCCGGAGAGGGCCATCGAGCCCTTGCGGCCCTTTTGGGAGCCGACCTTGGGCTTCATGCCGTTGGCCAGCGTTTCGAGGATTTCCTTCATCGTGCCGGGCGTGAGGTCCTCATAGAAATCGTCGTTGATCTGGATCATCGGGGCGTTCACGCAGGCGCCGAGACATTCGACCTCCATGAGGGTGAATTTTCCGTCCTTCGTGGTTTCGTCGAGGCCGATGCCGAGTTGGTCCTTGCAGGTTTTTACGATCTCGTCGCTGCCGCAGAGCCAACAGGGGGTGGTCGTGCAGAGCTGGATCAGGTTTTTGCCGACGGGGGCGAGGTTGTACATGGAATAGAAGGTCGCGACCTCATAGACCTTGATCGGGGCCATGTCGAGCATCCGGGCGATCGTGTCCATCGCGGCGCGGGGAATCCAGCCGCCGTAGGGCGGGTTGGCCTTTGCGCCCTCCTCCCCGACCTGTCTTTGCGCGAGGTCGAGCAGCGGCATCACGGCGGATTGCTGGCGCCCCTTGGGGTAAAGGTTGATCGCCTCCTGCGCCTTCTTTTTGTATTTCTCCGTGAAGGCGAAGGTGTCGGGCTGGTAGTCCGCGTCGATTTCAAATCTCTTTTTCATTTGGCCAACTTTAACTTGTCATTCCTGCGGAAGCAGGAACCTCGTCGATTTTCTCCGTAAACAGATCGTTCCAATCCGGGTTTAGTTTCGCGATCAGCTCTTCTTTCCAGTTTCTTTTCCAGCGCTTAATACATTTTTCACGCCGGATGGCCTCATTTATATCCTGAAACTGTTCAAAATAAACCAATTTGTTGACGTTGTACTTTTTTGTAAACCCTTCGATCAAGCCCTGTCTGTGCTGCCAGACCCTTTGCATCAGGTTCGAGGTTACTCCGGTACAGAGAACCGTGTTTCTTCGGCTGGCCAGAATGTAGACAAAATAGCCTTCGTTCATTCGTTTACCCGATCCCTGCTTTCGCAGGGATGACAATTAGGTGTTTGGCCTGTCGCCCGCCTTCGCGGGCATGACAATCATATGGTTTGTTACTATCAACATTACATTACTTACTTACTCACTCTTACTTTCAGCTTTTTGTTTATGTGACTTATGAAATCTGTCTGCACCAAAAAACAAAGTAAATGAAAGAAATACAACCTAAAATACTAAACAGCATAAATATAGCTAAAGATGTTACTGCATCAGTACAGGCACTGCTATTTATCAGGCCATAAATTGCATTTTTACAAATATGGTGTCGAAAAATAAAGGCAGAAAAAAAGAAAATTAGGCTCAAACCCAAGGCCACATAGTATTTTAGAGGAAAATGTTTGTATGAAATTTTAGTCATACTATTAAACCATCACCGATCAATCTCCCCGAAGACGATATCGAGCGAGCCGATGATGGCCACGGCGTCGGCCAGCTGGTGGCCCTTGCTCATGAAGTCGAGCGCCTGAAGGTGCGCGAAGCCCGGAGCGCGGATGCGGCAGCGGTAGGGTTTGTTCGTGCCGTCGGAGACAAGGTAAACGCCGAACTCGCCCTTGGGCGCCTCGACGGCGGTGTAGGTTTCGCCCTCCGGCACGTGGTAGCCCTCGGTGTAGAGCTTGAAGTGATGGATCAGCGCCTCCATCGAGGATTTCATCTCGGCGCGCGGCGGCGGGGAAACCTTGTAGTCGTTCATCTTGATGTTGCCCTCGGGCATTTTCTCGATGCAGTGTTTCATAATTTTGAGGGATTCGTACATTTCGGCCATGCGCACCAGATAACGGCCATAGCAATCGCCGGTCTTGGCGATGGGAATGTCGAAGTCCATCTTTTCGTAAACGTCGTAGGGTTGCGCCTTACGCAGGTCCCACGGGATACCGGAGCCGCGCAGCATCGGGCCGGTGAAGCCCCAGTCGAGCGCCTGTTCCGCCGTGACGACGCCGATATCGACGGTGCGTTGCTTGAAGATGCGGTTTTCGGTCAGCAGGGTTTCGAGGTCGGCGAGGAATTTGGGGAAGGTTTCGCACCAGTCAAACATATCCTCGGCGAGGCCAGCGGGCATATCCTGATGGACGCCGCCGGGGCGGAAATAGTTGGCGTGCAGGCGTGCGCCGCAGACGCGCTCATAGAACTCCATGCCCTTCTCGCGCTCCTCAAAGCCCCAGAGGGCGGGCGTGATGGCGCCGACGTCGAGCGCGTAGGTCGTGATGTTCAGGATGTGGTTCAGGACGCGGCCCAGCTCGGCGAACAGCACGCGGATATATTGCGCGCGCAGGGGCGGCGTAATGCCCAGCAGCTTTTCGACGGCCAGCGCGAAGGCGTGCTCCTGATTCATCGGGGCGACGTAATCGAGGCGGTCGAAGTACGGCAGCGCCTGGACGTAGGTTTTGTATTCGATGAGTTTCTCGGTACCGCGATGGAGCAGGCCGATATGCGGATCGGCGCGTTCGACGATCTCGCCGTCCAACTCCAGCACGAGGCGCAGAACGCCGTGGGCGGCCGGATGCTGCGGCCCGAAATTCATTGTGTAGGGGCGGATCTGGGTTTCCTGCGCCACCACCACGTCGGGGGTTTCGATCTCTTCCCTAAGCACCATGGCCGTTGCCTCCGTTCCCGGCGGGGTCCTTGTTCACGGGCAGCCAGCCGTGCGGCGGGCAGACGGCCTTTTCGTCGCCGGGGAGTTGCACGTCGGTGATGCCCTCCCACGGGCTGAGGAAATCGAAGCGGCGGAAATCCTGAGGCAGCGAGACGGGTTCGTAAACCACGCGGCGGGCCTCGGCGTCGTAGCGGACCTCGACGTATCCGGTCAGGGGGAAGTCCTTACGCAGGGGGTGGCCCTCAAAGCCATAATCGGTCAGGATGCGGCGCAGGTCGGGGTTGCCGCCGAAGGGGATGCCGAACATGTCCCACACCTCGCGCTCGAACCAGCCGGCGGTGCTGAAGAGGCTTACGGCGCTGGGCACGATTTCCTCCTCGTTCACGCTGACCTTCACGCGGGCGCGGTTGTTCTGGCGGATGGAAAGCAGGTTGTACACGACCTCGAAGCGCCCCGCGCGTTCGGGGAAGTCCACGGCGGTGATGTCGATCAGAATCTGGAACTGGCATTCGCGATTGTCGCGCAGGAATTGCAGGACATGCGGCAGGGCCTTGGGGTCGGTGTGCAGGATCAACTCGTCCTTGGCGAACGAATAGCCCGCGACGTCGCCGTCCAGCTTTTCGACAATATAATCGGCCAGATCCTTAAGGGCTTCACCGGGCAATTCGGGTATCCTCCCGCTGGATTTTCTTCTGGAGCTGGAGCAGTGCGTAGACCATGGCCTCCGCCGTCGGGGGGCAGCCGGGGATGTAGATGTCCACCGGGACGATGCGGTCGCAGCCGCGCACCACGGAATAGGAATAGTGATAGTAGCCGCCGCCGTTGGCGCAGGAGCCCATGGAGATCACCCAGCGCGGTTCGGGCATCTGGTCGTAGACGCGGCGCAGGGCCGGAGCCATTTTGTTGGTGAGCGTTCCGGCGACGATCATCACGTCGGACTGGCGCGGGCTGGGGCGCGGGAACATGCCGAAGCGGTCAAGGTCGTAACGGCTCATGTAGGCGTGGATCATCTCCACCGCGCAGCACGCGAGGCCGAAGGTCATGGGCCAGAGGGAGCCGGTGCGCGCCCAGTCGAACAGGCGGTCGGTCTGGGTCAGCAGGAAGCCCTTTTCCTGAAGCGTTTTGGAGATCGCGGCAGGCACGACATCCTGTTCCTGCGCGGGCGGCATGGGCTGGCGCGTGGTCAGGTCGTAGTCCGGGGCGATGATGTAGTGTTTATCGTGTGACATGCGGTTTTAGTCCTTGCTCCCTACTCCCACTCCAGCGCGCCTTTTTTCCATTCGTAGATAAAACCGACCGTCAGAACAGCCAGAAAAACGACCATCGACCAGAAGCCGAACAGGCCGATCTTGCCGAGCGAGACCGCCCACGGGAAAAGAAACGCAATTTCCAGATCGAAGATGATGAACAGGAGGGTTACGAGGTAAAATCTTACATCGAAACGGCTACGGGCATCTGAGAAGGCGTCAAAGCCGCACTCATAGGCCGAAATTTTTTCAGGATCCGGGTTTTGTCGGCCCGCCAGCAAGGAGCCAAGGACCATCGCTCCGGATATGGCCAGCGCGATGACGAGGAAGACGAGTATGGGCAGATATTCCAGCAGAAAATCGTCGGGCGCCATGGATACCCCTTACGGCCTTAATTTTTGTAATGTTTTAGCACCATGCCCGGGGAAAGAAAACAGCAATTCGCAGAATTCCGGCTGTAAATTGCCTTTCCCCTGAAGGCCTGAGAATATATTATAGGATTCAAAGGCTTTTGCACCCTTTATGGTGTTCCGGGCCTGTTTTGAAGATTTATAAAAGGAGTTGCACGATGGGCGGCATAAAGATTATGGCAACGGGGATCGTTTTTCTGGTTCTCGGGGTGATCGCCATCGGGCTTTATCAGGCGCAGGTCGTACCCAATCCGCTGGTCATGGGCGGCGGCTCGATCTGCCTTGCGCTTGGCGGGTTCATGGTTATCTTCGGCCTGTTCGGGGCGGCGTTTAAAGAATTCACCCCACGCGAGGGTATACACCGAGGCAATACGGCGATTTTTTCGCATACGCTGATCCGCTGTATGATCGCGATTACGGTGGCCGATAACGTTCTGGAGGACGACGAGGTGAAGGCCGTGCGGAGCCTTTACAAGCGCGTCACCGGGTCGGAGATCGGCGAGGCAATCGTTCGGGATACGGCGCAGGAGATGCTCAAGGGCGGTGTCGATATCATCGCGGAGCTTAAGAACACGCAGTCCAGCCTCGATAAGGAATCCAAGGAGAAGATTATCATCGCGGCGCTCTATATTCTTGCGGCCGACGGCGTGATGGACGAGGGCGAAGAAATGTTCCTTGAAGACATCCGCGATGGGCTTAAGGTTCCGATGGCGCGTTTCAACAAAATCAAGAAGGATTTTCTGGCTTCCCGCGCCCTCAAGAAGAAGACCGCTTAAGGCTGGACCAGACGCACTAACTTCCTGTTTTTACTCACCTCAGGCTTAAAATTTGCCTTTTTTCATTAACGGGCGTAGGATTTCCGTTGTCTGGAGTCATTTTTTATTCGTTTTCATATTCATAAGGCACCTCAACATGGCGCGAAAAATTTACGATCTGGATTCTGTGTTCAGGGGCCTTGCAGAGACTTTACGCTCTCCGAAAAGCGAGGCCGCCTTCAAAAATGATACGTTCGCTTATATTGCCTCGCAGATCAAAAATCCCGACAGCGGCATAGGGCATAACGATACGTTGGTTCTGCTGGGCAAGCGGGATGATGTGGTCCACGCCATCGTTGTGCGCGGAGATGAAATTTTGGCCGACCGCCAGATCGATATGCTGGACATCGATTCCTCTTACGACAGCGGCCGCGGGCAGTACACTACAAAGCTGGCATCCGGGCTTGACAGACAATATGTCCTCGACGCCGTTGAAAGGCTGCCCTTACAGGAATTTTACTACCGTCACGGACTCGAAGAACGCCCGCAGGTTTACGTCGGTCACGATCATTTTTGATGTTTTTGGATTTACGGAGTCTTGGGCTAAGACCGAAAAACACCCGGTTTTCTGATGTTTTCCGGATTTTTCTAACGAAATGGCGCGAGTGACGGGACTTGAACCCGCGGCCTCCGCCGTGACAGGGCGGCGCTCTAACCAACTGAGCTACACCCGCGCACTCCGTTAGACCTCAGTTTCTTAATCTCTCGCCTACCAAAAATCAAGCGAAAGAATTAAAAAAGCGCATTTTACGGCCTAAGCGGCCAAAGATGCGGGTTTTTCGGTGTATTCAAGGCCTAGCGCCTGCGCCACGGCCTTATGGGTGATCTGGCCCTTGCAGACGTTCAGCCCGTTGCGGAAGTTCGGGTCGCCGCCGAGGGCTTTTTTCCACCCCTCCTCCGCCAGACGCAAAGCATAGGGCAGGACGGAATGGTTGAGGGCCAGCGCGGAGGTCAGCGGCACCGCGCCCGGCATATTCGCCACGCAGTAATGCACCACGTTATCGATGATGTAGGTCGGCTGGTCGTGGGTCGTGGGCTTGCTGGTTTCCGCGCAGCCGCCTTGGTCAATCGCAATATCTACGAAGACGGTGCCGGGGAGCATCGTGGGGAGCATATCTCTGCGGATCAGCTTGGGGGCCGAGGCGCCGGGAATAAGCACCGCGCCGATGATGAGGTCGGAGCGTTTAACATAGCGTTCCACAACGTCGAGATTCGAATAGACGATGTTGGCGCGCCCGTGGAAGTGTTCGTCCAGAAAGCGCATACGGGGGTTGGAGCGTTCGAGAATCGTGACGTTCGCGCCCAGCCCGGTCGCCATCTGCGCGGCATGAAAGCCCGAGACGCCGCCGCCGATAATCAGGACTTCGGCGGGCTTCACGCCCGGGACGCCGCCGATCAGGCGGCCCGTGCCGCCGAGATGTTTTTGCAGGTATGTCGCGCCGACCTGCACCGAGAGGCGGCCCGCGATCTCGCTCATGGGTTCGAGCAGCGGGAGGCCATGGCCGTGCGGCCCGGTGACGGTTTCATAGGCGATAGCCACGCAGCCCGACTTCATAAGGCCCTTAGCCTGTTCAGGGTCTGCGGCGAGGTGAAGGTAGGTGAAGAGGATCTGGTCCTCTCGCAGCATCTTGCATTCGTTCTCCTGCGGCTCCTTGACCTTGACGATCATGTCGCAGGTTTCAAAAATTTTCTTGGGGTCGGGGGCGATTTTGGCACCGGCCTCCTCGTAGTCTTTATCCGTGAAGTTGATGGCCTTCCCGGCGCCGGTTTCGACCCAGACTTCGTGGCCGCGGCTGGTGAACTCCTTGACCGAGGACGGCACGAGGCCGACGCGGTGTTCGAGAGTCTTGATTTCCTTGGGAACGCCTATACGCATTACTTCCTCCGTTTTGGCCTTAAATGCTGCGCCATCTTAATAGGTTAGGCCGGGTTGGGCAATGCGGGATTCTGCGGCCTTGCAGCAATTCTAGCCGAAGCGTCTTTTCACGTAGTTTTCCACGATTCCCTGAAAATCGGCGGCGATGGTCTCGCCGCGCAGGGTCTGGGCCTTTTCGCCGTCGATGAAGACGGGCGCGACGGGCTGTTCGCCCGTTCCGGGGAGGCTGATGCCTATATCGGCGTGCTTGCTTTCGCCGGGTCCGTTGACGATGCAGCCCATGACGGCGACCTTGAGGGTTTCGACGCCCGGATATTGTTTTTTCCAGACGGGCATCTTGACCTCCAGATAGCGCTGGATGTCCTGCGCGAGTTCCTGAAAGTAGGTGCTGGTGGTGCGGCCGCAGCCGGGGCAGGCGCTGACTTCCGGCGCGAAGGAGCGCAGGCCGAGGGCCTGCAGGATTTCCTGACAGACCTTGACCTCCAGCGTGCGGTCGCCGTTCGGCTCGGGCGTCAGGGAGGCGCGGATCGTGTCGCCGATGCCCTGTTGGAGCAATATCCCCTCCCCCAGCGCGGTGGCGACGATGCCCTTGGAGGCCATGCCCGCCTCGGTGAGGCCGAGATGCAGCGCGTAGTCGGAGCGCTCGGCCAGCGCCATGTAGACGGCGATCAGGTCCTGAACGCGGCTGACCTTTGCTGAGAGGATGATTTTATCGCGTGGCAGGCCGATATCCTCGGCCTTTTTCGCGCTGATAAGGGCGGACTGGACGAGGGTTTCGCGCATGACCTCATCGGCGGAGGCCGGGTTGGGTTTCGCGGCGTTTTCGTCCATCAGTTTCGTCGAGAGGTCCTGATCCAGCGAGCCCCAGTTCACGCCGATGCGGATGGGTTTGTTATATTCGACGGCCTTTTCGACCATGATTTCATATTGCTTGTCGCGTTTCTGGCCGAAGCCGACATTGCCGGGATTGATGCGGTATTTATCGAGGGCGCGGGCGAGATCGGGGTGGTCGGTCAGGAGCTTGTGGCCGTTATAGTGGAAGCAGCCCACGAGGGGGACATCCAGACCTTCCCGATCCAGCTTTTCCCTGAGCTTCGCCACGCCTATGGCGGCCGGATCGTTATTCACGGTCACGCGGACGATCTCGGAGCCCGACAGATACAGTCTTTTCACTTGTTCAAAGGTTTTTTCGACGTCGGCGGTGTCGGTGTTGGTCATGGACTGGACAATGACGGGATGGCCGCCACCGACCGTGACGTTGCGCACCGTTACGGGGACCGTTTTATGACGTTTTATGCCGGGCAGAGCCACCATGGGGCTAGTGATAGCCTGAAATTCCGGCGCGGTCAAACGGCGGACCCGTTTACATCACTTCGTTGCCGTCCCAATAGGGATGGCCGTTCGGGGTGCCTGTCATGATGATCTCGGCCCTCAGGATGCGGGTTTTGGATGCGCGGTCGGGGTTCCACCAGACCTGAACGGTCGGGCTTTCGCTGTGAGATTGTTCAAAAAAGCTCTGCTGAAGCTTTTGTGCCAATTCGGTGACCCAGTTGGATTGGAGGACGTTCACCCAGTTGTGCTCGCTTTCTTCGGACATTTCCAAACCCTTTTGATAGAGGGCTTCGATGCGGTCCTCAGGGATCGGACACTCGGACAGCTGGACGCCCAGGGCGCCCATGCCGGGGGAGAGGGTTGTGCCGAGCTGGGTGTCGGAAGACGTGATCATGCCGGGCGGGACGATGCCCGTCAGATCTTCGCCCTGCCTTTCGCGGGCTCGGATAAATTTCAGGGCGATTGTACCATGGGTATTCCATGGCTCTCCGCTCACCTCATGGAAATTGGAAATCAGGCCGACTTCATTTAGCTCTTTCACGCTTGACGGGCTTTCACTAGAGGTCGTCGGCCTTGTCGAGGAAGCCTCCCGCCGAGGGGATGGTTCCGTTTATGATCTGCTTATAGGTCTGCGTATTTCTTGCCCATATGAAATAGGTTTCGTTGCGGGAGGGGGTCAATAGCGACACGAAGTAGTAGTACCCGCCCGACACCATGACGGACACCCATAGCTCGTATTCCATAGAGTCGTTGGTGCTATCGATTCCTTCGTACACTTCGGTCAAGGCGAAGCTGAAGTTTTTGCTGTAATTATAGTCTTCCTTATTTTCTAATTTCTTGCCGAGCAGCATGCCTGTGCCCTCAAGGGTTTTCTTGTATTGCTCGATTTCCTTAATCAAGGATGACGAGGTTTGTGTCGAAACCAATGTTGCATCTACCTGGCCTTCAATCGATTCGTCTATTCTTCCGACTTTATTTTTCGTTTCACGGATATTGAGGAACTTCACGTTCATACGCTCTACGGATGTTAAGGGCTTCGAGCGCACCTTCCAGCTTTCGGGATACTTTACTTCCGCTACGTCAAGAAACTGAAAAGCGAGCATGTTCTCGATAATCGATTCTGTCGGATATGTAATGCTGAAGGAGGAGAGGCATTGGGCCTGCAGCGCCCTTTCATCATTCCAGAAAAACATCGGCACAAAAAACTGGGCCTGAAGGACGCGCTTACCGTTCAGAAGCGTCACCGTCCGCACATAATAGGACGTGTCGTCTTCCATGACGATCATCAGGGCTTCCACCTTTTTTTCACTATGGACCAGAAAGCCTTCAAGCGTCTGGCCGCTTTCGAGCACGTTTTGCAGAAACCACTGCTCGGCTGTGAGTTGAAATTCAAGATCGACCGCTTTGACTTCTATACGGCTGCGTCCGCCCATTCTGGGTGGGCTATACCAGATGTTGATGCTGGTGAAGAGTTTGGTGTTCAGTTCGAAGTTGCTTGAGCCTTTATCCTCTCCGGCGACCCAATCTTTCGGCCAACGAATTGAATATCCAAGACTTTTATCGCCATAAGGAACGGTCTTATGTTCCTGGGTCATATCGAGAAATTGCTGCTCTGGCATCAAATCAACAGGCGGCATGGGCTTTTTAAAGCGCTCAATACCATCCGAAATCCCGGATGTTGTCGCGGCGGAGGCCCAGCCGCCCGCGAAAACCCCAATAGCAAGGATCAGGGCCAATAGAACTTTTTTATAGCCAGCGTTCAGTCTCACAGAGAACTCCCGTAGAATTTGTTATCAGTCCAGCATATCGCATTCCCGGATTTATCTCAACATGTCCGAAACTGTTAAAAACCCCGGAATTCCGGGAAAAAGAGTTGATTTGAACCTTCGGGGGCGATAAGGATTGTCTTTCACTCAGGTAACCGACGGACCCGGATCGGCCATGGCTCAGGCAAAAAAAGACGTACAGGATTACAACGCCTCGGATATCGAGGTTCTGGAAGGGCTGGAGCCCGTGCGCAAGCGGCCGGGCATGTATATCGGAGGCACGGACGAGCGGGCCATGCACCATCTGGCCGGGGAGATTCTGGACAATTCGATGGACGAGGCGGTGGCCGGACATGCGGACTGGATCGAGATCCGGCTGGAACCGGATAATATTTTGACCATCAGCGATAACGGGCGCGGGATTCCGGTGGACAACCATCCGAAATTCCCCAAAAAGTCGGCCCTGGAGGTCATTCTGACGACGCTTCATTCGGGCGGCAAGTTCAGCAACAAGGCTTACAATACCGCCGGCGGATTGCATGGGGTCGGGATTTCGGTGGTTAACGCCCTTTCGGATTCCATGAGCGTTGAGGTCGCGCGGGACAAGACACTTTACCGGCAGACCTTCAGCCGGGGCGTTCCGCAGACCAAGCTCAAGAATATGGGATCGGTGAACAACCGCCGGGGGACCAGCGTCACGTTCCACCCGGACCCGGAGATTTTCGGGGCCAAGATGCGGTTCAAGCCCTCCTGGCTTTATTCGATGGCGCGGTCGAAGGCCTATCTTTATTCGGGCGTCGAGGTGCGGTGGAAGTGCGATCCGACCCTGCTGGGCCCTGAAAGCAAGATCAAGGCGGAGGAGACGTTCCGGTTTCCGAGCGGGCTTTTGGATTTCCTGAATTTTTCGCTCAAGGACACGCCCACGGTCACGCCCAAGCCGTTTTACGGCAAGATCGACCTGCCGGATAAATCGGGCAAGGTGGAGTTCGCAGTCGCGTGGACGGAGCTGGAGGAAGGGTTTACCCATTCCTATTGTAATACCATCCCCACGCCGCAGGGCGGAACGCACGAGGCGGGGCTGCGCTCCGCGCTTTTGAAGGGGATCCGGGGTTATACCGAGATGACGGGGATCAAGAAGGCCTCGGTTATCACCGGGGACGATATCGTGGCGGGCACGGCGATGCTGCTCTCGGTCTTCATCAAGAACCCGCAGTTTCAGGGTCAGACGAAAGAGCGTCTGGCCACGCCGGAGGTCACGCGGCTGGTGGACGCGGCCATCAAGGATTATTTCGATCACTGGCTGAGCAGCGATCCCGCGGCCAGCAATAAATTGATCGAGTCGCTGATCGCGAGGGCGGAGGAGCGCCAGAAGCTCAAGAGCGACCGGGCGATGGCCCGCAAGACGGCGACGCAGCGCCTGCGTCTGCCCGGAAAGCTTTCGGATTGCAGCCGCAACAGCGCCGAAGACACCGAGATTTTCATCGTCGAGGGCGACAGCGCGGGCGGCACGGCCAAGATGGCCCGCAACCGCGAGACGCAGGCCGTTATGCCCTTGCGCGGAAAAATCCTGAACGTCGTCAGCGCGACGCGTGACAAGGTGGTCGCCAACCAGCAGATTCAGGACCTCGTGCAGGCGCTGGGCTGCGGCGCGGGCAAGGATTTCAAATATGAGAAGCTGCGCTACGAGCGGGTCATCATCATGACCGACGCGGACGTGGACGGCGCGCATATCGCCTCCTTGCTGATTACGTTTTTTTACGATCAGATGCGCCCCCTGATCGAGAACGGGCATATATATCTGGCGCAACCGCCGCTTTTTAAAATTACGAGCGGCAAAACGACGATCTATGCCCGCGATGACCTGAACAAGGACGAACTGCTCAAAACCACTTTCAAGGACAAGAAGACGGAAATTCAGCGGTATAAAGGTCTGGGCGAGATGATGGCCAGCGAGTTAAAGGACACGACGATGAATCCGCAGAACCGGGTTTTGCTGCGGGTCGCCCTGCCCGATCTCGTGGCCGCGCTTGATCTGGCCGGCGGGCCGGATGAACAGGACTTGATGCCCGACCCGATGGCTGTTCTGGACGATCTGGTTAACCGTCTGATGGGCAACAACGCGGAAGCCCGGTTCGATTTCATTCAAAATAACGCCAAATTCGTTGAAGATATAGACGTTTAGAGCTGTTTGCTTCGGCCTTTGTTTAGGTGCGTGCAATTAGCTGTTCATAAAACGACTTAAACCTTGTATCTTCTTTGCGGGATGCGAAAACTTTTTGGCTTTTTGCTTTTGTTGTCTGTTTTAACCGGGTGCGCATATCTTTATGCGCTTTACTTTTTCATACCCGAGCAGATGACAACACATTTTTCCGAAACCCTGACCAAGGCCGGATTCCAGCATGTCAAATATAAGAGCGTTTCGGTTTCAGGCGGCGGCGTTATTTTTAACGGCGTGACGCTGGATGAAAAGGGATTTGCGTCTGTCGATCGCGTCGAGATCCGGTATTCCCCGATCAGTTACCTTATGGGCGGCGGGCAAGCCGATCTTGTTAAGATTCACAAGCTTCGACTGACCGGCGAGTTATCGGATTCGCACGTTCTGACTCTGGCAGGCTGGCAGGTGGGTGATGATCTGACCAAAAAGCTTGCGGCGTTCTCCGCACACACCGTGCTTATTGAGGAATCTGCCGTTGATCTTTTGTCGCCGGAGCTTGGCGGGCTTAAGTTCGAATTTGAGGGGCAACTCAAGCAGGGCGGCGGCAAAAACGGCGAGTTGGGGTTTTTCGGCCGCGTGAAAAGCAAGCAACGCAAGTTGGGGTTTGATTCCTCTGTGACGGGGACACTCTCTAAAAACGGGCAGCTGGAGATGACGGCCAAGGCCGACGAATTGCAAATCGAGACGGGGGATCTCAAGCTGAACCGCTCTTCGGCGGAAATTACCTTTATCAAATTTCCCGAGTCCTCGCCGTCCATCGCCATCCGCGCTCTTGCCACCTCTTTAAGCTGGCGGTCCATGCCGTTTGGAGACATGAACATCATTATTGAGCGCAAGGACGGCGATCTTAATCTTTTTGCCGAGGGCAAAACCCAGGGTACAGAAAAAATTGACTTTTCGGTCGGGATCAAGTCGGGACAGGAGGAAGCCACAACCTATGAGATCGTGGCCAGCCCGGAGAATTTTTCGCTGCTGACGTCTTATCTGATCCGAAACGGTCTGATCAAGGAGGGGCTGCCGCTGCCTCCGCTTATGGCGAATTTGAAGTCCCCTGCCCTCAGCGTTTCTTTCGACGACGCGATCGGCACAACGCCCGAGGCTTCGGGCGTATGGTCGCTTGAAGCGGAAGCGCAGGGTCTTTCCCTCGAAGGAGAATTTGCCAAGAAGGCCGATAAACCCGATACATGGGGGGCGCGCTGCACCAAGGCTTCTTTTACTGAAGAGGCGGAGGAAGGTAGTCTTGCCCCGCCTTTTTATACGGATATTCCGCTTTTTTGTGCGATCGAATGGGATAGCCGTGCGAAGCCCGCTCAGCCCATCTGGGGCATTCGGGCGGACATCAGGGGCGAGGAGCTTCACTTCGGCCCGATCCAGCTTATGAAGATCACGGGGCAGGTCGGTGAACGTTATACCGGTGCGGGCAAGCCGGAGCGGCGCTCAACGCTGACTTTTGAATTGCCCATCCGCAAGGAGATCGAGCATCAGGGACGGATCAGGATCAACCTTGACGCCACGGGCGGCGGGCTGATCGAGAGCATCAATCTGTCGATTTATGGCGGGACAATCCGCGCGGACAATTTCGATTTGAAGGGACTATCGTTCCCGCCCCAAATGACGTTCAAGGTTTCAGACATCAATTTGACCGATTACGTTAAGGATTTGAAACTTACGAACCTGGTCGTTTTCGGAAATCTGGGCGGCGTTCTTCCGCTTGTCCGGCGAAAGGGCGGGCTGATGATCAAGGACGGGCTTTTGCAAAGCCAGGAGCCGGGGATCATCAGGATGCCGGAGTCGCTTTCCTACACGCTGTTTCCCGGACCGGACATACAAATGTCAACGATTCGCGCAGCCCTTAAAAACTATCATTACGAATTTTTTGAGTTGCGCCTTGACGGTACGGTTTCGGGCAGCACGATGATTACGCTCAATTCACGCGGTACCAACCCGGACCTGCCGGATAAAAAGCCGATCGAGATGAATTTGCAGATCGAGACGCAGATCGGGGTTCTGGTCGAGCATATGCTGGCGGGCAAAAGCCAGTAAGGGCATTTATCGGATCTTGTTACGGGTAATCGCAGATGTCGTAATTGACCTTGGCGAAGGATTGCTCGCCCTGCGAGATGGTAAAGCGGTATTCCTTATCCTTGATGATGATGGAGTGGTAGAGCGGCATATGGCCCTCTTTCTCCTCTTTCGTGCCGTCGGCAAGAACAAAGACGAGCTTTACGCCCTTTGACGGGTCGAACCATGCCTCGGCGTTGCCCTTGGAGCTTTTTGCAGACTCGCCGCTGCCGCTGATGGTCACTTCCTTGCCGGCCGTCGTCACTTTACTTTCGGGGCCTTTATAGGCCGGGGTCATCACCACGAAGCGGCGGGTCTGCGGTTCGGAGCAATTCTGGGGCGGCCTGACCGAGCGGATCACCGCCTCCATACGCTTGGGGTCTACGCCGCCATCGAGCTGTTGCTTGAGGAGGTGCGCGAGTTCCTGCGCCGGGCCGGAAGGGAGAATCTCGTTGTAGCTGGCCTGGACCTGATGCAGCTTGATATTGGCTGTTCGCGCCTCTGCCCTGAGGCGGGTCTGCTCGTCTTGCATCTGCTCCATCTGGATGTCGTATTTGCCCTTTTGCTCCCTTAGAATCCGCATGTCCTGTTCAGACTGAAGGCGCCCGAGATGAAAGGATGCCGCGCCCACAACGACCGTCACGACGACCAAACGAACAAGCGCGAGCGTGCGCTGCGCCGAGCGTCGGCGGTATCGTTCATTCGGGTTGTAGTGGCCAAACTCCATATGTTTTGTCTGTATTAGCGGCGGTTTTGCGCGAGACTTCTACGACAAGCCAAAATACTGGCTCGCTATGAAGATATATGTGATCCAGAGCAGAATCACAAGCGGCGCTCCGGCCATCATGAAATCCCTGAACCGATAATGGCCCGGCCCCATCACGAGCAAGTTTGTCTGGTAGCCTAACGGAGACGCAAAGGAGCAGTTGGCTGCAAAAATCACCGTGATGGCAAAAACAGTGGTGAGATATTCATGCATTTCAGCGGTAGTCGAGAATTTTTCGGCGAGCGCGACCGCCACCGGGGTGAATAAAATCGCGCAGGCGTTGTTTGTCAGAACATTCGTAGCGATCGCAACGATGATAAATAAAATCGAGGCGGTCCAGAGCGGGGAAGACGCCAGAGGCGAGGCCAGTATGCTTTGAGAGAGATACTCCACGCCCCCGGTCACCTGCAGCGCCTGTCCGAGCGCCAGCATTGATCCGACAAGAAGGAAGATTTTGCGGTCGATCGCGCGGGTCGCTTGCTGCATGTCCAGACACCCAGTCGCGACCATCGCCGCCGCACCGGCAAACGCCGCAACAGGGATCGATAGAACGCCCGTGGCCGCAAGGGTTATCGTGGCGATAAAGACGGCAAACGCAACAGGCGCCTTGCCGGGTACGGGAAGGTCTTTCTTCGAACCGGAAAGAACAATGAAATCAAGGCTGTCGCGGAGACTGTTGATCACGCTGTTTTTTCCGGCAATCAAGAGAACATCGCCCGGCTCGAGTGTTATACGGCCCAGACGCCGCCGGACAACACGCGCACGTCTTTGGATACCCAGTATGATGGCGCCGAACTGATTGTGGAAGTTCATCTGCTCAAGGGACATGTCGGCAAAGCGCGAGGCCGGGGTGATCATAATCTGTGCAAGAACCCGGGTTTCGGCCGATTGAAGGGCGGTTTCGGACTGCTCATCCAAGCCTGTGAGCATGATCTCCTTTTCTTCCTCAGACAGCAGGAAGCCCGGATATTGAGAGAGCAAGCGCCCTAGGCTTTCCCGCGTCGCGGAGACGATCAGAATATCGCCCGCGTTGATTGTGAATCCCTCGAATGGGGGCAGAACGATCCTGCCGCCGCGCTGGATCAGCTTGACGTTCATGTCCTGAAGCGACGCGAATTTTCCATCCATGCACTCAGAGCCTACAAGCTTGCTGTCGGGCGCGATGTCCAGTTCGGCCACGAACTCCTTTTCGTCGCCGACAATTTCGTCTTTGATGGACGCCCTTTTAGGCAGTATGTGGGGCACGATCAGCAGCACGTAAGCCATTCCCACGGCCACGAGGATCAGCGCGGGGTAAGTGAACTCAAAAAACCCCAGGGGCCGATAGCCCATTTCCACCATTGTGCTGGAGACCAGAAGGTTTGTAGAGGAACCGATAAGGGTTGTCATTCCGCCCAAGATGGCCGCGAAGCTGAGTGGCATCATAACGCGGCCCGGATCGATGCGCGCCGTTTGCATAAGGCTTTTCATGATGGGAATCGCGATAATCACCAGCGGCGTGTTGTTCATGAACGCGCTGAGCGCCGTGACGAAAAGCATTATGACCAAAACAGAAGCCAGCGCCCTTCCCTTTTCGGGGGAAACCAGACGGGTTGTGACGAAACGGAGGGAATCCGTTTGAATCAAGCTTTGGCCTATCACCAGAAGCGCCAGAACGGCGATCAGCGAGGGGTTCGAAAAGCCCGCAAGCAAATATCTCGCACTCATCCGGTTTACGCCATCGGCGTCTTCAAAGGTAAAAACCTGTCCGTAGAGCAGAAGGACGCTCATCAGGACGAGGCAGGTCAGTTCAAGACTGAAGCGCTCACGCATAAAGGAATAGACGGCGCACGCCGTCAAACCCAGAATGAACCACATATGAAACTCAGGCGCTATCGTCATGTCCATAGCGGAATCTAACATGCTCTGTTGTTCTTGCGTTGCCGTTTTTTCTGATTATGTCTTACGTCCGAGCGATTTATTCATCGTCCTCGGATGACGATTTTCGGTCTGACAGGCTGAGGCCGGACGTCTCGAATTCGCCGAGATTTTTGAGGCCGATTTTGAAGAGCACTTCCGTGCCGTTGTCTCCGGAGGTGTCTTCCGTAAGATTACGGCGGCCCGTTACGGACCATGTGAAGCACTGTCCGAAGTAATCCACGCCCACGGTCGCGTCACGCAAGCCCGGATCTTCGCCCAAATCATGCCGAGCGGTGCCGCGCACCCGCCATTGGTCATTGATATAATAGCTCGCACCGTTTTCGATTTGCTCACGGGTCTCCTCAATTTCCGTTCCCTCCAAGGATTTTGCGAACAGGTATCGCGTCGAAATGGTAAAGGACTCGAAGTTTGCGCTGGCGTCTACCTCGTGGCGTTGCGCCGCGAGGTCGTCGTTGTTGAGCTGGAAGCGATAGTCGAGGCTGTAATCGTCTTTATAGCGTCCGGTGACCTGCCCGACGAAGTCTGACTGGTCTTCTTCAAGGCCGGAGCCCTGAACGAAGGGGTTGTCGTCTTCGTCCAAACGCTGGCTTTGCCCCAGAAAGATATCGCCGTAGCTCCCGTCCATGGCGTAAAGCCCGGTTCGCACCCCGTAGGTCACGTGAGACTGGTCCTCCACGCGGTCGAGGCCGGGGAAGCGATTGGCTTCGAAGATGTTCAGAGCGTCGATCTGGACGTCCTGGCTGTCTTCGTTGGGGATGCCGTCGTCCTGATCTATGTCGGGAGACAGGGTTATGGAGGCGAGCGGCTCGATTACGACCTGATAATTGCCAAAATTGCGTGCCACGGGATAGCTTGTTTTTGCGTCGAAGGACGCGAAGGCGCGGGATTCGCTGCCGTCGCCGGTGTCGTCGTCTCGGTCGGAGATGTGATAGGTTTCCGTGCGCGCGTTGGCGTTGAGGACCGAGACCAATCCGAAGTTTGTGACAAGGCGGCGCTGCCAGCCCACACCGAGGCCGAGCCGGTTCATGTCCTGACCGCTATCGGCTTCACGGCGGAGGCCGAGGGCCGAGCCTTCGAGGCTCCAGCGTCCGCCAATCAGCGGCATGGCGCCGGGTTCGCCGATAAAGCTGGCCTGAATTTCAGGCAAGACGTCGGGCTGATCGACCTCTTCTTCGTCCACGCGCAAATCCTGAAACGCGAGAAGGCGACCCACGGCGTAGTTGCGGCCAGAGAAGCGCTCGAGGAAGACCTGACTTTCGAGAACGTCGTCGTCCTCGGTCTCAAAATCGTACTGGCGCAGATATTGATCATCGGAGGAGAGGTTGATCTCCGTTCCCGCGCGCCATTCCTGATTGATGTTCCAGAGCGCGTTTGCGAAAATGTGCCCGCGTACGTCTTCGTCTTGACGCTCACTTTCGTCGTCGTCATCGCGGTCGCGGTAGTCGGAATAGGTCAAGCTGCCCTGCATTTCAAGCGCGGCATCCGCCCAGCGCTGGCGCCATTCACCCGTCGCCACGGGGGCCTGCTTTGTCATGGCGATTATTCCGAATGTGGCGTCTTTTTCCGGCGCTATGGACCAATAATAGCTTGTTTCAACGAACAGGCCGAGGTCGCTTTTGTATCCCGCGGAGGGGGTCAGGAAACCGCTTTTGCGTTTTTCGGTACCGTCGGGATGCTCGAAGTACGGGAGGTAAGCCAGAGGTACGCCCATCCACTCGAAGCGGGCGTTTTCGTATGAAATGCTCTTGTCTTCTTTGTCGTGCTTAACCTCGGACGCGCGAATTTGCCAAAGCGGCGGCTTTGATGGGTCTTCTTTACACGGCTCGCACGGGGTGTAGGTGGCGTCCTTCATGGTGGTCGTCATCCCGCCCTCGTGCTTGCCCGTCTTGGCGGTGAAGCGCGAACCGTCGGTCAGAGAGGTTTTCAAGCCTTCGACAAAACCGTTTTTCATGGAATCGTTGAATTTAACGTCGTCGGCCAGATGGCGGTCGCCGTTCGCATCCGTGAACTCTACGTTGCCGTGCGCCGTCACCGTGTCGTTGCCCAGATCGTAGGTCACCTTGTCGGCCTTGAGGGTCCGGCCATCCTGCACCATCACCACGTTGCCGGATGCGGTCACGGTTTGAGTCGCCTCGTCATGAGCAAGCGTGTCGGCTTGAAGATCTACGGGTGACTGGCTTATTCCCTCAACGGCCAGCGCGGAGAGCGGCATCAGGCACGAGACAGACAAAGCCAGACACGATAGCAGGACCAGGTCGGTACGCGCCGATTTACCTTTGATTTTATGCGTATACTGTTCGGGGATCATTTTCATAGAGTGGGGCGCGTACTTAGTGATTCAATCTTCACTATAGTGAAATACTGGGGCCGAAAGTCAAGGAGGATAAAGCGCTTAGCCCCGAAATTGCTACGATTTCGGCCTCAAAAAGGCGGGGATATCGTCACCAAAACCCGAGGAGCCCGAAGAGTCATCATCTTCGCGCGGTTTTCGATGCGTTGGCTGGTGGTCTTTCTTTGCCGGAATCTGGCGTTCAGAGCCGTGTTTGTGGTTCGATTCCCGTGGCGGTCTGGGCGGCTCCGCCCGCTTTTCCTCGCGGATTACTGGGTCCGCGTCTTTGCGGGTCTCGGCCCCCCTGCCCCGGCCCTTGGGACGGCGGCCGGAGCGGGAAGCGGAATCCCCGCGTCCGCCGGATTTTTCTTCTGACTCTCCGCTTTCGCCCTGTTTTTGTGCGCCTAAGCCGATATCGGAGACTTGAATCTTGATCTTGATATTCTTTTCGATCGCCTGAATCTGTTTTTCGTCTTCCTTGGTGACGATCGTCCATGCGCGTCCGGTCAGCCCGGCCCGGCCCGTCCGGCCGATGCGGTGGACGAAGTCGTCGGGGTTGTTGGGTACGTCGTAGTTGAAGACGTGCGAAACGTTGACGACGTCCAGCCCGCGTGCGGCCACGTCGCTGCATACCAGTATGGGCAGGGTGCCGTCCTTGAATTTACCGAGCGTTTCGGTCCTGTGGGATTGCGCCATGTCGCCGTGAAGGGCGAGCGCGTCGTAGCCCTTTTTCTTGAGCCATGTGGCCAGCAAGTCCACGTCGCGCTTGCGGTTGCAGAAGATAAAGGCGTTGCGGATTTTCTCGTGGACCATGATTTCGTGCAGGAGTTCCTTTTTCCGGCGCGGGTCGGCGTAGGCGAGGAAGATTTCGACGGTCGAGGATGTCGTGGCGGGCGGCGCGACGGCGACTTCCTTGGGTGACGACAGGAATTTCGTCGTCAGGCGGCGGATTTCCGGGGGCATGGTCGCCGAGAACAGCATCGTCTGGCGCAGGGGTGGCAGCAGGCTGCAAATCTTTTCGATATCGGGGATGAAGCCCATGTCCAGCATCCGGTCGGCCTCGTCGATCACGAGGATGCGGATATCGGTCAGCAGGATATTGCCGCGCCCGAACAGGTCGAGCAGGCGGCCCGGCGTCGCGATCAGCACGTCCACGCCGCGTTCGAGGATGCGGATCTGGTCGTCCATGGACGAGCCGCCGATCAGGAGGGCCTTGGAGAGTTTGGAGTATTTCCCATACGTGTCGAAGCTTTCCGCGATCTGGGCGGCGAGTTCGCGCGTGGGCGAGAGGATGAGCGAGCGCGGCATGCGGGCCTTCGCGCGGCCCCCGGCCAGCATTTCGATCATCGGCAGGGTGAAGCCTGCGGTTTTCCCGGTTCCGGTCTGGGCGAGGCCCACCACGTCGCGTTTCATCAAAATATACGGGATGGCCTGCTGCTGGATGGGGGTTGGGGTGTCGTACCCGCAATCCTTAATCGCTTTCATCAGGTTCGGGCTGAGCCCCAGATCCTCAAATTTCATGCCTTATCCGGCCCTATCTTCTTTTGCATTATTTTCTTTCGCCCCAAGAGCTAGTATAAAAATGCAAGAAAATCAACATATGAGATGTTTCATGCCCTTAAGAGTTGCCGTGCAGATGGACCCCATAGAGCGGATTGCGTACGATTTCGACAGTACGTTCGCGCTGATGGTGGAGGCCTGTCAGCGGGGGCACGAGGTCTATATTTACCGGCCCAGCGACCTTTCGTACCTGGACGGGCGGATTCTGGCGCGGGCGCGGCCCATCGCGGCGCGGGCCAAGCCGGGGGATTACTATACTTTGGGCGAGGAAATCGTTCTGGACCTGCGGACAGACGCCGATCTGGTGCTGATGCGGCAGGACCCGCCCTTTAATATGGAATATATCACGGCTACGCATATTCTTGAGCATCTGGAGGGTGATACGCTGGTCCTGAACGACCCTGCGGCCGTGCGGAACGCGCCGGAGAAGCTGCTGGTCACGCGGTTCCGGGAATTTGCCCCGCCGACGCTGATTTCGGCCGATCCGAAGGCCATCCGGGCGTTTTACGAGGCGCACGGGGATATCATCCTCAAGCCGCTCTACGATTACGGCGGGTCGCTGGTCTTTCACGTGGACCGGGCGAGCGACAATATCGGCTCGCTGATCAGCATGTTCGGGCGGTTTTACAAGGAGCCGATCATCGCGCAGAAATACATTCCCGAGATCAAGATCACGGGCGACAAGCGCATCCTGTTCATCGAGGGCGTCGCGGCGGGCGGGTTCGCCCGGGTGCCGCAGGGGCAGGAAGTGCGGGCGGGGCTTTATCTGGGCGGCAAGGCGGTGGCCAGCGACATGAGCGCGCGGGAGCAGCAGATTTGCGACGCGCTGGGGCCGGAGCTTAAAAAACGCGGGCTGGTGTTCGTGGGCATCGATGTGATCGGCGGCTATTTGACGGAGATCAACGTCACCTGCCCCTCGGGCGTGAGGGATTACAACCAGCTTTATAAGACGCGGCTGGAGGCACAGGTCTGGGACGCGTTCGAGCAGCGCGTGAAGGAGTTTAAGGGGAGATGAGCAAGGATATCGAGGAAGGCCTTGCGTTTACGCCGCGTTACGACGCGAACGGGCTGATGCCCTGCATCACCGTCTGCCACGAGACGGGGCGCGTGTTGATGATGGCGTATGTCAACGCGCTGGCCGTCGAAAAAACGCTTGAGACGGGCGAAGCGCATTACTGGTCGCGCAGCCGCAATACGCTCTGGCACAAGGGGGCCACCAGCGGGTTCGTGCAGAAAGTGCGCGCGATGCGGACGGATTGCGATCAGGATTGTCTTTTGATCAGCGTCACCGTGGTCAAGCCTGAAGGCGCGGAGACGCCGGAGGGCACTTGCCATACCGGGCGGGAGAGCTGTTTTTACCGGGCGGTCGATCTCAAGGGGCCGAAGGATAAGCCGAGGCTGGTTTTCATCGAAGATTAGTGCGCGTGGTCATGCGCTTCGTGTTCTTCGGACTGTTCATGGGCCGGATGCTCCGTATGGGTGACGCCCATACGGTCGAGCCCTTTGTGGAAGATCAGGAACACGGAAATATTCGCCACGAACAGAATGGTCGCGACCTTGAGGATCGTGGTCGAGCTTTTCTTCTTCGGTTCGCAGGGCGGATGGTGGCAGCCGTGGTCGTGGCAGTCCATGCGTTCGCTCACCACATGCAGGGTCCAGCCGAGGGCCAGAATAACGCCCGAGGCGGCGATGACGGGCAGCTCCCAGTCGTGCATCGTCTCATGGAGGCCGCCCAGCCAGAGGGGCATGGCTCCGGCCACGCCGAGGCCGACGAGGATGCCGAAAATGCTGAAGAGCGTCGGCAAAACGCAACAGAAAACGTGGCTGACCTCGGAGAGGACGACCATGCCGTTCAGGAGCGTGCGCGTGCGCTTCATTTCCATGCTTTTCCTATATTTTCCAGAAACTTAAAGGCCGGAGGAACGGTTCAGCCCTCTTCCGGCCCGGCGGTCATCTTCACAAACAACTGAAATAATGTAACACCCATTATCCACAATATTTCCCAGACTACAAGAATAAACATTTCATGGGCCGGGAAATAGAGCGCGGCGAGGCTGATGGCGAGCGCGATATTGTTGTTGCCGCCCATCAGGGAATAGCTGATCCGCGTGCGGCGGTCGCGGCGGGCGAAGGCGAACCAGCCCATTGCGTAATAGGTGAAATAAGCCACGGTGCCGACCGCGAAGGCCTGGATGAAGAAGGCCGGTTCGGAGAAGAAGCGGTCGCGCTGGTAGGCGACGACGATCATGATGACGCCGAAGATGAGGAGGATCGCCATCATCGAGGCGTTTTCGCGCATGGTCAGCTTGAGCGGCTCGAAGCGGCGGAGCAGGCCGAAATAGACGATGACGGGACAGAAAATCACGAAAAAGAGCGTCTGGAACATCCCCCAGAGGTCGAGTTGCAGGTCCAGCGTGCTGAACATCGCGAACATCGCGAAGACGGTGAACGGCGCGAGCAGGCCGGAGATTGTGGTGGCGGTGAGGCCCAGCGCGGGATTGCCGCCCAGAATGCCCATCATCGCCGGAAGGGTCGCGCCGCAAGGCATGAGGCCCAGAAGCAGGAGCGCGTATTTATAGTCCGGCGCCAACCATGCGGCGATGAAAAACATGATCACGGGCAAGAGGATGAAGCGCAGGACATAGAAGCCCGCGATTTCCCTTGGACGGAAGCCTTGAAAATCGGCCAGCTTGATCTTGGAACAGGCGAAGAGGATGATCGCGGCCTGAAGAAGAAGGATCACGTTCTTGGGGGTCTGCTCGACACCCGGGACGGTCAGGCCCAGCACGAAGGCCAGCAGAAGAAACAGGCCGAAATAGCTTTCGATTGTGGTTCGTGTTGCCGCCAGCATGTCCGTCCGCCTTTCCCGCGCCCGGTCTTATAGCGCGGTCAGGCGGTTTCCGCCAGAAGGGTGCGTGAGGATTTTTCGGATTGCGGGAGGGCGGCGTCCTGAATGATCGCCTCGGCGCTCTGGCGGCCCTGCCATTCGTTGATCTTGAGGGTGACGGCGAGGTCGATGGAGCGGGTTTTGTTGCTTAGAAGGATCTCGCCCATCTCCGTTCCGACCGCGCGGAAGGCCATGGCCTTGAGGCGCGGGCCGCCCTCGGGGTCGCCGACGAGGACGCGGATGTGCTTGCTCGCGAGGATGTCGGCCTTGTGGATGCGCAGGTTGGTGAGGGCGAAGACGGGCTCGGGGTGCTCCTGTCCGAACGGGCCGAGGCGTTCGGCGATGAGGCTGACGAGGCTGAGCGTCGCGCCGCGCACGGTGAGCAGGCCGTCGATGCGGGTTTCGATATTGATCGTGCCGGAGTCCTGCTGTTTGCGGATATGGTCTTGCAGGAAGGCGCGGAGTTCGGGGATTTTTTCGGGTCTGACGGTGAAGCCGCCCGCCATCGCATGGCCGCCGCCCTTTTCCAGCAATCCGGCGGCGCGGGCGTCGATGAAGGCCTGCGCGATGTGGATGCCGGGGACGGAGCGGCCCGATCCCCTGCCCTCGCGCTCGCCGGACATGGACTGTGCATAGGCCACCACGCAGGCGGGGCGGCCGTATTTTTCCTTCAGGTTTCCGGCGACGAGGCCGCTGAGGCCCGGATGCCAGCCCTCGCGGTCCACGAGGATGAGCGGATCGTCCTGCATGTTCGCGTCCTCGACCTGCGCCATGGCCTGTTTTTCCATTTCGGCCTGAAGATCCTTGCGGCGTTTGTTGCAGTCGTCGAGCGTCCACGCGATGCTGAGGGCTTCCTGTTCGTCGTCGGAACAGAGAAGGCGCGCGCCGAGGTCGGCCTTGTGGACGCGGCTGCCCGCGTTGATGCGGGGGCCGAGCGCGAAGCCCGCATCGTAGGTTGTGAGCGGGGCCTTGATGCCTGCGACCTTCATCACAGCGCGGATGCCGGGGTTGAGGCGTTGTTCGGGCATGGCGAACCCGGCGCGGACGAACAGCCGGTTGGGGCCGGTGAGCGGCACCATATCGCAGACTGTGCCGAGGGCCAGAATATCCAGGAAGGATTTCAGGTCGGGCTCCTTCAGTCCTTTTTGCTCGTAAAAACCGCGTGCGCGCAGGCGGGCGTTGATCGCCACGCAGGCCAGAAAGGTCACGCCGCAGGCGGCGAGCATGGTCAGGCCGGAGGTGTCGTCCTTGCGTTTGGGGTTGATGACGTGCCACGCGGCGGGCAGGTTTTGCTCCGCCTCGTGATGGTCGAGGATGATGATTTTGAGGCCCATATCGGCGCCGGACTGGATGATCTCGAACGCGGTCGTGCCGCAATCGAGCATCATCAGGATTTCCGCGCCCTGGTCCCGCAGGGATTTCAGGGCCTCGGTATTCGGGCCGTAGCCCTCCTCCACCCGGTCGGGGATGTAGATCACGGGATCGAAGCCCAGATGCCGGAGGAAGCGGCAGAGGATGGCCGAAGAGGTCGCGCCGTCCACGTCGAAGTCGCCGAAGATGGCGATGTTCCTGTTTTCCTCTATCGCGCGCGCCAGATCGTCGGCCATTTCGGCCATGCCCGCCAACGCGAAGGGGTCAGGGAAATGATCTTTCAAGGTCGGGTTCAGGAAGCCGGGCACCTGTTCTGGCGCGATGCCGCGCGCGGCCAGAAGCCGCGCCACGATCTCCGGCAGGTCATGCGCACGGGCGAGCCGTTCGATTTCATTCAAAGGAACGTCCTCGACGACCCAGCGGGCTTGCTGGAGCGAGCGTTCGGTCAAGATGCCTTTGGTCATGTCTTCAGGATAAGGGGTCGCGCGGCCTTGCAGTAGACACGGCGTTGCAAAAGCATAGGTTATCCACAATCGCTAGATTGATTGAACCCATGTTTTGCGCCGGAAATTGTGGCTGGCCTCGATCTTGCGGATCGTGCCGGACTTCGAGCGCATGACGATGGAACTCGTCTTGGCCCCGCCCGCCGAGCGGCGCACACCGCGCAGCATCGCGCCATCGGTCACGCCCGTCGCCGCGAACATCACGTTCTCGCCGCTGGCGAGGTCGGAGGTGGCGTAGATGCGGTTGAGGTCCTTGATGCCCCAGCGTTCGGCGCGGGCGATTTCATCGTCGTTGCGGAAGACCAGACGGCCCAGCATCGCGCCGCCCGTGCATTGCAGGGCCGCAGCGGCCAGAACGCCCTCGGGCGCGCCGCCGGAGCCGACATAAAGGTCGATGCCCGTGCTGTCGGGGTCGGTGGTGGCGATCACGGCGCTGACGTCGCCGTCGCCGATCAGGATGATGCGCGCGCCGGAGTCGCGGACAGCCTTGATCAGTTTTTCATGGCGCGGGCGTTCGAGGATGCAGACCGTGAGGTCGTTGACATCGGCGTCTTTTTCTCTGGCCAGACGTTTGAGCACGTCGCCGATCGGGTCGTCGAGGCTGAGGATTTTCGGGTCGATGCCGGGGCCGACGGCGATTTTCTCCATGTACACGTCCGGCGCGTTCAGAAAGCCGCCCTCGTCGGTCATGGCGATCACGGCCAGCGCGTTCGGGCCGCCCCGCGCGGTGATGTCGGTTCCCTCCAGCGGGTCGAGGGCGATGTCCACCTTCGGGCCGGTGCCGGTGCCGACCTCCTCACCGATATAGAGCATGGGGGCCTCGTCGCGCTCGCCCTCGCCGATCACGACCTTGCCGCGAATGTTGAGGGAATTGAGCGCCTGGCGCATGGCGTCCACCGCCGCCTGATCGGCGCCGTCCTTGTCGCCGCGTCCCACGAGCCTTGAAGCGGCCAGCGCGGCGGCCTCGGTCACACGCACGACCTCCAGCGCGAGGTTGCGGTCCATGCTGGTTTCCAGTTCGGTTTCAGTCTGTTTCATCGGCTTGGCCTGCATCGTCTTTCCTTGCTTTACAGCTCTTCAATACACATCGCGCGGGGTTTTTCCACGCAGCAGTCGAGTTTTTCAATCAGTTCGCACGCGGCCATCATGTCGGCGTGGCGGGTCTCGTGGGTCGTGATGATGACCGGGACGGGCTGGCCGGGGTCGCGGCCTCTTTGAACCAGCCCCTCGATAGAGATATTCTTGTCGCGCAGGATGGCGGAGACGTCGGCAATGACGCCCGCGCGGTCGAGCACCATCAGGCGCAGGTAATAGCTGTTGATCGTCTCGCCGGGATCGGCCCATACGGCGGCTTTCAGGTCTTTCGCGGGGATACCAAAGGCCGGGAGCCTGTGGCCCCGTGCGAGGTCGATCAGGTCGGAGACGACGGAGGAGGCTGTGGGCCCCTGCCCCGCGCCCTTGCCGGTGAAGAGCGGCGTTTCGACGAAATCGCCCTCAACGTACACCGCGTTGTAGACATCGTCGATGATGCCCATCGGGCTTTCGATCGGGACGAGGCACGGCTCCATGACCTGAAGAAGCTTGCCGTTTTCGCGGCGGGCGATGCCGAGCAGCTTGATGCGGTAGCCGAATTCACTGGCGTAGGCGATGTCAGTGCTGTTGATGTGGCGGATGCCCTCAATGCTGAGCGCCTTGAAGTCCGGTTTCACCCCGAAGCCGATGGCGGCGAGGATACAAAGTTTATGCGCGGCGTCGATGCCGTCGATATCGAAGGCGGGGTCGGCCTCGGCGTAGCCCTGCGCCTGCGCCTCCTTGAGCACGTCGTCGAAGCTGCGGCCCGTCTGGCGCATGGTGGTCAGGATATAGTTGCAGGTGCCGTTCAGGATGCCGTAGATGCTTTTGATCTCGTTGGCGGCCAGCCCCTCGCGCATCGCCTTGATGATCGGCACGCCCCCGGCGACGGCGGCCTCGAACATCAGGCAGGCGCCCGTTTCGTCGGCGAGGTTTGCCAGTTCGTCGCCGTGCAGCGCGAGCAGCGCCTTGTTGGCGGTCACGACATGGCGGCCGTTTTTCAGGCTCGCGCGGACGAGATCAGCCGCCGGTCCTTCGGACCCGCCGATGACTTCGACCACGGCGTCGAGATCTTTGTAGGTGGCCAGATCGCCGGTCTTTTCCACCCAGTCATAGGATGAGAGGTCAACGCCCCGGTCGCGGTTGCGGTCTTTGGCTGAAACGGCGGCAATTTCGATGCGGCGGCCGGCGCGTTTTTCGAGCAAATCGCCGTTTTTCTGAATGATTTTGACGACGCCCGCCCCGACGGTTCCCAGCCCTGCCAGCCCTATGCGAAACGGTTTGCTCATCGTCAAATACCCATTAAAGAATGTTTTATACGGGTTTGTTCTACTCCGCTTCCGGCCCCGTTTCAAGGATGGGAATGGCTTTTGCGCAACACCCCGGCCAAATTTCCGCTCCGGACGCGGTTTTTATTGATTTCGGGGGGCCACACTGTCACTTTTTTTACATGAGTTTTTACCGTTTTTTCCTGAAATCCCCTTTCTGGATGCTTTTTCCGGCTCTTATTATCGTCGGGCAGATCGGGCTTGAGATCTTCGTGCCGGACCAGTACATGCCGGAATTGCATTCGGAGTTCGGCCCACACGAGATTTTGCAGGGCTTGGTGCTGTTTCCCGCCATCCTGCTGGCTCTGCGGGTCATCCAGCTTGCGCCGACCGGGCCGCTGAAGGCCTAGGGGGTTCTGGCGCTGGTCGGGTCGGTTTACGTGTTCGGGGAGGAGCTGAGCTGGGGGCAGCATCTGTTCGACTGGACCACGCCGGAGTTCTGGAACCAGATCAACGATCAAGGCGAGACGAATTTTCACAACACGTCCTCGTGGCTGGACCAGAAGCCGCGGCTGGCGCTTGAGATCGGGGTGATCGTGTGCGGCATCCTGCTGCCGCTGGTCCTGAAGTTCGCGCCCAAGCTTGTGCCCGCCCGGCTTGCGCCCATACTCGGCGATAAAGAGGTCATTCCGAGCGCGGCGTTATTCCTTGTTCTTAAAGTGATAGACAAGACTTACGACGCGCTTGGCCTGCAGCCTTTGTTCTGGCGGTCCAGCGAGGTGGAAGAGCTTTATATCTTCCTGTTCGTCGTCATCTATCTTGCGATCCTGTGCCGGAGGTTTGCCGCGCCCCGCCCTGTTGATGGCTGAACACTCCATTCATGTCTTGATTTTTTCAGGCGGTTGCCGCAGACTCTTGGGACTCTTTCTTATTTTTTTCCTCTAAATCCCTGAGAGCGCATGAATAAACCGATGCCCAAGCAAGCCCCCCCTTCTTCTCCTCCGGATGCCGGGTATAAGATGCCCGATGTGGTGGCGTTGAACCGCGCCCTGATCGATGCTTATGGCAAGGCGCTGCCGCTGCTTGATAAGTTTATAGAAAATCACGGTCACACAAAGGGATTAGAAGATTTTCTTAATCGGGATTTTGATCCGCTTAACATTCGGGAGAGCTATCTGGCGTTTCTGGACCGGATCGTGGCAGACCCGACGCGTTTTTTTGAGATGCAGGCCCGGTTCGTTCACGACTGGATGAATCTCTGGCAGGAGAGCACGCGCAAATTCATGGGACAGGGCGAGGGCAAACCCGTGATCGAGCCGGATGCCGGGGATAGACGTTTTCGTGCGCCGGAGTGGCAAGAAAGCGCGCTGTTCGATTTCATCAAACAATCGTATCTCCTGACCTGCCGCTGGATGGACGATACGGTTCGGGATACCGAGGGGCTGGAGCCCAAGCAGCGGGAGAAGCTTGCGTTCGTTACCAGGCTTTTCGCAAACGCACTTTCCCCGACCAATTTCGTGATGACCAATCCCGAGGTGATTAACGAAACGCTCAAGACCGGCGGGGGGAACCTCGTGAAGGGGCTTGAAAACCTGATCGAGGATATGGAGCGCGGCGGCGGCAACCTTAAAATCAGCACCACGGATTACGATACGTTTGAGCTTGGAAAAAATATCGCCGTTACGCCCGGGCGTGTCGTGTTCCAGAACGATCTCATGCAGCTTTTGCAGTATTCCCCCTCGACCGAAAAGGTTTTCGACACGCCGCTTCTGATCATTCCGCCTTGGATCAACAAATATTACATCCTCGATCTCAAGGCCGAAAATTCCTTCATCGCGTGGGCGGTTGCGCAGGGACATACGGTGTTCACGATTTCGTGGGTGAACCCGACCGCCAAGCTGGCGCAGAAGCGGTTCGAGGATTACATGGACGAAGGGATTCTTGCTGCGCTGGAACAGATCGACGAGGCTTGCGGCACGGAGAAAACCAATATCATCGGCTATTGCCTGGGCGGGACGCTGCTTTCATGTACGCTGTCTTACCTGACGGCCAAAAAGAAGGCGGGGCGCGTGGCTTCGGCCACGTTCCTGACGACTTTGCTGGATTTCGATAAGGCCGGGGATCTTAAGATTTTCCTTGATAAGGAACAGATCGAACAGATCGACAAGAAGATGTTCGAGAAGGGAATCCTTGAGGGCAAGGACATGCAGCAGACATTCAGTTTGCTGCGGGCCAACGATCTGATCTGGTCGTTCGTAGTGAACAATTATCTGCTCGGAAAGGAGCCGTTTCCGTTCGATCTTTTGTACTGGAACGACGATTGCACCAACATGCCCGCCGCAATGCACAGTTTCTATCTGCGCAAAATGTATCAGGAGAACGCTCTGATTAAGCCCGGCGGCATTTCGATGCGCGACGTTCCGGTGGACCTTGGAACCATCAAGACGCCCGCCTTTTTCCTTTCGACGCGCGAGGACCATATCGCGCCGTGGAAGGCGACGTATGAGGGGATGAAGCGGCTGGGCGGCCCGGTCACGTTTACGCTGGCGGCTTCGGGCCATATCGCGGGGGTCATCAACCCGCCCGCGAAGAAGAAATATTGCTATTGGGACAATACCCAAACACCCGAGAACCCCGACGCATGGTTTGAGAAGGCCGTGCAGCATGAGGGCTCGTGGTGGCCGCACTGGCAGGAGTGGATTAAGGATTTCGGCGGAAAGCAGGTCGCCGCGCGCACCCCGGACAAGGGCATCGAGCCCGCACCGGGAAGCTATGTCAAGGCGAAGACCTGAGCACGAACGCTCTCAATAAGAAACCGGCTTTTCTTAGGCCTCGGCGGGCGGAGCGTGCGCAGCGGGGGCGGCAGACGGGGAGGATATCAGCGGCGGGGATGGAGCGGATCCTATTCGAGGAGCCGGAGTTGGGTTAGAATATTTGATCTGATATAGAATTTAATACGCATTCATGAAAATATATCGTTAGATTTACTTTCCTCAAATTGTGCAAGAAGCTTTTCCGCTCTTTTTCTGAATGAAATCAAGGCAGGATTCGGATGATTTACCTCAATTACTAATTTAATTATTAAATTTAGAATTCTTTCAAAGTAATACTTGTCCGTGCCGACCTTATTTCTTGCATAAATAGTCAATTCACAATATTCTAGGGTGCTGTTTACGACCTCCATCATGCCGTCAGGAAACCAATAATTCTTAATTTTAACAGAATTTTGTTGTGAACGAACAATATCCAGAACTTCTTCGAGTATTTCTCTGTCTTTTCGTGGTACTACAGCTTTAGGCTTCACCTCTTCATTTAGTATATTTTTGACTTTTTGCTCAAGATCAGGCCACCACTTTTCAAAAACAGTATCTAGCCTCTTATCATCGAGTTTTAATTCTCCTCCTTCATTGTTAATTGAAATCAATAAATTTTTAAAATCTTCTTTGGTAAATCTTGTATGCTGAAAAATTGCTAAAGGTCCACTTATGTCAGCATTGTTTATATTGAATAAAATTGTGCAAACTTTTGATTCTTTAATTCTTTTGGAAAGCGCGCCTGCTTCAAAAATTATCCATGGCTGATTAAGATTTTCAGGAGTAAGGCAGAGCAACCCGATGTTTGTACTTTCTAAGTGCTCCGAGATTTCCGAGGACCATTTTTGGCCTTTCTCTATATCCATCGGCGAAAAATAAGGCTCCACAAATTGTAAAATGTTAGGAAACCACTCTTTTAGAGCTTCAGCTAATTTACAGCTAAGTTCCCCACTCCAGCTGAGAAAAACTTTAGTTGTCATATTTTTTTATTCCTTAATTTTATTTTACAACTCAAAATACTTTACTTTTTTTATGATTTACAAGCTTCCTTATGCTCCTGCCCGAGTTTTCTGTAATGTTCGGCGGACCAGAGGATGTATTTGTTTTCCTCCTCGGTCATGTCGCGCATGAATTTGGCGGGGCGGCCCGACCAGAGCTGGCCCTTCGGGACGCGCTTGCCGGGGGTTAGCAAGGCTCCGGCGGCGAGCATCCCCATATTCTCAACGACAGCACCGTCCATCACGCAGGCCTGCATCCCCACAAAGCCGTAATCCTCCACAGTGCAGGCGTGGAGAATGGCCAGATGGCCGACGGTCACGTTATCGCCGACCGTCGTGCCCTGAAAATTGCTGGTCGTGTGGATGACCGCGCCGTCCTGAATGTTCGTGTTTTTGCCGATTTTGATGGGGTTGACGTCGCCGCGCAGGACGCAGCCGTACCAGATGTTGCTGCCCGCGCCGATCTCCACGTCGCCGATGATGCTGGCCGTGGGGGCTATGAAGGCGGTTTCGTGGATTTTCGGCATGATGCCGCGATAGGGGTAGATGAATTTCGACATGCGGTTTCCTGTTTTTGATATGAGCCTATCATATCTTTGAACCACGACGATCACAACGCGCACGACGCGGGCGGCGGCCTTATTGGTCAACAGGTCCCTGCTTGCGCAGGGATGACAAGGGGAGCTCAGGGATGACAAGGTGGGTGATAGTAAGGCCCAAAAGCAAACACCCCCGGCGGGCGGGGGTGTTTGAAGATTTCGATAAGCGGGGCCGAGGCGATTAACGCTTCGCCCACTGCTTGGTCCGGCGGGCCTTGTGCTTGCCGACCTTTTTGCGCTCGACGATCCGCGAGTCGCGGGTCATCATGCCGGCGTCTTTCAACGGCGGGCGGAGAGCGGGGTCAAAGTTTTCAAGCGCGCGGGCGATGCCGTGGCGGACTGCGCCAGCCTGACCAGAGAGGCCGCCGCCCGTTACCGTCGCCATCACGTCGAAGCGACCGACGCGGTCAACGATCAGGAAGGGCTGGTTCAGGATCAGGAGGTGCGTCTGGCGAGAGAAGTATATGGACTGCTCCTTGCCGTTCACAACAACCTTGCCGGAGCCGGGTTTGAGCCATACACGGGCAACCGCGTTCTTGCGGCGGCCTGTTGCGTAGGCGCGGCCCAGCTTGTCGAGCTTGGGTTCTTTTTTCTCGGGCTTCGCGGCGGAGTCGCCTTCAGCAGAGGGCTTCGCCTTGGCTTCGGCCACAACGGTTCCGATGGAGCGGAGGTCCTTCACGGCCTCTTCCTTCTTGCCGCGTCTGGCGCCGGATTCTTTTTTGGTGTCTGTTTTCTTCGTCATGTTTTCAAGTCCCGTCAGGCAGTGCGTTTGTTTTTGGGATTCAGGGCGGCGACGTCCAGCACTTCGGGCTGTTGTGCCTCATGCGGGTGTTCGGCTCCGGGGTATACGCGGAGATTTTTGAACACGGCGCGGCCCAGTGGGCCCTTGGGCAGCATACGCTCGACCGCGTTTTGTACAACGCGCTCAGGGTATTTGCCATCAAGCATTTGGGCCTTCGTGCGTTGCTTGATCCCGCCGGGGTGACCGGTGTGCCAGTAGTACACGTCGTTTTCGCGCTTGTTACCCGTCAGCTGGATTTTCGCCGCATTGATGATGATGACATTGTCACCGCAATCCATGTGGGGGGTGAAGGTCGGCTTGTGTTTGCCGCGCAGGCGCATGGCCACAACGCTGGCCAGACGGCCGAGAATCAGATTTTCCGCATCGATAATGATCCATTTCTTCTCAATATCCGCGGGTTTTGCAGAATATGTCTTCATGTGAAGCTCTTTCTTAATTCAAACTTGTTGGTCTTCGAAGTGCCGTGTTTATGCTTTAGCGGGGGCGCTTTGTCAATAAATTTCGGCAATAAAAACAGTTTATTAAGCCTGCGGTATTATTGTACCGTCTCTTTAACTATCCAGTCCAGAAAGGCTTTCGCCCCCTCCTCAATCTCCCACGCCACGATGCAGGGGCAATCATAGCTGTGGAGCTCGGTTATACGGTCTTTCAGGGTTTCGAAGGCGGTTTCCGTGGTTTTGAACAGGGCGGCTGTCTCGCTGGCGTGCTCAACCTTTCCCTCCCAGCGGTAGATCGAATGGTGGGGCGGGAAGATGTTGGCGCAGGCGGCCAGACGCTCGTTTACCAAGGTTTCCGCAATGGAGCGGGCCTGTTCCTCGCTTGCGAAGGTGACATAAACCGACAAGAGTTCCATGGGGCAAGCCCTCCGGGGTTACGAAAATTGACAGATTCGTTGAACTGCGCCAGTATAAACAAAAAAGCGGGTTTTGATCCATGAAGGACGAGAATTTAACCTCCGGCTTCGCCTCTGCAGATTCACGAGGATTCGCGCCGCCCGTTCCTGAGGACGAGGTGGCGGTGATGCTGCGCGAGGACATGACTCTTGAGCAGGCCAGGGTCAACCATCTTAAACGCTGGGGATTGACCCCGGAATTCAGCTTTGAGCACGATGCCGCCCATATTCTTATGACGTTGAGCAAGACTTTGCCCTTTGCTCCTTCCGACTATCCTTCACAGGCCGATTACGAAGCGGAGATTTACAGCGTTTCCACCGAGATGGCGCTGCTCGACAGCCTCAACGAAAAGCTGCCCGCTGATGAAGCTGAGAGAAAGGCCCTGTTTTTAAAGCGTGTGCAGGAGAATTATGACACTTACGGGCCGTTGGGCAACCTCAACCGCGTGGTGAGCTGGGGGCTCGGGCGGGTCGCGGGGATCGACGGGGAGCAGGCGCGCCGGGATTGCGCGTACAAGGATTTCGTTTTCTATGATTTCGCTCAAAAGTATGGCATCGAGGTTACGGAAGATCAGGAAACATGGGGCGTGGATATTCCGGCGCTGGACGAACGGTTCTGGTATGTGGACGAACGCAAACATTATATGCCCGACGATATCGATGAGGTCGAGGACTTCACGCGCTTTTCGAGGCCCAGCGATGCGGAGGCCGGGGCGATTTATGACCGGATCAAGCCGGGGCTGGACGCGCTGACGGATTTTATCGAGGAGCGCAGGGCAACGTACGGCGACGTTCCGGCCCATGCCATGCCGTTGCGGCAGGATCTGGGGACCGTCAGGGTGCGCGATCTTCACGCGGCGATGGTTGCGGGGTTCAAGCCCCCTGCCCCCGGCGCGGATGCGGATGCGCCGGAGCCGAGGCATTGAGATGAAGGGCGGGTTCAAGAAATTTTTCGGGGATCTGGTGCGGGGGCTCGGCGAAGCGCCGGACCGTCTGGCCTCCGGCGGGCGGGGCGAGGAGTTGCAGACCATGCTCTCCAAGGATATGACGCTGGCCGAGGCGGTCGATTATCATACGCGCGCGGTCTGGAATTTCGGCGGGTATGAGGAAGCGCTGCCCCACGAGGCCGGGCACGTGATTTTGGGGCTGGCGCTGAACGCGCCGCCGCGCGACGAGCATTTAAGCGCCCAGCCCTATCAGGGTACCTATGAGGCCGAGATCTATAATATTCAGATCGAGCATATCCTGAACGCCACGGTCACGGGGCGTTTCAAGACGCTTTACGACGACAGGCAAAAGTTCATCACGGACGTGCTTTCGACCTACCGCGAGTTCGCGGTGCAGGAAAACCTGATGCGGACGCTCGGCTGGCTCATGGAGAAGCAGACGGGCCAGAGTTATGAGGCGATGCGCGAAGAGGTGCATTACAGCGACACCGCGTTTCAGGACAAGGCCCGGGCGATGGGGATCTCGATCAACCGGAGCGAGGATCTTAAAAGCTGGACCGTGACGGCGCCGGGGTTCGAGGATGCGTTTTTCTTTCATTCGCCCAACGATGCGATTTTGCCCGGCGACCTTGAAGGCGTGGAGGATTTTGCGCGCTTCGAGCGGCCGCATGTGCGGGATATCTGCGAGATTTACGACCGGGTTCTGCCCGCCATCCACCTTTTGCAAAACAAGGCGTTCGGCCTTGAGCGGTCCGGCCATGAGGGGATGGGCCATTATCAGGAGGGCGACGACGTTCTGGGCGAGACCAAGGTGCGCGATCTTTACAAGGCCATCGTCAACCGCCCGGCCAACGAGCCCGTTCCGGAGTGGGACGAGCCGCATACGATTTCCTAGTCCCTGCCCTGCCTTCTTCATAGGCGGGGATTTTCTTGTGCAATAACGTCACCAGAACGAAGCTGATGATCATCAGCAGGAACCATGCGCCCATCTTGTGCGGGGAGACGATCGACCATTCATGCGCCTGATCGGGGTAGCGCCACGCGGCGGCGAAGGTGCCCGCGTTTTCGGCGATCCAGATGAAGAAAGACACGAGGAAGAAGCCCAGCAGAAGCGGCATTTTCTGATGCGTCTCGTGGGGTTTGTAATAAACCCAGGTGCGGGCGTAGAGGATGATGGTGAAGGCGAACAGGAACAGGCGGATGTCGGTTGTGAAGTGGTGCGTGAAGAAGTTTATATAAATCAGCGCGCAGAGCAGAACCGTCAGGTCGCGGCGCGGGTAATGGGTGAATTTGAAATCGAAGATGCGCCAGACGCGGGCGATGTAGCTGCCGACCGCCGAATACATGAAGCCGGAAAAAAGCGGCACGCCGCCGATGCGGATCAGGTTTTCCTCCGGGTAGGTCCAAGAACCCATGTGGGTCTTGAAAATCTCCATCGCGGTGCCGACGAGGTGGAAGATGAAGATGACCTTGATTTCCTCCGGCGTTTCGAGCCTTAAGCGGACGAAGGCGATCTGGACCGCGATGGCGAACATGAACATGAAATCGTAGCGGCTGAGGGGGAGGTCCGGCGACCAGAGGAGTTTGGTGATGACCAGTGCGGCCAGCATCAGGCCGCCGAAGAGGCAGGCCCAAGCCTGTTTGAAGCCGAAATGGAGAAATTCGGAGAGGAAAAATTTAAGTTTCGGCCGGGCCGCGATCATGCGCGGGGCGGTGAGGATATCGACGATCCGGGTGAAGAGAGGGTTGGGGTCGATGGCGGCTTTATGGCTCAAGGCAGGCACTTAAGTCTTTATGATCAGCTGAAGCCTGTTCAAGCCACTACCACCATTATTTTAATTTTCACCCCCGTTGGGGTAAAAAGTAAAATGGTCGGAACGACAGGATTTGAACCTGCGACCCCTTGCACCCCATGCAAGTGCGCTACCAGGCTGCGCCACGTTCCGATGCCTGAAAAAACAATCTTAGGGTCAAAACCCCACGGCTTTTCTAAAGACCTGCAAACAAGGGCTTTCTGTGCTTCCGCTTCTCAAATACCTCTTAGTATTCTGCGATGCGGTTCTCGAAAGCCTTTGTTTTCGCTGACTTTATAAAAACCGTGAACCTCGACCCTAGCTTAGTAACGTATTTCAATAGCAGAATCAAATGGCAAAACGCCATAAAAACCCAAAGCGGGGGCGATTTTACTGTTTTTTGGGTTTGATGAGGCTACGCAGCTCCCGCAATTCCTCAAGCATCGTCTCAAGGATCGTTCTCTGACGGTCGGTCAGGAGCGGATTCGCGGGCTCGGCGGGTACCTGCGCCGCCCGGGATTGCTGGGCGACTTGCGCGGTCACCACAGGGGCGGGCTTGCGCTCGTTCTCCTGAGGCGTGTCGGGCACGGGGTTCTGGAGCAGCGCCTGCGATGTGCCGGCGCCTTTCAGAACCTGATTCTTGCCAACATCCTTGAGCAGCTTCTGCACGCCCTTGATGGTGTAGCCCTCGACATACAAAAGGTGGTGGATGCGTTTGAGCAGATCCACGTCCTCCGGCCGGTAGTAACGGCGGCCGCCGCCGCGCTTGAGCGGACGCACCTGCGAGAATTTGGTTTCCCAGAAGCGCAGGACGTGCTGTTGAACGCCCAATTCGTCGGCCACTTCGCTGATGGTGCGGAAGGCTCCGGTCGCCTTGCTGGCCGCCGCGCCGCCTCTGGAGGCTTGCGTCTTGCGGGTCGCCTGCTCCGCCTGTTCGCGCGCACGCTCGGCCTGAAGCAGGGCGGCGTGTTCCACCGCGTCGGCGTCCTTGCGGTCCTCAACGGTCTGTCCGGTGTTTTTGGTCGTGGCGGCGGTCATTGGCTTGTCACTCTTGCATTTGTTAAATTATTACAACCCGAATCGGTGCTTACACGCCCGTGTTAATCTTGTCTTTCAAGACATGCGAGGCGCGGAAGACCAGAACCTTGCGCGGGGAGATCGGAACCTCTACACCCGTCTTGGGGTTACGGCCCACGCGTTCCCCCTTTTCGCGAATCGTGAAGCTGCCGAAAGAAGAAATCTTTACATTGTCGCCCGCTATCAGCCTATCTGAAATCTCGTTCAGAAGAACCTCGACCAAATCCGCAGATTCGTTACGGGATAGCCCGACCTGCTGGTATACGGCTTCGGCCAGATCCGCCCTTGTTATCGTGCGCGCACTCATAAACTTCTCCTTGTCATCTTATAGGTTCAAGACTATCGCGCCCTGCCCTGAGCGTCAATCTTAGGCTTTAGGATAACCACAAAAAAATGATTCAATTCAATAGGTAAAGCCGTCTTGCTTAGTTTTTTTCGTAAAACCGGGCTTTCCGCGCGTTTTTGCAGCGCACAAAAGGGGCGCTTTCGTTATGGTTTTTTATGGGAATTACATTCTGACCAGCGCCGAGGCCCAAGTCAGCCCGCCGCCCATAGCCTCAAACAGCACAGTCTGGCCGGGCTTGATACGCCCGTCGCGCATGGCTTCGTCGAAGGCGAGCGGGATGGAGGCCGCCGAGGTGTTGCCGTGGCGTTCGACGGTCACGATCACCTTTTCCATCGGCAGATTGAGCTTTTTGGCCGTGGCCTCGATGATGCGGATATTCGCCTGATGCGGGACGAGCCAGTCGATATCGACGGCGGTCATGCCGTTGCTTTGCAGGGCTTCCTCAACGACTTCGGCCATCAGGTTCACAGCGTGCTTGAAGACTTCGCGTCCGTGCATGACGATATGGCCGCTCTGCCCCGTGGTGGACGGGCCGCCGTCAGTGTAGAGGATGTCCTTCAACCGTCCGTCGGCATAGAGGTGGCTGGAGATAATACCGCGATTTCCGTCGCCGTCCTGCGCCTCCAGAATCACGGCCCCGGCCCCGTCGCCGAACAGAACGCAGGTCGTGCGGTCGTCCCAGTTCAGGAGGGCGCTCATTTTTTCGGCGCCGATGACAAGGATGCGTTTCAACTGTCCGGCCTTGATGAAATTATCGGCGACGCTGAGGGCATACACGAAGCCGCTGCATACGGCCTGTATGTCGAAGGCGGTGCAGACGGGAATATCCAGCGCCTTCTGAACGCTGACGGCCACGGAGGGGAAGGTCTGGTCGGGCGTGGTGGTGGCGATGATAATGCCGTCGATATCCTGCGGGTTCAATCCGGCGCGTTGCATAGCCGCCAGTGAGGCCTTAACGGCGAGGTCGGAGGTTTTTTCGTCCGGCGCGGCGATGCGGCGTTCGCGGATGCCGGATCTTTGGAGAATCCATTCGTCAGTGGTCTCGACGAGCTTTTCGAGGTCGGCGTTGGTCATGATGCGTTCGGGCAGATAGCTTCCGGTCGCGCGTATGACAGATTTGATTGGCATGCGTTTACTCTTTTCCGCTTATTCTGACGACTCCGGGTTCAGGAAGGTTTCCTGCCGGACGACGTTGTTAATGTCTTCGATCACCTGCTGTATGTATCCGTAGCGGGCCAGACGTACGGCGAGAAGCACAGCCTGGGAGAAGGCCAGCGCGTCCGCGCCGCCGTGGCTTTTGACGCACAGGCCGTTGAGGCCAAGGAACACGCCGCCGTTATAGAGGCGCGGGTCCATGCGGCGTTTGAATTTCTTCAGGGAGCCGTATGCGACCAGAGCGCCGATCTTGGCGAGGGGCGAGTTGAAGGATTCGGTGAAGTAGTGCTTGACCAGCTGGCCGACGCCCTCGGCGGTCTTGAGGGCGATATTGCCCGCGTAGCCGTCGGCGACGATGACGTCCACCGTGCCCCGGGTGATGTCGTCGCCCTCGACGAAGCCGTAATAGGTTCCCGGAAACTCGATGCGTTTGAGGATTTCTGCAGCGGCGCGGATATGCTCGGGCCCCTTGATATCTTCGGAGCCGACATTAAGGAGGCCGACGGTGGGGGTTTTGATTTTCTTCTGTTTCTGCGCAAAGGCCGCGCCGAGAACCGCGAACTGGACGAGCGTCTCGGCATCGACCAGTACGTTCGCGCCGAGGTCGAGCATGATGGTTTCGCCCTTAATGCCCGGCATGACGGAGGCGATGGCGGGGCGGTGGATGCCCGGCAGGGTCTTATAGACGATTCTGGCCAGAGCCATGAGCGCGCCGGTATTTCCGGCGGAGACGGCGGCCATGGCCCGCCCCTCCTCCACGGCCTCAAGGGCCATGCGCATGCTGGTGCCCTTGCTGGCGCGGAGGGCGGCGGAGGGTTTTTCGTCGCTCTCGATCGTTTTTTCGGTGTGAATGACCGTGACGGCACTTGTCAGAACCGGGTGGCGTGCGAGCGGGCCGGCAATCTCATCCTTATGCCCGAAGACCAGAAAGCGCACGTCCGGCCTTTGGGCCAGCACGGAGGCCAGCGCCGGAATAATCTCCGGCGGGCCGTGGTCACCGCCCATCGCGTCGATGGCTATGACGATATTTCCCGTTGACGGCGTGGCGGACAAGGATTGTCCCTTTCAGATGCGCGTGGACCCAACACTCCAAGGATGGCTTATAACAAGACGACAAATGAGGCAAGAGCGTTCTCTGCCTCATTCGTAAAAGTCCTGAAAGGCCGATCTTTCGATCAGCTCTTTTCCTCGATCACCTGACGGCCCCGGTAGGTTCCGGTCTTCAGGTCGATGTGGTGGCGGCGCACGGGTTCGCCCGTGCTCGCGTCCTCAGACCAGTTTTCCGTCTTCAGGGCATGGTGGGAACGGCGCATGTTGCGCTTGGAGGGCGATGTTTTTCTCTTTGGTACAGCCATAGTCCTGATCCTTAACTTTGTAGAGTGTGGTTTCTAAACAAAAAGCGCGGCGGTTGCAAGGAATATTTCTGGATTAAATGACGGTTCGGGCGTAAAGAAAGGCCAGTTTGTGCGGTGCGTGCCGCCCGCGCAGGCCCTTTTCCCGTAATATTTAAGGCCTTGATCCGATTATGAATAGCAGCGACCCGCTCAGCAAGTACCGATTCATGGACTCCCTTGAGGGGGTGCCGGAGCCGCCGGGGCCGGACCACGAACCCTTTGGGGCGCGTTTGAAGGCGATTATGCCCGGGTTCATGGTTTGCGGGCTGGTCACGCTGGCCGCCATGCTGATCTCAGAGCATTACTCCGCGCCCGTCATGCTGATGTGCCTTCTTCTGGGGATGGCCTTTCATTTTCTGTTCGAGGACCCTAAAGCGCGGCGGGGCATACAGTTTACCTCGCAGAGCGTACTTAAAATCGGGGTGGCGCTGATCGGGGCGCGGATTGCGCTTTCGCAATTCACCGCGCTTGGCCTGCCTGTTCTGGTGGGGATTTCGGCGATTACGCTGTTTATTCTCATGGCCGGGCCTGTGCTGGGGCGGCTTTTGGGGATGGACCGCGAGCAAGGGCTTCTGATCGGCGGGGCCACGGCGATTTGCGGGGCTTCGGCGGCGCTGGCGATTTCCTCGATCCTGCCGCCTTCGAAAAAGCTTGAACGGCAGACCCTGACCGCCGTTATCGGGGTAACGGCGATGGGTACCGCCGCGATGATCGGGTATCCGGTCGTTCTGGGGCTTCTGGGGTTCGATTCCTATCATTCGGGAATCATCATCGGGGGGACCATACACGATGTTTCGCAGGTTGTCGGGGCCGGGTATAGCATCTCGCCGGAGGCCGGGAACGCCGCCGTTCTGATCAAGCTGATCCGGGTCTTCATGTTATTGCCGATTCTGCTCGGCTTAGCGTGGGTTTATAAAAATGCGCGCCCGGGGCAGACGCTGCGCTTTCCGTTCGTGCCGCCGTTTCTTCTGGGGTTTATTCTTCTGGCCGCTCTCAATTCACTGGGCGCCCTGCCGGGGGAGGTTTCTCACGGGCTTGAGGTTCTGAGCAAGTGGATGCTGGTGATGGCGATTGCGGCGGTGGGGCTTAAAACCTCGATGAAAGAGGTGGTTTCGCTCGGTTACGGTCCGGCTGTGTTGGTCGTCGCGGAGACGTCCATATTGTTCGGGTTTTACTGCGGGCTTTCGGCGTTTGGCTTGATCTAGGGTTGAACGATCAGCTTTTGCCTTCCTTGTCGCGCCAGTTTTTCAAGGCCTCGAAGGGGTTGTGGTAAGCCTCTCCGGTTTTTTGGGCGATGGTCACATCGTCATCACCGAGCGCATAAGATGCGCCGATCGCGCGCGGGTATGGGTCGATGTTCAGCGAGAGATGCTGAACCACGAGTTCGCCCAGATCAATCCGACCATCCACGACGGGTTCTGGATCCTCGGCCTCGTCGAGAATGGGTTGCTCGATATTATCCTTTTCGATGTCCCGTTCGCGCTTGGCTTTTGTGAAGGAGAGCGTTTGCGAGGAGTCGGCGTACCACGCCTCGAAGGGGGCCTCGATATCGATTTCGAGCGGCGCAAGCGTAATGATGCATTTCTGGAAGGCTTTGGCAGTTATGATCCCTTGCACATGGATGACCATGTTTCCGGTGTTGCGGCGCAAGGTTATGCGGGCCTCCAGCCCCTCCAGCCCGTCAATCGCCAGCCGTTTTACGATTGTTCGCGTCTGGCTTTCATCCGGGGCGATTTTCAGTGTTGCGGGTTCACGGCCCAGGGCTTCGGTGTCGAAAAGATATGACCATTCCGATTCCGGGATATGATTTTCGTTGCCTCGTTTTTTCATCTCTCAATCCTAATCAAGGCTAAGGCGCCTTCTTTTCGTCGATGATTTCTCCGGGCGGGATGAACTTTATGTTCCCCAACACGACCTCATCCAGATTTTGTTCATAGAGGTACAACATGGTAAAGCGCACGTATTTCACCATGCTGACTATCACAGAGTTCTGAGGTTTTTCAACGGTTCCGTATAAATTCCTCCGCAGGGCATCGAACAAAGGGTGGCCGGGGCCCAAGGGGACCCTGGGGTCTTCTTTTACATATTCTGCAGCCTCTTTATAGGCGTGCATACGGCCATTAAAGGCCTGCATCATCTTTTTCATGTATTTGGGGACTCCGACATCCCCTACCCCGGCCTCACGAAGGCTTTTGTCCATATTCTTGAAGGCCATGTCGAAGATGCACTGTGAGATATCTTTATAGCGCGAATGGGGGCGCAGGCGGAAAAACACCATGTACAGATGGAGCACTAAAATGTCGAAACGCCCGTCCACCGTGTCTGGAACGCCGTATTTCAGGAAAAAAATTTCCTGCCGGGACTGGGTTATCGCCGCGCGATAGAGGTCTTGCGCCGCGAGGAGGTCCGTCCTGTTGTAACGGGAAATTCCCTTTCGAAAGAAACCGAACATTGATTTTTGCGCCAGGTTTTACTAAACAGGTGACACTATAGATATCAAAATCAAATGTCGCAATCGGGCTTTATATGTATGCATCCGTAAATTTCCTGCGGTTCTCTTGTGTTGTCATGGTGGCTCTGGCCGCCTGTTCGCCGGTTAAGGCCAAGCGCGGGAACATGATCGAGAATCATCAAATGCAGGCGATCACGGCCGGGGAAAGCACGCGGTCGGATGTTCTGCGGGTCATGGGGTCACCCACGACCGTCTCCACGTTTAACCCGAACGTTTGGTATTATATCGGGCAGGATACTGAAAAGCGGGGAATTCTGGACCCGAAAGTGGTTAATGAGCGGATCGTCGCCGTTGTATTTAACGGTGAAGGTGTAGTTGACGACATACAAGATATCGAAAACGGGCGGGAGGATATACCGATCGCGCGCAACAAGACACCCACGCACGGCAACGACCTGACGTTTTCGCAGCAGTTGTTGGGAAACCTCGGGCGGTTTAATCCGCCCGCTAAGAAGTAATTTTTCGATTTACCGGAAAATTTTTAGATCGGGCGCTGCTGAACGACCTGGAGCAGGACCTCCTTGACCGTGTCCTTGCCCATTATGTCTTTGGTGATGATGTTCAGGCGCTCTTTGATAACGGCCACCTGCACTACTCCGCCCTTCATAGCTGCATGCTCGTTCAGCATGCCGTACATGTCCTGAATGTAGGCGTCCTTGAGCTTAGGGGACATGGATTTTACCTTGTCCTTGGCCGACGGGCCGGGCACCTCGATGGCGATGACGAGGCTTACGACCTGATTGACGCCGCTATTATCAAGGATCGGGAGGATCAGGGGGTCGAGTTCGACGAATTCGCTTTTGCCCTTTTCGCCGTGGCCGTCACCGCCTTCTTCGGCATGTTCTTCGGCCGCTTCATCTGTTCCGGCTTCGCCGTGGGCCGTGTCGCCGTCCTTGAGGGCCGCCGCTTGGGCCGGCTGCATCACAAAGACGTAGTACGCGCCGCCGCCCCCGCCGCCGAGGACGAGCAAGACCACCAGCAATATCAGTATCTTACGCACTTTATTGTTTTCCTTGAAGCTTTTGTCTTACCCATCATTGTAACAATCAAGGGTTAACGGGGGCTTAGGAGCGGCGAAAAACCGCAGATATTTCAAGTTTTTGAATAGGTTGCCGGGATGGCGAAAAAAGGGATTCAGGTCAGGACCGGAGGATTCCGGCCACGGAGTCCAGAACGCCGTTGACGAGGGAGACTTCGCCCTTATCGTAGAAGGCGCGCGTGACCTCAATATAGTCGTTGATTATCAGGGGGGCGTCAATGTCGGTATGCTGGAGGATCTCGGCTATCCCGCATAAAAGGATGGATCTGAGCAGCGGCTCGATCTCCTTGCGCGGCTGATCGGGGTCGGGGTTTTTGGAGGGGGTGTTGGCTTCGAGGATGCGGACGATCTCCTCGCGGCGGCTTTGGACGGTGCGGGCGGTGCTGAGGAAGAGTTCGCGGTCGGGTTCCTCGATCTTGACGTCGCCAATTTCCATGCCGGTGCGGTTGTCGATGTAGTCGCGCAGGACCTGTTCAAACGGCTCGCCGTTATGGCCCGCCTCATAGACGGCCTGCACGGCCATCAGGCGAGCGGACATTTTCTTTTTGTTGCCGGTGCTTTTCTTCACGGCTTCGGGCGCGTTCGGCTTGGCCATGTCAGCGGACCCCCAGAACGGTCTTAAGTTCGAACAGCGCCATCGCGGCCTTTGCCGCCTCGCCGCCCTTATCAAGCTTTTGCGGATCGGCGCGTTCGAGGGCTTGCTCTTTCGTCTCGCAGGTGAGGATGCCGTTGCCGACCGGCATTTCATATTCCAGCGCCACGTTTGAGAGGCCGCGCGCGCTTTCGTTGCTGACGATATCGTAGTGGGTGGTTTCCCCGCGCAGGACGCAGCCGAGCGCGACAAAGCCATCGAAGCGGCGGCCCTTGGTGCCGCGCCCCTCCGGGCGCATCATGCCGAGGCGGACCGCCAGCGGGATTTCGAGCGCGCCGGGAACCTGAAACACCTCGTAAGTGTTGCGCTTTTCCTCCAGCGCTTTGATCGCGCCCTTAAGGAGAAGATCGGAGATGTCCTCGTAATAACGCGCCTCGACGATCATGTAATGCGGCATGGTGGTATCCTTGATTGTTCAGCTTACGGGCCTGTGCCCGACGATGTGCAGCCCGTAACCTTCCAGACCTATAACATGTTTCCGGCTGTTTGAAAGCAGGATCATGTCGCGCACGCCCAGATCGAGCAGAATCTGCGCCCCGATGCCGTAATCGCGCAGGGCTTTTTCCTTCTGTATGGGTGTCTTGGGCTGCACGAGGCGTTCAGAGAGGCTTTGGGGGTTCGGTTCACGGATCAGGACAATGACCCCCCTGCCCTCGCGCCCGATTTGTTCCATGGATTTTTGCAGGATCGATTCAGCGCCCGCGCCCAAAATATCCCCCATAATGTCCACAGCGTGCATCCGCACGGGCACGGGGTCCGTCTTACCGTCGATGTCGCCCCCTATATCGCCCTTGACCAGCGCGATGTGCTCGGCATATTCGAGGGTGTTGGCGTAGACGATCATTTTGAAGTCTCCGCCGTATCGGCTGTTCAACGCACCCTCGTGGATGCGCTTGACGAGGCTTTCGCTGCGGCGGCGCTGGGCGATCAGGTCGGCGATGGTGCCGATGCGCAGATTATGTTTTTGGGCGAAGGCGATCAGATCGGGCAAGCGGGCCATCGTGCCGTCGTCGTTCATGATCTCGCAGATCACCCCGGCGGCGGGCAGACCGGCCAGACGCGCCAGATCGACGGCGGCCTCGGTGTGGCCCGCGCGGACCAAAACGCCGCCCTCACGCGCCACCAGCGGGAAGACGTGGCCGGGGGTAGCGATATCGTTCGGGCCGCTTTGGGGGTCAATGGCGGTCAGAATCGTTTTGGAGCGGTCGGCGGCGGAAATTCCGGTAGTCACGCCCTCCTTCGCCTCGATCGAGACGGTGAAGGCGGTGGTGTGGCGGGAGTTGTTGCCGCGCCCCATCAGTTGAAGGCCGAGACGGTCCACCATCGCCTCCTCCATCGGGAGGCAAATCAGGCCGCGCCCCTCGCGGGCCATGAAGTTGATGTTTTCGGGCGAGGCCATCGAGGCGGCGATCACCAGATCGCCCTCGTTCTCGCGGTCCTCGTCGTCCACGATGATGACGGGCTTGCCCTTGCGGACATCTTCGAGAATTTCGGAGATCGAGGAGAGGGCGGGCCGTTCGGTCATTTGTCGACCTCCAGCGCGCGGGAGACGTAGCGGGCCAGCATGTCGATTTCCATGTTCAGCGCGTCGCCGGGCTTTTTGAGGCCGAGGGTCGTCTTTTCCCATGTGTGGGGGATGATGTTGACACCGAAGCTGTTCGCGCCGACCTCGTTCACCGTCAGGGACACGCCGTCGAGGGATACGGAGCCCTTGGGCGCGACATAACGGGCCAGCGCGGCGGGCAATTCGATCGTCAGGCGGTGCGAGCCGCCCTCGGGCTTGGTCTCCAGAAGCTTTACAACCGCATCGACATGTCCGAAGACGAAGTGGCCGCCCAGTTCGTCGCCGAGCTTGAGGGAGGGTTCGAGGTTGATCTCCGTTCCGACCGCCCATGTTCCGAGCGCGGTTTTGGAGAGGGTCTCGGCGGAGACATCGACGAAGAAGCCGTCTTTCGTTTTTTCAACCACCGTCAGGCAACAGCCCGAGCAACAGATCGACGCGCCGAGCGGGACGGGCGCAAGGTCGAGCGCTGTTTCGATTTCCAGGCGCAGGTCGCCGCGCGTTCGATCAACGCCGCGCACCCTTCCCCTGTCCTGTACGATCCCGGTAAACATGGCCGGAGACTAGACCTTACGGCGGTAGATTTCCAGAGAATCTTGATCGATCTCGCGGGTTTTTGAGGGGGTTAAGCCGTTCTCCTGCCCGAATTTTTTCAGTTTTTCTGCTGAAAAGAGCGCTTCGCCCCGGCCGCCCGCGATTTTGTGGGATCTGTAGACGCTGATTTCATCGCAGAAGCCCGCCTGCATGAAGGCCTTATGGATGGCCGGGCCGCCCTCGACCAGCAGGCGGGTGATCCCCTGCTCCGCGAGGGTGCGCAGGACGGCCGTCAGGTCGCGCGGCGAGGTCTGAATAAGTTTTGCACCGACGGATTCCAATTCCGCCGCCCGGTTGTTCGGGTCGTTCGCATAGAGAATCCAGAGCGGGATGATTCCGGCGGTTTTGCAGAGGTTCGCGTCGGCGGGCAGGCGCAGATGGCTGTCCAAAACGATCCGCACGGGGGAATGGTGGAAGCCCGGAAGGCGGGTCGTGAGCATTGGATCGTCGGCGAGCGCCGTGCCGATGCCCACAAGGATCGCGTCGAACTTGCGGCGTTGCAGATGGACGAGGTTGAGAGCTTGCGGCCCCGTGATCCAGCGGCCCTCGGGCGGGGTCATGTACCCCTCTTTCGTGCAAGCGGCCTTGAGGCCGATATAGGGGCGATTTTCGGCAATGCGGGTGAAGAAACCCGCGTTCAGGGTTTTGCAGTCTTTTTCCAGAACGCCTGTGCAAACCTCGATCCCGGCGGCTTTGAGAGCCTCTATGCCCTTGCCGGCAGTGCGGGGGTCAGGGTCGATCGCGCCGATCACGACCCTTGCGACTTTCGCGGCGATCAGGGAATCGACGCAGGGGGCGGTCTTGCCGTGATGGGCGCAAGGTTCGAGCGTGACGTAAACGGTTGCGCCTTCGGCCTGCGGCCCCGCCTGTTCTAGGGCGATCGTTTCGGCATGGGGGCGGCCCCCGTTGGCGGTGCGGGCGCGGGCGATGATCCGATCACCTTGCACGATGACGCAGCCCACGGCCGGATTGGGCCAGACACGCCCCAAGCCCCGGTCCGCCATTCGCAGCGCGGCCTGCATCAGGCGTTCCTGGGCGGCCATGATCAGGAGACCTTTTTGGAAGCCCGCCCGGGCTTAATTTCGAGATTCTTGAATTCGTTCAGAAAGGCATGAAAGTCTTCGGGCTGGCGGAAGTCTTTATAGACGGACGCGAAGCGGATATAGCCCACCACGTCGAGGCCGATGAGGGCCTTCATGACCTCTTCGCCGATCGCGCCGGAGGTGACCTCGGTTTCGCCCTGCGATTCCAGATAGCGCACTATGCCGTCGGCGGCGCGCTCGATGTCGGAAATTTCCACAGGTCGCTTGCGCAAGGCGACCTGCATCGAGCGGATGATCTTGTCGCGGTCGAAGGGCTGGCGGCGGTTACCCGCCTTCACCACCGTCATCTCGCGGAGCTGGACGCGCTCGAAGGTCGTGAAGCGTTGGCCGCATTCCGGGCAAGAACGGCGGCGGCGTATGGCCGCGTTGTCCTCGCTGGGACGCGAGTCCTTCACTTGAGTCTCGTCGTGTCCGCAGAACGGGCAGCGCATTAACCTCCCCTAATCTGTTTGCGCGCGATCACTCCTTCGGATAAATCGGGAATTTCGCGCAGAGGGCTTCGACCTTTTTCTTCACGGCGGCTTCGACGGCGGCGTTGCCTTCGGGGCCGTTCGCCTTCAGACCGTTCAGCACTTCGGTGATCATCTCGCCGACCTGTTTCCATTCCGCCGGACCGAAGCCACGGCTGGTGGCGGCGGGCGTTCCGAGACGGACACCGGAGGTGACCATCGGCGGCTCGGGATCGTACGGCACGGCGTTTTTGTTGCAGGTCATGCCGGCATGTTCGAGGGATTTCTCGGTCACGGTTCCGGTCAGGCCCTTGGGGCGCAGATCGACGAGTACAATATGGCTGTCGGTTCCGCCGGAGACGATATCCACGCCGCCGGATTTAAGGGTCTCGGCCAGAACGCGGGCGTTCTCGACGATCGCCTTGGCGTAGAGTTTGAAATCGGGCTTGAGCGCCTCGCCGTAGCAAACGGCCTTGCCCGCGATGACGTGCATCAAGGGGCCGCCCTGGATGCCGGGGAAGATCGCCGAGTTGATCTTTTTGAAGATCTCCAGATCGTCGGTCAGGATCATCCCGCCGCGCGGGCCGCGCAGGGTCTTGTGGGTTGTGGTGGTTGTGACGTGCGCGTGGGGCACGGGGCTGTCATATGCGCCGCCCGCGATCAGGCCCGCATAGTGCGCCATGTCCACGAACAGGTACGCGCCGATGGAATCGGCGATCGCGCGGAAGCGCTTGAAGTCGATCTGGCGCGGATAGGCGGATGCGCCCGCGATGATCATCTTGGGTTTGTGCTGTTTGGCGAGCGCCTCGACTTCATCGTAATCGAGCAAGGCGTTGTCCTTGCGAACGCCGTATTGAATCGCGTTGAACCATTTGCCGGACTGGTTGGGGGCCGCGCCGTGGGTCAGGTGACCGCCTGAGGCCAGCGCCATGCCGAGGATGGTGTCGCCGGGCTGGAGCAGCGCCATCATCACGCCTTGGTTGGCCTGAGAGCCGGAGTTGGGCTGGACGTTCGCGTATTTCGCGCCGAAGAGCTGTTTCGCGCGGTCGCGGGCGAGGTCCTCGATGATATCCACAAATTCGCATCCGCCGTAGTAGCGGCGACCGGGGTAGCCTTCGGCGTATTTGTTGGTGAGGACGGAGCCCTGCGCCTGAAGCACGGCGCGGGAGACGATGTTCTCGGAAGCGATCAGCTCGATCTGGCTTTGCTGGCGGTCGAGTTCGAGCTGGATGGCGTCGAAGACGGCCTTATCCGCCGATTTCAAATCCTCGGTGAAAAATCCGCTGAAGTCCCCTGCCGTGTGTTTGATGGCCGCGTTTGACATGTGCTGTTCGTTTCCTTTCGGTCGTCGTTAACTCAACATAATTTCGATAATTTATCGACGCGCTTGGCGTGGCGTCCTCCTTCATAGGACGTTTTCATAAAGGTTTCAACAATATCGAACGCGAGTTCGGCGCCCGTCAGGCGTTCGCCGAGCGCCACGATATTGGCGTCGTTGTGCAGGCGCGAGAGGCGCGCCATGGTCGAATCCGTGCAGAGGGCGCAGCGGATTTCCGGGAAACGGTTGGCGGCGATCGAAATTCCGATGCCCGAGCCGCAGATGACGACGCCCTTTTCCGCCTTGCCCTCGATCACCGCGCGGGCGACGGCGGCGCCAAAGTCGGGGTAATCAACGGAATCGGGGGTATTGGTGCCCAGATCCAGCCATTCAAACTGGTCTTTAAACCGCTCCTTGATGGCGTCTTTCAGACGGAGGCCGGCGTGGTCGGAGCCTATGGCGATCTTGGTTTTCATGCCCCTTTATAGGGGGGCGGAGGGTTTTAAATCAATCCCTTCTTTTTCAGGACGTATTCGAGGCGCCGGACTGCGTTGCGCTTTAAAATCTCTTCCCCCGCCGAGGCGGGGCCCTGAATCGAGATTTCGGTGAGGGTCTGGGTGTCCATCGCGGAGACCCTCACGACCGCGCCGATAGGGCGGAATTCGATGATGATTTCGCGCCCGTGCAGGAGGTCTTTGGCCATGCTTGCTATGCCGGGTTTTAGAACCCGCCGGAGAAGTTGGTCTGGTGCGCCCAGAAGCGTTCGAGCATCTTGAGGGTCTTGTTGAGTTCGACCAAGCTTTGGGCCTTGATCTCGGTTCCGCCGAGGGTTTGCTCATGGCGTTTGAACATATCGGAGATCATGTTGCGCAGGTCCGTGCCCTTGTCGGAGAGGCGGACGCGGATGGAACGCTTGTCGTGGACGGAGCGTTCCTGCACCAGATAGCCGTTCTCGACCATCTTTTTGACGTTGTAGGAGACGTTGGAGCCGAGGTAATAACCCCGGATCGTGAGTTCGCCCACGGTCATTTCCTCATCGCCGACGTTGTAGAGGATCATGCTCTGAACGTTGTTGATGTCCTGAATGCCGCGCTTGTCCAGCTCGACTTTCAACACATCCAAGAAGTGGCGGTGAAGACGTTCGATCAACTGGATGGATTCGTAGTAAGGTGTCGTCACGATATCTATCTCTGTTTTTTATCCGGTTTTTGCCTAGCCCTTTTGATTGCAGGCTTTGGGGCGGTCTTAATTGCGGTGATCATAATAAACAATTGATCAATGCACAAAGATAATTTTTAATGCGTTTGACTTAAAGAAATGTAAAAGACATGACAAATTTCAAGTATTTTGAGGCTTTTCCTGCGGTTCGGATGAGGCGTTTGCGCGCTCAGCCTTGGATTCGCGACCTTGTGCAGGAAACGCGAGTTTCCGTAACTGATCTTATATGGCCGCTCTTTGTGATTGAGGGGCAAGGCGTGCGCGAGGATATTCCCTCTATGCCGGGGGTTGAAAGGCTGAGTATTGATCTTGCCGTCGATGCGGTTCGGGAGGCCCGGGACTTAGGCATTCGTGCCATCGCGCTGTTCCCGATCACGCCCGCGCACAAGAAAACCGAGGACGGGCGGGAGGCCGGAAATTCCGAGAATCTCATCTGCCGCGCCGTTTACGCGATCAAGAAAAGCGTCCCCGAAGTCGGGATCATTACCGACGTCGCACTGGACCCCTATACCACGCACGGGCATGACGGGCTTTTGCGTGACGGAGTCATTTTGAACGACGAGACGCTCGAGGTTCTGTGTCGGCAGGCTCTGGTGCAGGCGCAGGCGGGGGCGGACGTCATCGCGCCGTCGGACATGATGGACGGGCGGGTCGGGGCGATCCGCGCCGGGCTGGACCGGGCGGGGTATAAGGATACGATCATTTTGTCCTATGCCGCCAAATACGCCTCGGCCTTTTACGGGCCCTTCCGGGACGCGGTGCAGTCTAAGGGGTGCCTCACGGGGGACAAGAAAACCTATCAGATGAATCCGGCGAATAGCAGCGAGGCGCTACGCGAGGTCGCGCTGGACCTTTCCGAAGGGGCGGATATGGTGATGGTCAAGCCGGGCCTGCCTTATCTCGATATCGTGCGGGACGTAAAACTGACATTTGGCGTTCCAACCTTCGCCTATCACGTCAGCGGAGAGTACGCGATGCTGCGCGCGGCGGCGGCGAACGGCTGGCTGGATTATCCTTCCGCGCTGATGGAGACACTCGGTTGTTTCAAACGGGCGGGCGCGGACGGCATCCTGACGTATGCCGCCACGGACGCTGCGCGGTTGCTGGCCGGAAAATAGCTGCCTAAAACTTTTCTTTTATGCCCCCCTTCCCTTGCGCGGGGCACGGAAAGATTCAAGAATATTCGTGTTTCTGAATATCCGGTCGGTGTTCTCTCCGGCCTCTTTCTGCGTTCATTTCTGCGTTTTTCCGTTCGCGCTGTTGGGGTAAGATTCCGGTGTTACAGTTATGAAGCTTCTTGGCCTTCTTCTCGTTTTAGTCTCCACGTTCGGCGGGCTTGTCATGACCGCCGGATTCGAGAAGGCCATGCATCTGCTGACGGGCGCGATTCTTCCCGCCGCGCCGGGTGAGATCGTCATCATCATGGGCTGCGCGATCAGCGCGTTTCTGGTCGCGAACTCGATGGACGTGATCAAGGGTTCAGCCAAGTATATGAGCGCTCTGGCTAAGCCCTCGGCCTATTCCAAGGACGATTACATAGAATTGCTCTGTATGATGTTCGCGGTGTTCAAGCTGGCGCGCTCGAAGGGCTGGCTGGCGATCGAGCAGCATATCGAGAAGCCTGATGAGAGCGAGCTGTTCAAAAACTTTCCCACGTTCCAGCATAATCATCACGCCATCGTGTTTTTCTGCGATTATCTGCGGATTATCTCGCTGGGGAACGAGAACCCGTTCCAGCTTGAGGCGCTCATGGACGCCGAGATCGAGGTGATCGCGCATCACGAGGCGCATCCCGGCCATGCGGTGCAGGCTATGGCGGACGGGATTCCGGCGCTGGGTATCGTCGCGGCGGTTCTGGGGGTTATCAAAACCATGGCGTCTATTTCCGAGCCGCCGGAGGTTCTGGGGAAGCTGATCGGCGGGGCGCTCGTCGGGACGTTCCTCGGGGTTTGGCTTTCGTATGCGTTCGTTGCACCCATCGCGTCGGCCATGACCGCCAAGGCCGAGACGGAAATCACGTATTATAAATGTATTAAGACCGGGATCATCGCCTTCCTGAACGGCGCCGCGCCGCAGGTTGCGGTGGAGTTTCCGCGCAAGCTCCTGCCGCATGACGTGCAGCCGACGTTCCAGGAGCTTGAAGCGAAGCTGAACGAAACGCCCGCGTTCTAGGGTTTCAACGGGCGGGAGTGCCGAGACGTGGCCGAGGCCGCAAAAAAAGATAAAAGCGACGACAAGGCCCAGCCGATCGTCATCAAGAAGATCGTCAAAGGCGGCGGTCATCACGGCGGCGCGTGGAAGGTCGCGTATGCCGACTTCGTGACGGCGATGATGGCGTTCTTTCTTTTGCTTTGGCTTTTGAACGTCGCGACGGACGAGCAGAAGAACGCGATCTCCAACTATTTCGATCCGACGCACCCGAAGGTCTCGCAGGATACCAGCGGCGCGGGCGGGGTCATGGGCGGCCTTACGATGTCGCCGCAGGGGGCCATGGCCTCCACGCAGAATCCCCTCACCCCGCAGCAGATCAACAAGGAGCGGCTGCGCGGCTCGTCGAGCCAGTCCAAGGTGAATTTGAAATCCGCCGCCGAGAAGGCGCGCGAGGAAGCGGAGAAGAAAAAATTCAAGGAGGTCGAGCAAAAGCTTAAGCAGGCGATCCAAAAAAGCCCCGAGTTGGCGAAGCTCGCCAAGAACCTGATCATCGACATGACGCCGGAGGGGTTGCGCATCCAGATCGTCGATCAGGAAGGGGAGCCGATGTTCCCCAGCGGCAGCGCAAAGATGTTTCCCAAGACGGAGGCGCTGCTGAGGCAAATCACCGAGGTCGTGCTCGAAATGCCGAACGAGCTTTCGGTGCGCGGGCATACGGACAGCGTGAAATATTCTCCGGGGGCGACCTATACGAACTGGGAGCTGTCCGCCGACCGGGCGAACGCCAGCCGCCGGGTCATTCTGGATTCCGGAATGGCCGCCGACCGGCTGAACAACGTCATGGGCAAGGCGGATACGGAGCCGCTGATCGCCGAAAATCCCGCCGACCCGCGCAACCGGCGGATCACCATCATCCTGCTCAAGGAGGAGCTGACCAATCCCCTGCCCCCGGACGAGGCTGAGGCTTCTGAAGGGCAAGGCACGGAGGGCGAGCCCGCCGGAGACGACGGCGCCGCGCTTGAGGGCGAAGAGAGTCTGGACGGCGAAGAGGGCGAAGAAGGCGAAGACGCTCCGTCTGGCGACCGTCCGCCCATGCGGCCGATCGGCACGTTCCGCAAGACGCCGGGACAGGTCGAGTTTCCTTAGGTTTGGTCAAACACAGCGGGCACGATGTGAGCGGCGTTTCCTCCGTCATTGCGAGGAGGCTTTCGGGCCGACGAAGCAATCCCCTTCCGGTTTTCATGGATTGCTACACCCGCTTGACGCGGGTTCGCAATGACGGGATTTGTCTCGGCTGTCATTCGGCGAAAATCTGTAATTCCGCCATGAATCGCGGAGGCGCGAAGACGCCAAGTTTTTCGTGGGACACGCCCGACCCTGCGGTTTATCTTTTTGACATTCCTGCGCAAGCAGGAACCTCGGGGGGCCTTCTCATTTTTGAAACACAACGACCACAGCGGACACAACGAGCGCCTGTGTGATACCCGCGAAGGTGGGAATCCATAGTGGCTGATTGACTGGATCCCCGCTTTCGCGGGGATGACAATCGGGGCGCGCGGCGATGACAAACAATGTTCATAAAGAGAAGTTCAGGAGCCGATCCGGAAATGTTCAATCAAACCTGTTCGTCTTCGGGAAGCCGTTCGGCGGCATGCGGCCGGCGGAGGCGCGTGCGCCGACCCACGGGTTGAGGTCGCCGACGAAGGTTTCGCCCGCGCCGTATTTGAAGCTGAGGCCCTTTGCCCAGTTGAAGGTCTTAGCGTCGGAGAGTCCGCCATCCTTGAATTTTTGCAGGCGCACGCCCTTGCCCCGGCTCATGACGGGAAGCTCGCCGATTTCAAAGACCAGCATCTTGCGGTTTTTGCCGATTACGGCGATATGGTCGTCGCCCTCCTCCATGTAGCGGCAGACGGCGGCCTCAGACTTGCCGGAGACGTTCAGGATCTGCTTGCCGCTCTTGGTCTGGGCCAGCACGTCATCGGAGGGGACGATGAAGCCGCGCCCTTCGGTGGAGGCCACCAGAATCTTCGCGCCGGGGCGGAAGACGAGGATGCCCGTGATATCGGCATCGTTGGGGATATCGGCCATCAGGCGGACGGGTTCGCCGAAGCCGCGCGCGGAGGGCAGCTTGTCGCAGCCCAGCGTGTAGAAGCGGCCGTTCGTGGCGAAAATGACGATCTTGTCGGTGGTCTGCGCCTCGATCGTGAAGCGGCCCCGGTCGCCGTCCTTATATTTGAGGTCCCGCAGATCATGGCCGTGGCCCTTCATTCCGCGAATCCAGCCCTTGTCGGAGCAGATGACGGTGACGGGTTCCTTTTCGATCATGGCCTCGTTGAGGTCCACGGTGATGGGCGCGGGCGGCTTGCCGATTTTGGTGCGGCGCTTACCGAGCGCGGTGTCGGGGCCGAACATTTTTTTCAGTTCGCCGATCTGTTTCTTGATGTGTGTCCATTGACGCGCTTCGGAGCCAATTAATTTTTGAAGGCGGTCGCGTTCCTTTTCTTTCTCTTCAAGCTGCTGCTTGATTTCGATTTCCTGAAGCTTGTTCAAGCGGCGCAGGCGCATATTGAGGATTTCCTCGGCCTGCAGATCGGTCAGGGTGAAGGTCTTGATCAGCTTGTCTTTCGGGCGGTCGTCGAAGCGGATAATCTTGATGACCTTATCGACGTTGAGGTAGATGAGCATGAAGCCCTGAAGGATCTCAATGTCGCGCAAAAGCTTGTCCAACTGGAACTGCGAGCGGCGGATCAGGACATCCTGTTGGTGGTCCAGCCAGTTTTGCAAGACTTCCTTCAGGTTCATCACGCGCGGAACCTTGCCGCCCTCAAGGACGTTCATGTTCATGTTGAAGCGTGTTTCGAGATCGCAGGAGCGGAAGAGCGCCTCCATCAGCAATTCGGCCTCGACGTTGCGGCTCTTGGGCATCAGGACGATGCGCATATCCTCGGCGCTTTCGTCGCGCACGTCGTCGAGCATCGGGATTTTCTTGGTTTCGATGAGATCGGCGATGCGTTGAATGAGTTTGGATTTGTCGATCTGATAGGGAATTTCGGTGATGACGATCTGATACGCGCCCTGCTTGAGTTCTTCCTTGTGCCACTTTGCGCGAACCCGGAAGGCGCCTCTGCCGGTTTCATAGGCTTTGAGGATTTCGGCCTTGCCCTCGACGAGAATCCCCGCCGTGGGGAAGTCGGGGCCTTTGACGATTTTCACAAGCTCGGCCACGCTGGGGTCACTATCGAGCATCAACTCCATCGCCTCGCAGAGTTCGGCGACGTTGTGGGGGGGGATGTTGGTGGCCATGCCGACCGCGATGCCGCTGGAGCCGTTGGCGAGCAGGTTCGGGAAACCGCCGGGCAGGACGACGGGCTCGACGTCCTGATTGTCGTAGGTCGGGCGGAAATCGACCGCGTTTTCCTCTATGCCTTCGAGCAGGAGCAGCGCGACGTCGGTCAGGCGGGCCTCGGTGTAACGCATGGCCGCCGCGTTGTCGCCGTCGATGCTGCCGAAGTTCCCCTGCCCGTCCACGAGCGGGTAGCGCTGCGCGAAGCTCTGGGCCACGCGGACCATGGTGTCGTAAATCGCGGTGTCGCCGTGCGGGTGGAATTTACCCATGACATCCCCCACCACGCGGGCGGATTTGACGTGTTTCTGGTCCGGCCAGAGGCGGAGCAGATGCATGGCGTAGAGAATCCGGCGGTGAACGGGTTTCAGGCCGTCGCGCACATCGGGCAGCGAGCGGCTGACGATCGTGGAGAGCGCATAGGACAGGTAACGCTCGGAGAGGATGTCGCCGAACTGCTGGTCGATGATTTCTGCGGCGGGGGCGGTGTTTTTATTCTTGGCCATAATATCGTTCAGTTTCTACGCGCTTGGGACAACCTAGCCTGCGTCCTTCAGGGGCGCCCGGTGCTCTGTTTTCTCAAAACGCTCGGCAAAACGCAAGTGCAACATGCGCCGTGCCTCGGGAATCCCCTCAGAATGGTGGGTAAAGGCCCAGTGTTCGAGGAAATAGCCGGTCAAGCGCAGGCCGGTCAGAATTTCCGTATCGTCCGCCGGGCCGCCGTTGGGCTTGAGGAAGGCGGGCAGATCCAGAAGGCGTGCTTTGTAGGTCTCTCCGGCGGCGTAGCTGACCGCGCGGCCTGTTTTCGGGCTGACATAGGCCAGGGAGCGGGAATCGCCGCCCGCCGCGCAGCGGGTCAGGTCGAGCGAGAAGCCCAGCTCCTTGAGCAAAGCTATTTCCCATATTATATAGGCCGCCGCCCAGATGTCTTCGCGGAACGTATCCAGCAGCGCCACGAAACCGCGATAGAGGCCGGGGTGGCCCTCGCGCTCCGGCAGGCTCTGGTCGCACAGGGCGCAGGCGGCTTGCAGGGCCGCGAGTTTCAGCGGGTCGGCCAGAAACGGCGCGGCGGCGCTTTTTTTCAGCTCGAATTTGAAGGTGCCGAGATTTTCCTCAGTCCGCGCCTGCCAGTGAACGTCCACGACGTTGCCGATCTCAAGCGTGCCCCGGTTGCGGGAGGAGAACGCGCCGTGCAGGAATCCGGCGCGGCGGCCATAGTTTTCCGTAAGAATAGAGACGATGGCGCCGTTCTCCGCGTAACGGCGGGCGGCCAGCACTATTCCTTGATCTTGCCACTGTTCCATGTTTATTGAGTATCGTGATTTTCGGGATAAAAGGCCAGAGTCTTTGCGGATGAGTACAGCGCAGAACACGGACGCGATCAAGGTCGGCGTCGCCGGGATCGGCGCTATCGGGCGCGCGGTCTGCCGCGCTTTGCTGTCCGAAGCCGGGATCGACGGGTATGTTTTGCACCGGATTTCGGATGTTAAATCTGTGGCGGACATCCCGATCGCGAATGTCGATTTTAATACATTGGCGAAGGAGTGCGATCTGATCGTCGAGTGCCTGCCCGCCGGACAGGTTCCGGCGCTGGCGGACGCGGCTTTCGCGCACGGGCGCGATTTGCTTCTCATCAGCAGCGCGGCTTTGCTGCTCTATCCTGAGATCATCGAAAAACAAAAAGGGACGGGCAGCCGGATCTACGTTCCCTCGGGCGCTCTGGCCGGGCTGGACGGGGTGAAGGCGATGCGGGAGATGGGGATCGAGCGGGCGCTGATCGCCTCGACCAAACCGCCGAAGGGGTTTGAGGGCGCGCCGTATATCGTCGAACACGCCATCGACCTGAACGACATCACAGAAAAAACGCTGATCTTTTCGGGTAACGCGCTGGAGGCGTCCAAGGCGTTTCCGGCGAACGTGAACGTCGCCGCGACGCTCAGCCTCGCCGGGATCGGGCCGAAGGATACGCAGGTCGAGGTCTGGGCCGACCCCGCCGCGAAGGGGAACACGCACAAGATTACGGTTGCGACCCGGTTCAGCACGCTCAACGCCCGGATCGAGAACATGCCCGACCCCGCCAACCCCAAGAGTTCGGTTCTGGCCGCGCAGAGCATCGTTGCGATGCTGCGGGACATGAGCCGCGCCATCGTCATCGGATAGGAGATTTTGTCCATGCTGCCCTCCCGACATTTTTACATGATCCGTCACGGAGAGACCGAAGCCAACGCCGCGAAGATCATGGCGGGGAGCCTTGATTCCCCCCTGAACGACAACGGAAAGCGGCAGGCGCAGGAGACCAAGGCGATTATCGAGAGCCTTCGGCACAAGCCGCGCGTAATCGTGCACAGCCATCTATCGCGGGCGCGGGATACGGCGGCCATTTTGAATGAGGCGCTTGGCGTCGCGATGCACGAGGATGCGGGGCTGGCCGAGCTTCATGCCGGAGACTGGGAGGGGCAGCCCTATGATGTTTGCCGCAGCCTACTTACGGGCTGGCAGGATCCGCCGAACGGGGAGAGCTTTCAGGATTTCTGCGCGCGGCTGCAGCGCTCCAAGACGCATGCACTCAATACGCATGACGCGCCAGTGATGATCGTCAGCCATGGCGGCGTGTTTCGCGGGCTTGGCAAGATTTACGGGCTGGAGGTGCCGGGGGTTTTCAAGAACTGCCAGCTTTATGAATTTATGCCGGATGAGACCAAGCCCGTGTTTCCGTGGGCGGTTTGGAATTACCGGATTGAGGACGGGCGGGCCGTGCGCGAGCGGACGGATGTTTTCGATTCCTGCGTTGGTTAATTGACGGCTTTCCAGATTTTAAGGGCCTGAACGGTTTCGTGCACGTCGTGGACGCGCAGGATTTTCGCGCCCGCCTCTATGCCCTTCAGCGCCGAAGCGAGGGAACCGCCGAGGCGATTTTCCGGCGGAGACTGATCGTTTGCTGCGGCGGCGATGAAGCTTTTGCGCGACGTGCCGAGCAGGACGGGAAACCCGGTTTCCACGAAGCGCGCAAGGTGGGCGAGCAGCGCGAGATTATGCGCGAGGGTTTTTCCGAAGCCGATGCCGGGGTCGATGATGATGTTTTCTTTTGCCATACCCGCCTTCATGCAGATTTCTGCGCGGGCCAGAAGATAATCCAGAACCTCTTGCACCACGTCTTCATAGTGCGGGGCGGATTGCATCGTCTGCGGCGAGCCCTTCATATGCATGAGGCAGACGGGCACGTCGGCGCGCGCGGCTATTTCCAGACTTTCCGGCTTATGGGTCAGCGCGGTCACGTCGTTGATCATATCCGCGCCCGCCGCCAAAGCCGCGCTCATGGTTTCGGGGTTGCGGGTGTCGATGGACAGCAGCGCCCCCCTGCCCTTCAGCGCCGCGATCACGGGAACGGTGCGGCGGATTTCCTCTTCGACGGTCACAGGCTCCGCGCCCGGGCGGGTGGATTCGCCGCCGATGTCGATGATGCCCGCGCCCTCCGCGATCATTTTCAGAGCGCGGGCCACGGCCGCCTCTTGCGTTTCGTGCAGTCCGCCGTCGGAAAAGCTGTCGGGTGTGACGTTAAGGATGCCCATAACCAGCGGGCCTTGCGCCATCATCTCTTGAAGATTTTTTGTCATAGCAGCGTCTGGATCAGGAGTTTTTCGCCGCGCCGGATTTGCTGATCCTGCGGCAGGGTTTCGATCAATTCCGAAAGCGGAATTTCCAGCGCAGGGTGAAGCCAGTCCGGCGTGATTTCCTGCAACGGATACAGCACGAAGGCGCGTTCGTGCATGCGCGGGTGCGGCAGGATGGGCGCGTCCATAGCGATGAATTTTCCGTAGGCGATGATATCGAGATCGAGGACGCGGGGCGCGTTGCGTTCGCGTTCTTCGCGTCCTGCGTTTTGTTCGATCTTTTTCAGGCGGGCCAACAAGGCGCCGGGCGGCAGGTACGTTTTGACCGCGCAGACGGCGTTGGCGAACCACGGCTGGTTGGAGAGCGGCACGGGCGCGGAATGCCAGATCGAGGAGGCCGCCACCACCTCGATTTCCGGGTCGGCGCCGATTTCGTCCAGAGCGGCCTGTATCGCCTTTTCCGGCGGGCCGTATTTTCCGGGCACGTTGGCGCCCAAGCCGAGATAAATCATCGTGTCCTCTGCCGCCTTGGCGGCTCAAAAGAAAAAGGGCCTGCGCGGCCCCGTTTCCATATCATGTCTTTTTGCCGTTTACCAGCTTCGCACCTTGCCCGTGTCAACATGGACGAAGTTGCTGCGCGGGTAATAGCCGACGCCGCCGGCGCGGAGGTCGAGCGCGGTGTTGCGGACGATCTTGGTATTCTGGCCGGGGATGCGGATGTCGATCGCCTGCCCGTACATATGGAACGAGTTGCGGGCCACTCCGGAGCTTTCGCCGCGCAACATCGCGTTGGTCTTGGGGCTGCGGTAGCCGGAGAGGACCTGATAGGATTCCGAAGCGTCAAGGCGCCCGTATAACAGCGAGAGAATATCCAGAATGCGCGGGTCCATCGGGAACACTTCCTCGGTGCGGAAATCGCGCAGGACGTAATTCATTCTTTCAAAGGCTTCGGGAAGGTATTTGTCGCCGACGCGGTAAACGCCCGCGAAGGTCTCGCCCGTGTGGGCGTGGCGGAAGGCAATCTTCCAGGATTTGAAGCTTCGTTTCGCCCAGGCCTGACGCGTGGGGAAAAGCGGAAGCACCGATGTCAGGAGAGCGCCCAAGCCCATCTTGACGATTTCACGTCTGTCAAGATTGAGCCTTTGCCCGGGGACTTCTGTTTCAATAGTTTTGCTCAGCACAAATTACCTCGCACTTCTAATGTTTCGCTATCACATAGAACTTAATTTCTACGCTAACCGGGAAGAGCTATTGGTAGCCGAATTCGGGCCGGGAGTAAAGCCGAAAAACGAATCACCCGGCCAGCCCAACGGCTCCGGGAGCAATCAGAAACGCGCCGATTCTTTTCTGAAATCAGTGCCCGTCCGCAGCCAGAGCGGCGATCCCCTCTTCCCCGGCGGGGATGAAAATCGCGTTCATACGTTCGAGGGCCTGAATAAGTTTTTTATCGCTGCCGTAAATATCCTCACCGAACACGACCTGACCTTCCGGTCCGACCCATGCCGTATTGTAGAGAAGATAGACGGGAATTTTTTCGGGGATCATGATGTCGCGCGTCTTTTTATCCTTCAGGTATTTCTGAATTTGCGCTTCGGACCAATCGGGTTTTGTGGAGAGAATAAAGGAGGCGAGCTTCTCGGGTTCCTGTACGCGGATACAGCCGGAGGATTGCGCGCGGTCGGAGCGGCTGAAGAGTTTGCGGTCGTTGGTGTCGTGCAAATAAATATTGTGCGCGTTGGGCATGAGAACGCGGATGCGGCCCAGCGGGTTGTGCGAACCGGGGATCTGCACGAGGCGCAGGGTTTTGTATTCGTCCTGAGTCATGTTCGCCCAGTCTATGACCATCGGGTCGAGAGTCTCGGCATCCGCGCCGTGGCCGCTGTAAACTTCCATGCCTTTATCAACCAAAAGGCCCGGGTCTTCGATCAATTTGGGCAGGATGTCCTCCTTCTGGATCGTAGGCGGAACCGTCCAGTTGGGATTGAAGCGCACGCCAGTGATTTCGGTTCTAAAGGAAAGGGTCGCGCGTTTCGGTCGGCCGACGATGACCGGCATTTCGAGAACGGGCTTGCCGTTTTCCAGAGCCCAGAGAGTCGCCGAGGGCAGGTTGACCATCACGACGCGCGGAGCCGTCTCGTGAGGCATCCAGCGCAAGCGTTCGAGATTGGCGGCGAGTTGGGCGATTTTATCGGCGATGTTCTGATTGAGAACGTAGAGCGTTTTCGCGCCGATCACCCCGTCGGGTTTGAGGCCTTTTTCCGCCTGAAATTTTTTGACGGCCTCGGCCAGCGCGGCGTCGTAAACCTGTCCGGCGTCCTTGTCAGCCGGAGCTCCGATGCCCAGACGGCGGCGCAGCTTGGGCACCTCTTTGTGCGCACGCCCGGGCGAGAGCGGCGATGAAATCAGCACACGCTCGACGCGGGATTGGGGGTCCTCGCGCATTTTTTTCGTCAGGGCCACGAGTTCCTGTTGCAGGGCCTTATAGGTCGGGCCTTGCGGGGTGACGCGGTCCAGCGCCTTCTGAAGGCTGTTTTTGCCATCGCCCTCCTGCAGCAAGGAGAGCGCATCGGCGGGCGCGATCTGCTGTCGCCAGTGCGCAGGGTTGAGGCCCAGATTTGAGGCCTTCACGCGCATACCGGAAAGATCGGTGACGTATCGCACGTAGGAATCTGTGAGCATCAATTCAAAAGTCATCACGGCGTCGGCCTTGAGCGGCAGGCGCATGCGGTTGCGCACCTTGGCGCCCGTGATGGCGGCAATATCGCGTGCGTGATACCGCGCGGGGCTGAGGCCGTGGGTCCATGAATTGTTCACCGCCTCGATCATCTTCACGGCATTGGCGTTGAGGCGTACCCCGTCGAGCCAAAAGGGCTCCCCGCCCCGCTTTTGATAAAAGGATTCAATCGCCGCCGCGTCGATCAGTTTGAGTTCGCGCGGTTTCTCGGGCTTTTTGCCGTATTCGCCCTGATAGGCGTTCTCGGCCCGCAGAGGCGCCGCGTGCACGAACATGAGCGCCGCGCAGAGCAGCCAGAGCGAAAGCGTTTTTTTAGAGGTGCGGTGCGCGGTCATGCGGATACGGATGTTGCAGAAAAGCTCCTCCCGGGCGGGAGGCGCGACGATCCTTTACAAATCGCATGCAAAGGCTTGCCCGTGCAATGAAAAGGCGCGGGGCGGGCAAGGCTATCCCCAGTTTACAAGCCGGGATTACAGATCGACGAAGGTATGGGTTTCTTCTTTCGCGCCGGGATGCGTGACCGCGCCTTCGCTGGCGGGGCCTACGAGCTGCGCGTATTTCCAGAGGGCGCCGGAATTGTAATTATTCGTGCGGGGCTTCCATTCCTTGCGGCGCTTTTCCAGCTCTTCGTCGCTCAGGTCCACGTCCAGCGTGCCCTTTTCCGCGTCGATGCGGATGATGTCACCGTCTTTAATCAGCGCGATGGGGCCGCCTATGCCCGCCTCCGGACCGACATGGCCGATGCAGAAGCCGCGCGTGCCGCCGGAGAAGCGACCGTCGGTGATGAGCGCGACCTTGCCGCCAGTGCCCTGTCCGTAGAGGGCGGCGGTGGTGGAGAGCATTTCGCGCATGCCGGGGCCGCCCTTGGGGCCTTCGTAGCGGATCACAAGGACTTCTCCTTCCTTGTATTCTTTTTTCTGCACGGCGTTGAAGCAGGCTTCCTCGCCATCGAAGACACGAGCCGGGCCGCTGAAGACCAGATCGGTCATGCCCGCGATTTTGACGATCGCGCCGTCGGGGGCCAGATTGCCCCGCAGGCCGACCACCCCGCCCGTGGGGTAGATGGGTTTCTTGACCGGGTAGACGACATCCTGATCCTTCGGGAATTTCACGTCCTTGAGGTTTTCCGCGATGGTCTTTCCGGTCACGGTGATGCAGTCACCGTGGATAAAGCCGTTGTCGAGAAGTTCCTTAAGCACGACGCCGACGCCGCCGACATCGAACAGGTCCTTGGCGACGTATTTGCCGCCGGGGCGCAGGTTTCCGATATAGGGCGTTTTTTTGAAAATCTCGGCGACGTGGAAGAGATTGAATTCGATTCCGGCCTCATGCGCGAGCGCGGGCAGGTGCAGCGCGGCGTTGGTGGAGCCGCCCGTGGCCGCGACGATGGCGGCGGCGTTTTCCAAAGACTTGCGGGTGACGATATCTCGCGGACGCGGACCGCCGCTGCGGAGCAGCTCGACCACGGCGGCGCCGGAGGCGCGGGCGTATTCGTCACGGCTTTCGTAGGGCGCGGGCGCGCCAGCGGAGTTGGGGAGCGCGAGGCCGATCGCCTCGGACACGCACGCCATCGTGTTGGCGGTGAACTGGCCGCCGCACGCTCCGGCGGAGGGGCAAGCTACACATTCCAACTCGTGAAGATCCTCGTCGGACATGGTTCCGGCGGCGTGCTGGCCTACGGCCTCGAACACGTTGACGACATCGACATCCTTGCCCCGGAATTTACCGGGCAGGATCGTGCCGCCGTACATGAAGACGCTGGGCACGTTGAGGCGGATCATCACCATCATCATGCCCGGCAGGGATTTGTCGCATCCGGCGAGGCCGACGAGCGCGTCGTAGCAGTGGCCGCGCATGGTGAGTTCGACGGAGTCCGCGATCACGTCGCGGGAAACGAGCGAGGAGCGCATGCCCTCATGGCCCATCGCGATGCCGTCGGTCACGGTGATCGTGGTGAATTCGCGGGGGGTCGCGCCGCTTTCGGACACGCCGACCTTGACGGATTGCGCCTGACGGTTCAGGGCGATGTTACAGGGCGCGGCCTCGTTCCAGCAGGTGGCGACGCCGACCAGAGGCTGGTGGATTTCTTTTTCCGTCATGCCCATCGCGTAATAATAGGAGCGGTGGGGGGCGGATTTCGGGCCTTCGGTCACGTAGCGGGAAACGAGGCGGTCCTTGTTCCACTGCGTGCCTTCGGCGGTCTTTTTGTGCGATTTCTTTTCGTCAAACATGACGATACGGATAGCGGCTTTTGCCCTTAAAAACAAGAGCAGAATCGAGCGAAACGGCGATTACTTCGCTCGGCGGGCAGGCTTTTTCTTGGTCTTGCCTTCGGGCGGTTCGGGCAGATCGTCGATCTCATCCTCCTTTATGCCCTCGCGGACCAGCGTGATCTCGTTGTGATAACGGCGGAAGGCCTCGGCGTTCGCGATGTAGGGGATGCGGATGAAGCGCTGGCCCGTGCCCATGACGACAACGGTGGCGTAGCCGAACATGTGGCCGGGGAGCATGCGTTCGAGGTCGATGCTTTCGATCTTGCTGAAGCGGATATCGACAACATCCATCTGGAGCAGGCCGTAGCGGGCCAGAACGCGCTTGTTGGTGATGGCCAGAAGCAGGTAATGCTTGGTGATAACCGCCAGAATAAGCATGATCGCACTGACCACAAAGAGCAGATAGCCCAGTGGCGCAGCAATCAACCAAAAGAGAACAGCTAAAATCATTACGGCAAAGGATTTCCAGTAAATTGCGTTATGAAGCTCCGCGCGCAGCACAACCTCCTCGCCGGAGACCATCATGCGTTTGAGTTCCTGATCCTGAAACGTTTCCTGACCGCTGCTGGAAGATTTCGTGGATGATGCCTTTTGCTCTGCTGTCGTCATAACGCCTTCGCCTTTTCAATCGCCTTTCTGAACGCAATAGGATCTTCGATCGGTGGCAGAACCACCTCTCCCACGCCCATACCGCGAACCATGATACGGCCGTAGTTGAAAATCCTTCCCATGATGGTTTGCAACACGTTCACCCCTTCGATCCGGTCGATGTTGATTTCACCGACCTGACGCGCCACAAGGCCCCGCTTGAAAATCAGGCGGCTGTTCGTGATCGCGATTTCCGTTGTGGCCTTGATGACCATCATATGCGCGAATTTCAGAAGACCAAAAATGAAGACAAAGAACGCCGCGAGTTTGATGATCGGATGCAGAATCTGGATTGATTCCAGCACATCCGCATTTTTCATCTGATCGACACCCATGATATCGTAAGCTTTGATCGCCACGACGATGATGACGATGCCGACAAACAGGCCCCAGACGATGGAGAAAAAGGCGCCAACCGTGTACATCCAGTGGAACTGGCCGATGTGAACGAGTTCTTCGTCAGGCCCCAGAGATTGTTGTACGTAAAGCATTTGAGGCTAGTCCCTTTCATCCCGGAGTCGGGTTAAAATCTTGTAATTCCGGTGAAAGTTTAGCTTTACTCATGACTGCCTGCAAGACTCAAAAAAACTCAAAAAAAGCTTATACTCTGTGGACAGTTCGGCACCGCAGATCGAAATATGGTAACAGAAAATTCAACCCTTTGCTACGCATCACCGAAAGAAATGCCCAAGGCCCGCGCCGTGCGGACCAGAACACCGCCCGTGGAAACCGTGCGGCACTCGCTGATTGCGTCTTCTATGGGGACATCTATAACGTTCATATTATGCCAGGCTACCATACGGGCGAATTTTTCCTCCTGAAGCAAATCCACGGCTTTTACGCCCAGGGCGGAGGCCAGAAGGCGGTCATTGAAGGTGGGGCTTGCGCCGCGCTGTACGTGCCCTAGGACCGTCACACGGGTCTCGGAATTGGTGGCCTGAGCGATGCGGACGCCCAGATACTCCCCTATTCCGCCGTAGCGCGTCTCGCCGCCATGGTAGACGACCTCGAATTTCTTGCCGTCGGGGGTTTTGACGGCCTCGGAGACCATCACGAGGGCAAAATTGCGGCCTGCGGCCTTCACTTCGGTGATTTTTTTGGCCACGCTTTCAATCGTATAGGGGATTTCGGGGATCAGGATAATATCCGCTCCCCCTGCGATTCCGGCCGTTAGGGCAATATGGCCGGCATCGCGGCCCATGACCTCCAAGATCATCACGCGGTCGTGGCTGGCCGCCGTGGGCTGGAGCCTGTCGAGCGCTTCGGTCGCCACAGCCACGGCGGTATCAAACCCCACGGAATAATCTGTCATGTTGAGGTCGTTGTCGATGGTTTTGGGGATGCCGATGAATTTCAGGCCGCCCTTTTTCATCAGGCGGTTAAGGATGCGGAAGCTGCCGTCCCCGCCGATTCCAATCACGTAGTCGATGTCCAGCGCCTTGAAGGCGGCGATCAGCTCGTCGGAGCGGTCGAGCACCTTGCCGTCGGCCATTTTGTATTCAAACGGGTTTCGGGAATTGGTGGTACCCAGAACCGTTCCGCCGAGGCGCATGACCGTATTGTCGAAATTCTCGGGCGTCAGGCGGCGGTATGCGGGCGGGCTGTCCAGAAGACCCGCCGTACCGTTTTCGATGCCCAAAACTTCCCAGCCCAGACGAGAGGCCGACAGGACCACGGCCCGCATGACCGCGTTCAACCCGGCGCAATCGCCCCCGCTGGTGAAAATGGCGATTTTCTTTTTCATGACTATTTTCCTATTTTTTTCGTTCTCATGCGGAAGCGGGCAGAGGAAATTTCCGGAATCGCCCGCCCCTTCTTCATTACAGGCTGTCCGCGCAAAGCGCAATCGGCCTGATAGCGTCTGAATTTTTTTGTGCGCTGCCGCGTTTTGTGTTAATAAATATGGGAATTTATGATAGAATTATTCTTTTACAGATTTATACCAGAATGTACGATTTTACACACATGGAAGACCAACTTGAAATGCGCGCAAAGCTTGCCGAGTACAAGAGCGAGCATCAGGCGCTGGACGACGTGCTGCAACGGGCCACCGAGGGTGATAAGCCTGTAAATCTTCTGCACGTTCAGCAACTTAAGAAAAAAAAGCTCTGGCTTAAGGATATGATCCAGAAGCTGCAAAGCGACCTTATCGACGACATCATCGCCTAATTGTTGTTTATGTTTTCTCCTGCCCCGATGAAAGTCGCGGGTTCGTGTTGATTTTTCCGCTCCCTTTGCTATAAACGGCTGGTGATACAGCAAGACAGTCAACCCCTCGTCGGCGTTATTATGGGCTCCCAGAGCGACTGGGAAACCCTTTCCCATGCCCATGACGTTCTTAAATCGCTTGCGATTCCCCATGAATGCCGGATCGTGTCGGCGCACCGGACACCCGACCGCATGGTCGAATACGCGCGGACCGCCCCCAAGCGCGGGATCAAGGTGATTATCGCGGGCGCGGGCGGCGCGGCGCATCTGCCGGGTATGGTGGCGAGCCTGACGCATCTTCCGGTTCTGGGCGTTCCGGTCAAGAGCAAGGCGCTCAAGGGCATGGACAGTCTTTTATCGATCGTGCAGATGCCGGGGGGCGTTCCGGTGGGCACGCTGGCCATCGGCGCTCCGGGCGCACGGAATGCCGGGATTCTGGCGGCCTCCATCTTGGCGCTGTCCGATCCGGGCATCGAGGCGCGGCTTAAGGCGCTTCGCGCAGACCAGACCGCCGCCGTGGCCGAATTTCCCGATGATGCCTGACCCCCTTTATCCCATGACCCCGTTTTGCCGATTATGAGCGTTAGAACCCTTGGCATTCTCGGCGGCGGGCAGTTAGGGCGGATGAGCGTAATGGCCGCCGCGCGGCTTGGCATTCGCTGCGTGGTGCTGACCCCCGACGAGGACTCGCCGGCTTCGCAGGTCGCTTGGCGGACGATCAAGGCCCCTTATGAAGACCGGGCGGCGCTGGCCGAATTGGCCGGATTGTGCGAGGCGGTTTCGTACGAGTTCGAGAATATTCCCATTGAAACGCTGGATTTTCTCAATTCGGTCAAAGCGGACATCGTGAGGCCGGGGCGGAAGCTTCTGGAGGCTTCGCAGAACCGGCTGGTCGAAAAGGCGTTCCTGAACAGCCTCAACATCGAGACCGCGCGATGGTCGTCCGCCGATACCGTGGCGGAGATCGCGTCCATCGTGAACGGATGGAAAAGTCAGTCCTTCGTTTTGAAAACCGCGCGATTTGGTTATGATGGCAAAGGCCAGATTTTCTGCGATGTCGCCGGAATCAACGAGAATGCGGCTTTGGCGGATTTTCTGAAGGCGCATGCCGGAGCCCCTTTGATTGTCGAGGACGCGATCGACTTTATTGATGAGATTTCCGTCATCGTCGCGCGGGACGTGCACGGCGCGATGGCGGTCTACGGGCCGATGCTGAACGAGCACCGCAACCATATTCTTTACAAGACCACCGTTCCGGCGCCGCACAATCTTGAGATATCTGCGCAGGCCGTGCAGAAGGCCAAGGCCTTGGCGGAGGCCGTCGGACTTGTCGGCGTGTTGACGCTTGAGATGTTCGTGACGCGCGGCGGGCGGCTGCTGGCCAACGAGATCGCGCCGCGCACGCATAATTCGGGGCACTGGACGATCGACGCCTGCGCCGTTTCGCAGTTCGAGCAGCATGTGCGCACGGTCTGCGGGCTGCCCGTCGGTCCGGTCTTCGCGCATTCGGATGCCGAGATGATCAACCTGATCGGGCCGGACGTCCTGAGTTCGGATCAATACCTCTCGCAAAAAAACGCTTGCCTTCATCTTTATGGCAAGCAAGATGTGCGGGAGGGGCGCAAAATGGGACATGTGACATTTCTTAAGGAGAAGAAACAATGAGCAAGGCCGCCGTCAACGCCAGCAATTCGGGCGCAATCCGCACCGAGACCGATTCCTTCGGCCCGATCGAGGTTCCCGCGCACCGTTACTGGGGCGCGCAGACGCAGCGCTCGCTGGGGAATTTCAAGATCGGCGGGGAGCGTATGCCCGAACCGCTGATCCGCGCTCTGGGGATTCAGAAAAAGGCGGCGGCGCTGACCAACATGCAGCTCGGCGTTATGGACACCAAGCTGGGCGAGGCGATCATCGCGGCGGCGGACGAGGTGATCGACGGGACGCTGACCGACGAGTTTCCGCTGGTCGTCTGGCAGACCGGATCGGGCACGCAGACCAACATGAACGCGAACGAGGTGATCTCCAACCGCGCGATTGAAATTCTCGGCGGGGAGATGGGCAGCAAGAAGCCCGTGCATCCCAACGATCACGTGAATATGGGGCAATCCTCGAACGATACGTTCCCGACGGTCATGCATATTTCGGCGGTCGAGCAGATCCATCACGAGCTTGTACCCGCGCTGCAGAAGCTGCATTCCGCGCTGGACGCGAAGGCGAAGGCGTTCAAGGATATCGTGAAAATCGGGCGGACGCATTTGCAGGACGCCACGCCGCTGACGCTCGGGCAGGAATTTTCCGGCTACGCCAAGCAGATCGAATACGGCATCTTGCGCGTTCAGGCCACCCTGCCCCGGCTTTTGCAACTCGCGCAGGGCGGAACGGCGGTGGGCACCGGGATCAACTGCAAGGCCGGGTTCGCGGAGAAGTTCGCGGAGAACGTCTCCAAGATCACCGATCTGGATTTCATCACGGCGGAGAACAAGTTCGAGGCGCTGGCCGCGCATGACGCGCTGGTCGAGGCTTCGGGCGCGTTGAACGTCTTGTCCGCTTCGCTGATGAAGATCGCGAACGATATCCGCCTGCTCGGCTCGGGGCCGCGCTGCGGGTTCGGGGAGATCGACCTGCCGGAGAACGAGCCGGGATCGTCCATCATGCCGGGCAAGGTCAACCCGACGCAGTGCGAGGCGCTGACCATGGTGTGCGCGCAAGTGATGGGCAACCATGTCGCCGTTACGGTGGCGGGATCGAACGGGCATTTCGAACTCAACGTGTTCAAGCCCGTCATGATCTATAACGTGCTGCAATCCATCCGCCTGATCGCCGACGGGTGCAACAGCTTTACGGATAATTGCGTGGTCGGCATCGAGGCGAATACCGCGCGGATCGACAAGCTGCTGAACGAGAGTCTGATGCTGGTCACGGCGTTGAACCCGCATATCGGGTACGATAATGCGGCCAAGATCGCCAAGAAGGCCCATGCGGAAGGCACGTCGCTCAAGGATGCGGCGATTGCGCTCGGCTTGCTCACGGCCGAGCAGTTCGCGCAGTGGGTCAAGCCTGCGGATATGATCAAGCCCCGCGATTAGTGGGCTTTTCCAATAAACCTTGCCTTATAAGGGGGTTAGCGCCTATTCTTGGACAAGGATGGGTTAACTTGCGTTATGGTCATGGACGGACACGATCCCGGTGAACAGGTCAGGCAGTCTCTCTCCGATCCCGCCGTGCGGCGGGGCGTGGCGGAGGCGTATGCGCGGACGTTCCGTTCGGCGGGGGTCGCGCAGGACCAGACTCTGGCGCTGGCCGAGCAGGTGATCGGGATACTCGAACATACGCCGACCGAGCAGGCGCAGGCGGAGGTGCAAGCGCTGTTCGCGCGGACGCCCGCCAAGACGCGGTTTACGGCCCAAACGACGCTGAACGAGACGTTCCCGTCTTTTCTGAGCCTGCGGGCCAAGGCGTTCTCCTCTCAGGTGATGTTCATCCTTCAGGATTTGCCCCCTGAGAGTATGATCGCGAACGTCTCCCCGCATCACGACGCGCTGAGCCAGAGGGTTCCGAAATTCACCATCGTCGAGGTCGAGGACGCGCAGGGGCTGCGCGGGCCGTTTCAGGTGGCGGTGCTCAATAACGTCCTTCACCACGAAGACCCCGAGCATGCGCAGGCGTTGCTTGATGCCGTCAAGGAGAGCGAGGTCGAGCGCCTCGTCGTCATCGAGAACGCGACGCTTGGCCGCACCGAACGGGAGGTCGAGCAGGACCGTGCCATTCAGTATGCGCACGAATATCTGTTTCACAGGCTCTTGCAGGGCCCTCGCGGCGGGGCGACGCCTCTGCCCGGAAACTACGACACCGCCGAGGGATGGCGGGAGAAGATCGAGCGCACGGGCTGGCGGCAGAGTCAGCGCGACAGTTTCATCATGGAGCCGCACCACACCGTCATGGTGTTCGAGCGGGAGCCGTAAGGCGCATGAAAAAGCGCTCCGTCAAGATCGCCGGACATGCGACCAGTGTGACTCTCGAAGACGAGTTCTGGGAGGCGCTGGGGGAAATCGCGGCGCGGCGCGGGGTGAGCCTCAACCAGATCATCGCCGAGATCGACGCGGGGCGCAGCGGGAATCTCTCCAGCGCGATCCGGGTTTTTGTTTTGAAGTCGCTTAGAGATCAAAAAGTATGAACGCGGACAATGAGAGCGGTTTTCTGCGTTTTCTAAAGTTTACGGCATTCGTCTTGCTTCTGTGGGTTGTTTATTATGCTTTTTTGACTTTGCTGCTATTTTTTCATGGAAGTCTTGGATTTGAATCTGTACGCCTTTTTCGATCTTATTTTTTAAGCACCGATGTAAGCCCTTATCTTTTGTTCCTCATCCTTGTTGTTTCCATGCAATGGCTGCGATGGCTTTATGCCCTTTACCAAAAGCGCGATGAGTCCGATCTTTTCGTCGAGAATTATTTTCTTCCGATTTTTTATGGCAGCGCTTGTTCGTTATTTGTCGTTGCGCCCCTGATCTACGTCGCTTTCGATCTTCTCTTCCTTAGCTTTGGTTTGCACTCGGGGCATTTTTCTCTGTCAGAAATATGGGTGGCTCCATTTTTACTTATGGTGTTCAATTTACCCTTATTTTTTCTTATTTTTTTGCTTGTTCTGATGTCGGGTCGTTTTAAAAAATGCCCCCGTGACTTGAGGCTTGCAGAGACATGCATTGCAGGATCTTTATTGACGGCAACACTCAATTTTTATGCTTACTCTCATGGCCGCTCCGATACTACGCCCTTATGCGATTTAAGCGGCGACTATTATGGCACAACCTTGATGATCTCGATTGCCTTTTTCAAAGGTACAGAGCTTGCGGTACGCCCCTGTTTAAGCAACGGCTTTAAACCTCACCATACCGCTTTTGCTATTCCTGCGTGCCTTGTGATGCTTGTTATGTTTTACGTCAGCCTTTTGAGCGGAATGGATGCTCTTTGTTATGATTGGGGATCGCATAATGATCCCATTAGCTTTAACGTAACAGCCCCTTGAGAACATCCTTGACCACGTCTTCGGGGTCGGGCTCTTTCTGTTTTTGCTGTGACTGCGGCTCAGGCTCGGGCGCGGGTTCCTCGGCGGGGGGCTCCTCGGGCGGGGGCGCGTCAGAGCTTTGCGGGTCGAGCACCTGCCGGATGATGTCGTCGGGAGTCAGTTCCTTTTTCGGTTCGTGCTGTTCGGGCTCCTGACCGCTGCTGGGCAGGACTTCCTGCGGCGTATTTTGCTGTTCCTTCTGGCCCGGGATGCCGATCTTGTCGCCCAGCATCTTTTCGAACTTGCGGCTGATCTTGCGGTTTAAATAGTCCTGCAATACGCCTTGCCCAAAGGTCTGGGCGGGGTTGTCGAGCGAGCCGCTGAACGCCATTTCAAAGGGCGGCACATCGGCGGGCACATCGCCCTGCGGCTTCACGGTGATCTTGTGTTTGGTCGCGAGCGTCCATTGCGGCAGGTTGATATTTCCGGTGGTGGCGATGTTGGCCTCGGGACCGTCGAGGTCGAGTTTCTGGATCGTGATCACGCCCTCCTTGATGACGTAGTTGCCATCCAGCGTATCGAAGGCGGTCTGGCCGCCGCGCGTTGAGCCTTGCCAGAGGCCAAGGACGGAGTCGCCGGGTTTGCTTTCATCGGAGAGGGCGGTGGCGAAGTTTTTGACGTCCACGCCTTTCAGGACGATGTCGGAGCCGGTTACGGTGCCCTGCCCGCCCAGATCGTAGACGAGCGCGGCGGCGCTGGTGCCCGAGGTCGTGATGTCGAGGTCGCCGTTCACCTTGCCGGACGCGTCGATCATCTGCGAGCCCGCCAGAGCGCGGATGAGCTGCGCGAGCGAGACGCCGTTCAGGGACGCTTTCGAGGCGATGTGAACGGGCTGGCGCGGCTGGGCGGCGGATTGGACGGTGGCGTTCATGGCCAGAGCGCCCTCGAACAGGCCCGCCTTCATGTCGGAGACGTTCAGAACGCCGTCCTTGAGGGCGATTTTCATTTCCGGCGCGACGAGCGGCCACGGGCCATACGTGATGGAGGCCGCCGAGATCGTCAGATCCGCGTTGAGCGCGTGGAGCGCCTGCGCGTCGATCGGGTCCTTCGACCAGCGCTCACCCTTTACGCCGGGCTTGCCGCCGGAGGATTTGCCGGAGGTCACGCCGGAGGCCAGAACGACCTTGCCGAGTTTGAGGTTTCCGGTCAGGTAGGGTTTTGCGCCGGCGGTGTCCACCTTCGCGTCGCCCTGAACGGTGAAGCCCGCGAGGTCGCCCTTGAGGCCCTTGAGGTCATAGGTTTTTCCGGTCTGGGTGATCTTGGCGTAGACGTCCATCGGCTTGGCAAGAGAGGCATCCTGCTCCGCCGCGCCGCTGATTTTCTGGATCAGTTCGGCCATGTTCTTGTGCTTGACCTGAAGCGCGAGGTCTTCGAGCGTCGCAGTCTTCATCGGCTGGCCGATCTTGCCCTGCGCGATGAATTCGCCGTTCAGCGCGGCGAGGTTGGCGGTCATGTCCATCGTCTGGGCCGATCCGGTCAGGCGGGCCTTGAGGTTCACGGCCTTGACCTGCTCGGGCAGGCCGGAGGCGTCCACTTTCAGCGCCTTGGCGAGTTCGCGGGCGTCGCGGGCATTCACGGCGAGGTCGAGCGTGATGCCGCCCGCATTCTTCACGTCCTTGATTTCGCCGCTGGCGGTGATGTCGGCCCCGGCGAAGTTCTTGACGGAAACGCCGGAGAAGCTGAAGGCGTTTTCGCGGAATTTCAGGTTCGCGCCGACCTTTTCAAGGTTCTGGCCCTGATATTTCAGTTTGCCCGCGTTGACGCCGAGATCGAGATCCAGCGGCAAGGCCACGGCGCGGAGCGAGGATTCGAGATCGGTATTGGCCGTGTCTTTTCCGACGGACATCTTGGCGGACAGCGCGTCGTAGTCGAGATTGCCGGTCGAGAAATCAATATCCGCTTTCGCGCGGCCGGATTTTCCGGGCGCGGAATAGGTTCCCGAAAGCTTGAATTCCTGTGCGTCCAGCTTGACGTCGCTGGGGTGGATTTTTGCGGATTTCGCGTCGCCCTCAACCTTAACATTAAATATGGCGGTCTTGAACATCGGAAGCTGCGGCGCGATCTTGGCGACCTGCACGCCCTTGGGGGCCTTGATCTCCAGCGCGTATTTCAGCGGATCGAACAGCATGCCGAAGGAGCCGGAGAGCGGCTCCTCGCCCAGAAAAATTTCAAAATCGCGATAGTCGATCTTCGCGGTATCGGCGGTCAGAACGCCTTTCATCTTGAGCGGGGTGTCCTTGCCCGCCAGCGCGCCGAGTTTGAATTGATCCAGGACGCGTCCGAGGCTGGGGGCGCTGGCGCTCAGAACCCCCTGCCCGCCGATTTGATCTTTCGTGTTGAGGGTTCCGGTATAGCTGATCTCCAGATCGGCCGGGCGGAGCGTGAGTTTAAGCTTGGGCTGAAGCTGCCCGGTCTGCGTGTCGATCTTCGCGGCCTTGAGATCGAATTCGGCGGCGTGGCCTTCATAGAAGAGCGAGCCGGTGGCATCGTAGGGGCCTTGCAGAGTCTGCGCGGCCAGATCGGCGTTGATGTTTCTTATAATCGTTTCGGTCTTGGCGGTGTGGTCGAAGAAGGAGAACGTTCCGTTGTCGATCACGAGCTTGTCGAGCGAGATTTCCGGGCCTGCGCTTTTTGCGGAGGCGTCGCCCTGCCCGGACTGCAACGCTTCGAGTTCGGGCGTCATCGCGTTGAGCTTTCCGGATTCCAGCTTTTCGAGATTGATCTCGGGTTTGACGAGCGTGACGTATTTCACGGAGACCTGCCCGCTCAGGAGGGGCATAAGATCGACATTCACATCCAGCCGCTCAACGGAGGCGAGCGCTTCAGCCTTGGAGCCTTCGGGCGCCTTGATCGTGACCTTTTCGGCCATGATGCGCGGGGACGGCAGAATCGTGAAGCCGATATCGCCCGCCAACTCCAGATCCAGCCCGGTGATCGCCTTGACCTGCTGCTGCGCCTGCGGCTTGTACTGGTTCCAATCCATGAAGCCGGGTGCGATGACCGCGACCGCCAGAAGGATCACGAGGATGACGGGAATAATGACCAAGGCGCGCTTCATGAGGCAGGCTCCTTATATTTTCAGCAGATTCTTTTGGGTTACAGCCATTTTATAGCCAATATGGCTTGCACAGGGCAAGGCTAAAGACCTGTTTGCGGCGTTTTATGCCTTGTTTACTTTAATATACGGCTCGGCACGCTGCACGAAACGGTCGAACAGGGGCAGAACCTCGTTCTTGAAGTTTTCCTGTTCCTCTTCGCTCAGGCCCTGCGTCTCGACAATCGTTTCAAAGATCGCGCCCGCGAGGTCGATCATGTCCTGCACGTTCGGCTGTTTCTTGTTGCTGTGGGTGACCAGCATGTTTCCGGCGCCCAACCTTTTAATCAGCATATCCATGACGGCGCGGATGGTTGCGTCGGTCTTTTCCAATTTTTCCTGAAGGACCTGCTTGGAGATGATGATCAGGTTCGCATCCTCCACGACGCGGACGCTGGCGGTGCGGCGCTTTTGGTTAAAGAGGGCCATCTCGCCGCAAATCTCGCCGATGCCCAGACGCGCGAGTTCGACCTCCTGCCCCTCTCCGGTCTTGGTGAAGACGCTGACCGCGCCGGACTGGATCAGGTAGGCGCAGTTCGCCTCGTCGCCCTCGTTGATCAGGATCGACCCGGCGGAGACGAAACGGCGCTCCAGAATGATGGTATGTTTCGGCATTACGACTCCCCTTCACACAAGCGTAGTTACTATACGCAATCTCCGCTTGCGGGCAAACAGGAGAGTTACACCATATATTGTCCGCCGTTCGCGGCAATCGTGGCCCCGGTGATGAAGGCCGCCTTGGGCGAGGCAAGGAAGCAGACGAGGTCGGCGATCTCGTCAGGCTTGCCCATGCGGGTCACGGGGATCTGGCGGATGATGGAGTCCAGAACCTCCTGTTTCATGCCCGCGGTCATGTCTGTCTCGATGTAGCCGGGGCAGATGGCGTTGACGGTCACGCCCTTGGCCGCGACCTCCATCGCCAGCGCCTTGGTGAAACCGAGCATTCCCGCTTTCGCGGCGGAATAGTTGGTCTGGCCGAACTGGCCCTTCTGGCCGTTGATGGAGCTGATGTTGATGATGCGGCCATAGCTGCGTTCGCGCATGCCGGGAACGATGAGGCGGCACATATTAAAGCAGGAGGTCAGGTTGGTCTCGATCACTTCGTGCCAGCTTTCCTTGGCCATCTTGTGCAGCATGCCGTCGCGGGTGATGCCCGCGTTGTTGACCAGAACCTCGACGGGGCCGTGGTCCTTTTCGATCTGCTGCACGGCCTGTTCGCAGGCGGCGTAGTCGGCCACGTCGAATTTGACGGCGGCGCATCCGGTTTCATCGCGGAATTTCTGCGCGGCCTCCTCGTTGCCGTGATAGGTGGCGACAACGGCGAAGCCCGCCTGCTTTAGGCCCAGAGAAATCGCATGGCCGATGCCGCGCGTGCCGCCGGTGACGAGTGCTGTTTTTGTCATGATCTTATGCCTTTTTGTTTTTTTGATTTCGCCTTAGGCGACTTTTTTCCAGTCCTGCCCCTTCGTGCGCTCAACGGTCAGGGCGATGCCCATGCCGCCGCCGATGCAGAGAGTCGCCAAGCCTTTTTCTGCGTCGCGGCGGGCCATTTCGTGCAGCAAGGTGATCAGGATGCGGGTTCCCGACGCGCCGATCGGGTGGCCTAGCGCGATCGCGCCGCCGTTCACGTTGGTCTTTTCGGGATCGAAGCCGGTCTCCTTGAGGACGCTTAAAGCCTGCGCAGCAAACGCCTCGTTCGATTCCACGAGGTCGAGATCCTTCACGCTCCAGCCCGCTTTTTCGAGGGCCTTCGCGGTCGCGGGGATCGGGCCGGTGCCCATGACGGAGGGATCAACGCCCATCGTCGCCCAGGATTTGATCGCGGCGAAGGGAACGAGGCCGCGCTTGTCGGCTTGGCTCTTGCGCATCAGGATCACGGCGGCGGCGCCGTCGTTGATGCCGGAGGCGTTGCCCGCCGTCACCGTGCCGTCCTTTTTAAAGGCCGGGCGCAGCTTGCCCAGCGATTCCGCCGTTACGCCCGCGCGGGGAAATTCATCTTGCTCCACCGCGACGGTTTCCTTTTTCACCATGACGCTGACGGGTGCGATCTCGGCCTTAAATTTTCCGGCCTTGATGGCGGCCTCGGCTTTGTTCTGCGATCCTGCGGAGAAAGCATCTTGCTGCTCGCGCGTGATTTGATATTTTTCCGCGATGTTCTCGGCGGTGATGCCCATATGATAGTCGTTGAAGGCATCCCAGAGGCCGTCCACGATCATCGTGTCTTTGAAGTCCACGTTGCCGAACTTTACGCCCTCGCGCATCATGATGGCGTGGGGGGAGCGGCTCATGCTTTCCTGACCGCCCGCGACGACAATGTCGCTATCGCCGCAGAGGATGGATTGAAGGCCCAGCGCGACCGTGCGCAGACCGGAGCCGCAGACCTGATTGACGGTCATCGCCGTTTTATCGTGCGGGATGCCTGCTTTTACTGCAGCCTGCCGCGCAGGGTTCTGGCCGGAGGCCGCCGTGAGGACCTGCCCCAGAAGAACCTGATCGACCTCTTCGGGCTTTATGGTTTTAGCGTCTTCGAGGACCGCCTTGATGATCTGTGCGCCCAGCGCGTCGGCGGAGAGAGATGCGAGCGCGCCACCGAGATTTCCGATCGCGGTTCTTTTTGCTGCAACGATGACTACGGGGTCCTGGGCGCTCATATGCTTCTCCTGAAAAAAAAGAATTAAAAAATACGGTTGGGACAAAATAACAGCCGAAGCAAAGTTTTCAAGCACAAAGTCGCGATTTTCCGCGACTGCGAAGGGATCGTCACCCGGCAAGCCAGCGCACAACGGGGGTCCAGACTTCGGCGACGGCTTTGCTGCCCGCGATTAGGCCGATATGCCCGCATGCAAGGCGATGCGTTTGTGCGCGGCCAGCGTGCATGGATTGTGCGACCGCATGTGCGGCTTCGAACGGCACGAGGCGGTCGGCGTCGGAGGCCACGACCAGTATAGGCATATCCAGCGCCGAGATCTCCACCTTGGTAGCGCCGACCATCCACTCCCCCTTTACGGGCGCGTTGAGCGCGAACCATTGTTGCAGCACATCGCGCGCGATCGCCGGGGCGAGATCGACGCCCTCGTTCAACCAATCCTCAACCGCAACAAAGAGTTTCGCTTCGAAGGATTCCTGATTCATGTCAGCGAAACGGGCGAACTTTTTTGCGGAGCCTTGCGGGTCCAGGGTTGCGAAAAGGGTTTGGGTCCACTCCGCCGGGAGTCTTCCTCTTTGATCCAGTTGCGGCAGGATAAGCGGCGCCCATCCGCGCACGCGGTCCGAGAGCAGATTTTGGCCCGCGCGGAAATCCCACGGCGCAGCAAGAAGGACCAAGCGGTCAATCTCATGAGGCGCGAGCGTGGCCGCAGCCAGCGACAATGTTCCGCCCATACAGTAGCCCACCACAGAGACGGGTTTTTGTGCGTGGTCGGATACTGCTCGCAAGGCGGGGATCAAGCGCTTTTCGATCACGGAGGAGAGGTTTAGCGGCTCTGTGTCCTGCGCCGTGTCGCCCCAGTCCAGAAGGTAGACTGCATATCCGTTTTGCCGCAGGAAACACGCCATAGAGCGGCCTTCGCATAAATCGAATATTGCAGAGGAATTAATCAGGGAGGGAACAAGGAGCACGGCCTTGTCCAACTGCGGGCCGTTCTGAGCCTCGTAAAGACTTCTTATGGTGGCGCTGCCCTTTTTCCAGACTCTTATCCCCTCTTCCTGCTGCGCACGGTAAGGATGGTTTAGATACGTCTGGACACCCCGCACGACATGCTCGATTTTTTTTATTTTGAGATCGGAGAAATATGGCGCGGCATGCTCGGCTATACCGTTGTGCGTCTCCGTCTTTGATGCAGCGACCATGCCCAGATGAGCAAGTAAAGGGTACGGCCCTTTCCTTTGATTATTCATGCTGTCGTATGTTCTTTTTGTCATCTTGCAGCATTATAAGTTTTGCGTTAACCAATGAGTACTTTTTTTTGCAGCATTTTTGTGCATAATGTAAAATAACTCACGAAAATTGAAATGTTGATTGCGAAGGTGCAGCATGGCCAGAACACGTAACGGCAAAGATGGGCCGACTATTATCAAGAAATATGCGAACCGCAGACTTTATGACACGGGGCGCAGCAGCTATGTAACTCTTGACGATTTGTGCGAGATGGTCAAGGAAGGCCACGACTTCGTGGTGCAGGATGCCAAGACTGGTAACGACATCACGCGCTCTGTCCTGACGCAGATTATCGTCGATCAGGAATCGCAGGGCGAGAATCTTCTGCCCACGAATTTCCTGCGGACGCTCATCGGGTTTTACGGCGACAAGGTTCAGAATTTCATTCCGGGCTATCTTGAACAGACGCTCGACCTGTTTGTGAAAAATCAGGAACGCATGCGCGAACAGATCAACAAGTCGTTCGAGGGGATGCGCACCATGGAGGGTATGTTTCCCGGCATGACGAGCCTTGAGGAGTTGAGACGCCAGAACATGGAAATGTTCGAGAAAACCCTGAAGATGATGTCGCCGTTCGGCACGACTTACGGGCAGCCTTCCGAGGATGACAAGACGAAGAAGCCGAAGTAGGTTGTTTTGAATTCGATGTTCCATAAAACGAAACGGGGCGCAGGCCCCGTTTTTGTTTCATGGCTCTACCGGGCTGTCTTCAGCCGTTGGTGTGGATCGTACGCTTTTCTTCCGGCTTGCTTATAGCCGGCTTGCGCTCTTCTGGCGCGGCGCTGTCATTGCGCACCTGCTTGATGCCCTTATCTGTTTCCATCAGCGCGGCGCCCGAGTCCGATCCCGACGCAGGCTGGATGGCTGCGGGCGCAATTTTGTTAATGTCCGGCAGCGCATCGCCGCCGAGATTTTGGGTCACGGATCCTGAGTCCTCCGCCATGAGTTGGCCGGCGGTCGGCATTTCAGGAAGCGGCTTGTAATTCTTGCGGATGAGCTGGACGTTCTTTGTCTCCGGCTCGGTCTCCAGCAACTCGCTGGCGGTCGGCATATCGGGCAGCACCACCGGCACCTCCGCGACGGGAACGGCCTCCAGTGCACTTTGGCGATTCTGATCCTGCGGCGCTGACTTACGGCCGGAAGCCCCTTCCAGCAATTCAATGCGGGCGCGGAGTTCCTGATTTTCGAGCATCAAAGCCCGGACCTCGGGCGCGTATACGCTTTGCCCTTCGCTTTGAGAGGGCGCAGCGCCCTGATCCTGATATTGCTTGATCATCTTGCGATATTCAGAGGTCGCTGCGCGTTCCTTATCAAGCCGCTGCTCAAGATCGCGCACTTTAACCAACAGCGCCGTGCTATTGCCTGCGCCAGTTTGCGGCGCGTCTTTTACATTCAGGCTCGCCTGACGCAGTTGTTCATTTTCGGCCTTGAGGTTTTGGACCGTCTGTTTCAGCCCTTCAAGGCTGGCCGCATCGACGCCGCCTTTGCTGATCTGCGTTTTTAAGGTCGCAATTTCGGCTTGCAAAGCCATGATGGTCTGCTGGTTTTCCTGAACGCCACCTGCTCCCTGTTGGAGCGCCAGTTTAAGGTCGGCATTCTCTTGTTTCAGGCGCGCATTGAGTTTGATTGCGTCGTCGCTGGCCAGCAAGGCTTCGTTCTGAGCCTGGATCGTCTGACGGAGGCTTGAATTCTGGGCTTTGAGTTCTTCAACCTCAGGCCCGCCCGAGCCCTTGCCGCCCTTCTTAAGAGCGTTATTTTCCGCTTGAAGCGCTTCATATTTCTGTTCGAGTGCGGCGAGTCGGCTCTTGGCCTCCTGCCCTTCGCGGGCGGCTAGAGCGTCTTGCGTGCGGTTCTTTTCAGAGGCCAGTGCCTGTGTGCTCATTTCTGCCAAGGCCTGTGCGAGTTTGCGGTTTTCGGCCTGCAGTTCGCCCAGCATGTTCTGCAACTGCCCGATACGCTCGGGATCGGAGGCGGATTGCATTTGGGCGCTTTGGGCTTCCAGTTCCTGGATCTTCGCCTTGAGGGCGTTGTTTTCCTTAGCCAGACGGCCCAGTTCCTCCTGCCCGGATTTATTATTGCCGGACTTCGACTGCTTCAGGCTTTCGTTTTCCTTACGGGCTTCGGTGAGGGCTTTCTGGCTTTGCTCCAGAATGCCCAGATTTTTTTGCAAACCCTGCGCAATTTCGGCGATCTTTTGCTCCAGCTCCTTGTTGCGGCGCTCCAGTTCGCGGATTTTTTTGCTGTAATCAAGGGCTTTGCCCTGTCCCGGCTCTAACTCGACCTGAACCTGAGGCAAAGTTTGAAGGTTTTCCTGCGGGATCTGGGGAACCTCGTTGCGAGAACGATCCAGCACGTTGCGCAGTTGTTCGTTCTCAAGCTCAAGTTGCTTCAGACGATCCTCAAGCTGGCTGTTGCTGATTTTTTTTGCAGCGTATGAATCCGACGGGAGGGCGACTAACGCCACCGAGGCCATTAAACCGATTGCAAAAAGATATCGCCCGGCACGGCCTTTTTTATACGCCTTACGCGTCTTCGCGTCCGCCGCAGCTTTTCCGCCGTTCTGCATGATTTTCGAGCACCCTAGTATTTACGAAATTCGGCCCCGATCATACACGTTTACCCATAATTCTCAAAATATAATTTCAAAAAGTCCTTTAATGTCCTGTAATTAATGAAATTATATGAATTATAGGTTGAGAGGAATTCAAGAACGGGAGCGACCTGCGCCGAGGGCTAGGCTGGCTTCCAGAAATTCATCGAGGTCGCCGTCCAGTACGCCCTGAGCGTTCGAGGTCTCCACCCCGGTGCGTAAATCCTTGATCATCTGATAGGGCTGGAGGACGTAGGAGCGGATCTGATGGCCCCAGCCGATGTCGGTTTTCTCGCCGTGCTCCTTTGCGGCCTGCTCTTCGCGGCGGTTGAGTTCGGCCTCATATAGCTTGGCCTTGAGGAGACGGAGCGCCTCGGCCTTGTTTTGATGCTGGGACCTTCCGGCCTGACAGGCGACCGCGATCCCTGTGGGGATATGAGTCACGCGCACGGCGCTGTCGGTCGTATTGACGTGCTGTCCGCCCGAGCCGCTGGAGCGGTAGGTGTCGACGCGCAGGTCCTTGTCCTCGATCTCGATATTGATATCGTCGTCGATGACGGGCGAAACGGCGACGGAGGCGAAGCTGGTGTGGCGGCGCGCGCTGGAATCGTAGGGCGAAATGCGCACGAGGCGGTGAACGCCGGTTTCGGTCTTGAGCCAGCCATAGGCCTGCGGCCCTTCGATCTTGAAGGTACAGGACTTCAGGCCCGCCTCCTCCCCGTCGCTGCGCTCAATCACACTCACCTTGTAGCCGTGCTGTTCGGCCCAGCGCATATACATGCGGGCCAGAATCTCGCCCCAATCCTGAGCTTCCGTGCCCCCTGCTCCGGCGTTGACCTGAAGGTAGGCATCGTTATTGTCGGCCTCGCCGCTCAGGAGGCTTTCGAGGCGCTTGCGGCGGGCTGTTTCCATAACCTGATTTAGCGCTGCTTCGGATTCTGCGACCATCTGCGCGTCACCCTCGGCCTCGGCCAGTTCGATCAGCTCCAGATTGTCGCGCATCCCGGCTTCGATGGTGCGGACGCCCTCGACCGCGTTTGCGACCTGCGTGCGCTCGCGCATGAGCTTTTGCGCCTTTTCAGGGTTGGACCAGAGATCGGGATTTTCGGTGAGGTTGTTCAGTTCTTCGAGGCGAAGGACAGCGGAATCCCAGTCAAAGATTCCTCCTCAGCAGGGCCAGCGACTCTTCGATGTCGCTCACAACTGCTTGAATTTCTGCGCGCATGACGTCTTATCCGTTCATTTTTGCCTGTTGTCCCTTACATATGCGAAAGGGCAGACGGAAATCAAGCGGCTTTGTTCTGTTTGTTGCCTGCTCGAAGGCCTTTTTCAACGGACGCGCCTTCTTGGACCGTCAGTTTTTTCAGGAAGCTTCTGATTTCCTTGCTAAAAGCTGGATTTCTGGACGACAGCGTCAAAAGATCGCCGCTTGCGGCGGAGGATGCCTGTGTCCATTCACCGCCGATCGTACGGATACCAATAGCGAGTTCCTCGGGCCCGGCCACCGTGCGGCCATTCACGATCTCGGCGCCACCCAGCAGCAGTTCCACCGCGTGGTTATAAACGATGACAGGCCTTTTAGAGGCCAGGAACGCCTGCAGGCGCGGCGTGAGACCGGGGTGAAGCTTCAGCTTTTCAACGCTTCTGCGCCCGCCCGGGATAACAAGGAGCCCATAATCACCGATCGTGATGTCTTCGATTCCGTCCGAAACAGCGAAAAGATTGCCCCACGCGCCGCCCTTCCAGCCGCGTACGCTCTGGCCGCCCGGGCCAATAATCCGCGTAAACCAGCCGTCCTTTTCCAGAATCGAAGCGGCGTCGGCGTAATCCGCCTCTGAAAATCCGTTTTCGACGAGGAAGGCGGCTTTTTTGACTTCTGCCTTGCGTGTTGCCATGTTTTTATTCCCTGTTTCCGTTGCTTACTCGATTGCTTTAATTATATGTGGCCCATTTTTTTGTGCAATGCAAAAAAATATTCCTCCACAGGGTTGTGACCATAAAAAATCTTAAAAATCATAAACTAAGCTTTACTTTGCGTTCTTCTACGGTTAAAAACTGTAGTTGAGCGTTTTCAATGGGTGCATAACCCGGTGGACAATGTTTTCGGAGTAGACTCTATAGATTTGCTTTTATTTGAGGGGGCAAAAATTATGAAATCCTTGCGTAATGTTATTTTGGCCATGGGCACGCTCGCACTGAGCGGATGTACGGTGTTCGACACTTACAGTGAAGTTGATGCCCTCAATGAGGCCAAAGCCGTCGGAAGCCCCTTTACGCAGGCCTTGACCGCCGAGTATCAAACCTTCGCAAATCGCGAACTTAAGGACATGTTCGATTACCCTGATGCGCTGCACTTCGCGCGCAAGGGACTGGCTGCGGCCTCCGGTGAGAGCGTTATGCCCGAGCCTGTCAACGACTGGAACCTCAGCGAGGCGCATATTAAAGAACTTGGCGCCGCGCGCGGTCGTCTGGTTGTCGCCTTCGACCTCGGCGGACGTGAGATCGCCCCGGCCACAGCCGCCAAGGCACAAGTGAATTACGATTGCTGGATCGAGCAGCAGGAAGAGAACTGGCAGACTCATGACATCCTGACCTGTAAAAAAGGTTTTGAGGAAGCCATGAACGAGCTGGAAGGCCTTGTTCACCAAGCGCCTCAGGCCGTTTCGGCCGATGAACCGCCTCCGATGATCCCCGAAGAGGCGATGTACCTCGTGTTCTTCAACTGGGATGCCTACGACGTGAGCTCCAGCGCCCAGAGCGTTCTGGAAGCTGTCGCGAAGGAAGTTGCCAAGAACCCGCCCTCTCAGGTGAATATTCAAGGGCATGCGGACACGTCCGGCCCGTCTGACTACAACCAGCGTTTGGCGTTCAAGCGTGGTTCGGCCGTTCGCGACTCACTGGTTAAGCTCGGCGTTCCTGAGAATTTGATCAATATTGAGAGCCGTGGCGAGGACGAACTGCTCGTTCCGACACCCGATAACGTTCGCGAACCGGCCAACCGCCGCGCCAACATTTCCTTTAGATAAGGATACGCTCTCTCAGTGTATTTAAAAGAAGCGCGGGATCAACTTGCGCTTCTTTTTTTTGGCTTTATCCTTAAGCCAGTTTTTTATGCCGCCCTTTTTTTGCGCGGCTTCAAGCGGGGACCACCGTGCAGCTTCGACCGATCCTTTTCATCAACGGCATTCTGCTTTCGATTCTAGCGCTTAGTATGACTCTGCCTATGCTGGCCGATTTTTATTTCGGACATGATGATTGGAGGGTCTTTTTTATCTGCATCATCATTACGGCCTTCTTTGGCGGGGCCATGGTTCTGAGTAATACTGGCGGGGGGTTTTCTCTGTCCATCCGTGAGGCGTTTATTCTGGCGGTGTCGTCGTGGGTGATTCTATCGATCTTTGCGGCTTTACCGTTCTGGCTCTCCTCCCTGCAAATGACATGGACGGCCTCATTCTTCGAGTCCATTTCGAGCCTGACCACAACGGGGGCAACGGTTATACCGGACCTTGGGAAGGTTCCTGCGGGCCTTCTTCTTTGGCGGGCCCTCTTGCAATGGCTGGGCGGGATCGGGATGATCGTTCTGTCCATATCGCTTCTGCCGTTCCTCAATATTGGCGGGATGCAGATTTTCCGGCGGGAGTATGCCGACACGGAAAAAATCTTCTCGCGCACGATGCAGTTGGTGACGAGCCTGTTTATACTTTATCTCGTGCTCAGCGTTACATGCGCCCTGTTATATATGGGTACGGGCTTGCAGGTTTTCGACGCGGTGGTGCTGAGCATGAGTACCATATCGACCGGTGGCTTTTCGACCTTTCCCAATTCTTTTGCCTCCATAAATAATGCTGCCACGGAAGCCGTGGCCATCGTTTTTATGCTGATGGGCTGCCTGCCGTTCGTGCTGTACATCAAGGCCGTACGGGGGAGTCCGGGGCACATTTTCCGCGACATGCAAGTGCGCTGGTTTTTGACCGGGGTGGTGCTGAGCGTTCTTGTCGTTACCTTCGCGCTTTACAACCAGGGGCTTTATGACTGGCCGCAAGCTTTGCACACGGCGACGTTCCACACTGTTTCCCTTATGACCGGAACGGGTTTTTTCTTTGAAGATTACAGCCTGTGGGGAGGCTTCTGCATGACGCTGATGTTCTTCCTGATCGCGGTGGGCGGCTGTTCGGGGTCCTCCACGAGCGGGATCAAGATTTTCCGGTTTCAGATTCTCTATTCCGTCGTGAAGGTCCAACTTTACAAGCTGATCTATCCGCACGGCGTTTTCCTGCCGCATTATAACCGCAAGCCCATGCCCCCCGACGTGCCGGTATCGGTTATGAGCTTTTTGTGTGTTTATGCCTTGTCCTTTGCCGTGATCTCGGCCGTTCTTTCGTTAACCGGTCTGGACCTCGTGACTGCACTGAGCGCCACGCTCGGATGTCTCTCCAATCTGGGCACGGGGTTCGGCCCAACAGTCGGGCCGCTCGGCAGCTACGCGTCGCTCAGCGACTCTGCCTTGTGGGCGCTTTGCTTCGCCATGCTTCTGGGCCGGCTTGAGATGTTCACCGTGCTCGTGATCTTCACGCCCTATTTCTGGCGCCGTTAATTCAGTCGGCTTGCAGGATTTGGAAATCCTCCTTCAGAACCTGCTGGATCGAGCCGTCGAGGTCGTCGAGCAGGTTGTCGAGCGCCTGCATCTGGAGCTGTTCGCGCTCGGCCAGCGTATAGTGCTCGGGCACGGTGATCATGCGATTGGCGATCACGTCGATGCTCTTTTTCTCGAATTGACCGACGCCGAACATAGCCATGTGCACGACAACCTTCATGTCGTAGCGGTCGCGGTTATCGACCTTCATCCATGCGCCGACCTTGTTGTCGGAGGGCAGGACGCTCTTTTTCAGGGAGGCCTCCTTAAGCACGGCCAGAAACTTGCCGTTTGAGCCGACCGAGGAGAAGCGATGGCGGAGGTAATCCTCGACCGTTTTGTTCACGGAGGCGACGAAGCCGTCTTCCTGCCGCTCGTCCTGCGGGATGAGCCCGCTGGCCTCGGGCGTCTGGTTCTGGATTTCATAGGAGGCGACGTAGAGCGCGAACGGATCGAGGCTCTCGAAGGTCATGCGCTCCACCGGAGGTGCCTTCGTCGTGGTGCAGCCCGTCAGGGCCACGGAGGCCAGGCCCATAAGGGCCAGCGTTTTCAGGGTGTGTGTCTTTGTCTTGGTTTTCATGCCTTTTGTCCTTTTGCTGTGATGTCGTTCCTTAGGAGATCGTAGGCACGGCCACAAAATTCGCATTTCATGTCGATCCTACCATCTTGTGCGAGTGAGTCCAGCTCTACGGGGTCCATCGCGCGGAGGAGGTTTTCAACCTTTTCCGGGCTGCAGCGGCAGCCGTGTCTGATTTCCGAGGGGTTGTAGAGGTTTACGCCCTCCTCGTGGAAGAGCCTGAAGAGCAAATCGGACTCGGGGATTTGCGGGTCGAGGAGTTCGGCGTCCGTGCAGGTCTGGAGCAGGATCATCGCCCTTTGCCAAGACTCCTGAGGGTCTTCGTCGTTTTCAGACGCGGTTCCCGGGACGCGCTGGAGCATGATGGCCCCGCCGCGCCAGCCTGTTTCAAAACGTGCGGCGGCCAGCCTGATGCCCGTCTGGATCTGTTCGGATTGGCGGAAATAATGCTGAACGCACTCGGTCAGGCTGCCCCCCTTGAGTTCGACGATGCCCTGATAGCGGTCCCCTCCTCCGGCCTGATCGACGGTGAAGGCCAGATGGCCCGCGCCAAGGAGTTTGAATAGGGCGGAGTCCGTGGATTTGACCTGATCGGGATTAAAGGACGCGCAGGCGCGGATGATCCCGGCGGAGGTCATATCCGACACCAGCATGCGCACGGGTCCGTCGCCCTGCGCCTGCAACGCGAATATCCCGTCGAATTTTAGCATTGAGGACAAAAGCGCCGTAAGCAGGACCGTCTCCGCCGTGAGGTGTGCGACCGGGGCGGGGTATTCGTGGCGGTTCAGGATCTCATCGAGAACGCCATCCAGCCGCACGATCCGCCCGCGCAAATCGGGGCGCACCAGATCGAAGGTCGCGACGGCATCGGGCATGGCAGGGTTATCCCTTAATCTTGTAGCCGCTCTTGAACATTCTATAAGCCAGAACGGTTAGAGCGGTGTTCAGGGTCAGGAGCATCAGCACCCCGGCCAGAACGCTGCCGTCGGCCTGTCCGATAAAACCATACCGGAACCCGTCGATCATATAGAAGAAAGGGTTCAGGTGGGCGGCCAGATCCCAGGGCTGCGGAAGGATGTCGATTCTGTAAAATGTTCCCGAAAGAAACGTCAGAGGGGTGACGATAAAGTTCGTGAAGGCGGCGATGTGGTCGAATTTTTCGGACCAGATGCCGGCGATCAGGCCGAGCGCGCCCATCATCCATGTGCCCAGAACGGCAAACCCCAGAATGGCGATGACTGCGTGAAAGGGGAGCGGCACGAAGACATAAAGCAATGCCAGCGTCGCAGAGCCGACCGCAATGCCGCGAATGACCGAGCCGACCAGATAGCCGGTCAGGATTTCCCCGGCGGAGAGGGGCGGCATGAGCAGATCGACGATGTTACCCTGAATTTTTGAGATCACCAGCGAGGACGAGGTGTTGGAGAAGGCGTTCTGCGCCATCGCCATCATCACCAGTCCCGGCGCCAGAAAATCAAGGTAAGACAGACCGTTATCCATCTTTCTTTCCAAACCGCCGAAGGCCAATGCAAAGACCGTGTAGAACAGCAGCGTCGTAATCGCCGGGGCGATCAGCGTCTGGGTATAAACTTTCAGGAAGCGTTCGACCTCCTTGCGGACAAGGGTGTAGAGGCCGATATGGTTAATGCCCTTTATACGACGTTCGCCCGGCTCCGTTATCACCATTTTCATACGCTTTAACCTAGGATAAGTTGGTTTTATGCAAGGTCCAAAGCATAAAGCAGAACCGAATACGGTCAACAGCAAAAGCGGTGCCGCCCCCACAAGGCACAGGGCAGCGAAAAAGATTCCTAAAAAAATTACGGAAACCTATCTGCATAATTCCGGGCTTTACTATCTCCAGCGGTTTTCGGCCAGCACGGCGCACTTCAAGAGCGTCATGATGCGCAAGGTCAAAAAATCGTGCATGGCGCACCCGGATCAGGATTTCGAGGCGTGCCGGGCGATGGTGGACGCTCTGGCGGCGCGGTTCGAGGGTTCGGGCCTTTTGAATGATACGGTTTATGCGCGCGGGGTGGCGGACTCTCTCCGGCGGCGGGGGCGTTCGCGCAAGGCGATCACGGCCAAGATGACCGAGCGCGGGTTGCGAAAGGACCAGATCGAAACTGCCCTTGAGAGCTTGCGGGACGAAAGCGGCGTCAGCGACAGCGAGGCCGAGCTTGCGGCCGCCCTTAAATTCGCGCGGCGTAAGCGGATCGGACCGTTCCGGGCGGGGGAACAGGACCCCGCCCTTTTGCGCAAGGATCTTGCGGCGCTGGCCCGGGCCGGGTTTTCGTATGATACGGCGCGCAAGGCGCTCGATTATGACGGGGACGAGGCGTTCTAGACGGTATCGCCGGTGTTCTGGATATCCAGCGTGGGCATGCCCGCTGACTTGCCCGGCGGGGCCTTCTTTTCGCGCCAGGAGACGCGCTCGGGCGGGAAGATGAGGCTGACGGTCGTGCCGATGCCCTTTTCGGAGAGAATTTCCAGATCGCCGCCGTGCAGCTGCATCATGGATTTGGAGAGTGTCAGGCCAAGGCCTGCGCCGGAGCCGGAGCGGTCGAGCGCGTTGTCGATCTGGCCGAAGGGCGAGAGGGCCTTCTGGATTTCATCCTTGCTCAGGCCGACCCCGGTGTCGGAGATGGAGAAGCGCAGAGAGCCGTCATGGTCGAAGGTGGACATCAGGGTGATGCGCCCGCCGTCGGGCGTGAATTTGACGGCGTTGGAATAGATGTTCGTGATGATCTGTTTGACCGCCAGTTCCTCCCCGATGATGTGGGGGAGATCCTTGGCGTTGTTGGCAATCACGATGCTCTTGTCCTGAACCTTCGTATTATGAAGCGCCAGACAGGTTTCCAGCACGTTGGCGAAGGAAAACTCGCTCTCGTTGATCTCGCGGTCGCCGGACTCGATCTTGGATATATCAAGTATCTCATTAATAATCTTCAATAAGCCTTTGCCGCTCTTATATATATCCTTGACGTAATCACGGTACATGTCGGCACCAAGCGGGCCCATGACCTCGTTCTTCATGATCTCCGAGAAGCCGATGATCGCGTTCAGGGGCGTGCGCAGCTCGTGGCTCATGTTGGCGATGAATTCGGTTTTGGCGCGGTTGGCCATATCGGACTGGACCTTCGCCTCGCGCAGGGCGATTTCCGCCTCCTTGCGTTTCGTAATGTCCTCCATGCTGCCCTCGAAGTAGAGGATGTGGCCATTCTCGTCCTTGACGCAGCGGATGTTTTCGCTGACCCAGATTTTGGCGCCGCCCTTTTTGAATACCTGCGTTTCGTAACCGTTGATCTGGCCCGCGCGCATCAAGGCATTGACGAAGGCTTCGCGCTCCTCCCGGTCGATATAGACCACGCCGTTGGCGTTCTTGACGTCGCGCAGCAATTCCTCGACCCCTGCATACCCCAGAATGCGGGCCATCGCGGGGTTGGCGCTGAGGTAGATCCCCTCCGGGGTGAGCTGATAGAGACCGCCTGCGGCGTTTTCAACGATCGTACGGTATTTCTTTTCCGCTTCGGCCAAGGCCCGTTCCGCGCGGCGGCGTTCCTCGACGTCGGTGATGGTTCCCACAACGCGCAGGTTTTTGTTTTCGTCCTGCCGGATCATGGAGATGGCCAGTTCGACGGAGCGGAACGTGCCCTCCGCCGTTCGGATGCGCGTGAAGGTGCGATAGGCCTGTTTCTGGCCGCGCACCATCATGTCGAATTCCTTTTTTTGCTTTGCTTGATCCTCGGGATTAAGCATGGCGAACAGGTTATTGCCTTTCGAGCGATCCTGATCGAAGCCCGTAATCTTGCGCCATGAAGCGCTGAGGAAGAGGATATTACCCTCTGTATCCGTTTCGAAAATGATGTCGCTGACCGAGTCAATCACCGCGCGGTTTTCGCGGTCGGCTTTTTGCAATGCGCTGTTCAGGCGTTCGCGTTCTCCGATCTCCGTCTCAAGCTCCAGATTTTTTTGCTCAAGCGCCTTGTTCATGAGGGCGACGCGCTTGGACTGCGTCTGGTTGTTGCGCACGAAAAGTGTTCCAATGACCGTCAGGGCAATGCCGAAGAGCAAGATCAGGTAGGGTATCTGCTCGATATAGGCCATGTTCTTCTTTTTGGAGAATTGCAGAAGAATTTGCCATTCGCTGTTGCCTACAGAAAAGTTGTAATTTTGCGAATAGGCAACCGACTGAACGCCGTTGCGGTCGTTCTCCATATTGTAAAGGTTTCGTGCGGTCGTGGTCTCCTTGATACCCAGCGTATAGACCGAGCCTTGCTTCTCCAGCCAACTCTGATCGATGAGATTTTCGGGGCGACCGATACCAAAAATCACGCCATCCTTGGAGCTGTTTTTTCTTACGACTTTTACATACGCGAAGGGACGTTCCATCGTCGGCGGGGCGGCGCTGGTCTCAACATAATTCATGCCCGGGAGGTCGGTGACGACGCGCAGGCGGTCGTCGTCGAAATATTTATCCTGTACGATCTGGGTGATCAGCTTCTGGTTGGGCACGAGGGAATAATCGGCCTGCTTGCTTGCGATACGGGGAGATTCAAAAAGCGTCTTGTATTGCCATGCGCCCGGAGAGGCTTCGTAGATCCAGATAACCTGCTCGAAGTCGCTCAGGCCCGGGACGTTGCGGCGGATTTGCTCCAGAACATGCGTTTTATTGGCGTTTTCGGAGAGCATCAGGACGCTGGAAACCAGCCGCATGGTATTTTCCTGGCCTGAGATTTCCTCCACGAACACACGCCCGGCGTCTTCGGCGATCGAGCGGAACTCCTCGTTTGACATGCCCTTGACGAAAATATTGAGAATATAGAAGGCGGTTACGGTCAGGATCACCCCGTTGAGCAGGACCATCGCCTGCGCCAAACCTGAGGTCAGCCACAGGCCGGGGCGTGCGCCCGAGCGTTTTTTGCTCCATTTGCCCTTTTTATTCTTCATTTTTATTCCAGTTGCCCCGTTGAAGCGGGCGGAAACCGCCAGCCGGAAGCGTCCTTTACAGGGATACTCCCAACTGTACAGTGCAGGAAAGGCGTTAAAAGATCGCTAAAATGCTCAAAAAACTGGCAAATACTTGTTCGCTAGATTTTCATAACAATAAAGCCCGGGCGTATCGGCGCAGCAATATTATCCACTGCTTCGGGATTTGTGCGGGGTGTAAACTTCTTGACTTCGATTCTATTAAAATCTAGCATGTTTATGCATCATTATTTTCATTCGGTTTTAATTTGTTAGGGGCTTTTCATGGCGCAAGATTTTAATTTCAAGGGTTTTTTCCCCTACACTGAATTTCTCAAGGATAGCGGCCTTCCCAAGGCGCCGTTTGATATGGCCCGGCTGATCGAGACCCAGCGCCGCAATTTCCAGACGCTGGCCGAGGCGCAGCAAATTGCTTTCCGCAGCTTCCAGTCCATAGCCACCCGTCAAGCTGAGATTTTCTCCCAGATCTTGAAGGAGCAGAATTGCCTGACCTCCGAGATCCTCAAGGACGGCAATACCGAGGACGCCCTCGCCCGCAACGCCGAGCTCATCAAAAAAAGCTATGAGACGACGATCGCCGGGATGAACGAGATCGGCGAGATGGTGCGGAACTCCAACGCCGAAACGTCGGGCGTCCTGAACCGTCGGCTCAAGGCCAGCTTGAAGGAAATCAAGTCCGCGATCGAAACGCCGCAGGACGACGAAGACAAGCGCGCGGCCTGATCGGCTTGCGTGTTTAGGGCTTTTTGATTATGAAAGCCTGATGACTGTTTCATGCACTTATGACGATTTTCTCAAGGTCGATGTCCGCATCGGCACCGTTGTTGACGCTCAACCTTTCCCCGAAGCCCGAAAGCCCGCCATCAAGCTCGTGATCGATTTCGGGCCGGAGGTTGGGGTCAAGAAAAGCTCCGCCCAGATTACTGCACATTATACGCCCGAGGCGCTCATCGGGCGGCAGGTTATGGCTGTTGTGAATTTTCCGCCCCGGCAGATCGGCCCGTTCATGTCCGAAGTTCTGACGCTGGGGTTCGCGGACGAGGCCGGGGAGATTGTTCTGGCTGATTGCGATCAAGTCGTGCCGAACGGGGCGCGGCTGCTTTAATCTCTTTGATTTCAGGTTTTTATTGCGGCAAGCGGATCTTCACGGCGAGGCCGCCGTGAGGGCTGCGCTCCAGCCAGATCGTGCCGCCGTGGGCGTGGACGACATCCATGGCGATCGGCAAGCCCAGCCCCACTCCGCCGGTATCCACATTTCGAGACGCATCGACGCGGTAAAAGGGTTTGAAGACCTCTTCATATTGATCTTCGGGGATGCCGGAGCCGTTATCCTCAACGGTAATCAGGACGGTTCGCTTTTCCGGCTTTTCGACGGAAATCCAGACTTTCGTGGCGTATTTCGCGGCATTGCCGATGACGTTCATCAGGCAGCGGCGCATCGCCAGCGGGCGCAGCGTCATCGAGAGGCCGTCTTGTCCGTCATGCGCGAAGGCGATGTCGCACCCCTGCCGCTTGGCCGAAACGATCACGCCCTCGATCAGGGGGATCATGTCGGTGACCAGGGGTTGTTCGTTGCCGTCGCCGCGCACAAAATTGAGGTAGCCCTCGATCATTTTTTCCATTTCGTCGATGTCGCCCTTGAGCGCGTCGATGTCGGGGCTATCGCCCAGCAGCGCCAGTTGCAGGCGCATGCGGGTGAGCGGCGTGCGCAGATCGTGCGAGACCCCGGCCAGCATAGTCGTTCTTTGCTGGATCTGTCTTTGAATGCGGGTGCGCATATCCATGAAGGCCTGCCCGGCCTGTCGGACCTCCTTTGCGCCCTCGATCTTGAAATTTTCGACGTCCCTGCCCTTGCCGAACCGTTCGGCGGCGATTGAGAGCTTGCGGATCGGGCGGATCTGGTTGCGCATGAACAGGACCGAGATCAGCAGAAGGACCGCCGACGATCCGTAAACCCAGAGCAGGAAAATATAGGTGGTGGAGGTGAACAGTCGGCGCTGCGGCAGCGAGACATGCATGACGCCGTCTTTCAGTTGCAGGCGCACCTCGACCCATTTTTCCTGAAAATCGACATCGACGGTGAAGGGGTTTTGCGTTTGCTGCTTCAACTCCTCTGTAAAACTCTCTGCAATATAATTCGCCCAGCGGCCCTCGGGCCGGAGGCTCGGCCCTTCCACTTTTTCGCCGGGGCGGTAGCTGACGATCAGGTCGAGGCGGTCTCCAGCCAGCGCGGCCAGAGACTCCGCCGCCGCCGGGTCCGGGTTGGCTTCGATCAGATTGGCGATCAGCACGACCTCCCCCGCTACGGCGTAGGAGAGGCGGCTGGCCATCTTGTACCAGTGGCGGTCGAAGAACACATAGGTGGAAATCACCTGTATGAGGAATACGGGCGTAATCAGGATCAGCAGGGAGCGGCCCAGAAGAGTCTTGGGCAGTACGGTCTTGAACCATTTGCGTTTTTTCGTTTGGCCGCCATCCATCGCCTTGAGCCCCTTACCTAGTCTATCCGGTCGGCGTGGAGCCTGTAGCCCTTGCCGCGCACTGTGACCAGCGCGCGCGGGTTTTTCGTATCGTCCTCGATCTTGCGGCGCAATCTTGTGACCTGCACGTCGATTGTGCGCTCCCCGGCCGCGTCCATGCCGCAGCGCACGGCCAGATCGTGGCGGCTGAGGGGTTGGCCCGCGCTTTCGCAGAGGGCGCGCAGGAGATTGGATTCAACGGTCGTCAGGCGTTGCAGGGGTTTTTCTCCGCCCTCGTGTTCGAGTTCGGCCCGGCTTACCCGGAACAGCCATGATCCCACGCGGAAACAGGCATCGCCTGTTTTAGCGGGCGCGGCGGGGGCACGGCGCAGCACAGCGTTCAGGCGCAGTACAAGCTCGCGCGGCTCGAAGGGTTTGGGCAGGTAATCGTCGGCCCCGGTCTCAAGCCCCGCGATGCGGTCCTCGACTTCGCCCAGCGCGGTGAGGAGGATCACGGGGACCGCGCTGGTTTTGCGCAGTTCGCGGGTGAATTCAAGGCCGCTCTGGCCGGGCATCATCACGTCCACGATCAGGGCGTCGAAGCTGAAGCGTTTTATCATTTCCGCCGCCTCCTGCGCGTTTTCGGCGGTCTGAACCACGAATTGCTGCGCCATCAGGAAGCGGGAGACGAGCTGGCATATCCGCCTGTCGTCGTCCACGACCAGAATATGGGGTTGTTGGGCCAGAGCGCCGATGAGGCCTTGAAGGGACTGCATGATCTTCTTTACAAAACAAATATGCGCGTATAGCTTGTTTTTTCACGGTTTTTGACAGCGTAGACCGAAATCCGGCATGCGTAAACGTAAAAGATAAGGACTTGAATCATGACTTTTGTGCCCTTCGATGACCGGGACGGATTTATCTGGATCAACGGAAAGATGCTCCCGTGGCGCGAGGCGAAAATCCATGTCCTGAGTCACGGCTTGCATTATGCAAGCTCCGTCTTCGAGGGTGAGCGCATGTATGACGGAGTCATCTTCAAGAGCCGCGAGCACTCCGCCCGCCTGATCCGCTCCGCCGAGATCCTGGGCATGGAGATGCCCCTTTCGGTCGATGAGATCGAGCAAATCAAGTATGAGGTCATGGAGGCGAACGGCCTCAAGAGCGGCTATGTCCGCCCGGTCGCGTGGCGCGGCGGCGAGCAGATGGGCGTTTCGGCCCGTAAGACGAAAACGCATGTCGCGGTGGCCGGATGGCACTGGGGCACCTATTTCCCGCAGGAAAAGCTGGAGAACGGCATCCGCCTCAAGACTTCCCCGTGGCGCCGCCCTGCTCCGAATACCGCGCCGACGCAGAGCAAGGCCGCCGGGCTTTATATGATCTGCACGATCTCCAAGCACGCGGTGGAGGACGAAGGCTATGACGACGCGCTGATGCTGGATTACCGGGGTTATATCGCCGAGGCGTCGGCGGCCAATTTCTTCGCGGTCAAGGACGGGGTTTTGCTGACCCCCACGCCGGACTGTTTCCTGAACGGGATCACCCGCCAGACCGTCATGGCGCTGGCGCGGCAAATGGGCATCACGGTCGAGGAGCGGCACATCAAGCCCGAGGAGCTTTCCGGGTTCCAGGAGATCTTCCTGACCGGGACCGCCGCCGAGCTGACCCCCGTGGGCGAGATCGACGGCATCAAGTTCAAGCCCGCAGCGGTGACCAAGCGGCTTCAGGACGCCTACAGCACGCTTGTGCGCCAGAAAGACCACGACAAGCTGGTCAAGGCCGGATAAGAGCCTGTTTTCCTAGCATTTCCGGGCTCAAACCCCTGTCTTCACGAATGTTTGACAAAACAGGCGGCAAACCCGTATAATTTGTCAAAATATAAGAATTAATATCCCGTCAATGTAAACGGGGTGAGGGTTAAATGCCGGATAGTCCTTTAGTCGAGCTTAAGAAGGCGCTCAACGCCGTTGTTCCGCAGATCGTGGACCGGGGTCATACGGCGCTTGCGCTCAATGAAAACGCCGGCGAGGCGGCTTTCACCCAGAGCTACAGCCGCACCATCGAATCCATTCAGGTTTTCCTTTCCACCGCCTCGCCCGACCTGCGGGCGCTTGCGGGTAACCGCGCTTCGCTGCTGACCGACGTCAAGGTCACGGGCGAGATGGACGCCGCCACGCTGGCCGCGTTGCAGATGCTCGGCGAGGCCAGCGCCGCCGATACGGCCAACCGCTATAGCGCCGGGGTCAAGCAAACCGTGGGGCTGATCAACGACGTTGTGGCGCGGGCGCAGGCCCTGCCCGAAGCGCAGCGAACCAGTCTGAACACCGAATCGCGCCGCCTGACCGCCGCGCGCAACCCCACCGCCTCCAATAACAGCGCCGGAGCGGAAGCCCGCGAATTGATGGCGGTCAGCGATTCCTATCTCGGCATTACCGGCAACCCTGGTTCGAACACGGACGTTCTTGAAAATACCGGGAGGGCGCTCAAGGATTATCTCAAGGAGCAGCAGGCCGCGCACCCGGAGATCGACGTGGATTTCGCGCCTCAGCGGATCGACGGGCGCACCGTCGCGTTCATGCGCGAATTGATGCGCCAGAAAATGGAGGCCGCGGGGGTCAAGCAGGAGGATCTGCAGACAACGCTTTTCCAGCTCTGGCTCATGCAGCGCAACGGCCAGGAACACCCGAACCCCGCCATGCGCGACCTGGGCCGGACCGGCGCCATGAGCGCGCTTGTGGATTATGCTTTGGGCGGTCGTCTGCCCACCGGAGCGCGGACGGAGATCCCGCGCACGGACTCGCCGTGGGAGAACCCGGTGAAAGATCGGTTCTTCAACCGGGCGGTCTATGTGGACCTTCTGAACGGCGACACGGTTTCCAATAAATCCCTGCTGCGGCCCGATGGCGCGGACGCGGGGCAGCAGACCCTTATCCGCGAGGCGATGCAAAAACTCGGGATCAGCGATAACCTGCGGACCTACAGCCGTGATCAGGTCGGAGCGATTGCCACCGAGATCATGGTCGCGCAGGCGCGTGCCCTGTGCATCGAGGAGAAGGATATTTCCGCGGCCATGCTCACCGGGCGGTTTAACCCGGACATGGACGATATTTTCCTGGCGCATATCGGCATGGGCAAGCCGGAGCGGAATCAGGCCCGCGCCGAGCAGTTGGAGCGGATCGGCATTTCGCGCGAGGAGCAACATGATGTTTTCTTCGACGCCCAGTTCCAGCGCCACCGCGATGCGCAATGGAGCCAGAGATTTGGCGGCGTCACCGACGAACACCTTTTCCGGCTGGCGCAGCGTCTTCGGCCCGACGCCATCCCGCAGAACCTTGATCTTAAATATTCCGATTTAAGGGGCGACCCGAACGTCGAGTCCCTGATGAACGACCTGCGCAGCCGTAACGTCTCTCCCGCGGGGCTGTTTATGTGGGGCGGTCGCGGCGGTGGCGATCCTTACAATTTCCGCGAGGTTTATCGCGGGATGCGCGAGAATACCTATTTGCCCAGACTGCGCGAACAGGTCAACGAAAACGGCCTTAATCTCTGTGAACCCGGGAGCGGTGCTCGATCGGGCGGAACGACGGGCGGCGCTCGCCCTGCGACGGGCGATGACGGGCGCTGCTTCGCCGACGATGCCGCCGGACCGTGCGATACGAATGGAGGCTCGACAGGTTCGGGCACCACGGGTCAAAGACCCCCGAACGTCGGCCAATGTTTTGCTGACGATGTTGACGGCCCCTGCTCCACGACCGGATCGGGCAATCGCACTTCAACGACGGGCGGCAGCGGCGACGGGAAATGCTACGCCGATGATTTCGGATCAGCCTGCGGCACGCCGAACGCCGGCACGGGCGAAACCATCCGGGCCAACGCGGGCGATTCTACGGGGCAGACTCCGGCGGATGTCGAGCGCTGCTATGCCGACGACGCGGCGGGACCGGACTGCAACAAGACCCCGCAGGTTGTGCCTGTCCGCTGATTTCATATCTTTTTTTGTTGTTTGATTAGACGTTAAACCGGAAGTTTGAGTCTAAGTAATTGATAGTGAGTCAATTATTT
>CAZOVG010000006.1:0-201931 GCA_964583335.1 uncultured Pseudobdellovibrionaceae bacterium | reverse complement strand
TCGGATCATGAACATGATCCCCCACCGCTACCCCTTTCTCATGGTTGACCGGGTCATCAACCTGGTCCCCGGCGAAAGTGCCGTCGGGATCAAGAATGTCACAATGAATGAACCCCAGTTCATGGGCCACTTTCCGGGATTTCCGGTGATGCCGGGCGTGCTGATCGTTGAGGCGATGGCCCAAACGGCCGGGCTCGTCGTGGTTGATTTCATGGGTTTGGAATCAAAAAACAAAATCGTTTACTTCATGACCATCGACAACGCCCGCTTCAGAAGGCCCGTCACGCCGGGCGACACGATGCATATTCACGTCGAAAAACTACAATCGCGCGGAACGGTCTGGAAATTCAAGGGGACGGCCAAAGTCGGCGAGAAGGTCTGCGCCGAGGCGACCTTTAGCGCGATGATCGCGGATGCGCAGCATTAGTGCGGTCGTCCTGTAACGGTTCGCAACAAACCGTGACTTGTCCGCTCCGCGATCCCAACCTATGATAAACGATCTTTTTGAGTATGACCGCGACATGACAGGCAACATCCATCAGACCGCAATAATCGCCGCCGGCGCACAGATCCCCGAAAGCGCGGTGATCGGCCCTTATTGCGTGATTGGGCCGGATGTCCAACTCGGCGAGCGCGTACGCCTCGTGTCCCATGTACATATCGAGGGCCGGACGATCATCGGCGAAGGCACGACCGTCTATCCTTTTGCCTCTCTTGGCACCCCCCCTCAGGATCTCAAATACGAAGGCGAAAAGTCAGAACTCATAATAGGCAAGAACAATACGATCCGTGAGCATGTGACGATGAACCCCGGCACCAAGCACGGCGCTATGAAAACCGTAATCGGCGATAATTGCCTGTTTATGATGGCCGCTCATGTCGCACACGATTGTGTGATCGGCAACAACGTGATTATGGCCAATAACGCGACTGTGGCCGGACACGTACATGTTGGCGACTATGCCGTACTTGGAGGGTTGAGCGCAGTCCATCAGTTCGTGCGCATCGGCGCCCACGCGATTGTAGGCGGCATGTCCGGTGTTGAAAACGACGTCATACCCTTTGGCCGGGTCAAGGGTGAGCGCGCCTTTCTTGCGGGCTTGAACTTGGTCGGGCTAGAACGCCGGGGCTTTTCAAAAGACAAGATCAGAGGCTTGCAGAGGGCCTTTAACCAGATGTTTGGCGACGAGGGCACCTTAGAGCAACGGCTCGAAATGGTCGCCAGCGACTTCGCCAACGACGACCTGATCATGTCGATCATAAGCTTCGCCCGCGAAAAAACCCGTTTCCCCTTATGTCAGCCTCAGAAGAAGTAAGCATTCGCAAGTTGGGCATACTTGCGGGCGGCGGAATATTGCCGATCCAACTCGCCCAGGAGTGCAAAAGCCAAGGCATAGAGCTGTTTATCGTGGGTTTCGATGGCCAGACGTCAGAAGAGCTTCGCAAAAACTACCAGCATTTATGGACGGGACTGGGCGCTGCAGGCTCGATCATCCGCACCCTTAAGCAAGAAGGCATAAAAGATCTCGTAATGGCGGGCTCAATTCGCCGGCCATGGCTGAGCGAACTCAAGCCTGACCTCAAGGGCCTTGAAATTCTGACGCGCATCGGCGTCAGCGCCTTTGGAGATAACTCGCTGCTGACCCTCCTGAAAAAGGAGCTGGAAAAAGAAGGATTCACCCTCCACGGGGTCCAGAAATTCGCTTCAGGAATGCTTGCAAAGGAGGGGGCGCTTTCGCGCCGTCAACCAAACGAGCAGGAAAAATCAAGTATTAATAAGGGGCTAGAGGCCTCGCAGGTTCTGGGCGGCCTTGATATAGGACAATCTGTGATTGTCCAAGATGGAGTAATTCTCGGAGTCGAGGCGGCAGAAGGCACGGACGCGCTTATACAAAGGTGCGCAGCCCTTCAGAAGAGATCGGGAGGAGCCATCCTCGTTAAAACCTGCAAACCCCAGCAGGACCGCGATCTTGACCTGCCCACCATTGGTCCGGACACGTTAAGGCAGGCGGGCGAGGCAGGTTTATCGGGCATTGTTGTACAAACGGGGGCTGCTTTGGTTCTGGATCCTCAAACGGTTGCGGAAATTGCGGACACGTATAATATGTTTGTACTCGGGGTGACATTAGACCACCCCCTAAAAAAGTAGTGATAACGCTGCGTGCGGACAATCAGGGAGGTCTGCTTGAAACTGTTCTTTATTGTTGGTGAAAATTCGGGCGATAATCTGGCCGGGGGCTTGATCCGTGAATTAAAGCAAATTCAGCCTGAGGGACTGGAGTGTGTCGGCGTAGGTGGCCCGCGCATGAAGGCGGCAGGCATGAACGTGCTGCTGCCGTTCGATCAGATCTCAGTGATCGGGATTTGGGAAGTCATCCCGAAAATCCCCCGTCTCATGAAGATATTTAAGGCGATTGCCGAAGAGATTATTAAACAAAACCCGGATGCGGTCATCACGGTTGATTTCCCGGATTTTAACTTCCTGATGGCAAAATCCCTCAGAAAGCGCGGATACACAGGCAAAATCATTCACTATGTTGCACCCTCTGTGTGGGCTTGGCGAAAAGGCCGGGCCAAAAGCATATCGCAATTTCTGGATGGGATTATCTGCCTGTTCCCGATGGAGCCGGAATATTTCAAGCCTCATAATCTCAAGGCGACGTTTGTCGGTCATCCGGTCACAGAAACCAAGGCCATCGAGGCGCAAGGGCAGATCTTCAGGGAGGCGAACGACATTCCCTCGGATGCGAGGACCTTGGGATTGTTTTTCGGTAGCCGGGAGAGCGAGTTCAAGAACATCAGTACCCCCATAAAGCTCTCGGGCGCATTGGTCGCTGAAGAAATAAAGAACATAAGATTTGTCGTCCCAACGCTGCCGGCGACTGAATACAACGTACAGATATTATTGAAGGATTTCGACCATCCTGTTCACGTATCCTCGAACCAGGCATTTAAATGGGAGTCCTTCAAGGCTTGCGATATTGCAATCGCCGTTTCCGGCACTGTGGCACTCGAACTGGCCTATGCTGGTATTCCGCATGTGATTGTTTATAAAACAAACCCCCTGACCTATTTGATCCTGCGGCTTATGGTGAAGGTCAAAAAAGTACATTTAGCAAACATCCTACTAGACGAAGATGTGGTCCCCGAGTTCATTCAAGGAAAATGCCACCCTGAGTCGATCGCCCACAAGCTATTGGAGCTGTTTTCGAGCGAAGAAGCCCGACAAAAGCAGCTTGATAAATTCGACGAACTTCGCAAATTGATAGGGTTCGGTAGCGACAAAACGCCTTCGCAAAGGGCCGCCGAATTTGTGCTGGAGGTCATGAAGGAACCCAGAAGGGTGATCGCGCCGCCTCCGGCGAAAAAACAGGCCAAGAATCAGGCTGTGAGAAAACCCGTGGCCAAGGGCGCGCCTCCGCAGAAAAAGCCGGAGCCCAAAAAACCCGAGCCTGCTTCCAAGCCCCCGGAGACGGAAAAGACCGGGTCCTAGTCCCGGTCTTCCAGCTTGACGAACGGGCGAGATGCCGGGCCGGTGTAAAGCTGGCGCGGTCTTCCGATCCGAAGCGAGGGCTCCTCGATCATCTCTTTCCATTGGGCAATCCAACCGACCGTGCGGGCAACGGCGAAGAGCACGGTGAACATGCTGGTCGGGAAACCCATGGCTTTCAGGATGATCCCGGAGTAAAAATCCACGTTCGGGAAGAGCTTGCGCTCGATGAAATACTCGTCCTGAAGCGCGATCCGCTCCAACTCCATAGCAAGTTCAAGACGCGGATCGTTGATGCCCAGATCCTCAAGAACCTCGTCGCACGACTGCTTGAGAACACGTGCGCGCGGATCGAAATTTTTATAGACCCGGTGCCCGAAGCCCATCAGGCGGAACGGATCGTCCTTGTCTTTAGCCTTTTTGATAAACTCGGGAATCCGCTCCTTGGAGCCGATCTCATCCAGCATCTCAAGCACTTCCTGATTGGCGCCGCCGTGCGCGGGCCCCCACAAACAGGCGATGCCCGCCGCGATACACGCGAACGGATTGGCCTGCGACGAACCCGCCAGGCGGACCGTGGAGGTCGATGCGTTTTGCTCGTGGTCGGCATGCAGGATAAGGAGTTTCTCCATCGCCCGCGCGAGGATCGGGTTCACCTTATAAGGCTCCGCCGGAACGGCAAAACACATATAAAGGAAGTTTTCCGAATACGACAGATCGTTACGCGGGTACATAAACGGCTGGCCGATGGAATATTTGTAGGTCATGGCGGCCAGAGTGCCGATCTTGGCAATCAGGCGGTGCGCCGAAAGCTCGCGTTGCGCCGGGTCCCAGATGTCGAGGGAGTCATGATAAAACGCGGACAGCGCGGCCACGACACCGCACATAATCGCCATCGGGTGCGCGTCACGCCGGAAGCCGCGATAGAAGAAGTGCATTTGCTCGTGCAACAGCGTGTGATAGGTGATGTTGTGCTCGAACTGCTTTTTCTGCGCCGCGTTCGGCAGATCGCCGTAAAGAAGGAGATAGCAAACCTCCAGGTAATTGGCCTTTTCAGCCAGATCCTGAATGTCGTAACCGCGATGCTGGAGAATGCCGTTCTCGCCGTCGATATAGGTGATGCGCGATTTACAGCTGCCCGTAGAGGTAAAGCTGGGGTCAAACGTGAAATGGTTGGTGTCGTTATAAAGCTTGCGGACGTCTATGACGGAAGGCCCCATAGTGCCGTCGATGATCGGCAGAATACTCTTCTCGCCTGTTTGATTGTTGGTCAGCGTGAAACTTTTGGTGCTTACTTCGTCATTTGACATAATTTAGACCCCATAAAAGGAAGGCATGAGACGTGATGATCAGTCTTTAAGGGGATGCTAGCCGTAAAGGCTTAAGGAATGATTGACGCAAGACCGCACCCCCGGAAAAGCTTATAGGGGCAAATTCTATAATAAATCCAAATGGACAACAAAGAGACGCGCCGCGTTAACAAGACAATTCTGTTATTAACTCGCCAAAGGCGCGGCTAGCCTTGTTGCAACGCAAAACGAATACGTGCGTATGTCTCATCCGGCCCCAGAATCGCGCAGGCCTCGAAGATTGAGGGCGAGACGGTAGTGCCCGTCACGGCGGCCCGCAGCGGCATGGCGACCTTACCGAGCTTGCCGTCGGCCAGATCGGCCGCGACCGCTTTACAGATATTCTGCACCCCCTCGGCGCTGAAATCGTTGAGCTTCGAGAGTGCTTCAAGCAACGCCTCCAGCACGGGCCGGGACTCAGCGATTTGCGCCTTGGCCTTGTCGTCGAAGGCATAGGGGATGGTGCGTGCGTAAAACGCCGCCTCGTCCGCGAACTGGATCAGCGTCTTGGAACGGTTTTTAAGTTCCTCGATCCCGTGCGTGATGCGGGCGACAGCCAGATCGCCAAGTTCGAGCCCATGACGGTCCTTGAAGAACATGCGGCTGCTCTCGATCAGATGGGCGGCCGAAGATTCCTTGATGTAATGCGCGTTCAGGCTCTCAAGCTTCGCGAAGTCGAACCGCGCGGGCGAACGCCCGATATGCTCAAGGTCAAACCATTCGATGGCCTTGTCGCGCGGAATGATCTCCTCGTCGCCGTGCGACCAGCCCAAGCGCAAAAGATAATTACACAGCGCCTCGGGCAGATAGCCGAGATCGCGGTATTCCCCGACGCTCTGCGCCCCGTGACGCTTGGAGAATTTCGACCCGTCCGGCCCATGGATCAGGGGCAGGTGGCCGAAAATCGGGACAGCCCAGCCCATAGCATCGAAAATGATCTTCTGCCTGAAAGTGTTATTGAGATGGTCATCCCCGCGCAGGATATGCGTGACGCCCATGTCGTGGTCGTCCACGACCACCGACAGCATATAGGTCGGCGTGCCGTCGCTGCGCAGGATGATGAAATCGTCCAGCTGCTCGTGCGCGACGGTGACCTCGCCCTGCACGACGTCGTTAATGGTGGTGGCCCCCTCCAGCGGCGCCTTGATCCGCACGACGGGCTGCACCCCCGCCGGAGCCTCTGACGGATCGCGGTCGCGCCAGCGCCGATCATAGAAGGTCGGCGAACCCTCCGCCTTGGCCTTCTCGCGCATCGCCTCCAGCTCTTCCGGCGAGCAGTAACAGTAATAAGCCTTCCCGGCGGCGACCATCTGCTTGGCGACCTCGGCATGCCGGTCCATCCGCGCGAACTGCGAGAGCGCCTCGCCGTCATAGTCCAGCCCCATCCACGCCAGCCCGTCGAAAATCGCCTTCACGGCCTCCTCGGAATGACGCTTGCGGTCCGTATCCTCGATGCGCACCAGAAATTTTCCGCCGTGGCGGCGTGCGAACAGATAGTTGAACAACGCCGTGCGGGCGTTCCCGACATGCATAAAACCAGTGGGGGAGGGCGGAAAGCGGGTGACAAGACTCATCGTTTGGCAAAACCTTTTCTTAGAGGCATTATTAAGCCATTCTTTTGCAAATTGTGACAGGGACCCTAGCATGACCGGGGCGCTTAGCCTAGAGACGATTCCGCATGAAATCGGCAAGCCCGCCGGGCTCATCCGCCGACTTGCAGAAGCGTTAACAGCCCTGACACAAAGCCAGCATGAAAACGCCTTCCTTTGGCTGCCAGTTGTTTTCGCCTGCGGAATCGGGGCCTATTTCAGTCTGCCGTTCGAGCCGCCGCTCTGGCCTTTTGTGGTCGTCACGATGACCCTTTTATCCGGGTTGATGCTGACGAAGAGGACAGCCGCAGATAGGGTTAACCCCGCGTTCATATGGCTTTGCATCGGCACGCTGGTTTCTGGCGGGTTCTTGTCTGCAAAACTCAGGACACTGGCCGTGCATACGCCGATTCTGGAAAAAAAGATAAAATTCGCCGATTTGACCGCAACGATTGAATCCGTAGAGGCTCTGCCCGGAAAGAAGGGCAGTCGGGTGGTGCTTTCGGATATTATTATAGAAAAGCTTGCACTTGAACGCACCCCCCGCAAAATCAGGCTGCAAATCCGTAAAGATGAAAACCTTCAGACTGGACAGCGTATAAAAGTTCTAGCGGAACTCAATCCGCCCTCTGACGCGCTTCTCCCCGGCGGCTTCGATTTCCGGCGGGCCATGTATTTTCAGGGTATAGGAGCGGTCGGCTTCGCGTTCAAGGCTCCGGAAATTGTGCAGAACCCATCCGCCCTTGCGGGGGTGGAAGCTCTGCGACAAAAAATCGCGCAAATCATCATGGAGAGCTTGCCGGGATCGGAAGGAGCGGTCGTGGCCGCCCTCACGATAGGTCAGAAAAAGGGAATACCGGAAGCAGACGAAGAGGCGCTACGCGATGCCGGTTTAGCCCACCTCCTAGCCATCTCCGGGTTGCACGTAGGTCTTGTGGCCGGGTTTGTCTTTTTTGTTGTGCGCTTCCTGATGGCACTTTCGCAGACTTTGGCCTTGAGGTATCCGATCAAAAAACTGGCCGCCGTAATCGCGTGCATTTGCGCCTTCTTTTTTATGATGATCGCCGGAGCGACAATCCCCACACAGCGGGCCGTCCTCATGATCTCGATCGTCTTCCTGGGCGTAATCATGGACCGTGTAGCGCTGTCCTTAAGGCTCCTGTCCTTTGCCGCTTTGGTCGTTCTTGCCATAGCGCCGGAGAGCCTGCTCTCGGCCAGCTTCCAGATGTCATTTGCTGCAGTCGCCGCCCTCATCGCGGCATATGAAACCACCCGCGAGCGGTGGGTTGAAGCGTATGTCGCTTCAGGCCCGATCAAGCGCGCGGCGATATACTTCATAGGTGTAAGCTTCTCAAGTCTTGTGGCCAGCGCGGCAACGGCGCCCATATCCGCTTACCATTTCAATCAAATAGCGTTCTTGGGGATCATCGCCAATCTCGGCGCCATACCCCTGATGGCGTTTTTGATTATGCCTGCGGCCGTAGTTGCCTTCATACTCATGCCGTTCGGTCTGGCGGATGGACCCTTGCAGCTCATGGGTTGGGGCGTTGCCGCTATTCTCGAAACGGCCCGCGTGACGGCGTCCTTGCCCGGAGCTGTGCTTCACACCCAAGGGTGGCCTTTTTCGGCCTTCCTGCTGATCGTCGTCGCGGGTCTTATGCTGATCCTTTGGCGCGGATGGGCAAAGGCCGCATCAATTCCGCTGGTCATGCTCGCGGGTGCGCTGATCGCCGTTAATCCGCAGCCAGACATCCTTATAGCATCAGAAGGGCGGCTGGCAGCCTTTCGGGGAGAAGACAGAAAACTTTATGCCACAACCGTGAGATCCCAAAAGTTCACATTGGATAATTGGGAGCGCTCAATGGGTCAGGCCGAGGATGCCAGCGTGGCCTTCGCACCCGAGTCAAAGCCTCAAGCATTCCAAGAGGCCAAAACCGGAAACGGGGCAGGGCCTATGTGTGACGCACAGGCTTGCCGAACAATTTTAAAAGAGCGGAAAATATCGTTCCTCAGGCAAGCCTACGCGCAGAAAGAGGAATGCGGATGGGCCGATATTGTGGTGAGTTTTGAGCCTGTGCTTCACAAGCCCTGCCGGGCGGCTATTGTGATCGACAAGTTCGATCAATGGCGTTACGGCGCTCATGCGATTTATATAAAACAAGACGAGAATAAAATACTGGTGAAAACAAACCGTGAGATATCTGCAACGCAACGCCCGTGGAGCGCGATGAAGCCGGAGCGCAACGAAAAAAAACGGGCATACCCAAACGATCAGGAATCGTAACGTCGGATGAGATGCGCCAGTCGCCCCTGAATCTTGACTTGCTCAGGCTCCAGAATGCGCGGCTCGTATTGGTCGTTCTCCGGCTCCAGAACGATCTTGCGTCCCGCACGCCGCAGACGCTTGAGCGTAGCCTCATGATCGTCCACCAGCGCGACGACGATCGCCCCGTTCTCCGCGTTGTCGCAGCGGCGGATGATAACGGTATCGCCGTCCAGAATACCCGCATTGACCATGGAATCGCCTTCGATCGTGAGGGCGTAATGCTCGCCGCGCCCGAGCAGCCCCGGGGCAACGGCCAGCGACCCGCCCTCGTCACGCAGCGCCTCGATCGGCGTGCCTGCCGCAATCTTTCCGTAAAGAGGAACCTCATCGAAGCCCGCCGCGACATTGACGGGGGCAGGGCGGCTCCGCCCCGCATTCGACGCCCGAGCGCCCAGACTGATGCTTTCGGGCAGCCGCTTGATTTCAAGCGCCCGCGCACGGTGCGGCAACCGCTCGATATACCCGCGCTCGACGAGCGCCGAGATCAGCCTATGAATCCCGGATTTTGACTTGAGCCCCAGCGCCTCTTTCATCTCCTCGAAGGAGGGCGGAACGTCGTCTTTTCGCATTTTTTCGTGAATGAAATAAAGCAGATCGCGTTGTTTCTGTGTGAGCATGGGAGTATCCTGATAATCCTGCCTGAACCATGAAAATCATCCTGATTTCCATGTTTATACACCATTTGTTCTACTTTAGTTCGCCATTTGTGTCAAGGGCACAACCTCATCCGGCGAGTAAATTTCGTACAGCCTGAGCGATATCATCCTCTCGCATGAGGCTCTCACCGACCAGAAAACCGCGATAACCGACGGCATTGAGGCGTTTGAGCGTGTCATGCGAACCGATGCCGCTCTCGGAAATTTTATAGACCGATGCGGGGAGGCGCAACGCCAGATCGAATGACGTGTCGAGATCGACCTCCAGCGTTTTGAGGTTGCGGTTGTTAACCCCGATCATCATCGGATCGAGCTTCAGCGCACGCTCAAGTTCAGGCAGATCGTGTACCTCGACCAGCACGTCCATGCGCAGGGACAGAGCGATCTCATAAAAGCGCCGCGCCTGCGAATCGCTCAGGCACGCCATGATGAGCAGGATGCAATCCGCCCCCAGCGCCCGCGATTCGTAGATCTGGTATTCGTCCACGATGAAATCCTTGCGCAAGACGGGAAGGTTGACCGTCTCCTTGATCTGCACGAGATAGTCGTCATGCCCCTGGAAATAAGGCTCGTCGGTCAGGACGGAGAGACACGTGGCACCGCTGTCGCGATAAATTTTTGCTATGGCGACAGCATCGAAGTCTTCGCGGATCACGCCCTTGCTGGGGCTGGCCTTCTTGACCTCGGCGATCAGCGCCGGACCCTCTGCCATCATCAGGCGGCAGAGAAAACCGGAAGGCAGGGGCTTGTCGGCGATCCGGTATTTGAGGTCATCCAGCGAATAATAAGATTTCCGGTTTCGAACATGCTCGCGCTTGCGTTCGCAGATTTCCTCAAGCGTGTTCATGCCCTTGCGTGCTCCGAGTGTTCTAGCGTGAAGTCTTTATAGGCGTTCAGAACACCCAGCGCCTTGCCGCTGTCAATCGCCGAGGCGGAGGCCTGCGCCGCATCCTTGAGGGCGTCATGCGAAAATTTCCCCGCGATCACAAGAACGGCGGCGGTGTTGGCGATCACGATATCGCGGTAAGCACCCTTTTGCCCTTCGAGCATCGCCAGCATCGCGTCCGCGTTCGTCCGGGCGTCCCCGCCGCGCAGCGATTCCAAAGTCGAGCGGGACAGGCCAAAATCTTCAGGCGTCAGGACGCCTTCGGTGATCTGGCCGTGATCGAGCCGTGCGTAATACGTCTCGCCCGTGACGGTGATCTCGTCCAGCCCGTCCGAGCCGTGAACCACCCACGCCGTTTCTGATCCTAGTTTCTGCAAGGTTTGCGCGATCGGAACCACCCATTTACGGTCGTAAACGCCCATCAGCTGGCGCTTCGTCCCCGCCGGGCTGGCCAGCGGGCCGAGCAGGTTGAACAGCGTTCGCACGCCCAAAGCCTTGCGCACTGGCACGACGTGTTTCATCGCCTGATGATGCCGGGGCGCCATCAGGAACGCGAAACCCAAAGTCCTCAGGGCGTCTTCGAGCTTCGCCGTCCGAACGTCAAGATGAACCCCCAGCGCTTCCAGAACGTCCGCAGCGCCGGATTTGGATGTCGCCGCCCGGTTGCCGTGTTTGGCGACCGGAACGCCGCACGCTGCCGCGACCAGCGCAACCGCCGTGGAGATATTATAGGAGCCGGAATGATCGCCCCCAGTCCCGCAGCAATCGACTGTTCCGGCGGGGGCCTTGATCGTGACCGCCCGTTCGCGCAAGGCCAGCGCGGCCCCGGCGATCTCGTCGGGGGTTTCGCCGCGGACGGAAAGCCCCATGAGGAAAGCGGCAATTTCGGCTTCGCTGCACTGCCCGTCCATGATTTGCCCCACGGCGGCAGACATGTCGGGCTGAGTAAGAAGCGCACCGCTTTGAATCTTTTCAAGGAAAGGTTTGAGAATGGTCATGATCCGGGTCTGTCCTTAGCCCGCCATATCGAGAAAATTTCTAATAAGGGCGTGCCCGCCGGTCGTCGCGATGCTTTCCGGGTGGAACTGTACACCGTGCACGGGCTTCGTGCGGTGCGAGAGGCCCATGATGAGGCCGTCCTGCGTCTCCGCCGTAATCTCAAGGCAATCGGCCAGAGTCTCGCGCTCGGCGATCAGGGAGTGATAGCGCGTAACTTCCAAAGGATTGGGCAAGCCTTTAAACAGCGTCTTCCCTTCATGCGCGATCATGCTGGTCTTGCCGTGCATGGGCTTCGGCGCACGCACCACGCGGCCCCCGAACGCCTGCGCCATCGATTGCAAACCGAGGCAAACGCCGAATAGGGGAATGTCGGTTTCGGCGGTCTTGCGGATAAGCTCAAGGCAAATGCCCGCATGATCCGGGTCGCTCGGCCCGGGGGAAATGACGATCGCGTCCGGCTCTTCCTCCAGAACCTGCTGCGCTGTGACCTGATCGTTGCGATACACGCGCGCATCCGCCTTCAAATCCCCGAAATACTGCACGAGGTTGTAGGTAAAGCTGTCGTAATTGTCGATAACGGTCACTAACATAAGCCTTTTATGACCTTCCCGGCCTCAAAATGCAAGCTCAGCCTCGATCCGGCATTTACCAAAACCCGTTTCGGCAGTATTCTTGGCCAATGAAATACCTTCGTCCTAAAGGCGATCCCGCCAAAACCCTTGCGATTATTCTGATTGGCGCCTGCCTCATGCTCGCCATAGATCTGTTCGTACTGGGCGGCAAGGACGTGATCTGGCCCAAACGCCCGGCCCAGGAAAAAACGCCGGAAGAGGTCAGCACCCTGCGAGACCAGCACAGGCGTTATCTGGACGAAGGCTTGGAAAACCTGCCCCGTGAGCTGGCGCAACCAAAGTTCAAGGAAGACGTAAAGCTGGCCGAATCTTCTGAGGCGCCCTTACCCTATGAGGAGTTTTATGAGGGGGGCGAAAGCCCGCCCGAAAATATTGTCCCTATGGCTGGGGAGACTGCGCCCGAAACGGGCGAACAATTTTCCGATCCGTACTTCAAAACCGAGATCAATTTCGGATCGCAGCCTCAAATCGCTACCCCCGATCCGTCAGAAATACAAAAGCCCGCCGCGCCTGCTATACCGGCGATTCTAAGTTCTGAAAAACAAGCGAAGCCCGATCAGCCCGCACCTTCATCCTCCGCGCCTATTCAAGCTGAGCAAGCCTCGATCGTGCCCGTGATGGGCGCACGTCCCCCGGTCAAAAAGGGAACGGTGGTGATTATCATCGACGATATGGGCCTCACGGCGGGATCGCGCGAAGTTGAAAAGCTTCCCGGCCCCTTGACCTTAGCTTACTTGCCCTACGCGCAAGGCCTGCCCGAACAGACCGCGCGTGCGCGCAAGCGTGGGCATGAATTGATGGTTCATATGCCTATGCAGCCAATGAACGGTCGCATCGATGGCGGGCCGACTCTGCTCAAGGTCGATCAGAGCGAAGAAAAATTCATGGAACTCCTGCGCTATAACCTCTCGCAGTTCGATGGTTATGTTGGGATCAATAACCACATGGGCAGCCGCCTGACTCAGAACCGCGCGGCGATGGACCGGGTGATGAAGGAACTCAGCCGACGGGGACTTTACTTTATCGATTCCAAAACCATCGGCAGTTCAGTCGCAGCATCCGCCGCCGCCGATGCGGGGCTGACCTACGCCGAACGTGACATTTTTCTCGATCACGAGATCAACATGCCCTTCATCCGCAACGCCCTGAAACAGGTCGAATGGACAGCCAGACACAAAGGATACGCCATCGCCATCGGCCATCCGCACGATGAAACGATCCGCGCTCTGGCAGAATGGCTGCCGACGCTCAAAGAAAAGGGTTTGACACTGAGGCCCGCCAGCGCGGTTGTAAGACGGGCATCCGGTGCGGTCGTCATGGCCTCGGCGCCCACCGTGCCGACGGCAGAGGCTCAGGAAACCAAAACACAGGAGATCCAGCCGCCGCAAACATCGTCCCCGGCCTTCAAGGTCACGGAGCAGGGGATTATCGTTCTTCCCCAAACGCCGCAACCGCAAGCTCCGCAGCATGAATGATGGCGCGGGCCTTGTTCTTGCATTCCTGATTTTCGCTTTCGGGATCGCTGTCCGCCACCACGCCGCCGCCGGACTGAACATAAACCGTTCCGTCCTTGACCAGCGCCGTGCGCAGAGCGATGCAGCTATCGAGCGTTTTGCCTGAGAAATACCCCACGCCGCCCGCATAGAAAGCGCGCCGCGTTTTTTCCAACTCGTCGATGATCTCCATCGCGCGGATTTTCGGTGCGCCGCTCACGGTCCCGGCGGGAAAACCCGCGAACAGCGCGTCAACGATATCGAGATCACCGCGCAGCCGCCCCTCGACGTTGGACACGATATGCATGACGTGGGAATAAAGTTCGATCACAAATTGCTCGGTGACCTTGACGCTGCCGATTTCGGCCACGCGCCCCACGTCGTTGCGGCCGAGATCAAGCAGCATGAGATGCTCGGCGCGTTCCTTCGGATCGGCCAGAAGATCGGCGGCCAGCGCCTTGTCCTCGGCGGGCGTCGCGCCGCGTTTGCGTGTGCCCGCGATGGGACGGATCGTGACGTTCCCGTCGCGCACACGGACCAGAATTTCCGGGCTTGATCCCACCAGCGCGAATCCGTCAAGTTGCACATGGAAAAGGAACGGCGACGGATTGAGGCTGCGCAGGCTTCGGTAAAGCTCGAACGCCGGAAGATCGAACGGCGCGGAAAAACGCTGCGACGGGACGACCTGAAAAATCTCGCCCGCATAGATATACTCGACCGCCTTGCGCACCGCCTCGCGGTATTCCTCGTCCGCGAAATTCGAACGAACGGGCAGGGGAGCCTGAAGCGCGGTTGTGTGATCGGTCAGGGCACCATCAAGCGGCTTGCGCAACGCCGCCCGGAGACCCTCAAGCCGTGCGAGAGCGTCGGCATAGGCATCCCCGGCGCCGCGTGACGAATTGCCGGAATGCTCGTAAACGGCGGTCACCAGACAGATTTTATGTTTGACGTTATCGAAGATCGCCAGAACCTGCGGCCGCATCAGCACGGTGTCGGGGATGTTGAGTTCGTCGGGATTCCCGTCGGGAATATCCTCGATCAGCCGGATCATGTCATAGCCGATATACCCGAACAGCCCGAACGCGCACATGGGCGGCAGGCCCTCAGGCACGTCGGAAATAACGCTGTCCTGAATGGTCTTGCGAAGCGAGTCCAGCGCGGTCCCGTCGCCGGAAGCCCAATCCTGCGTTCCGGCTTTAATCGAGACCTCACCCTTCTTGCAGCGCCAGACCAGATCGGGATTCAAACCGATGATGGAATAACGCCCGAGCTTCTCCCCGCCCTCGACGGACTCGAACAGGAAGGCATAAGGCTCATGGCCGCAAAGTTTGAGATAGGCCGAAACCGGGGTCTCAAGGTCCGAGGAAGTCCAACTCCATAAAAGCTGCTTTTTTCCGGCGTCGTAGATATGCGCGAACGCGTCGCGCTCGGGAAGAACGGACGCCTTCAGGCCGCTCATGGCTGGGGCTCCGTCACCGCCTTCTGACCGTAAACTTGCTCAAGAAGCTGGTGATTGACCACGGCCGGATGCTTGCGCCCAATCCGCTGAACGTAATAGTTAAAAACTTCGTCCTTAATTTCCTTGCTCAGTTCGGCTTCGATTCGCTTAACGCTTTGCTCCGCCTGTTCGTCCATTTTCGGCATGTTTGCCGCCTTGATTCGCGCAATCGCGGCGCCGCCTTCAACCGGCAAGGTCAGAAGATCGCCCACATAAGACTCAAAAATCATCGCCCGCTGATTATCGTTAAGGGGCGCAGGCAGGGAACCTCCAAGCGTAAGGCCCTCGCGCTTTTCGATCTTTTTTCCGGTCTCGCGGGCGACGTCCTCAAAAGACTTTTTGCCAGCCTTGACCGCGGAGACGAACTCCGAAATCTTGCGAAAAGTCTCTACGCGTTGCTGATCTCTGATGAAATCGTCAGCAAGAGTCTTTTTAACATCTTCATAAGGCTTGAAAGTCGCTTCAATCGTCTCCTTGACCCTCAGAACGGCAAAACGCCCGCTGGGAAGTTCGAAAACACGCGAAATTTCTCCCTCCTGAATCGCAAAACCCTCCTCAAGCAGGATAGCTTTATCAGTTTTATCATGATCGCTCATGGACTCAAAAACGTCCTTTTTGTCCTTGTCCAAACCCAAAGCGCTCATGGCAGGGAGAGTGGTAATGTTAAGCGGAACGGCCTGACCGGCATCCTCGAGAGTGTTACCGCCGGCAATGATATCGTCAAGCTGGCTGGAAAGATCATAAATCGTATCAGCCAGCGCGATCTGCTCCATTTCCCTACGCAGGGCGTCCTTGACCTCATCGAAAGTCATCGTGCGCGGGGCGATGATTTCGCCGACACTGATCACGTGCTGACCCATGACCGTTTCAATAGGGCCGACAAACTCGCCGCTCTTGGCTGTTGTCACGGCGTCTTTAATCTCGCCGATCAACATGTCGTCACCGAAGGGGGCGGCAGGAACATACGTGCCCTCATTTTTCCCGAGAACCCGCTCCATCGCGTCCCTAAGCGGAACCTTTTCGTCCCGAGCCAGTTTTAGAATCAACTGGGCCTTATCTGGGTTAGGAGCAACAATCTGCTCAAGAACGCGTTGCTCGCCAACGCTATATTCTTCAATCCGCTCCTCGTAATGTTTGCGCAGAGTTTCCTCTGAGACATCAATCGTATCCTTCAGCTTGGTGTCATCAATGTGAGCAATCTCAAGGACGCGCATTTCGGGAATTTTAAATTGTGTGTTTTTAAAACTTTCGTAAAGGCGCTTCAAACGTTCCTCGTCGGGCGCTTCAATAGTTTTGATCTCGTCCTGCGCGAACGAAATAAATTCAATATCGCGCGTATGGTTTTGAAGCATAAAAAGATCGCGCGCCATGTAGCTATTGATCGCCCCAAATCCGTCCTGCGCCGTATCGAGCAGGGTATCCCCGATGATTTCGCGGTTATAGTTTTTAACAAAGTCTGACTCTCTGACGCCTTGGCTTCGCAGCACACGATCAAGTGTTTGCTGCAAGGTTTCGCCCTCGTTTTGCATGGGCTTGATCCGAACGATCAACTCTTCCTGCAATTTCTTCTGTCCCACAGAAATGCCCATAGATTCTGCTTCGAGCATGACAAAGCGCGACCGAATTTCCGTGCCGAGAATTTCATCCATGACCTTGGGGTTTTTGTTATAGGCTTCTTCAGGCGTCATATTAAAACGGCCAAGACTCATCCGGGCAAACTTGTCAAATTCCCGCATGCCGATGGATTCTGAACCGACACGCGCAACGTCCGTACCGCCCACGCCGCCCTGCATGACGCCTTGAACGTCCATGAATACAAGGCCAAGAACCGAGAGAGCCAAAAGGCTCATCAGAACATATTTAAGAAAACCGCCGAAGACGCCTTGGCGCAAAGCCCTCATAACCATGAAAGAAAAAACTCCGTATTATCTGCGCTATCCGAACAACCTGTGCTCCAAACTACGACCCGCACTATAAGGTCCTGATGGATCGTGGGCAAGCGCCGTTTCCGATGCTTTCGGTCGGTGCGGATATTGCATTGTGCGCCCCGGAGCGTTAAGCAGGGAAGGCAAGCCATGAATCAGAGGGCCGGAGGCCGCAAGCATATGAAAAAGCTCATAGCCGGAAACTGGAAGATGAACACGCGGGCGCGGGACGCGGCGGCATTGACCATGGAGATCCTCAAGGGGCTCGACGCCGACTTGCCGTTGGCCTGCGCGGTCGAGTTCGCGATCTTCCCGCCCTTCGTTCACCTTCCGCCCATCAACGCGATGCTCAAAGGCGCGGAAATCAAACCTGCTCTGGGCGCACAGGATTGCTCGCCCCACGCGAACGAGGGCGCATATACCGGCCAGATCAGCGCCCCGATGCTCGCCGATTACGGTTGCACGTACGTAATTCTGGGGCATTCCGAACGTCGGCACGGGCTCGGCGAAACCGACGAAACCATAAAGGCCAAGGCGCAGGCGGCCCATGCGGCGGGCCTTGTCGCGATTATCTGCGTAGGTGAAACGCAGGCCGAACGCGAAGCGGGACGGCAGGATGCGGTGGTCGCCGCCCAGCTCGAAAAATCCCTGCCGCCGGGGGCAACGGCGCACAACACGGTGATCGCGTATGAGCCCGTCTGGGCCATCGGGACGGGCAAGACGGCCACAACGGCCGATGTGGCCGCCATGCATATGATGATTCGTAAATGGCTGCCGGGCCGTGTAAAAGCCCCGGAAAGCCTCAGAATTCTTTACGGCGGCTCGATGAAGCCCGACAACGCGGCGGCGCTTTTATCCACGCCTGACGTCGATGGCGGCCTTATTGGCGGAGCCAGCTTGAAGGCCGAAGAGTTTCTTGCTATTGGTAGGGCCGTATTACAGGATCGGGCCGCCTGAAAGGCGTGCAGCCGGATAGATACATTAAAAGCCTGAGCGCGTAAGAAAGATATAAAAACAGATGGAAAACCTTGAATCCATTCAATCTATTCAATCGGTGGTCCTGGTGATCCACCTGATTCTCGCTCTGGCGATTATCGGTCTGGTGCTGATCCAGCGCTCAGAAGGTGGTGGCTTGGGAATCGGCGGCGGTGGCGGAATGGGAGGCTTTGCCTCTGCCAGAGGGACCGCGAACATGCTGACCCGCCTGACCGCAATTTTCGCAACCGGCTTTTTTATTACCTCTTTAGCGCTGGGGATTCTGGCGGCCAAGCAAAGCTCCGCCAGCCGGGGAATTCTGGAATCCGTTGATCCCGCAACCTTAGAAAAAGCTGCGGATGCGCCCCAGGCACAGCCCGAAATCACCTTTGAACCGCCCAGTTCCGCCAAGTCCGATAAGGAAACCGCTGTGGAGCCGCCCGCCTCCGCGCCGCAAGCGCCCGCCCAAGCTCCGGCCGCTGAGAAAAAACCTGAAGGCATCAAACCCGAAGAGATCAAAAAGGAAGAACCCGCCGTCGCGCCGGCCGAAGCCCCGGTAAAAGCGGAGGAAAAATCCGAAGCCGCCCCAGAGACACAAGGCACCAAAAAAGACTGACATGACACGATACATCTTTATTACCGGCGGCGTTGTTTCCTCTCTTGGAAAAGGTCTCGCCTCCGCCGCCCTTGGCGCGTTGCTTCAGGCGCGGGGCTATCGTGTCCGCCTCTGCAAGCTCGACCCTTACCTGAACGTTGATCCCGGCACCATGAGCCCCTTCCAGCACGGCGAGGTGTATGTCACCGACGACGGCGCGGAGACCGATCTCGACCTCGGCCACTACGAACGCTTTACCGGCGTTCCCGCGAAAGGCACCGACAACACGACCACGGGTCGCATTTATACGAGCGTTCTGCAGAAGGAGCGCAAGGGCGACTATCTCGGCGCGACCATTCAGGTCATCCCGCACATCACCAATGAGATCAAGGACTTCATCCGCGAAAAGGACGGTACGGCGGAATTCGTGCTCTGCGAGATCGGCGGCACGGTCGGCGACATCGAAAGCCTGCCCTTCCTTGAGGCGATCCGCCAGTTCGGCAACGAGGTCGGCCATGCGAGGGCGTTGTTCATCCACGTGACTCTGCTGCCCTATATCCCGGCGGCGGGCGAACTGAAAACCAAGCCTACCCAGCATTCCGTGAAGGAGCTGATGAGCGCGGGCATTCGCCCGGACATTCTGCTTTGCCGCGCCGACCGTGCGATTGACGAGGACGAGCGGGCCAAGATCGCGCTCTTCTGCAACATCGACCGCAAGAAGGTCATTCCCGCCGTGGACGTCAGCTCGATCTACGAAGTCCCTCTGACCTATCATCGCGAGGGGCTGGATCAGCAGGTGATGGAAAGCTTCGGCATCAAGGACCTGCCGAGCCTCGATCTCTCGATCTGGGACAATATCGTGCACAATATCAAGGCGCCCGAGGGCGAAGTCACGATCGCGATCGTCGGGAAATATACCAACCTCGCGGACAGCTATAAATCCCTGAACGAGGCGCTGGCCCACGGCGGCATCGCCAACAAGGTGCGTGTTTCCCTGAAATTTATCGAATCCCAGATTTTCGAATCAGAGGACCCCGAGGCACACCTGCGTGGCGTGAACGGAATTCTCGTGCCCGGCGGCTTTGGCGAACGCGGGGCCGAAGGCAAGATCCGCGCGGCCCGTTACGCCCGCGAAAAGAAAATCCCATACTTTGGGATATGCTTCGGCATGCAGATGGCCGTGATCGAGGTCGCCCGCAACCTTTGCGGCATCAAGGGCGCGAACAGCACGGAATTCGGCACCTGCGACGATGCGGTGATCGGCCTGATGACCGAATGGATCAAGGACAACCAGAAGGAGAGCCGCTCCGCCAAGGGCGATCTCGGCGGCACCATGCGTCTCGGTTCATACCCCGCCGCGCTCGCGCCCGGTTCTAAGGTCAGCGAAGCCTACGGCTCCAAGATGATCAAGGAACGCCACCGCCACCGTTACGAGGTGAATATCAACTATCGTTCCAAGCTTGAAAATGCTGGCCTGATTTTCTCGGGCCTCTCGCCTGATGGAACTCTGCCTGAAATCGTCGAAATAAAAGACCACCCGTGGTTCATCGGTGTGCAGTTTCACCCCGAGCTTAAATCCAAACCGTTTGATCCGCACCCGCTGTTCGTCTCCTTCATCGAGGCGGCGGTGAAGCAGGGCCGCATGGTCTAGGGCACCGATGCAAAACCCGGCTTTCCGCCAATTCGAGCATCAATTCTGGAACAAAACCTCGACGCCTTATGATTCCGGTCTTGGCGCTGTGACGGCGCAAACGGTCAAGCACATCCTGAAAACCCTCAGCCTCAAACCCGGGCAGACTTTGCTCGATATCGCTTGCGGCCCGGGCTATGTCACGCGCATGGCGCAGGGGCAGGGGACCAAGGTCACAGGCGTTGATTTCTCGGCTGCGATGGTCGAACTGGCGCGTCAGGTTTTCCCGCAGTCTGATTTTCAAATCGGCGACGCGGAATCGCTGGACTTCGCGGACGATGCGTTTGACGCCGTATCCTGCAACTTCGGCATGATGCATTTCGCCAACCCGGAACAGGCGATGAAAGAGGCCTTCAGGGTTCTGCGCCCCGGCGGCGCATATGTCTTTACCGTCTGGAACCCGCCGGAACTCTCCCCGGCGATGAACCTGATCTTCGAGGCGATTAAAACCCACGCCCAAAACGCCCCGCAAGCGCCCGAGGGACCGCCCTTCTTTTTCTACGCCAATCGGCATAACGCCGAAAGTGCCCTGAAAAGTGCAGGATTTAAAACGATCGAACGGCAGATTCTGACACTCGACTGGCCGATCGAATCCGCCGAAACTTATATCCGCCATTTTTATGATGGCGGCGCCCGCATTGGCGGGACACTCCGGGCCCAGACGCCCGAGACACTGAACAAAATCGCTGCGCATATCCGCAACAAACTTCTGGCGCCCTCCGGCGAAAGCTTGTATGCGTTACCTGTATCTGTTGTGATGTATTCAGCCGGAAAATGAACGCAAAAACAGTCACTGTCGGAAAAATCGAAATCTCGAACAGCAATCCCTTCGTGCTGATCGCGGGGCCTTGCGCGCTGGAAAGCCGCGACCACGCCTTCGAGATGTGCGGCGCCCTCAAGCAACTCACGCAGGAAATCGGCATCCCGCTCATCTACAAAACCTCGTTCGACAAGGCGAACCGGACTTCGCTGTTCGGGATTCGCGGTCTTGGCATCGCCAAGGGGTTGGAAATTCTGGGCGAACTCAAGAAAACCTTCGGTGTGCCCGTGATCACCGACGTTCACTTGCCCGAACAGTGCAAGGACGTGGCCGAGATCGTCGATGTCATTCAGATTCCGGCGTTTCTGTGCCGCCAGACCGATCTGCTGATCGCCGCCGCCAAGACCGGAAAGGCCATCAACGTTAAGAAAGGCCAGTTTCTCGCGCCGTGGGATATGGTAAACGTGGCCGCCAAGATCGCCCAGAGCGGTAACGAAAACATTCTTTTGTGCGAGCGCGGAGCCAGCTTCGGTTATAACACGCTGGTCTCCGACATGCGCTCACTGCCGATTATGGCCAAAACCGGGTACCCCGTGATTTACGATGCGACCCACTCCGTCCAGCAACCGGGCGGGCAGGGGACATCCTCCGGCGGGGATCGCGAAATGGTCCCGGTCCTGGCCCGCGCCGCTGTAGCCGTGGGTGTGGCGGGAGTATTTATGGAAACGCATCAGGATCCCGAAAAAGCCCCTTCCGACGGACCTAACATGGTGAAACTAAAGGATTTGCCTGAAATCCTTAAGACATTGTTAAAACTTGATAAAATTGCCAAGTCGTTGTAAAATGGTAGAAGGTTAAACAGGACGTTTACGTATGGCTATTGCAGGAGCATCCCAATACCGTATTCAGGCGCTCGCCCAGTTGGGCGGAGTGGCCTCTTCCAGTGCCCCCAATCTTTTTGGTGCTTCCGACGGTGTCGCGGCCTTAAGTCTGCTTGATTCTGGCCGCCAGTTGAATGGTGTACGCGGCATCGGACTCTCCTCCAACGCACGCGCCTTGAACAGCGACTTCATCGCCTCCCGACTCGCCGACGTAAACAAGATGTTCTCGCTGACCGCCGGTACGGACAGCACGACCGAAGGCAACATTCAGGCGATTGCCGCCATAAGGGCCTCCCTTCCGTTTGACGCCTTCAGCCGCGAAATCAAGGGCCAGGTTCTGGACCAAATCGTCTGATCGACCCGCCGCCTGAACCGCATCGCCTAAATTTTCCCTCTTTAACTTTTTGACGGTTGCGCTTAAAACCTCACTGGACGGGCGTTCAATACGCCCCGTCGGGTTCCGTGCAGCCGCATCATCAGGAAGGAAGACACCATGAGCGCCATCATCGACATTCACGCCCGCCAGATTCTCGACAGCCGGGGCAACCCGACCGTGGAAGTGGACGTTCATCTCGAAAGCGGCGCGACGGGCCGCGCGGCCGTGCCGTCCGGTGCATCGACGGGCGCCTACGAGGCGGTGGAATTGCGCGACGGCAAAAAGAATGTCTACGGCGGCAAGGGGGTCCTCAAGGCGGTTGAGGCGGTAAACACGGAGATCATGGAAAACCTGATCGGCTTTAACGGCGCCGACCAGATCCTCGTGGACCGCACGATGATCGAACTCGACGGCACGGAGAACAAGGCCCGTCTGGGCGCAAACGCCATCCTAGGCGTGTCTCTGGCCACCGCCCGCGCCATGGCGCGCGAGCTGGGACAGCCGCTCTACCGCTATATCGGCGGCCTGTACGCCCATACCCTGCCGACCCCGATGATGAACATCATCAACGGCGGCGCACACGCCGACAACCCCGTGGACTTTCAGGAATTCATGATCATGCCCGTATCCGCCCCCACTTTTGCCGAGGGGCTGCGCGCGGGTGCGGAAATCTTTCATGCCCTGAAAAAGGAACTCTCGAATGCGGGCCTGAATACGAATGTCGGCGACGAGGGCGGCTTCGCCCCGGCGGTAAAATCCACGAAAGAGGCACTGGATTTCATCATGAAATCCATAGAAACCGCCGGATACAAACCCAAGAAGGATATCGTCATCGCCCTCGACTCGGCTTCGACCGAATTTTTCAAAAAGGGCAAATACCACATGGAAGGCGAGGGCAAGATCCTGTCCTCCGAAGACATGGTGAAATACTACGTCGATCTCTGTAAGAAATATCCCATCGTCTCGATCGAAGACGGCATGGCAGAGGACGACTGGAAAGGCTGGGAAAAGCTAACCGCCGCTCTAGGCGACAAAGTCCAGCTGGTGGGCGACGATCTCTATGTTACCAACCCCAAGCGCCTGAAGCAGGGAATCGAGCAAAAGGCCGGAAACGCCGTGCTCGTGAAGGTTAACCAGATCGGCACCCTGACCGAAACGCTGGAAACCATCGAAATGGCCAAGAAAGCCGGGTTCGGGATTGTTCTCTCGCACCGCTCGGGCGAAACCGAGGACAGCACGATCGCCGACCTCGCCGTGGCGACAAACGCAGGGCAAATCAAGACTGGTTCGCTCTCGCGCTCCGACCGCATGGCCAAGTACAACCAGCTTCTGCGGATCGAAGAGCAGCTTGGCCCGATGGCGTCTTATTACGGCAGCCGTTTCTACCGCGCATAAGCATTCCATGAGGGCGCCTCTTGCGGTATGCTGAGCCATGCCCCTGAGACCGACGCCCCAGATCGCGCGCATTTACCTGCTTGTGGCCGCCATGCTTTTGGCGATGCCCGGGCTGTGCTCCCTCTATAGCCGCTATGAGGGCAAGGTCTTGGTCGCTTTGCCCATGGCCGACGCAGACCCTTATTTCGCCAGAACATTGGTTTATGTCGGGCAACACGACGGCTGGGGCACAATAGGAATTATTCTGAATAGGCCGCTCTCGGAAGAACACTTCGCAATGCTAGAAAAAGACGCACCCCCGGGCTTTGACTGGCGTTTCGGTGGTCCTATTGACTATCAGAATACACGATATGTATTGGTCCCGGACGATGCCGCCCCTCAAAGCCCAGAAGGACGACAGCCCTACAAATTCATGGAATTACAGGACTACATAAGGACATATCCTGAGGCGTGGTCGGCTATGCGGGCCGATCCGGAAAAAAGGCGTAAATTTATAATTTTTGCCGGCTACAGCGGCTGGCGGTCATGGCAGCTTGAAAACGAAATGCGCATCGGTGGCTGGGCCGTGACAGACTTTTCGCCCGACATGCTGAACATGGAGGGGGGATCCGCCGAAGTATGGGGTAGGGTTTTAAAAGACATAATTGAAAAACGACCACCCAAAGCAGGCAGAATCTAAAGCCCGGAATCAATTTACCTCGCAACAGAAAATAATTGTTTCTTTGTTGTTATGGAGCGTTATAGCTTGACGGATGCGCTTGAAACAGACGCCTGATATTGCACGATTTTTCCTTCTTTGGGCGGCCTTCGTGCTGGCCCTGCCGGGAGCCTTAAGCCTTTACTCCCGTTATCAGGGGCGGGTACTGGTAGCTCTACCCCTGATGGAGACTACGCCCGTGCTCATGATGCGCATAGATCGGCGCGAGGTTGTTCCCAAGCTAGACGTAACTTTTTCCAAACCTCCTGAACTTTTCGCGCAGAGCGTCATTTACGTCGCCCAGCACGACGGCTGGGGCGCTTTCGGGCTTATTCTGAATAAGCCGCTGCCCGAAGACGAATTAAAAAAAATGCCTTTGGAGCGGCAAGGATTTGACTGGAGAATAGGCGGGCCTACCGGATTTGCCGACTCTGCTTTTGTGCTCGTAACGCAAGATTCTCCAAAAGCCGCCCCCGCCATAATGTCCCTACACGATTACACGCAGGAATACCCGGAAGAATGGACAGAGATTCTATCGACCCCCGAAAAACGAAGGTCGTTCACGATTTATCTGGGCTTCCTGAACTGGGGCAGCCTCCATTTAGACAGGGAGTTTCGTTGGGGCCTCTGGGATCAGACTGATTTTTCAAGCAGTATGCTGGACCCTCAGGAAGACCCTGCGGAGTTGTGGCGTAAAGCATTACGCAAGGTTTTGGAAAAAAGCCCGCCCACCATGGGAAAAATCTAAAAAATATTTTCTGTGGATAAAAGCGAATCATTAGAATCGGTTAGTTCAAGTCGTTCTTTTTATGTTCTCTGCAAGTCACTGTCTTAATTGATCTTTTTGACTTGCCCACAGGACTCAAATATGATTCCATGACGCTTATGAAGACTTTGTCCCGCAGTCATTGGATTCTCAGAAAGCATGCTCCGCTCATGGTGGGGCTGTTTCTGACGGTCTATTTCTCCTACCACATCGTTTATGGCGCCCGTAGTTTTACGCAGTTGCGTGCGCTCGAAGCGGAGGTGGCTTTGCGGGATCAGGAGCTGTTTGAGGTGCGAAGCGACCGGGAAATGCAGGAGTCCAAAGTTCGGATGATGCGTCCCGGATCGCTAAGCCGCGACCTGCTGGAGGAGCGCGCCCGCGTTGTTCTTGGCTATAAGCGTTCCGACGAATTCCTTCTTCTCGGAAATTAAATTATAAAACCTCCCGTAAATTAGATTTTTTCTTTATGTAACAGTATGTTGCACCGCACAAAAACGCGCCTTTTCTCTGGTCAGACCCGCGGAAATGGTGTAGCAAAAGGATCGGGTTCACCCCGCGTGTCTGTGCGTTCATTACGGGAGTAGTGTTTCTGTGACATCCAGATCAAAAGGCAAGTCTTCCTCGAAGATGGTTTCTGCGGCCTCGTCCGCACCCTCCGTCGAGGAAATGAAAAAGCTGTACTACGATATGCTTCTGATCCGCCGTTTCGAGGAAAAGGCGGGCCAGCTTTACGGTATGGGCCTGATCGGTGGCTTCTGCCACCTCTATATCGGGCAGGAAGCGGTCGTAACCGGAATCCAGTCGCAGCAAAAGCCGCAGGACACGGTCGTAACGTCTTACCGCGACCACGCACACATGCTGGCGTGCGGCATGGACCCGAACGGCATCATGGCCGAGTTGACCGGACGCGTCACGGGTTACTCGCGCGGCAAGGGCGGCTCGATGCACATGTTCAGCATTGAGCGGAATTTCTTCGGCGGCCATGGCATCGTGGGCGCCAGCACCTCGATCGGCGCGGGCCTCGGCTTCGCGCATAAATACAAGGGCGACGACGGCGTGGCGGTGGCCTATATGGGCGACGGCGCGTCCAACCAGGGCCAGACGGCGGAATGTTACAACATGGCCGCGCTCTGGAAGCTGCCCATCCTGTTCGTAATCGAAAACAACCAGTACGGCATGGGCACGAGCGTCTCTCGTTCCTCCGCTGGTCAACTCTATCAGCGCGGCGCAGGCTACGGCATCCCCGGCGAGCAGGTGGACGGCATGGACGTCTTCACCGTGCAAAAGGCGGCAAAACAGGCGCTGGACTACATCCGCTCCGGCAACGGCCCGTACATCCTCGAAATGATGACCTATCGTTATCGCGGCCATTCCATGTCCGATCCGGCCAAATACCGAACCAAGGAAGAAGTCGAGAACATGAAAGAAAACAGGGACCCGATCGTCAGCCTTAAGGGGAGCATGTTCGAGGCGGGCATCACCGAAGACGATCTGAAATCGATCGAGAAGAAAATCAAGGACATTGTCAACGAGTCCGCGTCCTTCGCGCAAACTTCGCCTGAGCCGGAACCGATTGATCTCTGGACCGACGTACTGGTGGAGGCATAAAAAATGGCCATTCAAATTCTCATGCCCGCTTTATCGCCGACCATGACCGAAGGCAACCTGGCCCGCTGGCTGAAATCCGAAGGTGAAAAGGTCGCGTCCGGCGACGTGATCGCCGAAATCGAAACCGACAAGGCCACGATGGAGGTCGAGGCGGTGGACGAGGGGATCATCGGAAAAATTCTGGTGCAGGCCGGAACCGAAGGCGTCGCGGTCAATACACCGATCGCCGTTTTGCTTGAGGAAGGCGAAGGCGCCGAGGCGATTGCAAACGTAGCCTCATCGGCCCCAAAAAACGGCGTCGCGGCCGCGCAGCCCGTGGCGCAAGCGGCAACGCAGACCGCCGGCCCCGCCGGACAGCCCGAAGGCCAAAACATTGACAACCGCGACATTCTCTATGCGCAGGGGGCCATTATTCCGCCGCCGCCCTTCGACGAGGCGGCCTTTACGGAAACGAAAGCACAGACCGTGCGCGAGGCGCTGCGCGACGCAATGGCGCAGGAAATGCGCCGCGACCCCACCGTCTATCTGATGGGCGAGGAAGTTGCAGAATACCAAGGCGCCTACAAGGTCTCTCAGGGCCTGTTGGACGAATTCGGCAGCAAGCGCGTGATCGACACCCCGATCACCGAGCACGGCTTCGCGGGGATCGCCGTGGGCTCCGCCATGAACGGCCTGCGCCCCATCGTCGAGTTCATGACCTGGAACTTCGGCATGCAGGCCATCGACCATATCATCAACTCCGCCGCTAAGACCCTCTATATGGCGGGCGGTAAGCTGGGCTGCCCCATCGTCTTCCGTGGCCCCAATGGCGCAGCATCCCGCGTAGGCGCACAGCACTCACAATGCTATGCAAGCTGGTACGCGCACGTGCCGGGTCTTAAGGTCGTCTCCCCGTGGTCGGGCGCGGACGCCAAAGGTTTGTTGAAGGCCGCGATCCGCGACCCCAACCCGGTCGTGTTCCTTGAAAACGAGTTGCTCTACGGACAAACCCACGAGGTTCCGGTCTCCGAGGATTACGTGGTTCCGCTGGGCCGCGCGAAGCTCGAGCGCGCCGGAAAAGACGTGACCATCGTGGCCTTCTCCATCATGGTCGGCAAGGCCCTGGACGCCGCCGCGAAACTGGCGGAGGAGGGGATAGACGCGGAAGTGATCAACCTGCGCACCATCCGCCCGCTGGACCGTCACACCATCCTCGAAAGCGTCAAGAAAACCAACCGCATCGTCTTCGCGGAGGAAGGTTGGCCCTTCGCCGGAATAGGCGCGGAAATCGCGGCGCTGGTCGGTGAGCATGCCTTCGATTATCTCGACGCGCCGCTGGCGCGGGTCTGCGCCGCCGACGTGCCGCTTCCCTATGCGGCTAATCTTGAGGCGCTCGCTCTGCCGCAAGCCGTGCATATCGTCGAAGCCGTAAAGAAAGTCTGCTATAGATAAACCCGCATGACAGGCCCATAACCCGAAGGCACGCTATGACGACCGCAAGAACACTCTTACTCTCCTCGGCACTCCTTCTTTTAACGGCTCTTCCGGCTGTGGCGGAATCGGTGGCCACGATCGCGGCTCCGGCGGGCGCAGGCAATCCGCGCTGCCGCCTCGTCGAAACGGCAAATTTCGGCATCAACTTCGGCAACGTCTCCCTCGATGCCGCTTCGGCAAAATCCTACGTGAACGACCGTATCGCGGAAGTGCAGGCGATGGCGAAGGAAGTCGGGCTGGACTCGCTGGAAATCAGCAACATGAACTACAACCTCTACAGCAACAATAACGGCTACTCTTATGCCGGGTCGGCCCCGCCGCAGTTGCAGCTTAACGGCAATGTGGCGTTCCTCGTCTCGGACGTGGCCAAGGGCACACTGCTGATGGAAAAGGCCAGCCAGAAGGGTTTTAATGTAACCTTCTCTTTAAACGCCAACCGGCAGTGTAATTAAAAGGAATCGTGACAATGAAAACATGCAAGACAAAATCAGTTTTAACGCTGGCCGCCCTCGCGTTTCTGGGCGGGTTTACGGCCTCTTCGGCCTCCGCAGAGCCCATGGACCGCGCCGAGCGCAAATGCACCTCGCGCGAGGAGGTCAATCTCAGCGTGAGCTTTGAGAACCAGATCATCGAGGTCAAGCAGGCCGTGACCTACATAGACGACCGCATCAAGGAAATTGAAGCCATCGCCAAGGAAAGCGGCGTGCCGGAGATCGAACTGAAGGGCAAGACCGTCAACATCAACTCCAACCAGAATAAATACCGCCATCAGATGCAGGGCCTGCCCGAGCCGTCGCCCACGGCGGTCAGCCTGAACGGCAACGCAAGCTTCAGCCTTGAAAACGGCGAGCAGGCGGGCGCGTTCATCGAGGCTCTGCAGAATAAAGGTTTTAACATCAATTTCAGAATGAGTATGAATCGCCAATGCCGATAAACGTAACGATGCCCGCACTTTCGCCGACCATGACCGAGGGCACGCTCTCGCGGTGGCTCAAGGCCGAAGGCGATAAAGTCGCGGCCGGAGACATCATCGCCGAAATCGAAACCGACAAGGCCACCATGGAAGTCGAAGCCGTGGACGAGGGCGTCATCGGCAAAATTCTCGTGAAGGCCGGAACCGAAGGCGTGGCGGTCAATACGCCGATCGCCATCCTTCTGGAGGACGGTGAAGACGCCTCCGCCCTGGCAAATGCCCCGGCGGCTGCCGCGCCGAAGGCCGCCCCGGCTCCGGCTGCGCCGTCTTCCGCGCCCGCTGCAACCTCTGCTCCCGCACAGGCGCCGCAGGTATCCGGCGGCGGCCAGCGCGTTTTTGCCAGCCCTCTGGCCAAACGACTCGCAAAGGAAAGCGGCGTGGATATGTCCGCCCTGCGCGGAACCGGCCCGCACGGCCGCATCGTCAAGGCTGATATCGAACGCGCAGTCCGTCAGGGCGCGGCCCCGACATCGACCGCCAAGGCCGCACCCGCCGCGCAATTGCCGCCGGGCGGGGACTACGAGGTCAATGTCTTCGGCATGGCCTACCGCAAAATCCCGAACAACAACATCAAGAAGATCACGGCAAAGCGTCTTGTCGAATCCAAGCAGACCGTGCCTCACTTCTACCTGACCATCGATTGCCGCCTCGACGCCCTCATGGCCGCGCGGCAGGAGATCAACGATCAGGCGGACGGTAAATATAAGCTCTCCGTCAACGACTTCCTCATCAAGGCGGCGGCGATGGCTTTGAAGGCCTATCCTCCCGCCAACGTCTCCTGGTCCGACGAAGCGGTGCTGCAATATCTCAAGGCGGATGTCTCCGTAGCGGTCTCGACCCCTAACGGCCTGATTACGCCCATCGTCCGCAACGCCGAAGACAAGGGCCTTGTGCAGATATCGAACGAGGTCAAGGACCTCGCCAAGCGCGCCCGCGAAGGCAAGCTCAAGCCCGAGGAGTTTCAGGGCGGCTCGTTCACCGTCTCCAATCTCGGCATGTACGGCATTCGCGAGTTCGGCGCGATCATCAACCCGCCGCAGGCCTGTATTCTGGCCATCGGTGCGGGCGAGCAGCGGGCCGTGGTCGAAAAAGGCGAAGTCAAGGTACGCACCATGATGAGTTGCACCCTCTCGGTCGATCACCGCGCGGTGGACGGTGCGATCGGGGCGGAATACCTGCAAGTCTTCAAGAAATACGTCGAAAACCCCGTGAGCATGCTGCTTTAAGCGGGCGCGAGGAAGGAAGCTGGTTTGATCGATAAACGGCCGATCATTGGGGTGATGGGCTCGCACGAGAAACCGTGGGAGCAATACGCGCATCCTCTGGGCCGCATGATCGCCGAGCACGACTATCATCTTCTGACCGGCGCAGGGGGCGGAGCGATGACCGCCGTATCCAAGGGGTTCGTCGAGGTCCAAAACCGCGCGGGTTATAGCATCGGCATCGTTCCCACCCTTGAATACAGCGGCGATTTCGTCGCCTCAGAAATTTATCCCAACCCCTATATTGAGGTGCCTATCCTGACGCCCCTCGACAGTAAGGCGCAAAAAGACGTGCGCCCGTTCAGCCGCAACTATGTGAACATCATGAGCAGCCACGCGATCATCGCGCTGCCCGGCGATCACGGAACGAAGAACGAGGTTTCACTGGCGCTGACCTTCGGCAAGCCGCTAATCCTTTTTGGGCCGGAGGACGCCTTTGAAAAATTCCCCGGCCACCCCTCCCGCACGGACGATATCCATGAGGTGCGTGAGTTTCTGGAGCGGGTGACCGCGAAATTCCGCCACGGCGATGAAAAATAACGATTGAGAAAACGGAAAGGTTTAGAGATATGAGTAACACAAAAACGCTTGATCTGATCGTCATCGGCGGAGGCCCGGGCGGATACGTTGCGGCCATCCGGGGGGCGCAGCTGGGCATGAAGGTCGCGGTGGTGGAGGCCAACCACCTCGGCGGCATCTGCCTGAACTGGGGGTGCATCCCGACCAAGGCGCTTCTGCGCAGCAGCGAGATTAATCATCTGCTCCATAACCTGGAGCAATTCGGCTTCACGGCGAAGGAAGTCTCCTTCGACATCAAGAAAATCGTCGCCCGTTCGCGCGGCGTCGCCTCACAGCTCTCCAAGGGTATCCAGCACCTGCTGAAGAAGAACAAGGTCGAGGTCTTCGACGGCTGGGGCAAGCTGGCCGCGCAGGGAAAGGTAACGGTGGAGAAAGACGGCAAAACGATCGCAGAACTCTCTTCCAAGCATATCATCATCGCCACAGGCGCGCGCGCACGCGTTCTTCCCGGGCTTGAGCCTGACGGCAAACAGGTCTGGACATATAAAGAGGCGATGGTGCCCGAAACCATGCCCAAATCCCTTCTTGTGGTCGGCTCCGGCGCAATCGGCATCGAGTTCGCCAGCTTCTATCGCAATCTCGGCGCGGAGGTTACGGTCGTTGAGGTCATGGACCGCATCCTGCCCGTTGAAGACGAAGAAATCTCCACCTTCGCGCACAAGGCGTTCGAGAAACAGGGCATGAAACTGATTACGGGCGCGAAGGTGACGAAACTCGACAAGTCCGCCAAATCGGTCACGGCCACCGTGGAAACCGCCAAGGGCAAACAGGAAATCACGGTCGAGAAGGTCATCATGGCCGTGGGCGTGGTCGGCAATACGGAGAATATCGGACTCGAAAAAACCAAGGTCAAAATCGATCGCGGCCATATCGTGACCAACGAATGGCTGGCGACCGACGAGCCGGGCATCTACGCCATCGGCGACGTGACCGCGCCGCCGTGGCTTGCGCATAAGGCCAGCCACGAAGGCGTGATCTGCGTCGAAAAGATCGCGGGGGTCAAGGACGTACACCCGATGAAAAAACAGAACATCCCCGGCTGTACCTATTGCTCGCCGCAGATCGCGTCTATCGGCTTGACCGAAAAAGCCGCGAAGGAAAAAGGCTACAAGATCAAGGTCGGCCGCTTCCCCTTCATCGGCAACGGCAAGGCGATTGCCTTGGGCGAACCCGAGGGTCTGGTCAAGACGATCTTCGATGAAAAGACTGGCGAGTTGCTGGGCGCGCATATGGTCGGCGCGGAAGTCACCGAGATGATTCAGGGATACGGCATCGCCAAGACCCTTGAAACGACGGAGCTGGACCTGATGCACACCATCTTCCCGCACCCGACATTATCTGAGATGATGCACGAGAGCGTTTTGAATGCCTACGGCAAGACCATACATTTTTAGAGCTAAAAGGCGGATAAAATGAAAACACGACTCAAGGCAGGAAAATGGATTATGTCCCTCTGCCTTTTAGCAGCCGGCATTGCCGCGAGCCATAACGTCCTTGCGCAGTCGGAACCTGCTCCCGCTGAAGAGGCGCAAGCGCAGACGCTTGAAGAACGGGCGGTCAGGGAGCTATTCAAGACATTAGCCGAGTTTTACACGTTTGATAAACCCGATCTCGAAAAGATGATGGCGTTTATAGAGCCCCGCATCGACGCGTCTGCCCGTTTCCAGACGGAGATGCACATCAACGAGCTCACGCAGCCTGAGTTTAAACGATACAACAAGCAGCAGCTTTTGGACGATATACGTCAAAACTACCCGAAGGCATACGAATCCAAAGCCAAATACAAAATTGAGGCTATTCGTCTCTCGGAAGACGGAAAAAGGGTGGACGTCAATTACCACGTCTGGCTGGACTCAAAGTTTGCCAGCCAGGAACCGCAAACGGGTCGCAAGGCAGAAATACGCCTCAGGTCGCTGTCTGTCTGCGACGACGTTCTCAGGCGGACCGAAGACCTGTTGAAAATCGTTGAAAGCAAGTGCGTTCAGGACGTTTCTATTGCGAAGCCCGTGTTTTTGGAGTAATCCTGCACCCCGGTCAGGAGATTATTGAAAATGACATATAACCCCGAACTGTTGGATAAAGCCAAGCGCCACCCGGAGAAGCAAAAAAACCCGGACCGCCCCTCCGGGCGCAAGCCGGAGTGGATCCGCGTGCCCGCGCCGCAGGGCGGAAAATATAAGGAAACGCTCGATATCGTGCGCAAGAATAAGCTCACGACCGTCTGCGAGGAGGCCGGCTGCCCCAATATCGGAGAATGCTGGCAGAAAAAACACGCCACCTTCATGATCATGGGCGAAGTCTGCACCCGCGCCTGCGCGTTCTGTAACGTGGCGACCGGAAAGCCCGACGAACTCGACAAGCTCGAACCCCTGCGCATCGGCGTGGCGGTCAAACAGATGAATTTGAGCCACGTGGTGATCACCTCCGTTGACCGCGACGACCTCAAGGACGGCGGTGCCGATCATTTCGCCAAGACGATTCAGGCGATCCGCATGAAAAGCCCGGAAACGACGATTGAAATTCTCCCCGGCGACTTCCGGGGCTGCATGGATTCCCTCGATCAGGTCATCCGCGCGAAGCCCGACGTGTTCAACCACAATCTCGAAACCGTGCCGCGCCTCTACCCGACCATTCGCCCCGGTGCACGTTACTTTCGCTCCCTGCGTCTTCTACAGCGTGTGAAGGAAGTGGACCCGCAGCAATTCACCAAATCCGGCCTGATGGTCGGCCTCGGCGAAACGAAGGAAGAGGTCGCGCAGGTCATGGACGACATGCGCGCCGCCGGAATCGACTTCATCACCATCGGCCAGTATCTCCAGCCGACACCCAAGCACGCACCGCTTGAGCGGTACTGGACGCCCGAGGAGTTCGAGCAGCTCACCCGCATGGCGAAGGCCAAGGGCTTCCTCATGGTCTCGGCCTCACCTTTGACCCGCTCATCTCATCACGCGGGCGATGACTTCCTGAAACTTAAAGCCGCGCGGGAAGCCAAATTCGGCAAAGCCGACGCTGCGGAATAACAGGCCGAACGAAACAACGGCATGACCCGGCACATCGAAAAACGCAACCTCCCCTATACGCCCGAGCAGCTCTTCGGCCTTGTTGCCGAAGTCGATAAATATTCGGAATTCCTCCCCTGGTGCCTCAGCAGCGTCATAAAAAGGCGTGAGGGAAACGTGTTCTTCGCCGATCTCGTCATCGGCTATAAGGTCGTGCGCGAGAAGTTCGGCTCCAAGGTCACGTTGGCGCACCCCGAGCGCATCGATGTGCAATACCTCTCTGGTCCGATGAAATATCTGACCAACCAGTGGAAATTCATCCGCGAGGCCGATGGGTCCTGCACGATCGACTTCTATGTCGATTTCGAGTTTAAAAACCGCGTGCTGCAAGGACTGATGGGCGCGTTCTTCAACGAACTCGTCCGCCGCATGGTCTCGGCGTTTGAGCAGCGGGCCAGAAATCTTTACGGTGAAAGCGGATTGCCAGATTCTAGGCCGTCTGGATCGGCGCCAGACGCTCGATCAGAAACTTGAGCGCCTCGCGGCAGCTCGCCGCACGGACCTCGCTGCGGTTGCCGCTGAATTTAAATTCCCTTGCCTTGCAGAAGGAATCCGTTGCCACGGCGATATAAACCAGCCCGACGGGCTTCTGCGCCGTCGCGCCGCCCGGACCTGCGATCCCCGTGACGGAAACCGCAATCGCGGCACGGCTGTTGCGCAGCGCCCCCGCCGCCATCGCTTCCGCACATTCGGCGCTGACAGCCCCCTGCGTTTCGAGGATTTGAAGCGGCACGCCCAGAAGCGTTTGCTTGGCGGCGTTGCAATAGGTGACATACCCGCGCTCGAACAAGCTCGACGATCCCGCGCGCTCGGTGATGAGAGCGGAGATCAGGCCGCCCGTGCAGGATTCGGCCGTCACCAGCTTTTTCCTCTGCGAAAGCAGGAGGTTCGAAACCTCCTCGACCAGACCAATCAATTCAGGATCAGAAAACATAGCTCAAAACCATAATGCCTATCGCCGCCATGATGCCCGCGACGATATCGTCGCCCATCACTCCGGCTGCGCCCTCGACATGCTTGTCAAAATACGAAACCGGCCAAGGCTTGAGGATATCAAAAAACCGAAAAAGCACGAACGAAAGAAGATAAAGCGGTAAACTTCCATAGGCGGGGATCATGGCGATCCACTGCCCGGCCACCTCGTCGATAACAATCATCTTGGAATCATGCATATCCAGATCCCGGTCGAAACGGTCGGCCGCCCACAGACCGATAAGGGAAACGGCCATAACAGAAACGAAAAGCAACATAAGCCCGCCCAGCCACAAAATAAGCAAACCGCAGACAAGCCCGCCGAGGCTGCCCCATGTTCCGGGGGCAGGCGAGAGAAAGCCGCACCCGAACCAGCTGGCCAGCCAGACATGCGGCGCCTTGCGGTTCAGTCTTGCAGGAATGGAAAAGCGGATGCTCATACCGGGCGAGACCTCGGCAGCGCGACATTAACGGCGGCCTGCGCGGCGATGCCCTCGCGCCGTCCGGTGAAGCCCAGGCCCTCGGTGGTCGTGGCCTTTATGTTGATCCTGTCGGGCGATACGGACAGAATGTCTGCGATACGAGCGACGATAGCCTCCCTGTGCGGTCCAATTTTCGGAGCCTCGCAGATCATCGTAACATCGGCATTGATCAAAGCACCGCCTTTCTGCCTGAGCAGGTCGGCGGCATGCTTGAGGAACGCGGCGCTGTCCATCCCCTTGAAGGCCGGATTGGACGGCGGGAAATGCGTCCCGATATCCCCCGCGCCAATCGCACCGAGGAGGGCGTCGGTCAGCGCGTGCAAGCCGACATCCGCATCCGAATGTCCCTCAAGCCGCCGACCGAACTGAATATCCACCCCGCACAGGCGAATGGATTGCGGGCTGTCTTCTGTTTCGGCGAAAGCATGAACGTCGTATCCCGTTCCCGTGCGCGTCTCTATACCGCTCATCGCCGCGTAAATATCCTCCGCCATCTGCAGGTCCCCCGGATAAGTGATTTTAAAGTTGAGGCGCGATCCCTGAACCAATTTTACATCCACGCCCAGCGCACGGACAAGGCCCGCATCGTCCGACGCTTCGCGCCCGTCCGGCCACTCTGTGTGTGCTTTTTTAATCACACCTAGACGGAACGCTTGCGGCGTCTGCACGGCCCAGAGGTTGGTTCTCTCCGCCGCTTCACCGGACCAAACACCGCCTTCGCGCTCAGAGGCATACAGAACCGTATCGGCCACAGGGTGCGCGAGCGTGGCGGCCTTCGCCCCCTCGGCGATGGCCTGTATGAGGGTCAGAATATCCTCGGGCCTCACAAACGGCCGCGCCGCATCGTGAACCAGCACGATCGCATCCGGGTCGCTGGAAGGAAGAGCCTCCAACCCCTTATAAACGCTCTCTTTTCGTGTTGCGCCGCCCGCGACGGGGGAGGGGAGGGTAAGACCCTCGGCCGCCTCTTCGTAAAGCGCGGCATGTTCGGGGTTGATCACCGTTATGAGCGTCCCAAGACCCTCGATGCCCTTAAAAAGATCGAGCGAATGGCGCAGGACCGAACGCCCGCCAAGCCGGCAATATTGCTTCGGCACGGGCTGCCCCGACCTTACGCCCCCGCCCGCAGCGACAAGGACCACATGAAATTTGGGTATAACGCTCATGTGAGTGTTGTATTCCCACAAGAATTGTTGTAAATATGCCACACCCCAAGGATGAGCAGATCATACACTTACCACAGCCGGGAGCCGATTTGACAGAGGAAACCGCACAGCGCGGGCAGCAAGCTAAAACAGAATCCGGCACGATTTTTCGCGTGCGGGCAAGAACGCTGTTCGCGCGGTTTCTCTCGTCTCTGAAGTTTTCCACTCTGCGCCGTCGGTCGTGGCGCACGAAGGCGTCGCTCTTTTTAGTGATCGCCGCCATTTCTAGTGGTTTCGCGACCTACGCCGCCCTGACCGACACGCCGCCTTTCGGCAACGACCCGCAGACCGTGATCTGGCTTCTGAATATCGACCTCGTTCTTCTGATGCTTCTGGTGGCGCTGATCGCCAAGCGCTTGGTGGCGATCTGGAGCGGCCGCAAGCGCGGCATAGCCGGATCGCATCTTCACGTGCGCCTAGTCTATATTTTCAGTTTTCTGGCCGCTGCGCCGACCATCATCATGACGGTCTTCTCCGCGTTCTTTTTCCATTTCGGCGTGCAGACATGGTTCAGCGAGCGCGTCCATACAGCGATCAACGAATCGCTCGCCGTGGCCGAATCCTACCTTGAGGAACACAAACAAGTGATCCGCGCAGACGCAATGGCGATGGCGGGCGACCTTGACCGTCAGGCGGATATCCTTCTGAGCAGGCCCAAAGCCTTGGAAACTGTGATCGACACGCAATCCATGCTGCGAAACCTGCCGGAGGCAATTATCTTTGACAAGAGCGGCAAGGTCCTTGCGCGTTCTGATCTGACTCTATCTTTGGAATTTGAAAAGGTTCCTCCCGAAGTTCTGAAGGAAGCCGATCTTGGTGAGGTGATCCTGCGAACAGGCGAAAACCGTGACCGCGTGCGGGCACTCATAAAACTGGACAATTTCGACGATTCGTATCTGTTCGTTGGCCGCATGGTGGACCAACAGGTTCTTAAACACCTTTCCACCACGGCGGCGGCGGTCGAGGATTATGCGGAACTGCAAACCTCCTTCGCCGGGATGCAGATCACCGTCACGCTTCTTTTCGTCGTCGTGGGACTGCTGATGTTGCTCGCGGCGATATGGTTCAGCCTGATTCTGGCGCGTGAACTCGTGACGCCGATAACCGAACTGATCTCAACCTCAGACCGCGTGCGCTCAGGCGACCTGACGGCAAGGGTGCCCGAAGAGAAATCTCTTGAGGAATTTGAATACCTTGCGAAGTCGTTTAATCGTATGACCCGGCAGATTCAGCAACAGCAGCAGGAACTCATCCGGGCTAATAGGCAGATCGACATGCGCCGCCGCCTGACCGAAAGCGTGCTTAAGGGCGTATCCTCCGGTGTAATCGGCATGGATGAAACAGGAACAATCAATCTGGCGAATGCAACCGCCGTCGGGCTGCTCAATATCGACCAGGACGATCTCACCGGCCAGCATATTTTTGATATCATTCCTGAAATACGCGAACTGATGGAGGCTGCGCTAAAAACGCCAGGCAAAACGGCACAAAATGAAATCATGCTTGAACGAGGCGTTGGGGCTTCGCGGCAAAGGCGCATATTCCTCTTCAGGATCGGGACGGAAACGACAAGCGACACCAGTAAAAATGTAATCCTGACCTTTGACGATATTACAGAGTTTCAGGCCGCACAGAGAAAAGCAGCATGGTCGGATGTCGCGCGCCGCATCGCGCATGAAATCAAGAATCCCCTGACGCCTATCCAACTCTCAGCGGAGCGACTCAAACGTAAATATCTCTCACAGATAAAAGACGATGCAGCGACCTTCTCGGATTGCACGCAGACGATCATCCGCCATGTCGAAGATATCGGGCGGATGGTAGACGAGTTTTCGGCTTTTGCGCGTATGCCCGAACCTGTAATGAAGCCATCCTCTATTGTCCGGCAGATACGTGAATCCCTGATCCTCTCCCAACAGGCGCATACGGATATCCAGTTCGAGATTACGGTCGATCCGCGAGTGGAGGACGCCAAGGTCGAGTTGGACTCCGTCCAGATCAGGCAGGTTATTAATAACCTCATTCAGAACGCGGTCGATTCAATCAAGGCCCGCAACCAAGAGGGCACGCCGTCGCAATCAAAAATAAACATACTGATATCGCAATCGCTTCCGCATGAAGTCTTTGTCGCGATCACCGATAGCGGGCAAGGACTTCCAACTCATGAAAGCCCTGCAAGGCTGGCTGAACCTTACGTCACCCACAAACCTAAAGGCACCGGACTTGGTCTAGCCATTGTCAAGAAAATCATGGATGATCATCGCGGGCGGCTGGTCATAGGGTTGGCGGACTGGATCAAAGAAGCCCCCGGCTGGTCTGCGCTCGATGGGGCAACTCTGGCGATCGTATTTCCCTTGAAATCTAACACACAAGCACAAATAGAAAGCCCGGAATCCGGAGAACAGTCTTCAGGCAAGAAAGAGGTGGCGTAACATGGCAGCAGACATTCTGATTGTAGACGACGAGGAAGATATAAGAAACCTCATCAAGGGGATTCTGGAAGATGAAGGTTATAAGCCTCGCACGGCTTCCAGCGCCAAACTGGCCTATCAAGCGATAGAATCTAGGGTGCCGGATGTTGTGATTCAGGATATCTGGCTTCAGGGCAGCTCGGACGACGGGCTAAAAATTCTTGAGAACGTCAAAGCCCGTCACCCGCATGTCGCATTTGTGATGATTAGCGGCCACGGCACGATCGAAACCGCAGTATCAGCCATAAAGATGGGTGCCTACGACTTTATAGAAAAACCCTTCAAGGCCGACCGTCTTCTGGTGATGATCGGCCGCGCACTTGAGCATGTTGCCTTGCGCCGCGAAAACGATAGCCTACGCCGCCGTGCCGAAAGCATAGAAGAAGAAATCACGGGTGAATCGCAAATTATAAAAAACCTGCAAAGCATTCTGGACCGCGTGGCCACAGCAAACAGCAGGGTCCTTTTAACCGGAGAGCCGGGAACCGGCAAGAATCTCGCCGCGCGGTACATACATGCGCAATCCAAGCGGGCAGATGCGCCGTTTATGATTGTCAACTGTTCAACCTATAACCCAGGGCGCTTGGAGCTTGAAATTTTTGGTTCGTCGAACGGCTATAACGGTGAACCGGCAAAGCCCGGCGTACTTGATTTAGCGAACGGTGGAACCATCCTGCTCGATGAAGTCGGCGACCTGCCGATTGAAATTCAGGGCATGCTGGTAAGGGTGCTTCAGGAGGAGAGCTTTCAAAGGCTGGGCAGCGCCGAGCGCATACAGGCGGACATTCGCTTTATCGCCTCGACCAACCACAATCTGGAAGACATTATGACGCAGGGTCGCTTTAGGCAGGACCTGTTCTATCGCCTCAATGTCGTGCCGATTAACATGCCCCCGCTCAGAAAGCGTCGTAACGACATACCGGCCTTAATCGATAATCTTTTTAAAGTCATATCCAAAGTGCCTGAAGCTTCGCCCCCCCGCTTCAATGAACAGGCCATGTCTGTGCTTCAAGCCTATAACTGGCCGGGTAACATCAGGCAACTCAGGAACACCCTCGAATGGGTTCTCATCATGGCCGGACCTTCAGGCAAAGAGGAGTTTGGTTTAGAGGACCTGCCGCCTGAAATCAGAGGAAACTCGCTTGCAGCCAACGCTGAAAGTACGGGGGTGCAGGATCTTGTACACCTTCCCCTGCGCGATGCGCGCGAAATCTTTGAGCGCGACTATTTGCTAGCCCAAATCCAGCGTTTTGGCGGTAATATCTCCAAAACAGCCCAATTCGTAGGTATGGAGCGCTCAGCCTTGCACCGTAAAATGAAGTCTCTCGGCGTATTCTCGGAGGAGGGAAGGGGTGAAGGAGAAACCGAAGCCCCGGCGAAGCTTAAAAGGGCTTGAGTTCCACTCTGACTTCCTCCATCTTTTCGTAAAACAGGAGCCATTCCATGCGTGTCATTATATGTGGCCTCGGGCAGGTCGGTAAAAGCCTCGCAGAATACTTGGCGGGCGAGAATAACGACGTTACGGTCATCGATAGCAGTCCGGCTTTGGTTTCCGAAGTTCAGAACGAATTGGATCTAAAAGCCATCGTTGGCCACGCCAGTGATCCCGAAATTCTAAAAAAGGCTGGTGCTAGCGAGGCAGATTTATTAATAGCCGTAACAGATTCCGATGAAGTCAACATGGTTGCCTGTCAGGTCGGCCACTCACTGTTTGGCGTGCCAAAGAAAATCGCGCGTATCCGCAACCAGTGTTATTTGGATCCTTCGTGGTCAAATCTGTTCAGTCGGTCTCACATGCCGATCGACGTTATCGTGTCGCCGGAGGTTCTGGTGGCCAAAGAAATTTATCAGCGGCTTTCCGTGCCAGGCACCACAACTGTGATCAAATTAGGAGAAGGAAAGGCACACCTGATTGGCTTAATATGTCTTGAAGACTGCCCGCTTTTGAACACAAGCCTTGGCCAGCTTGGAAACTTGTTCCCGGATATTGCCTTCCGTGTTCTGTCGATTTTCCGCAACAACCGGACAATACTGCCTGACGATAACGATATGCTGCAAGTCGGTGACGAAGCCTATGTCGTTTTGGACTCAAAGCATTTGCGCCGCGTATTGGCGGCATTTGGACATCTTGAGAAAGAAGCCCGAAAAATTATTATCTCCGGTGGCGGCAACATCGGGCTTTCTCTTGTAAAATTCCTCCAAACGCATGTTTACGGTTTGGATATCCGCATAATCGAACGCCGTCCCGAACGCGCACGTTTTTTGAGCGAAGAACTCGAAAACGTCGTCGTGCTTCAGGGGGACACGCTTGATCGGGATATTCTTGAAGAAGCGTCAATTCAAACCTCCGAAACGCTCGTCGCATTGATGAACGACGACGAGAGCAACATTCTGGGCTCGCTGCTTGCCAAGCAATACGGCTGTTCGCGTGTCATCACGCTTGTAAACAACAACGCGTATTATCCGCTTGTCGGTCCTTTGGGTATTGACGTTATGATTTCGCCGAAATCAATTATTGTCGCCAGCATTATGCAGCACGTCAGGCGAGGGCGCATCAAGGGGCTTCACACGTTGCGAGACGGATCTCTTGAAGTCATCGAAGCTGAAATATCTGATAGCTCGGCAATAGCCAACACCTTAGTCGAGGAATTGGAGCTGCCGCGTGAGATCGTTCTGGGTGCGGTTATCAGGGACGACGAGGTCATCCTGCCCACAGGAGAAACGGAGCTTCGCCCGCACGACCATGTGATTTTTATTCTCACGCGCGAACATGCAAGCGAAGTCGAAAGACTTTTCTCCGTTCAAGTCGATTTCTTTTAAAGGCGGCTATGAAACTCGGTGTATTCGACTCGGGACTCGGCGGCCTTCTGATCGCAAAAGCTATACGTGAGCGCCTGCCGGATCTGGATATGCTTTATTACGGCGATACGCTGCACCTGCCGTATGGCAACCGCTCGCCCGAAGCCATCTACGAATATTCCCGCCGCGCGATGGAGTATATGTTCAGACAGGATTGCCGCCTGATCGTCGTGGCGTGCAATACCGTCAGCGCCACGGCCCTGCGCCGCCTGCAGCAGGAATACCTGCCGTCCTGCCCGTGGCCGGAGCGCAGGATTTTGGGGGTCGTCGTGCCGACTCTGGAAACGGCCATCGAACGCGGCCATAAAAAAATCGGCGTCCTCGGAACCAACCACACCGTCAAATCCGACGTTTACAGGCAGGAGCTTCAGAAGCTCGACCCTGAAATCGAAATCGTCCAGAACGCGGCGCCTCTACTCGTACCGATGATCGAGAATGACGGCATGGAATGGATACAGCCCGTCCTCGAACATTACATGCGCCCGCTGATCAAGGCCCAAAGCCAGTGCGTTATTCTGGGTTGCACGCACTATTCGCTCCTGCTCGGCCAGATCCAGAAGCTGGCAGGGCATAACACGGCGATCCTCTCTCAGGATGAAATCATCCCGGGCAAGCTGGCCGACTATCTGGACCGCCACCCGGAAATAGCGGGCGACATCGGCAGAAGCGGGGAGGCCCGCTATATCGTGAGCGATCTGACCGAAAGCTACAAAAAAGCCGCAGAAAGCCTTTACGGCGGCCCCATAAACATAGAAAAACTTCAAGAAGCGCAGTGAAAAAGCGATGACAGATTTAAAAAGACCTAAAGCCCTGTTTTTCGATTGGGATGGCACGCTGGCGGACAGCTACGCCTTCCTGAACGACGCACACTCCAGCGTCTTGCAAGCTCTGGGCTTCGCGCCCTTCGAAAAGGACGAGTTCAAGGACTATTTCGGCAAGCCGCGTGAAATTCTGTACCGAAAAATCTATAAGGATAAATCCGAAGACGCCAAAATCCTGTTCGAGGCGTACGTCAACGAAAATATGGACAAACTTGCCTTTATGCCCGGCGCGGACGTGTTGCTAAAAAAGTTGCATGAACACGAAATCTCACTCGGCGTCGTCAGTAATAAAAAGGGCTCCATCGTTCGTCGGGAGATCGAGAATTTCGGCTGGGGCGGCTTTTTCGGCGTTGTCGTCGCGGCAGGGGAGGCGAGTGCCGACAAGCCGTCCGGTGCGCCGCTGCTTCTGGCCATCGAACGCGCAGGCCTGAAGGATACAAGCCCACACGTCTGGTATATCGGCGATACGGAAATAGACCTGCACTGCGCAAAAGAAGCCAACTGCCCGGCGGTGCTCGTCGCCCCTCACGGCCCCGGGGACATTAAAATACATGAATATAATCCTATAAAGATTGTAAGCGATTGCCCCGAGTTGCTGGAGTTTTTGATTGCATTAAGCCCGTAAATTGCTAAAAAATATGGGCTGAGGCCATTCTTGAACAAAGATAAAGTCTTGACGCTAAAGTAGAAAATAAAAACAACAACAAGGAATAAAAATAATGTCTGAGAAAATTCAAAATGTGCAAGACGTCTTCCTGAACAAAATCCGCAAAGAAAAAATGGCCGTTACCGTTTTCCTCGTTAATGGGGTTAAGCTTCAAGGCATCGTAACCTGGTTTGACAATTTCTGTATTCTGCTGCGCCGCGACTCTCACATCCAGCTGATCTACAAGCACGCCGTCTCCACCATCATGCCCGGCGGCCCGCTGAATCTGAAAGATGATGACGGCAAAGACTCGGACGACGCTTGAGCAAGCAAAAGCCGCTAAAGAGTATCAAAACGCAAGGCCACTCGGCGCACGGCAAGGGTGAGAGCGCTTATATCATCCAGCCGATAAGTCAGGCAAAGCCCCCTTCACGAAATATGGAAGACATACTGGAGGAGGGGTACGGCTTGGCGCGGGCAATATCCCTGCGCGTCGTCGGTTCGCGCGTCGCCAAGTTCCAGCGCATCAACCCCGCGCTCTTCATCGGCAAGGGCACGGCGGAGGAAATCGCGCTCGAAATCGAGGAGCTTGAGCCATCGGTGGTTATCGTCAATCACGCGCTCTCGCCCGTCCAGCAGCGTAACCTCGAAAACGCCCTCAAGGCCAAGGTCATAGACCGTACCGGCCTGATCCTCGAAATCTTCGGCGAGCGCGCGCAGACGAAGGAGGGCCGCCTGCAGGTCGAACTCGCCGCCCTCGAATACCAGCGCTCAAGACTGGTGCGTTCATGGACTCACCTCGAACGCCAGCGCGGCGGCGCCGGATTCATGGGCGGACCGGGCGAGCGGCAGATCGAACTCGATCGCCGCCAGATCTCGGAAAAGATCATGCGCCTCAAGATCGAGCTTCTGGATGTCAGAAGAACCCGCGAGCTCGGGCGCAAAAGCCGCGAGCGCGTGCCGTATCCGGTGGTCTCTCTGGTGGGCTATACGAACGCTGGAAAATCGACGCTCTTCAACACGCTGACCGGGGCGGGGGTCTTCGCGGAGGACTTGCCGTTCGCGACGCTCGACCCGACCATGCGCAGACTTAAGCTGCCGAACAGGCAAGAGATCATTCTCTCCGATACCGTGGGCTTTATCTCCGATCTGCCGACGCATCTTGTCGCCGCCTTCCGCGCAACGCTCGAACAAGTTGTTTATGCCGACGTCATCCTCCACGTCATCGACGTTTCGCGCGCGGATTACCGTCAGCAAAGAGACGACGTGATCTCCATCCTCGGCGACCTTGACGTTGAATACGAGACCGACAAGCGCATCATCGAAATCTATAACAAAACCGACCTTCTGGACCCCGAGGCTTTTGCCGACCTTAAACGTCACTGCAATTTCGGCGGCGGCAAAGCGGTGATGCTCTCGGCCTTGAAAGGGCAGGGCACGGACAATCTTTTAAAGATGATCGCCGAGGAAACCGCACGCGAACGGGCGATGTTCACATATAACCTGAAACCTGAGGACGGCAAGGCTCTGGCCTGGCTCTATGCGCACGGGGAGGTCAGCGACAAAAAAATGTCTGGCAAGGCGCTTAAAGTCGAGGTTTATCTGAATACGGTGGATCGCGATAAATTCGCCGCGCGTTTTTCCTACCAGCCGCTCGGCGCTTCCGGCAAAAAGAAAGCCTGAGGCCGCAATCAGGCGGCGCCGCGCTCCTTGCGCTTCTGATCGTTCCAGCGATCGGTCATTTCGTCCAGAGACGTTTGCTCAAGAATTTTTCCCTGCGCCTTTAACGCGCTCTCAAGTCCGCGAAACCGCCGCTCGAATTTCCCGTTGCACTGTCGCAGGGCGTCCTCGCTGTTGAGCCCCAGCATGCGCCCGACATTCGCCAGAACGAACAGCATATCGCCGAGTTCTTCCGCCTGATCCTCGGCGCTTCCGGTCTTGATCGCCTCGCGCAATTCCAGAAATTCCTCATCGAGCTTGGCCAGCGCATCCTCGATCCGGCTCCATTTGAACCCGACCTTGGCGGCGCGAGATTGCAATTTCTGCGCCCGGAGAAGGGCGGGAAGGGCGGCTGTCACGCCGTCAAGCGCGCTGACCGCCGCGCCTCCGGTCTTGCCTTCGGCCTCTTGGGTCTTTTTACGGTCCCAGATTTGGTTTACATCTTCGGCAGTCTGCGCCTGCGCCTCCCCGAAGACATGCGGATGCCGTTCGACCATCTTGCGGGAAACGCCGTCGATCACGTCGTGGATTGTAAACGTACCGCTCTCAGAGGCCATCTGCGCATGATAGACAGGCTGTAAAAGCAGGTCGCCAAGTTCCTCTTGAAGGTCACCCATATCGTTGCGGTCGATCGCGTCGGCGACTTCATACGCCTCTTCAAGCGTATAAGGCGCGATGGTGGAAAAATTCTGCTGCAGATCCCAAGGGCAGCCGCCATCCGGATCGCGCAGCCGCGCCATAATCTCGACCAGATCTTCGAAAGTGTATCGCTCGCCCTGAGACTTTTTGACCATATCGGATATAAACCTTTTTCTATTTTCGCCAGCAATAGGACGTGAACAGCACGTAAACCGTCAGAATTTCAAGCCGCCCGAGCAGCATCGCCGCGCTGAGAATCCACTTCGCGGCATCTGGGAGGCTGGAGAAGTTACCGGCCGGCCCGATGATCTGGCCCAGACCCGGCCCGACATTCGCCAGCGCCGTTGCGGCGCCCGTAACAGCCGTCACGAAGTCGAGCCCGCAGAACGCCAGCAGCATCGCCAAAAAAGCATTCGTTACGACATATAGGCTAAGGAATACGAGAACGTTGGCGACAAGCGCCGGATCGACGGGCTTTCCCTGATACCTTTGTGTAAACACACCATTAGGGTACAAAATAGTTTTGAATTGCCAGACGACGGCACGCCACGAGATAACGACGCGCATGGTTTTAAGGCCGCCCGCAGTCGATCCGCTGGCCATGCCGAGATAGGTGATAAAGAAAAACATCATCACCGGAAAGGTGCCCCAAAGAGAATAGTCTGCACTCGCATACCCGGTGGTTGTGATGACTGAAATGACGTTAAACAGGCTCAGGCGGATTGAATCCGACCACGTAAAACCCTCATTAAAAACCAGCCAAAGCGCGATGACAGCCGTAAAGCTGAAGACCATCAGGCACCCGGCGCGGACCTGCTCATCTTCAAAAAAAGCCGACCATTGCTGTTGATAAAACAGCCTGACAAAAAGTATGAACGGCAAACCACCGGCCAGCATAAAAAAAGAACAGGCATATTGTAGCGTGGGATTATCAAAAAAGCCGAACGAAGCGTCATGCGTAGAATATCCGCCCGTGGAGAGCGTCGTCATCGAGTGATTGACGGCATCGAACCAACTCATACCGAGAGCATAATACGTCAGAGCGCAAAGCAGGGTCAGAATGCAATAAGTCAGAAACAGCGAAAAGACGACCTGACCACTCCGTGCCATGATTTTTTCGGAACGGTCGGAGGACTCCGTCTGAAAAAGCTGCATGCCGCCCACGCGCAGAAACGGCAGTAGAATAATTGCGAAGGCGATAAACCCGACGCCGCCAATCCACTGCGTGATTGATCTCCAGATGAGTATTCCGGGCGATTGGTTGTCAAGGCCGCCGATCACCGTCGATCCGGTCGTGGTGAAACCCGAAACGGCCTCAAAAAACGCATCGACGAAACTCAGGTCGATATCCGCCATACAGTATGGCAGCGCGGCGAAGACGCTGATGAACACCCAGCTAAGGGTGGTCAGTAAAAACGACTCGCGCAAACCGATGTCCTTGCCGCGTTTCCAGTTGGACAGCGTGAGAGCAACACCGAAAAAAAGGCAGAGCAGGGCATTCAGAAAGAAAACCTGCGCGTTTGGGTGCCCGTAGTTCCAGTCCACAAAAGCGGGAACAAGTTCCGCAACCCCCAGAATTGTCAGTAGCGCCCCAAGCGTAAAGCCGATGATTTCCGTGCGCATGACGATAGGGGACCGGTCACAGTTTCAGTTCAGACAAAGGCTAGCATATTAGGAAACCGGGTCAAATCAAGCACTAAACTGTGGGATGCGGCTCCACCGCAAAGTTTAAGGAAATACTAAAAAGATTCATTGATTACAGTGGGGTAGGGGACAAAAAGCAAATTTTATTTTGGGTGATATAAGCATCATAGTGTATACTTGCCATAAGGAAACACGAAGCAACTAGCGGTGCCGATGAGTATTACGTACCAGCAAAAGCGGCAGATTCTGAGCTATATGTCTCAGCCGTCACACTGGGCGAACATCTTCGACATGGATTTCTTTATGGACGAGCGCCGCAAATGGCATACGGCGCGCTCCCCGAACGACATCACCTTGGCCTCAAGCCCCGACCACGAGGCCTTTCTGGTCACTGACGAGCGCCCCGGCGGCGGGAGCATCAGCATAAGCACCTCGCGCGACCGGGCCTTCATCATCGCCGATGAATCTGAACGCTCCGCCAGAATGGGGATAAGAGGCCTGCAACCCGACGCGGGCGGGCATGTAGACATCGCCGATATCGCATCCACCAATGAAATAGGGATAGGCTCCTCGGACGCGCGGCTGATCGCCATTCCCGATATTGCCGCCTATGTCCGTTTTTACGACGACAACAGCAAGGCTGTATTTCTTGAAAACTGGGGCAAAAAAGTCACCTTCGGCCCGCCTTTGCATGACCGCGACCTGTCCCTGCATCCCGGCCGCTTTTTTCATGTCGTCTCGTTCGATCTGGACACGGCGGCCAAATGGGGCCTGACGCCCTACGGCGCCCTGAACGGAACGAAACTTATCGTATCGAAAGACTTGTCCATAGAGCCGGAGCTCAAGGCGTTTAACGAGTTGGACCCCCAGAAAGCCGCCGAATACCTCATGCATTTATTGAAGGACGAATGGGACGACAGCTTCAAGGGGCCGTGGCAATGGCGCCCCAAGAAGATCAAGAATGTCGGCGACATCACGCATCTTCAAAAGCAATGGGCGGATTCGACGGAATTTTCCGGCTATTTTATAGGTCTGCCCAAGCAATTTTTTGTAGAGACAACCGATAACGGCTTCAGGCTCGCCACCTCGCTGGATAACCGCGAAGCTATCTGGGCGCAGACAGCGCTGCTAACTGAAGCTGCTGGCGGCGCGCTCGATTCCGTTCAGACAGTAACACCCAAGCTTTCGCCCGGAATAGTTCTTCATTTGCTGAACAAAGGCGACACGCTGGCCGACCACAGGGGCCGCGCGTGGAAGTGCGTCGTGCTGGAGACGAAAAACACAGCTGAGATCGCTAAGAACGCACGTGACATCGGCCGCGTGAATTTTGGCCTGACGGGCTATCATTTCGCGTCGCTGAACTTTGACGATCATTCGTGCTTGATCGCTATGGACGCTGAAATACTCGACCGGGTTTCACGCGCCTATGAAGCGACAGTGCAAATGTTGCACATGATTAAATCCGGCGAGCGCGACAAGGCCAAGATGGAGAGACTTTTAGAAGTCGGTGCGGATCTGCGCCTGATAAAACCGAACGACGCGAGGGCGGGAAGAACGCTGGCCAACGAAATGAAAGACGCCGAAAATTTTGAAATGCTGGCGGACCTCAAGGAACAGGGCGGCGGGATCCACGACCTGACATTCACACCGGACGAGCACGGCCCGGATCAGGCAGGACCGGGCTGAAACCCAAGCAAAGCGCTAATAACCGCCCCACCCCATTAATTACCATAATATACATTATCACTTATTTAGTATGAGGATCGTTGAACGTCCCTCTAAGAAAAACACGCGCATATCCGGTCAGTCTTCGTGCCAACCGATCGTAGACAGCTTGTGCTGAAAATCCATGAGCGTCTTGCTATCAGGACAAACGATTCGTATTTCGTCAAACATCGGGTCCATCCGGTCCACGATCCCCTGCACGATCAGACGCGCGGCCTTCGCGCGCGGATAACCTTTCTTGCCCGAAGCGATGGGTGGAAACGCGATTTTGCGGAGCGCCATCCTCCGCGCGAGTTCCATGATCCGACGCGTACAATGCGTCAGATGATGGTCCGTCTTGTCGAAGTCTGTGCGGAAGTACGGCAGAATCCCCACAAGAACAGCCGGCGCCTTCAGATTGAAGCCCGGCAGCGCATAAACGTCGCCCGGCTTGGGCTTATAGATATGTTCGAGAATGAATTCGTCCAGCTTATGCCCGGCCGCCGCAAAAATCGCCGAGTTCAAAGACCCTATATGCTCAAGGTTTTTAGGCAGCACCGTGACGATGGCGTCAACCTCCTGATCGACGATATCTCCCTGCACCAGCCGAATTTTATTCAAAAACGGTTTCCGCGCTTGCCCGGAGTTTGATATCACTATGTCCATGACCCGTCAGGCCTCGAAAATCGTTATCTCTTATCTTGCTATAATTATATTACACTTCGCTATCTTTTTTGCAGCGGTTTCTTGCGCAAACGCCCAAAATGCAAAAAAAGAATCAACTGGCGCGGCCCTAGCCTTTGGGCTGGCCATACACGGAAACCCCAAATACGGCCCCGAATCAGGGCATGTTGAATACGCCAACCCCGCAGCGCCCAAGGGCGGAACCCTTAAAACCGGCGTAACCGGAACCTTTGACACCTTGAACCCTTTCACAGTCAACGGCGTGGCCGCACAGGGTCTGAGCTATTATTATGACCGCCTCATGGCCCGCGTGTATGACGAGCCGTTTACGATGTACCCGCTGATCGCAGAGAAGGCCGAGGTCGCGCCCGACCGGTCCTCCGTGACCTTCACGATCAACTCTGCCGCTCGCTTCCACGACGGAACGCCCATAACCGCCGACGACGTGCTCTTTTCCTTTGAGACGCTGCGCGAACATGGCCGCCCGAACATGCGCCGCATCTATAAATTGGTCGATAAAGCCGAAAAAAAAGGCGATCGCACGGTTTATTTCCATTTTGGCCCTGGCCACGACCGCGAAACCGTCATGATCATGGCCATGATGCCCGTTCTCTCTAAAAAATGGTGGCAGGGCCGCAAATTCGACGAAACGCTGCTCACCCCCCCTCTTTCGAATGGCCCTTACAAAATCAAGCTTGTAGAGGCCCCGAAACGAATAATCTATGAGCGCGTCAAGGATTACTGGGCCGCGGACCTCCTGACAAACGCCGGGCATAACAATTTCGACACGCTAGTCTATGATTATTATCGCGACGACAACATCGCGCTCGCCGCCTTCAAAAAAGGTGATCTCAACGTGCGTCGGGAGTTCGATCTGTCTAAATGGTACAAGGCCTATACCGATCTTGATCCGGCCCGGTTTATCAAGCGCGATCTTCCCCACGCCCGGCCCGAGCGTGTGCAGGGCTTTATTATGAACCTCCGCCGCCCGCCTCTCGACGATATAAAAGTGAGGCAGGCCCTCGCCCTCGCCTTCGATGGCGGCTGGGTGGGCCAGAATCTCTTTTTCGGCGCGGGCAAGCGGATCGACAGTTTCTTCGCCAACTCCCCCTTGAACGGCGGGAAAACTTTGTCCCCTGAGGTCAGAAAACTCCTCGAAACCCAAAAAACCGCCCTCCGCCCGTCTGTCTTCAACCCGGACCCGGGCGGCCTCTACGACGCCCGACCCTTGCGGCAGCGACTCAAGCAGGCCGGCGACCTGCTGGATCAGGCCGGCTGGGTCATTCGCGACGGCATGAGAGTCAGCAAGTCCGGCGGCCAGCCTCTGAGGTTAGAGGTGATCGTCAACGAGCCGCAGATGGAAAAAACAGCCATTAACTACAAGAAAACATTGAAAAAACTGGGCGTGGACTTGAATATCCGACTTCTGGATGCCGCCAACTTCGCCCGCCGCCGGGGCCAGTACGACTTCGATATCCTGATGCTGTTCTGGATGAATTCCCTCTCCCCCGGCACGGAACAGATGATCTATTGGGGCTGCGAGGCGGCAAAACAGCCGATGGGGCTGAATTATGCGGGGGTCTGTAACCCCGCGCTGGAGACCTTCGCCAAAGGGATAACGACCGCCAAAACCTACGAGGAGCTTCGGAACTACGCCCAGGCGATCGACCGCATCCTGTTGTCCGAATACATCATAATCCCGCTGTTTTACACGGGTTTGGACTACATAGCCTATGATAAAACCATAAAAATGCCCGAAAAAGGCGCACCTCAGGGCATTGTTATGGAAACGCTATGGATGGAGGACCAAAGCCTTAATCCTCAGGCAAAAAAGGCCAAGTAAATAAATGTATTGAGCCAAGCCTCCAGAATTGTTATTGTTTTATAGGTTTTTAAAAACTAACTGAAGATTTTGCGATGATTATGCGTTCTCACCTCCTCCTTTTCGCTACCGTTCTCCTGATGTCCGCTCCCGCCCACGCCGAGTCTATTAACGACCGGATCGATGGTTTGGGGCAGTACTGGCAAAGGGTCAGCACCTCTTCAAGCATCTTCTTGCGCGGCCCGAAGGCTCAGCAAGTTCTGCACCGGGATATCGCCCGCTGTGTGGTTGAGCTTCGTGAGCTTGAGCGCTTGGGAGTAGTCAAAAATGCGATCCCCACATACGCGGAAGGCTTGGTCCTGAGCGAAGATGAAATGAGACTCGCAGGATGGGATACCCCGAACCGGGACGAGCAGCTTTTCGCCGAACATTCCGATTATCATGATTTTGAAGGCTGTATGCTGTCTAAGGGTTGGGAACGCATTAAATACGTACCCTACGATGTTGCTTACAAGTCGCGCGAAGACTATCTCGCAGCGCACGTTAAGTACGCGGAAAAACTGAAGAAAAAGAAAGTTAAGCAAACCGACTACTCGGACCTTAACAACTAACTTCTCAGACATTCAAAAGAATACGAACCGGCCTGATTGAAAAATCAGGTCGGTTTTATTTTGAGGCTCTTTTGGCAATCGTACGCTCGGCGTTACTGGCCGAGCATCTCCATAACTTTGGCTTTTACAGCCTCGACAGTGAGGCCACCCATAAGACTAGCTGTGGTTTGAGGGCTGTAGCCTTCGAACGCCGTCAACTCATCGAAGCTCTGCGGAGTTGCAACGTAAGCGCAACGTTCCCCCCACGGCCTGTAAAGATGCGGATAGCTTGGCCCAAACAAGCCGAGCGTTGGCACCCCCGCCGCTGCGGCACAATGCATCAGTCCCGAATCGTTTCCTAAATAAAAAGAGCACATAGACAGCGCCGCCGCCGCCGTCCCCGGGTCCGTCTTGGCGATCAGATCGAGTTGCTGATCCTCAGGCAAACTCTGAAGAAGAATGCGCGCTTGGTGCTCCTCGCCCGGTGCGGCAAAAACCGCCACTCGTGCGCCCGCCATAACGCCGCCCGCAGCGATCATCCAATGAACCGTCTCGACAAAACGCTCCACCGGCCACGTCTTGCCGATCCAATTGGCTGTCGGCCCAACGCCCAGAACTTGGCCCCGCCCCTCGGGGATCAAAGCGCTAGCCTTCAAACGCTGAGCCTCGCTAGGCCAAAGCTTGGGAAACGGAACATAATCCAGCCTCATAAGGTTCGCGGCCTGCTCGACTTTATGGCGTGACGAATCGACCGAAGGTCCAAAAATATAACGACGCTGCGAGAAAACAAGCCGCGAGACAGCCGAGTTCCGCAGGTCAACAACTGCATACCAGCGGCGCATCGCGGTCTTTTTCCAGAGAGCCAGCCAATGCCCGTTGAATTTTTGCTTCCTGAGAGGAACAATTTCCTGTAATTGCGGATATCCCTCGAACAACGATGTCACCAAAGGCCCGCAGGCAATCGTAACCCGCGCATCGGGAAGGGTTCGCTCGATATGATGCAGCAGGCCCGAAGACAAAACGGCATCGCCGATCCGGCTGGATGTAATCAACAAAATATGCTTATGATCCGTCTTATCCCTCATGACAGGGCAGATAATGACACAGCAAGGCTTTTTCGCAAAACTGGAAAACCGGGGCCGGATCACCATTTCCGGACCCACGGCGCTGGAATTTCTCCAAGGCCTGATCACCGCAGATCTAAACGCGCTGGGACCCGCGAATCCCCTGCTCTATTCATGCCTGCTTACTCCCAACGGAAAGTTTCTCCATGATTTTTTCATTTCGAGACAGGAGGATGCGTTCGTTCTGGATTGCGAAGGTGGCGACCGAGCAAATCACCTCGCCAAAATCCTGAGCGTTTACAAGCTCCGGGCGCAAATTGATATCCAATGTCAGCAGAACACCGAAGTCTTCGCAATCATCGCGGCCCCAGATGCTCCGGGGCTGCGCGACCCGCGCCATACGGATATGGGGTCTCGAACATCCGAGAAGCCCGAAAATATATCACAAGCCCCATTTTCTGAATGGGACAGGCACCGGATAAACCTATTAGTTCCAGACGGAAGCCGCGACATGCTGCCCGAACGCGCAACGCTATTGGAATTTGGGCTTGATCGACTGAATGCCGTATCCTTCGATAAGGGTTGCTATCTGGGTCAAGAACTGACGGCCCGCATGCATTACCGTGGGCTAGCAAAAAAGCATCTGCGGAAGCTTTCAGGCGCAAATCTGCCCGAGCTGGGGGCTGCACTTTACGGAGCGGACGGCAAGCTGGTCGGCGAGATGGGCTCGTCTTGCGGCGATATCGGGTTAGCGCTGATCAAAAAAGACTTTGCCGGAGAAGCCTTAAAAACGGAATCCGGCCTGACGGGAATAAAAATTGTTCTCTAAGGAAATATGCTTATAGCCCTATCTGAGGCGAGCGTAGCAAAAGCTGGAACGGCTCAATTTTTCATAGGCTTGCGCGACACTCAGGCCAGCCAGAGGGTTCCTCTTTTTAAGACGCTCATAAACACGAACCTCAAAAAAGGCCCGGCAATATAAATCGCTCGTTCCTCCAGTCGCTCGATAAAGCTCCAGTTTAGCGTTCGTGAACGCTGTATGCTCCTCTTTGTTGCTAAACTTGGGAGTCATGACAGCCTTATCGCGCGTGCCAACATTGGAGGCAATCTCGACATGGTCGGGGTTGCCGTAATACTGCTCACAGAAATTCTGTGTGCTCATCAACAAGGATGGCTCACTATTCTCTAAAATCTTCTTTTCAGCCTGATCAAGCGTTCGCTTCCAGTCCTCGTAAATTCGCTCGTTTTTTGTTTCCTGAGAGCTAAGCATGGTGTCGTACGCTTCAAAAAGACAATTACAACCCTTTTTCGGTACGTCGATTTCAGACAAGCGTGCGCAATGATCCATAATATCGTCAACAGACGGAACTTCAGCAGTTTCATCGATTACAGGAATTTGCTTCTGAACCGGCACGGGCGCAGGCTCATCCGTTTGCCCATATCCCTCATCCATGGCCGCTGGCGCAGAGGCAAAAGCAACGAACAGGAAAAAAAGCAACAGAAACCCGGAAAAAAATTCATAGCGGTTCACGAAAGGCCTCCATCGCAAATACACAAGAGAGCATGGCCGATTATACCACAAAACGCCAAACAGAGATAAAGCTAAAAAGGCCCTAAGCCTTCTTGGCCGCTGCTTTGGGTTCAAGTTTTACGGTTTTTTGGTTTCCCAGGCGAATCGCTGCCTGCGAGGCCGCCAGACGCGCAATCGGCACGCGGTAAGGCGAACAGGACACGTAATCCAGCCCAACCTTTTCGCAGAACGCGATGGAAGCAGGGTCTCCGCCATGCTCGCCGCAAATGCCGAGCTTCAAGGTGGGGTTGGTGTTCCGCCCCCGCTCCTTCGCGATCTCGACGAGGGCGCCCACGCCCTGCTGGTCGATGGACACGAACGGATCGCGCTCGAAGATCCCCTTCTCGGTATAGGCCGGAAGGAAGTTCGCGGCGTCGTCCCGGCTCATGCCGAGCGTGGTCTGCGTCAAATCGTTCGTCCCGAAGCTGAAGAAGTCCGCTGACAAAGCAATTTCATCGGCGGTCAGCGCCGCGCGCGGCAGCTCGATCATCGTTCCGACGATGTAATCCAGCTTGGCGCCTTTTTCCTCGAAAACGTCTCGCGCAGCTTGCTCCACGACCTCGCGCATGAGCGCCAATTCCTTGCGTGTGGAAACCAGCGGGATCATGATCTCGGGCATGACGTTCGCCCCGGCTTTCTTCGACGCCTCGACAGCGGCCTCGAAAATCGCCCGCGCCTGCATCTCGTAAATTTCCGGGTAGGTGATACCGAGGCGGCAGCCGCGATGGCCGAGCATCGGATTGGTCTCCTTAAGCTCCGAAAGACGCTGCATCACATCGTCCACGTCCAGCTTGGCGGCTTTGGCAAACGCCTTGATATCAGCCTCGTCATGCGGCAGAAACTCGTGCAGCGGCGGATCGAGCAGGCGCACCGTGATCGGCAGCCCCTTCATGATCGTGAACAGCTTCACGAAATCCGAACGCTGCTCGGGAAGCAGCTTGGCCAGCGCCTCTCGGCGGCTTTCCTCGTCGGAAGCGAAGATCATCTCGCGCACGTTTTGGATCCGGTCGGCGTCAAAGAACATATGCTCCGTCCGGCAAAGCCCGATCCCCTCCGCCCCGAAATCGCGGGCGGTCTGGGCGTCAAGCGGCGTTTCCGCGTTGGCGCGGACAGCCATCCGGCGGCGCGAGTCGGCCCAACCCATCAGAACCTTGAAGTCGTCGGAAAGCTCGGGCTGGATCGTCTTGACCGCGCCAAGAATGACTTCGCCCGAAGAACCGTCGATGGTGATCGTGTCGCCTTCGCGGATTTCGATATCGCCCTTGCGGATGATCCGGTTTTGAATGTCGATGTAAAGTTCGCCCGCTCCGGCAACGCACGGCTTACCCATCCCGCGCGCCACAACGGCGGCGTGGGAGGTCATGCCCCCGCGCGAAGTCACGATACCTTGCGCGGCGTGCATCCCGTGAATGTCCTCGGGGCTGGTTTCCTGACGACAGAGAATGACCTTCTCGCCTTCATGGGCCTTGCTGACGGCCTCGTCGGCCAGAAACACGACACGGCCCGAAGCCGCGCCGGGCGAAGCCGGAAGACCGCGTGTGATGACTTTTTTCTCCGCTTTCGGATCAATCGTGGGATGAAGCAACTGGTCAAGCGACTCGGGATCAACCCGCAAAAGCGCCTCTTCCTCGGTGATCAGCCCCTCATTGACCATATCCACGGCAATCTTGAGCGCGGCGGCGGCGGTCCGCTTCCCGGTGCGGGTCTGAAGCATGTAAAGCTGCCCGGTCTGCACGGTGAACTCGATGTCCTGCACTTCGCGGTAATGCCGCTCGAGCTTGTCGCGCAAGTCGCAAAGCTGTTTGAAGACTTTGGGCATGCACTCTTCCATGGAGGCCAGCGTGCTGCCCTCCTTCTCACGCCCGTATTTGGTCAGGGACTGCGGCGTACGGATCCCGGCGACGACGTCCTCGCCCTGCGCGTTGACAAGATATTCGCCGTAGAAATAGTTTTCGCCCGTGGACGGATCGCGGGTGAACGCCACGCCGGTCGCGCAGTCGTCGCCCATATTGCCGAACACCATCGCTTGAACGTTGACGGCCGTTCCCCATGTTTCGGGAATATCGTGAATCTTTCTGTACGTCACCGCGCGCGGCACCATCCAGGACTGGAACACCGCCCCGATCGCGCCCCAAAGCTGCTCGTAAGGGTCGGAGGGGAAAGGCTTGCCCTTTTCTTCCAGAACCAGCGCCTTGTACTGGGAGACGATCTCCTTCCACCCGTCGGCCGTGATATCCGTGTCCTGATAGACCCCGTTATCGCGCTTGTACGTATCCATGATATCTTCGAAATCATGGTGGTCACAGTCCAGAACCACATTGCTGTACATCTGGATGAACCGGCGGTAGGAATCCCACGCGAAACGCTCGTTGCCCGATTTCTTGGCCAATCCGGCGACGGTCTGCTCGTTAAGACCGAGGTTAAGAACCGTATCCATCATGCCCGGCATCGAGACGCGGGCGCCCGAACGAACGGAGACCAGCAGCGGATTGGCGGCATCGCCGAACCCCATGCCGACAGATTGTTCAATCGTTTTCAGGGCATCCTCGACCTGAGTCTTGAGCTCGGAGGGATACGTACGCTTATTGTCGTAATAATAGGTGCAGACCTCGGTGGTGATCGTAAAGCCCGGAGGGACAGGCAGGCCCAGAGAGGCCATTTCGGCCAGATTGCAGCCCTTTCCGCCCAGAAGGTTCCGCATGGTGCGGTCGCCTTCATTTTTGTCTTTTCCGAAGCTGTATACCCACTTAGTCATTAAAACTCTCCTTACCTGTTAACGATCAGGAATTTCGCACACGGTGTAACATATTTGCTTTCATAAGAGGAAGGGATTAATTCAATAAACGTGCCACAAACCCGCCTAAAAAAGGGGTTTGGTCATCATTAGGCACAGATTTTCATCGACGGGCCGCATTTCCCCGCAGGCGATCTGCTTCCGGTCATAGCTGACCCCGCTGCCGTCGGGGATATAACCCATCCTCACGTAAAGCCGCTGGGCCGCGCCGAACCGGCTGTCGAGCCCGACTCCGATCCCCATATCCTCGGCGCCCTTCTCACGAGCGAGGGCTTCGCAATATTCGATGATCGCCCGGCCGATTCCATGCCGCCGATGCTCGCGCAGCACGTTCAGGTCCTGAATTTCCGGAATCCCGAGCTTTTTGAAAAGGGCGTATTTAGGCTGCCAGTTTAGAAGGCAAAACCCCGCCGGATCGCCGCTTCCGGCCAGAAAGGCCAGAATAATGTCCAGATCTCCCCCTTCCCGGCGTTGCAGGCACCGCTCGTAATACTCACGGTCCCCGGAAAGCCCCCCCTCCTCGATCACACGCCAGAACGCAGCCACGTCCCCCGGAGAGGACAACGGACGGATAAGACAGGGACTTTCTTGCGGTTTTCCGGTGTTCATCTTATGCTTGGCCGTAGAAATATCAGAGTCGGCTCCTCAAACGTGTAAGAGTTTATGCCCATGTTCAACAGAATTGTAAAGGCTGCGGCCATAGCCCTTTTCAGCACGATAGCTCTGTCCTCGGGCGCATATGCGCAAATGGATTTTCCCATACCCAAAAAAACGGAAAGCAAAGGGATGCAGTCCAAATCCTTCGGCAATGAAGAAGAGATTAAAAAGCTGCGTGAAATGGTCAAAAAGAATCAGCCCGGGGTTAAGCCGAGCGCGGAGACGCCACCTGCCGAAACGCCTGAGCATCAGGCAAACGGAGAGGTCAAACCGGCAGATAAGCCCGAAACACCGCAAGATCGTGTATGGAAGCAATACAAAAAAATATCCGGTGAAGAAGAAGCACCTAAAGAAAAAAATAGAACCGTAAAAAAAGATGAAGAGGCAAGCGAAGACGAAGAGGAATCCGCCGATAATGGCGAAGAGTCGGCTGAGGATATTACCAACCTGCTAGACCAGTACAAAAACCGTAACAAGGCGGAAATGAGCTCCCGTAGCTTCGCGCGCCCTGAAGATATAGAGAAGTCACTGAAAAAGTCCGAAGTCGAACAACTTGAGGATCCGCCTGAAGCCGAAGCTAAAGCCGTTAACGAACAAAAACAAACGATCGAGAATAAGAAGGCGAAGGCCGCAAAGAAACAACCCGATGAGTCCAAACACAGCAAAAAAAGCGGCAAGGCAGCCAAGGCCACATCGGCATCCTACAATAATTAAGCTCTAAGTGCTTGTCTTCCTTGATTTGTCTTGCCCACGCTGTAAAAAACTGTTTTATAGGCAGTATGCAAGGGCAACCCGCACAAAAGGAAGCTGAAGCTGGCCGCACAGGCCCGCTGGACGAATTATCTGCTGTCCTGGATTCCGATATGCGGCAGGTCAATGCGCGTATCCTTAAATGCATGGAATCAGACGTTGCGCTTATTCCCAGACTGGCCCGCTATCTGATCGCCGCGGGGGGGAAAAGAATTCGCCCCCTTCTGACCTTGGCCGGGGCATCCATTTACAATGCGCCGATGGAAAAGGTCTGGCCTCTGGCTGCGGCCGTAGAATTTATTCACACGGCCACCCTCCTCCACGATGACGTTGTTGATGAAAGCGCTGAAAGACGGGGCCAGAAGGCCGCCAATATGATTTTTGGCAACAAGGCCAGCGTCCTTGTGGGTGACTTTTTGTTCTCAAAATCCTTTCAGTTGATGGTCGAAAGTGACTCTCTGGAAATATTGGGCATACTTGCGGATGCGGCGGCTGTGATCGCCCAGGGCGAAGTAAAACAGCTCACCACGGCAAATAATATAGAAACCCCGCTTGCCGCTTATATGGATGTCATTGAATCGAAAACGGCGGCCCTCTTTGCCGCCTCCTGTCAAATCGGTCCGGTGCTCACGCAAGCGGGCCAAGAGCAAAGCTTGGCGATGCGCAACTACGGCATGAAAATCGGCAACGCGTTCCAGATTGTAGACGACATCTTGGATTATTCCGCCGATCCCCAGAAATGGGGCAAGGACATCGGCGATGATTTCAAGGAGGGTAAAATGACGGCCCCTGTCATCTTCGCTCTTGAAAATGCGAATGAAGCCGAGCGGTCATTCTGGCGCCGCACTGTAGGAGATAAAATCATCTCCGAAGGTGACTTTGAAGCCGCGCTTGACCTGATAAACCGTCACAACGGCTTGCAAAAAAGCGCGGAACTGGCAAAAGCCCAGATCGTTGAGGCTAAGTCCAGCTTGGCCCTGGCGCCCGATCACCCGATGCGGTCAACGCTGTTTGAACTGGCGGATTTCGTAATTCAGCGGGCCAATTGATGGCTTGAAGCCCTAGCCTCCGGCTCCGAAAATGAAATTGATCATCGACCCGTAAAACAAAAACAACAAACCCGTAACGCTTAGAGCATAAGCCGCCTGCAACGGCAGCTGCCCCCGCACCATAAAAAAATACATCAGCAGAAACGCGACCGGAACCAGAAAGAAAAAAACCTTTAAGCCGTAAACGTCTGCCTCTGGAAACAAAACGGCGACCATAGTCGTCAGAACGACCTGCAAAATAGAGATGATTTTGTACCACGTCTCCGCGATATGGCAGAACATGATGCTTCCACGCAGAAAAATCCACAAGATCGCCGGAACTGAAATCCAGACGAGGACGAACAGCGACATGATATAAGCTGTCTTATCCAAAAATCCGTAGAACAGAAAATCACCCCTGTCGTAAGCCATGCCAAGAACCGATACGACATAGCAAAATCCCAGAAGCGGGATAAAACGCTCAACCAGTACGTTATAAAAATCCATAGGCAGGATATGATCCGGCGTATCGCGCTCCAGACGGATAACATGCTTCACTTTCAAGTGTTTGCTCCGTTCGCCTATTTCTTTTTGGCTTTTTTGCCGCCACAAGGATAAGCCTCAATAAGAGCCGTCTCAACCCCCGGCGCAGCGATAAACTTTCTATGAAGTTTTTGATTTTTCATGAAATACAAGAGAACCACAAGATGAATCTCATTAAGAGAGATTTCATCAGGAAGACAAAAGCTGGACGGACCTGCGGAGTCGAGCGTTCTCAGAAAATTGTGGTAATCAATCACGGCTGAGATGTATGACTGGCAGGCAATTTTCCCGCCCTCGACGATCTCGTTTCCGTTCCGGTCAAGCGCGCAAACTTTCATAAGATATTCGCCAGAAAATCGGGCCGCATGAGCAGAGGAAGCAAGGGATGAAATGCCGAAGGTCAAGACGCTCAGGAAAAAGACAGCCAGGAAAGGCTTGCAAAAAAGAGCCGCTCCTGTGCGTCTATTATTATTCATCGGCCTTCGCTTTCAGTTTTTGAAGAATGGCGAAGGGAGAGTCCTCGTCCTTGCGCTTGACTTCAAAAGAAATGACACGGGCTTCACGCTGATCGTCCGCTCGGTCTGAATCCTTGTCGCGACGGAAATCCTTGCCTCCGCTTTTCTTTTTATTCTTGCGGTCGCCTGAAAACTCGTCCCGCCCGCGCCCGGAAGAACGATCCTTCTTGCTGCCGGAAAATTCGCCGCTCTTCTTGCCGTATTTTCGACCTTCACCCTCAACCTCTTGAGCGTCAGGCGGGGTGCCTTCAGCCTTACGCACAAACGGGCGTCTTTTTTCGTGCGGACGACCCGTGGCAAAGGCCTTGCCGCGTTTAAGCCTGAAAACGGCCAGCTCAGGCTTGCTTTCTGGGGCGGCGGGTTCTTTGGGCTTGTCCTCGGAAGCTGCGGCCTCCTGCGCGGGAGCTTCGGCCTCCGTCTGAGCGGCTTCAGCTTGATCGGTTTCGGCGCTCGCCTGTTTGGCCGGATCCTCGGCGGGGTCATAAATTTTAGTATGCCCCATCGCCTCAAGAATTTTGTATAGGCTCTCAATAGAGCAACCCAGCCACTCGGCCATCTGATGCTTGGCGCTGAATTTACCCTTCTCGGCCTGATCGTAGACGGCGTTGATGACGCGATCCAGCATGTCAATCCGCACGGCTCGCCCGGCGTAAATCGGATAGCCGACGGCGCGGAAGAAATCGCGGTCCGCGGTTGCCTCGTCGATCGCCACTGAGACGATCCCGTCCGCCGGCACGGGTGCGGGCAAGGGGCGCTCACGGTCGATCGACCACAGAAGCCCGCGCAGGCGCACCGCTGCAGGTTTATTCAAAAGCGGAATAAAAACAAGGATAGGCCCGAGCTTGATCTTTTTAGAACGCACAACGGCCCGCTGTTCGGCATCCAGCTTGGAGATTTCGTCTTCCAGAACCTCGCGCGGCACGATCCCGAGGGAATCGTAAAGCGTTTTGCAAATAGTCTGCACAGGGTCGGAATCTGCCGCCCCCTGCTGAATTCCAAGAAACACCAGAGGCTCTAAAACGCTCCCGATATGAGTGTTCAGCCAGAGAGTCAGTGTATTCTTCAGAGGTTCGCGATCGATACCGTCTGTAAGAGGGTTTTCAAGAACCTCAAGACCAGGACGCAAGGCATGCTCACCTTTCACAACCCGCGCTACCGGTTCCCCCGGTAAGGGGCTCTCAGGCTTGGACTGCCAGAGGATCATCCCTTCAGGCGATAGTGAAAACTGGTTGGCTTTTGCGTTCAGCATAGTCATAAAAATCCTTGTTACGCGCCGTATTAATGCAGTTTATCCTTGGACACGGCAAGGGTTTTTGTATAAATTCGAGCGCGATTGTTGATTTTTCCATACTCTATCAGGGATTTTCCTAATGAAAAGATATCTTCTCGCCTCCGCAGTAATGTTCGCTTTCGTGCCTTTTAAGGCCGAGGCCGCGCAAATCGACGCCGCAGGCGCCGCGCACCTGAAAGAGGTATTTTCAAAATATCTCAAAAATCAGGAAGAAATGAATGAAGTATCGGGCGAGCTTGATATCGTATTCGAAGGCGACGTGACCGTAGAGCCCAAGGGCGAGTATTACGCCGTCATCCTTCCGAAGGTCTCGTTCAAGGCCGGCGAAGAGCTTAAAAAGCAGATTGAGGCCGCTCAAGGCACGACCCCTCAAGATCCTGCCGCACAACCTGCTCCTGCGCCTGCGGAAGTTTTACCTGAATTCTCTCTCGATTTCGGACAGACGGCCATCAACGCCATCCCCGACGAAAAGCCCGGCCTTTGGAAAATGACCGTCGCCCTGCCCGGCACGATGTCGTTCGGCATCGCCAACGAATTCGCGATGACCGCAACCATAGGCGAACAGAATACCTCCGGCCTGCTGCATGAGGCCTCCGGAAACTTCCTGAAACTGAACTCGGTTCTCAAAAACGTCAAGTTCAGCGTCAACTCCGCCGGTGAGACCAGCGACTTCTTGGTTCCCGAGATCGCGATGAACACGAACCTCGAAGATGACGGTCAAGGGTATGTGACCGGACCAAGCACAGTGCGCGTATCCGGCATGTCCTTCGACGTTCCGGATGAAGACGTCAAGATCAGCCTCGGTGCGCTGAACCTCGTGGCCACCATCACACGCTACAAGTTGATCTCGGTCGATGAATACAAGACAAAATTTATTTCTTTCGGCGAGAAGATGAAATCTTTTCAAGACGCAGGTATGAGTGGACAAACCCCCTCGGCTGCTCAGGTTGAAGAGTTGATTAACGCTTTGTTGTCGGTCAACGACTTCGAAGGAATGAGCTTCAAATACGGTCTTGAGAATTTCGAAGTGGCGGCGACACCAGCAGCGGATGCGCCTGCCGATGAGTTGAAAAACCTCAAACTCGCAGCAGCCTCAATCGGTTTTGGTATCGAAGGTATTAAATCCGACACAAGCTCCCTCAACCTGAACTTCGGCTATTCCGGCATCACGGTCGACCCCGTGCCCGCGGGCTACGAGGGGGTTATCCCCGATGCGGTCAATATTGACCTGACGGCGGGTAAAATTCCGCTGCAGTCCCTCTGGGCCGCAGGCATGAACGTCGGTAAGGCGGTCGTGGCGAACCCCGATACGGGGCCGATGGCCGCTATGGGCCTCATGATGCAGGTTCCGATGATGCTAACACAAGCCGGAACGGAAATCGCCGTGAAGGACAACTATGTGAACGGCAAGGACTACAAGGCGACTCTGAACGGTCAGGTCACAGCCGACCCGGCGGCGGTTATGCACTTTATCGCCAGCCTCAACGGCCGTTTCGACGGTCTGGACGAGTTGCTGACGCGCCTGAAGACCGCGGCTGCGGACCCCAATTTCCCCAACGCCTATGAGTTCAACGATGTCGCGTCCCAGCTTGAAATGCTCAAGCAGTATGGCGCGGCGGCGGCTGGTCCGGACGGCAAGCCGGGTTACAACTACGACATCAAGGTGACCGCCGATGGCAAGGTGACCGTGAACGGTCAGGATATGCCGATGGGCGGTCCCGCCCCGGGCGAACCGATGCCGAGCGAGCAAACCCCCGCCGCTGGCGGCGCGAAACAGCCCCTGCCCTACTAATCGGACGTAGACACGACAGACTTGAAGACGGCGGAGTTCATCTCCGCCGTTTTTGTTTTGGCCAGATGAATTGGTTTTAATCGCTGAGAAGATATTTAATCAGGCTGTCCAGTCGTAGTATGCCCTCGAGCGTGAGCGCAAGCCGCCCGCCCCGCTCGGCGATCCAGCCTTCCTCACGGGCGATCCTGAAATGCTCGGCATGAAAAATCTCGGCGGGGCTTCGCCCGAACCTGTTCATGAAGCTCGCCGTCTCGATCCCATCGCGCAGCCGCAGCCCGACCATAATGGCTTCTTCCATCTGTGCCCGCATGTCCACGGGCTCCGGCTCATGCGCCCCGTGCCCCTGAGCCGCGACCCGCTCCAGCCAGATTTCCGGCGCGCTGTGATCCCGCGTCGCCACTTTCTGCCCGTTCATCGCATAGCGCCCGTGCGCACCCGGCCCCACGCCGATATAATCCGCGTAATGCCAGTAGATCAGATTGTGGCGGCATTCCTGCCCCGGCGCGGCGTGGTTGGAAACCTCATACATCGGAATCCCGGAATCATCGCAAATCTCCTGCGTAACCGTATAAAGCTCCGCCCCCTGCACATCGTCGGGGATGGAAAACTCGCCCCGCGCGTGGCGCATGTAAAACGGCGTGCTCCGCTCGATCGTCAATTGGTAGAGCGACAAATGCCCGCGCGCGAGCGGCAGGGCGGAGCGCAACTCGTTCGCCCACGCCTCCGGCGTTTGTCCCGGGCGTGCATAGATCAAATCGAAACTGTAACGCGTGAACGTCTGCCCCGCGATCTCGATCGCCTGCATCGCTTCCCGCGCATTGTGCTCCCGCCCGAGGAATTTCAGGTCCGTATCGTTGAGCGCCTGAATACCGAGCGAGACGCGGTTGACCCCCGCCGTTCTGAAATCGCGGAATTTCTGCGCTTCGACAGAGGTTGGATTGGCCTCCAGAGTAATTTCAAGATCGTTGGCCGTACGCCATCCGCCGCGAATCCGGTTAATAATCCGCTCGACCGTTCGGGGCTTCATCAGCGAGGGCGTACCGCCGCCGAAAAAAACCGAAACGACCTCTATCTCCGGCAATAGCCGCGCATAGTGATCCAGCGCCCGCTCATAAGCCTGCGCCCACGCTTCCTCGTCAATCCGCTCGCGCGTGTGGGAATTGAAATCGCAATACGGGCACTTGGCCGCGCAAAACGGCCAGTGGATATAAACCCCGGCTTGTCCCTTTGAAAACATGGAGTCCCTTATATCACGCAGCCGCCAGAGCGTTCACAAGCTTCTCAAACGCCCTCGCCCGGTGGCTGATGGCTTGCTTTTCCTCTGGCTCGATCTCGGCAAACGTCCGGTTGTGCCCGTCCGCAACGAAAATAGGGTCGTAACCGAAGCCCTTATCGCCCCGCGCGGGCCAGACGATCTGCCCGTCGATGCGCCCCTCGAACGTATAGGCTTCCCCGTCCGGCCACGCGAGCGCTAGAACGCAGATGAAACAGGCCGAACGGTCGGTCTGCCCTTCAAGCGCATCATGGACCTTCTGCATTGCCAGTCTGAAATCCTTGTTCGGCCCGCCCCACCGTGCGGAATAAATCCCGGGGTCGCCGCCCAGCGCCGTAACGGAAAGCCCGCTATCGTCCGCCAGCGCCACGAGCCCGCTCTCCCGCGCCGCCTGCCGCGCCTTCAGAAGCGCGTTGGCGGTAAATGTATCGCCCGTCTCTTCCGGCTCGGGCAGCCCCATCTCCGCCGAAGTCGTGAACGAACCGATATAGGGCGAGAGCAGCGCACCGATCTCCCGGGCTTTGCCGCTGTTATGTGTAGCGATCAACAACTGCTCGCCCGGAAGAATGCACCGCATCGTCAGAGGCCCAGAACCGCGCGCTGCATGTCGGTCAGGCTCTGACAGCCCTGCTTGGCAAGTTTCAGCAGCTCTGCGAATTGCTCTTCCGTAAACGGGTCCTTCTCAGCCGTACATTGAATCTCGACCAGCGCCCCGCGCCCGGTGATCACGAAGTTTGCATCCGTATCCGCCGTCGAATCTTCGGCATAATCAAGGTCCAGAACAGGCGTACCCAAGGCAATACCGCACGAAATGGCGCTGACCGTATCGTTGATCGGGATGCTCTTGATCAGCCCAACAGTAAGCATATGCGAAAACGCCTGATGCAGGGCGACGAACCCGCCCGTGATCGCCGCCGTGCGGGTGCCGCCATCAGCCTGTATCACGTCGCAGTCGATGCGGATCTGGCATTCGCCCATCGCTTCCAGATTGACGACCGAGCGCAGGGAGCGCCCGATAAGGCGCTGGATTTCCTGCGTGCGCCCGCTCTGCTTGCCGCGCGCGGCCTCGCGGTCCATCCGCTCGTTGGTCGAGCGGGGAATCATCCCGTATTCCGCCGTCACCCAACCTTTGCCGGAATTCTTCATCCAAGGCGGAACCCGCGTTTCGACGGTAGCGAGGCACAGAACGTGCGTATCCCCGAATTTGACGAGGCAGGACCCCTCTGCATGTTTAGAAACGCCAGTCAAAAGCTCCACGTTTCGTAATTGCGCCGCCGAGCGGCCCGAAGGTCTGTCCATAATATCTGTGCTCTTTCAAACGTTAATCATGTTAAAGTCGGATGCACTCTAACTCTCTGCGGGGAATTGTCAATTTTCCTCCGCGCATTTATTATAGTTACATGATAAGCGAGTTAAACGAACGTTCACGGGAAATTTTCCGTTTCATCGTAGACACATACTTGGAAACCGGACAGCCCGTCGGCTCCCGGACGATTTCCCGCGCCACCGCGATGGGCCTCTCCCCCGCCAGCATCCGCAACAGCATGGCCGATCTTGAGGATATGGGCCTGCTCTATGCCCCGCACACCTCGGCAGGCCGCATGCCGACCCAGACGGGGCTGCGCCTTTACATCGACGGCCTTATGGAAATCGGAAATCTAACGGCAGGCGAACGCAAGAAAATCGAAGCCTCCTGCCTCAGCGCCGGAAACACCGTCAACGACGCGCTGGAAAAGGCCACCGACCTGCTTTCGGGCCTGTGTTCCTGCGCCAGCCTTGTCGTCGCGCCCAAAATTAACAACGCCATCAAACAGATCCAGTTTATCCCGCTGGAGCCGCGCCGGGTTTTGGTTGTTCTGGTTATGGAAAACGGAATGGTCGAAAACCGGATTATGGACGTGCCGGAGAATATTCCCCAGGGCAACCTGATCGCCGCCTCGAATTATCTCAACAGCCGTCTTGCGGGCAAGACGATCGGCGAAGCCCAGAAAGAGGTCGCGGAGGATATCCGCCTCAATCGTACGCAGCTGGACAAGATCACCACCAGCCTCGTCGAGGCCGGGCTGGCCCTGCCCCTGCGAAACCAGAGCGAAAAGGGCGCCGGTTACATGATTGTGCGCGGCCAATCGCACCTGCTTGAGGACGTAAAGGCCCTCGAAGACCTTCACCGCGCCCGCGCCCTGCTGAGTTATCTGGAGGAGCAGGAGATCATGCTCAGCCTGATCGAGAGCCTCGGCGAGGCCGAAGGTGTGCAGATATTCATCGGCTCTGAGAACAAGATTTTCGACCAGTCCGGCTGGTCCCTTATTATCGCGCCTTATAAATCCGCCAGCCAGAAGATCGTCGGCGCCATCGGCGTCATCGGCCCGACCCGCCTCGATTACGACCGAATCATCCCGATGGTGGACTACACCTCCCAGATCATCGGGCGCCTCCTCAACCGCACATAATGCCATCGCCACAATAAATATTAGAAAATACGAATTTATCGACGAGCAGGAAAAGCCAGCAGCATTTCATATATGTTTTGCCTGTTCGGGCGTTCCGCGTTAAAGTAGTTACGGTTTTTTCTTACTTTGGGTTCAAGCTATGTCTCTAAAACGCTTCTATATTTTTGCTCTTTTGATGGTATTCGCCTTCCCCTGCATGACTTTCATAACCTCGCAAGCGGCCAATGCTCAGATGCCGGGCGAAGAGGAAGAAGACGATGTAGCCCTGAATCTCGTCTCCCGCGGTCTCTTCGCGGCGGCAATTCAGCGCGTTTCGGACGGCAAAGAGGGCGACTTCAATATGCATTACATGAATATGGGAGTTGTTTCGGGCTGCGTAGGCGTGACGGAACCGCAAATTAACCTCGTGTTTTCCCAGAGAAAACTGGACATCTCAATCGAAGAAGACCCAGAATTCGAACTGCGCAATCTGGAAAGACATTACGGGTCCTATAGCTGCAATATTGAAACGCACACCCTGTCTTTCGACGTTCGGCTGAATCGCGATGACTTGATAGATCGAAATATTCAAACCATTGGCTTGAAAAGCAAAAAATACGGAAAATTTACGGACTTCAAGGTCAATATAAACAAAGAACGGATCATTTTTGAGGCAAAGTATCCTGCAGGCGGAGGCTATGAAACATTCTGGTTCTATCCCGCGAACACCGTAATTCTGCACACGCCCTCCGCCAAGTCTGCACAGGATGTCGGAGCTCTGATCGACGCGTTTGCCGAAAAGAATGGCCTGATACCCATGAAAGATACGCTCAAGGAGTTCGAACGTCCTGTTTGGGTCAAAAATATCAAATACTACACCGACCCAAGCGGAAAAATTTTGAACCAGATCGCTTCTGCGGAGCGGGACCAACAGGTTGGCTCTATTCACCCGACGAAAACCATGTACGGTGCTGATGGGCCGGCTGAGCAGCCCTATGATCTGGCGGTCTACGCCCGCAAACCGGGCTTGTACGACTGATCTGTCTTTGCTAAAACCCCGCAGAAGGGCAGAACATCTGCCCTTCTCTCTTTATTTCAGGTGTTCAGAATGAACGAAACACAGAAAAAAGACACATCCGCCCCAAACGATGCTCCCATGAATGATGAACCGCTCGACTCTGCGCCCAGCGAAGGTGCTGAGCAACGCAAAGCCGACCCTGAGCCCTCTTCACCAGCTGGGACGCATGCGGGTTATTACCCCTCCGAGGAAAAAATGCACATCGAGCGCCTCGAAAAGGAGCTGGAAAAGGCTAAGGACCAGACCCTCCGCGCCATGGCCGAGACCGAAAACATGCGCCGCCGCGCGGCTCGTGAGAAGGAAGACGCTAGTAAATATGCCATTTCCGGCTTCGCCCGTGATCTGATCTCTGTGGCCGATAACCTGCGTCGCGCGCTGGAGGCCGTTCCGGCCGACCTTGCACAAATCGACGACCGCATAAAAAACCTGTTGAGCGGAATTGAGGCAACAGAGCGCGAGATGCTCTCCGTCTTTGACCGGAACGGCATCAAAAAGCTTGAACCGATGCATCAGATTTTCGACCCAAACCTGCATGAGGTCATGTTTGAGGCCCCTATCCCCGGCTTGCCGCCCGGAACGATCTGCCAACTCATCCAACCCGGCTATACGCTGCACGAACGCCTGCTCCGCCCCGCCCGAGTCGGCGTTGTGAAGGATGCGGGTTCGGACTCCGCCGATCCAAACGATCCCCCGCCGGAACCCGGCCAAAACATAGACACGCAAGTGTAAATTAACCCGCCTTTAAGGCACATTTTTTGACTTCGGTTATGGCGTTTTTTTAGGATATGCTATAATCATGCATCCGTAAGATACGGAACTTAAACCTTATGGAAATCCATCGGTGCCGTTTCGGGCCGCTGTGTTTTCGCTAACAAAAGAGGTATCAAAATGAGCAAAATCATTGGAATTGACTTGGGTACGACAAACTCCTGCGTCGCTATTATGGACGGCAAGGAGCCAAGGGTCATCGAAAATGCCGAGGGCATGCGAACCACCCCCTCGATGGTGGCCTTCGCCAAAGACGGCGAGCGCCTCGTCGGCCAGCCCGCCAAGCGTCAGGCCGTCACCAACCCCGAAAATACCCTCTACGCCATCAAACGCCTGATTGGCCGTCGTTTTAACGACCCGCAGGTCAAGGACATGCGTAGCAAGGCGCCCTTTAACATTATCGAGGGCGATAACGGCGACGCATGGGTGGAAATCAACGGGCAGAAATACGCCCCCTCCCAAATCTCTGCGATGGTGCTTCAGAAAATGAAGGAAACCGCAGAAGCGTTCTTGGGCGAACCCGTGACCCGCGCCGTAATCACCGTTCCCGCTTACTTCAACGACTCCCAGCGTCAAGCAACCAAGGACGCTGGCAAGATCGCGGGCCTTGAGGTCGAGCGCATCATCAACGAGCCGACCGCCGCCGCGCTGGCCTATGGTTTGGATAAAAAATCTTCGGGTGTGATCGTCGTCTACGACCTTGGCGGCGGAACGTTCGACGTGTCGGTTCTTGAAATCGGCGACGGCGTATTCGAGGTTAAGGCCACCAACGGGGACACCTTCCTCGGCGGGGAAGACTTCGATCTGCGCATCATCGACTATCTGGCCGACGAGTTCAAAAAGGAACAGGGCATCGACCTCCGCCAGGACAAGCTGGCCCTCCAGCGTCTGAAGGAAGCCGCCGAAAAGGCCAAAATCGAGCTGTCCAGTACCATGCAGACCGAGATCAACCTGCCCTTTATCACGGCGGACGCCTCCGGCCCGAAACATCTCCAGATCGCGCTGACCCGCGCGAAGCTGGAAAGCATCGTGGCCGATCTCGTCAAGCGCACCGTTGAGCCGCTTAAGGCCGCGCTGAAAGATGCGGGCCTGAAGGCCTCCGAGATCGACGACGTGGTTATGGTTGGCGGGATGACCCGTATGCCCAAAATCATCGAAACCGTGAAGGAATTTTTCGGCAAGGAGCCCCATAAGGGCGTGAACCCTGACGAGGTGGTCGCCGACGGTGCAGCCATTCAGGGCGGCGTTCTGCAAGGCGACGTTAAGGATGTACTCCTGCTCGACGTCACCCCGCTCTCCCTGGGTATCGAGACGCTGGGCGGTGTCTTCACACGTCTGATCGAGCGGAATACCACGATCCCGACCAAAAAGTCGCAAACCTTCTCCACGGCGGAAGACAGCCAGAGCGCGGTTACGATCCGCGTATTCCAGGGCGAACGCGAAATGGCGGCGGATAACAAGATGCTCGGCCAGTTCGATCTTGTCGGTATCCCCCCCGCTCCCCGGGGTATCCCGCAGATCGAAGTCACCTTTGACATTGACGCGAACGGTATCGTGCACGTCACGGCAAAAGACAAGGCGACAAACAAGGAACAGCAGATCCGTATCCAGGCCTCCGGCGGCTTGTCCGACGCCGACATCGATAAAATGGTCAAGGACGCCGAGGCCAACGCCGAATCCGACAAGAAAAAGCGTGCTCTGGCCGAGGCCAATAACCACGCCGAAGCGGCGATCCACGCGGCGGAATCAAGCCTGGCGGAATTTGGAAAAGATGTTCCAGCCTCCGACAAGGCAACCATAGAGGGCGCCATCGAAGCTTTGAAGTCCGCGCGTTCGGGCGACGATGCGGAAGAGATCAAAGCCAAAACGGACGCACTTACGCAAGCGAGCATGAAGTTAGGCGAGTTAGCCTACCGTAAGGCGCAGGAAAAGGAGGCCGGCATGGGCGCAGCACCAGGCGCAGAGCCAGCCTTCACGACCGAAGACCCTTCCGTCGCCGAGGAAGATAAAACCATCGACGCCGACTTCACCGATCTTGAAATCGAGGAAGAGTCCGACGACGACCGTAAAAACTAAGCCCGAATAACAGCATGACCGCAGACCAGCCGGAGAGAACAACATCAACTGTCCCTCCGGCGGGTCTGACGACACGGGCGGGAGAATAAAGCAATGTCAGATAAGGACTTTTACAAGGTTCTAGGCGTCGAAAAGAGCGCCGACGCGGAGGAAATTAAAAAAGCCTACCGCAAGCTGGCCATGGAGTATCACCCTGACCGCAATAAGGACAATCCGAAGGCCGAAGAAAAATTTAAGGAAATCAGCCGCGCCTACGATGTCCTGAAAGACGAGCAAAAACGCGCGGCTTATGACCGCTATGGTATGAGCGCCTTTGATGGAAGTATGGGCGCGGCCTCTCCCGGCGCAGGCGGAGATTTCAGCGGCTTTGGCGGAGCGTTCTCCGATATCTTCGAGGATATGTTCGGCGACTTCATGGGCGGCCGCAGGCGCGGCGGCCCATCGCGTGGCTCAGACGTACAATACACGCTTGAGATCACGATGGAGGAAGCCTTCCTCGGTAAGGAAGCCAAGATCAAAATCCCGCTTCATGACTCCTGCGACGCTTGCAACGGCAAAGGCTCCGAACCCGGAACGTCCAGCCAGTCCTGCTCAACTTGTAGCGGACAGGGCCGCATCCGCCAGCAACAGGGCTTTTTCACGATCGAACGCACCTGCCCCACCTGCCAGGGCGCGGGCAGCGTGATCGCCAACCCCTGTAAAAAGTGCAGCGGCCAAGGCGTTTTGCGTAAGGAAAAGAACCTGAATGTTAAAATTCCTCCCGGCGTAGAGACGGGCCGCCGCATCCGCCTGACCGGAGAGGGCGAGGCCGGAGCGCGCGGCGGTCCCAAAGGCGACCTCTACGTGCTTTTGAACGTCAAACCGCACAAACTTTTCCGTCGTGACGGCTCAAACCTCTATTGCCGTGTGCCGATAACCGTCACACGCGCCGCACTTGGCGGCGATGTGGATGTCCCGACCATAGAAGGCAAGCGCGCCAACGTCAAAGTCCCTGCGGGCACCCAGACCGGCCAGCAATTCCGGATTAAAGGAAAGGGTATGAGCATCTTGCGCTCTGAAGCGCGGGGGGATATGTATATCGAGATTTTTGTGGAGACACCTGTTAATCTCAGCAAAAAGCAGCAGGATATTTTAAAGCAGCTTGATGAATCCATGAACGACTCTTCATCCAAGGGCAAGAATTCCCCTGAATCCAGTGGATTTTTTAAGAAGATGCGCGAGTTTTGGGGAGACCTGAGCGATTAGAAGGCTCGGCGATCATCAAAAAGATAAAAAACTGACAAAAGCGTAAGTAAGCAGAGGAAAAAAATGAAAATCGGTGTAGCAGGATGCACGGGCCGCGTGGGTAAACTCGTCGTCAAGGAGCTGAGCTTGGATCGTTGGACAGCCGAGGGCCTTGAACTCTCTGGAGGAAGCATCCAAAGCGAAAAAAAGGAAAAAGTCAGTCACTTTGTAACGAAAAACGCACGTGAGCTTTTTGAGATTTCCGATATTGTCATTGATTTTACCAGCCCGGACGCTTCTCGCGCTCATGCCGCGCTCGCTGCTGAAATGAAAAAACCTCTGGTCGTCGGCACCACCGGATTGGATAAGGAAGATGAACAGGCTTTGATGGAGGCCGCCAGAGAAGCGCCGATTATGTATAGCGCAAATATGAGCATCGGCCTCAACATCCTGTTGGCACACGTGGAAAAAACAGCGGAGCGTCTCGGTATCGAATGGGATATCGAAATTTTCGAGGCGCATCACAAATACAAGGTCGATGCCCCCTCCGGCACAGCCATCATGCTGGGCAAGGCGGCGGCGTATGGGCGGGGTAAGAACTTCGACCATCTCGCAACTTACAACCGTCAGGGCCGTATAGGAACACGTCCGGCCGGTACGATAGGTTTTGCCGTGGCACGCGGCGGCGATGTTGTCGGCGATCACAAGGTCACGTTTTATGGAGAAGGCGAGCGCGTCGAGCTTGGCCATATCGCAACCGACCGATCCCTTTTCGCACGGGGCGCCCTTCGAGCTGCTGTCTGGCTGTCCGACAAAGAGCCGGGCCTCTATACGATGCGCGATGTACTGGACCTCAAGGACAAATCTGAATAGATATTTATTGCTCCAGCGCCAGAATAAGCTTCTTTCGTGCGCTTCCCCAGGCGTAATTATCGATAATCCCCGTGCTGCGTATAACCCTGTGACAAGGGATAAGCAGGGATACGGGGTTCGCGCCGACCGCGTTGCCCACCGCCCGCGAGGCCTTCTCTGCGCAGACTTCACGCGCTATTTCCCCATACGTCACGGTATGCCGACACGGGATCCTTAAAAGCGCCTGCCATACCTGAATCTGAAAATTCGTTCCATACAGATCGAGCGCCAGAGGTTTGCGTGCATCGCCCCTCCCCTGCCATATATCCATAATCTGCCTACCCGATGCCGCAACCGCCTGATCCTCGTGGCTGAAATACGCCGCAGGCCACAAGGCTTTCATCCGCTCCAGCGGTTCGTCCCGCTGGCCATCGACCAGAAACCCCAGCCAGCAAACACCCCGTTCGGTCCGCGCGATCAGAATCTCGCCGACCACGCTGGAAAAGAACCCATAGACGATCCGCAGCCCCTGCCCTCTGTTGCGCACTTCTCCGGGCGTAACGCCCTCGCACGCCACGAACAGATCGTGGAGCCGCGCAGGGCCGGACAGACCCGTTTCAAGCGCAGCATCCAGCAAAGGCCGCCCGTCGTGCAAAAGCTCCCGCGCATGTCGAACATTCATGTATTGAACCAACCGCTTCGGGCTAATCCCAACATGTCGCTTGAACAGCTTCTGAAAATGGGTCGCCTCGTAACCGGCCCGCGCAGCCAGAAAATCGAGGTCCGGCTGACTCCGGAAATGCGCGACGAGATAGTCGATGGTCTCGGCGATGATTTTCTGCGAAAAACGGCTATCCATAACGTCAGCTTAAACGCTGGCCAGAGGATAAACCAACCCGTTTCTTGGGAAAAATTGTCTGCTATCATGCCCGAATGAAAAAAGCGGACATCCATGAATTTTTTAGCCGCCTCCGGGCCGCAAACCCCGAACCCAAAAGCGATTTGGAATATACCAACGCCTATACCCTGCTGGTCGCCGTGGTTTTATCGGCGCAGGCGACCGATGCGGGCGTAAACAAGGCGACGCGCGGTCTGTTCAAAATCGTCGATTCGCCCGAAAGCATGTTGGCGCTCGGACTGGACCGCCTAAAGGAACACATCAAGACGATCGGGCTTTATAACAACAAGGCCAAAAACGTGATCGCCCTCTCGGACATTCTCATCCGTGATCATAACGGCAAGGTTCCCGGCACGCGCGAGGAACTGATGAAGCTGCCCGGCGTGGGCCGCAAAACGGCGAACGTCGTCCTGAATGTCGCTTTCAAACAGCCGACAATGGCCGTGGATACTCATATTTTCCGGGTTTCGAACCGCACGGGCCTCGCCCCGGGCAAGACGCCGGACAATGTCGAGGAAAAACTGGTCAAAGTCGTGCCGGAAGAGTTCGGCCTCAACGCCCACCACTGGCTGATCCTGCTGGGGCGCTACACATGCAAGGCGCGAAAGCCCGATTGCGCGGCCTGCCCGGTGCGCGATCTCTGCGTCTGGAAAGACAAAACCGCTTAGGCAAGCACCGCGCATAAAAAAGGAGCCGCGACTTTCATCGCAGCTCCCGTAATCTCTATCGACCAGATCAATCCAGATCGACTATTTCGCGGAAGTTTTGGAGAACATCCCGCCTTCCGTGTTGGCCGGCTCCTTCCGCTCGCGCTTGGAGATAATCTCCTTCGCTTTCGCCATCGCTGACGCGTCCGAACCGGCCCGGTACTTTTCCAGGCGTTTGGTATCCGTTGCAGCCTTGAGAGGAGTGACCTTACCGTCAAGAATAGCACCAGCCTCAATCTCCAGCTCGCGGTAAGCGATGGAGCCAGTAATAGCGCCGCTTGCGCGGATCGTCAGACGCCCGTTGACCGTAATGTCGCCTTCGAAGCGCCCGGCGATGGTGGCTTCTTCGATCTCGACCGTGCCGTAGAACGTGCCGGACTCGGCGATTTCCAGTACCTTCGCGCCTTTCAGGGCCGCCTCGACAGTGCCTTCGACGACCAAATGATCGCAAGCATCGATCTCACCGGACATGTTGATACCGCGACCGATGGTCAGGAGGCGGTCAGCAGAAGCCAAAGAGGGGGCCTCATAAGCCTGTGGCGGCACATAAGCGCCGGGATAGATGCCCGGTGCGCGGCCGGCCGGCTGAAACGGGCGCTGGAAGCTTCCAGTACCGACATCAGACGGGCGGGCCTGAATCTCAACCTCATTCACGAAACTGCTCGGTCCATAAATCGGAGCAGCCGACTCGCGTTGATCTTCTGTATCGTCTTCTTCCATATCCAACTCCTGCTCGGCTTCATCAAGCTCGAGTTCTTCTTGTGCAGTGCGAATTTCTTCTTCCTGCGGTTTTGCAGCTTCCCGGCTGATTTTCTTGCTGACTACAGCTCCGCGTGCCTCGCGGTTTCTGTATTCCGGCGAAGAAGCTTGGCCTTGAGACTTCTGCTCTCCATCTTGTATCTCTGACCTCACGCGATGAAACATCTTGACGCACCTTTCCACGATTAACAGTTGAGTATGACGGGCACGCAAAAGCGCCCACCTGAATAAAAGCTTCGAACAACTATGTAAGAATGAACCAAACGTAACATGGGTTTTTTTTACCCGCAAGACTCGAATCTGAGTTTTCCCCAGACAAAATTTTATCAATTTGATTTATCAGTTTTTTATTTTTTATCCCTGATTCTTATGCAAAAAAAACGCGTCAAAAGACATTCACATAAAAAAGAAAATCACCCTATAGTTCCGGCAACGGAAAAACCTGCATCACAGCAGTTGCGCGCCGCTCCTGCTCGATCGGTGACATGAAACGGTCCGGCACTTCATGGTCGCACCCGTCAACATCCTTGTGTCCGTCCGATGTAAACAGACTGTAAGCGCCGCCCTGCGCGTACCAGAGATTACCCTGTTCGTCGGGAAATACGGTGCCGTCATAGCTCGGCGTGAAATTCAGGAAATACCCCGGCAGCTCTTTCATATCGCCGAGCACGTCAACAAACCCGCCGTGACGGTGAAAGCCGGGATGCTCCCGCTGGTCGAAACGCCCGTCGCCGCGTATCCATAAACCCTTATACGCATGCGGAAACACTTCCTCGGCCGCCAAAGGCATACGAACCACAGCCTGCTGCCAGCTTTGCATGCGCACACGCGAGACATCGTCATACAGCTGCTGCGATCGTTTTGAAAATTCATCGTTCAAAAGATGAATGATATCAGTGGTCGTGCTGCGCACGAAGCCACCGCGAAATTCAACAGGCAGGATCTCAACGTTAAAACGCCCGTAATTGATGATGTAGTCGTGGGGAAACCCGATCAGGTCACGGGGGACGTCCTCGGTCTCGATCTGCACGGAGGTCACAGGCCCGCCAAGAAGACCCACGGCGGTCCGCAGCGCCTCGGCGTCCAGAGTTTTCACGCTGATCGCGCGAATATTCTCGGGCAAATCCTCACCGGCCTTAATGACGTGCCGCTGACAGCGCTCCCAGTCGATTGTCGTTTGTACAGCCATGATGCGAAGAGTTTACAAAAAGAAAACATCAAAATACAAATATTTTTTGTAATTTTATGATGACGGACGTTTAAAACCTCACCCGTGGAAATGGTCATAGATTTTTTTGGCCACCGCCTTGGATATCCCCTCGACCTTCTCCAGCTCCTCGATCCCCGCCGCCGCAATAGCTTTGGCGGAGCCGAAATGCATAAGCAGAGCCTTCTTGCGTTTGCCGCCAATGCCTGGCACCTCGTCGAGCGGCGAGGCCGTGATCTGCTTTTGCCGCCGACCTCTGTGCCCCGCGATGGCGAAACGGTGCGCCTCGTCCCGCAGCCGTTGCAGATAATGCAGAACCGGATCGTTGACGGGCAGGCTGAACGCCGGACGCCCCTCCATAAAAAACCGCTCCCGCCCCGCATTGCGATCCGGCCCCTTGGCGATGGCCACCAGCATAACGGAATCGAGGATACCGCATTCCTCAAGCACGGCGCGGGCGGCGTTATACTGCCCCTGCCCCCCGTCGATCAGGATCACGTCCGGCCACTCCGCCCGCCCCTCATCTTGCTCTTTCAGGGCTTTTTTAAAGCGACGGCTTAATACTTCGCGCATCATCCCGTAATCGTCGCCCTTTTCGGCCTCTCGGATATTAAATCTCCGATAGGCGTTCTTACGAAATCCTTCCGGCCCCGCCACGATCATCGCGCCCACCATGTTGGTCCCTGATATGTGGCTATTGTCATAAACCTCGATGCGCTCGGGCGGCTCGTCAAGGCCAAACAGCTCTGCCACCCCGGACAGCAGAGTGGCCATACCCTGCTGCGAGGCCTGATGCCGCACAAGCGCGTCGCGGGCATTGGTAATCGCAAAATCCAGAAGCTTTCGCCGATTGCCCCGGAGAGGCTTAAGAAGCGTAACCTTGTGCCCGCTCTGCGAAGAAAGCGCCTCCTCGATCAGAGCCTTGCGCGGAACGTCATGGCTGATCAGGACTGTCGGCGGCAAAGGCTTGCCCTGATAAAATTGTGCCAGAAAGGCGGCCAGAATATCCTCCGCCTTGTCCTGCGCATCGTGCCGGGGAAAATACGAACGATTGCCGAAATTCTGCCCGCCCCGGAAAAAGAACACCTGCACGCAGCTTTTTCCACCTTCCTGATACAGCGCCAGAACATCCACGTCTCCCGTGCCGATATCCACCATCGCCTGCTGCGTCTGCACCGAAGTCAACGCACGGATCCGGTCGCGGTAGGATGCGGCGAGTTCATAATCCATGGCTTCGCTGGCCGCCGTCATCGCCTCCTGCATCCGGCCTTGCACCTCCCGGCTCTTGCCGCTCAGAAACGCCTGCGCGCCCTCGACCTGTTCGGAATACTCCGCCCTTGTGACATACCCAACGCACGGCGCGGTGCATCGCTTGATATGGTATTGCAGACAGGGCCGCGCGCGCTGTTCGAAATAACTGTCCGTGCAGTTGCGCAGCAGGAACGCCCGTTGAAGGATGGCCAGTGTGCGGTTCACGTCGCTCGCCCCCGCGAACGGCCCGAAATACTGGCCCTGAATATTTTTCGCGCCCCGATGCTTTTGCACCTGCGGAAAGTCATGCCCCTCACGCAAAAGAATAAACGGGAAAGATTTATCGTCGCGCAGCAGGATATTATATCGAGGCTGGAGCTTCTTAATCAGTGTCGATTCCAGAAGCAACGCCTCGGCTTCGGTATGCGTAGTGATAAATTCCATACGCTGGATCTGCGCGACCATCCGCTGTAACCGGATCGGCAGCTTCTGAAATTGAATGTACGAAGAAACGCGCTTCTTCAGCGCCTTCGCCTTGCCGATATAAAGAACCTCGCCGTCCATGGCGATCATGCGGTAGACGCCGGGCGCGTTGGAGAGTGTTGCCACCGCCTCGCGCAGCGTTCTGACCCCCTTCTCCAATGATGGTTTATCGTCGTCCATGACCAAGCTATATAAACACAAACACGCTTTCCCGCCGCACCATAACACAAGCGACCAAAAACGCTCCATACACCAGTATGACCTTATATAAGCAAATTTGATTTTTATCTTAAATTAGTTGCAATATATCAATATTCATCAATCAGCAAGAGAATGCCGCCATGCCCTCCTCATATCACCTCAAATGCTATCGTACCGGGGAAACGCTCTATGAAGGCCGGTTCCCGACTTTATCCGCCTGCCTCGAACAAGCGATTCTGGAAAAAGTAAATCTCGCCGGGATCGATCTCTCCTACGCCAACCTCAGCGGCGGAAATTTCGATGACGCGAACATGCCGGATGCGAAGTTGCGCGGCGCCAACCTTTCCGGGGCCAATCTCTCCGAAGCCGTTCTGGACAACAGCGACCTCTCCGAAGCGGTGCTGGTCAATGCCTGCCTGTGCGAATCCTCTTTGAAAGCGTGCGTGTTTTATGGCGCCAGCTTCGGCGCGACCGACATCGCGGGCGCGGACCTCTCGGGGGCGTATTTCTCGACTCTCTCTGCCTTCGACCTTGAATTCGCGCAGGCCCGGGGCCTTCAATCCTGCCATTACCGACATGCCGACGGCGCGATGACTGATTTCAGCCGCCCGCCCATCGTATTGCGCGGGATGCTCAGCACCCCCGTGATCGTCTTCGACAAAATCGTAAAAATCGGAGGCAGCCGCCTCCCCCTCCATACGGCTGTAAGTATCGGGCGCAAGATGATGGAGGATATCCTGCATCATCGCGCCTCTGACGGGGACGCCAAAACCCGCAGTTTTCTTGACAGTTCAAAATACATACAACTATACTAATACGTTCTTTCTTCGACTTTTCTGTGTGGCTAGGTTTGCCGCCTTTTAAAAAAAGGTGTAAACCGGGGAAGTTTATATGAATCTGTATGTCGCGCCGTGCGGCCTGTTCGCTGTCTTTATCGAGATCAGCGGCGGACTGGGGGCCCGCCCGGCATGGTCGGTCAAAAATTGCAACGGTGAGGTTGTAATCGACGCGCCTTACATGCAGGTCATATGGACACCTGGACGCAAACTGAAAAAGGCACAGGAACCTGGCTATGACCCGCGAGATCGACAATCTGCGCAGCATCCTGAGGGAGTTGCAGAAGATTGATCCCGAATTCCCCCTGCAATACGCACTTTGCCTGCTCGAAATCGCGGCAGATGAAGGCCTGTCCCTGACCGCGCTGGCCGAAAGGGTGCGCCTGCCCCTCTCGACCGTCTCGCGCATCGTCGGCGCGCTCTCATCGAAAAGGCAGAAAGGCCAGCCCTACGGCCTCGTAAAAGTAAGCGTTTCCGCAGCCGAACGCCGCCGGAAGGAACTGACCCTGACCGCCAGAGGCCGCGCGGCCATGGAGGGCCTGTCCGCCGAGATAAACGGCTTACCCGGCCGATAGCCCGCCCGCCACTCCTTTCCGTTGGACGGACCCGCCTTTAAATAGTATGAAGACAGTGGGCCTGTGGCGGAACGGTAGACGCTGCGGACTTAAAATCCGTTGACCTTTGGTCGTGAGGGTTCGAGCCCCTCCAGGCCCACCAAGCTCATTTACTTGAACTTCTCCCCGACGAAAACTTGACAAAACGCAACTAAAAAAGCTCGAGCTCGAGGAGCTTTTGCGCCGCTAAATCTATTTAGTTAAGAAAAAAATTATAAGAAATCTCCCTTGACTAATAAGTGGCGCAGTGCCATATTATATTTAATGGCTTTAAGCCATAAATATTAAGGTGATTGACGATGACCATAAAAGTGAACGGCAAACCGATCAAAAGCTTCAATTTCAGCGGCGGCGAATGCCATGTTAGTATCACAGGAATCGAGACAGGCGCGGCGGCGATGATCGAAGCCTATCTCTATAGCGCGGACGATATCATGCGCCTGATCATGACGGTCGATGCGGTGCGCCAAATCAATCCCGAAACGGTGATCGACCTCACGATCCCCTACTTCCCTTACGCGCGGCAGGACCGGGTCTGCAACCCCGGTGAAGCATTCGGCGCAGCCGTAATGGCCCATCTGATCAACGACCTGAATGCCCGAAGCGTAACGGTGCTGGATCCTCATTCTCCGGTCATCGAGGCCCGTTTGAAAAATGCCCGGGTTATAACGCAGGCCGAACTGGTTAAAGGGGCCGTGGCCGATTTTATTAAGCGCGAAGGATTGACGCTTGTGTCCCCCGACAAGGGCGCCTCGAAAAAGACGCATGAGATCGGCGCGGCGCTGGGCGGCGTCTCGGTCCTGCACTGCACGAAGGTACGCGACCCCGCCACGGGCAAGATCACCCACGCCGAAGTACACGGCGACGCAAGAGGCAAGGATATGATCATCTTGGACGATATCTGCGACGGCGGCGGCACGTTTATCGAATTGGCTAAAATTCTGAAGGCGCAAGGCGCAGGCAGACTCTACCTTTATGTCACGCACGGTATTTTTTCCAAAGGGCTGGACATCCTCAAGGAGCATTTCGCGCATGTATTTTGCGTCCACACGTTTCTGCGCGCGGACCAGATCGACACCGATTTCTTAACTGTCACGGGAAAGGAGAACAGCGATGAAAATTAACCCGTTAACAGCCATCGACTTCTACAAGGCGGACCACAGAAACCAGTACCCGGAGGGTACGACGGAGGTCTATTCCAACTTCACACCGCGCTCTTACAAGCATTCAAGAGTGCTTGAGGATTTCGATGGGCAAGTCGTGATGTTCGGCTTGCAATATTTCATCAAGCATTTCTTGATGGACGTCTGGGAGGAAAACTTCTTCAAGCTGCCCAAGGAGCAAGTCGTCCGGGCTTACAAACGCCGGATGGACAACGCGCTGGGGCCAGATGCGATCACGGTGGAGCATATCGAGGCTCTGCATGATCTGGGCTACCTGCCCCTGAAAATCAAGGCGTTGCCGGAGGGCGCGCGTGTGGCAATCGGCGTTCCCGTTCTGACGGTGGTGAACACGCACCCGGATTTCTTCTGGTTGACAAACTATATCGAGAGCGTGATTTCCTGCTACCTCTGGAAACCCATGACCTCGGCGACGACGGCGTTTGAATACAAGCGCCTGTTGACCCAATATGCGGTCAAAACCGGAAGCCCGGTAGATTTCGTAAACTTCCAGGCGCATGACTTCTCGTTCCGGGGCCTCTCCAGCGTTCAGGACTCACTGCTGAGCGGCGCGGCCCACCTGACCTGCTTCTGGGGCACGGATACCGTTCCCGCCATCGACATGGTTGAGGATTATTACGGCGCAGACGCGACGAAGGAGCCCGTAGGGTTTTCCGTCCCTGCGACCGAACACTCGGTTATGTGCATGGGCATGCAGGACGGCGAGCTGGAAACCTTCCGGCGGCTAATCACCAAGACCTATCCGAAAGGGATCGTCTCGATCGTGTCGGATACGTGGGATTTCTGGAAAGTCGTCACGGAGTATGTGGCGGTCCTGAAGGCCGAAATTCTAGCTCGGGAAGGTAAGTTGGTGATCCGCCCGGACAGCGGCGACCCGGTCCTGATCGTCTGCGGCGATCCGAACGCGCCCGAAGGCACCCCCGAACATAAAGGCGCGATCGAATGCCTGTGGGATGTCTTCGGCGGCACGGTGACCGAAACGGGTTACAAGATGCTCGATGCCCATATTGGCCTGATCTACGGCGACTCGATCTCCCTTGAGCGCGCCGTGGCGATCCTCAAGGGGCTTGAGGCCAAGGGATTCGCCTCAGGCAACGTTGTCTTCGGCGTCGGGTCTTATACATACCAGTACGTGACCCGCGACAATTTCGGCTTTGCGATGAAGGCCACGAGCGGCGTCGTCAACGGCGAACGGCGCGACATCTTCAAGGACCCGAAAACCGACAACGGCATCAAAAAGTCGGCCAAGGGCTTGCTGAGGGTGGAAGAGGTTGGCGGACGTTACGTGCTACATGACCGGCAAACCCCTGCGCAGGAAGCGCAGGGCGCCTTGGAAGTGGTTTACGAGAACGGTAAACTGGTTAAGGATCAGACTCTGGCTGAAATCCGGGGACGCATCAACGAAGCCTTGCAAGCCACGTTGGCCAAAGGAGGTAAACTTGCCGCCTAAAAAAACACAAACCGAGGCCGAGTTCCTCAAAACCTATGACGCGAACGCCTTCGAAAGGCCGAACGTCTCAGTGGACACCGTGATCTTCACGGTGTCTGCCGGCCAGTTGCAGGTCCTGTTGGTTCAACGCGAGCATCACCCCTGCCAAGGCCTGTGGTCGTTGGTCGGCGGGTTCATCGACGTTCAAAAGGATAAGGCGTTGATCGACACGGCCAAACGCAAACTGACGGAAAAGACGGGCGTAAAAACCCCTTACCTTGAGCAGTTTGGCTCTTACGGCAATAAAGCGCGCGATCCGCGTGGCTGGTCGGTCACGACCGTCTATTTCGCGCTCATCCCCGACGATAGCATAACCTTAAGGGCAGGACAGGGCGCGACCGATATCAAATGGGCGACCGTCCAGGACGGTAAGGTAAGGGACAAGCTGGCCTTCGACCATGCGCAAATTCTGTCCGAATGTACGGAAAGACTCAAAAGCAAGGTGCTTTATACCTCCTTGCCCGTCCATCTCATGCCGGAAGAATTTACGCTGGCGGAGTTGCAGAAGGTTTACGAGATCATCCTCGGCGAGAAGCTGGAGCATAAATCCTTCCGCAGACGGATCCTCGCCGCAGAAATCATTGAAGAAACCGGAAAAACAAAGGAGACAGGCCGCCGCCCCGCGATGATCTATCGCAAGAAAAAGGGCGAGGCTACCCATTTCTTCGTCAGAAACATCGAAAGCGCTCAAGAGCGTTAACTGAAGCATGCCGTGGCTTGAGATCACTGGAAATCTTTTTATCGTGCTGTCGGTCTTTCTGGCCGCCAGAAACCATGTGCTGACATGGCCTATCGGGATTATCGGCTGCATCTTATACGGCTTTATGTTTTACGAAGCCAAGCTCTATGCCGATGTCACCCTTCAGCTTTTCTTTATTGTGACGAGTGCAAAAGGCTGGTGGGACTGGCAGCATGTCGGCGCAAGGCGCCTCGAACGGCCCATTACGCGCATTTCATGGCAGTCCCTGTGCCTGTTGTATTTTCCCGCCTCGATCGCCGGAACTTTTCTTTACGGTTTCATCCTGCATAGCTGGACCGATGCCAGCCTGCCGTTTATCGACTCGTCGGTTCTCGCCTTCTCGATCGCCGCGCAATTCCTGCTTATGCGAAGAAAGCTGGAAACTTGGATTTTCTGGATTATCGTGGATATCGTCTCGGTGCCTTTGTTCTTCTACAAAGAGCTGTATCTGACCAGCGCGGTCTACAGCGTCTTCCTCGTGAACGCCGTGTACGGCCTGTGGTCATGGCACAAAATATGGAAATATCAACGCGATGAAGACGTTTAAAGTCGGGCTGGTCGTCGGCAAGTTCTCGCCTTTGCATAAGGGGCATGAATCCCTGATCCGTGCGGCGCAGGAGTCCTGCGAAGTTTTGCTTCTACTAACCTACTCCCGCCCGGAATTCAAAGGGTGCGAAGCTGCAAGACGGGCCGCATGGTTGAAGGCGCTTTTCCCTGAGACCAGAATACTGGCGCTCGATAAAGACATCCCCGACAATGATGCTCCCGACGATATTCACCGGGAATTCGTTGCGCAGATCTGCCGGGAAAAGTTCAAAATCATGCCCGATGCCGTCTTCACCATGGAGGATTACGGTCCCGGCTTTGCCGCCTATCTTGAGAAATCCTTCGGCAAACCCGTAGAGCACGTTTTTGCCGGACCGCCGCGAACGGAATCAAGCGTCTCTGGAACACTGCTTCGCAGCGATATCCATAAGCACCGAAACTATATGTCACAGCGCGTTTACGCCGACTTCGTTCAGACGGTTTGTTTTTTGGGCGCGGAAAGCACAGGAAAGAGCACACTCACGGAAATAATGGCCAAGAGTTTTGATACGGCGCATGTCCCGGAATACGGAAGAGCTCTATGGGAACAAAAGAAAGGCTTTTTAGAATTCGATGATCTTTTGACCATCGCGCAAACCCATATCCGCCACGAGGAGGAAAAACGATTTGTATCAAACCGCTACTTGTTCGTTGATACCTCTCCCCTGACGACGCTCTTTTACAGCCAAGCGCTTTTTAACTGCGCGGAACCAGAATTGGAGCGGCTGGCCGAACGTCAATACGACCACATATTTTATTGTTACCCCGACTTCCCCCTCGTTCAGGACGGTACGCGGGCGGATGAAGACTTCCGTAAGGCGCAACACGGATGGTATCTAAATGAAATTCAAACACGAAACCTTAAGGTCACCGCACTGAAAGGGACACTTGAACAAAAAATCCGGGCTATTTCCCAAGTTTTACTGCAAACAAAAGAAGGCTAGTAAACCCCCAGCGCCTTATAAAGCCGGGTCAGGCTTTCCGCCTGCGCGGCCCGCGCCGCAACCAGAACAGACTCGGCGTTGTTCGCGTTGCGCTGCGCGTCCAGAACGTCAAGGAACGAGATTTCCCCCTCCTTATAAAGCGTTTGCGAAAGCGTAAGCGAATTGTCCGCGTTCGCGAACGCCTTCTCCAGTGAAACGCGACGCTCATTGATGAAAGCGTAATCATTCAGCGCGGTTTCGATCTCCGTGACGGCCACGAGGACAGCCTTGCGGTATTGCTGATAGGCCTGCATTTCCCGTGCGCGGGCTGCGTCGATACGCCCTTCGATCTTGCCGAAATCAAGAACGGCGACGGCTGCGCCCAGAGCCACATTCCAGATATTCGCGTTGCTCACGAGCCCGCCATCAGCGATTCCATAAAATCCGGCAAGATTGAAAACCGGGAAAAATTCGGCCGTAGCCGCTTCGGCGAGCTTTGTGGATTCAAGCAGGTTTTTCTCTGCCACCCTGATATCGGGTCGAAGCGAGAGAACCTTGGCCGGCGCCATTAAAACGGGCAAGGCGTCCGCCCCCGGAATCTCGGCATCAGGCTGAAGGATAGGCGCAAGCGCCGCCGGCAAGCCGCCCGTCAAAACGCTCAGGCGCAGCTTGGCATTCTCGGCCTGCCGCATGAACTCGGGCAGCGAGGCCCGCGTGGTGTTCACAAGGTTTTCCGTCCGTTCGACGTCCAGACGCGGAGCTGACCCCAGCCGGTTCAGATCCTGAATGAGGGTCAGCGTTTTTTCTTGCGATTGCAGGTTTTTGGAAGCGATCCGGTACTGGTTCTGCGCGGCGCGGTAGTCGATATAGGTGCGCACGGTTTCGGCGATCAGCGTCAGCGTCACGTCGCGGTAGGAGGCTTCGGCGGAATCCATCCGCGCACCTGCGGCGCTAAAATTCTTACGGTTACGGCCAAAAATATCGATCTCGAACGACGCATCGAACCCCGCTTCATAGAAATCGTCGATGGACCCAGGGCCGTCAACTCCTGATTCCTGACGCCCAGCATTGCCGGAAGCGCCGATCTGCGGAAACAGGCTCGAACGCGAACTGCGCCGTAATCCCCGGGCCTCAAGAATCTTCGCCTCGGCGGTCAGCCGATCCGGGCTTTGCGCAAGAGTTAACTCAACGATCTGATTAAGAACCGGATCTTTAAACCCCCGCCACCAGTTTTCAAGAGTCGGCGCATCGACCACTTTAACCGACGCGCTATCCTTCGCCGTCCAAAGCTGCGGTCTGTCAGGGGCCGACAGATCGAGCCCGCCTTTGAAGCAGCCCGTGAGGGCCAGACATGTCGTGATCAGTAAGAACTTTTGCATAAAAATTACTCCGCAGGAACAGTATGCTTTTTTCTGCGCTCATGGAAACTGACTTCAAGTCCCCTGAGCAACATGTAAAAGACCGGGGTAAAGACCAGTCCGAAGAACGTGACGCCGAGCATACCGGAAAACACGGCAACCCCGATCGCCTGACGCATCTCTGCGCCCGCTCCGTGACTAAGCGCGAGCGGCAAAACACCCATGATAAACGCAAAGGAAGTCATCAGAATAGGCCTTAAGCGCAGGCGCGAAGCTTCCATAGCGGCCTCGCGCACGCTCTTTCCATGATGCTCAAGCTCACGCGCAAACTCGACAATCAGAATGGCGTTCTTGCACGCCAAGCCCGCGAGCACGAACAAACTGATCTGGGTAAAGATATTATTATCGCCGCCCCACAAATAAACGCCGATCAAAGCAGAAAGAATGCTCATCGGAACGATCAGGATAACGGCCAAAGGCATCGCAAGACTCTCATACTGCGCGGCGAGAACGAGGAAGACGAAGAAGATACATAGCGGGAAGATATAAATCGCCGTGTTGCCAGCAAGAATTTGCTGATACGTCAACTCCGTCCATTCGAAGTCGATGCCTTGCGGAAGCGTTTCCTGCAAAATTCGGGTAATCTCATCCTGCGCTTGTCCGGAAGAATAGCCCGGCGCAGCATTGCCGTTTAGGTCGGCGGAGCGGAAAGCGTTGTACCGCATAGCCACCTCTGGCCCGAACGTCTCCTCAACCTTTACAACAGAGCCAAGCGGCACCATCTGACCTTCGGCATTGCGCGTCTGGAGCCTGAGGATGTCCTGTGGCCGAGAGCGGAACTCCTTGTCCGCCTGCGCGATCACCTGATAGGTGCGCCCAAATTGGTTGAAGTCATTAACATAGCTCGATCCGAGATAGATCTGCATCGTGCGGAAGACTTCCTCGATCGAAACTCCAAGCTGCTGCGCCCGCGTCCGGTCAAGATCCACAAAAAGCTGCGGCACGTTGATGTTATAGCTGGAGAATACGCCCGTCAGGACCGGACTGCTCCAAGCTTTGCCCAGAACCTGCTGCAAGGTCTCGTTCAAAGCTTGATAGCCTCGGTCGGTCCGGTCTTGAATCTGAAGCTTGAACCCGCCGGTGGTTCCCAATCCGCGTACGGGCGGTGGCGGGAAAATAGCGATAAAGGCCTCGTCTATGGCACCGAATTTTTGCTGAAGCCGTCCGGCGATAGCCCCGGCACTTAACTCATGAGAGTCACGTTCTTCAAAATCATCCAAAGTCACAAAGACAATCCCCGCGCTTGCGGAATTAACAAACCCATTAATCGACAGGCCCGGAAACTGGACAGCGCTGGCTACGCCTTCTTCCTTGAGGGCAATCTCGCCCATCTGGCGCATAACTTCTTCGGTACGTTCAAGAGTCGCGCCGGAGGGAAGCTGTGCGAAGCTGATCAGATATTGCTTGTCTTGCGCGGGAACGAAACCTGAGGGAATAAGCCCGAAACTGTAATACGTTCCGATCACAAGAAGAGCAAAAATGCTCATGACGCTGGCTTTGCGCCGCCCGAGAACACCTACACTTTTTTCATAAGCGTTCTGGCTTCGTCCAAAGACACGGTTAAACCCGTTAAAGAACCAGCCAAAAAGCTTATCCATAAGGCGTGTAAGAAAATCGTTCTGCTCGTGCCGGGGCTTGAGCAGGACCGCAGATAACGCAGGGCTCAGCGTCAGCGAGTTGATCATGGAAATGAAGGTCGCGATGACGATAGTGAGGGCAAACTGCTTATAAAACATGCCCGTCAGACCGCTGATAAACGCGATGGGAATGAACACGCCCGCGATGACAAGCGACGTGGCGATAATCGGCCCAGTAACCTCTTTCATGGCCTGAACGGTGGCCTCGCGCGGTTTTTTGCCCTCTTCGATGTTACGCTCCACGTTCTCCACGACAACGATCGCGTCGTCCACCACGATCCCGACCGACAGGATCAAACCGAACAAGGACAGCACGTTAATCGAAAATCCAAGCGGCAGCATGATCGCAAACGTGCCCACGATCGAAACCGGAACCGCCAGAAGCGGAATAATCGAGGCTCTCCACGTCTGAAGGAAGACGATCACGACGATCACCACCAGAATAATCGCTTCGATAAACGTATGAATAACTGCATCAATCGAATGACGTACGAACACGGTCGGATCGTAGACGATGCTGTAATCCATATCTTCGGGAAAGCTCTTCTTAAGCTCTGCCATAGTCTTGCGGACGTTTTCGGAAATATCCAGCGCATTGGCGTCAGGCGTCGCGAAGATAGGAATCGCAACGGCGGGCTCGTTATTCAGCATCGAGCGCAACGAATAGGTCTGCGCATCGAGTTCCGCGCGCGCCACGTCCTTGAGGCGAGTGATAACGCCGTTGGAATCGCGTTTGATGATAATATCTTCAAACTCTTCGGGCGTGCTGAGGCGGCCCTGCGTGTTGACGGGCAGCTGCAAAACCGTGTTGTCGTCATAAGGAGGGCCGCCGATGACCCCGGCGGCGACCTGAATATTTTGTCCACGAATGGCGTTGATGACTTCCGACGCGTCCATGCCACGCTCGGCGATGCGGTCGGGGTTCAGCCAGATCCGCATGGCATAGTCCCCGGAACCGAAAAGCCGCACATCACCGACCCCACCGATTTTCGCCAACTGGTCCTTGATGTACAGCGTGGCGTAGTTACGCAGGTAAAGCATATCGTAACGCGAATTAGGGGAACGCAGGTGCACCACCATCGTCAGGTCCGGCGAGCTTTTCACGACCGTAACGCCGAGTTCCTGAGTAACCTGGGGCAAGCGCGGCAAGGCCTGCGCCACCCGGTTTTGAACCTGCTGTTGCGCCAGATCGACATCCGTCCCGATCGCAAACGTGACCGTAAGAGAAAGCCGCCCGTCGGCCGTGGCCAGTGAGTTCATGTAAAGCAGGTTTTCGACGCCGTTGATTTGCTCCTCAAGCGGCGTGGCGATCGTTTCTGCGATCACGGCGGGGTTTGCGCCCGGAAAACTAGCCGAAATCTGAACGGACGGAGGGGAAACCTCAGGATATTCCGAAATCGGCAGCTGGAACATGGCGATCAGCCCCAGCAGGAAAATCATGAAGGAGAGCACTCCGGCGAAAATCGGCCGGTCGATAAATTGGCTGGATACGATCATGGAAATTACTCTTTTGTCTCTGCTTGTGCTTGCTCGGAGGCTTGCGCCAGAGCGTCTTTTTCAGCTTTCGTCTGCGGGTTGACGACCATGCCCGGACGGATATGGGTCAGGCCGGAGGTGATAACCCTCTCGCCTTCCTTAAGTCCTTCGAGCACGACACGCTTGCCGCTGACGCTCGATCCGATCTTGATCTCGCGGTAGGTGGCGGCGTTGCCTTCACCAACCACAAAGACGTATTTTCTGTCCTGATCCGTGGCGATGGCCCGCTCGGTAATCATAATCTGTTTGTCTTGGCCGTTACCGCCCATCTCGACGCTGACCGCCATCCCGGGCAGAAGAACCCCGTCCTTATTGTCAAAGATGGCGCGGGCGCGGATGGTGCCCGACGCCGGGTCGATCCGGTTATCAAAGCTGTGAACGGTGCCGGCATACTCACTCTCACTCGACGAAAGCTTAAGCCGGACGGGAACGTGCCCTTCGTTTTTGGTCTTATGAATGGAGTCGACATACGTCCGCTCGTCCACTTCAAAATCGACATAGACCCGATCTTGCGCAACGATACTGGTCAGAAGCGGCGCGTTCGGCGATCTTTGCACGAGATTACCTTCGGTAATCTCCGCGCGGCTGATTTTCCCCGAGATCGGCGCCTTGACATAGGCGAAATCAAGATCGATCTCCGCCCGGATCACGGCGGCCTGAGCCCCCTGAACGGCGGCCGCAGAAGCAAGGCGGTTATTATCCCGCTCGTCCATGACGCTCTGCGAGATCGCGTCGCTTTTAATCAGGCTCTTGGCCCGCTGATACTCTTTCTCGGCAAGCTGAGCCTGAACCTTGGCGCTCTCAAGGGCGGCTTTCGCTTGCGACAGGGCGGCCTCATAAGGGCGCGGGTCGATAACAAACAGCACATCGCCTTTATTCACGGTCTGCCCGTCCGTAAAACGGATTTCCGTTATGCGGCCTTCGACTTGCGGGCGGATATCGGCGCGGTCAACGGCGACGACGTTCCCGGAGAAATTCTTCCAGATCTGAACCTGTTCCGGCGCGACGGTCACAAACTCGACCGGCATAGGCGGGGGCGGCCCCTGCTCGCCCTCCTGTTCCATGGCGCCGACGGGCGATCCGAAATAAACGACCGCTCCGCCGGCGCCGATGGCCACAACCAAAAACAGAAATGATAAAACTTTTTTACGCACGTTCTTCTCCATAGCAAAATATATTAGCCCCTAACGCTCTTCCGGCTCTTTTCAGAAGCCTCAGGAAGATGCGCAAGGTCGATCCCGATCAAATTGAAAAGGGACTCCTCAAGCTTGTGTTCGATGAAACTCAGATCGTTCTTGATCCGCGCCATCAATAATTGCCCGACCACGAGCGCGAAAATCTCGTCGGCCTTGCTTTTAACGTCGATTGAGGGCGCGATAAGCCCCTCGGCCTGCAAATCCTTCAGGCACTCCTCATAATAGGCGGTCTTTTCAGCGCAGATCCGCGCGATCGTGCTGCCGATCTCCTCATCCTTGGCGGCCAACTCTGAGCCCAGCGTGGCGAACGGACAACCGCAGACATGGCCAAGTTCCTTACTGATCTCGCTCTGATGCTCGAAAACGTGCCGCGCCATCATCCTGAAACGCTCTATAGGCGGGCGCTCCTTGGAAAAAATCTCGTTATAGGAGGCCTTCATCTCCTGCATGCAGGAATCCATGGTGGCCAGCGCCAGATGCGCCTTTGACGGGAAAAAATGATAAAAGCTGCCTTTTTTAACGTCGGCGGCGGCGCAGATGTCATCGACGCTGACAGCGTTATAGCTGTTGCGCCAGATCAAATCTCTGGCCGTCTCGATCAGACGGTCTTTGGTGTTCGTGGTCGCGCGGCTCATAAGGCGCTCCTTTCAACAAGAAAAGGTTTATAATCACATTTGACCGACCAGTCAACTCATAAATATTCTATGGAAAACTATGGGGAGTTACAGGCTTTTAGCAATAAATCGAAAAAATTCAGGCCGGGACCGTAAGGGCGCTCAGGGTGCGCTTCCGCGCCTCCATGAAATCCGCAAAAATCGGCCGTTTTTGAGGCGGTCTGGGCGTGTCAAACAAGGTCAGTGCGTCCTTGAGTGTCGGGGTGACCCGCAGTCCCAGGCCGAACGGAAACTCGGGGTTCGTGCTGTGCCAGGCCCCCGGCACGATCAGGTCGGCAGGAATGTCGGGCCGGGAATTCAGCGCCCCGAACCCGTCCCACTGCCCCATCACGTCGATCACCTTCCGCCTGAACGCCGAAGGCATGCCGATTTTGGCGCTGATCGTCACGATCCGGCAGCGCTCGGCGACAGGTGCCAGAGCCTGCCGGGCCTCTAGCGCGTAAAGCGCCTCGGAAATCACGAGGTTCCCCTTGGAGTGTCCGACCAGCAAAGGGACATTAAACCGAGGGTCTGAAAACAAATCAATCAGCGTTGCCGTATCCTTGCTTGTGCGAAGAAGCCCCGCCGCCTCGCCCTGCGCATAAGCTTGACCCGGCCGATCCAAACCCTCCAGCCTATGACGGACGCTGTTAAGCGCTCCGAACAGGAAAAACCCGCCCATCGCCTCCGTGAGAACATCCGAAAGCCCGTAGCCCGAAACGACGGCGGCGACCGGCCCACCCACGGCATCGGCGACATTCCGCGCGAACGCGGCCGCCCCTAATGCGGAACTGCCGACCCCCGCCACGGCGAGCGCCTTCACATCTCCCCCGCCCTGATCGAAAAACGCCTCCTTATCGGCGAAGACTTCAAGTGCGTCCCCGCCGGAGGGCAGCACGATCAAAAGGGCCCCCTCCTTCGCACGCCAGAAAGCCAGGGACGGCTGCTCGTCGGAGGTAACGCTGCCGACATCATAAAAAACGGAATCCAGAAACGCGTTACGCTGCTGCACACCGTTCAAAAAAGCCTCGCGCTGAAGTGCGAAAAATACGGACAAGGCCGCCCTCCGAAAAAATTGAGAACACAGACGCAAAAAAGAAAGAGCGGAAACCCCAAGGCCCCCACTCTATCCAAAATCTATCTCAAGATGAAGCTGAGACTCAGGCGATTTCAGGTTCCTGCGGTTCATTTTGAGGCTGCTGAAGTCCACGGATAATGCTGGCCGTATGCACAGCCTTTTGACGGACATCAGCATCAGGGTCCCCAGAGATCGTTTTTTCTAGAATTCCAAGGGCCGCTTGCCTGTATTCGGTAAGGCCGGGAAGACCGTTCTGACGGGACATCACCTTCATCGCATCAACCGCGCTCCAGCGTTCACGCGGATCGATGCTGGTCATGCTGGCTTCATGCCGCAGGAAAATATCGTGCAGCGCACCTGCAGGCACGCCCTCCGCTGCCGCCTTGAAATCGTAGGACGGATATTTCGGACTGATATAAATTGTTGGTTCCCGTTCATCTTTTTTCATGATTTTCCCCTCGAACTTAAAAGTAACGACATATAATTATGGTTACCATCTCTAGCACTAATCTATAAAAATAACAAAATTATTACAAATCAGGTGCCTGTTTTAGTCTCTTTTTCACGCTCAATCATGTTGCGGGACAGCATTTCACCCTGCTTTTTGGTTTTAAGTATTTCCCGCGCCTTCGCATATTCCGGGGCGTGCCAGAAGATAAGACACCCGTTGCAGCCCTTGCCGCAACATCCCTCCGCCCCTACGCGCGGCGATTTAAGAACCTTATCCTGGGAATCAACGCGCTTGGCCTCAAGCAAGGCTTCGCGGTTGTCGTTGAAAGCGCTCGCCCGCCCCTTCCCGAGTTCAAGATTCTGAACCGTCTTGTCGAGCTTAAGCCGCGTCTCCTGTACATCTGTCAGCAGGGCTTCTTTCCGCACGATGGTCATAGGCGGCAGGTTTTGAAGCAAATCGGGGATATGCTCATGCTCGAACAAGGCAAAAGGAATCCTGATCGTCGTCTCCGGCGAGGCGTTCACGACCTCGGTGACCTTGCCGTTCTCCGCATTCTCAAACGAATAGATCCGCAGCAGGATAGGATCGTTTGCGTTAGGCGGGACGAACTCCAGAACGTCCCCGGCGACAAGCTTGTTCTTGACGTGCATATGGAACGCATCGTCCGTGACCGCCGTAATCATGCCCGCGAATTCATACGTGGCAAAAGTACCCGTGTTGTCGTACCCGTGCGAGAGATTGGTCAACCGACCTTCATGGAACGCCAGCGTATAGCCCCGGTTCGGAACCGTCTCAAGCTCCGCCATAAACGGCTTGGGGTCCCAGTTGGCCGGATCGCGGTAATAGGAATCGATCGCCATGCGATAGGCCCGCGCCACGACACCGACATAAAACGCGCTCTTGTTGCGCCCCTCGACCTTAAGCGAGTCCACCCCGATCCTTAAGTAATCGTCGAGCTTTGGCATGAGGCACAGATCGCGAGAATTCAGAATATACGACCCCCGATCGTCCTCTTCGAGCTGCATCATCTCGCCCGGTCTATGCCCTTCCTCAAGGAAGAACTCGAACATCTCGCGGTTTGTCTCGTTGATCTCCAGATCCTTGATCGTCCCGTCCTTCATGCGGATATGGACTTTATAGCTCCAGCGGCAGCTATTCGCGCAATTCCCCTGATTGGCCCCGCGCTCGGACATAAAGTTAGACAGCAGGCACCGCCCCGAATACGTCATGCACATCGCGCCGTGCACGAAGGCCTCCAGCTTGATGTCCGCGCAATGCTCTCGGATTTCCGATAATTCTTCAAACGTCACTTCACGGCCCAGCACGCAAAGGCTCGCCCCCGCATCCTGCCAGAACTTGACCGACAGCCATGAACAGATATTCGCCTGCGTGGAGATATGTAACTCCAGCTCCGGCGCCTGTTCTTTTACAAACTGAAACACACCGGGGTCGGCGATGATCAGCCCGTCCGGCTTCACTTTCCGCACCGTCTCGATATATTCCGGCAGCTTGGCGATATCCTTATTGTGCGTAAACAGGTTCAGCGTCAGGTAAACCCGCTTGCCGTGCGCGTGGGCGAACTCGATCCCCTCCACCACCTCGTCCAGTGTAAAACTGGACTTAGTCCGCAAGGACATATCCGGCGTGCCCATGTAAATCGCATCGGCTCCGTACAGAACGGCAACTTTAAGCTTCTCCAGAGATCCGGCGGGCATCAGGAGTTCAGAGCGTTCGGGGCGCTTGGCGGCTGTCTTTTGGTTTATCTTCATGGCCGTACATAACCATAAACGCCCCAAACTTGCAAAGAAGCTTTTTATCTGAGGGGATTAAGCTGTTTTCCTGAAAGGATTATCCTGTTAAAACAGAACAGGCCTGTCCCCGTAGCTCAGCAGGATAGAGCGCAGGATTCCTAATCCTGAGGTCGTGGGTTCAAATCCCGCCGGGGACGCCAAGATGCAAGCTTTTTTGAAAATTCATTGAGTTTAGTCCCCTTTAAATCTTTTTCCCCGAAAAGGCGAACGTGTTATATGTTAGGCCGAAATAAGGTCAAAAAATGAACAGGATAGATTGTAAAGTGCCATGATCGCATCTGTAACGTCCGGCAGCGTTGAAAAAAACGCTAAAATCATCACCTTGCTGGTCGCGCTGTCTGGCTTGGCGGCCCTGTCATGGCAGGTGTTGTGGCAGCTCAAAGCCTCTTTGGCCTTGGGAGTCTCGGCATGGGGAACGGCCGTAACGCTGGCCGTGACCATGGGCGGCATGTGCGTCGGCGCCTTGATTACAGGCCGCATCCTTGAACGTGTCAATAACACCAGACCGTTGCGGTTGTACGGGGTTATGGAATGCATAATCGGAATATCCGGCTTATTCTTAAACAGCGCCTTTCAAATCGTAGAGAGAGTGGATACCGAATTCTATCAAGCCAGCCCCGAGCTGGCTGGGACAGTTTATCTTTTGGGAATCGCTTCATCGTTCGGAATACAGGCCATTTTCCTAGGGGCAACGGTTCCCGTGATCGGACTGATGGCCAGACAATCGCAGGTGCCCATAGCGACACTATACGGTCTCAATACGCTGGGCGCAGCCTTAGGCGCATTACTATCGGCCTTTCTGTTTATTCCGATGTTAGGGGTTCAAAATACAATTTGGCTGAACTCGTCAATAAATCTGCTTGTTGGTATAACGGCCATAACGCTGGGACGTGAAGTTTTTCTTGCAGACAGATTATCCGCAGACTCAAAGACAGCCGAGCCTCCATTCAAATTTTTTATGGCGCTTCTCATCGTTTTTGCAACGGGCTGCGCCACCTTCATGCTCGAAGTCGCTTGGTTCCGAGCTCTGACCGCAGCATTCATGAGCACTACGGACGCTTTTGCGATCATGCTTTCATGTGTGCTGATCTCCTTAGGTCTTGGCGCAAGATTGGTTCCCTACCTGCGAACACAAAAAAATGCCTCGCTCGGAGTCTTATTGGCGTGGTCAGGCATCACAATTTTATTGGCAACGCCAATAATTGAGCGCTTCGACATATTCGTTAAGCTTGTTGCTCATTATGAAATGATTATCTTCGTTCAATGGTTTTTCCTGACGCTCTATGTCATTGGGATACCGATCTTTCTTCTCGGCTTAGCCCTTCCGTGGATTTTGGATACCCAGAATCGGCCTTGGAAATGGGGTGTGCTTTATGGAGTGAACGCCTTCGCAGCCATTTTAGGAGCGCTCCTTTCCGGATGGCTTTTACTCCCGACCATCGGGTTGGCCCGCACCGCTTGGCTAGCCGGACTTCTGGTCGGCGCAACCGGGATTTTAGCGGCGCAAAAGCAAACGCGCACACGTCTTTCAGCACTAACGGCGATAGCGCTTGTCATCGCGGTCTTTTTCGAATCCGGCCTCGGTAGAGTCAGAATCCAAGGGGCCTCTGACTTCAAAACCCGAGTGCCGACGAAAATTTTAGAGTTTTACGAAGGACCGGACTCAACAATTTCAGCCGTCGAATACAAAGGCGGACGCCGGATTTTGTTTATTGACGGGTTTTCGACGACCGAGCAGTCCGGCTCTGTACTAAACAGCGACATGCCTTTTACAGGCCAGTACATGGCGTGGATGGGGCATTTGCCAATGCTGCTTCACCCCAATCCTCAAGCCGCCCTCGTGATTTGTTTCGGCACGGGCCAGACCGCAAACGCCGTACGCAAAGAGAACCCACAATCGCTGAGAATTGTCGATATCAACCCGAATGTCTTCAAGCTGGCCGATCATTTCACGGCTAACGAAAAGGTTCTTGAAGATCCAAGAGTCAACAGTGTAATCATGGACGGACGCGCTTACATGCGCAGAACGCCCGAAAAATACGACGTCATCACACTTGAGCCCATGCCCCCGACTTTTGCAGGCGTTAACGCTTTGTACTCTCTCGAATTCTACCAACTGGCTCGAAGCAAGCTAACCAAGGACGGCGTGATCGCGCAATGGTTGCCGTATCATCTCGTTCCCGCCTATTATAGCGCCTCAATCACAAAGACGTTTCATACAGTCTTTCCAAACTCTGTTCTTTGGAATGACCCGACTTCAGGCACGGGAATTCTGATCGGTTCAGCCAATGACAACGGGGATTTAGGAAAATTATGGCCCGGCTTCGCCCGTACAGACATAAAACGCGATCTGACGGAAGAAGCGATCCGCAAGGCGGTCGTGCTGGACCGAACCAAAATGATAGATTACAGCGCCTTGGGCGAATTAATCACAGACGATAATCAGATTTTGTCATACGGCAAAGCCGCGCACCTTCTAAGAAGAGCCAAGGATGCAAACAAAGAAAATCAAGATCTTATTGATACGGTTCTCAAGGAAAAAGGCGAGTAGGTTATGTGCATCATCAGGCGGTAAGATAATTAACCTCAATCGCCCCTGCCCGCCTTAATGACTGGAATTTTCGCTCGCAGAGCACCCGAAGCTTGGACCAATCGACTCCGACCTCGAAAAGATAGGCCAGCCCCATAAATGAGGCCGGCCCAAGTTTCGCTTCAAGGTGGTGCAAAAAACCGTTCAAATTGTGCTGAGTCAGATCAGGCGCTACGACAAAAACGTCGCCGTCATGACAAAGAAAAATGCGGGCATCAATCTGCCCAAGATAGCCCTTCAATTCGTTTATGAACGCAGAAGATGCGCCGTCGGCCATAGCATTCTGCGCGTTGGTGCTGGAGCGGTCCTGCGGTGCCCGCTTGAAATGGATGCAACGCAGGTCAGGCATGAACCCGGAAGCCGCGCTTAAATCCTCGTATAATAGCTCTTCAGCATTCTGAGTAATTATGTCCATAGTCGCACCTGCATTCACACATCTTTTGATGTTATGTAAAGCAAGTGTCGTGCCAGATTGTTGGTTATTTAAAATCAATAGCTTAATTGGTTTCTAAGTTCTCCTGTCCCAAAATAAAACGTTCGATTATGAGAAAGTCAGATTAAAAGTCTCATTTTGAAACGGTTTATTCACCTCTCAGGCCTAAATTAATATAAGAAAAGATGGAAGTGCGAATGAACCAAAAAATCCTGATAGTCGATGACGATAAGAATCACAGCCTGATGCTGACGACGCTTTTGCATCGAAAAACCGGCTACGAAGCTGTGATTAGGCAAAACGGGAAAGAGGCTCTGGAATACCTCTCGCAAGAGAACGCAGCCCAACGAACACCCCTGGTCGTCCTAGATATAAACATGCCCGTCATGGGGGGTATGGAAACGTTAGAAATCATCCGCCAGAGGTACCCGGACATGCCCGTGATCATGTTAACCGGTAATCAGGATATGGCGCAGGCCGTTCAGGCGATAAAGCTGGGCGCTACGGACTTCATCAACAAACCTTATGAAGGCGAACGGCTGGCCGTAACGGTCCGGAACGCTCTGAATATGTCGTCGCTGGCGCGGGAAGTTCGTAGACTAAACCAGAGCCGCGAAGGCACGGTAACCTTCGAGAGCCTGATTGGCCATGAAGCGGGACTGATGCAAACCCTTGGCGTTGCAAGAAAAGCAAGCGCAGCAGACATACCCGTGCTAATCACAGGGGAAACCGGAACAGGCAAAGAAGTCATGGCTCGCGCCATCCATGGCGAGAGCAAACGGGCAGGATCAAGTTTTGTGGCTGTTAACTGCGGCGCCATACCTGCCCAACTGGTTGAAAGTGTTCTCTTCGGACATGAAAAAGGCGCGTTCACGGGCGCAATTGAAAAGACTTCTGGAAAATTCAGGGAAGCCGAGGGCGGAACCATCTTCCTCGACGAGGTAGGCGAATTGCCTCTGGAAACGCAGGTCAAACTTCTTCGGGCAATACAACAAAAAGAGGTCGAACCTGTCGGCGCAGCACGCCCGGTAGCCGTAAACGTGCGGATCATCTCAGCGACAAACCGCAACCTAACCCGGGAGGTGGCAGAGGGGCGTTTCCGCGAAGACCTCTTTTTCCGCCTTAACGTGCTCCAGATCGAGATGCCGCCCCTGCGGGAAAGAAAAGAGGACATCCCGAGACTTGCCGAGCATTTCATAGCTCGCTTCTGTGCCAGACAGGCATGGCCCCCAAAACCGCTTTCAGAGGGCGCCATAAAAATCCTTAAAGAGCATGATTGGCCCGGCAACGTCCGGCAGCTCGAAAATATGATGAACCGGGCGCTTGTTCTTTCCGACGGGCCAAGTCTTGAGGCCGGAGATCTCATTTTAAATCAAAGCGCTGCGGAAAAAGTCCAAGAAAGGGATGAAAACACCCAACCTTCGGATCGATCGGCGAAGTCCGATTGGGAGGGAATGTTTATCGGGCTGTTTGATGCGGAAGGCAAAATAAAAAGCGCCTCCGACATAGAGCGGGAGGCGCTTTTAAAGGTTCTCGACTACCACGGCCAGAACGTTACGGCATCGGCAAAGGCCCTGAACATGGCCAAATCGACATTTTACCGTAAGCTGTCTGAAGCCGTAGAATCTGAATCATAAAGCCTACGCGTTACTTGCGCGGCAGTTTGATCATATCGGCCGCTCTGTTTTCTTCGGCTTCAGGCTCCTCTTCAGTACCCGCAGCCGGCTCCACATCCTGCGGGTTGGCAGGATCGGCAGCATTTGCGGCCTCATCTTGAATCTCGTCTTTGTTCACAAAGTGAACGCCACCCTGCTTCTTCTTGGCATAGGAAACAGAGGTTCCGCCTTCTTCCGCATGAGCGGGGGAAAACGTGAAAACAAGCGCCAAAGCGCTGAATCCGGCGAGTAAGGTCGTTTTATACATAAGGGTGTCTCCTTGAAAATAGGTCAAATCCAGACGCAGAATAATCAAAGTTAGAAACAAATCGCAAGAAATATTATGAAAAAAGGGGTCTAAGTCCCTTATTTTTCGTGAATATTCCCCCTGAAAATAGAGGGTCCCTGGCCATCTGGCAAGCAGGCGGACCTTAAATTATTATACTCCTGAGCACTGACGGCATTGCCCGTGGAGCTCCGCACTCCAAGAGGACAGCGCAAACCCGGCCTCTTGAGTCTTGCGCTCAAGATCCTTGGGCAGCGAGCATAAATGAGCCTCAGTGACCTGCCCGCAACTATCGCAAACCAGAAACTGAGAGCCCTGATGCTTATGCCCGGCATGGCAGACGACATAGGCATTGAGGCTTTCAATCCGATGAATAAAGCCGTTTTCCTGAAGAAATTCTATGGCGCGGTAAGCGGTCGGCGGCTTAGGCTGATCAAGCGCCTTGCCCAGCTCGGCAAGCACGTCATACGCGCCTATGGGCGTCTTGCTGCCCGCAATAATCTCAAGCACAAGACGGCGCGGCTCAGTAAAGCGTAAACCCCGCTCAGCGCAGTATGCCTCAACAGCTTTAACAAGCTTAAGTATTTCGCCTTTTTTCATCGCGCCACGTTCTGCCTACGGCTTATGAACCACAGCATCCTTCATACGGTAAAAAACATTAAACTCATCGTCAGCGGGAACCAATTCCAGACGCCCGCTGAGCGTCATCGGGTCAAAGGAAAACACGATCGGATCCTTTGCCTGTATTTCGATAACCATATTTGGGCCAACATGATAGTGATAAGGGCAACTTGCAGGAAAAGGCCCAAATAAAAATCGCCCCTGCTTTTCTGCCTGCTCAAGGGGGAACATATACCCTTGCATTAAGACGGTCTGCCCATCGAGTTTCTTGACCTCGTCAGAAAAGACCGGCCGCAAGGAGATGACATCGTTGTCTTCGAACTGTCCGGTAATCACTTCCTTGCTTTCCGTCTTCGCCAACACCTCCCAAGCCACACCGCCTTCCGGAGTTGTTACGAATTTCGGAATGGACTCGATCATGGTTTCAAGGGAAACCTCGGCATCAACGGGAACGTTGTCCCATTCCTCAAGGGCAACCGACGATGAACAAAAAAGTGCACACGCGCAAAAAAGAAGCGCACCAAGACAAGCACGCATACCGGGCCGTGAAGTTTTAAAACCTTGAAAGTTGTTTTGAGACATCTGCCCCCGCTGCTTTCCAAGCAGGAATAATAGCAGAACAAAGCCCCGCCATGAAAATAAAACAAGCAACAGACAAAACTCCGGGGGCTGAGAGGTCGAAGGCAAAGCCGCTTTCTTTGAGCACGGGAGATACCGACAAAGCCCAAGCATAGCCCGCCCGGGCAATCGCCGTTCCGACTGCTAGCCCTGCAAGAGCGATCAGCGCGCCCTCGCAAGCCAGCATAAAAGCAAGACGGAAGCGCCCATAACCAAGAGTTCTGAGGATGGCCATATCTCCTGAGCGATTAGCCAGATTGCCCGCCAGACCGGCGAAAACACTCAGTACGGCAAGCCCGATCATTAACCACGAAAGACCTCCGAAAATTTGTGAGCCTACACCCAGAATTCCCGTGAGCCGAGCGATCTCGTACGCCGGGTTAGCGGCTTGGAGGGCGCTGTCTTTGTTGATCATGCGCGGCAAGTTCATCTGGGCCAAAGGCCCTTTGGTTTGGATCAGCAAAGCGGTGATTTCCGCAGAATGCTCATTTTCTCCCGAGTGTCCGTGCTCATCTTCATGCTCATGCTCACCTTCATGTTCATGATGCTCATGATGCTCGTGATGCTCATGATCTTCGCGATCGTCCTCAACAACACTTTGGCCATGAAGCGCCATCACACTGTTGACGGAGGTGAGTATAAGCCGATCAATAACTGTACCGTTTGGAGCGAGTACACCAACAACCCGGTAAGGATGAGCATCATGAGAATGGCCGTCCGGCGCAAATCCATGCGAGCCAGCGAATTCATCCCCTACAGCAAGCCCCGTTGCAGCCCCGGCAACCACCTCAAAATCCTGGTTCCAAACTCGGCCTTCACGAATACGGGAACTATAAAGGTCAAGATAGTCGTGCGTCGTACCGGCAATTCTCTTACCTTTCCATTGATCGCCCAGCGCTAAGGGTATGGCGCGCTTGACCTGCGAATGATTCATCCAGAGCTTCGCTTGTTCATAGGGAATGTTGCCCGTAGGGATATCCAGATGATAGACAGAGGACAGGATGAGTTGCAAAGGGCTGCCCTTCGCGCCGATGACAACATCAATGCCCTGCCCGTCAGCGCTAAGCCGCTTATGGATATGGTGTCCAAACAGCAAAATCATAAGCGCAAGCATGAAGCCAAAGCCGGTCAAGGCAACCGAAAGAAAATTACCCAGCCAGCGGCTTCGCAGAGAGGAGAGAATAAGCGCAAGATCACTCATGTCTGCATCTCCAGAACTTGCCCTTTGAAGACATCACGTACGCGTTGGTCGTGCGTGGAAATAACCAGACTGGCTCCCCCCCGCTCCGATAACGACATAAGAAGCCCGCAAACTGCATCAGTATGGCGGTCGTCTAACGATGATGTTGGCTCATCTGCAAATATAATATCCGGCTTGTGAACCACAGCGCGGGCGATTGCAACCCTCTGCGCTTCTCCATGGCTCAACGTGCGGGCGCAGTGAAAAGCCTTGTCGCTAAGCCCAAGCTCATCAAGAACATTCAGGATCATCGACTTATTGACAGGCTTGCGTGCCCCGCTAAAGGCCAGTGAGATATTCTGGTAAACGCTGAGGTGGCTGATTAAATGAAGCTTTTGATGGATAACGCCATACCGCTGGCCGCGCAGGCGGTTCAGCGCAGAGGGGGGGATATGGGAATAATTTTTGCCAAGAAACTCAACGATCCCGCCATCAAAAGGCAGTAATCCGGTAAGTATATGCAAAAGCGAGGTCTTCCCACAGCCACTAGGGCCAAGAACCAGAAGGTTTTTCCCGGAAAAGATGCACACTTCTCCGAGACCGGAAAACAAATCTCGCCCATTCCGGTCAAGCTTAAGGTTTTGCGCTTTTAACAATAGTTCTGACATATCACGTTTTGCCTATGCAGCGACCTCTTCAGAAATACTTCAAAAATCCCTTTGACACAACCGCAAACATAACGTTATAACATAACACTTATGAGGTGCCAAAAATTCATAGGAGTATAAAGGCATGGCCGACGTCACAAGTGATTTCAACACGACATCCAGCTTCAACTGGGATGATTTCTGGCTGCACGCGCTTTTGATTATTCCCATCGAATTCGGCATTCTCCACTCCACCCCGCTCGGCCCCATGCTGAGCGGCTTCTTCGAGTCAATGTGGACTGGTTTAGGGTTGGATTTCGCATCCGAGGCCGGCGCACATGCCTTGGGCGAAGCGGCAACCGAAGGCGCGGCGGGCAGCTTCTGCCATTTCCACGGCAGCGAAATGGTCTGTCATTAAGAGAATAATCAGGGCTTAAAAGCCGAATAGGAAGCCGTAGCCGTGGTACCGAGAGGCGAGTCCATCTCAACCTTATCCTTCGGATAGGCGCACCCGGGCTCTTCCTCGACTTCCGGCCAGACGCCCGCCTGCGCGATCCCAATGCCGGGATAGGAAGCGTTCATAATCCGCGCCATCTCCGGCGCGACGTAACCGTTCAGCTGCTGGATCGTCTGCTCGCTGAGCCTGTTGGGGTTGTCGTCGCCCAGAACCTCCCAGTTTAAAGGGGTGTTCCCCGCCTCGCGCATGAACTGCGCCATGGTGTTCTCAATCTCAAGGCGCTCCATCGCCGGGCGCGCCTGATATTCCCTGAGCTTTTCAACGCTATCGAAAACAACAACCAGATCGTAACGGAAGGTCGTGTCGGGAATATCCGCCGACTCCGGTCCATACCCTTCGGGGAAACCGTTCACGCAATCCTCAACGGGGATCGTGATCGAACGGTCCCAGATGCTGTTGCCCTGCCCCGTGGGCGGGTTGGTCTCAATCGGTGCGGTCGGGTCTGATGTCGCCATGGTCTTACTTTAATGCTCTAAAATGTTTCTGACAAATAACAAATCAAGGCCTCAAGGGGGCGCTGGCGGGCGGCTCCGCCCGGGGCCCTTGGCCCGCACCCTGAGAAGCTTCAAGGCCGTAGTAACTCGGTCTAATTTCCGCATCCCGGGCGATATAGTCAGTCAGTCGCCTTTGGATCGGGTCGTCGGCGAACGCGCCTTCACGGCGCAGCTGAATGACGACATCCAGCATGGGTTTCTGGACTCCGGCGATGAATTGCTGCGGCGTGCGCTGTCCCAGTTCGACATCGATAATCCCGGCCTGTCGGTTGAAAAGTCCGAAATACTCACCCACGATATGCTCACGGTAAAGCGTGGGATTGGTCTCGCGCATGAAATCGAGCGCCTGCTGCAACTCAACCTTGACCTGCCCCTGTGTTTGTTCGATCTGCTCAAAAATCGCATCTTTTTGCGCTTGCTGATCGTCGCCCAGCAAACGGTAGCGCTCCCAAAGCTGCCCCTGACGGTCGCTCAGCTCCTGCATGTTGTCAATAAAGGGTTGATAACGCTCGGCCACCGGCCCGCCCTTAGATTCTATGAACGACCTGAAGCTGTTAACATAGGTATAATTCGCATCGTTGGCGGAAACACTGGAAATATCCAGCCTGAAATTGGGGTTTCTAGCGAGATGGTTGTCGTAAAGGCGCCCCAGAACCGCATCGCGGAAATTATCCAGCGAAAGATTGAGGCGTTGAGCGTTAAATTCCAGCGGCTGCTCCCCGGGCAGAAAGGTTCCAAGCACGCTGGCATGGATGAACTCGGGGTTGTCCACCAGTATGTTGAATGTGGAGCGGCTGTCGATCTTCAGCTCCTGCATGATGATCATATCGCCCAGCGTGTTTCCGGCGCGGGCCGCAAGAATACCCTCCTGGAATTCACGCGTGGCGCGCGGCCCCATGCCCCGGAAACCGTCCTGATCGGCGTCCACCTCGTTACGCCAGCGGTCCCAGAACGAGCTGAGATTGTGGCTGTCGACATGCCCGATTTCATGGGAAAAAAGAAACTCGCGAACGGCGGCGGGATCCCCCGGCAGAGTAGGAACCCCGAGTTCGAAGAGCCGTTCCGTATTCCTGAAGCTAAATATGTCCTTGCGCCCGTCCCCGTTAAAATCATACGACATAAGCGCCGGGACTATGGGCGAATTGGCCGCCGCCAGAGCGCGGTCGAGTTTGTCCTGACCGATCCAGTTGAAAAATCCCATGGAGTTATCTTTGGCTTCACGTAAAAGCCGGGCAACCTCTTGCGGCGTATCCTGTTCGCCGAACACGACGATATGCCCGCCGTTGCCCACGCGCCGGAACATTTCCTCGACGCGCTCACGCCCGCCGAATGACTCTGCCGTCTTGTCGCTGATGTAAATCCGACCCTCAGTCACGCCTTATCACCAAATAATCATTAAATTTTTTCAAATATTATAGAGCGCGAAGCGGTAAAGGGCAATTTTAGAAATTATTGATTTTATAACAATCACTTATGTAGAGGCGATAGCAAGCCGCAGTCCATCGAACGCCGGGGCGAAACCTTTGGGCAGCTCCCCAAGCAGAGTGTGGTAGTCCATCTGGGTCGTCAGACTCGAAAGATAGACGGTTTCGGCCTGCACGACCTTATTATAAGCGATGATGTCCTCGATATTGGCGTGAACGGCGTTGTGCTTGATCTGATAGGCCGCCGCATCCACGATCCACGTCTTGACGCCCTTCAGAATGCCAAGCGCCGTGTCATCCAGCGATTTCATATCGACCGTATAGGCCAGATCGCCGAACCGGAACCCCGTACAGGTACAGGAGCCGTGATCGACGATAAAGGGAATGAATGAAATGTCGCCAATCGTATGCGCTCGCCCATAATCCTCATCGAAAAAAATATTCGCGGCCAAAAGGGGCGGATAAAAAAATTCGTTATTACCGCCGTCGAAAAGATATTTAAAGCGGTGATAAAGGTCCGCATGCGTGTCCGCGTTAAAATAGACGGGCATGGGCTTCTGATGCCCCCGAAAGTAAAAGCTGCGCAGATCGTCAATCCCGTGGCAGTGATCGCTGTGGGAGTGTGTATAAAACACGGCGTCCGGCGTCTTGAGATTTTCCCGGTTAAACTGCTCGCGGAAATCCGGCCCGGTGTCGATCACAAGGGTCGTGCGTTCGCTGACAACGGCCAAGGAACTCCGCCCGCGCCGGTTCTTAGGCTCACTCGGGTCGCAATGCCCCCAGTAATTGCCCATCCCCGGCACGCCTGATGAATTGCCGCACCCCAGAATAATCGCCTGCACGCTCATGTGCTTTTCGCCCGGTTGAACAGCGTAAAGAAATTCTCGGTCGTCTGCGCCGCGAAATCCTCCCGATCGATGTTCAGAAAATCGGCAAGGAAATTCCCGGTATGCGCGACATACGCCGGCTCGTTCGTCTTGCCCCGGTGCGGAACGGGTGCCAAAAACGGCGCGTCCGTCTCAACCAGTATCCGTTCCAGCGGGACGGTCTTAGCGATATACCTCAACTCGTCCGCCTTCTGGAAGGTGATCATGCCCGAAAACGAAATATAGAAACCTAAATCAAGCGCATCTTTGGCCAGCTGCGGCCCCGAGCTGAAACAATGCATGACCCCGCGCAGCCCTTTGCCGCCGCCTTCTTCGCGCAGGATGTGCGCGGTATCGGCCTCGGCCTCCCGGCTGTGCACGATCAAGGGCAACCCGGTCTGGACGCAGGCGCGGATATGCTTGCGGAACGACTCCCGCTGGTCCTCGCGTGGCGAGTTGTCGTAATAGTAATCCAGCCCCGACTCCCCGATGCCGACGACCTTGGGGTCGGACAAAGCCTTCGCGCAAAGCTCCTCGAGCGTCACGGCTTTTTCGGTCTCAAGCCCGGCATCGTGCGGATGCGTCCCGACGCTGCACCAGACATTCTCCAGAGGACGGACCATCTCAAGAAGTCCGTCGAACTCCTTGGCGATCTGACAGCAAATGGAGATCATTCCCGATACCCCGGCCTCCCGCGCCCGCTCAGCCAGCATCGCCGGAGTGTCCTCCGGCGTCACGCGCTCATGGTTAAGATGGCAATGCGAGTCGATCCACATGAAAACGCCCTACTCCGCCGCCTCTTCGCTCTCGACGATCCGGGGGAAGACGCCCTCGGGCTTATCGATCTTGGTGCCGGGTTTAAGGGCATAATCCTTGGTAATATGGGCAAACATACGCTTGTCCTGAGGGACAGCCAATTGATCAAGCAGCTTGCCCGCCGATCCCGGCGTGACCGGCTGCACGGCGACCGCGATACACCGCACCGCCTCGGCAATCACATACAAGACCGTTTCCATGCGCTGCGGGTTCTCTTTCTTGAGCTTCCACGGCGCCTGCTGGTCGATATAAACGTCGCACGCCGAAATCACCTTCCAGATCGACCCCAGAACATTATGAAACCCGAACGCTTCAGCTTGCTTGCGGGCCTGATCGTCGATCAAACGCTCATAGGCATGCTCTAACAGAACCTTGTCTTCTATCGTAAGTTCTCCGGGCGCAGGAATCTGCTCTCCGCAATTCTTATGGATCATCGAAAGCGTGCGCTGCGCGAGGTTGCCCAGCCCGTTCGCAAGATCGGCGTTGATGCGCTGCACGGCCTGTTCATGGCCGAAATTCCCGTCCTGCCCGTGCGGAATCTCCCGCATCAGGAAATAGCGCGTGGCATCCAGACCATAAGTCTCGACAAGTCCATCAGGAGAAAGAACATTGCCCACCGACTTTGACATCTTCGCGCCCTGCACATTGATGAACCCGTGCGCAAAAATCTGCTTGGGTAGCGGGAGGTCGGCGGCCTTGAGGAAAGCGGGCCAGTAAATTGCGTGAAACCGCGTAATGTCTTTCCCGATCACATGATAATCAACCGGCCAGAATTTTTTGAACGTCTCAGACTGCTCTTCGGGGTAACCGATAGCGGTAATATAGTTGGTGAGCGCGTCCAGCCAGACATACATCACATGGTCCGGCTCGCCGGGAACCGGAATACCCCACGTCAGGCGGCTCTTGTGCCGGGAGACGGATAGGTCCTTGAGCCCGCCCTCCTGCTTCACGAAACTGACAATCTCGTTCGTCCGCGCGTTCGGCTGGATAAACTCAGGATGGGCTTTATAATAATCCAGCAGGAAATCGGTGTATTTTGAAAGCTTGAAGAAATAGCTGGGCTCCTCCACCCACTCCACTTCCGTGCCGTTGGGGGTAAGCTTCTTGCCCGTCGCCGGGTCGGTCGTCAGCTCATCTTCGCCGAAATAGCCTTCCTCGCGCACCGAATACCAGCCCTCGTATTTTCCGAGATAGATATCGCCCTTATCCTTCAGCTTGTTCCAGATCGCCTGCGAGGCCTCGTAATGCCGGGGCTCGGTCGTACGGATAAAATCGTCATTGGAAATGCCGAGCGTCTTGGCCATCTGCTGGAAGTACGCGGCATTCATGTCCGCGAACGCCTTGGGCGTCATCCCGTTCTTCTCGGCGGTCTTGGCGACCTTCTCGCCGTGCTCGTCCGTCCCGGTCAGGAACATCACGTCATAGCCGTCCAGCCGCTTGAAGCGCGCCATCACGTCGGTCAGGATCACCTCATACGCATGCCCAAGGTGCGGCTTTCCGTTGACATAGGAAATGGCGGTCGTAATAAAGAAAGGCGTGTTTTTGCTCAAAGCGGTACCCCTGAAATCTCTGCTCAAAACTTGAAATAATGAAGTTTTTTATGGGTTTATCACAAGAAACGCGCTGCGTACAGTTTCCCGCTTATCGAGATTGGAAAAATCCGAGCGCGCGAAATGCGCCTCGAGCCCGTCGGCGATCTCCAGAAGCCGCGCCTGCGGTAGGCTGAGAAGAAAGGCGCTTTTGCCGCTCCCCGCCAGATAAGCCGGAAAACTCTTGCTCTCCCGAGCCTTCAGGCTCACAAGCCTTCGGAAAATCCAAGCCGTAAGCCGGGCGGTCAGAGCATAGCGCTTTTCAACGCCCACGCCCCCGAAACTATCGGCGAATTTATGGATATCCGGCCAGTTCCAGTCCGGCGCGACGCTGAGCAATGCCCAGACGCTCCTGAAAACCTCCGGCCCCTCCTCCTCGGCAAACCGCAGGGCCGCGCCGATGCTGCCCCCCGCAAAATCGCAGATAAGCTCGCCGTCGGCGGGCGAATAGACGAACCCCTGCCGCGCCAGCAGATCCTTCACAATCCGGTCCTCAAGAGGCGCGAACGGCACAACCCGGCTGCGTGAACGGATCGTCGGGATAAGGGCCCCGGCGCGGTGCGTAATGAGAATGATGGCGACCTTCTTAGGCGGCTCTTCAAGAATTTTAAGGATCGCGTTCTGCGCGGCCGTATTCATAAGGTCGGCATCGTCCACGATCACCACGCGCCAGCCGCCCTCCGCCGAAGTTTTACGTAAGAAGGGCGCAATCTTGCGAACGGTCTCGACATTCAGAATGGCTTTCTCCTTGCCCTTGGCGGCATCCATCCCCCTCTCGATATAAAGCAGGTCACCATGCCCGCCGGACGCAACGCGCGAAAAAACCGGATCGCCATGTGCTACATCCATGGTCTCGGGCAACGTCACCTCGCTGCCGCCGAACAGGCTTTCCCCCGGCTCGGGAAGGTTGCCGTGCTTCAAAAGGAACCGCGCGAACCGGAAGGCGAACGTGCACTTTCCGATCCCTTGCGGTCCCGAGAAAATAAGGGCATGGGGAAGACGGCCCGCCGCGAAGGCCTCAAGCAGAAGCCGCTCCGGCTCTTCATGGCCGAAACAGAAGGTCATGGATTGCGGCGCGGACAAAAGCTCACGCTCGCCCGAAGGCGCTGGAGAAACTTCGGCCGCGGAAAACCCTTCATCCTCTTCAAGCAAGGACTCGGCCTCCGGGTCGGCCAGACTGTCCCCGAACAGATCCATGGTATCTAACCTTTAGATTTATAAACTCTTACGCACGGCGTCCCATATCGCGGCCGCCATCGCATCCACCGAAGCCGTCGCGTCGATCACCACGCAGCGCTCGGGCTCGTTCTTGGCGATCGTGAGAAAGCCCTCACGCACTTTGTGATGAAAATCCATCTCCAGCTTCTCAAAACGGTCCTCGCCCTCGAAGCCGTTCAAACCCTCGCGCGCCAGCCTCTTGGTCGATCGGCTGAGCCCCAACTCGGGCGGAAGATCGAGAATGAACGTGAGATCAGGCCTCAAATCGCCCAGTACGTCCTGCGAGAGACGCTCGATGGTTTGTGCCTCAAGCCCGCGCCCGTAACCCTGATAAGCCAGGGTCGAGTCGGAAAAACGGTCGCAGAGAACGATCTTCCCGGCCTCCAGCGCCGGGCGGACGACCCGCTCCACATGCATCGCCCTTGCCGCCAGAACAAGCAGAACCTCGGCAAGCGGGCTCCACTGCGCCCCGCCGTCCCGCACGAATAGCGAACGGATTTTCTCGCCCTCAGGAGTCCCGCCCGGCTCACGCGTCGTAATAACCTTGTAGTTTTCGCGGGTCAGAGACTCCGCAAGACGGTTGATCTGCGTGGTTTTCCCTGCGCCCTCTCCGCCCTCAAGCGTGATAAACAGAGACTGCTTTTTATGTTCAATCGTCATAGCGTACGCTCAATCATAGGCATTAGCCGTTTACAAGAAGATGAAGCTTCTGCATCAACCGAGCAAAAAACCCGGCCTGCGGAACCTCCGCCATAGTAACAAGGGGGATGGATACATCCTCCCGCCCCGCGATCTTGACGGTCACCGTGCCCACATTGTCGCCCTCTTTCAGGGGAGCGATCAAGGGCGTTTTATAGGAAATATCGACCGAGACGTTACCCGCGTCCATTTTCGGCAGCGTCACAGCCATGGATTTTTCGGCGCGGACACCGACCGTTTCAGCGACACCCCAGACGACGGGAATCCTCTCGATTTCACGCTGTTCCTTGAAAACCGTTACGTTTTTAAAACTGCCTAAAGCCCATTGCAAAAGCTTCGCGGACTCGTCTGCCCGCTCCTGCATACTCTTCATGCCCGTCAGAACGGCCACCGCGCGCCGCCCGTCCTGCATCCCCGAAGCGACCAGCCCGTAGCCCGCCTCTTCCGTATGCCCGGTCTTCACGCCGTCTGCGCCGATCCCCCGGTAAAGCAGCGGATTGCGGTTCCCCTGCTTGATGTTGTTATAGGTGAAATCCTTTTCCGCATAATAATGGTAATATTCCGGAAAATCGCGGATCAAGGCCTGCGCCATGATCGCCATGTCGCGGGGCGTGGAATAATGCTCCGGGTCCGGCCAACCGCTGGCGTTCTTGAAATTGCTGTTCTTCATGCCCAACTCGTGCGCCTTCTTGGTCATCGCGATCGCAAAGGCCTCCTCCGAACCGGCCAGAGCCTCGGCAAAAACGACGGTGGCGTCGTTACCGGATTGGACGATCACGCCCCGGATCAGATCCTCGACCTTGACGTTGCCGTGGATCGGCACCCACATCTTGGAGCCTTGCGTGCGCCAGGCCTTTTCGCTGACCAGCAGTTCCTGATCCAGCTTGAGACGTTCGGCCTTGAGCGCATCAAAGACCATGTACATCGTAAGAACCTTGCTCATTGACGCCGTTGGCATCCGCTTGTCCGCATCTTTTTCATACAGAACCGCGCCCGTGTCGAAGTCGATGGCAATGGCCTGCAAGGCTGTTGTCTGCTGGTCCCCGGCGGACGAAGGAGCGGCCTCCTGCGCATGAACGGCGCCGGACACGATCAAGACCAGCGCGGCAAGAATGAAGGCCGCTAGGATTTGAAGGCGGAGGTTATAGGACATAATTATGTTTTCCTCGAAGTTTCTGGTTGGCACAAATAAAGCAAATGACGGTCATTCAACCACGATGATACTGTCTTTATACCCGCTGCGTTTCAAAGCGGCGATGATCCTGTCCGCCTCCGGGACGCTCTTGGCGGAAATCCTGACGCGGAAATAACGTGTTCCGCGCACATCGGCAGCATACACGCGCGCTGCGCCGAAGGCTTGCAGTTCCGTGGACAAACTCTTCGCAGCCGCCTCCTGCGTGAACGATCCCGCCTGAACGAACAGCGTGGTCGGGTTGACGGCTTCCTGCCGCACGACCGGATCAGGATAGAACACCCCGCCCTTGACGTGCCCCGGTAGACTCGATCCGTCGTCCAGAGTCATCGGCGCTTGAACCGAAGCCTGACGCACGATGGGCGGTGCGGGCGGAACCGGAGGCAACCCCGGCGCATGCGCCCCCGAAGCGCGGTTATGGGCGAGTTCCTGCCCACGCGTACTGATCCCCTTTTTCGCTAGATCCGCCAGCCGCGCGCTCTCGCGCTCCATAAGCTGAACGCGGACCCGCGCCGTACCTTTGTTCTTGAAGCCAAGAAGCTCTGCACCCTTTTGCGAAACGTCGATCACCCGGTTATGCGCAAACGGCCCACGGTCATTCACACGCAAAACAACCGAACGGCCATTTTCAAGATTGGTAACCCGCACAAGGCTCGGCATCGGCAGAACCCGGTGCGCGGCCGTCAACTCGTTCGTATCGAACCGTTCCCCGTTCGCCGTGCTCTTGCCATGAAACCCCGGCCCGTACCAGGAGGCGATGCCCGTCTCGGTGAACGTGTCGAACTCTTGCGGCTTATAGGTCACGCCGTTGATTTTATAGGGCGAGCCGACCTTATACTGCCCGGCGCTTTTCCCCGGCTTGCCCTTATTGCCGTTGCTTCCGTCATCACCGAAAAACGGCATACTGGAACACCCGGTAACCAAGAAAAAACCGCATAGCACAAAGGCCAACCTGAGACGTTCTGAAAACCGGTTCATTTCATGAATCCCCTGAACATATAACTATTCGGCCTGCGCGATGGCGTCCGCGAGCGTGCCGACGCTGACCGCGAAATACTGCGACTTGTTCCATTTCATAATCACGCCGAAATTGTGATAGGCCAAAAAGGCCGGGCCTTTGACTCCGTCCGGCGCGACGACCGAGGCGTTGATCCCGTCAACCACCGGAAGGGCTTCGCCGCCCGGTAGACGCACGCCGATCTTGTCCCATTCCTTGAGGCTCTTGCGCACGTCGAGCCCGACAAGCTTCGCCGAAAATTTTTCAGGCAGCTGGACCGGCCGGCCCCAGCGCTCGTCCCCGCGCCATCCGCTTTTCGACAGGTAATTGGCCGTGGAGGCGAAAACGTCGGCCCGCGTGGTCCAGATATCCCGGCGCCCGTCCCCGTCCTCGTCAACGGCATAGGCATGGAAGCTGGAAGGCATGAACTGGTTCTGCCCCATCGCGCCCGCCCACGAGCCTTTCATATCCTTGAGCGGGATATGCCCCTGATCCAGAATTTTGAGCGCGGAGATCAACTCGCCCCGGAAAAAGCTGCTGCGCCGCCCGTCATGCGCCAGCGTCGCCAGCGCAGGAATGACCCCGAAACCGCCCGTATTGGTGCCGTAACTGGTCTCGATCCCCCACAGCGCGACGATATATTGCGCCGGAACGCCGTATTTCGCGCCGATCCCGTCCAGAAGCTCGCGGTGCTCGCGGTAAAGCGCCCGCCCCTTCTTGATCCGGTCCGCATTGATGACCTTCGCCTTGTACTGAACGAAGCTCATCTTCCCTTCGGGCTGTTTGCGGTCCAGCTCAATCACGCGCGGCAACGGCTTCACCCCCGCGAACGCCGCGTCGAGCGTCTTCTGGGAAATCCCCTTCTTGAGGGCCTCCTTCTTGAACGATACAACCCAGTCCTTGAAACCGTCCTTATCGGCCATGACGGGCCCCGGAATCAAAAACAGAACGGTCAAAACAACGGCAAACCATGAAAAGCGGATCATACGGATGCAGGACCCCTAAAGCCTATAAGATTCGGACAAAGCGACATAGGGCAAAGATAATGAGGCCGCCCGGCCCGGACAAGCGAAATCCGCCGCCTTCCGCAATGAACCCACAGGCCTTGAGACAAAATCCGCCGCCCCCGGCCCACTCTGTCGTTTACCACTGGACAGGGCCGCATAAAAATCGTTAGAAATTGGGGGCTTTTAAATCGAACAGACGTCCGTCCGTGATAAACGGACCGCCGCGCAAGGAGAGGTGGTCGAGTGGTTGAAGGCTCCGGTCTTGAAAACCGGCGTGGGCGCAAGCTCACCGTGGGTTCGAATCCCACCCTCTCCGCCATTATCTTAAAAACCGACCCTCTATCTTTTTGAGGGCCGCCGGAAAAACCCCAACTCCCGCAACGTGTTCCGCGAAAAGCTCCTGACATGGTTTTAGCCGTGGCGGCGAAAATTCGGCCTGTTTCTCTCTCTACGGGCCTTTTCTCTCAGAAACCTCCGTACCGATTGCCGTCATGTTCACAGGTTTCGGTCAATAGGTTTCAAGGGTTTACGCGACGGCGGTTTTTTGCATTTTGCCTAGCGCGGTTTTAAGAAGCCCCTCCAGAATGAAAGAGAAATCATGTATCATGGTAAAAAATTTAAGCGGTAGCATTGATGCAGTTTATTAAAGTCCCCTTGGCAGAATTTCTTAAAACCACCGCCGCGCCGAAAATGAAGCGCATGCCCAAGGGTGTCAAAGGCCATATCGAAAAGCACACAATCTTAGAATTCCACCCGAATTTCCTCGTGGTCGACGCCCCGACCCAGAGCAATGTCATCCAGGTCAAATGCGGATGCCGCGAGACTTTCAAAATCGGCAGCCAGCATCTTTATGTCACGCTGCAAAAACTGCCCAAGGCCGAATTCGCCGAGCTGGCGCTGGATCCGAAAACCAACAACCTGATCGTCCGTTGCGACGGCTTGGAGATCAAACTGGTCGGGGAAAAATAGCCCGTTGTGCCTTGTTTTCAGATGGCACCTTGGCTATGATTTGGGCGTGCTTGTTGGTGAGCCTGCTCGTTCGTGCAAAGATTTCATCGGCCAACAGATCGATAATACAACCTTATCCAAGTTTATTATCTGACCTCAGATTACGAACGCGACTATCTAGATAATAAATTTGGGCAACATAAGGATTGTATCATGACGCCCGTAGACTATTTCAAACTCCAAGCCAAAAACCTGTTCAGGGATTACAAAACCCAAACGTCCTACATCGATAAAGTGGATGGTAATTCCTACTATACATACGCTCCCAAATACTTCGATATCGAACGCATTTTCCTAGAGTACGATTGGGACGAAGAAGATTTCAGCTTGATGAAGGCGCAGCATCTTTTTGCGCTGATGCTCGGCTTTGAAAAATGGGCAGATATATTAAAAGCCTCCGATGCAGAATTGGAGCTTACAAAACTGCTGTGGGATAACCAGCATAAAATCCACCTGGAAGATTGGGACATGTATATCTCCGGCGCGGAATTCGATAACAACACCACCTTTGATGCCGAAGCCAGAATAGAAATATTTAAACAGGTCTTCGTGAATGTGGACGGGCATCACAGCCCCTTCGGAGATTACCGCATAGACAAAAACACGCCTCATGCAACGAGAAGCGAAGCCCCTCGGCCAGCGCCAAAGGCCGATCCAGGGCCGCAGATCACGTCGCTGCCGTTGAGCAAGGCGGATCATGCGGAATTCGTAAAAACAGCGAACAGCGTTTTTGAATCTGTCATGGAGCGGATCGAGCCGAACAATCCGGAGCAGACCCGCAAACTTTGGGACGCGAAGGATTACGTCGATACCATGCTGACGGAAGATATGCTGCCGATCAGCAAGGACTATGCCCTGTCATTGATCGACGCATTCCTGGTTCACCATGTGATCGGCTTGGCCGTGCAGGCTGACAAAGCGGCCTAAGCCGTCCGTTTGCGCGCGCTCGACAGGGTCAATTTCTCTCCGCCACGCATGAGGAATTTAGCTTTGTAGGCCGTGTCCTCTCCTGACCACTCAATCGGGTCGTCGTCGGGAAGCTGGAACACGCGCTGGAGATTGGCTGAAACTTCCTGCTTGGTCTTTTTGACCTTGTCGATATCACTGACCGACATATTGCCGTTCGCCGCCGCCATGGCCTGCAGGAACGTCCACGCCTGCTTCGGCTTCTTCGTGCGCTTGTCGCGCATTTGAAGGTCTTCCGCGCTGAACTGCTTGTGGCCTTGGCCCTTGCAGGAAACGGTGATCATCTCGTCGGCGGTGAATTCTAGAACAAAATCTTCCCACTTCGCGCCTGCGGGTGTCGGGTAGCGCGTCTCTCCAGGCGCACCGTCAATGTGCTTGATCCAGCCAGCGGAAAGATCGGACAGCAGGCTGGCCGCATTGCCCCTGACCTGGATGGCGTTGTTGGTCAATTCGATCAAATCTTCATAGGCGAACACCTTGGCTGCGTTCCGCAGCGCTACGTCCTGCACCGACTGCGTCACGGCGGATGCCGAGGGCAACAAAAGAAAGAAGGGTTTTTGGAATCTGGCCACAAGCTGGCCGAGAACGCGCTCGATCTTGCTGGCCTGCGCCTCGATCAACGTCACCACAGGAAAGCGATAACTGGCGGCGGGGTTATATTCGCCGATCTGCCAGCAGGCCGGAAGGCCGTCGATCTCGGCATGAGCCGCGCCGCTGATACCAAACGCCTGCGCAAGGCCGGAAAAGATGGTCGTAAAATCTGGGCGATAAATGATGAGATCGGTTTTCTGCAACACGCGCTTGCCACAGCCGCAGGAACAGACGCCGACATATTGACCATCGCCATGCCGGACAACATCCATGTATCCGCCGCATTTTCCTGCGCACGGATATGTTTCCGCAAGCTGCTGAGTTGGTTTCAGCAGATATTCGGGGAATCCAGACCAGTCCGCCTTAACGCCGCGCGCGCCGGAAAACTGACTAAGCGTATGCCACGGCGGCCTGCTCAACAACATGATCAGAGGGTCTTTCTTCAAGTGCAGGCGGTTCCTGCCGTTTAATAAAGCCGCGTGCCTTCATCCATTGTTCGATGACATGGGCATCTTCCTTGCGATCGAAGCTGGCGACGTTCGGTGTTTTGATTTTGATCGTGCGCGGCTTGGAGCTGTTCTCGAATTTTACCTGGAAACTGGCCGCGACCAGGTTGCCGAACCTTGGCAAATCCTTGCTGCGATCCTGCAACGACGAAAACAGGTCTTTCGAGCGGAAGATCGAACGGTCGTTATACGGCCCCCTGAACTGCAACTGCACCTCCGTCAGCCGGATTTCTTCAAGGCCAGCGATATCGTGGCAACTGAGGGAATCCGGCCCGTCATTGAGAAGCGGCTGCAGGGTGTATTTATCTTCTTCGGGGAAATATTCTGCATCACCGAAGAAGCGCAGGCCGAAGGCGGCCAGATACATCTGGCGTTCCTTTTTGCCGCCGGACTTGTTGTAAATCTGAAGCTCGTTGGCGTCGCGGTCATAAACGATGACGTCATGAAATTCAGGACGGTAGAACACGCTGCCCGTTTCGCCAGCTTCGATCTTGCCTTCACGCTTGAACGGCATGCCGTGGCGCACGAGAAAGTAGATTTTATTCTCGCCCGCCATTTCAAACGGCGTGACCTCGCAGCCGTTGCCGCGCTTGTTCTGCTCGAACCATTCATCCATGTCGCGTTCCAGCGCATCGACGTTGCCTTCGGAAAGGTCGAGCTTCTTGCCTTTGTTTTCCTTGGACTGGAAGCTGTTGAAGCTCTTGGGCTTCATCATCAGCGCTTCGGCATGCGGCTTTTTGATCAGCTCCGGATCCTTGAGCCACAGCAGCACGGCAAGATCGGCAGGCGTGGAATCGGCAGGCACGTCAACATTGCCCGCGTTGGCCATTTCCAGCAGCTCGTCAAACATATCGTCGTCAGAAACTTCCTGCACAAAATAAAGGGCATCCACCATCGCTGGCGGGATGCCCTCGGTCGGCTGCATCAGAATCTGGCAGAGCAGCCCGTAATCAAGCTGACCGCTGCCGTTTTTTTGCAGCTTGAACCCGCGGCCCGTCAAATAGTCGGTGTACGGGGAAAGGAACCGCAAAAGGTTATCCTCGTGGATGTTTTTCAAAACATCCGGTTGCGCAAATTTTCTAAGACTGTAAGTCGCCATCCTGAGCCTCCTCTGTTTGATTGATGGGATCGGCTCTGGAACAAACGGTGACGACTTTCCCAAGAATGGCAAAGTCATCATCGTGGCTGATGACGATAGGCTTCAGTCTCTTGTTTTCGGGCCTCAATTCTATGCGGTGATCCGCGATGAACAACCGCTTCACCGTGGCTTCGCCGTCGCGCATGGCCACGACGATGTCCCCCGATTCCGCAAGTTTCTGTTGTCGAACGACGACGTAGTCGCCGTCGTTGATATCCACATCGATCATGCTGTCGCCGCTGACTTCCAGGGCGAAGCAGTTGCCGCGCGCGATCATGGCATCGACCATGATTTCACCGACCTTGTTTTCGATGGCGAGAATCGGCGTGCCTGCGGCAACCCTGCCAAGAACAGGAACGCCGATCATTTGACGCACGCGCGGTGTGAAGTCTTTCACCACCATCATCGTGCGTGCTTTGCGAGCCTCACGCTGAATGTATCCCTTGTCCTCCAGACGGCGCACAAGCTCGTGCGCGCTGGGCGGCTGGATCGAAAGAGCATCCGCCAACTCCTGCACCGTCGGTGCAACACCACGACGATCCATGAACACGGTGATGGCGCGCAACGCCGTCTCTTGGGCGGGCGTGAGGTTTCCGGTGCTGGGAAGTTTTTTAGTGGCGCTTTTCATTCTTCCATTCTCTTTGCTTTGATCATCGTGTCGGGGATTTTCGCCTGCGCGAATCTCCCTTAGTTGTTCCCTTATTTTTATTAGGCTCGATTATCTTATTTCAAGGATAATCGCTGTCAATCCCGTACTTATCCCGACACTTCCCCTATGCCTGCCGTATGTAACCCCCACCAACAGTACGGAGGTTGCGATGAATGGACTAGACCCTAATGCGATGTCTGCACACGAGCGTATGGCGGAAATGGCGCTGATCCTCGCCCGTGGCGTCGTTCGTCGCCATCAAAAGCTGAAAACCAAGGACATGAGAGACTATTCGCTGGACTTAGAGGCGGCAGGAAGCATTCATGGGCAAAAGCGAAAGGAGCAAAATAACTAATGCAAAACAATGTCTTAGTAAGGGTCGCCGCCCTGCCGCAGATGCCCATGGCAGAGCTGGTGGCAATGTGGGAGGAGGTTTTTCAGGCCAAAGCCCCGAAATATAACAAACCCTATCTGGTCAAACGCCTGGCCTACCGCCTGCAGGAAATCGCGCACGGCATCGATAGCGGAATTATCGAAAAACGCCTTGAGCAATACGCGAAGGAAAGCCTTTCGGAAAATCTGCGCAAGCCGCGCGGCAAAGGCATCCACATGCCCGTTGCAGGAACGAAGCTCGTGCGCATCCACAACGGCATCGAACACCGCGTCACCGTCCTCGACAACGGCTTTGAATATAACGGCGCGCATTACAGGAGCTTGTCGCACATCGCGCGTGAAATCACAGGCACGAATTGGTCAGGCCCCACTTTCTTCGGCCTGGTACGCAGAAACAAGGAGGGCAAGGAATGACGGAGCCAAAGAAAAGAACTCGCTGCGCGATTTACACACGCAAGTCCACAGAAGAAGGTCTCGACATGGAATTCAACAGCCTCGACGCCCAGCGCGAGGCCGGAGAATCCTATATCACGTCGCAACGGCATGAAGGCTGGACGCTGGTGCCGGACTATTATGATGATGGCGGTTTTTCCGGCGGCAGCATGGAACGCCCCGCGCTCAAAAAACTCATGCAGGATGTTGAAAAAGGTCTGATCGATGTGGTTGTCGTTTACAAAGTCGACCGCCTGTCGCGGTCGCTGTCCGACTTTGCCAAGATGATCGAGCTTTTCGACAAGCACAACGTCAGCTTCGTTTCCGTCACCCAGCAATTCAATACAACAACGTCCATGGGGCGGCTGACGCTCAACATCCTTTTGTCCTTCGCCCAATTCGAGCGCGAAGTTATTGGTGAGCGCATCCGCGACAAGGTTGCCGCGACGAAGCGCAAGGGTATGTGGATGGGCGGCATCACGCCGCTAGGCTACGACACGAAAGACAAGAAGCTGGTAATCAACGAAAAAGAATCCGAACTTGTCCGGCTGATTTTCGAGCGTTTCACGATCCTTCAATCGATGACGCTGCTGGCGAAGGAATTACGCGATCAGGGATACCGCACAAAAAGCTGGATCAGCCAGAATGGCAAGCCACGCGGCGGCAACACAATCACCAAGGGTTTTCTTTACAAGGTGCTGAACAACCGCACCTACCTTGGCGAGATTACCCACCTCGGTAACAACTATCCAGGCCAGCACAAGCCTATTATCTCTCACGCCCTCTGGGAAAAGGTGCGCGCGGTCACGAAGGAAAATCCGCGCAAGCGCCAAATCCGGACGCGCGGCATGTCAACAGCATTGTTGCAGGGATTGTGCGTGTGCGGCGGTTGCCAGTCCACCATGACGCCGACCCATTCCAAAAAACCCAACGGCAGGCTTTATCGCTATTACAAACCCAGCGCACATTTGAAGAACGAATGCGAGGGCTGCCCCATCGGCTCTGTCCCCGCCGGAGAGCTGGAGAACATCGTCCTCAATCAAATCCGCTTTGCGATCTGTACGCCGGAAATGATGGTGCGGGTCTGGCGCGAGGTCATCAAGGAAGATCACACCATCACCGAACAACAGGTGCGCGACGCGCTGCAGAACATGCATTTGATCTGGGACGAATTGTTCCCGCTGGAACAGGCGCGGCTTTTGAGGCTGCTGATCGAAAAGATCATCGTCAACGCCGACCGCATCGACATCCACGTCCATGCCGAGGGCTTGAACAGCCTGATCCGCGACATTGAAAACGTCCATAAAATCAAGGAGGCAGCATGAACAAGGCCATGATTTCTCTCGACGGCACCGCCATCGTTATCAGCGTTCCGGTGAATTTCACCCGCAAATTCGGGCGACGCTATATGATCGTCCCGCCCACCGAGGGTGACGCGCCGTTCAACGCACCGTCGCGCAAGGATGACACGCTGCTCAAAGCCCTGGCGCGCGCCCACAAATGGCGGCAATGGCTGGAAACGGGCAAGGTCAAGAATATCGACCAGCTTGCCGCCGATAATGAGATCAACCCGTCCTACGTTTCCCGCATCATCCGGCTCAACTTGCTGGCACCTGACATTAAGGAAATGATTTTAGACGGCAGGCAGCCCAAGACCTTGAAGCTATCCGAGATGCTCAAGCCCTTTCCGGATGACTGGCAGGCACAGCGTCGCTATTTCGGCCTGACTGCCTGACGGATCGGCTGTTCCGTTCGGTGAATTTTCACCGGATACCCTGAAAAAAAATCAAAAAATTTTTCATCCCCAAAGCCGCCCTTACAGGCGGCTTTTTGCTTTTCAGGCGGGCTGAAAAAGCCCGCAGACCCAGCCTGCCAGTGAGTTTTCGCCAGTCCCTTTGTCCGGCCCGTGCGTGGCCGCCAATGCGAAACAAAGGCGAAAACAATGAGCAAAAGCCAAAACCGTTACAACGGCATCGATCCGTATGTCGTTTCCCAAGTCCGTTATCACTCCCGTCAAATGCTCCGGCACCATACCATGGCCGGAATGGAGATCGAGGACATCGAGCAGGAATTGATGCTCGACTATCTCTCGCGGATCCAAGCCTTCGATCCCGAAAAATCCTGCCGCAACACCTTCGTCGACCGCATCCTGCGCCATAAATGCGCGGCGATGATCAAAGCCGCGAAAGCCGAGAAGCGCAACAACGGCTTCCAGGCCACGTCGCTGGATTCCTGGCTGGAGGACGGCGAACGCGAGGACGTTCCGGAATCCATGGGCATCTGGGGCGGGCAGAACGGCCACGCGCGGCAAACCGAGCTGGTCATTGATGTGAGCGACGCGATCCGCGCCCTGCCGGAAGCCGCACGCTTTTATTGCGTGATGCTGATGCAGGATTTGCCGATCCGAACGCTCTGCAAAATCCACGACCGTCATCCGTCCACGGTTTACGAAACCATGGGTCGGATCCGGCGCGATTTCGGCGCACGCGACCTCCAGAAATATCTGCACTGACCGCCCCGACAGTTCCCGCGATCGCTCGGTATGTAATCCCTCACGGAATTCATGTCGGGCCTTCGCGGGAACGCAAAACCCTTCGGGGAAATACCGCGACCGCTCTCGCTCTTTGGCGGCGCCAAGGCCCGACAGCAGCAATGCAAACGGCAATCAGGAGCAACACGAAACCAAGGAGCATCGAATGAGCGATACACCGCCATCACTCGACGCCGTCTACAGCACGCCCGTCGGGCAACTGCTGGAGATGGACGAAACCGAACTGCGCCGATTGCTGGCAAAGGCCGAACTGGTCTGCCGCTGGCTGCGCGGTGCGCTGCGACTGAAAACCCAAAAAGGAGGCAAATAATGAGCAAGAAACTCGAAAAACTTTTCGGCGACACTTATCTGGCGCGCAACGTGCCGGAGAGCGTCCATATCCCGCCGCTCGGCACAAACCGCACGGATATCGTCAAGCCCATCGAACAAGCGACGCTGGATGACATCGCCTTCGCCGCGCAAGCCCTCGACAAAAAAGCCGATGCGTTGCGTGATGAGCTTTACGCCTTGCAGCGCCTCTACAAAGAAGCGCGTGCGAAAGGTGCGCTTGGCAAAGACAACATCGTCGAAGCCATCACGGCCAAGAACGGGGGTGCGCAATGACGCTCCCCATCATCTCCGCCGACGAGCGGCTTGCCGAAAAACGTGGCATCAAAGGCTGCATCTTCGGTAAGTCCGGCATCGGCAAAACGTCGTTGCTCTGGACGCTGCCACCGGAAAAAACGCTGTTCTTCGACCTTGAGGCCGGAGACCTTGCCATCGAAGGCTGGGCGGGCGATGCCATTCGTCCGCGCACCTGGCAAGAATGCCGTGACTTCGCGGTGTTCATCGGCGGCCCCAATCCGGCGCTGCGCGACGAACAGCCTTACAGCCAGGCGCATTTCGATGCCGTCAAGGAACGCTTCGGCGATCCTGCCGCCATCGCAAAATACGACACGGTGTTCGTGGATTCCATCACCGTCGCCGGACGCCTGTGCTTCCAATGGTGCAAGGGACAGCCGCAAGCCTTCAGCGACAAGACGGGGAAACCCGACACGCGCGGCGCTTACGGCCTGCACGGCCAGGAAATGATCGGCTGGCTCACACACCTTCAACACGCGCGCGGCAAGAATATCTGGTTCGTCGGCATCCTCGACGAGAAGCTGGATGATTTCAACCGTCGCTTCTTCCAGCCGCAGATCGAAGGCTCAAAAACGGGGTTGGAACTTCCTGGCATCGTCGATCAGGTCATCACCATGGCCGAATTGAAGGCCGATGACGAAACGCCGTATCGCGCCTTCGTCTGCCACACGCTCAATCCTTACGGCTTCCCCGCCAAGGATCGCAGCGGTCGGCTCGACATGGTCGAAGAACCGCACCTCGGACGCCTGATGGAAAAGATCGCCGGAGCGGCCAAACCCGCCGCCGAGCGCCTGACCTACGTCCGCCCCCAGCAACCTGACACCCAGCAAAACCAAGGAGAATAACCATGTCCGTATGGAAAGATTTCAGCAGCGCCGAAGATCAACAGTCTTTCGACGTCATTCCCAAAGGCACTATCGCCCGCGTGCGCATGTCGATCAAGCCTGGCGGCTACAATGATCCCGATCAAGGTTGGACGGGCGGCTACGCCACGCTCGGCGATAGCGGCGCAGTTTATCTCAACTGCGAATTCGTCGTCACCGAAGGGCCGTTTGCACGGCGCAAGGTTTGGAGCCTGATCGGCCTGCACAGCCCGAAAGGCCCGACCTACGCCAACATGGGACGCTCCTTCATCAAGGGCATCCTCAACTCTGCCCGTGGGTTTTCCGCCAAGGATGATAGCCCGCAGGCCATGCAAGCCCGCCGCATCAACGGTATCGGCGATCTGGACGGTATCGAATTTACCGCCCGCATCGACGTCGAGAAAAACCAACACGGCGAGGACAAGAACGTCATCAAGACGGCGGTCACCAAGGATTCCAAGGACGCTGGCAAAGGCGGCGGCGGTTCCACACCGCCTGCGGCGCAAACCCCGCCCGCCACGGCATCGGCTCCTGCCGCCAATCTTCCTTCCTGGGCGCGATGAGGTGAAGCATGTTGCTGAGGCCAAGACAAAAAGAGCTGGTCACGCGCACCGTCGACGCGCTGAACAAGCACGGCAATACGCTGGCCGTCGCGCCCACCGGAGCGGGCAAGACGATCATGCTGTCCGCGATCATCGGCGAAATGTTCAAGCACAAGCCAGGCAAAGCCTGCGTGCTGGCGCACCGCGATGAGCTGACGTTCCAGAACGAGGATAAGTTCAAGCGCGTCAACCCCGATCTCTCGACCAGCGTATTCGACGCCTCGTTCAAATCGTGGAACGGCGAAGTCACGTTCGCCATGGTGCAGACGCTCTCGCGCGAGAACAACCTGTCGGCCATGCCGCCGATGGACATTCTGGTGATCGACGAGGCGCACCATGCCCGCGCGGACAGTTACATGCGCGTGATTGAGCGCGTTAAACAAGCCAACGCTGGCGTGAAATTGCTGGGTATGACCGCCACGCCCAATCGCGGCGACAAGAAAGGCTTGCGTCCGGTTTTCTCGAACGTCTCCGACCAGATCACGGTCAGGGAGTTGATCGCCTCCGGCCACCTTGTGCCGCCGCGCACCTTTGTCATGGACGTAGGCGTGCAGGACGAACTGCGCCAGGTGAAAAAGACCGCCAGCGATTTCGACATGGGTGCCGTGTCGGCGATCATGAATACGCGCCCCATCAACGACGCCGTGGTCAAGCATTGGCATCAAAAGGCCGGAGACCGTAAAACCGTCGTGTTCTGCTCAACTGTCCAGCACGCCGAGGATGTGGCGAAGAGCTTCAATGGCGCGGGCATCCCCACCGTATTTGTCCACGGCCAGATGACGGATGCCGAGCGTAACGCTGTTTTATCGGAATACACGGATGGCGAAGCCCAAGTTATCGTCAACGTCGCTGTGTTGACGGAAGGCTGGGATCACCCGCCGACCTCTTGCGTCGTGTTGTTGCGCCCCAGCTCTTATAAATCCACAATGATCCAGATGATCGGTCGCGGTCTGCGCACCATTGATCCGGCTGAATATCCCGACATCATCAAAAAAGACTGCATCGTCCTCGATTTCGGCACGTCCACGCTGTTGCACGGATCGTTGGAGCAGGATGTCAATCTCGACGACCAGATCGGCGTCGGCGATGCACCCACCAAGGAATGTCCGGAATGCGGCGCGGAGGTTCCTGCCGCCGTCAAAGAATGCCCCTTGTGCGGCTACGAATGGAAGGCGCAGGCCGCCGCGAAAGAACTGGCGGAAAACGGTTTCGTCATGGCCGAGATCGATCTGCTCAAGCGATCCAGCTTCCTGTGGGTCGATTTGCAGCAGAACGACCGCTACTTCCTGGCAACGGGCTTCAATGCCTGGGGCGGCGTGTTCTTCAAGGATGGCGAATGGCACGCCGTGGGCGGCAAGAAAAACCATGCGCCCAAATTGCTGGCGGTCGGGGAACGTATCGTCTGCTTTGCCGCTGCCGATGACTGGCTCAACGTCAACGAAACAGATGAAACGGCACACAAAACGCGCTCCTGGGTGCATCAGCCTGCCACGGACAAACAGCTTCAGTATCTGCCCGACCATCGCAACGACTTCGGCATGACCCGTTACAAGGCGTCGGCGTTGATGACCATGCGTTTCAACCGCGATGGCATCCACCGCGCCATTCAATCCGCGCGAGGTGCTTCATGATCGACGCAACCGACATCGAAAAACAATGTATGGAACGCACGCTCCAGCCGCTTGGCGAGGTTGTGGCCGAGATCGGGATGCACAAACCCTTGGCCGAATACACCCGCGCCGAAGTCATGACGCTGATTGAAGTCGTCGTCGGCAATTACCAGACGTTCCTCGCGTTAAGCCAGCCACGCCATGAAGATACAGGGATTCCATTTTAAATGCTCGATTTCAATCATCGTCCATCGGTCGCCGATCAGATCAACGCGCATATCGATGCCGCGATCCAATCCGTGCGCGCGAAAGCGCCAGAGCGAGAATATCTGGGCGCGTCGCGCCTGGGCGTATCCTGCGCCCGCGCTCTGCAATACGAATACACGAAAACGCCCAAAGACGAGGAATTCAAAGGGCAAACCCTGCGCATTTTCGAGATCGGCCACGCCTTCGAGGCATTGGCGCTGGCATGGCTGCAACATGCCGGATTTACCGTGTTCACGAAGAAGCCCAATGGCGAGGCTTTCGGCTTTTCCGTCGCGGGCGGCAGAATTCGCGGGCATGTGGACGGCATCATCGACGCCGCGCCGCCTGATCTTGACATGCGTTTTCCCGCCATCTGGGAATGCAAATCGCTCAACGCCAAATCCTGGCGCGATACCGTCAAAAACGGCCTGAAAAAATCAAAGCCGATCTATGCCGTTCAGGTCGCCACCTATCAGGCATACATGGAAGACAGCGTCCCTGGCATTTCCAAAAACCCAGCATTGTTCACCGCTGTCAATAAGGACACGGCGGAGATTTATCACGAGCTTGTGCCATTCGATGCTGCTCTGGCGCAGGAAGCCAGCGACCGTGCCGTCAATCTGATCCGCGCCACAGAAGCCGGAGAAGTATTACCGCGCGTCGCCATGAGCGATGACCATTTTGAATGCGTTTTCTGCCCTTATCGCGGGCGGTGTTGGCAGGTGACGGCATGACGGGAGCGTGGAATGATTTCAACGACGCGCCCGACCAGACCCGCCCGAAGCCGGAAGAACGACTGACCTCGGATGATCTGAAAGAGCGCCTGCATGGGCGCTTGCGCGAGGTGCTTTTCCATCTTTTGCCGAATGGCAAAATCCGCAACGGCAAATTCGTCGTCGGGGATGTCCATGGCAACAAGGGTGACAGTCTGTCCATTGAGCTGTCCGGCGTAAAGATCGGCATGTGGCACGACTTCGCCACGGGCGATGGCGGCGACATTCTTTCGCTCTGGGGAGCTGTTCACGGCCTTGATGTCCGCCATCGCTTTCCCGACATCGTCAGCGCGGTCCATGAATGGCTTGGCACTGCGGCCCGCCCCTTGCCGAAAGGTAAGGCCGAGGAAAGCGAGGATTTAGGGCCGCACAGCGCGAAATGGGACTATCTCAACGCACAAGGCGACCTGATCGCCTGCGTGTACCGCTACGACACGCCGTCAGGAAAAGAATTCCGTCCGTGGGACGTGAAAGCGCGCAAGCGCCGCGCGCCGGAGCCAAGACCGCTTTACAATCAGCCAGGCATTGCCAGCGCCAACAGCATCGTTCTCGTCGAGGGTGAAAAATGCGCCGACGCGATGATTGCGCTCGGCATCTGCGCTACCACGGCCATGAACGGTGCGAACGCGCCCGTGGACAAAACCGACTGGTCACCGCTTTACGGCAAGCATGTGATGATCTGGCCTGATCACGACGAAGCCGGAAAGCATTATGCCGACGCCGTTGTTGGAAAGCTGCGCACGCTCGGCGTAGCATCGATCTCCATTCTGATCCCGCCCGAAGATAAGCCCGAAGGCTGGGACGTGGCCGATGCCGTGCGTGATGGCATGGATGTTCCTGCGTTTCTGGCCTCCGCGCCGCGCATGACCATCCCGCCAGCGTCCGCGCTACCTGCTTTCAGCGTCGGGCATCTGCTCGATGACGGCAGCCCCATGCCGGACGACATCATTGCCCCACGCGTGCTGACGCCTAGTGGCTTGCTGGTGTTGGGTGGCGCGCCAAAGGTCGGCAAAACCGATTTCATGCTGTCCTTGCTGGCGCATATGGCCGCAGGACTGCCCTTTCTCGGCATGCGCCCCGCAAAGCCGCTCAAAATTTTCTTCTTTCAGGCGGAAATCGGCTACCACTATCTGCGCGAACGCCTCCAGCAGATCAATTTCGATCCCAGATTCCTGCCACTTGTCCGGCAAAACCTGATCATCACGCCCCAGGTGCGGATGCTGCTGGATGAAAAAGGCGTTGAGATGGTGCGCGATGCCATCCTGCGCCATTTCGATCCACGGCTGCTCGACATCATCGCCATCGACCCTTTGCGCAACGTCTATGATGGCGAAGGTGAAAACGACAACACCGCCATGCTGACTTTTTTGCAGGATCGCGTGGAACGCCTGCGTTTTCTGGTAAATCCTGACCTCGGCATCATCCTTGCCCACCATACCAAGAAGATCAGCAAGAAAATGCTGGAGGATGATCCGTTCCAGGGATTGAGCGGCGCTGGCTCCCTGCGCAGCTTCTATTCCACGGGCATGATCCTGTTCCGCCCCGATGAACAGCAAAGCCTGCGCCAGCTCATGTTCGAGCTGCGCAATGGCGAGGCCATTCCGCCCAAATGGGTCGATAAAATCGACGGGCGCTGGCGCGAGATGGATCACCATTCCGAGCGTCTTGTGAACAAGGATTACGGGCAGCGGCTCGATAACGAGCGCCGTCGCCGTCACGACGTCATCCTGCAATTGCTGTTCGATGAAGGCCGCAGGGGCGCGCTCTATACGCCGAGCCAGTTCTGTCAGGCATTCGAAAACAAGGCTGGTCTGGGCGGCAACCATTCCATCCGCGACCGCATCGATGTGCTGGCCACGAAAGGCTACGTCAAATTCAACAAAGATAACGCCGCCAAGAGCAAATACGGCGTGATGTGCGTCGAGGGCATGGAAGTCCCCACGGGCGAGGAAACCGTCGATCCGGACACGGGCGAGATTTCCAACGATATGCGTCCGCTCTTGCCAACGCATTTCAAGCAGCCTGGCAATGGCGCAATCCTGCCCGTCGAAAACCCCTCCATCTGGGTTTATCCAGAGGAGGAAGCGGCATGATTTTGCACCGTCAATCTGGCCCAGATTTCCTCAATCTGAAATCTGCCGCAATCTGCAATCGCCCTGAAAGCCTTTGTTCGCAAGGCTTTGCGGCGCATTCCCAGATTGACGCGCAATCTGGTCGTCAATCTAGAAATCTGACGGAAGTCTTTGTTTTTTCACGCATTACGCGCCGCCCCAGATTCTGGAGAAACTCCCCACATTACATGTGGGTGAAACCGCAAGCGTTTCGCCCGCATGTGGATGCGTTTTCTCCGGCCCCGATTTCCCAACCCCGAACCGGAGGATGCCGCCCATGACCCACGCCGCCACAAATCCCACCTTGCTTTGCCTCGACCTCGGAACCTCGACCGGATGGGCGCTGCTCAACGAATATGGCTCGATCGCCAGCGGGACAGCGCAATTCAAACCGCGCCGCTTCGAGGGCGGCGGCATGCGTTACCTCCGCTTCAAACGCTGGCTCACGGAAACCAAAAACGTGTCCGGCCAGATCGACGCCATCTATTTCGAGGAAGTCCGCCGCCACGTCGGCGTTGACGCCGCCCATGCTTATGGCGGTTTTCTCGCCCACCTCACGGCCTGGTGCGAACACCATGCCATCCCCTACGAGGGCGTTCCGGTCGGCACGATCAAACGCTTCATCGCGGGCAAAGGCAATGCCGACAAGGATGCCGTGATCGCTGCGATCAAAGCGCGCGGCCACACGCCGGAGGATGACAACGAGGCCGACGCCCTGGCCATCCTCTATTGGGCCAAGCAACAGCACACGGAACAGCGAGGCGCGTAATGGAAAAATGGACAGCAAAGATGGTCGCCGACCGCCTGGAAGAATCCATCAGGACGCTGCGCCGCCTCCCGCCCGTCAAGGTGCAGGGATATTTCAACCTGTGGCCTGCCATCAAATACACCGACATGGAAGTCCTGCAGATGGAGAAGCTGCCGATGCGTCTGCGCGCGCTGCCGGACGCCATCGACCGCATGGAGGAGACGCTGGGATGGATGACGTGGCTGGAGGTTGAGGAACGCAAGCTGGTGTGGAAGCGTGCCGCGCGCGTGCGCTGGAAGACGTTGTGCTGGGAGCTGGGCTGCGACCGCACCACCGCGTGGCGCAAATGGGTGATCGCGTTGACCAAGATCAGCGTGCGCCTTAACAGCAAGAAGAATTGACGGAAAGTTGTTGCAACACTTATGCATGAGACAGACGCAACATTTTCTGGCAGGATGTAACCTATCATCGCGGGACGTGCGGGTACAAAACCGCTGCACAAAGCGATGCCCCCTCTAACCATTTGAAATCTTGGGTCCTTCCTGGCCGAAAGCCAATGCGGGAGGGCGAGGCGTTTTGCTTTTCTAGCGTCTGCCCCGCGAAACGGGTTACAGGGCGGTTACAAGTTACAACACGCGAACGATTGACAGGCATGGGTTTTGAACAAGGCAACGGCGGCGACGGAAAACATTACTGGCTGACGCCGCCAGCCCTGATGGAAAAGCTCAACGCGGAATTCAAATTCACTTTCGACCCGTGTCCGTTTCCGCGCCCCGATGGTTTTGACGGGCTGGATGCGGAATGGGGCGAGTCAAACTATGTGAACCCGCCCTTCGGCTCCGTCATGCACGACGGAAAAAAGAAAGGCCCGACCGCCTGGGCAAGAAAATCCATCGCGGAGTTTCAAAAAGGAAAGCGCGTCGTGATGGTTTACCCCATCGACAAGTGGGTTTTGATGCTGCTGGCGGCGGGCGCGAAAGTCAGAAACCTTGGTGACGTGCGCTGGTGCGCAACCGAGGACGGATCGCAAGGCAAAGGCACAGGCCGACATATCGCCTGCTTTATCCTCGACCACGATTAAGAAAAAACGGAGTTTTTATTTGGATGGTTTGGCTCTATCTGCCGCCGGATGCGATCACGCATGGCCGATTGACGGCGGAGACGAACGAAGCCTGTTCGGATTATCCCTCTGCGCCGGAGCCGGAGGTCTTGACCTCGGACTCCATATCGCCGTCCCAGGATATCGAACTGTGGGTTACGTCGAGCGGGAAGCCTACGCGGCAGCGACGCTCGTGGCGCGGATGGAAAACGCGGCCTTGGATAGCGCGCCTGTCTGGGACGACGTTGCCACCTTCGACGGCAGACCGTGGCGCGGCCTCGTGGATATCATCCATGGCGGCTATCCGTGCCAGCCATTTTCCATCGCCGGACGAAAGCTCGGCGATAAAGACCCGCGCCATCTCTGGCCACACATCGCCCGCATCGTGCGCGAGGTTGAACCCACCGTTTGTTTCTTTGAAAACGTCGGCGGTCATTTACGATTGGGCTTCGAACAAGTCCACGATGACCTTCGATCAATGGGTTACCGCGTTAAGGCGGGCTTGTTTACAGCGGAAGAAATCGGCGCGCCCCATAAGCGCGAACGGCTTTTCATCCTGGCCTACCGCGACAGCGACGGATGCTCATGTCACGCGCGCACGGTCGCCGGAGAAGATGATCCGCAAGGATGGCCGAAACGTGCTGCGCACGCCCTCGCTGGCGGAAACGGTGATGCAGCCGAAAGATTTTCCCTATACGAAGCAGGATTTGATGCTGGCGCAAGACAGCCAGCCATACCGCCCAGCGAAAATTCAATGGACGACACCGCGGGCCTGCAGCGGCGAGAGATCGAGCGGCCTCAACCGCACGGAGATCATGCGCCAATGGGCAACGCCCACGGCGCGAGACTGGAAGGATGGAACACTCAAGGAAACGAATGTGCCGACGAACGGTCTGCTTTCCCGCCAGGCCCCTCGGACAGATGTGGATGGGAAAGGTTCTTGCGCGCACGGCCTGACCTTGAACCCGCTGTTCGTGGAGGCGCTGATGGGCTGGCCTATCGGGTGGACAGATTGCGGCTCTGCGGAAACGGCGTTGTCCCCCTGGTTGCGGCTTATGCGTTCCGAACTCTCGCGGCTGCTGCAAATATCGAATTCAACGGAAACTGAACAACCATGTCTGATTTAAACAAACGCATGGCCGACCGCATCGAGGTCTGGCCAACGGATAAGCTCGTCCCTTACGACAAGAACCCGCGCACCCATTCGCCGGAACAGGTCAACCAGATCGCGGCCAGTATTGCCGAATTTGGTTTTCTCAATCCGATCCTTGTCGACACGGCGGCGGGCATTATCGCGGGCCACGGTCGCCTCCAGGCGGCAAAACAACTCGGCCTTGCGCAAGTCCCCGTCGTCGTGCTGGATCATCTGACCGAGGCGCAAAAGCGCGCCTACGTCATCGCCGACAACAAGCTGGCGCTCAATGCCGGATGGGATGAGGATTTGCTGCGCGCTGAAATGACGGCGCTGGCAGCGGAAGATTTTGACTTGCCCGTCATCGGTTTTTCCGACGACGAGCTGGCAGCCCTGCTGGCCGAGCCGAATACGGCGGAAGGCCAGACCGACGAGGATGCCGTGCCGGAAGCGCCGGAAACGCCCGTTAGCAAGCCTGGCGACCTCTGGCGGCTGGGCAACCACCTTTTGCTCTGCGGCGACAGCACCGTGCTGGCCAACGTCGAGCGGGTGCTGGACGGCGCGCTGGCGGATATGGTGTTCACGGATCCGCCTTACAACGTGGATTACGGCAACACCGCCAAGGACAAACTGCGCGGCACGAACCGCACCATCATGAATGACAATCTCGGCGACGGCTTCGAGCGGTTCCTTTACGACGCTTGCGTCAATATGCTGACCGTTTGCAAAGGCGCGCTTTACGTCTGCATGTCATCGAGCGAATTACATACGCTGCAAAAAGCCTTCATCGAGGCGGGCGGCAAATGGTCGACGTTTGTCATCTGGGCGAAAAATACCTTCACCCTTGGCCGCGCGGATTATCAGCGCCAATACGAGCCGATCCTTTACGGCTGGAAACAAGGCAACGATCATTACTGGTGCGGTGCGCGCGATCAAGGCGATGTGTGGTTTGTGAACAAACCTGTGCGCAACGAGCTGCACCCCACCATGAAGCCCGTGGAGCTGGTGGAACGCGCTGTCAACAACAGCAGCAAGAGCCGCGACATCGTGCTGGATTGCTTTGGCGGCTCCGGCACCACATTGATCGCTTGCGAAAAATTGAACCGCCAATGCCGGATGATCGAGCTTGACCCAAAATACGTCGACGTGATCGTTAAACGCTGGGAAGAATTTACGGGCAAGAAGGCCGAGCTGGTCGCTGCTTAATAGCAATCGAACCATCGTTGGCACGTTGCCAGCAGATGGTTGTAATCGCCCGCCGTGGCTTCGTCGAGGAAGGCTTTGACTTCGCCGTCGGAAAGCCCGCCCTTTTGCGCCGCGCGCTTGCACAGGCCGATAATGTTGAAGGCGTTGCCGTCCTTGCCCGTCAGGCGGACACGGATGTCGGGGAATTTGACGACGCCAGCGTCGTCAACCCGCCGCCCAACATAACGGCCATAGTCGGAGCCTGACGGATCGACGTAGATGGTTTCGCGCTCCGGCGCGGTGACCGCAACGGCGTAACGCACGTTGTTGTTCTTCCAGCCGCCTTTGCCCGCCAGCCATTCGCGGCTGGCCAGAGGCTTGGCGATGAAGGCATCGTACTCGGCGGCGGTCATTTCTTTGGTTTCGATGATTTCGGTTGGATAGGCCGTGCCGCAATCGCGGCGCGACCCACTTTCGATTTCATGCCAGTCGCAGGGTTTGCGGGCGTAAATGACGTGGATGGTGTCAGCCATGATGGGTTCCTCCTATTTGGTTTCTTGACCAAGCATTCCTTTGACCCATTCGATGGCATCGGAATCCGTGCCGTTCACGCTCCATTCGCGGACGCGCTTGATGGTGGGGTTTTTGCTGTCGTAGGACTTGCTGTTTTTGTAATTGTAGATGGTGACAAATTTTCTAGGGATCAGTTCGACTTCCCATTCGACTTCGGTTTTGTATCCATCCCCAGCTTTGGGCTGGCCAAAAGTTTCAACCAGTTCTTTGTAGCTGGCAGTGACAATGCCAAGGAATGTCGCATGGATTTTTTCGACATCCAGCCCGCAAGCCGTGGCAAGCCCGTTTAGCTTTTTGTAAGTGCGTTCAAGTTTTTCAAGATCGGTCTTGGTGACGGATTTTCTTTTTTCGCCCGTGCCAAAGCGCAACGGCTCGTAAAAATGTTCCGACAGTTGCGACAGGAGATAAACGATTTTTTCGCTGGTTTCGTTGTAAGCGTGGCTGGTGTTCTTGCTCATGATGATCTCCCTTATTTCCGAGCCTTGCGGCCAGCCTCAAAGGCGGCTTCAAGCGCGTCCTTGACGCTCCAGACTGCAACGTCGTGGAAGTCGAGGCCGTCGGATTTGCGGGTGACCAGCGTTTCGATGCCAAGGTGCTGTTGCGCGATCTGCGTGAAAAGCGCGTCCTTGGTCATTGGTGCCTTGCACGGGAATGTTTTTCCTGTGGTTTCGCAGATGGCGTTTTCAAAGCTGTCGCGCCAGCCTTGGTCGGCCACGCGCGCCGTCAGATGCTTGGCAATTGCGGCGGCGCTGATCGGCCCTTTGGCGTTGCCCGCGCCGTTGTCGATGAAACTTAAATCGTCGGCAAGGTGTCTGCCAAAACGCGCGTCCAGCACGTCGCGGGCTTGCTCGGCGGTCAGGTCAAATTCTTTTGCGAGGAAGCGGCTGGCGGCGTCCCACGTCAATTCGGCATCGTAGCCGTTGCGGACGCTGGTACCCCAGAAGCCCCACTCTTGGTTTGCGGTCGGTAATGGTTGGAAGTTTTTCATGGCAATCTCCTTCAATGCTTACATGTCCATGAACGCTTCATTCGTCGGGATTATCAACTCTAATCGGGCCGGAATGATTGCGAAGAAACGCGCCGATTGATTGTTTGATAATCAACCGGCGCATCACGATCATTTTATTGCTTTGTGGAGGATGGATTGCTGAGGAATATGCCCGTTGCGCCTTCTGGCACCCGCTTTAGCAGCTCTAAAATCTGCACCCACGGGATCATCACAAGACCGCTAGAAAAAGCATCCGGCAAATCAGGGTGCCAGCCATCGCGCTCCGAACCGATCAGCCCGTCTTCGCCGACGCCGATGACGGTGCGGATGGTTGATTTGGAATCCTGATGCCAAAGCTCGACGGCCTTTTTGATGTCGTCGACGTTGAGTTGATTGCGGCGTATCAGGAGTTGCCCTCTCAGGCTCTCCAGATGATGGACGTGGTACCCGCTGTTCTTTTGCATTGGGTTTACTCCTTGTCTTTCGGGGCGGATGCGATTTTGTAAATGCGCAAGCCGTCCTTGGGTTTGTCGGACACGATCTCGTAGCCGCGCTTCTTGGCAAGCGCATGGGACAGCGCGCTGCGGATCGTATGTTTTTGCCAGCCCGTCGCGGTCACCATGTCTTCAATGGTGGCACCTTCGGGACGCGAAAGCAGTTGAATGACCGCTTCCAACTTAGTGTCCTTGCGGACGGGCATGTTGGCGACGGCATCCAGCGCCTTCTTCATCGGCGTGGACAGTTTTTTAGGATTGCTCTTTTTGGGAGCGGTTTTGGCCTTGGCCGCTTTGGCGGGCTTGGCTTTTTTGGCTTTGGATTTGGTAGGCATAAGCGTTCTCCTTTCTTCCCCATGAACGCTTCATTCCGGCCACTTATCCAGTCAATTATCGAGCAATCTGATGGCTTTCTTCGGCCTTAACGGATCATGGAATGATGCACTTTGAGCAAAGGTTTATCGATTACCGCATACGCGCGGCATCGCGGCGTGAGTCACGTCGCTGTATTAAAGGCCATCAAGGTGGGACGCATCGAAAAGGAGCCGGACGGCACCATCGATCCCGCGAAAGCCGACGCCGCATGGGAGCGCAATACCAATCAGGCGCAAAAGCGCAAGGCGACGAAGCCGAGCGCCCCGCCGCGCCACGACGGTAACGCCGACGCACCCGTTGGCCCGCCCATCGTCAACTCCGGCCCCAGCTTTGCGCAAAGCCGCGCGATCAAGGAAGCCTACAACGCACGGCTGGCCAAGCTGGCCTATGAAGAAAAATCTGGCGCGCTAGTCAAAACCGACAGCGTCAAGGTGGCCTGGTTTAACACGCTGCGCGTCGTGCGCGACCGTGCCTTGAATTTGCCGGATCGCCTTGCGCCACTGCTGGCAACGGAAAGCGACCCTAAAATCGTCCGCGACCTTCTTGAAGAGGAATTACGCATCATCCTGAATGACGCCGCCGACGCCATAGCGAATTTACAGATCGGCTGATCATGGAATCCTTGCAGGAATGTTTGACGCACGCCGCGCTGGCGCTGCGACCGGATCCGCGTTTGTCGGTGTCGGAATGGGCGGATGCACACCGTTACCTGTCCCAGACCGCCTCTGGCGAGCCTGGGCCGTGGCGCACCGACCGCACGCCTTACTTGCGTGAGATCATGGATTGCCTGTCCCCCAGCAATCCCGCCGAGAAAGTCGTGTTCATGAAGGGTGCGCAAATTGGCGGCACCGAGGCAGGCAACAACTGGATCGGTTACGTCATCCATCACTCGCCAGGCCCAATGCTGGCGGTGCAGCCGACCGTGGAAATGGCCAAACGCTGGTCGAAACAGCGCGTGGCTTCGCTGATCGACAGCACCCCTGTCCTGCGGGAGCGCGTCAAGGAAGCCCGTTCCCGCGATAGCGGAAACACGGTGCAGAGCAAAGAATTTACGGGCGGCATCCTGGTCATGACGGGCGCGAACAGCGCCGTCGGCTTGCGCTCAATGCCCGTGCGCTACCTCTTTCTCGACGAGGTGGACGCATACGATTTTGACGTAGACGGCGAAGGTGATCCGGTTTCTTTGGCCAGCCAGCGCACGATCACGTTTGCCAACCGGAAAATCTTTCTGGTTTCCACGCCCACCATCCAGGGCTTGAGCCGGATCGAGCTGGAATACGAAGCCTCCGACCGCCGTCGCTGGTGGGTGCCGTGTCCGGAATGTCAGGAATATCAGGTACTGGAAGAAAAGCGCCTGCAATGGCCAAAGGACAAACCGGAGGAAGCCGCTTATTTCTGCGCGCATTGCGGTGTGGTCGTCCCCGCCCACCGTAAAGCGTGGATGAATGCACGCGGTGAATGGCGCGCGGATGCGCCTGGCCCTGGCAAAGCGGCGGGATTTCATCTCTCTGGCCTGAACAGCCCGTGGCTGTCATGGACGCAGATTGCAGAACGCAAGATTGCCGCCAAGGACGATGCGGCCATGAAAGTTTACGTCAATACCATCGAAGCTCGGACATGGACGGAATCCGGTGAAGCGCCGGAATGGCAGAGGCTTTACGACCGACGCGAGGATTATCGTATCGGCGAAGTGCCGGAGGGAGGTTTGTTCCTCACCGCTGGCGTTGACGTACAGAAAGACCGTATCGAGCTGGAGATCGTGGCTTGGGGCCGCGACCGTGAAAGCTGGTCGGTGGATTATCGCGTGCTGCAAGGCGATCCGGTCAAACCGGATGTCTGGCGGCAGCTTGATGGCGTGCTGGCAGAAACCTTCACGCACGCAGGCAACACGGAACTTTCGATCCTGCGGCTAGCCATCGACACGGGCTATGCCACGCAAGAAGTTTACGATTGGGTACGCAAGCAGCCATCGGATCGGGTCATCGCTGTCAAAGGTATCGAGCGCCTTGGCGCGGCTATCGGCACGCCAAGCCATATTGATGTTACAGCCAATGGCAAGCGCAAGCGCCGTGGTCTGCTGGTCTGGCCTGTCGGATCGTCGTTTTGCAAGTCGGAGCTTTACGGCGCGTTACGCAAGGACAAGCCGACCGATGAACAGATGGCAGACGGCGAAAAATATCCTGCTGGCTTTTGCCATTTCCCGAAATATGGAGAGGAATATTTCAAACAGTTGACCGCCGAACGACTGGTGACTGTGAAGGACAAGCGCGGCTTTCCACACCGTGAATGGCGCAAGCTGCGGGAACGCAACGAGGCGCTGGATTGCAGGATTTATGCCCGCGCGGCTGCATCTGCGTTGGGGATTGACCGTTTCAACGATGCCACTTGGCAAAAGCTGGAGCGCGCGCTGGGACGCAGTATCCAAATTCCGGCAGATGCGTCCGACACACAGAAACCAACACCAACCACCCCCGCCGCGCGGCGCGTTATCAGGAGTGATTATCTATGACCTATACCATCGCACAGCGCGACGCCTTGCGACAGGCGATTGTGAGCGGCGTTTTGCGCCTGTCCTATGACGGCAAGAACGTCGAATACCGTTCGATGGCCGAGCTGAAAGCTGCCCTTAACGAGGTGGAAGCCTCGCTGGCGCGTGACAGCGGAAAGCCCCAGACCCGTCAAATCAAAATCTACGCCGACAAGGATTTATAAGTGAAATTGCTCTCCCGCATCAGCGCCGCGATGAAATTCGCCGCGACCGGACGGCTGTCCGCATCCGCCTTTGAAGGCGCAATGCAAAACCGCCGCCTGATCGCCTGGAAGGCCACGCAGGAAAATATCAATTCTCTGCTGGCGTCGGGCGGCGACCTTCTGCGCGCGCGGGCGCGGCAAATCGTGCGGTCAAATCCTTATGCCTCAAACGCTGCTGATAGTTTTGTCGCCAATGCGGTGGGCGCTGGGATTGTACCGTCAAGCCTACTGACCGACGCAGCGTTGAAAGATGAATTGCAGCGCGTGTGGCTGGCATGGACGGACGAGGCTGATGCCGATGATCTGACCGATTTCTACGGCCTGCAAGCAATGGCTGCGCGCGCCATGTTCGAAGCGGGTGAATGCTTCGTGCGCTTCCGCCCCCGTCGTCCGGAAGACGGTTTAACGGTACCGCTCCAGCTTCAATTACTGGAATCCGAACATCTACCGTTCGAGAAAAACGAAATCGGCACCAATGGAAACCAAATTCGCTGCGGCGTCGAATTCGACAAGATCGGTCGGCGCGTGGCTTACCATTTTTATCGCAAGCATCCAGGCGATGCGACCGATCAGAGCAGCAAAGGCGAGATCGTTCGGGTTCCGGCCAGCGAGGTCTTGCACATTTACCGCCCGCAACGCCCTGGACAAATCCGTGGCGTGCCGTGGATTTCACCTGCGCTGGTGAAGCTCTATCTTCTCGATCAATACGATGACGCCGAGCTGGATCGGAAAAAAGTTGCAGCCTTGTTCGCAGGTTTCATTACCAAGAACGCGCCGGAAGACAATTTGCTGGGCGAAGGTGCGCCTGATGCGGCTGGTGCCGCCATTGCCGGATTGTCCCCAGGCACAATGCAGGTGCTATTGCCTGGCGAGGATGTGAAGTTTTCCTCCCCAGCCGATGTGGGTGGCTCCTATGAAATGTTTCAGTACCGCACGCTGCTGGCCATCGCTGCCGCGCTTGGCGTGCCGTACACGAATGTCACGGGCGATTTAAAGGCCGCCAATTATTCCAGCATCCGCGCTGGCACGGTGGAATTCCGCCGTCGCATGGATCAATTCCAGCACGCGACGCTGATTTACCAACTTTGCCGTCCTGTCTGGAAACGCTGGCTGGAAACCGCCGTGCTATCCGGCGCGCTCAACTTCCCTGGCTTTGCCAGCGATCCCGTAAAATACGCAGCAGTTAAATGGATCACGCCGAAATGGGAATGGGTCGATCCGCTCAAAGACCGCCAAGCCGAGAAGATCGCACAGGAATGCGGCTGGAAAGCGCCAAGCGACATCATCGAAGCCGAAGGCTACGACGTGGACGAAACCTATCGCCGCATTGCCGCTGATCAAAAACGCGCGGAGGCGCTGGGTATTCGTCTTGGAAAGCCTGAAGCGCAGCCTGCGCCGACACCGGAGCCATTGTCCCAGGACGACGAAGAGAAACCGCAACCTGAAAAACTGGAAGAAGAAAATCCATGACCCTCCTGCCACACATTGCGGGGCGCGTGTTTGATGCGCCCCTTTTGATTGCCCGTGCCAAGCTGGACACCATCCTTGGGGTGCTTGTTCCTCGCCTGCGCGGTGAAAGCCTGCCGTTTGGCGCAAAACCTGTCACCCGCGATTATGAAGTTGAAAACGGCATTGCCATCATTCCCGTGGTCGGCACCCTAGTGCGCCGGACAATCGGACTGGAAGCGCAGAGCGGCCTGATGAGTTACGGCCTGATTGCGGAACGGCTGGATGCCGCGCTACAGGACAACGCCGTCAAAGCCATTCTGCTCGATATCGACAGCCCTGGCGGTGAAGCTGGCGGCGTGTTCGATCTGGCGGACAAGATTTTTGCCGCGCGCAAGGTCAAACCGATCTGGGCTGTTGCAAACGACGAAGCATTTTCCGCTGCCTATGCCATCGCAGCGGCTGCGGATCGTATCTATCTCTCGCGCACGGGCGGTGTCGGTTCCATCGGCGTTATCGCCGTGCATCTCGACCAGAGCGTGGCCGAAGCCGACGCGGGCTTGAAATACACCGCAATCTATGCGGGCGAACATAAGAACGATCTCTCGCCACATGAACCCTTGAGCGATCCCGCCCGCGCGCAGTTACAGACGGAGGTGGATCGCGTCTACGCGCTCTTCACGGAAACAGTCGCGCGCATGCGCGGGCTTGATCTTGCCGCCATCAAGGAAACCGAAGCGGCGCTGTATTTCGGAGAGCAGTCGGTGGCCGCAGGGCTTGCAGACCGGATCGGGACGATGGGCGACGCCTTGTCCGATCTCACGAAGAAGATCGCCCGCCCATCAAGTCTAACCACCAGAACCCTGAAAAGAAAGGAAACACCAATGACGGAAAACACACAACCTGCAGAGGACATGGATCCCGACATGGAGTCCATTCCCGACCTCGCGGCTTTGAAAGCCGATCTCAAGGAAGAAGCGAAAGCCGAAGCCATGGCCTATGTCGCAGAAGTCACCGAGCTGTGCCAGCTCGCGGGCGTACCGGACAAAGCTGCGGCTTTCATCACCAAGGCGGTTCCCGCTGCCGAGGTGCGCAAGGCGCTGCTTGAAACCCGCGCCGCACAAGCGGATGCGACGGCCATCGCTGGTCAAATCCCCGCCAACGCCAATCCCACCACCAACGCGGAACCGAAGATCGACACGGCAGCGATCTATGCGGCCCGCAACAAGAAAGGAAAATAACCATGACTGAACTTACCGAAGAACAACACGCGGGCGAATTTATCGTGACGGAAGCCAATGGCAGCCTGTCGCGTGAATCTGCGACCGTCCTGTCCGGCCAGAACCTCAAAGCGGGTCATGTGCTGGGCAAGGTTGCCGTCGGCACCGCAACGGGCGCAGCCGTCTCCGGCAATACCGGAAACGGCGCGATCAGCGCGGTCTCTGCGGGCGCAACCGCCAAAGCTGGCGTCTATACGGCAAACTTGATCGAGCCTGCTGCCAACGGCGGTACGTTCTCGGTCGAAGACCCCGATGGCGTGAATGTCGGCACGGCTGTGGTTGGCACCCCTTTCGCGGGGCCTGTCAACTTCACCATCGCGGATGGCGCAACCGATTTCGTGGCGGGCGACCGCTTTGCGATCACGGTGGCGGCTGGCTCCGGCAAATACAAGGAATATAACCCCGCCAACACGGATGGTTCGCAAACCGCCGTGGCCATTCTGTATGCCTCCGTGGATGCCACGGGCGGCGATACGGAAGGCGTGGTTATTGCCCGTCATGCCGAAGTCAATGCCGAAGAGCTGATTTGGTTCTCCGGCGCGGACGCGAACCAGAAATCTGCTGGCCTCGCACAACTGAAAACCCACGACATCATCGCGCGGTAAACCCACCACGGCTCGAAGAAAACCAACCCCCGCCTGATCTCCAGGCGGGGGTTTTTCTTTGCGCTCTTTAACCTTGAAAGGACAACATCCATGCCTGCTCTCGATATTTTCAGCAACTCGGCGTTTTCCGTCATTTCCCTGACGGACGCCATCAACAAGGTGCCTTTTGTACCTGGTCGGATCGGCCAACTCGGCCTGTTCGACGAGACGGGCATCGTTACCACCTCGGTCATGATCGAGGAACGCGAAGGCAGTCTCAATCTGATTGAGACAACCTCGCGCGGTTCCCCTGCGGCGCAAAACACGACGAACAAGCGTAAAGCCCGTTCGTTCATCGTGCCGCATGTGGCTCTTGAAGACACCATCCTCGCGGATGAAATCCAGAACCTTCGCGCTTTCGGCTCCGAAAGCCAGCTCGAAGGCATCCAGCAAACGGTGCAATTCCGCCTGGCGGAAATGTCCCGCAAGCACGATGCCACGCTGGAGCATTTGCGCGTCGGTGCCATCAAGGGACAAATCCTCGACGCGGACGGCAGCACCGTTCTTTACGACCTGTTCAACGAATTCGGCGTGACGCAATACACCGAGATCGACTTCGATCTCGACAATGCTTCGCCCGTCGATGGTGCGGTCAAGAAGAAATGCCATGACGTCCGGCGCAAAATCGAAGATGAGCTTGGCGCACAACCGTATGATCACATTCATGCGTTCTGCGGCTCGGCCTTCTTCGATGACCTGATCACCCATAAGGAGGTCAAGGAAGCCTATGACCGCTATATGGACGGCCTGTTCCTGCGCCAAGGTCAGGCCCGCGGTTCCTTCGAATATGCTGGCATCGTATTCGAGGAATATCGCGGCAAGGTTGGCACGGTGGATTACGCCGACAGCAACAAGGCACACTTCTTCCCCGTGGGCGTGCCTGGGCTGTTCCGTCAATACAACGCGCCTGCCGACTTCGTCGAAACGGTGAACACCCTCGGTCTGCCGCGTTACGCCAAACAGGCCGTGGATCAGGAGTTCGGTCGCTGGGTCAAGCTGCACACGCAGTCCAACCCTCTGCCGATCTGCACCCGCCCGAAAGTGTTGATCAAAGGCAAACGGACGTAAAGCCCATGGCTTTCTCCGGCATGATCGACCAGCTCTTTACGGATCCCGTATTGAGCAAGCCCGCCACCTATCTGGCATTTGGCACATCCACACCGTATCCGGTGCGGGTGATCCCAAAGCAGCCGGATACGGTGGTGGGATTCGGGGATGGGCAATTGCATGTCTCCACAACCCTGTTCGATGTGCGCAGCCTGGAGATTCCAGAACCCGCCATCGGCGATCAAATCACTTACGACGGCATCACCTACGTCGTGCAATCCGAACCCAAAGCAGACCGTGAGCGCCTTGTCTGGACGCTCGATGTGAGGCCCGCATGAGACTGCAAGCCGCCATTCAAGGCAATTTGAAAGCCATGATGGCCGCCGAAGTTAAAGCTGCTGAAAAAGCTGTCAGCGGCGGCGTGCGTCAAGCGACGGATGGTTTGAAGAACGAATTGCGCGGCCAGGTGACAGGTGCTGGCCTTGGGGAACGCCTTGCCAAAAGCTGGCGCGGCGATCTTTACCCCAAGGGCGGCATGAGCATCAACGCTGCTGGCTTTGTCTACACCAAAGCGCCACACATCATCGGCGCTTTTGCGTATGGCGCAAGCATTCGCAGCAAACAGGGTCGCTTTCTGGCAATCCCGACTCAATACGTTACCCGCCGCCAGAACAAGAAAATCACGCCTGCCGATTTTGCCGAGGCAGGCATTCCGCTCCGCTATGTCCCGCCCCAGGGCGCGCGGCGTGTTGGATTGCTGGTCGCTGACGATTTTCGCATCACCAGCAAAGGGCGTGCGCGGGTTGCCAGCGACCGCGCGAAAAAAACCGGACGCGGTTTAACCACCGTCGTCATGTTCATTCTCGTCCCGCAGGCGCAACTCAAGAAGCGCTTCGACATCGACAGCGTTGCCAAAAAATGGATCGAGCGTTTGCCGTCACTCGTCACGGCAAGCTGGCCCGACGAAAAGGAAGAAAAATGACCGATAGAGAAGCCATCCTGCAGGCATTGTTCGTGCGTCTGCAAACCATCGCCGATGCTACTGTTTTGCGCAACGAGGTTTTGCCCGAACGCATTCCGGACGGCGGCCTGATTATTCTGCGCGACGGCGATCCTGGTGATCCGGAAACGCTGCTTTCGCCCGTGTCTTATTACTGGCAGCACCGCGCGCTGGTGGAAGCTGTCGTTCAAAAAGGCGACCAGGCCGCGCGAGATCTCGCGCTCGACGGTCTTTACCGGAAAATCGCTCTCGCCATCGCAGGCGACCGCACGCTGGGTGGGTTGTGCGACCGCGTCACGCCGCAAGCGCCAGACAGCAACGTGCTGGCGGTCGAAGGATCGCCGCAGATCAAGGGCGCGGTCATCCCCATCGAACTTATCTACGTCACCGCCGATCCGCTCGGCTGATTTTTTTCAACGCCAACATAGGAGGTAACCATGGCTCGTGCATACGGTGCCAATGCCCAGCTATTGGGTAAATTCGAAACGGTTTACGGCACCCCGCCGACCGGAAACTATATCAAATTCCCGTTCGTCTCGTCCGATCTCGGTTCCGAACAGGGTTTGATCGCATCCGATCTGTTGGGTCAAGGCCGCGATCCATCCCAGCCGATCCGCGACGTTATCCGCGTGGAAGGCAACGTCGTCGTCCCCGTGGACTTACGCAACTTCGGCCATTGGCTGAAGGCGCTCCTCGGTGCGCCGACCACGACTGGTAGCGGGCCTTACACCCATACCTTTGCCTCTGGATTATCCAGCCTGCCCAGCATTGCGCTGGAAGTTGGCATGCCGGAGGTGCCTATCTTTTTCATGGAATCCGGTGTGCGTGTCAATTCAGCACAATTGAGCTTCTCTCGTTCGGGGGCTGCCAATGCCACACTCAATTGCATCGCTCAGGGTGAAACCGACGCGGCAGTTACGGGTGGTGGTACACCGACCGTAGCATCGCTCACGCGCTTCAACCAATTCCAGGGGTCGATCAAAAAGGACGGTGTGCAGCTTGGCAACGTGACGGGTGCGCAGTTGACCTACACCAATAACCTGGAACGTATCGAAACCATCCGTTCGGACGGCAAGATCGACGGTGCAGATCCGACTATCGCGGCGCTGACCGGAAACATCGAAGTGCGGTTTGCCGACACCACGCTGATCGATGCGGCAACCGACAATACGCCGCTGGAATTGGCGTTCGCTTACACCATCGATGCCGATAAATCGCTAACGTTTACGGCGCACGAAGTGTATTTGCCGAAACCGAAACTGGCGATCTCCGGCCCTGGCGGTGTCCAGGCCACCTTTGATTGGCAAGCGGCGAAGGCGACCAGCCCCGCGCGCATGCTGACTGTTGTCCTCAAAAACGATGTAGCGAGCTACGCATGATTACCTTGAACCTGAAACGTGAAAACTACTGGCTTGATCTGATTTCCGGCGTGCGCGTGCATGTGCGTCCGGCATCCACCGCTCTTGTGATGGCGGCGCGCGTCGAAGCCTTGAAAGCTGAAGCCGAACCCGCTTTGCGCAGCACGGCGCTGATCAAACGATTGGCGCAACTGGCCATCGTCGAATGGGACGGTGTCGGCGGTGAGGACGGCGAAGCGTTGCCCGTCACGCCGGAGGGTGTATTCGCCCTTATGGATTTGTGGCCCATCGCCGAAGCCTTCGAGCGTCTTTATCTCGGCCCCGCATTGTTGCTGGAGCAGGAAAAAAACGCCTAACGGCTCGTTGCCGCTGGCACTTTGGCGGCGGGCCGGATTACTGCGCTTCTTGCCAGGACGCGGATTTGCCTTGCGCACGCGGCGAAGCAAACGCGGAAGGCGAACTCTGCCCGTATCGGCAGCATGAACCGCACAGCATGGAAGGCTGGCAAGCCTGGGATCTGGCGCTCCGTTGCGGCGGGCAATTGCGCCTGAGTCAAATGGTCGCCATCGGCATGGATTTTTCGGCGGCGCTGCAAGTTGCGGCATCACTCGGCCATGACGCAAACGCCACGGCGGAATTCCTGCCCGCCGTGGAAGCTGGGATGACCAGTGCATTTAACGAAAAACTCAGTAGCGAGATGAAAAACCGATGACCGAACGCAATCTTGCCATTCGCCTGACCGTTCTTGATGGCGGCAAGGTCAAGGCGGAACTGCGCGAGGTCGGCGAAACGGGTGAAAAGTCCCTCAAGAAAATCGAGCTGGCCGGACAACCCGCCTCGAAATCGCTGCTGGCGCTGAATGCCGCCGCCAATGACGTGAAAGGCTCCGTCGTCGGCCTGACGGGCAACCTTGGCCCGTTAGGATCGGCGCTGGGTGCCATTGGCCCCGTTGGTTTGGCGGTCGGTGCAGCCTTGGCCGTCGTCACGGTAGGCTTGAAGGCCGCCCTGGAACATGCGTCCGAGGCCGAGCAGTCTTTCAATCGCCTGCAGGCTGTATTGAAAGCGACGGGCAATACCACGGGTCTGTCCGGCAAGCAGATTGCGGCTTTTGCCGACGAAATCGAAGCCTCAACGCTGGCCACCGCTGAACAGGTGCAGGATGCGGCAGGCGTTATGGCGACGTTCCGCTCTGTCACGGGCGAAACTTTCACCCGTGCGATGACGCTGGCGCAGGATATGTCTGCCGTGTTCGGTACGGACTTGCGTGGCAGCGTTACCCAGCTCGGCAAAGCTCTGGAAAATCCGGCTCAGGGTCTGACGGCATTGCGCCGGATCGGCATCCTGTTTACCGACAGCCAGAAAGAGCTGATCCAGTCCCTCGTTGACACGGGCAAACAGGCCGAAGCCCAAAAAGTTATTCTAGACGCTCTGGAATCCAAGGTCGGCGGTGCGGGCGCTGCGGAAGCGACGGGTCTGGTGGGCGCTACCAACCGCCTGTCCGATGCCTGGGGCAATTTGCTGGAGGATATCGGGCAAACGCGCGTAGTCGCGGGTGCCGCCGAAGGTGCATTGAGCGGCCTGTCGTATGTCGTCGAAGGTTTGCGCAACCTTATGAAAGACGATCCCATCGGCAAGCAGTTGATGGATGCACGTCAAGATTTGGCCGAAGAGGAAGAACGCCTCAAGCGCCTGCAGAATTACAAACCCGTTCTGCCGTTTACGGACATGAGTCCGATGATCGAACGGCAGGAAAGCCGTGTGGAAAAGCTCCGCGCAGAGGTCAATAACCTTCTGACGCAAGCCCGCAAAGAAGCACAGGAGTACGAAGCCGAGCAGCAAAAGCTGCAGGCCGCCCAGGAACAGGCTGCGCGCGATCGACGTGCTGATCTTTTGAGCGAACAGCGCAGCAAGCTGGACGAAGCCGTTGACAAATTGGCGACCGATCCTGCCGACCGCATCGCCAAGGTCAATAAAGAGCTGGATGTTACGCGCACCAAGCTGGAAGCTCTACGCGAAAAGGACGGTAGCAATTCCGACGCGGTGAGTGCAGCGCTGAAACAGGCGGAAGAAATCGCCCGTCGTCAAATCGACGCGATCGAGAAGCCCGCCCGCGAGGCTGCTACCCGTGTGATGGAGGCAAATACCAAGGTCGTGGAAGACCTACAGCGCCAGATGCTAGGCATGGCCGACAAACGTCAAGCCTTCATCGATCAAGCTGTTGGTCGTCTGTCAAAAGACTCCAGCAACGCGCAGCGTGAACAAACGCGTAAGCTGGCGGCGCAGCTTTTCGACAGTCAGGCATATTCCGAAGCGCAAAAAGTCGTCGAGGATCTGAACAAGCAGCTTGAACGCCTGACCGATAAACGCGCAGCGTTCATTCAGGATGCCGTTGGCCGTTTGTCGGATAATGCAACGTCGGCACAGCGCGCCGAAGTCGAAAAGCTGGCTGCGGCCCTTTACGATCAAGGCGAAGCCCAGCAGAAGCTGAACAAGCTGAAGCAGGAAGGCGAACAAGTCACCAACGCCACGCGCACGGCGACGGAAGCCTATGCGGCAGAGTTGGAGCGTCTTAAAAACATGCTCGACGCTGGCGCAATCAGCCAGGAAACTTACAACCGCGCCGTCGCCAATGCTGAAAAACAGCAGCTCGACGCGCGCAAGGATGCCGAGGCCGGAGCGTTGCGGGCCTTCCGCAATTACCGTGAACAAGCCGAGGATGCAGCGTCGGCGGTCGAAAAAGCCTTCACCGAAGGCATGAAGGCGACCGAGGATGCGATTGTGGATTTCGTCACCTCTGGCGGCAAAAGTCTGCAAAGCCTGGGCGACATGGCGAATTCCATCGTGGCCGACATCACGCGCATGGCCGTGCAGAAGTCGATCACGGGGCCGCTCTTCAACATGCTGGGCAGCAGCATGGGCGGCGGCGGTTTCCTGGACAGCATTTTCAGCAGCATCTTCCACGAAGGTGGCGAAGTTGGTGGATCCGTGCCGCAGCGCCGTGTGCCTGCCTATGTGTTCGCCAGCGCGCCGCGCTATCACACGGGCGGCGTTGCGGGGCTAAAGCCTGGGGAAATTCCTGCCATTCTGGAACGCGGTGAAGTCGTGTTGCCGAAAGACGGCACCCGCATGGGATCGCCCGTCAATGTCGTCATGAACATCACCACGCCGGATGCCAGCAGTTTCCGCATGAGCCAATCGCAAATCACGGCTGAAGCGGCGCGCGGCATTCAACGCGCCAAGAGGAACCTGTAAATGGCGTTTCATGAAGTCCAATTCCCGAATGATATTGCCTATGGCGCGACGGGCGGGCCGGAATTTGCCACGTCCGTCGTTGCCACGGCATCCGGTTTCGAACAGCGCAATATAAACTGGTCAGCAGCGCGCGGACGCTGGGATGTCGCTTCTGGTCTTAAAAAACAAACGCAGCTCGATACGTTGGTTGCCTTCTTCCGCGCGCGCAAGGGCCGTGCGCATGGCTTCCGGTTTAAGGACTGGACGGATTTCAAAGCAACCGCACAGGCGCTTGGCACGGGCAACGGCACGATCACGACATTCCAGTTGATCCGCACCTATTCGTCAGGTGGCGCAACGGATGTCCGCACGATTACCAAGCCCGTGGCCGGCACGGTCAAAGTCTATCTGGCAGGCGTACAGCAAATGTCCGGCTGGTCAGTCAATACCACCACGGGAATTATTACCTTTTCTACCCCGCCAGCAAATGGCGTGGCCGTTTCGGCTGATTATGAATTTGACGTGCCTGTGCGCTTCGATACAGACCGCATGGCTGTCACCATCGAACAAATCAACCTTCACCAATGGTCAGGCATTCCGATTATTGAGATTCGTGTGTAAGATGGAACTGTACGCAATTCCTTACCTCGAATTTTCCATGCCAAGGGTCGATATTAAAAGATTGTTTTTCTGGCGCGGGCGCTTAAAGAAGCCCGCTACAATTATCATGGCGCTTGTCTTGATTTTTCTGGGTCTGGAAAAACTTCCTGTTCTGGCCGATCCTTATGTCGGAACGGCATCGGTGATCGATGGCGATACGCTCGAAATTCAAGGACAGCATTTCCGGCTGTTCGGCATCGATGCACCGGAAGGTCAGCAACTTTGCAAACGCAATGGCGAAAACTATCGCTGCGGCAAAGAAGCTGCTTTTGCGCTGGCCGACATGATCGAGCGAAAAACTGTGACCTGTGAAAAACAGGACATGGATGCTTACCACCGGATCGTCGCCATCTGCTATGCGGGCAAGATTGAGATAAATCGCTGGATGGTCGCCAATGGCCATGCCTTGGCGTATCGCCATTATTCAGATCGCTATGTTGCCGACGAAATGAATGCCAAAGCCGCAAAACGCGGCATCTGGGCTGGCTCCTTTGAGAAGCCCTGGAATTACCGTCACCGAACGAAATAGAGAAACACATGAAAACTGCTGGTTCACCCCTTGCCACCCATATCGGTGGCGAAACAACGACGCTTGCGACTTGCTGGAAGGTCACACGCCGCGACGGTTCCATCTTCGGCTTTACCGACTTCGACAAAGATTTGACGGTAGACAGTCTGGTTTACCAAGCACGCTCCGGCTACACGCGCTCGGCCATTCATACCATCGCCAACCTGGCGGTCGATAACCTCGATATTGAAAGCGCCATCGATAGCGAAACTTTAAGCGCCGCTGATCTGCGTGCGGGCGTATGGGACGGCGCAACGGTGGAGATTTTCCTCGTCAATTGGAGTAACCTTGCTAACGGTAAGGTTATTCTGAAGCGCGGCACCATCGGCGAAGTGGAATTGAAGGATACGACCTTCCGCGCCGAGCTGCGCGGCTTGTCACAGGCACTTTCGCAGCAAATCGTCGAGCTTTACACGCCGGATTGCCGCGCCGATCTGGGCGACACCCGCTGCAAGGTAAACCTGGCCGCACTCACCGTCACCGGAGCGATCACCGCCGTCACCGATAGGCGCAGTTTTGCCGATTCCGCGCGCGGTGAGTCCATAAATTACTGGAACGGCGGCCTGCTGACGTGGACGAGCGGTGCAAACGTAGGCCGCAAAATGGAAGTCAAAGCCTTTGCCAGCGGCGGCGCGTTCACGCTGTTCCTACCCATGCCCAGCATCGTGGCGGTCGGCGATAATTACAGCCTGCGCCCAGGCTGCGATAAGAAATTCTCGACCTGTAAAGACAGGTACAACAACGTCAAAAACTTCAGGGGCGAACCGAATGTCCCTGGCAACGATCAGGTTCTGGCTTATCCCGATGGCAAATAAACTCACCCGCATGGACATCGTGCGCGAAGCACGCGAATGGATTGACACGCCTTTCAAGCACCAAGGCCACCTCAAAGGTGTCGCTTGCGATTGCATCGGCCTGATCAAAGCCATTGGAATGCAGCATAAGCTGATGGACTATGACCCGAATTCACCAGAGGCTCTGTCTTACGCCAATTATTCGATGATGCCGGACAGCCGCCGTATGCGCGAAGCCTTGAGCCGCTGGTTTATCCCCATTCCGGTGGAGGAAGCCCAGATTGCTGATTTCTATTTTATGGCCTGGGGCCGTGAGCCGCAGCACGTCGCTTTAATCACCGATCACGGAATCATCCATAGCTATTCCGGTGTCGGCAAAGTCGTCGAGCATGGGCTTGACGAACGCTGGCAGCAACGCATCTCGGCGGCTTATCGCTTTCCGTATTTCAAAGGTATGTAATGGCTGTTCTCGCTTTAGGTGTGGTCGGATCCGCGCTGGGTTCCGCCATTGGGATTGGTGCGTCCGCAGGATGGCTGGGTGGTGTGCTGCTCGGAAATCTGCTGTTCGGCGGTGGCAAAGGCCAGAATATCGAAGGCCCGCGCATCGATGATTTGTCGGTGCAAACCTCGACCTACGGCGCGCCGATCCCGCTTGTGTACGGCACAATGCGCCTGTCTGGTAACGTGATCTGGTCAACGCCGCTCAAGGAAACCCGCACCGTCACCCGTTCCAGCGGCGGTAAAGGCGGTGGCAAGAAGTCATCGCAAACCACCTATAGCTATTCCGCATCCTTTGCAGTTGGCCTGTGCGTCGGCCCTGTGGCAACCGTGCGCCGTATCTGGGCGGACACGAAGGTCATTTACGATGCGACCGCCAGTAACACGCAGTCCACGGAAAAATATCCAGGCGTCGTGCGCATTCATCGCGGCGGCGAAGATGAGGAACCGGATGCAACATTAGAAATGCACCTCGGCGCTGGTAATGTGCCTGCGTTTCGGGGCATGTGCTACCTGGTATTCGACGATCTACAACTCAAGGATTTTGCTAACCGCATTCCGAATATCAGCGCGGAAGTCGTCGCTCAAGGCGCAATGCAAAGCGATATTTATATGTTCCCGCCTGCAACGACGATGACCAAGGAAGGTGGTATTCTCGATCAATCGCGCGGCACAATGATCGGAACGGGTTCGGATCACGTTTGGAAATACGATTGCGTGAGCAATCGGTTTGTATTGCAGCGCAGCCTTGCCGACCCCAACTGGATTCCTATTTATCCGGACTCGGACGAAGTTTACGGCGATGTCTGCGGCATCGACAGCCAGGGTTATTATTACCACGCGACGGATGCTTACGGCGTGACTATGCGTCTTGTGAAGCGCCACCCAGAAACGCTGGGCATCGTGGCGATCAGCAGTCCGAAGATCAGCTTCAGCGTCAATGGCTGCGTGCGACGTGATAAAATCTTCTGCTACGGTACGCGCGAGATTTACGATACGAACCTCAAGCTGATCATTGACCTGTCGGATTACTTTCCCTCTGTCATGTTCGGCGGGCCGATGTGCGATGATCCGTATGGTCGTTACTGGCAAGTCACGGGCGGCTACGTGCGAAAATTCGTGCCGAATGGTTTTGGCACGGGTGAGCTGACCGAATGGAGCAGCACCGCCTGGACGGATGGCGAGTTGCCGCGCACCGTGTGGTGGGATGATTTTACGGGCCATATTTATTTCACGCTGGGTCTGGGCGGAAGAATTGTTAAATGGCATCCGGACAGCGGCTATGCTGGGCATTGCGATGATGTCGCCATCCCCGCTGGATGGGGAATCCAGTCTGACTTCAATTATCCGATCAACGGGAAATATTGGGCGGCGGCTGATTACGACGTAACGCTGGTCAATCTCGTCACGATGAAAGTCGAACGCCGGATTGATTTGACCGATTTTGCCACCACATTTCCCGCCCATCTCGGCGGGACATACGAAAAATTCACGCATTCCGCCATCATCATGACCTATGACGGCGAATTCAAATACCCCTTGGAGCGTTATGGGAATAACTCCGTCACCTTGTCCGGCGTTTTAACGGATATCTGCCTCAAGGCTGGCATGGCCCCCACGAGCGTCATTTCCAGCGCCGTCAGTCAGTCCCTGCGTGGGTATGTCGTGAGCCGCCGCATGGCCGCACGGGAGGCTTTGGAGCCGCTTCTGGGGTCGTTCTTTATCGATGCCGTGGAAACAGACGGCATCCTGCGTTTTGTACCGCGTGGCGGCGCGTCCGTGGCCACCATTGGCAAAGACGATTTGGGGGCCGATGACAGCGGGTCGGATGAACCAACCCGACTTTCGGAAACCCGTGTGCAGGATGTGGAATTGCCGCAGCGCCTCGACATTGTGCATGTCGATCCAACGCGCGATCACCAGCCGAACACGCAACATGCTTCCCGCATCAACGACGCCATTATCACGCGGGAAAAGCAGACCAGGGAAATCTCGATCTCGCTCACGCCGGACGAAGCCAAACAGATCGCCGAGCGCACGCTTTACAATGCCTGGGTGGAACGCAATCAGTATAAGTTCAGCGTGCTGCCAAAATGGCTGCGGCTTGATCCTGCCGATGTTGTGACCGTCAATATCGACGATGTGTCGCTGAAACTTCGCCTGAACAAAGTGGATTTTGGCGGCAACAACGTCGTGTCCTGCGAAGCTGTGGCGGAAGACGAGATCGTTTATATCTCAAATTCCACGGGTTCCGGTGGCGGACTTCCTTCCGTGCCGATTGGCCTGGCGGGGCCGACGCCGTTATTCCTCATGGATTTGCCCATGCTACGCTATGAGGATGACACGCTCGGCATGTATTACGCTTTCGGCTTCCGCGACAACACTGTTACGGGCGCATCGATGTATCGCTCTCCGGACGAATTGTCCTGGGAGGTTCTCGGCACGGGCAATGATGGCCCCACCTTCGGCTGGGCGGCCACCGTTCTGCCCAATGTCGAAAGCCCGTGGACATGGGACGAAACCAGCAAGGTGCAGATTGCGCTGACGCAAGGAACGCTCGACAGCAAGACGGCGCTGGAGGTCTTGAATTGGGCGAACGTGGCGTTGCTGGGCAACGAGGTTATTCAATGGCGCAATGCCACGGTACTGGCCAGCGGCCTTTACGAGCTGTCCGGCCTGCTGCGCGGTCGGCGCGGCACGGAATGGGCCATGGCCTCCCACACAATGGGAGAGCGTTTTCTGTTGCTGGTGAATGACGGCGTCTATCGCGCGCCATTGCCGATGACCGAGATCAGCCGGACATCCTATTACAAGGGTATTCCGGATGGTGGAAATTGGGATGACGCGCCGTCCACGCCTTTCATATTCAATGCCAATAGCCTGCGCTGCTTTTCACCTGTCCAAGTCAAAGGCGCGCGCGATGGCAGCGGTAACCTGACCGTGACCTGGAAACGGCGCACACGCTGGTATGGCGAATGGCAGGACGGAACCGACGTTCCGCTTTTCGAAGCCAACGAAAACTACGCCATCGACATCCTGTCCGGCACCACGGTGAAGCGCACGATCACGGCCATGACGCCAAGCCTTGTTTATAGCGCCGCCGATCAGGTGACTGATTTCGGCGTTGCCCAAAGCGCCGTCACCATCGCTGTTTACCAGCTCAACGCCGTAGTCGGGCGTGGTCAGGCTGCGCAAGTCACTCTCTAAGGGAAAAAACCATGCCAACAACACCCAACTTATTGATCGACCATATCGCCGCAAACCAAGCACAGAAAGAAGTTACGGCCAATGCCGCCTTCGACGCGCTGGACAAGGCGCTATGTCAGCTTGCCAGCATTGCCATCGCCGATGTGGACACCACGCTCACCGATGCGCAAATGCTCGGCACGTTGTCGATGAGATTCACAGGTACGTTGACGGTGGGTCGGACGATCACCATTCCGGCTAAAACAAAACTGCTGATGGTGGAAAACGCCACCACGGGCGGCTTCACGCTTTCGGTGAAAACACCGTCCGGCACGCCCATTTCCGTAGGGGTTGGCGAACGAAAGCTGCTTTATTGTGATGGCACGACCTTTCAGATCGTGGCCGAAACCTCCGTGGGAGCAACCATCCCTTATGATATTGGCGGGACGCTGGCGGGCATTCCTACGGGCGGCGCGGTCGTGTTGCGCTATCCCATACCGCGCGCGGTGCGTTTTCCGGCAGGCATGGCCAACAGCCGTGGTGTGGCCGGAACGGCATCTGGCGCGACGGCGACGTTTTCAATTCGCAAGAACGGTACGCAATTCGCCACGATGCAATTCGCGGCGGGTGTCAGCACGCCGACATTCACGGCGGCCACGCTCACAGATTTTGCAGCAGGCGACGTACTGACCATCATCGCGCCCAGCCCAGCAGACAGCACGCTGGCCGATATCGGTTTCGCGCTGGCAGGCATTCGACTTTAAGGAGAAAACACATGGCATTGCGCTTCATCGACGGCTTTGATCATTATGCGATCCCCAGCCAGCTCCCGCTTAAATATACCTCTTATAATGACAGCGGCGGGTCGAGCGGCATCACGACCACAACGGGTCGCCGCTCCGGCAGCACGGCTTTACTGTTCCGTACCTCGGCTGATTTCATCGGCCTGACCTTTGATCCGCAATCGACGTGGATCATCGGTTTTGGCCTTTATTTGCTCTCCACGGAAACGACAGAACTGCTGCGTTTTACCGATGAAGCTGGCACCATCCAAGGCGCGCTTTCCATCGGAAACGATGGCACGATCCGTGTTTACCGCAACTCCGTGACAAGCGGCACCTTGCTGGCGACATCTACCAACGCGCTGCCGATCCTGACCTGGAACTATATCGAGGTGAAGCTCACGGTCGCGGATAGCGGCGGGAATTGGGAGGTGCGCGTCAACGAAAGCACCTGGATCAACTTCACGGGTGATACCAAGCAATCCTCCACGCTCTCGACCGTTGCCCGCATCCAGGTCTGGGGCCGCGGCTCTGACAACGCCATCGACGATCTGTATGTCTGCGATAGCACAGGCAGCGCCAACAACACCTTCCTCGGTGATGTGCGCGTTGATACGGTGCGACCCATCGGTGCTGGAAACTATTCAGAATTCAGCAAAGTTGGAAGCGCCAGCAACTGGGACAACCTTGACGACACGACGCTGGATAGCGATTCCACCTACAACCACAGCAACACGGTTGGACAGCGTGACACGCTCGATTGCGGGAATCTTCCGGCGATCACGGGAACCATCTTCGGTGTCCAGGTCAACATGGCCGCGCGCAAGGACGATGCGGGTGGGCGCACGCTCCGTTCCCTGACGCGGGTATCCGGCAACGATTACGAGGGCGATTCCCAGAACGTCGGCACCGATTATCGGGTTTATCGCCAGATCATCGAGAAAAACCCCGATACCACCACCGCATGGACGGAAAGCGAAATCAACACGGCTGAATTCGGCTACAAGGTACAGGCATAATAATGACCAAGCTCTATCCATCCGCCGTCGGAGTTGCATACACTCCGGCGACGATCCGTGGCGCGTGGGAGAAAACCACAGGCCATGCCATTTGCGGCATGGGTGCCAAGGATTTGTCCGGTTTGGGAGGGCCGTTGTCTATCGGCAGCGCGGAAACCGTCTCCTCAGCCGATTACGATGTTCTGCTTCTGCGCTGCGTATCTGCACCGCTGGCGGCGGATCATAATTTTTCCGGCACGCTGAACCTTATGATGGGCGTGCAGGAATCCAACGCTGCCGCCGATATGGCGTATTACCTTCACATTTTTGTCACGCAGGGCGACACCGACAATCTGCGCGGCACATTGCTCGCCAACTATGCCGATCCTGACACCAATGAATGGGGAACGACGGCGCTGGGCAAGGCTCTGTCGGCAGCCGCGACCTTAACTGCCGTTGCTGCGCTGACGGGCGACCGCATCGTTGTCGAGATCGGTTACCGTTCTCGAAACACGGTCACCACCAGCCGTACGGGAACGATCTGGTATGGCGGCAGTGGTTCCGACCTGAGCAGCGGCGGTGCGGCAGATGGCGGTGTCGGATATTTTGATTTTTCCGATACCTTCACGCTGGTTGATAACCCCGTTCTGCGCGTCAGCCAGGTCGCAGTTGAAACATTGCGCCGCCCGACAGAGGCACGCCTGCAAGTTAGCCAGCTTGCTGTTGAAACTGTACGTCGCGCTACAAGCGGCAATCTTCGTCTGAGCCAGCTTGCTGTTGAAGTTGTGCGCCGGAACGGGTCACCCCCGTCCACAGGACAAGGCGGCATGCTGATCGTCGTCGCCGGATAAACGGAGCCACCCATGAAAAACCAGAACCAAAACCCTGCCCATAACGGGCGGGAACAGGAGAACACGCCCATGACGGAACCGGAATACTTCCGTGCCATCGGCAGGCTGGAAGCCCAAGTCCAGACCCTGACCACGGCCATTACAGAACTGAAAACCAAGGTCGAGGGCATGGATACCAAGCTGGCCGACCTCGATCGCATGGCCAACCGCTGGAAAGGTGGTTTTGCCGTTGTGCTTGCGCTGGGTGCCATCGCGGGCGCGCTGCTCGAACAGATTATCAAACCTTTTTTTAACCGCTGACAGACAGGAGAAAATAATGACGGTATCAGCTTCCGAACGCACGCCGCGTGGCATCCGCAACAACAACCCTGGCAATCTTCGCCGCAATGGCGATCCATGGCAAGGTTTGGCGGAGCGCCAAGGTGACGTGGAATTCTTCACGTTTAAATCGGCCATTTACGGCATCCGTGCGCTGGCACGCACCTTGATTGCGTATCAGGACAAGCATGGCCTACGCACCATCCGCCAGATAATTTCTCGCTGGGCACCCCCGAACGAAAACAACACGAATGCGTATATAAGGGCTGTGGCGGCGGACACGGGACAGGATGCCGACCAGATCCTCGACATGCACCGTTTCGATCATCTCCTGCCGCTGGCCAAGGCAATCATCCGGCATGAGAACGGCCAGCAACCCTATACCGACGTCGAGTTGACCAAGGGGCTGGTGTTGGCGGGCGTAGAGCCTGAGAAAGCCAATTTGCAGGCCAGCCGCACCGTAAAGGGCGGACAGGCTGCCACGGCGGCCACCGCGGGCCTGGGCGTTGTGGAGGCCGTCCAGCAAACCATTGACCCCGCCCGCGACGCGCTGGTGGGCCTTGCGCCTTACCTGGAAGTCGCCAAATGGCTGCTGCTGGCCGTTACCCTTGTTAGCATCGGCGTCATGCTCTGGGCGCGGATCGACGATCACCGCAAAGGGCTGCGCTGATGTGGGCGGTTGTTAAAGCCTGGCTTTCCGGCAACGCTCTGCGCCTTATCGGCTGGGGCGTGGCGGCATTGTCGGTGACAGCGGTGCTGTTCGGTGCGCGGCAGGCAGGCCGTAATGCCGAGCGCGTGGATCAACTCAAGAAGTCATTGGAGGTGAAAGATGCCCAACTTCGTGCGACGCTGGATGCCCCTCGCAATCGCGGTGAGCTTGTTAACCGCCTGCGCGACGGCAAATTCTGATTCGGCCTGCGTTTGCCCGCCAATCAAAAAATATGATCGGGAATTTCAGCGCAAGCTGGCGGATGAGATTGAGGCCGCGCCCACCGATGCGGCATTTCCATCAGTTTTGCAGGACTACGCCATGATCAGGCAGCAGCTCCGGCAATGCCCGTGATTAAACCTCGTCTGCGCTCTTGATCCAGTTGAAATCGACATTCAATTCCCTGAAATGGGCAAAGCCGCAGTCGATTTTCATTTCTTCGCTTGAGCGCAGATTGTCCTTGCTCTTCGTGCCTTTTGTCTCGCGCACCAGATATAGCTTCAGGAAGTTATTCTGCTCTTCCTTCACAATCGCCCAATCGGGATTGTAATTGCCGAGTGGCGTTCTAACAAAAAACCATCCAGGCATTTTAAAGAACAGTTTGATGTCAGGGCGCTTGTCCAGCGTTTCGGCAAATTTCTTTTCTGTTTCCGAGTCATATTCGAGATAATTGACGATGGAATGGTCAACTTCCAGCAGGCGATCCAGATAGCTGTAAATTTCCTTATGCTCGTAATGCTCTTCGAACAGCATCATTTCATACTCATCGCCGTCGATTTTTTCGTATTTAATGCCATCGACCATGAGCTTGCGTAGCGTGCGCTGAATGGCCTCCAGCGTCTGCTCTAAAAATTCCTGCGGGTTTTTGTCGATTTCCCCGATACGTCCCGATTCAATAATGATCCGCGCCAGCGTGCCACGGGTCAGCTCCGTCTTTGACTGGAGGTAACCGATCAGATCGGGCAGCCTGTCATGGGAATGCTCGATAAATTCGTCACGGGCGGAACGCAGCTCCGTTTCCAATCCCGCTTTCGTGGTAACAACCTCGCTCTTGCGCACGGTGAATTTCGGAGCCTGGATGGCTGCGCCCTTGGCTAGTTCCTTGGCGCTTTGTTTTACCAGATCATCCGTCGAATAGCGGACGGCATAACGGGTCTTGTGCTTGATGCGGTTCCAGATTTCGATGAAGTTTGGATCGAGACGCCAGCCTTTCTTGAGCTGGACACGCTGACGATCCCGTTTGTTCTTGACGCGCCCCTCAAATTTCTCGCCTGTTTCTTCCTCGATTTCGTTCTGGAGATTGCGGGCAAAATCTTCGTAGCTTTCGTTGGCAACAACCGTGAGGCGGTTGATAGTTTGATCGAAGCACCGCTCCCCGTTCTCCCGCACAGGCAAGCGGAGACCACGTCCGATTTCCTGGCGTTTTTTCATCTCCGAGCGCGTTTCATTCAACGTGCAAATCTGGAATACGTTCGGGTTGTCCCAGCCTTCGCGCAGCGCGCTGTGGCTGAAAATGAATTTGAGCGGCTCGCCAAAGGATAACAGGCGCGTTTTGTCCTGCATGATGATGGCATAGGCGTCACGGTCTTCCTGATTTTCCGTGCTTTCCCGCGAGTCTTTATAATTGCCCTTTTTATCTTTAGCGAAATACCCGTCATGGACGCTGCCAACGGAAGGCATATTCAAGCCTTTATAACGCTCATGCTTACGGAGTTCCTCATAGGCTTCTTCAAACCACAGGGCAATTTTGCCTTTGCCGCCGTCATCCAGGCGGTAATTTGATACGCGATCGATAAAGAACAGCGACAGCACCTTGATCCGCTGACCTTCGGGCAGTTTGGAAATGTGCAGTTCTTTCTCGAAATGCTCTTTGACCGTTTCTTTGATCTGGACGCGCATCCGGTCATCGGTCTGCCCGCCATGGGTTTGCCCTTCCTCCAGCGTAATGCCGTTTGAGAAAGACACGGTTTTATAATCGGTGCGGATTTCCTCGACGATATAACCTTTGTAGCCATCGCGCTTTGTCAGATGGTGGAGATCATCACCGCGCTTTTCGACCTTGATAGTCTTGCGTTGCGGGCCAGATTTTCCTTCAATGTCCACGGTGATCTTGGCGACGATCTTGCTCTTGCTGGCATTCTGAACGCTCTGCACCTGAATGAAGGGTTTGTTGAAATTGGGGTCTTCAAGGACGGAATCAACCTCGATCCGTTTTACCAGCCCCAGATCATAGGCTTTAACGGGGCCGAGACGGTAAATGACGTTGTACGGATTGCGGTGCGTGGCGGAATAGCGCAGCGTACAAAGCGGGTTGAGGCTGGCAATGGCTTCCCGCGCAATCTCGGATTCCATATTTTGCGGCTCATCAAGGATGACGATGGGATTACACGCCTGGATGAATTCAATGGGCTTCCTGCCAGACGTTTGATCGCGCTCGTTATGGATGACAGCAATGTCCTTCTTATTAAAGGCGTCGATATTGATGATTAGAATTTGAATCTGGTTGCTGGCGGCATAGTCGCGCAGGCGCGAGGCGTATTTGGAATCATAGACCCAGGAGTTGATCGGCGTGTTGTCGTAAAGCGTTTTGAAATGCTCCGCCGTCAGGTCGATGCTGGTTTTCACGCCCTCGCGGATCGCCACGGTCGGCACGACGATGATGAATTTGGTAAAGCCGTAGTTTTTATGCAGCTCGAAAATGCTGCGAAGATAAACATAAGTTTTCCCTGTGCCTGTCTCCATTTCGACGGAGAAATGCGGCACATGCCAGCTATTTTCCTTGTCCTCGTGGGTCAGGCGGTATTCGCGCTTCTGGGCTTCGTATTCCACGGTATCGCCAAGGAGCTTCTCGGACGGCTCCAGCTCGCTTTTACCCTGCACGGCATGGAGATTTTCCAGCAGCTTGGCATCCGACAGCACCAGGCGGTTGCCGAAGCCGAGGGTGGAATGCTGCATGTTCAGCGCGCCGAAGGTGGAATTGATCTCAAACTCTTGTCCGGCCATAGGCTGACCGCTGAACAAATCCACAACCGACTGGATGGCGTCGAGCTGGTATTGCTGGGAGGCGTCAAATTTGATCTTCATACCGTCCCCTTACACCGTCTTGAATAGCACGCGGCTCTGCTCGGATTCGCCCGTGGCCTCGGCCTGTAACTTGATGTTGGTTTTAAGCTGATCGTTGCCATGGAAAGCTTTGTCTAGCGTAACCATGATAGCGGGCTGGTATTCCAACATCCCAACAAGGGTTTCTTCTTTGATCGGATCTTCAAGGCAAATCAGCATCGCACCGCCGATCGAGAACACCTGCTGTCCGGCAACTTCGATTTTTTCGATCTTTGCCGTCAGCGGCTGTCCCGCTTTGAGGATAACCTCGTAAAGGATATCATCTTGGCTGCGGCCAGGAAGAAGGTTGTCGGCATAAAGCTCAAGCTGTTTTGCCAACCCATCGGCATCTTTTGATCCGGCAGAAGCGTCCCAGAGCTTGAAGTTGCTGGAAGATAGCTTAAACGCCTTGAATCCTAATGGTTCCATGCGCTGCTCTAAGGGCAAGTTTTCTGCCTCTTTTGTGGAAAGGTTTTCGATTACACGAACAACTCTTTTCCTGCATATTTCTGCGATATTCCTAAAGCCAGCATTGTAAGCCTTGGTATCTTCAGTAATGTTTTCCGGCAATTGAACCAAAATAAATTTTCTTGAACCTCGATCTCCTTCATTGGCATTTATCACAGCTTCTGCTGTCGAACCGGAACCAGCAAAGAAATCCAAGATGATGTCGTCCTTATCGTTTGCCACAAGCTGAACAAACCTTTGAAGGACATCCGTATCTTTGGGGAAATCAAAAACCTTCTCGCCCAGCAATTTTTCTAAATATCCACTGGCCTTTCTTCTATCCTGATAGAAAACGCTGCTGGGGGCTTGGGTATCGTTTTCTTCAATATAAACTTTGCCGTTTGGAATACTGGTTTCATCTGCTCCAAAGTGAACCCTGTTTTCTTCCAAGGCTTGATCCATACGAGGCTTTTCCCAACGCCAACCTCTCGCCGGAACAGGGACGGGCTTCTTGGTTACGGGATGTAAAACTTCGTATCGTGGCCTGCTTTTTCTACCATCATCCGGCCCAGATAAATCGCTGGGGAAATAAACGCCTCTTTCATCAGCACAACGATAGTGTTTATTTTCCAACGCAGGATCATCAGCCTTTAACGCTTTGTACCAGGCTTGCAGTTCCTGACTGACCTTTGCCCAATCCCCAGGATATTGTTTTGCTAATTTTTTATAGGTGGCAACAATTCTATCCACCCCGTTCTTCTGCTCTCTCCATAAAAGATTGTTCTCGTTTAAGTAAGATAGAGATTTTGTGTAAACAACAACATATTCGTGGCTGACGCTGATTTGTTTTGAATCATTTTTCCTTCCAGCGTTCCAAATAAATACACCGACAAAATTTTCCTCTCCAAAAACTTCATTCATCATGAGTCTCAGGTTGGCAACTTCGGTATCGTCGATAGATACAAAAATTGCGCCATCATTTTTTAAGAGTGTTTTTGCCATGAATAGGCGTGGATACATCATATTCAGCCAGTTGGAATGATAGCGCCCACCGTTTTCGCTGTTCGTGCTGACCTTAAAACCGCTTTCAGTAGTCTGGCCAGAATAGCGCAGATAAGTATCAAGTCCCTCCTTGAAATTGTCCGGATAGATAAAATCGCCACCCGTGTTGTAGGGCGGGTCGATATAGATCATCTTGATTTTCCCGTGATAGCTCTTTTGCAGCAGCTTCAGGACTTCGAGGTTGTCGCCTTCGATGATCATGTTTTCTGATTCATCAAATTTGATTGACTGATCCTTCAACGGCACCAATGTGCCGTGCGAGGGGATTTGCAAGCTGCGGATAGATTCAGCCTTTCCAGCCCAGTTCAGGCCGTAACGCTCGGTGCCGACCTTGCTGAAATCCCCCAGATGCTGACGCAGGCGTTCGGGATCGAGCTGTCCCTCGACGAAAATTTCCGGCAATAGCGCCTTGAGCTGTTCAATGCGTTCGCCCACAGCATCTTGCGATGCCAGATTGAGGCGCGTGTCGTCCTGTTTTTTAGCTTGTGTCATGGCGGCTCCTTACCCTTCGTCCTTTGCGCTCAACTGCCAGCGGATTGTGAAAATCTCCTGCACGTCCACCTTGGAAGCGAGCTGTTGTTCAACACGCGCAATCATTTCGTCACGCTGCGCGTCAATTTTGTCCTGCTCTTCATAGAGCCGCTGGCGCATGGTTTTACGTTTCTGCTCCAGCTTGCGTAATTCCTTTTGTTTTTCAAGTTTATCTTTGACATCCGTGACCTTGGCAGCTTCTTTTTTCTGCTCACGGATTTCTTTGTCGATGTCCTTGATCTCCATTTCTAGGCCAGCCTTCAAATCTTCCGACCAAAGATCGAGCTTGCTGACCTCTTCGTCGAAGAACTGGCTGTTGCGCTTTTCAATTTCTTCCTGGCGGTGACCATGCAGGGTTTTCGTGACAGCTTCCAGCTTATCCTGCGGCGCGGCGGCAGAAAGCCCTTCGCTGCGCGCGGGAATGTTTAACAGCTTGCAGGCCAGTTCTTCCTCAATCACCTGGCCGTCATCCGTCACAGCAGCAACCAGCAAATATTCGATGGTCTCGAAGGATTTGACGGTGAGCTTGCTGACGCGCATGAAGCCGGATTTTCCGATAAACGGCTCCAGCGCCGTGATCTTGGCTGGATAGGCGCTATAGTCCAGCACCAGCGTTGCCGCCTCAAGCGGGCGTTCAAGGGCTTTCTGGATGACAGCCTGCGCCAACGGATGTTCTTGCCGGAAAAATATGTCGTTGTGCTTGTCTGCTTCCGGCCATTGCATGTGGTAGAAACCAGGCTTGCCAAGACTGCCTTTGTATTCAAAGCGCGGTAATACGCCGTCGAAGGCAGCATCGCCGTTCAATTCGTGCCTAGTAACCTCGTAAAGCCAACGTCCGCGTTCATCCAATGAATGCTTGGTGTTACGCTCATGGATTTTCAGGCGGGCGGCGACTTCTTCATCGAGATTGTCGATAATGGCCTTCTTTGCCTGCAACAAGCCGCTGTTGACCTTTTCTTCAAGTTTGGTTTGAAGATCGTCAAAGGCAAACTGGATTTGCTCTGGCGTGCGGCAGCTTTGATAAATCTGGGCAATTTGTTTTTCAATATCGACGCCGGACTCCAATGCGCCCAGCACCTCGTCGGAGGAGCCAAACACGCCATCGAACAGGCGGAATTTCTCGGACAGAAGCTGATACACCCGCTGGTCGGCGGCATTACGCATGTTTTTGAAATTCCAAACGACGACATCGTGCTTCTGGCCGTAACGGTGACAGCGGCCAATACGCTGCTCGATGCGCTGCGGGTTCCAGGGCAGATCGTAATTCACAACGAGAGAGCAGAATTGCAAGTTCACGCCCTCGGCGGCGGCTTCGGTGGCGATCAGGATCGTGGCACGGTCGCGGAATTCTTCGACCACGGCGGCTTTCATATCTACCGTGCGCAGCCCTGTGACTTTTTCCGTGCCTTCATGCCGGACTTTCCACTCTTTCAAAATTTCTTTTGAACGATCATCGTTATTCTCGCCGTTTAGCATGGCGACTTTTCCTTCGTATCCATTAGCAGACAGAAGGTCGTACAGGAATTTCTGGGTGCGCTTGGACTCTGTGAACACCACCGCCTTGTGCGCTGCTTTGGATTCCTCAACGACACGGAATGCCTCTTTCAACACTTTGAGCAATGCATCGCCCTTGGTGTTGTGCTGGATGGTTTCAGCCATTTTGAGATAGCCGCGAAGCTGTTCAAGTTCCTGCTTCAACAGGGATTGGTCAACAGGCGTGGCCTTGGCTTCATCCGCTTCCTCGTCATCTTCCGACCATTCCTCAGCGATTTCATCCAACCCTTCAAAATCTTCCGCCAGTTCCGGCTCGATTTCGGCCAGGCTATCCTCAAGGCGGCTGATCAGGCGGCGCAACGTTTGCGCGATAGCGACGGTGGAGGACGCTAGCAATTTGCGCACAACTAGCGTCATAAGCTGGCGCTGGGCGGCGGGGAGCGCGTAAAGAACATCCTTTTGCAAATAGGCCGAGACTTCCTCATACAGCTTATGTTCTTCATCGGTTGGCGTAAATTCGTGTAATTTGGAAATGCGCTTGGTGTAAGGCACATATTCCAGCACCTGTTTGCGTAGCGTGCGGGTGCAAATAGGCTTAATCCGCTCCCGAAGCTGAATATTCCGACTCTGATCGTCAACGATATTCACAAATTGGTCGCGGAAAGTTTTCTGGTCGCCGAACACATGATCGTCAATGAAGCTGACCAGGCCATAAAGCTCCAGCAGCGTATTTTGCAGCGGCGTGGCGGTTAGCAAGATTTTTGGAAACGGCATGACCGCGTCGCGGATATTCTTGGCCAGCTTGTTCGATGTTTTATATACGTTGCGCAGGCGATGCGCCTCGTCGATAACAACTAAGTCCCATTTCACGCCCGCCAGCTCACGCGCTTTGTTGAAGGCAAAGTGATAGGAGCAAATGACAATCCTGTTTTTCTGGTTGAAGGGGTTGGGATTGCCTTCTTTTTTAAACTCGTTGAAAGTTTTGGCTTCCAACACCACGGACGGCAGGAAAAACTTGTCGGCCAGCTCCTGTTGCCATTGTGTGCGCAACGTGGCGGGCAGGATCAGGAGGATATTGCGCTTACGCTCGGCCCATTTTTGCAGGATAACAATTCCTGCCTCGATAGTTTTCCCAAGACCGACTTCATCGGCAAGAATGACGCCTTTGGAAAGCGGTGACCGGAAAGCAAACAGGGACGCATCCACCTGGTGCGGGTTCAACTCGACGCGCGCATTGGCGATGGAGCGCGACAGGCTCTCCACGCTGTCGGAGGCGTTTTGCAGCACCAGTTGGTTTGCCCAGAATTTGCTTTGGTAATCAGTCGTCACTTCAAACAGCTTCCTTTCCGAGCGCAATCGGCTCCGCGCCTTGCTCCAGCAGATCGATCAGCGCGGTGTAAATATAAAGGCGTTCCTTGCCGGAGCCGCTGATATCCTTCACGATCCCAAGCTCTTTCAGGTTATTCAGCGCCAGACGCGCAGTGGGAACGCTGACATCGAGTGCAGCCGCCATATTGATGGCGTTCGAGATAGCCACTTTTTGAAGCTGGGCATGTGCCTGCCGCGCCGTTATCCCCGCGCGTTTCAGGGCAGCGATCTTGTCGTTATCGGTCTTGAACAGCGCAGAAATTGCCTGACTGGTGGCAACAACCTGATTGGAGGTTTCGGCAACGCCATGCAGGAAAAAATCCAGCCAGCCCTCCCAATCGCCCGCCGTGCGGACAGCGCCGAGGCGCGCGTAATATTCCTGACGATTGTTCTTGAAAAACAAGCTCAAATACAAATTCGGCTGTCGTAGGTCGCCCATCATCATGAGGAAGAACGTGATCAGCAAACGGCCAATGCGCCCGTTGCCGTCGAGGAACGGGTGGATGGTCTCGAACTGGACGTGGATCAGTCCTGCATCGATGAGCGACGCATAGGAGCGCTCCTCCAGATGCAGATATTTCTCAAAAGTATCGAGGCATTCGATCAGCCGATCCGGCGGTGGCGGCACAAAAGCGGCGTTGCCTGGGCGCGATCCGCCGATCCAGTTTTGCGATGTACGAAACTCGCCTGGCTGTTTATTACTGCCGCGCCCTTTGGAAAGAAGGATAGCGTGCATCTCGCGGATCAAACGCAACGATACGGGAAAGCCTTCCTGCACACGCTTCAAACCATGTTCAAGAGCCGCAACGTAGGACGAGACTTCGACCACATCGTCAATGGGAACGCTGGGTGCTTCGCCGCTTTCATGGAGCAACAAGTCTGAGAGGGAGGATTGCGTCCCTTCGATCTGGGACGACAGCACAGCCTCTTTGCGCACGTAATAATAAAGGAGCAGATTGCTGTCCGGCAGAATGTCGGCTACGGCATCGAGCTTGCCCAAAGCCTGGTTGGCCTTGGATAGCAGCCCCTGCAATTCCAGCAAGTTTAAGGACGGCTGAGGCGGCAATGCAGGCGGCAAGAAAGCCTGATAGCTCTCCCCTGCAACGCTGCACCTTATATAAGAGCCGAGACGGCTGTTATCGCCGGACATGGCTGGCTATCCTTTCTTTTTGATTCGATGAAAGAAAGAATAGATAAATATGCTTTCTTTGTAAAGTCGCTAAATAGAGGAAATCGCCATATTTAGGGGAAAAAGAAGGTTTTTAACCATTTTCTTTCTTTTCAACGATTAAAAACAAAGCATACATCCAAAACCGTAACCGATTGGCCCCCATTTATAGCCTTGTTTTCTTCAGCCTAAGGGCATTTCCAATCACGGATACGGAACTGAGCGCCATCGCCGCTGCTGCCATCACGGGACTAAGCAGTACGCCAAAAACGGGGTATAGAACGCCTGCGGCTACCGGAACGCCCGCCATATTGTAAATAAACGCGAAAAACAGGTTTTGGCGGATATTGCGCATGACGGACTTAGAAAGTTTCTGCGCCCGCACGATGCCCATCAAATCGCCCCTTAATAGCGTCACGCCCGCGCTTTCCATCGCCACGTCCGTGCCAGTCCCCATGGCGATACCGATGTCGGCGGCGGCCAGAGCCGGAGCGTCGTTCGTACCGTCCCCCGCCATAGCCACGACACGTCCTTCGTTTTGCAGTTTCTTGACGATGCGCCCCTTGTCTTCGGGCAGGACTTCGGCTTCGACCTCGTCAATACCCAACTGCCGCGCCACGGCCTGCGCGGTAGTTTTATTATCGCCCGTGAGCATCACCACGCGAATTCCGGCTTTTTGCAATTCCTTGACCGCTTGCGGCGTGGTTACCTTGATCGGGTCGGCTATGGCCAGAAGTCCAGCCGCTTTACCGTCGACCGCCGCGAATATCACCGTCGCACCGTCCTTGCGCAAAGCATCGCCCTCAGCTTCCAAATCGGAAACATCTACACCCAGATCATTCATCATCTTGATATTGCCAAGCGCCACTATGCGGCCAGAGACCTTGCCGACCACACCTTTTCCAGTAGGCGAGTCGAAATCATCCGTCTTGGCGATAGAGATGCCTTTTTCCCTTGCCGCTACGACAATGGCATGAGCCAGAGGGTGTTCGCTTCCCTGTTCCAGAGACGCTGCCAAGGAGAGTAGATCGTCTTCGGACACTCCTTGAGCGATAATGCGGATCACCTTTGGCTTGCCTTCGGTGAGCGTCCCCGTCTTATCGACGACAAGCGTATCGATTTTTTCCATACGCTCCAGAGCTTCGGCGTTTTTAATCAAAACGCCAACCTGTGCGCCGCGACCGACACCGACCATGATCGACATCGGCGTGGCAAGACCAAGGGCGCATGGGCAAGCGATGATGAGAACGCTGACCGCTGCGATCAAACCATAGCTAAAGGCAGGTGACGGGCCGAATATAGCCCACACAATAAAAGCCACGATGGCGACAAGAATGACGGCAGGCACAAACCAGGCTGCAACATGGTCGGCCAGCCTTTGAATGGGCGCACGGCTACGCTGCGCTTCCGCGACCATCTGTACGATGCGCGAGAGCATGGTGTCGCCACCCACGCGCTCGGCTTTCATAATAAAACCACCCGTCTGGTTCATCGTACCGCCGATAAGGGCAGCATCCTTTTCTTTCATGACGGGCATGGACTCTCCCGTCACCATCGATTCATCAACCGCGCTTTTGCCCTCGACGACCACGCCGTCAACAGGAACCGTCTCTCCTGGACGCACGCGCAAAAGATCGCCCGCGTGAACGTGGGAGAGTTGAATATCCTCTTCCGTGCCGTCCATATTAATCCGGCGGGCGGTTTTGGGCGACAAATTCAAAAGCGCCTTGATTGCACCGCCCGTTTTTTCCCGTGCGCGTAATTCCAGAACCTGTCCCAGAAGTACGAGAACCGTAATGACGGCGGCGGCTTCAAAATAGACCGGAACCGATCCGTCCTGGCGACGGAATCCTTCGGGAAACACATCCGGCATAAGCGTGGCAACAATACTGTAAAGCCAAGCCATGCCCGTGCCGATGGCGATCAGCGTGAACATATTGAGATTACGCGAGGTGATGGATGCCCAGCCGCGCGCGAAAAACGGCCAGCCTGCCCACAACACGACAGGCGTTGCCAGTGCCAGTTGGATCCAGTTGGAGGTCGCGCCTGTCACAAAGTGGAGATTGGTCAAATGCGCGCCCATTTCCAACATGAAAACCGGAAGCGTCAAAACAAGGCCGATCCAAAAACGGCGCGTCATATCGATCAACTCGTGGTTTGGGCCTTCCTCGCCCGTCATCACTTCTGGTTCCAACGCCATGCCGCAGATGGGGCAGTTTCCAGGCCCGACCTGACGGATTTGCGGATGCATCGGGCAGATATAAATCGTTCCCGCTGGCGCGTCCGCAACCGGAGCCTTCGCTTGGTGATTATGCCCATGCATCGCGCAGCACGAACCATGCGACGGCTTTTCTTGGGGTTTTTGATGATCGTGATGATGGTGCGAATGATCGGCCATGGCTGATACTCCTTATTCGTCAAATTTTGAAAACAAACTTGTGACTTCCTCGATGGATTTCATGCGGCTGGCCTTGTCGCCGCTTTGCATGGCGCTCGTCACGCATGATGACAAATGACGGCGTAAAATTTCCGTTTCGATACCCTTGACCGCTGAGCGCACGGCTCGCAGTTGGGAAATGATTTCGGGGCAATAGCGGTCTTCCTCCACCATTTTCTTGACCCCCTCGATCTGGCCCGCGATGCGATTCAGACGCTTGATCTCCGCATCATGGTATGGGTGTTTTGAATGCGCCATGGGCTTTCTCCGTTCAATCTTTATACCTTATAGGGGTATATAGTATCAAAATCCGCACAATCAAGCTCTCAGAAAAATAAACAGCCTGTCGGAGCGTTCCGGCAGGCTTGTCTTTTCAATTAATAAATACATACCCAGCACTCGATTAGGATGCCTTATCCAATGTCTCAAAAGGCTGTCCGTAAATGCACTGTTTGTACTGGTCGAGATTGATCACGCCGCGTCCGTGCATCAGCTTGCATTCTTGGCTGTTATACTTTTGCGCCTGCTTGGTCGTGGCCGTCGTTGTCGGCGTTGCCGCACAAGCGGCGAGGAGCGCGGTCATGGCCAACAGCCCGCCCAAACGAAGCGATGTAAGAGATATGTTCTTCGTCATGATAGACTTCTTTCTCAGTGAGTTGATGAGACGAGGCATTCGTCACATCAATAATACGTTTTGAAAGCGCCCATCCCTGAAGAGCGGAAGGCTATTTTTACAAGCGACGATCGCGTCAATCAGTCCTGTTTCTTGTCACCATGGCCGTGCTTATGTCCAAAGATATGCATCAGCGGGCAAGCCAGCAAGAAAAGATACGGCAACGCCACTGCCAGATGCACCAGATGGACGGTCAAAAGATAATAACTGACTCCAGCCAAAGCTAGAATGAGCGCAATCCCCTTCCATGAGAGAATGCAAGACAGAAAGCCTCTATGGTCGTGCGTGCAGTGTTTATCGTGATGCATGACATTCTGTCTTAATGATGTGAGTTATGATTTTCTTCACCCCTAGAGGAAGGTTCTTGTGCTGGATCAACGGTCTTTGTCGTTCCATTTTGACCTTCCTGCATCATCATACCGCCTTTCATTTCGCCCATATTCATGCCGCTATCGGTAACAGGCATCGGACCGCTGGCGAACTTATCGAGGTTTTCCTTGCTCTCGAAATAATAGGTCATGCCGTGCTTATCCGCACCGATGATCGCGCTGGCCTTGTCGACCTGCTTGCCGCTTACAGGATCCGTCGCCGTGCGCAAGGATACGTCGTTTTTTAGTTTGTCCGCGCACATCGGGCAACACCCGTAATAAGTCTTTCCTTCGACCTCGATGGCGATTTGCGGTTTATCGAACACCTTATTGTTCATCATGCACACATATTGCGCCTCGGTAGGTTTAAGCCAAGCCCCATCATGCGCGGGACTGGTCTCTGCGGCCATGGCGGGCGCGAATGCGGTCAAGACCATCATCAATGCCAGTAAAATCGTCTTCATGGGTATTCTCCTTTATCGGTTGGTTTATTTCACGGTTACGCCGAACGGCGCGAAGATATCTTTCCCACCGATCCGCACCTGAGCGAAAAGCTTCACAAAGCCAGGTTTCTCAGGCTCAATATGAAACTCCAGTTTTGGCCCGCCGCGTTCCGTGTCGCTGCTCGGCTCTTGGCCCATCGGATGGACATGGAGGACGGAATTATAATCTTCGGTAAAACCGACAACATGCGCGAAGGCGCCCATTACAGGCTCAAGCTGGGTAAAGGGCTGGCCGTCTTTGGTGACTGTCACGCTTCCCATGACAGGCGCGCCCGCTTTTGGCTCACCATCCAAGGCTAAAGTGAAGGTATAACCGTCAACCGTCGCCGTCATGTTTGTGCTTTTGTCGATACCGGATTTTTCTTTGGCGGGCGTTCCCATGTCGGTCTGCACATATTCCTGCTTATCCGTAGCTACAGGAATTACATCCGCCCAGACTCGATAGCTGTCGTTTTTCAGCGGCGTGAAGTCGAATACATACTCGCCTGGATTTTTACCTGCTGTGGGATGGATATGATGGTAATCAGTGAGTGTGGGATCGACGACAAGCAAATGCAGCTTTTTGGTATGCGCTTCCTTGAGATCATCCAAAGTCCGAGGCTTGCCGTCGGCAACGGCGTTCAGCTTTACGATCACTTGCGTGGTTTTTCCGGATTCCAGTGCAGCGGCAGGTTCAAGCGTCAGTTTGACTGTGTTCTTGGTCTCCATGGCTTCCATTTTATCACCGCCATGTCCCATCGCGTCATGAGACATGCTTGCGGCGGCAGCGGGAGTGTTTGAACCGTGACCTTCAGCATGGTCGCCTGCGGCATAAGCGGCGGCACCCGTGGTCAGAATGGTAGTAACGAGCAATGTGTGAAGTAATTTCATGATTTTTCTCCTTATTTCAAAGCGGCTTCGACAAGTTTAAAAGCGCCTTGCGCCTTTTTGAATTCGGCCTTTGATTTCTCGGCATCTTTGGCATCTGCAACTGTATGCAGTTTCCCAAGCTGGGCGACGAATTGATTGATCGAGGATTCCAGGCGCGCCTTTTTGTCATCTGCGACGGTCGCGCTGGTCTTCAAGGCTTTCGCCGCTGCATCGATTTTTTCAATCTCGGCATGCGTTAAATCAAGCTGTCCGGCATCGATCTGAGAGCCGAGCGCATCCATGCTTGTTTGGATGCTTGTCAGGGGTTCTTGCGTTGTTGTCGCGGGCATCGCGGCTTCCGCAGTCGTTTCATGCGGCTGGTCGCCGTGATCTTCGTCGCCGTGCGCAAAGGCTGGTTGATTAAGCCCTGCCAGGACGATAATGGCGGCGGTAAGTAATAGTTTTTTCATGATGGTCTCCTTTACGGGGTTATGGCTTGAGGTAACAGAGTTGCGATTGGCTTTTTGCCGAACTTCCAGAACACGAGCGGACGCACCGTAAGATCGAGCAAGGTGCTGGAGAACAGACCGCAGAAAATGACCACGGCGACCGGATGCAGCAATTCACGCCCTGGCTCGTCGGCGGCGATGACAAGTGGAATCAGCGCCAAAGAGGCCGTCAGCGCTGTCATCAACACGGGGATAATCCGTTCGGATGTGCCGCGATAAACCATGGCCAGATCAAACTTCTCGCCCTCATGCTCCATGAGATGGATATAGTGGGCGATCATCATAATACCATTACGGGCGGCAATTCCCGTCAGCGTCACAAAACCAACCATCGTCGCAATCGAGAACACGCCGCCTGACAGCCAGACGCCGATCACCGCGCCGATAAAGGCAAGCGGAATAGACGTCATGACCTGCAAGGCCAGATTGGCGCTTTTGAAGTGGACGTATAGCACCATGAACATGCCTGCGAGGGAGAACAGGCTCAAAAGCATAATCAGGCGCGAGGCGCTGGCCTGGCTTTCAAACTGACCGCCATAGGTGACGTAATACCCTTGTGGTAATTTCACCTTGCTATCGATGGCGGCTTGCACCTTCTGCACCACGCCGACGAGGTCGCGGTCGGACACGTTGGCCTGGATCACGATCCGGCGCTGGGCATTCTCACGATTGATGATATTCGGCCCCTTAGCGTCCTGTACGGTGGCAATCGCCTGAAGCGGCACGACATTGCCGTCTTTGGTATCGACAGGAATCTGCTTAATCGCCTCGACATCGTTACGGGCGGCATCGGACAGGCGCATGACGATATCATAGGTGCGCTGCCCGTCCAGAACCTGCCCGACAGCCTTGCCCTGCATGGCAAGCTCGGCATATTCGGCGGCTTCACCCGACAAGAGGCCATAGGACGCCGCTTTCTCGCGGTCAAACAGCACATGCACCTGCGGAATCAGAACTTGTTTTTCCACGGACAGGTCGACCACGCCCTCGACTTCGCTCATCGCCTGACGGATTTCTTCTGCCTTGGCGCGCAGCACGTCAAGATCGGTGCCGAAGAGCTTGATGGCCATCTGGGCGCGAACGCCGCTCATCATGTGGTCGATGCGGTGGGAGATCGGCTGCCCGATATTGACGGCGATGCCTGGAATTTCATCCAGACGGTTGCGGATATCGGCCAAGATATCGGCGCGGGAACGCTCGGATTCCTTCAACTCAACCTCGATCTCGCTCGAATGTACGCCTTCTGCGTGGTCGTCGCGCTCGGCGCGGCCTGTCCGTCTGCCCGTCTCGGATGCTTCCGGCACCTGACGGATCAGGTTTTCAGCAATCGTGCCAATACGATTTGACTCGGCAAGGCTGGTGCCGGGCGGGGTCAGGATGTTGATCGTTACCGATCCTTCATTAAATTGCGGCAAAAACTCCTTGCCAAAAAACGGCACCATCGCCATGACACCGAGCGTAATCAACGCGACGAAGGTCAGCACCAATCGGCTATGCGGAAAGGCGAAGTTCAGGACGCGCTTTTGCGCTCCTTTAACCTTGCGGATAAGCCATCCATCATGCTCGTCGCTCATGCGCTTCATTTTAGGCAACAGATAAGAACAAAGCGCTGGTGTCAGTGTGAGCGAAACGAACAAAGATGCGACGATAGACGTGATATACGCAATTCCAAGCGGCAGGAATATTTTGCCCTCGATGCCGCCCATCGCAAAGAGCGGGATGAAGACTAACACCACGATGATGGTTGCGAAGACAATCGAGTTCCGTACCTCGCTGGAAGCTTCATAAATAACCTGCAGCGGATTGCGCGGCTTTTCGGCCTGGCGGTTTTCACGCAAACGGCGGAAGACGTTTTCCACATCGACAATCGCGTCATCGACCAGCTCGCCGATGGCGACAGCCAGACCGCCCAGGGTCATGGTGTTGATGCTCAAGCCGAAATATTGGAAAACGATGGCCGTCAAAACGAAGGACATCGGGATGGCGGTCAGGGTGATAAAGGTCGTGCGGAAATTCAGCAAAAAGAGGAATAGAACGATGGCGACCAGAATAGCCCCGTCGCGCAATGCTTCCTCGACGTTCTTGATCGCGCGCTCGATAAAGGTTCCTTGTTTGAATATCTCGCCGTGAATTTTTACGCCTTCGGGCAAGGTTTTTTGAATACTGGCGAGTTCCGCCTCGACTGCCCCGGTGAGCTTAATCGTATCGGCGCCTGGCTGCTTTTGAATGGAAAGAATGACGGCGGATTGGCCGTTGACGCTGGCATCCCCGCGCTTGGCGAGCGGCCCGCCCAGCTTGATATCGGCCACCTGATCGAGGGTCAGCGGCGTCGGACTGCCATTATCCTGGGGGAGCGGCGATTTCGCCAGATCCTCAATGGTTTTAACCCTAGCAACGTTACGGATCAGGCTTTCCTGATAATCCGAGAGCAGGAATCCGCCTGTGGCGTTGATGTTTGAACCTTCAATCGTGGCCTCGACGTCATGCAGCGTGACGCCGTAGTTTTTGAGTTTCAAAGGGTCGACCAGTACCTGATACTGTTTTAGTTCGCCGCCGATCACCGAAACTTGCGAGATACCGGAAATGGAAAGAATGCGGTTACGAATATTCCACTCGGCGATGGTGCGTAAATCCATGCCGCCGATCTTTGGATCCTCGCTGGTCAAGCCCACCAGCATGATCTCGCCCATGATGGATGAAATCGGCCCCATGACGGGGCGAACGTCCTGCGGCAGGGTTTCCTGCGCCTGCTGCAGCTTTTCGGCCACGATCTGGCGGGCCGTATAAATATTGGTATCCCAGCCGAACTCGACCCAGACGATGGAAAGGCCGATAGCGGAGGCCGAGCGCACACGCTCAACACCTGTTGACCCATTGACCGCTGTTTCAAGCGGCCAGGTGACCAGAGCCTCGACTTCTTCCGGTGCCAGCCCTTCGGCCTCGGTAAAGATTGTGACCGTCGGACGGTTGAGGTCAGGAAAAACGTCAACAGGGAGCTTGCTGATTACAAATACGCCGTAAACCATCAGCAAGGCCGAGGCCGCGACGACCAACAGTCTGTTCTTCAAAGAAAATTGGATGATTGCATTCAACATTTTATAATCCTTTATTCACGGATCGCGCGCCGGTTAATGCTCGTGATCGTGACCGTCATCTTCTTTTTTACCTTCCGCCGCAGGAGCGTCTTTTTTGGCTTCAGCCGATTTGGCGAATTGCAGCTGGTAGTTTCCAACCGTCACCACTTCCTCATCGGGAAACACGCCCTCCAGCACTTCGCGCTCGGCTCCGAACTTCGCGCCCAGTTTTACGCTACGACGTTCGAACGCGTTGCCGCTTCTCACAAAAACAAATTGTTCGCCGCTTTCGCCCAAGATAGCTTTGACAGGGACGGTCAAAATATCGGCAGGTTCGGTCACCTCGACGGACAGAACAACCTGCATATTGGCAAGCAATCTGCGGTCAGGATTTTCAACCAGGGCGTAGACGTTCAAAGTGCGGCTGCCGCGATCATAAGCACCGTCCATGCGCTGTACTTTACCCTTCAGCGGCATATTGCCGATCAAACTGCTATTGACGCTGACATTTTGGCCGACCTGAACCTTGGCGACATCCGGTGTTTCGTACATGACACCGCGCACCAACACTTCCGAAGAGTCGCCGATTTCCATCAATCCGGCTTCCGTTGTGACGGATTGCCCCAAAACGACGTTTTGCTTGGTCACATAGCCATCAAGGGGCGACGGGATGGACACCGGAGAGCTGCCGACAAAGATCGGCTGGATGGTCAAAAGGCTCTGGCCTTTGGCGACTTTCTCGCCCACCTTGACATTGATTTCTGACACCCGTCCTGCGGCCCGTGCGCTGGCGATGGCTTGACGTTCCGGCAGAAACTCGACAATTCCGTTTACATCGATCGTCGTCGCGCGCGGGGCGATGGTCGCTTTCACCGTTTTAATACCGAGATTATTAATCGCCGTCTCGGATAACTCTACAGTACTCGTCACCTGAGCGGTCTCTTCGGTGCCTGGAGCGGCGGCGTGATCTTCGCCTTCATGGGCGAAAACCGGCATAGATATACCAATGACCGCGACAAGGGCCGATGTGATCAAAAACTTTTTCATTATCTGACTTCCTCTATTTTGCCGCCCAGCTCCACTTCCAAAGCGCCGCGTGCATTGACGGCCTGTGCCAGCGCGTCAAGCGCCTCGTTTTCGCTGGAGAGCAGTTTTTCCCGTACCTGCCAGACTTCAAGCGCGTCCGCCTGTCCCTGGCGAAACATGCTGCGCGTCAGCTCGTAGGATTTTCGGTAGCCAGGCAGAATGCTGTCGAAATAGCTATCCGCGCGGGATTGAAGAGCCGATGCGCTCTGCTGCAATTCGCCAATCACCTCCTGCTGGGGCAAACCGGCATAAAGATCGGCTTCTGATCTCGCCTGACGTAATTCAGCGTTGGCCCGTTTACGCTCGGCATCATTCTGGTTCCATAGCGGGATACGCAGCGCAACACCAATACCATAGGACTGATCATCGCCGTTGGGCGAGCGGGAATAAAACACGCGCGGGCCGAATTCTGGCATCGCGGCGTCCTGCTGGGCGACATTCAAACGACGCTCCGCCGCCTGGATACGGTTTTTGATCACGTTTCTCAGGTTTGATTGTGTCTGCGCAAAGGCCAAAAGCCGTTCGGTGTTATCAGGCACCGCCACAAAAGCGGGTCGCTCCAGCTTTGCCTGCTGGAAGCTACGCCCCGTCAAACGCGCGAGTTCCGTGCGCACCTGGCGCAATTCGGCGTCAACGGCGTTGGCATCAGCGCGCAACTTGGCGGCGTCCGATGAAAACAGATGGGACGCCGCAGGGCTGGTTTGGCCTTGCCCCGCCGACTCCTTCACCAGCTTTTTCATTTTGTCGGCATCGTCCGCGTAATTCTCGTAGAGTTTTTTGCGCTCGGACAGCAACCAGACCTGGGTGTAAAGCACTGTGGTTTCGTTGATGACTTTCAGAATTTCGTATTTCTGCTCCATGCTGGCCACGTTTGCCAAAGCATCCGCGTAGCCAACCCGTGCGCCAGAGATTTGCGAAAATTTCAAGGGCTGAGAAAATTCCAGATCCGTTCCTGTGCCACCTTCGCCTTTGTCACGCACGGCATCGATTTGAAGCTCAGGATTGTCTAGCAGGGTGGTTTCCGTGACGTTCGCCATCCGGTCTTCGTAGTCGCGCTGGGCGCGGAACAGGCTGGTGTTCTTTTGCAGGCTTTCCTTAATGACTTGATCGAGGGTCAAAGCGGAAGGTTCCGCATAAGAAGGGGCGGAGAATAAGATCGCCACAATCGCTAATTGCCATATGATTGATTTCTTCATGAAAAAATCCCGCCTTTTTGCTGGTCTCATGAAGCTAATACGGCTTAAACGGGGCTATCCCTCAAAGGAAAGCTGTAATTTCTCGGATAAAATCTTCCGCGCCCGATACACGCGGGTTTCCACTGTTTTTGCCGAAACATTAAGGATTTCGGCGCATTCGGCTTGAGTTCTCTCCTCGACCGCAAACAGGATAAAGGCTTCCTTTAGGGTATCGGGCAGCAAGTCGATTTCTCGCCGCAACATTGCCAGTTGTTGCCTTGATAGGAAGCCTGCCTCGATATTTTCATCGCTCCGCTGCCAATCGCCAGGGCCGCTTTCGTTCATAGCATCCAGAGATAGGTTACGGGCGTGGTTCTTATTTTTGCGCAGATGATCGCGGCACAGATTGACCGCGATCTGAAAAAGCCAGGTGCTGAATTTATAGGCGGGGTCGTATTTGTCGATGTTGAAATAAAGCTTTGTAAAAGTTTCCTGTGTCACATCAAGCGCGGCGTCTTCGTTACCCACATAGCGCCACGCCAGACGATAAATGCGCTCCTTGTAGCGCTGCATGATCTCATTCAGCGCAAAATCATCCCCAGAGCGCAATCGTTTGACGAGCGCATGATCCTCATCGGCTGTATTCTCTTTTCCGATCCTATGGGTTCTGAACAAGGGCATCTGCGGCTAACTTATTGAGCTTTTCCGCCTGTTGCGGCGTTAATACGGTCTGCATGTCGAAAATATGCTCAATCGTCAGCTTTTGCAGCTCACCTTGCGCATGGTGGATGCGCTCAACTGCGGCGGCGACACGCTCGGAAAACGCCTTGTCTTCGAGCATTGCGGCGGCAAGCTCCAGATTGCCGACATGGATTTTTTCCCGCAACACTTTCTGTTTTTCAGCAAAGTTCTTTTCGATTTCGGAGAGTTTTTGATCTTGCTCTGCCGAAATACCAATTTGCTCATGCAGCCAGACGTGGGCGTCGATTTGATGACTATGATGGGAAGTCTTAAATAAATTTCCGCAAGCATAAAAAGCGCCAAAACCGACAAGCGCGATGACGATAAAATAGATGATTTCTTTTTGATAGGAGCGCATCAGGTTTAACCCCCGTTCTTGGCAAGAATAACTGTAGACGTTATACCATAATTTGAAGAAAAGACGTGGAGGTTCAGTGCTTGTGCCGCATTGGCGGTCTGCGGATTGGAAACGCTCAAAGTGGCGGCAAAAACACCAACCATCAGGGCAAAAGAAAGAGACGCCAGGCGATATTCAGGCACGAAAAGACTGGCCAGCCAGCCTTCGATGACATTGCGCGGCATGTCCGCCCGCCGTCTGTTGATGGATTGCCATACACGGCTTTCCATCGTCTGAAGACGGTCAAACCGAGGCTGTGCTTCAACCAACCCTTTGATTACTTTATCAAGTTTATCGCTCGACATGATGGTCACCTCTTTCCAACTATACCTGTAATACGTTAGGAAAGCGATTATCCCTTAAACCGAAGAAAGATTTTTACAACTAATTGCTAGTGGCGAGGCTAGTTCACGTTTTCCCTGTTTTATGATTTTAATTGCGCTACTCAAAAACAAAATCGCCATAATTCCAGCAACCAAGAGATCAGGCCAGCCCGTTCCTGTTCCAAAAACGCCGAGCGCGGCCAGCATAACGGCCACGTTGCCGATGGCATCATTTCGGGAGCAAAGCCAGACAGAACGCACATTCGCATCGCCATCTCGCCAGCGCATCAAAATCAAGACGCTCGCCACATTTGCCAGCAAAGCCACAAACCCGATAACGCCCATGATCTCAGCTTTTGGCGTTTCGATAAAGAAGACATCATGGATAGTGCTACCCATAACCCATAGTCCCATAAGCAAAAGACTTATCCCTTTTGCCAGCGCGGCGATGGAGCGGACACGCAAGGCTTTACCAATCACGATCAAACTGATCGTGTAAGTGATCCCGTCCGCAAAAAAGTCTAAAGCATCGGCCATCAGGGCTTGTGATCCAGATATATGGCCCGCCATCATTTCAACTCCGAACATCAGAAAGTTGATTCCGATGACAAAAAGCAAAGCCCTCCTGAAATTCGGATCGGAACCGTCGAAGCCTACATCGTGTCCGCAGTGTGCGCCCATCTTTTACCTTTCAACGAAGCTAGATCATGGCTCGACTTGTTCTACTGTCGGATAAAGCGATTTCACTAATTCTTTTTGGCTTTCCAAAAGATCGAGGGCTTCCGCCGCGCCTGCTGTGTTTTTAGCCTCGGCGGCATGATGGAAACGATCAACGGTCTTGGTCAGTTGATCGAGGGCCTGGGTGAGCTTTTCGCTATTGCCTTCTTTAACGGCCTGCGGATGATCGTGCAAAGCTGCAACGGCGGTAGCCAGTTTTTCTCCAGCCTCGTGCAGGATATCGGCGTTGTTGTCCTTTAACGCCTGCTGAGCCGAAGCAATGGTTTCATCGATCATCGCCCAGGCCGCGTCCACCGTCGCCGGCTTTGTAACCGCAAAATGCGGTTTTTCATCATGGCCGTGGCCATCGCTGTGTACTTCCGATGTTTCGGCGACATGATCTTCTGTGCCATGACCGTGGCCACCTGCAGCATATGCCGGCGCAGACAAAGCCACAAAGGCGATGCCAGCAAGTAGTAAAGTTTTAAACGGTTTCATAGATTTCCTCCTTTTGGGGTTTTGAGAACATTTTATAAAGCGCGGGTAAAACGATCAGCGTCAGCAACGTCGCTGTAATTAGTCCGCCGATGACAACGGTGGCCAGTGGCTTTTGGACTTCGGCTCCCGTACCTGTCGCCAAAGCCATCGGCACGAAGCCGAGCGAGGCCACGAGTGCGGTCATAAGGACGGGACGCAGGCGTGTTAACGCGCCCTCAACGATGGCTTCACGCGTTTGCATGCCCTTTTTTACAAGGTCGTTGATGTAGGTGATCATCACGAGACCATTCAGCACGGCGATGCCGGAAAGCGCGATAAATCCGACCGCTGCAGGGATCGAGAATGGCATATCACGCAAGAACAGCGTCAGGATGCCGCCGGAAATCGCCAATGGGACACCGCTAAACACCAGCAATGCCTGCTTTGTCGATCCTAGCGCCGTGAACAACATCATAAAGATCAGGAAGAAACAGGCGGGAACAACGATCATCAATCGGTTTTGTGCTGCGACCAGATTTTCAAACTGGCCACCCCAATCGAGCCATAAACCAGGCGGTAGTTTTGCCTGTTGATCCAGTTTCTGTTGAGCCTCCAAGACGAAAGAGCCGATATCGCGTTCGCGGACGTTGGCTTGCACCACAACGCGCCGTTTGCCATTCTCGCGGCTGATCTGATTTGGCCCCTCGGAGAGACGGAACGTCGCTACTTCTTTCAAAGGCACGAACGCACCGCTTTCGCCATCCTCGTGCGGCACGGGCACGGGCAGGTTTTCAAGAGCCGGAATATCCTGACGCACGGCTTCGGGCAGGCGTACGACAATCGGGAAACGTCTATCGCCCTCGAATACAAGCCCAGCCTCTTTCCCTCCGACCGCTGCCGACACCAGATCGAGAATGTCACCGACATTCAGGCCGTAGCGGGCGATCGCATCCTTGTTGAGATCAATATCGAGCATGGGCAAACCCGTAGTTTGCTCGACCTTCACATCTGCAGCCCCGTCGACACTTCGCAGCACGCTTGCGATCTTATTCGCGGTTTCGGTCATGGTTTCAAATTCATCGCCATAGACCTTAACCGCCACGTCACTACGCACACCGGAAATAAGCTCGTTAAAACGCATTTGGATCGGCTGGGTATATTCGTAATTATTTCCAGGAACCTGTCCTACGGCCTTTGCCAGTTTCTCGATGAAATCCGACTTGGTCATAGATTGATCAGGCCATTCATCGTGGGGTTTAAGAATAATGAACGTATCGGAGACGTTGGGCGGCATAGGGTCAGCAGCCATCTCCGCAGTACCTGTCTTCGAATAAACAAATGCCACTTCCGGCAAGGCGCTGACGGCTTTTTCGACCTGCAACTGCATCGCCGTCGATTCCGAAATCCCCGTGCTAGGGATGCGCATGGCGTGCATGGCGATGTCCTTTTCATCCAAGGATGGGATGAATTCCTGCCCCAGACGGCTTCCCACGGATAGGGAGAAGATAAAGAAAAGAACGGCGGCCATTACAACGACTTTTGGCTTATTCAAAGACCAATTCAGCATCGGCGCGTAACCTGACTTTGCCTTCCGCATGATCCGGCTTTCTTTTTCCTCGACTTTGCCCGTGATGCACATAGCGATCATGGCGGGGACGAAGGTAATGGAAAGAATAAAGGCAGCAATCAAGGCTATAATCACCGTCATGGCCATGGGTTCGAACATCTTGCCTTCAACACCGGAGAAGGTCAGAAGTGGCAGATACACCGTGATGATAATTGCCTGACCGAACACGGCTGGCTGGATCATTTGCCTGCTGGCTTCAATCACTTCCTGCATACGTTCCTGCAAGTTCAGTAATCGGCCTTCATGATGCTGGCGTTCGGCCAAGCGACGCAGACAGTTTTCTGTGATAATCACGGCGCCATCCACGATCAAGCCAAAGTCCAGCGCGCCCATGCTCATAAGGTTTGCGCTGATACCTGCTTTTAACATGCCCGTGGCGGTCAGCATCATGGTAATCGGGATGACGAGAGCGGTAATCAAGGCGGCGCGGATATTTCCCAGCAACAGGAACAGAATTACAACGACCAGCAACGCGCCTTCGCCAAGGTTTTTCTGCACCGTATGGATCGTCGCATTGACCAACTTTGTACGGTTCAGAACCGTCTTGGCTTTGATGCCTTCCGGCAGGGATTTATTGATCTCGGCCAGCTTTAAATCCACGGCGTTTGAAACGATCCGGCTGTTTTCGCCTTTCAGCATCATCGCCGTTCCAACGACGACTTCATGACCGTTTTCACTGGCGCTGCCCGTACGGAGCTCTTTGCCAAGCTCGACGATTGCAACGTCTTTCACGTAGATTGGCACACCGCCGCGTGTCTTGAGGACGACATTGGCGATTTGGTCAATCGTTTCCAAGCGCCCATCGGCGCGAACGACATATGATTCACCTTTTTGCTCTAAAAATCCCGCGCCTGTGCTGGCGTTGTTGCGCTCCAAGGCTTCGATGACGTCTGAGAAGGTCAGCCCTAAAGCCGCCAGTTTTTGTGGATCAGGCTGTACATGGTATTGCTGAGCGTATCCGCCGATGGCATCGACTTCGGCCACACCTTTAACCGTTTTAAGCTGCGGTCTGATAATCCAGTCCTGCACCGTGCGAAGATACATGGCTTTTTCGAAGGATGACTTCAGAACACGGCCCTCCGGCGTGGTAAAGTCCGCCTCTGGATTTTCGTATTCGACCGTCCACATATAAATCTCGCCAAGACCCGTGGAGATCGCCCCCATGCGTGGCTCCGCACCTTCGGGCAGGGATTCCTTGGCTTCCGTAAGACGCTCATTTACTTGCGCGCGGGCGAAATAAATATCGACCTTATCCTCGAAAATCACGGTCACTTGCGCAAAACCGTTACGCGAAATTGATCGTGTATAGGAGAGGCCAGGTATGCCCGCCATCGCGGTTTCAATCGGATATGTAACCTGCTTTTCGATTTCATACGGCGAAAGCGAAGGCACCTCAACGTTGATCGCCACCTGATTATTCGTGATGTCGGGGACGGCATCGATGGGCAGCTTGGTCAGAGAATACATTCCATAGGCAGCGAAGATCGCCGTCATCATGACGATCAGCAATCTTTGCTTAATGGAAAAGCCGAGTATTTTTTCAATCATTGTCTATACTTTCTTAGTGTTCATGTTCCGCTTCGGCTTTGCCCAATTCCGCCTTGAGCGTGAAGGTATTGGAAACGGCGACAGGTTCCCCAAAGCTCACGCCGGAGAGTACCTCCACATGGCGGCTGTCCTCGCGGCCTGTGGTTACGTCGCGCTTTTCAAAGCCTTGCGCCGTTCGCACGAAAACCGTAGGCTTTCCGCCTATTGATTGAAGCGCCTCTTTTGGCAGGATTAGGTCGGTATCCTGCGCAGATGTCGCAATCGTGGCGTTGGCGAATTCGCCTGGCCTCCATTTACCTTCCGCGTTATCAAGCTCGATAATCGCTTTGGCAGCGCGGGTTTCAGGATCGATTGCGGGACTGACGAAAATCAGCTTACCGTCGGCCTTGCCGCCGCTACCCGCGACATTCGCGGTAAGGCCTTCCTTCACAAAAGGCAAATCGCCAGGCGCAATAGCGGTTTCAACCCACACCACGCTTAAATCCGCAACGGTAAAGGCCGAATGCGTGGTATCAACGTATTCGCCCAGCGTGAGTTCACGGGCGATCACGCGACCTGGCAAGGGCGCGCGCAGTTCATGAAAGCGCGAATTGCCGTTGCTGGAAACTTCGCCATCTTGACCCAGCGCTTGCAACTTTTGCTTGGCCAGATCAAGCTTGATTTTTGCTTCTTGATGGGCGTTTTTGGCAGTCAGGTAATCCTGTTCCGCCGTGATCTTTTTGTCCCACAATCTTTTTTCACGGTTGAAGGTCGTGCGGGCAAGTTCTTCGGCGCGCTTGGCCGCCAGGTAATCGGCAACGGCTTCAGCCATTTCGCGGCTTTCAATCAGGGCCAGTATCTCTCCCTTTTCAACGGTATCGCCCAGATTTTTTTTTGCTTCTGTCACCGTGCCTCCTACTTTGGGAACAATCTGCGCCATACGGTCTGCGGCGGCGACAATCTTTCCAGGAACAGAAACTTCGCGCGCCAATTGGCCTGGCCCAACGGCAGCAACTTTAATACCAGCCGCCGCGACTTGCTCGGCGCTTAAAGGAATAACGCCTTCGGCATGTTCGCCTTCTTCCTTACCACCGTTATGGCCATGCTCGTCCTCATGACCGTGGCCGTGTTGCTCTGCTTTGCCTTCGTCGTGTTTTTCTTCACCCTCTTCATGGCCGTGCGCATCGCCGTGCCCTTCTGCGGCCATGCTCGTAGAGACAGTATAATTCCATGCGGAAAACCCACCCGAAAGTGCAAGTACGGCAACACCCGCCAAAAGCAGATTTCTAATTTTTGTTTTGTTCATTTGTCTTTTCCTCATGCGTATGGGCTTTAATTTCGTCGTGCGTCGCGGCGATCCTTTCGAGCGTCGCGCGTTGACGGTGATAATCCAGTGAGACTTCGTTGAGTTGTTTACGTGCCTCGAACAATGTCCGCTGGGCATCCAAGACTTCGAGGTAATTGAATTTCCCCGCGTCATAGCCGCCTCGCGCAAAACGAAACGCTTCTTCGGCACCTGGCAAAACGGACGTTTTTAAAGCAATGGCTTCGCCGTAGGCATTGGCGTAGTTGCCGTACAGTTCGGTCAACGCAGCCTCAAGGCCAAGGCGAACGCTTTGCTCATCGAGAGAGGCTGCCGTTAAATCATGGCTGGCACGATCGATACCTGCGCGGTTCATATTAAAAACTGGAATCGGGATGGAAAGCCCTACCATAAAGGCTTGTGAGTTATTCTCCCTGAAATCCCTCACGCCAACGTTTATGGTCGGATCTGGAACTGCGTTGGCTTTTTCAAGCGACAATCCAGCCTTGGCACGGTCGATACTGGCGCGCAAGCTCATCACGTCTGGTGTATTCGCCAGGCGGTCACGGTATTTTTCAACAGGTTCAGGTTGTTTTGGTTCTGGAAGACTATTGATGTCGACGGTCAGATCGCCAGCATCGCCGCCCATCAAGGAAACCAACGCCTGCTTCTTCGCGGTTAAGTTTCGGTAAGCGCGATCACGCGCGATTTTACTGGAGGACAACTCGATCTCGGCTTTATTTTTTTGTATGGGTGGTTCTTTACCCGCCTGTACCTTGGCAGCTACGCTGTCGCGCACTTCGGTTGCAAGGCCCAGTTCCTCTTCTAGAATGGAAACTTCCTGCTGGGCGGCTGCGACTTCAGCAAAAGCGATTGTGACATCGCGGATAAGATCGAGCATCACACCGTCGCTGGCAAAATGGGCGCTATCTTTCTCGGCGTCAGCGATGCGTGTGCGGCCACTGCGTTTGCCTGGCATTTCGACGAGCTGTGAGACACCATAAGTTAGCTCGGCGCTATCCAAGCCATCATATGCGCCATCCCCGTAAATATTCTCTGCTTCAACGGAGAGCGATGGATTGGGCAAAGCACCTGCCGCCGAACGATTGGCACTTGCGACGTTTACGCGCGCGGACGACGCCCCCAGCGTGGGTGATTTTTCCAAGGCTCTTTTAATCGCATGATCGAGCGTAAATCCCGCCGTCTTTGCGATTGGCTGCACAGTGGATGCTTCGGCCACAGGTTGGGTTTGTTTTTCTTCCTGGGCATAGGCAGGCAAAGCTGGCGGCAGTGAGACCGCCGCCAGCAAACCCGCCAGAATGAATGGTCTTGTTTTCATGTCTGGTTTTTCCCTTCTATTGGCCACGCTTGGAGAGCCAGTCGCGCATAAAAGCGATTTCAGCCTCCTGCGCCTTGATGACATCTTGCGCCAACTTCTTCACTTGCGGATCCTTGCCGTGCGCCAGCGCTAGTTTCGCCATGTCGATGGCTCCCTGGTGATGCGGGATCATGCCGCGCATGAAATCCACATCGGCGTCGCCCGTCGGGGCCATGCTCATCTTTTCGTGCATGGATTTCATGGCCGGAGCGTAGATATCCTTGGTGCCGTGATTCATCGTGGAATGATCCATTCCCGGCATGTCGCCTTTCATTCCGTCTTTGGATTTGGGCGCACACATCATCCCTTTGCCCTCGGACATGCCCGCGCAACAAGGGCAGCCGCCTTTGCCGTCTGTCGCTTTCATCTTGGCACAGCACGGCATCGCCGCCTTGGTTTCGCTTTGGGATTGGTTTTCTTTAAATTCAAAAGCCTGACCAAGCTGGCATTGGCGTCTTTCTTCCAAAGAAATCAAGCCGCGCGCATGAAGGCTTTTGCACTCATTGGGTTTGTAATCGTTCTGTCTTTGAAAACCTGTGCTGGTACATGCCGACAAAGCAAATACAGCTAACAACATCAGTAGCGGGATATTCATCCCAATTTTAGGGGTAGTCATGGAAATTCTCCTGGTTTGATTGAAAATGCGTAACGCAGCTCATGACCGCTTCTTGTTCAGAAGCGGCGTCACAGAGAATGGGCTTTTCAGCTCAGTCTCTGGTCAATCAACCAAGGATTCGAGGGGGGCGCTTTAATCCGGAGATAAAGTCGTCATCCGGTTCGGCGTTAAGATGAGGAAATATAGTTTTATGAATAGGGACAACGGCATGAACGCCGAATTGGGTCAACGCGGCGTGAGACATGCAGCAATGTCCGCAATTTGTACAGGAGTGCTTAGAGTCTTTGGATTTCTGGTCATCCTTTGAAGCGTTCTTAAGATGCTTGGCGCAATCGTTTTGAGCATCATCCATTTTTTCGACCGAGATTTGCCCGCATTTTGACGAATCAAAAGCGTGCACAGCGGCTGAAAAACCGCTGAATCCGATAGCGAAAATGAGCATTAGGATTAAAACTCTCATAGCAATTACATAGCATACCGAAGCTGTGTTAACAATATCTTAGCGAATATTCTTCTCATTCCGTCCCAGCGCTGGCCGACTGGCCTGAAGACTTTTTCAGTCGGCCAGCGCACCTCATCGAGCAATTTTCCCTAAAAAATTGTCGAGCGGCTGGCGATATGTCCAGCCAGCCTGGCAGGCTCCGAACGGGGTCGCCGTCATCCCTGCCACTGTGATCGCTCCATACCCAACCTTGGCGGGGCGGCTTCTCCCACAGTCCCGACGCTTCAAGGGTCTCGGTCCCCTTATGCTGGCGCTCATAGACCCAAGACATACAATAGTAGGTCGAGCTGCCTGCTTCAGTTCGTTACGCCGCGCTCTCTTTGGCTAAAGAGGTCATGTCGGCGATTTTCTGGAATTGATTCAGAATGTCCCGATGGTTCTGGGCGAGATAGCGCACGACCTTGGCGTTGCCCAAAAGCGAGCCAAGATAACCCTTGGTCAGCGTCAGGTTCAAAACGTCCTTGCCGTAATTTTCTTCGATCAAGCGATATTCGCGCTGGAGGCTTTCCATCTCGCTTTCCATGCGTGCCATCTGATCTTCATCCAGCCCTTTGATCTTTTTCGGCTTGTCGGGATCCGTCAACTGATCCTTGGGCGTGGCCGCCAAAAGTGCACGGGCATAGGTTTTGGAATAAACGCCCGCGTCGTTCATCAGCGTCGCGGCCTCGATCTGGCGGAAGGATTTCATACGCTTTAGGATAGGAAACGTGGCGATCGGCACCATCTTATCCTTCAGGAGATCAGCGGCTTCCGAGCAAATGCCGTTCAACAGGTCGCGCCTGGTGACTATGCTGCGGGTATCGATATTGAGGGCGGCGGCGATCTTGGCTTCCGGCACGCCGCGCTCGATCGCCCGCAGAATCATGCGGTGTTCCTGCACGGTGGACAGACGGTTAATATGCTTGTTGTAGGTGAAGGCTTCATCGTCGGTCGACACTAAACAGGTGACTTCTGTTTCACCAAGTTCCTTCAACGCCTCGATACGCATATGGCCGTCGAGCAGAATATATTTACTGCGCGCCTGTGGATCACGGCTAACCACGGGCGGCTCGATAATGCCGACTTCGCGGATGGAAGCGAGGATCTGATGATATTTAGGGCTTTTGCGCGCGGCGGGCGTAACCAGCTTAATCGAGACAATCTGGTCAATCTTGAGATCGACGGTGGCTTGATCAAACCCTGCCTTGATTTCACCCTTGGGGAGTTTGGCGTGCAATTTGGGATTTTGCGCTGGTATCTTAGCCATGCGGGTGACCTTTCTCCGCCATCAATCCGGCCAGCGGTTTAGGAAGTGTCGTCAAACCTTCCGCCCGTAGTAGCGTGCTGAAATGCTCGTCCTGCAATAATTCGCGCAAGGCTTCGGTGACGAACAACATACGATTGGAAACAGCATCGGCCTTGCGGGTTAGCAGGCGTTTGCGATCAACCTCCCGCTGATAGACTTTCAACACATCCTGAACCGAGATTGCTTTATCACCCTTATCGCGTTTGCTACGCTTGCGCTCATCGGCGAAGGCTTTACCGCGCCGCTTTCTGGTATCGATCAAGCGCTTGGCCAACAACAGGCGATTGCCGCGCAATTGTTTTGATTCATACGCCTCGTGCAAGGCGCGTTGTTCATCTTCTGGGTTTTCCGCGACACGGATCGCCAACGAGATCGGCATGTGTCCGGCCTCAACAGCGGAGAGCAGCCGTTCTTCACCGCGCTCCATCAAATTCAAAACGCCGTTGACGTAGTCAAGGGACAACCCCGTCTTGGCCGCAATCGTATGTGCGTCATAGCCTTGCTTTTGCAAAATCTCGATCCCTTGCAAGAGGTCGGTTGCGCGATGCTGACGGCGGGCAAGGTTTTCGACCAGGCTCATGATGAGGGCCTGTTCTTCACTGGCATCTATCACGATGGCGGGGATCTGGCTTTGCCCGCAAGCCGTAAAGGCTTCGATCCGCCCCTGGCCACAGATCAAATCATACTCTTTGCCGTCTACCTTTGAACGGCTCGGCGTAACAGTGATCGGGCGCTTCATGCCGACCTGGGTCATATTGGTGGCGATCTCCAAAAACACTTTCTGGTTTCGCACACGGGGATTGAGGATATTGATCGTATCGATCGGTATCATCTTGATCTCGGAAGCGCGCGTACCTTTGCCTTTGGTCATGCAGCCTCCGGTAAAGCGGCGCGTTCGGCCAGCATGAAGAACGGTTCTAGATCGTCAAAACGATAAGCGTCCAACGAAAAGTGGTTGTTTTCGGTTAGACGGATCTGCGGGTTTTCAACGTCGATCGCGGGGATCAGATAGTAATCGAGGATCTGGCGGTTATCTGGCTCCATGCGCACCGCGATGGTGATGTCCGGCATCAGGCTGCTATCGAGCTGGATCTTCCAGCGATTGGTGCCAGCCGGTGTCTGGGCGCAGCGGCAGATGACGAGTGAGACTTTGATCTCGTTATTGACGATCAGAAAATCATTCTCGACTTCACGGTGAACTTTTCCGCCCAGTGTTTGGATATTGCGGATCACACCCTCCACAACATCCGGATACATTTTCCGCAGATATTTATTGTCCTCGATGTAACGCTGATCGCGCCCAGGATCGTAGCCGATCAGTTTATAGGCTTGCGTCAACCCGCCAAAACGATGGGCATAGGCACTGCTGGAGGGCATATCGTCGGTTTCATCGATGAGAATGCCGGATAGCCAGCCTTGTTTTTCATGTAGTGTCCGCAATCTGGTGAGCATTTCATCGTCACTGAACTTGCGGCTCCGCTCACGGATGATGCCTTGCGCCGTATAGAAATACCGCGCCTCGATGATCGCTTCGAACACGCCGTCCGCACGCACCCACATATCGGGCGAGTTAACGACACGGCGTTTCTTGAGCTTGAAGGAACGGCGGTTAAAGACGTTGTTGCCGATATACTTTTCGTTGGTGAGAATGCCGTGAACGACACCGCGCGTCCATTCACGGCCAAGATCGGTCAAAACGCCTTTGTTATTGAGGGCGTGGGCAATCTCGGTTTCTTGCAAACCTTCCTCGGTGAAAGCGCGGTAGATCCAGCGTACCGTATCGACTTCCGCGTCCGGCCCTGCGACCAGGACAACGCGGTCGGTCTGTAGGGATTTATGTTCTCCACGCTTGAGCGTGCCTTTGGGCTGGCGATTTTCATCGACTAGTACACGGCGGAGGCCATAGCCGGCGGGGCCACCCTGACGAAAGCCCATCTCGATCAAGCGGCATTGTCCTGCGAACACCTTGCCGGATAATTCACGGCTATATTCACCAGCCATGGCACGCTTCACGCCCTTGACGATGGTGGAGACAGGACTGCCATCGTTCTCGAACTGCTCGGCGACATACTGAACGTCAATGCCAGCGCGGCGGCAAAGATATTCATAATATGCACTTTCATCTGCGTCCTGAAACCGTCCCCAGCGGGTCACGTCAAGAACGAGAATGACGCTATAATCTTTGGAACCCGACTGCACGTCGGCAATCAGATTTTGAAGGGCGTCGCGTCCATCCAGCTTAAGGCCACTTTTACCGGAATCGGTGTAGGTCTTGACGATGTCTATCTGGCGATGGGCGGCATACTCGCGGATCGCGTCGGCCTGGTTTTCGGTCGAATACTTCTGGTGGTCGGTCGACATACGCACATACATGGCCGCGCGGCGGCGCTGTTGCCCGTCCGTCGACCCTGCCGAATTATTCCGCCCTTCCATCCGTTTGTTCTTTCCGTTTTTGACAACACCCCGCCGCGCGCCAGCCGCACGACCGCTCTTTGGAATCCTAACCAAGGAGCGATACAAATGTCTCATTCAAAAATGGACCGAAGTTTTCCCATCAAACCAAGGGCAATTTCGGACGAAGAACTGGCGAAAATCGTGGCCGCAGCGTTGCGCCGCGACTTTGGCGAAACGGCATCCGCCATCAAGCGGATCGGTCAGCTGACCAGCAGCAATTTACGGGCGATCAAAAACTGGTACGAGGCCAGAAATGCGCCATCTTCCGGACATTTACTACTCTTGGCCAGATCCTCCCCAAGCATCCTGAAATTCGTCCTGCAGCAGATCGGCGGGGAGGATTTATGGGATGCTTTCCGACTGCTTTCACAACACGCCTTGGCGAGCGCGCCGGAGCCTGAAATTCCCGTTCTGACCGATAAAAACGATACAAAAAATGTCCCTATAAATGTCCCATTAAAATCGCTTAACGACCGCCAACGCTGGTTTTTGATGCTTTTGAAGCGTAAAAATAAAGCCTGCGCGGAGGACATCACGGAGCATTTTGATGTGGCGATCAAGACCGCCAGGCGGGACATCGAAGGGCTGAAGGATGCGGGAAAGATCCGCTTTATGGGTTCTAAACGGACGGGGCGTTACGAGATTATGCAGTTTTAAACTGGTGGGGGTTCAAAAGCCACTTAAATACAGCCGTGGCCAATAACGCACCAACGATCTGGGCAGCGATGAAAGCACCTATGTCATCTGGTCTGATACCAGAAAAAGTATCGGTCAGCGATCGTGCGATGGTGACAGCCGGATTGGCAAACGAGGTTGATGACGTAAACCAATATCCGGCGGTGATAAATAGACCAACGGCATATGGGATAGCATCAGGTCGACTTCGCAGGCAGCCCAGAATAGTGGCTAGCAGACCGAATGATGCAACAATCTCTCCGATCCAAACGCCGCCGCCTGTGCGCGTATGTGTCGAGAATTCAATAAGTGGAAGACTGAACATGATATGGGCCAGCATGGCGCCAACTACGCCACCAATGATTTGTACTATTATATAAGCAAGAAGTTCCGGCCAGGGCAGCTTGCGTTGCAAAGCGAATGAAAGGCTGACGACTGGATTAAAATGCGCACCGGATATTGGGCCAAAAATCAAGATCAGGACTGTAAGCATGGCGCCCGTCGCCAATGTATTACCAAGAAGAGCCACGGCTGCGTTTCCATCCGCGAGATTTTCTCCCATGATGCCGGAGCCAACCACGACGGCGACCAGAATCGCCGTGCCGAGCCATTCTGAAAAAAGCCTTCGTTTCAGGTCGAATGAATCAGGCGTGGCCACTGAGATAATCCTCGATGCGGTCTTTCAACATGATAAATGCCTCATCGAAGGCAGCTTTAATCTGTTCATCTGCGCCTGCGGCCTTTGCCGGATCGGGCGTACTCCAATGCAGTTTTTTGACAGGGCCGAGAAACACGGGGCAGCTTTCGGCGGCTGCGGCATCACAGACGGTGACGACTAGATCGAAATGCTGGCCCGCGAATTCATCCCACGATTTACTGCGCGGATTGCCATGATCGATCCTGTGACGCTTCAGAGTTTCAATAGATTTAGGATGGACATAGCCAGCCGGATTGCTGCCCGCACTAACAGCCTCGATCTCGCCTTTGCCGAGATGGTTGAACAAGGCTTCCGCCATCACGGAACGGCAGGAATTTCCAGTGCAAAGAACAAGAACACGCTGAGTCATTAGCAGCAGCCTCCCTTTGGAGAGCAGCAAGCGGAAGCCTGCTTTGCCGTTTTATCCGGAATCCCACAGGCATCTTGCGCCAGGCAAGCAGTCTGCTTGGCTGTAAGAACGAAATCTTTACCATCGAACTCAAGCCCGAATTTGCCGATTGTGCTTTGTTGGTACTCAACTTCGATCTCCAGATCGTCGGCATCGCCCAGCACTTTCTTGGAAACATCCAGAATGCGCAGAAACTTCTGCGGTGCGAGACGATGATCGTAATCTCCCGCTTCCCAGAGCTGGAAATTCACAACCGTTTCCGCGCGCTCCACGCCGCCGCAATCGATAAAATGCTTCGTGACCAATCCAACTTCGGTCACATGAAAGTGTTGCGGCACATACAATCCGTCCGGCAGCTTGAAATTGACAGCGGGCAGATTGCCAAGGGACAGCTTCACGTCTGAAAGTTTCATGCCTTTTTCTCCTTTTTAGTCTGGCAGCAATTCATAAGCTCGATCACGGACGATCCTTTTTTCTTGTCCTCGCGGATGCTGGCAAATTCAACGCGGCAGCAGTCCTCAACCATGAACCGGATCAGACCCGTAAAAAACTCGAAATTGGCGCTGTAAATGATGGAACGACCTTCGCGTCGGGACAAAACTAAATAGGCGTTGCTCATGTGACCAAGATGGAAGGAAAGCGTGTTATGTGGGATCTTAAGCCTGTCGCTGATCTTGCCCGCAGGCGCACCATCGGGGCCGCATTCCACCAGCAGCCGAAAAACCCGAAGGCGGGTTTCCTGGGAAAGCGCGTCAAAGGCGATAAGGGCTTCTTGTATGTCCATATTTCCAATATTGTGGACATATCATGAAATGTCAATACCTATGGACATATTTTTTCATGGTAGAAAACTCTAAAAAATCGTAATATCAAAAACTGTCGGTATCGACGGCGACTATTTTTTGTTCAGTGACAAGCAGGGATAATAATTGGCAGGCTTCATCGCCATACATGTTCCTGAAATAGAAAATCACTGGCAAATCAATGGATACATCTGAGACGTATCTTGGTTTGCGTCTTCCGCCCACCGCCATTCCGCTCTGCCCGTCTTGAAAAGACAGTAAAGCCTTGAAGGGCAAGGTCATTTCCGGGGTTCGAAACCCCAATTTCCGGCAATAGCTCAAACGGTCTGCAAAGGTCAGTTTCAGGACCAGTCTGCGGTGTGCATGTGACCCGGAAACCCAGAGTTTTGAAGGGTTTGCGAAGAACCGCATGGCGAGTTCGAACATATCCTCGAATCTGCCGCGCGGATTGCCGCTCGTGAGCCGCTTTTCTTCGAGCACCAGCTTCTCGCGTTCGAGCTTGGCGATCTTGGTTTCGTAAGCGGTGATGACCGTGGGGTTCGTCGCCTCGACAATGCGCTCCAAGAGGGCGTCGATTTGCTTCTCAAGGGTCTGGATATCCCGTGCGAAGGTCTTGGCGAAGGCATGAGCCTGCGCAAGCCGCTGATCCCAACCATGCTTCATCAGCGTCCGCACCAGTTCGAATAACGTGGGCGCGGGCGTCAGTTCACCCAGCAGCGCGGCGAAATCGCCTTCCAGCTTATCCCGTCGAATGGACTTGCCGCGTTCCTCGCAGGCCCGGTTGAAGCACATGTAGTACGGGTGACGTTCCCCGGTCTTGCTGCGGGACCATGACGCGGTGAGTGGTCTTTCGCAGCAGGCACAGGCAATCGCACCGCGCAGCGGAAAGTCCGCGTTCAGGTCAGGCCGCGCCGGAGCGCGCGCGCCGTCCTTGAGGCGCTTCTGGATACGCTCAAACGTCTCGAAGCTCACCAGCCCTTCGTGCTGGCCCTTGCGCAGGGTTACGCCCCAATCGGGCGCTTCGACATATCCGGCATAGAGCGGCTTGGTCAGAATGTCCGAGACATGCTGATTGCGCACCACTCCGTAGCGGTCTTTCGGAAAGGCCGGGTGGCTTTCAAAGAAGCGTTTCACTTCGGCCTGAGACGCGAAGCGGCCCGAAGCGAAGCCTTCCATTCCTTCCTGAATGATCGAGGCCAGCGGTTCGTCGCGCACCAGCACCTTGCCCTGTCCGGGCGAATGAATGTGCTTGAAGCCAATGCACGATATGAACGGCCAATAGCCGTTCTGAACACGGGCGCGCATCCGGTTGCGGGTTTGCTCCGCGTTCTTCTGGCGTTGGTGTTGCGAGACGGAGGCCAGCAGGTTTTCAACGAGGATGGAGTCGGAGTCTTCCCCGAACTCAATCGACGGACTTTCGAGACGCCCGCCCGCAGCAGCGATGGCGTCGCGCAGGTCGAGGTGTGCCTTCATATCCCGTGCGAGCCGCGAGATATCGTCGATGAGAACGACATGCGCGGTGTGCTTGCTCTTCTTGAGATAGGCCAGCATCGCCAACATGCCGGGGCGGTCGATGATCCCACCGGAAACGGCCTCGTCGCAGAAGACTTCCACGACTTCATAGCCCTTCATCCGGGCGAACTCCCGGCATCGGGTTTCCTGCGAGCCAAGGCCATGACCCTTTTGCATCTGCGCGACGCTGGATACGCGGGCGTAGATAACGGCGGTTGTTGCCTCAGTTTTTGTTGTGGTCAGTTCCTTGCTCATGGTGTTTCCCCCTCAGTCTTGACTAGAATCCCTTCGATGCACAGGCATTCGCCCGCGCCGCCGAAGTCGTTGCACAAATGTGGATGAGGAGATTTTACCACGTCCGAATCGGCATCGCCGCAAAGAGCGGCAGCGTCTTCAAACTGCCCACAGGCTTGTTGAATCGGATGAATGCCAAAGCCCATGTCGATGAAATGCAGAATGATGGTCCAGAGCGTTTCGATATATTCGAGCTTTTGCGCGTCGGGCAGATCGAGGTCCGCAAGGAAATGCGCAAACTCGCGGGCGTCGAATTGAATGGTTAGATTTCCCGGTGTCGAGTCGTTCTCTCGCGTCGGGTCGCGTTCGTGGATAGGGGCTTTGGGATCGTTCATGGTGGCTGTCCTGCGTAAAGAGGTGGCGCGCGCCCGGAACCATCCGGGCGCAGCGTGAAGGGGTTACAGAGCGTGGCGATATGCATCGGTCAGGCTCTCTTCTTGAGGTTCAGGTTCCGGGACGTGATCGCGGCGGAAGCCGTTCACGGTCGAATATGCTTGGCGCGCCAGTTCAGCGACGCGCAGCAATTCACTGCCGGAGAAGCTGTGCGAGTCCTTGAGCGAACCATCATCGGCTTGATAGGTCCGCGCGAACGTCGTTGAGAAATACGTTCCGTTCTCGCCTTCGTTTTCCCAGATCGTCGCTTTCAGGCTGCCGTCGCGCAGCACTTCAAGCGGCGTGTTCTTGGGACGGGTTCTCGGTGGATGTGTAGTCATCGTTGGGTTTCCTTTCGTGTTGTGATGAAAAAAAACGGCCCCGTTGCTCGAAACACAGCAAACCGGGACCGCTTATCTTTAATAGAACATACCATGAACAGCTAATATAACGCCAGAAAATTCTCGGCTCATGGTTGTCCTATTTGCGGCGCACCGGACTTCGCGGCGCTTGTTCTTGCTGGCTGCTGCGTTTCGTTTTGAACGTCCGCACATCGTCACGTGCGGGCGCATCATCTTCGGAGTCGTAAGCATCCTGCGCGTCTTGCGTGTGTGCCGGGTTCTGATCCCGAACATGCTCCTGCCGCAGTTCATTGGTGCGGGCGTAAGCGCCGCGCGCGAGTTCGGAGACGCGCAGCAGTTCAGTGCCGGAAAACGAATAGCTGTCCCGGTACGCACCGCCTTCGTCCTGCCAAGTGCGGGCGAAGGTGGTGCTGTAAGATGGACCGTTCTCGCGCTCGTTCTTCCAGATAGTCGCTTTGATATTCCCATCGCGCAGCACATCGGCGGGACCGTTCGACTCGTGCTGTGGTGCTTGGTGTACTTGTTGCTGTGTGTTGCCAGCGTTGCCGGGATCGTGTGTGCGGTCGTTCATGGTCTTCTCCTTTTGCTAGCGGGATTGCGTTCCGCGCGTGCGCTTGGCTCGGACAGCTTCGCGGCGGCTTTCAATGAAGGTTTCGCGGGTTTCGATTTCGCGGAAGGCGAAGGTGACGCGCACCTGTTGCAGGGGCGGCGTGTAGGACGAGGTTTCCGGCAGCGGGTCTTTCTCTTTCTTGCGCGCGGCGCGGTGTTCATCCGACCATGCGCGGTTGAAGGCGGCGCGGTCCGGCCCCATCGAAAGCGCGGGCGAAGGCTTGAGCACAGGTTTCGGCTGATCGCGGCGGATCATATCCGAGCCGCTATCGGTGCGGCGGCTCTGTTCAAAGCGGCGCTGCGCTTCGCTCTTTCCGAGATCGCGCTTCTGTTCGGCAATGAGGGGATCGCGGGCGTTGTCGAAGGCTTCGCGGGATTTGGGGGCAGAGGCATAGAAGCGCGGCTCACCACCCGGCAGGTCTGCCCGGTTTGCGTAGCTGTAGCTTCCGATGCCTGTATCCTTGGACACGTCCTATCCTTCTCTTACCGGACGACCGACCACTGGCCGTTGGCGTATTGCGGGAAGTGCGCGAAGCGGCGCGGTACGGCTTCCCGTCTGACATTGAGCCAGCCTGATCGTCCGAAGCCGAGTGTAACGCGGACGCGATCAGCGGGAGGGTGATACGGGTTCGGATGAAAGCGTCCGGCCATGAAGCTTTGGGCGTAATAGGCTTGGCGCTGCGCAAGGATGGGATGCTGCACCGTATCGGTGAAGATGAAGGCGCTGTCTGGCCGCGCATTCAGCACTTCATCCGGGGTTTGCAGTGGACGCGATTGCTTGGAGCGGTGATGTTCGGCCTGTTTGTAGTGATTGAAGGCGATCCCGGCGGCGAGCGGGTCTTCGCCTGTCAGAAGCGATTGCAGAATGCGGCCCTTGGCCAAGCGGCTTTGGCCCTGTTGCAGCGCGTCGTTAAACTCCAAGGTCTGCGTTCCGAGCATGGTCGAAACGTCCTTGGCGGAGGAGATTTCGCGCAGGGCGAAGTAGATTTGCAGCGCGGCGCTTGAGGTGATGACGTTCTTGGCGTTCGGCCCGAGCGCATTCATCTGGTCCGTGGACTGAAACACCGCCCACGGGCGAATGCCGATCCCCGCGCCATAGGTGAAGAGCTTCACGACCAGCGGGAAGTTGTTAAGCTGCGCGCATTCATCGAGAATCCACGTCTGCTGCGGAGCCGAGGGCGCGCGGGATTTGTAGATCATGGCGGACACGAAGATCGCCTTGATGACGGGTGCCCACGCATCGACGAACTCAGCCGGAGGCATGAGATAGACCTGCCAGCGTTGGCCGGAATCGGTGAGCGCCGAACAATCGAAGTCATAAGGCGGCGAAACCGAGTCGAGCAGCACCGGGTCCGAGAGGCACGAAAAGCCTTTGAACACCTCGCCCAAGATGCCTTGGAAGCCGCCGCTCGACGTGTCTTTACGCGACTGGTTGATTTCTTCCTCGACGCGCCGCGCCAATGGGAATGCGGACGTATGCATGGCATAGGCGAAGTCCAGCCATTCCTCGCCATTGCCGGGGATGAGGTTCACGACGCGGTAGAGATCAGGCAGCGTCAACGTGCCGTTCTGTTCGACGAGGGTGAGAATGAGGGCTTCGACGATATCGCGCGCCCGCGCCTCGAAATACTTGCCGTTGGCCGATCCCGAATGCGGGATCATGTTTTCCGTAAAAACTTTCACGTCTGACACGAGAGTCGGAGAACCGCGCCGGATGTACGAGACGGGGTTGAGCCTGTTCTGCGGGAGGCCATGCAGGCCGAGTGGGTTCCAATAAGCGCAGAATTTGCCGTCCGGCGTCTGGTCCTGTGAGATCGCCGCCAGTTCGCCCTTCATATCGAGCGCCAGCAGCGAACCGCCGGAGAAGATGCCCGAGCAGAGATTGTAAGCGAGGATATCGCGGAGCTTGCCGGAGCGCGCACCAGCCGTGAGCAGCAGCCCGCCCGCGCCGTGATACCAGAGTGGCTTGCCCTGAAAGAAGCCGACCAAGAGCGACGTGGGCGATTGTTGGAAGAAGCCCGCAGCGGCCAATTCCCGCGCATCGGCGAAGGCGGCGCTGCCGAAGCGGTAATGCTCATTGCGGTCCGAGATCATGGGCGGGCCTTTCAGAATGAAAAAGCCGGGCGGCGATGACGCGGCCCGGCTTCGAGGGAGAGAGCATGGCGATCCGGGCGGTTCAGGTGAGCCAGCCGATCAGCAGCAGCCCCATGAAGATCAGGAAGGCGAAGCCCCCAACGGATTCCCAGTCGATGACCTTCTTGTGCGCGTCGAATTTGCGGACGTGGTAGCCTTCGCCCACTTTCTTGTTTTTCGTGAACATGATGATTGCTCCTTTCTGCGGTTGAGGTTCGGGATCAGAGAAAGCGCGCGGCAATCGCCAGCCCGCCCATCACGAGCGCGGTGGAGATCGAAGCGCGGGCGAAGAAGAAGATCAGCAGCGCGACGATCAGCCACCAGACGAAAGCGGTGATGTCCTCGAAGCCGTAGCCATAGTGATTGGCCGTGAAGCCCTGCACCCAGCCCACAGTGCGATTATACGCAACGGGCGTGGCGAAGAACGCGACGACGACCGCGATGACGTTCGAGAGGCCGATGACGGACGACATGAAGATCGACCGTCCGGCTTGGTTTTGATGATGGTGTTGCTGTTGCTGCCACGGCTGCATGACGCTGCTCTCCTTTCGTGAGGAAAGCCTACGTCAGGCGCTGAGCGGTTTTAGGGGGATATGGGCACCGACCCGTGCATCAGTGGCCGAGGATCGTCTGCATTCTTCCTTGCAGCGCAGCGGTCAGCGCGGCGCGGCCTTCGGCGTTGTTCAGATACGCGATGTAGCGAAGGTGACGAAGATCAAACGGAATGTCGCCCGCGTTCTGCGTGATGAGGATGACTTCCCGTCCAAGCGTGTGCGCGATTCCGGCCTCGTAGAAGACATTCGGATTTCGGCCCGTGCAATCGCACACGACGACACGGGAGCGGTCGATGAGGGACACCACATCCTGAATGATCGCCGGGTTTTCCCAGATGTCATCGGCCCGTCTGCAAACAAGGCCCGCGTTCTCTGCCGCAAGGCGGATCGCGGCATAAACGTCATTGAACCCTGCATCGAACGGCATCATGGCCGATGCGAGGGTGGGTTCGATCCTTTCAAAGTCCTCGACACGAAAAACGGAGGGCCTTTGCCGCCTTGGTTGGTTATTGCGGAGCAGGAAGCGGTACAGGTCAACGTCCTTCACCGCCCAATGATTTCTGGAAAACTCAAAATCCTGCGGCATGTCGAGCGCGTTGCGGTTTGCGTAGATCACGCTGTTTCGCAACGGGGGCACTTCGGCATCTATCGTGTACTCAAAATGAATTTCACGGCTCGCGATGCGCGGGCGAATGACCGAGCCGACAAAAGCTTCTTCATCGCCACGTCCTTCATTCATGAAGAGGCACGGCAGGCGCGCTAAACGATCAAGGAGAATGTTGCCGTCCGCCCGGAACTGGTTCGCAACCTGATCCTCTGTGTATTCGAACAGTCGATCCAGCCCGATAGTGGCGTTGCGATTTCCCCATTCAAACCACCGCATAATCAAGTTGAACATTTCAAAGCCCGAGCCGCCTACGTTTGCACTCCTTCGATAATACGAGATTGCAACGTCCTTCCCAACAGGAAACGCGCAGAACACGATGGTGTGCTAGTCGAAGAACTGGCCGCGCAGGATGGTTGCCAGAATCCGAACACGTTCCTTGGCCTCTCCCCGCACGTAGGGCGTGATATGCGGCGGACATGGGGTGCAGCAGAAATCGCGGAACCAGTCACGGATATGCGGAACCTCAAACACGTCCATGTCGAGAAAGACGGTGCAGCCAGACTCATCGACGATGCAGCCGCGATAATCCCGGTACAGATCAGTCAGGAAGTCGAGCCAGTGATAGCTGGAGACATTCAGGCTGTAGCAGAGATCGCGTAAGGCTCGGATGAAGACGGGATCAGCCAGTTCGCGGTCCGTAACCAGACGGGTCCGTTCGCAACGATCCTCGATGATGCAGAGTGCGCAAGCGCCCATGAAGCCGTCCTTTCCGGCGGCGCGGCGAGCGCGCCGTTATGGAAAGGATTCGGAGCGAGGCTCCGACAAAACGACTCTGGATTTTCGGGATTTTGTTTTTGGCTGAAATTGCAGGGCGTTAGCGCCCGTCAGAAACGTTCGGCCAGCTTGTTCTCGACGATCTGGATCAGGTACTTGAGATCATTGATTTTCCGCCCGAAGTCAGTGGCGGCCATCAGGCGGTCATCCTTATCCCGCACGGGTTCGGGACTGAGAAGCCCGACATGCGCGAGGCTGGGATCGAGGTTGGCGCTCAGCATGTCCACTTGCTTGTCGCCCCACGCGATCAACTGAATGGCTTCCCATTCGACCTTGCCGAAGCTGAAGAACGACGCGGCCATGGGCCTGCCGTTGAGGCGGTGATCCTGTTCGGTCAGATGGAGCGCATAAGTCTCCCGGCTGCGCACGGTGCGGGCCTTGACGAAGAGCGGCGGGAATTGCGCGCCAAACTCCGGGGGCAGATGAATGCGTACCTGCTTGATAACGAGGTATGGCGTATCCTCGCTGTCGTCCTCGAAGGGTCCTGCGTCCACGTCGATGGTGACGATGAATTGCCGTCCGGCGCTATCGCGCATGTGGAGGTTGAGGTTCTTGGCCGTCAGTGTTGCATACCCATGTATGCAAACATCCGTGACGGTGCGTTGTCCGGGCTTGTCTTCCTGAAACACGGCGATGCGTCCGCGCGTCAGAATGATGGGGTTGTTGGCCAGAGGCGTAAGCTGGAAGGCCATCGCGCAGGTGGGCG
>CAZOVG010000005.1:0-221357 GCA_964583335.1 uncultured Pseudobdellovibrionaceae bacterium | reverse complement strand
CCCACCACTTTCTTTCGCAAATCTTTAGGCTTCTACATAGCGCCGTATTGCGTTATAACCCCGCCTGAATGACATTCACCCGTATGGAGTTTCCCCGATGACCAGATTGTCCGCCGCCGCCCTTATGGCGCTCGCCCTCTTCGCCCTGCCCCTGCCCGCCCACGCGGCAAGCGGCACGTGCGCCGACCTGCCCGCCTATGCGCAGGTGCAGGCCGCGCTGAAGGACGCCCGCGCGAAAGATAACGGCGGCCTCAACCTCGACATGTGGGGCACGTTGGTTGACCGCTCCGGCATCGTCTGCGCCGTGGTCTACACGGGCGAGACGGTGGACGCGCAATGGCCGGGCAGCCGCGTGATCTCCGCGCAAAAGGCCAACACCGCCAACGCCTTCAGCCTCAAGGGCCTCGCCCTCTCCACCGCCAACCTGTTCTCGGCGGTCCAGCCGGGCGCAAGCCTCTTCGGCCTGCAGGAGAGCAACCCCGTGGACACCGACGCGGCCTATGACGGCGATGCCTCGGAATTCGGCTCCCCGCAAGACCCGATGGCGGGCGAACGCGTCGGCGGCGTCAACGTCTTCGGCGGCGGCGTGGCGCTCTATAACGACAAGGGCGAAATCGTCGGCGGCCTCGGTGTGTCGGGCGATACATCCTGCGCCGACCATAACATCGCCTGGCGCGTCCGCAACGCGCTGAAGCTCGATTACGTCCCCTCCGGCGTGGCGGCGGACAAGACCGACGCGATCATCTTCGACATCGCTGACGGCAAAAGCGCGGGCGGCTTCGGCCACCCCACCTGCCTCGGCAAGGAAAACGAGATCGCCAAAACCCTGCCCCCCGTCTCGAAGCCCGCACAGTAACAGCGGCGCATAGTTGACCAGAAAAACGAAAGGCGGCTTCAAGGCCGCCTTTTTCTTTGACCGATTACGCGGCAGATATTTTATAGTGAACGCATGATCAAGAAACTTGTCCTGACGCTGCTACTAATCCTTGCGCCGTTAACCGCACACGCGAAAACGATCAAGACCGCTTACTTCACGATCGAGTTGCCGGAGCGGTTTGTCACCATACAAATCAACGATGATTTATATAAAGGAAAAGGCGGAGCAAGCACTGATGGCTATGATCCGTGGGGTAACTTAGTTGTTGCCGCAGGGTCCATGATGATGATGCAGTATGCAAAGTCTAAAAGTACGTTTGATGAAGCAACAACTAAAAAGGAGTTCATAAAAGGAGTTTTTAGTTTTTTTTCTGAAACCTATGACAGTGGACAAAAGGACTACACGAAAATTGAAAAGCCCACGGTTTGCGAAGACAACTCATACTTAACCACAGTATGCATGAACATCTTCTATGAAGACAAAGAGTCAAAAATTCCTATTAATATGTACTCGTATCACATTTTTTTTAAGAAACTCTCTGCGGGCCTTGTCATCACATACATCGACTCAAACGACGAGGGAACAGGCCGCAAAGCCGCTCAGGAAATTTACGAGCAGATAAAACGCTCGAACCAGAAAATTTCGGAAAAAACCCGTTACAACCGATGAAACCTCAAGGCTCCGCCTTCTCTTCGTCCCACGGGCATTTCATCTCGCCGTGAAAGCGGTAGAGGTTCGGTTCTTGCGTGATCGTCTCGGTAACGACACAGCCGTTACGCAGATTAAAGACCGTCGTGTTTCCGGTTTGCGCTTTACTGATCCGCTCATATCCATCGGGATCGTCACGACCTGTAATCCCCCCGGACAATGAGCCACAACCCGCCAGCGCGGCGAACGAAGTCCCGATCAGCAATTCCGAAATGCGTTTCAAACCCTCAACTCCCTGAAAAACTTATGCCCGAATGGCACCCGCATCCTATTGTTCTGTAAAATAAAAATCAACCATCCCGTAAAAGCATGTAACTGCAAGGCGTTACAATCCATCAAGCCTACCACAGAACCCTTATTTTTTTATGACCAAACCATTGTCTTAACAGCCATTCTGGGCCAGCATAGGGGTAAGGGCCGGAGCCTGATTCCTGCCCGAAATTCGCCCCTATGGTGCCTCTGGAGTTCGCCTATGAAAATCCTCGTCCCCGTAAAACGCGTCGTGGACTACAACGTCAAAATCCGCGTGAAGACGGACCAGTCCGGCGTCGATCTCGCCAACGTCAAGATGTCGGTCAACCCGTTCGACGAAATCGCGGTGGAGGAAGCCGTCCGCCTCAAGGAGGCCGGAAAGGCCAGCGAAGTCGTCGTCGTCTCCATCGGCCCGGATAAGGCGCAGGAACAAATCAGAACGGCCATGGCCATCGGCGCCGACCGGGGCATATTGGTCAAGACCGATGCGCCGATTGATCTGGGGGGCGTAGAACCGTTGGCGGTCGCCAAAATCCTCAAGGCCATCGCAGAGCGCGAACAACCCGGCCTGATCATCCTCGGCAAGCAATCCATCGATGACGACTCCAACCAGACCGGGCAAATGCTCGCCGCCCTCCTTGGCTGGCCGCAGGGCACCTTCGCCTCTAAACTGGAGATCGCGGGCGACGCCATCAAGGTCACGCGGGAGATCGACGGCGGCCTGCAAACGCTCCAACTCAAAAGCCCCGCCGTGGTCACAACCGATCTGCGCCTGAACGAGCCGCGCTACGCCAAGCTGCCCGAAATCATGAAGGCGAAGAAAAAGCCGCTCGACATTCTCGAACCCGCCGCGCTGGGTGTGGATATCGCCCCGCGCCTCACGGTGGTCAAAGTCTCCGAACCGCCCGTCCGCAAGGGCGGCGTGAAGGTTTCTTCCGTGGATGAATTGGTGGATAAACTGAAAAACGAAGCGAAGGTACTGTAATGACTATTCTCGTCATCGCCGAACATAACAACGCCGCCCTCAACCCCGCCACACTCAACACCGTCGGTGCGGCCGCAAAATTGGGCGGAGAGATCCACATCCTCGTCGCCGGAAGCGGTTGCGCCTCAGTCGCGCAGCAAGCCGCAAAGATCGCGGGCACAACCAAAGTCATCTCGGCGGACTCCCCCGCTCTGGCGCATCTTCTGGCCGAGGACGTCGCCCCCGTGATTGTCGGATTGGCCAAAAACTACACGCACATACTGGCCCCCGCGACGACCTTCGGAAAGAACGTCCTGCCCCGTGCCGCCGCGCTGCTGGATACGCAGCAGATTTCCGAAGTCACCGCGATTGAATCGCCCGATACGTTCCAACGCCCCGTCTATGCGGGCAACGCCATCGCCACGGTGAAATCCTCTGACGCGATCAAGCTGCTCACCATCCGCACCACGGGCTTTGACCCCGCCCCGGCCGAGGGCGGAAGCGCGGCAATCGAAAACGCAGGCGCACCCGCATCCTCCGGCCTGTCCTCCTTTGTCGGCGAGGAACTGGTGAAATCCGAACGGCCCGAACTCGCCGCCGCGAAGATTGTGGTTTCGGGCGGACGCGGCCTCGGCTCGGCGGAAAATTTCGCGCTGATCGAAAAGCTGGCGGACAAGATCGGCGCCGCCGTAGGCGCCTCACGCGCCGCCGTGGACGCGGGTTACGTCTCGAACGACCGGCAGGTCGGCCAGACCGGAAAGGTCGTCGCGCCCGATCTCTACATCGCCGTCGGCATCTCCGGCGCGATCCAGCATCTGGCGGGCATGAAGGATTCCAAGATCATCGTGGCCATCAACAAGGACCCCGACGCGCCCATCTTCACGGTCGCGGATTACGGCCTCGTGGGCGACCTGTTTCAGATCGTCCCCGAGCTGGAATCGAAGCTGTAAGGAAAAGGCTTAGCTCTTGCCCTCGGCGGGCAGACGGAAAACCGGGCGGCTGCGGTCGCGTTCCATCACCGCGCCCTCGGTATTGGCCCCGTCCAGAAGGATCCCTTCCATGATCGCCCCGCTGAAATCCGCGTCGCGCAGATCCGCGTCGCGCAGGTCGGCATACGATAAGTCCGCCCCGCGAAACACGGCGTTCTTGAGCAGCGCCCCGCGCAAAACGGTATAACGCAGACGCGCCTTCTCGAACACAGAGGGTTGAAAACGGTTTGTTGGCCCGCCCGTCCCGATCAACAGCGATGAGCAGTTCGCACCACTGAGATTGGCATGCGAAAGATTGGCCTCCTTAAACGAGGAACCCCGCAGATCCGCAAACTCCATATCGCAGTTGCGGAAATCGGATTCGTCCAGAACCGCGCTCTGCAATTCGACCTTGTAAAGATTCATCCCGAAAAACTTGGTCGCCACGGCCCGGATCGCCGTCATCTTCTCTAGCTTGAGCGAACCGATCATGCGCATATCCACGGCGCTGAGATCAAGCTGCTTGCCCGCCTGCCCGACCGTGCGCAGCCAGAGCCTGTGATTTTCGATCAGCTTGGGCAGAGGCTCGCCCAGCGCCGCCACCGAGGTGCCGATATTGTCGTCGGTGATCGCGTCTGAAAAATCCACCCCGTTACCCTTGAGCGCCGCAAGCTCGACGCCGATCAGGATCGCGGACTTCATGCTGGCGCCCGCAAGCTGCGTACCCGAAATTTTGGCGTTCGAGAGGTTCGCCCCCTCCAGCTTCGCGCCCCTGAAATCCGCCCGCGAGATATTGGCACCCGCCATCATCGCATCCGAAAAATCAGCCTTGGAAGCCATCGAGCCGGACAGTTTAGCGCCGCTCAAATTCGCGCCCCGGAAATTCACCGCGCGCCCGGTATCAAAATTTCCACCACGCGCCACGCCGCCGACCCGCAAATCGGCCGATTCAAGATCGGCGCCTTCGAGGTTGGCGTTCTCGATCCGCGCCCCGCGCAGATCGGCCCGGGTAAAGATCGTCTTGAACAGATTGGAGTTGCTGAGATCGCAAGCGTAAAGACTGGCCTCCTGAAAATTCGTTTCAGAGAGATCCATGCGTTCCATGACGCAGCCCATGAAATTCCCCTGCCGCAGGTTTTTCCCCCGCAGCGATAATCCGGTGAGATCGGTATTCGTCAGATGCGCCCGTCGTCCGCCCAGCCGCCCCTCAAGAAAGCGGTTATGCAACTCGACCATGGCGTCGAGTTGGTCCTGGGAAATGGCTTCCAGCCTCGCTTCTTCCTGCTGATTCATGAATTAAGAAAACCTGTATGAATTTCGAAAATGCCAAAAAATCATACCACGGGAGTTCTTAAGAAACCCCTACGCCTTATGATGGCAAAACACGGGGAAAAAAGTGGAAATATTCTGGAAATACGTCAGTAAATACTGTCGAGAAAGGCAAGAAAATTTACAACATCCGGGTTAGCCCAGCGAACCTCCCCGGTAATTTCATACAAGACCTGCCCGCTCGGGCTGATAATAAAGGTTACGGGAAGGTCCCGGATCGGTAGGGACGCCTGCAAGCGGCCATTATAATCGTGATACCCGGCCACATCCTCCACTTTGAACTTTTGTATAAAACCAAGAACTTTATCAACGTTCTTGGGTAGATCGATTGACACGGCCACAACGACAACCCCGGGAAGCTGCCGCGCCGTGCTCATCAGCTTAAGTTCAGGCAACTCCCTAACACAAGGGGCGCACCATGTTGCCCATACGTTAAGCACCATAAGCCGGCCTTTGAAATCCTTGCGGAGATTGACGGGACCGCCTCTGGGGCCTAACACTTCGACCTTAGGCAAATAAAGCGCATCAGGGTACTTCTTGAGCGACCGGAAATGCGGATAAACCTGAGCCTCAGCCTTCTTCAATCGCGCCTCATTGTTAATCATCATCGCAACCCCCGCAACAAGCAGCACGACAACCACCCCGATGGGGATGATGATGCGGCTGGAGAAAAGGTCGGGACGGAAGCTCATGAATCTTCGCTCATTTGAGTGTCAAAGCACGCTAAGAGGGTTCCCTTTTGTTATAAACCACGCTAGAAAATATTGAAACAACCGAGCATGTAGACCGATGAAAAAACAATCCCTGCCGCGATCCCGCATGTTTTTGATGGCCGCCACGTTGCTTACGCTGACCGCATGCGGCATTAAGCCCAACCAAGTGGATCCGCCAAAGGGCGCTGAAAACAGCACCTTTCCGGCGGAATACCCGAACCCGCAGACCGACCCGCAGCCGGGCATGGAACAAAAGGACCGTCTGGGCGGTTGATTGGCCCTGACTCCTAATAGAGAGCGAAAAATGAGCGGCTTTACCGAAAAAAACGGAATTTTGCATGTCGATAACGTGCCGCTGCCCGAAATCGCGCGGTTGGCCGGAACGCCATCTTATGTTTACAGCGCCTCGGCGATTCGCGCTCAATACGACGCCCTCAAATCCGCCTTTGAAAAGGCCCTCCCGGCGGACAGGCAGCCCCTGCTCTGCTATGCCTGCAAAGCCAACTCGAATATCGGCATCCTCAAGCTGCTCAAAACCCTCGGCAGCGGCCTCGAAATCGTCTCCGAAGGGGAACTGTACCGGGGCCTCGAAGCGGGATTCAAAGGCGAAAAGATCATCTCCACCAGCTTCGGCAAGAACGAAGCCGAAGTCCGCGCCTGCATGGACGCCGACATCCGCCAGTTCAACATCGAGGCATGGGAGGAGCTGGAGCAGATCAACAAGATCGCCGCCGAAAAGGGCAAGACCGCCAGCGTCCTCTTCCGCCTGAACCCCAACGTCTCCGGCGGCGGCCATGCCAAGATATCGACGGGGCGCAAAGATCACAAATTCGGCAACACCGAAGATAAAATCGTCGAAATGTACCGCCGCGCCGCCGGAATGAAGCACGTCCGCCCCGTAGGCATCTCCGTGCATATCGGATCGCAGGTCACGACCGTCGAATCCTTCCGCCCCGCCTACGAAAACGTGGCTGCGCTCGTCAAACGCCTGCGCGCCGAAAAACTCACCGTCGAGCGCCTTGATATCGGCGGCGGCTTCCCGATCGCCTATGACAGCAGCAGCACCCTGCTCGATCTCGACGCCTTCGCTCAATGGGTGGCGGAGATCATCCTCCCCCTCGATACGGAAATCCAGCTCGAACCGGGACGCTACATGGTCGGCAACGCGGGCGTCCTACTGACCGAGACCCTCTACATCAAGGAAACCGACGCGCGGAAATTCCTCGTCCTCGACGCGGCGATGAACGACCTGATCCGCCCGACCCTTTACGAAGCCTATCACGGCATCCGCCCGGTCGCGGCAAACAAGGGTAGGAATCCGGTCTCCTACGACGTGGTCGGCCCGATCTGCGAAAGCGGCGACACCTTCGCAAAGGAGCGCCCGCTGACCGAAATCCGCAAGGGCGAGTTGGTCGTGATCGAATCCGCCGGAGCCTATGGTTTTTCAATGGCTTCCAACTACAATAGCCGCCCCCTGCCCGCCGAAATTCTGGTCGATGGCGACAGGATCGCCGTGATCCGCAAGCGCCAGACGCTCTCCGATCTGATCCGGGGGGAATCCCTACCCGACTGGCTGGATTGAAAAACCTGTGCACAGGGCGGCCCAAGCCGCGCACGGGCTAAAGCCCTACCCTGAAAATAAGGGTAGGTTGAGCCTGAAAAAACCGATATCCTGAAGAGATGCTCGACCCACTGGACAGCGAAAACCGGCCTCTGCTCGACGCCCTGCGGCGCGGTCGGCGCACGACGTATTTCGTGCTCCTTCTTGAACGCATAAGCCAGCACTTCTGGCGGCCCGCTTTGTGGGTGATGCTGTTCGCCGCGCTCTGGATTCTCGAAGCGCCCCAATTCCTTGGTCTGGGTGGCCAGATCGCCGGTCTTATAGTCTTCGTGGCCGGATTGTTCCTGCTGATCCGCCGCGACGCCTATCGTTTTCATGTCCCGAACCGGGATGATATCGACCGCAGGCTGGAAAACACGAGCCGCTTCCGCCGGGGCCAGATCCGCGCGCTGGAGGATCGCTTGGCCAACCCCCACAAACGCGCGACCCGCGAACTGTGGGACAAGGGCCAAAAGCAGATGCTGGAAACCCTGCCCGGCCTCAATAAACCGAAGCTGCGCCCGCTGATGATCCGCCTCGACCCGCGCGGGCTCCGCTTCGCGGTCGTGCTGCTTTTCATCTCCGCCGTTCTGGTCGCAGGCTCGGACTGGCAGCGCCGCCTCTGGATGGGGCTTCTGCCCGTAACCCCCGGCTTCATTCTCTCGCAGGGCCGCGCCGACGAACTCTGGATCACCCCGCCCGAATACACCGGTATGGCCTCCCTCCATATTACCGGAAGCGCGGTCGCCGAACCCCTGAAAATCCCGCAGGACAGCCAGATCAAGCTCCGCTCATACAGCATACTGGGCGGGATCTTCGCCCCCGGCCTCTCGATGGGGGAAAAGAACATCCCCGTTCCGGCGCTGGGCGACGGCCTCTACGGGCTGGAAACCGTGATCGAACCCGCCCCGGCGGACGCGATCGTCCTCCGCCAGATGCTCCTCCCCCGCGCCCGCTGGAATTATGAATTCATACCCGACACCCCGCCGACCGTGCGTCTTGACGACACGGTCGAGAAGGCTAAAGAAGCCGAACAACAAGCCGCCGCCGAAAAGGGCAAGGCCCCTGAAAATCTGGCCGAGGCCGAGCCGCCCGCACCGCCCGAAATCGAGGAGGCCCTCCCGGATGATCCGAATGCACCCAATTCAAAACAGGCACAGGCCGAAGAAAAAAAGGAACCTGCCCTGCCTTATGAAATCCTGGCCAACGGGCAAATCCGGTTCCCGCTGATCGTCAAGGACGATTACGGCGTCACCGACCTGACCATGACGATGCGCACCGATCCGGTCGTGACCGAAAAGCCCCGGGGCAAGGACGCATCGGAGACCCGCCCGGTCATGTCCGCCGCCGCAACAGAGTTAAAGGTGCAGCCGATCTATGACCTCACCGGCCACACATGGGCGGGCCTCCCCGTGATCTTCGAGTTTACGGTCAAGGACCACAAGGGTCAGGAAGCCCAATCCGAAACCGTGAGCCTCAACTTGCCCGAGCGCAATTTCGAACACCCGGTCGCCAAGCTGCTGATCGCCCTTCGCAAGAAACTCGCGTGGTCGCCAGGCAACGACTTCCCGCAGATCGCCGCCGAACTCGAAGCCGTCCTGAGTGCCCCCGACCTGTTCCACGACGATCTCGTCGCGTTTCTGTCCATCCGCGCGGCCAGCGCCCGCCTGACCTACACGAACCGCAACCTGCCGGAAGAGGTCGAAAAAACCGCCGACGCGGTGATCGAACTGCTCTGGGAGACGGCTCTGAGCATCGAGGACGGCAACCTCTCCATGGCGATGCGCAACCTGCGTCAGGCCCAGCGTCAACTGGAAGATGCCTTGCGTGATCCCAACACTAGCCCGGAGGAAATCGCCCGCCTGATGGATAATCTGCGTGAAAGCATGATGGAATATTTCATCGAACTGTCCCGCGAAATGGAAAAGCGCATGGCCGAAGGCGAGGAGACCCCGGACTTCAATCCCGAGGATCTTGCCAAAATGATCGACCCGGATACGCTTTCGAAGATGATGGAGCAGATGGAATCCGACCTACAATCGGGCGACCGCGACTCCGCGCGGGAAAAACTCTCGCAGCTCCAGAACCTGCTCGACATGATGGACCCCTCGATGGAAGCGCCCCTGCCCGAAGACATGCAGATGGCGATGGAGGGCATCAACGAATTGCAGCAGCTGATCGAAAGTCAGGAAAAGCTGCGCGACCAGACGAAGGAGCAAGGCAAATTCCAGCAATACATGCAGCCGATGCCGCAGGCCGAGGATTTGGTGCCGCCGGTATCCTCAGAACCGATGACGACTATGGAAGATCTCGGCCTTTCGGACATGCCGCCCGCGCCTCAACCCGTCGCGCCGCCGCCACCTAGCCAGGCTCTCGAAGAGGACCAACCCGGGGAAATGGCGCAGGCCCCAGCGCCCGGGGACATGCCGGGCCAAGGGTCGCAACCCCGCCCGGGCACCCCCGGAAACCCGGGCAACCCTAGCTTAGGCCTGGACACACAACCGAACAAAGCCGAGCAAGAAGCCCTGCGCTATGTCCTCGGCAGCCTGATGCTGGAGTCATCAGAAAAGCTTGGCGAAGTGCCCGAAGGCATGGGCAAGGCCGAACTGGAGATGCGGGATTCATCAGAAAATCTGGGCCTAAACCAACCCCTGGAATCCATCCCCCATCAGGAAAAAGCCATCGAATACCTCAAGGAGGCTCAGGAACAGCTCCAGAAAACCCTGAGCCAGCGGATGCAGCAGATGACCGGGCTCGGCTTCAGTCGTGGCCAGAAGTATGACCCTCTGGGCCGCCCGTATGGTGGGGATCAGGAGGGGAATGGCCCCCATCATGGCTCTCAGGTGAAGATCCCGGATGAGGCGGAGAAGAAGCGTGTTGAGGAGATTCTGAAAGAGCTTCGTCGCCGCTCGGGTGAGATGGATCGCCCGCCGCAGGAGCGTGAGTATTACCGGCGTCTTCTGCGTCAGTTCTAACGCTCAGCACAAACCGAACATTGACCTCGCCGGACCGCCCGCGTACACCCTCGTTCGCGCCGCGCTCAAGACGCCCCTCGAACGCGATTGTCTCCTCGGCATCCATAAAACGTTTGGGCGGCTCGATATACCAGCGCCCCATTGCCTCGTCGTACTGCGAGCGCAGCGTGACCTCAAGCATCGGCACCCCGCGCCCCTCCTTAGTCATATTGATGATGTTCCCGCTCACGATCAGGCTGTTTCCATCTTCGTAAGCCTCCATCCGGTCGAAGATCAAACCCTCTCCGGCAATCACGGACGACCGCCCGATGAGCGCATAGGCCGCCTGCGCGGGCGGCCACGCTCCGACAATCGGCCCTTGCAAAAGAATGAACAGACCCAGCAGCACGGCAAAAACCGCCCCCGCCGCGCCGTACCCGGCGAGCATGGCCTGCATGGAGACGGGAGGGCCGGGCGGCTGCGCGGGCTTGAACGAAGCCTCGGCCTTGTCCGGCTTGACCGCATCGGGAATATCGTCGGCAACGATCTTGGAACGGCTGGAATCCTCGTCGAGGACAGATTTAAGAACCTCCTCGGGCTCGGGCTCGGGCTCGGGCGCGGCCTGCGCCGACTCCCGCTCATCCATCGCCCCCATCAGCGCGGCAAAATCATCGCCGCCGCTGCCGGACCCTTCGTCTGCCTCCCCGGAAAAAACATCGTCCGCGCCGCCGTCATCGGCGAAATCGTCCGGTTCGTCTTCGTGCGCATGCCAAACATGGCGGCAGTTGGAGCATTGAACCTTCCGCCCCTCGGGACCGAGGGCACCGCTGCGCAGATTGAACGAGGCCGTGCACTCAGGACACGTGATAATCATGGGAATGCCAATCTTCTCTTTATCCGCACAATCTTGTAAATATAGATTCTGTTGCCTTCGCGGGCAAGTCACACGCAGTTTATTAAGGACGCTGAGTAAGAATATGAAGCTTCACCGTTTTATCGTCCTGACCGCCCTTTGCCAACTGACTTTTGCGATTCTCCCGGCTGCTGCCTCCGCGGAAAGCGCCCCGGATGCAAAACCCTGCAACGCAGACGATAAAGAGTGCCTTCACGACACAATTGCAGAACTCGCCATAACCTTAACGAATAAAACGGAGCGCGACCAGACCTACCGCGAGCTGGCAAAATCCTTGGCTAAAGCCGGAATGCCGGAAAGGGCGGTTGAGCTGCTGCCGCAAATCGAAACGCCCGACACACGCGCGATGACCATACGCGGCATAGGCATGGAACTGGCCGGGCTGAAATGGCCGAAAGAAAAACAGGACACAATTTTCACGCAACTTCGGGAGCAGGCGGAAAAGCTCAAAGAAGCGCACCCGCCCTCCTACGGCATAGCTTTGACGTATATCGCTATGAGTCAAGCCTTCGCGGGCGATAACGAGGGCGCATGGAAAACCGCAGGAGACATGGAAAACGACTCCCTGCGCCACAAAGCCTATGGCGAAACAGCGGAAATTCAGGCAGAAGCCGGTGATTATGAAAATGCGAAAATCAGCTTGAACAAAATCAGCGATATCCCCTACAAGAACAAGGCTTGCGTTACGATTTCCAAGATTCTGGCAAATAAGGGAATGATGACGCAGGCATACGACGCCGCGATGCAAATTACAAATCCCTATTTGAAGGCAGCAGCGATACAGAATATCCTCGACAGGCATACCGCCCCCACCGAGACGACAAAGGATAGGAACACCCCTTGATCAAATTCGACAAAGTCGGCTTCCGCTATGAAAGCGGCCCCGACATTCTCTCGGGCATAGACGTCCATATCCGCGCCGGGTCCTATCACTTCCTCACAGGCCCGAGCGGTTCTGGGAAAACCTCTTTGCTCAGCCTGATGTATCTCGGCCACCGCCCCACGCGGGGAAACCTCCATATGTTTGATCACAATGTCGGCTTGCTGCCGCGCGAGCGGCTGTTTGAAATCCGTCAGCGCATCGGCATCGTGTTTCAGGACTTCCGCCTTCTGGAGCATATGAGCGCGTTCGACAATGTCGCACTCCCCCTTCGCATCCTCAATCGCCCGGAAAAGGAAATTCGCAACAATGTGGCAGAGCTTCTGGATTGGGTCGGCCTCGGCGACAGCAAGGATAAGCTGCCTCCGACCCTCTCGGGCGGCCAGCAGCAGCGCATCGCCATCGCCCGCGCCGTCATCGCTCGCCCCAAACTTCTTCTGGCAGACGAGCCAACCGGAAACCTTGATGATGCTATAGGGTTTCGCCTGATGAACCTCTTTGAGCAACTCAATCGCATGGGCACCACCATCGTAATCGCCACGCACAACACGCACATCATGGAAAAATTCGGCCACCCCCGCCTAATCCTTGCGGGCGGTAAGCTGACCTTGGAAACAACGACGGAGGCCCCCTTAAGCGGGCAGTTAAAACATGCAGTCTGAAACCCCAATTTTCGCGGTAATTCTCAAGAGCCTGCTTCGTCTTGCTTTGGGCGATAAAGGCTGCGACCTGCCCTTCGGCTCGGATACCGACCGCAATTTTCTTCTCCTGCTCGTGGCCCTGATGAGTTTTTTGGCTGTTCTCGCCTGCGCGGGCACATTGTCCTTGCGTGCCATGACCGAACGCTGGTCCACGGGACTCGAAAACAAAATTACCATAGAAATCAGGACACAATCACCGGAGGGCGAAATTCTGTCACCCGAGTCCGTCAAGCTGGAAACTGAAAAAGTTGCGGGAGTTCTTGATAAAAACCCGGCGATCCAGAATTTCCGTGTTATGGACGAACACGAAATCAAGCGGCTTGTCGCGCCCTGGATCGGCGAAGATTTTAGCTTTGAAGATATTCCCATGCCCGGCCTCATCGCTGTAGAACTAAAAACCGCAAGCCCCGAGGCTCTTGATAGTCTGACGGCCACCGTAACAGGCGCCTCATCCGCCGCTCGCGTGGACACACATCGTGAATGGCTGCAAGACATCCTGCGCTTCGTCAAAACACTGCAAGGCGTCGCCTTAATGGTCGCGTTGATCGTCGCGGTGACAACCATCACTGCGATCTCCAGCGGCGTACGCGCCCGTATGGCCATATATCGAAATCAGGTGGAGATTTTGCACCTCATCGGGGCAACGGATTCCTACATCGCACGTCAGTTCCAATGGCACGCGATCATAATCGCACTTCTGGGCAGTTTGATCGGAACGCTCGCCGGGGTGGCCATGACCGGATTGATCATCTTCATCTCCGGACAGGATAGCGTCACGCTCGTTCCGGAAATCAGCATGAACGCCGTAAATTTGGCGGTTTTTCTATCTTTACCCCTTCTGGCCTGCATCATCTCGGGAACGACCGCGCGTTTTACGGTCTTGCGCACCCTCGCACAGATGCCGTAAAACGGAAGCACCATGAAAACCCTGTTTTTAAAGGCAGTCTCCGGCCTGATCGCCACCGTCGTTTCGCTCTGGCTGGGCGGATTCATCCTCTTTAGCGTCTATGCCCTCACCGTCGGCCCCGCGAACACCGACGAAAAGACCGAGGCCATCGTCGTACTGACCGGCGGCAATCACCGCATCCAGACCGGCCTCGACCTTCTGGAACAGGGGCTTGCGCCGCGCCTGTTCATCACCGGCGTCCACGAAAAAGTCACGGTCGAGGACATCCTGAAAAACTGGAAGGGCAAAGAGCCGCCCCCGACTTGCTGCGTCACGCTCGGCCACAAGGCCCTGACAACGTACGACAATGCCGACGAAGCGAAGGAATGGATCGAGAGCAACGGCTTTAAATCCATTCGCCTCGTCACCTCCGGCTATCACATGGGCCGTGCGCTCGTAGAATTTAAACGCACCCTGCCGCAGATAAAAATCATCCCCCACCCGGTGGCGGAACGCGATTACGGTCTGCTGGAATGGAAATTCTGGGAACTCGCCTTCAGCGAATACCATAAGATCCTCTTCCGCCTGCTCACCATGTCGGTGGATTGACGGTGTAAACGCGCGATGCCCCGCTATTTCATCCGCTCCACGCTTTATAACCTCTGCTTTTTCGGCCTGACCGCGATCGCCTGCGTGCTCTGCCTTCCCACGCTCCTGATGCCGCGAAGGGCATTTATGACGGTGGTGCATGCCTTCGTCTTCACCAACCATCTGCTCGAACGCTACATCCTCGGCCTCGACTTCGAGGTGCGCGGACGCGAACACCTGCCGCCCGGCGCCTGCATCGTCGCCGCCAAGCATCAATCCGCCCATGAAACCACAAAACTGCATATCCTCTTCGACGATCCGGCGATCATCCTAAAGCGCGAGTTACTGAAAATTCCGCTCTGGGGCCGCTACCTTGCCAAATCCGACGTCATCGCCATCGACCGCAGCACCCCCAAGGCGGCCATCGAATCCATTCAGGCCGGAGCCCGCCGCGTCATGGCACAGGGGCGTCCGATTATCATCTTCCCGCAGGGCACCCGTGTCGCCACGCACGTCACGGCCAAAGACCGCCCCTATAAAATCGGGGTGGTGCGGATACAGGAGGCCACGAACCTTCCCATCATCCCGCTGGCGATGAATACGGGGGTATTCTGGCCGCGCAACAGCTGGCTGAAAACGCCCGGCCGCGTCGTCTTTGAATTTCTGCCGCCGATCCTGCCCGGGGAAGCGCCCGATAAAATCCTCTCGCATCTGCAAGAGACGCTTGAACGGCGCACGGACGAGTTAATGACCGAGGCCCGCGCCCAGATCGCCGCCCGCCGCAAACCACGCAGCGGGCTGATCGCCCTGATCGTGGCGTTGCTTCTGGCCGCCGCCTACACGGTCAACTGGTTCGTCGTGGCGCATGTGATCAAGACCCGCATCGGCGAGCGCTTCGACGAGGCCGAACGCGAGGGGATCGCCAAGATCGTCAAACGTCCGGTCCCGGTCATTACGGGCTTTCCCGGTAAAATGAAACTCGATATCGGCGAACTGGAAATTCTCAGCCCGGCGGGAACCCTCCATATCGCGTCCGCGCACGCCGAGGCATGGCCCCTGCCGCGCATGCCGATCACCGCCAAGATCACGCAGCTTCAAGTCAAACAGCGTTACTGGCTCGGACCCCTCGATTTTGAAAGCGTCTCGGCGACCGTCCGCCCGCGAGGCCAAAGCTATGATCTGATTGATAGCGAAGCGCTCAGCGGCGACTTCGTGTTCCGCGCCTCAGGGCTGGTTGATCTGGTGAAAGACGACGATCCGCAAATCGTCCTCGATTTGGAATTGGAAAACGAACAGCCCTTCATACAAAAGCTCGCGCAGCTGGAAATCGTCCGCCCCCAACCCGCCATGCTCGCGGGCAGCACGCTGGCCGCGATGAAGCGCGGCGGCGTGACGAGGCTCACCCTGACCTCAAGAGGACAGGCCGTCTATCTCGGCCCGATTAAGATCATGGATTTGAAACGCCGCAGGCATTTTGAATAAAGCCAAAAGCTCAGGCCGCCTTATTCCGCCTGTCCCTGCTCCACAATCTGCTTTCGGATTGCGCGGGTTTTTGTAAAGACGTCATAAAGATAATCCCCGTTCCCCTGCCGGATCGCCTTCTGCAAGGCGGTGAGATCTTCGCTGAACCGTTGCAGCACCTCAAGAACGGCGGATTTGTTGTTGAGGAAAATATCCCGCCACATGACCGGATCGGACGCCGCGATCCGTGTGAAATCCCGGAAACCGGACGCGGAGAATTTAATCACGTCGGATTTGATATCGTCCTCCAGCTCTGTCGCCGTCCCCACGATCGTGTAGGCGATCAGGTGCGGCAGATGCGAGGTGATGCCCAGTACAAGGTCGTGATGCGCCGGGTCCATGATCTCGATCCGCGCCGAACATTCCTCCCACAGCTGTGTGACTTTCTCGACCGCCCGTACGCCGGTATCCGGCAGGGGCGTCAAAACGCACCAGCGATTCTCGAACAGCTCCGTGAAACCCGCCTCAGGCCCGGAAAACTCGGTCCCCGCGATGGGGTGCCCGGGCACGAATTCGACGCCGGGGCGGCAGAACGGCTTGACGGCCTCGATGACCGCCATCTTGACCGAGCCCGTGTCGGTGACGATCGCGCCCTGCTTAAACGCCGGAGCGATCCGCTCCGCGACGATCCGCATAGCCCCGACCGGAACCGCAATCATCACGAGGTCCGCCCCCTCGACCGCCTCCGTCAGATTGTCCGTGACCTTGTGCGCCAGCCCCAGATCGTGCACGCGCTTGCACACGTCCAGACTCGCATCCGCCGCGACCAAAACCTTGGCCAGCCGCTTTTTAAGGATAATCCGGGCCACCGACGAACCAATAAGCCCCATCCCGATAATCGTTACTTTCTCAAACATAATCAGTCCTCATTCTCGCAAGAGCGGCCTGTTGTTCGGCGCGCCTCTTAAAAATATATTCCAGCTTTTTTATTAAGAACGGCGCATCCGCCGCAGAGTCATTCATCGAGTTCCGGCACCGCCGGATACCCGCCGACCACGCCGATATAGCTGCACTCGCCCTCGAACGCTTGTCGGATAGTCTCCAGAAGAGCCGCATCGGAGGCGATATAACCCCGCGCCTCGACAAGATGCACGTTTGAGTCTGCTCGACGGGTAGATTTGGAGCTATAGAGATTGACGGTGCTCAGCCCCAGTTCGGTCAGCCGCTCGACGATCTTCGTCCGGCTGATCGTGGCGCTCAGTTCAAGACCGACGAAGGTGTAATCCTCGTCGGATGGAAGAAACTCAAACTTGGATACGACCAGCGCCCGGTGCGTGATTGTGGCAGAGCCCTTCTTGGCATGCATGCCATAGGGCAAAGCGCAAATGATCGACATCGTTTCGCTGTGCTGCTCGAAGAGATGCGACCACCATGCAGCCTTTTGATCCAGTTCGGGCCACGGCATGACGGCAAAGGACGCCTCGTCGTTTCGCACTGCGCCAATGGCGCCCGCCGCGCTGTTGATCCGCTTCATGGGCACGATGGTGCCGAAGTAATCCTTGGCCATATCCCACTGCGGATTACCGTCATCCTCGGAAAATACAGCCACGGTCAGGCCCGTCTGCAAGAGGGCCACAGCGCCCACAAGCTCGCGCCATATGCGCACGACTGCTTGACGCGGCAGCGGCCCGCTGTGACGCGCCAGCAAGCGGCGGATCATCTTCGCCTCCCGCGCGGGCTGGACCATCTGGAGATTGGATTTGCGCTTGGCCTCGGCGATCGAGGAGACCAGCGAGGCGCGTTCCATCAGCAGATCGTGAACAGTGTCATCGATCTTGTCGATTTTTACCCGAATGTCGCTCAGCGTTTTTGACATAGACTTGCCGTCTTTCCCAACCTATAAAAGCTTATTTATAGATAAGCGTTAAAGAAATCAAACGGATCGTGAGAATTAAATGCCTCTGGTGGCCTATAATGACCTGCCGACCTTCGAGCGCCTGAAGCAGGAGGGCCGCACCGTCCTGCCGCCGGAACGCGCCGCCAAGCAGGATATCCGCGAAATGCATATCGGGCTGCTCAACATGATGCCCGACGCCGCCCTGACCGCCACGGAACGCCAGTTTTTCCGACATATCGGCGAAAGTAACCAGATCGCGCAGCTGTACGTCCACCCCTTCACACTGCCCGAGCTCGAACGCAGCGCCGAAACCAAAGAATATGTAAAGAAATACTACGAACCCTTTGAAAAATTGCAAGAAGAAGGCCTCGACGCCCTGATTATCACCGGCGCCAACATCTCCCAACCCCACCTTGAGAAGGAGCCGTTCTGGGACCCTTTGAAAAAGGTTGTGGATTGGGCTTGGGACAACGTGACATCGACCCTCTGCTCGTGCCTCGCCACGCATGCGGTAATGCAGTTCCGCTACAACCAGAAGCGCAGCCCCCTTCCCGGCGGGCAGAAGCTCTGGGGCGTATACCGCCACCGGATCGAAGACAGGCTGCACCCGCTGGTGCGCAACATGAATACCGTTTTCGACGTTCCCCATTCGCGCTTTAATGACATTTCCGAAGACCAGTTCCACGCCGCCGGAATGAAAATCCTGATTAAAGGCCAAGAATGCGGAACCCACATCGCCGTCAGCCCCGATGGCTTCCGCCTCGTCTGCATGCAGGGCCACCCGGAATACGACACAATCAGCCTTCTCAAGGAATATGAGCGCGAACTGCGCCGCTTCGAGTCCGGCGAACGTGCCGATTTGCCGCCCTTCCCCGAAAATTATTTCAAGCCGGAGATCATCGAGCGCATCGCCCCCGGAGGCGCGAACGCCACGATGGCGCTGATGGAAAGCCATAAGGATTTCATCGCGGACAATCTGGAAAATACATGGACCGACAGCGGACGCAGCATCCTCTCAAGCTGGATCGGTCTGGTCTACCAGATCACCAACGCCGACAGAAAGGGCCAGTTCATGGAAGGCACCGATCCGAACGACCCGCTGAAGGGAATTTAAAGTTAATCTTCGCCCGAGCGCCCGCGCCAAAACGCCGCCATCCGCGCACTGAAATTCTGCGGCACCGGAACGCCGGGCGGCCGCCCGCCGAAAAACCCGGGATGCCCCGCCAGAACTTTCGAGCCCGAGCCCTTATCGACCCCGGCATAAACCTGCTTGCTGGCTTCGATCATGTGAACCCCCGCCGCGATGGGCAGGCAAACCCGCCCGACATGCTCGAACACGCTCGACGAGCGGATGAAAAACGAAAACTTGAACGGCGGCACGAAAAGCGCCCCCTGCGTGCGTTCCTGCACAAACAAATTCTCGCGCAGGGAATAGCAGAGCTGCGAGAACGAAAACGGACTTCCATGCCCGAAGGGCGACCATTCCACCCGCGACCAGAGCGCCGCCCGGTTGGGCACAATCACCAAGATCCGCCCGTTGGGCTTAAGCACTCGCCAGATTTCATGAAGATTTGAAGGCAGATGCTCGCAATATTCCAGATGATGCACGAGAAGAATCCGGTCAACGGAAGCATTCTCCACCGGAAGCGCTGACCCTTCAGAGAGATAGACGAGGTTTTTGGCCTCCTTCGGCCATGTATCTGCCCCGAACCGCGCAGGCATCATAGCAAAAACCCGTTCCGCCCGGTCCGCTAACGCCTCAAGATAGGGCACCGCATAGCCTGACCCCATGACGCGCATCCCCGCAATATCGGGCCAGAATGAGGCGATACGGCGGTTCAGAATGCTCTGAACGGCCAGCCCCAGCGGAGAATTATAGAATGTGCGGAAATCATAGACGGAACGGTACATATGCCCATTCTACAGCCGATCGCGGATTTGGTAAACAAGCGGGATGTCGGCTTCCGGCATCGGATAATCATAGAAATCCTGCGGCAAAACCCACGCGAGCGCCTGCGCCTCCAGCGGCTGCGGCTCTCCCCGCCAGACCCGGCAGGCGAATAACGGCATCAAAAGATGAAAATCGTCATAGCTATGAGAGGAAAACCCTAGCGGCGAAAAACAGCATTCGCGCGTTTCGATCCCCAACTCCTCCTCAAGCTCCCGCATCAGCGCGAACTCCGGCGTCTCGCCCGCCTGCACCTTGCCGCCGGGAAACTCCCACAGACCGGCCATGCTCTTGCCCTCGGGGCGTTGTGCCAGAAGCACGCGCCCGGACGAATCGATAAGGGCCGCCGCAGCGACAAACACGACCGGCAAGCCCGAAGGCCTGTCCGGCCTCGGCAAAGCCAGCGCCTCATGACAATTCATCTTGGTCATCGCTCATCCTCGAAAAAAAGAAAGAAGCCGCACTGAGAGCGCGGCTTCTGAAGAATCATATCGGTCATACGCCGCTTACTGCGCAGGCTGTTCCGCCGGAGCGGCTTCCGCAGAAGGCTCTTCGGCAGGCATCGCAGAAGGTTCGGCCGCAGGAGCATCGGCAGGCGCACCGGAAGCGGCATCCTCGCCCGTAGCGGGCTCGACGGCTTCATGCTCGCCGGCATCCGGCTCTAAGCCTTCGGCCTGCTCTTGTGGCTCCTCGTCCTTAACCGGGTTGCCCTTTTCGTCAAACCGCTCGACTTGAGCGTCCTCGCGCCACTGTGCAACGATTTCGTTGTAAAGCTGACGGCTGATCTCCTGCTCGAGATAGGGCTTGGCAGTTTCAAAATCGGCAGGCGGACGCTCGCGCTTATCCTCAACCTTAATGATGTGATAGCCGAACGAGGACTTGACCGGAGTCTTGGTATAAGCACCGACTTTGGTCTCGAAGGCCGCCTTGGCAAACTCGGGAACGACTTCCTCTTTGGCGAAGTAACCCAGATCGCCGCCTGTCTCAGACGAACCGTCGAGTGAATTCTCCTTGGCCAGCTGTGAGAAGTCCGCGCCGCCATCAAGCTGCTTGATCAGGTCTTTGGCTTTTTGCTCGTCTTCCGCAGAAACCAGAATATGAGAAGCTTTCACTTCTTGAACCTTCTGGAAACCGGCAGAATAATCATCATAAGCCTTCTTGATGCGCTCATCCGTCATGGCCTTCTTAACTTCGCGCTCAATGAAGATCGAACGGATGATTTGCTTTTGTGCATTGGCCAGTTCCTTTTGCACCTCAGGATCGCGGTCAAGACCAGAATTGCCGATCTTCGCGTCGATCACCCGTTCACCGATCATTTGATCCAAGGCGATCTGCGCAACGACATCTTCAGGAAACTGTCTGAAATTCTCGGGCATATGCTTAAGCATCTCCTGGACATCCGCTTTGGTAATGTCTTGTCCGTTCACGCGGGCAACCAGCGGATTTTCGGGAGAAGAAGGCTGCGAAGGCGTTGCAGAGGCCAAAGACGTTGCGGCCGGAGCAATTTGTGCCAGAGGTCCTGGCAGATTGGCAGTCGGGATCATCCGCCCGGCAAGAAAACCAAGAGCGCCGACAATAAGAACGATAAGAACGGTAACAACCGCATGGCCGGACTCGGATCCAAGCTGGTTTTCCCTGTTTTGGGGCAGATAAGACATGATATTCCTCAAATATAAAGATCTGGACGGTATGCAGAATTACCCGCGCAGACTATAGAAAGCGCCCCATCTTTTCAATAGGGAAAGTGCCCTTTGCGTCAACCCCCTTATTGACGCCGCGCCCCCGGAGCCTTATACCAGAACGACTTGTTAGGGGCTTTTCCGGGAGAATATCTCACTTGATCGGCATTTTAGGTAAACTTTTCGGGACCACAAACACCCGGACACTCAAGCAACTTGGCCGCCACGTTCCGCGCATCAATGCGCTCGAACCCAAGTACCAGGAGATGAGCGATGAACAGCTCCGCTCCCAGACGGTGCTGTTTCGTGAACGTCTGAACAAAGGCGAGACCTTGGACAACATCATGCATGAGGCTTTCGCCGTAGTCCGCGAAGCCGCCAAGCGCACGCTTGGCCAGCGTCATTATGATGTCCAGCTGATCGGCGGCCTGGCCCTGAACGAGGGCAAGATCGCAGAAATGCGCACCGGGGAAGGTAAAACCCTCGTCGCCACCCTGCCCGTCTACCTCAACGCGATTTCCGGAAAAGGCGTTCATGTCGTCACGGTCAACGACTACCTCGCCAAACGTGACGCCGAATGGATGGGAAAAATATACGGCTTCCTTGGCCTGACCACAGGATGCATTGTCGGAAACCTCCGCGATCCCGATCGACGCAAAGCATATATGTCGGATATTACATACGGAACCAACAATGAGTTCGGCTTCGACTACCTGCGCGACAACATGAAATTCCGCCTGGACCAAATGGTCCAGCGCGAGTTCAACTTCGCCATCGTGGACGAGGTAGACTCCATCCTGATCGACGAGGCGCGGACCCCCCTAATCATCTCCGGCCCCTCCGAAGGATCGACGGAGCTTTACGGCAAGGTGAACAAGATCATTCCCGAACTCGAAGACGCCGACTACGAGCGCGAGGAAAAACACAAGAACATCGCCTTGACCGAGCGCGGACAGGAACATGTCGAAGAGCTGCTGCACAAGCACGGCATTCTCAAAGACGGCAGCATGTACGACATCGGCAACGTCGCCCTTGTCCACCATGTGAATCAGGCCCTGCGCGCCCACAAGCTGTTCCAGCGCGACACAGATTACATTATTAAAGACGGCAAGATCATGCTGATCGACGAATTCACGGGTCGCATGATGGAGGGCCGCCGCCTCTCCGAAGGCCTTCATCAGGCCATCGAAGCAAAGGAAGGCGTCGAGATTCAAACCGAAAACCAGACCTTCGCGTCCATCACCTTCCAGAATTATTTCCGCCTGTATCCGAAACTGGCGGGCATGACCGGAACCGCGCTGACCGAAGCCTCGGAGTTCGAGGAGATTTACAGCCTTAAGGTCGTGGATATTCCTACCCACGTGCCCGTTTCTCGTCTGGATCACGACGACAAGATCTACAAATCCCTGCGCGAAAAAGACGACGCGATCGTCGCGCTGATCAAAGAATGTCAGGAGCGCCAGCAACCCGTCCTAGTCGGCACGGTATCCATCGAGAAATCCGAAAAGCTGTCCGCGCGTCTGAAAAAAGACAAGATCAAGCACAAGGTGCTCAACGCACGACACCACGAACAGGAAGCGCAGATCATCGCGCAGGCCGGAAAGCCCGGAGCGGTTACCATCGCCACCAACATGGCGGGACGCGGAACCGACATCCAACTGGGCGGCAACTTCGAAATGCGCGTATCAGAGGAAGTGGATGCCGAATGGCCCGAAGACAAAAAACAGGCCGCGATGCAAAAAATCCGCGACGAGATCGCCGCGAATAAACAGATCGTCAAGGAAGCGGGCGGCCTCTATGTCGTCGGAACCGAACGCCACGAATCCCGCCGGATCGACAACCAGCTTCGCGGCCGTTCGGGCCGTCAGGGCGACCCCGGCGCATCCATGTTCTTCCTCTCGGTCGAAGACGATCTTATGCGTATTTTCGCGGGTCAGAATCTCGAAGCCCTTCTCGGCAACAAGAAAATCGGCCTTCAGGAGGGCGAGGCGCTGGAGCATCCCTGGATCTCCAAAATGCTCGAACGCGCACAGGCGAAGGTCGAAGGCATGCACTTCGAGATCCGCAAAAACCTTCTGAAATTCGACAACGTCATGAACGACCAGCGCAAAGTCATATACGACCAGCGCCGCGAAATTATGGAATCCGAAAGCGTCGAAGAATTCGTTCGTGACATGCGGCATGATACGGTCGTAGACATCGTACACCGCAGCATCCCCGCCAACGCGTATGCTGAAAAGTGGGATCTGGACGCTTTGGAAAATGACGTTGTGCGCCTCCTTAACCTGCATCTACCCCTGCGCGATTGGGCGAAGGAAGAAGGCATAGCGGATGAAGAAATCCTTGAGCGTATCATCGACGCCTCCGACAAAAAACTGGCCGAAAAGGCCGCAAATGTTGGGCCCGATGTATGGCGCCGCGTGGAGAAAATGATTCTCCTGCAAATGCTCGACCAGCACTGGAAGGAACACCTCCTGAACCTCGACCACATGCGGCAGGGCATCAACCTGCGCGCCTTCGGCCAGCGCGATCCGCTGAACGAATACAAAACCGAGGCCTTTGCGATGTTTGAAAACATGCTCGGCATGATGCGTGAAACGGTCACCATGACCCTGAGCATCGTCGAACTGAACGTCGAACCGGGCCGCGCCGGACTCGTTATCCCCGGCATGACACCCAAGGAAGAGCCGAAGTTGCAGGAGGGGCGTATCGACCCCGCGACCATGAGTGCCGCCCCGCGCGGCCAAAGAGACGAGGACGACAGAACCCCGCAAGCCGTGCCCATCGAGCGCCGCCCCTTCGACCAGAACGACCCCGAAACATGGACCAAGACGCCCCGCAACGCGCCCTGCCCCTGCGGCTCCGGCAAGAAATACAAGCAGTGCCACGGCAGCATCGCATCGAACGGGTAAACCTTGCGATCCCCGAAGGATAAGGGATGAGCAGCGCCAGAACAGCGGACATCGTTATTTTCGGAGCCGGAATCGCCGGCCTCTGGACTCATGCTTATCTAAAAAATCTCGGTTACAACTCCTTGCTGCTTGAATCCTCTGCCATCGGAGGCGGCCAGAGCGTGGCCTCGCAAGGCATCATCCATTCGGGCCTGAAATTCGCCTTCGCCGGTAAGATCAGCACACTGGCCAAATCCATCAGTGCGATGCCTCAACGCTGGCGCAACGCATTCGCTGGTCAAGGCGGGATCGACCTATCGCACGCGAAGATCGCAGCCCCCTCGCAACTCCTCATGATCCCTCCCGGACTACTGGGCGGAATTTCAAAAACCGTCGCTAAAAAAACTCTGGGCAAGAACGTGCGCGAGCTCGCCGCTGCCGATTGGCCCGCCGAAATAAAAGCCTCCGGTTTCGGCGGCTCGGTCGTCTTCATGGATGAACTGGTGCTCGATATTCCCTCCGTCATCCGCGCCCTTGCGGAACCGCACAAGGACTCCATCCGCGCGATCTCGGAAAAAGACTCCCGCGCCCCACTCACCTTCCTGCACGAAAACGGAATCGTGGCCAAAAAAATCCTGTTCACCGCCGCCGGATCGAACGCCGAAATCGCGGCGCGGGAAAACCATGACGACGGACTGGAAACGCAAAGCCGCCCTCTCCTGATGGCCATAATGAAACCGGCCCCCTTCCCGCTTTACGCCCATTTCGTCGGCAAGACGGAAAAACCCGTCGCCACCATCACGACGCACACCGACCAGAGCGGCACGCCGGTCTGGTATATCGGCGGCCTCGTCGCCGAACGCAGCATGACCTCGGCCGCCGAAGATAGCATCAACGCCGCGAAAAAAGCCTTCGCCGCCTACTTGCCGAGCGTCAATATAGCGAACGCCCAATGGGCCGTCCTGCCGATCAGCCGCGCTGAGGGAAAATCGAAAACCGGAGGCTGGATGCCCGACACACCAACCCTGCACCGCGCAGGAAATGCACTTTACGGCTGGCCTACGAAACTCACCTTCGCGCCGATGCTGGCCGATACGGTGCTGGACGAATTGAAAAGATCGAACATTCTACCTTCAAAAACCGCAACCGACTGGTCCGCCCTGCCCGCCGCAGGATACGCCCAAGCCCCATGGGACACCGCGCGATGGACACGCTGAAAAAACATCATCGCCTCTTGGGGCAGACAGGACTGAGCATCTCCCCGCTCGGGCTCGGCACCGTCAAATTCGGCCGCAACGAGGGCGTGAAATACCCGCAAGAGTTCAGTATCCCGGAGGAAAGCGCTCTCGCAGATCTTCTCGCCCGTGCGAAAGATCACGGAATCAACATGCTCGACACCGCCCCCGCCTATGGCACGAGCGAGGAACGCCTCGGACGGCTTCTGAAAGGCCAGAGGCAGGACTGGATCATCGTCGGCAAGGTCGGCGAGGAATTTGAAAACGGCGAGTCGAAATATATCTTCACACCCGAACATTTTGAGATAAGCCTTCAACGCTCGCTCAAAAATCTGCAAACCGATTATATCGACGTCCTGCTGATCCACTCCGACGGCGGCGACGAAGCCATTCTCTCGAATGAAAGCCTGATAGAGACGATGCAGGGCTTTAAGACGCGCGGCCTCGTGCGTTCGATCGGTATGTCCACCAAGACCGTCAAAGGCGGAATCAAAACGCTCGACCTGATGGATGTCGTAATGGCCACCTACAGCCCCGCAGCACCGGAGGAAAAGCCCGTTCTCGACCACGCGCACAAAACCGGAAGGGGCGCTCTTCTGAAAAAAGCCCTTGCAAGCGGTCATCTCGAAAAGCTTGGTGAAAATCCGCTGCAAACAACGATCGACTTCGCGTTCGCGCACCCCGGTACTAATGGTGTAATCGTCGGCACGATCAACCCCGCGCATCTGGCGCAAAACGTAACCGCCTGCCTTAAGGCGCTGAACAAATAAACCTAGAGAGCTTCCTCGGGCGGGGGCGTCACGCGGATCGTCTTGATCTGATTGCGCTGGCGCTTGACGATATCGAAACGGAATCCGTGGAACATGAACGACCGCCCGACTTCGGGAACGGACTTGGACTCATAGATCACAAGCCCGGCAATTGTAGAATAATCCTCGTCCGGCAGGCCCCAATCATACTCCCTGTTGAGATCGCGGATCGTCACTCGCCCGTCCACGATATATTTCCCGCCCGCGACTTTGCGCACACCCGGAACGGAAACATCGTGCTCGTCGTCGATATCGCCAACGATTTCCTCAAGAATATCTTCCAGCGTCACGATCCCGCGGAACGAGCCGTACTCGTCGATCACGATGGCGATATGCTCCCGCCGCTCGCGGAACGCCTGCAACTGGTCGTAAAGCGTCGTATTCTGGGGAATAAACCAGGGTTCCTTCGCCAGTTGGGAAATATCCAAAGACGCGATTTCCCCGCGCGTATTCAGCAAAGCCTGAAGCAGACTTTTCACATGCAAAATCCCGACGATGTTGTCCGGATTATCCTTCCAGAGCGGCAAACGTGTAAACGGGCTTTTAAGCACATCGTCTACGATCTGCTCGGTCGGCTTGTTGAGGTCAATCATGCTCACATCCTTACGGTGAATCATAATTTCCTCGATGTCCACATCGGCCAGTTCCAGAATCGAGCGCAACATGGCGCGCTGCTCTTGCACTTCGTCCTCTGGCCCTTCATGCATCTCGATCGCACCGCGCAGAAGCTCGAGATGAGAGCCCGCAGTGACTTTAGAGATATCAACACCGAATAATCGCAAAACTCGGCGGACAATCCAGGTAACAATCTCCGTCACCGGCCCAAAAATCATGATGATAATCCGGATCAGCGGCGCGACACGAAGCGCCATTGTCTCCGCATGATGAAACGCATAGGTTTTCGGTAAGACCTCTGAAAAAATCAGAAGCATAAGCGTCATGATAAATGTGGCATATATAACTCCGGCATCCCCGAACATCTTGATCAGAACGCCCGTGGCCACAGCGGAAGACAAAATATTGACCAGATTGTTACCCAGCAGCAGCGCACCGATCATCCGGTCTTTGTGCTGCCGGATTTTATTAACCATCGCCGCGCGTTTGTTCCCCTCCTTCTCACGCTGAAGAAGGCGCACACGAGAAGCCGCCGTCAGTGCGGTTTCCGATCCGGAAAAAAACCCGGATAGAATCATAAGGATGACGATAAAAATCAGAGATAAGGTTAATTCAGAATCCATTACGTCACCGATATACCCATGAATTTGGCTAACACAGAGCGAACCAGATCATCAGGAACATCTGATCGCACGATCGCCCGCCCGACTGTTTCGGCAAGAATGAACGTCATTTTACCATCCTTGGCCTTTTTGTCACGCTGCATGATCGCGATCATTTCATCCACGCTGGCGGAAAGCGCCGGCGCAATAGAGGAAGGGTTCGTCATAAGCCCCATAGCACCCAGATGGTCCTCAACCCGGCTCACATCCTCGCGCGAGCAAAGCCCAAGATTCTCGGAAAGTTCATAGGCCATGACCATGCCTATCGAAACCGCTTCCCCATGCAAAAGCCGCCCGTCATAACCCGCAGCCGTCTCCAGTGCATGACCGAACGTATGCCCGAGGTTAAGCAGTGCCCGCCGCCCCGCCTCCCGCTCATCTTCCTGAACGATGGCCGCCTTGGCCCTGCAGCTCACATCAACCGCATACGCAACGACTTCGGGAACTAAATCGCAAACACCTCGGCCATTATCCTCCAGCCATTCAAAAAACCGCGGGTTCCCGATCAGCCCGTATTTGACGATCTCGGCATAGCCCGCCAAAACTTCACGACGCGGAAGGGTTTTCAGAACATCGACATCCGCCACAACCACGCTGGGCTGATAAAAACTTCCAACCATGTTTTTGCCGAGCGGCGTGTTAATCCCCGTCTTGCCGCCAACCGAGCTATCGACCTGAGCGAGAAGAGTCGTCGGAATTTGTACATACTCGATGCCACGCATAATCGTGGATGCGGCAAAGCCGGCAAGATCACCGATAACCCCGCCGCCAACCGCAATCACGACGGAGTCGCGATGGACATTATTCTCAAGCATCCATTCATGCAGCCGGATCAGGCTCTCGTATGACTTCGTTTTCTCACCCGCGGGAAAGACAAGAACATCGCAAAATGAAGCTTCCTGCTCCTGAAGTTGGCGTTTAACGTTATGCGCGTATGATTCGACGTTCGTGTCAGAGACAATAAAGATGCGCCGTCCGGCGACATCGAAAGGCATGAAATCCCCAATACGCCCCAAAAGGCCGGAGCCTATGAAAATCTCATAGCTCCGCTCGCCCAAAGGAACGGTGACCACTTTCGTATCCATAGCGTGAATTTCGTTTTCGTTCATGTTTTTAGATAACCCTCCAATAATCTAAGCGTAGAGAGCGCCAGAACCTCAGGACCCTCCAGCGGATCGTCCACGACGATATCGGCGCGACCGTAAAGCCGCTCCCGTTCGGCCAACAGGGCCGCAAGACGCCCCTGCGGATTTTCGCCCCGGATCAGCGGCCTGTTCGACGAATGCTTGACCCGATCATAAAGAACCTCGACCGGCGCACGCAACCAGACCGATATCCCGCCCTCCCGGATCGCCTGAGCGATTTCAGGGATCGTAAGACACCCCCCGCCCGTCGAGATCACGCTGATGCCCTCCCGCAAGAGGCCCTCGATCGTGTCGCGCTCGATCTCCCGGAAACGCGCCTCGCCCTCGGCGGCGAAAATCTCCGCGATTGTAAGCTCTTGCGACCGCTCGATGAGGCTGTCCGAATCCCGGTGGGCCAAACCCATGGCCTTAGCGATGATCGAACCCACATGGCTCTTGCCGCTGCCCATCATCCCCACCAGCACCACAGGCTTATGCAACTTTGGCTCAACGCGCCGCGCTATGTCCGTGATCTGCTGGGTTAATTCCGTCATGGCACTTTCTTACACCATTCCATCTTTCATTGCAGAGATTATTTTGATATAAAGCGGGTCACTTCGGCTCAAGGAACATTTTTCAGAATACCTAGTGGTTCGCATGTCCATTTTCAGGATTTTAATCGCATTGATAGTGTCTCTGGCCGTGCTGGGCGCGGCCTGGCTGGCGATCGTTGATGTGCCCGTACGCCAGACCGAGGTGACCAAAACCCTTCCCAAAGAGGCCTATACGGATGAACAGTAAAAGGCCCGAAGGACTTTACGCTGCGGGAATCCGCCCCGCACTGACCGCGCTTGTATGCGTGCTGGCGGCGCTCGCGCCCACCCAGACCCGCGCCGAGGATTTGAACAAGACCGAACCTGCGGCCTCACAGGCCCCCGCCGCCGCGGAAACACCGAAAAAGGGTTTGGAAAAAGTGCTGGAGAGCGTTCTGGGGCATGCCGCTGAAGAAACGCCGCAAGACGAGTCGCAGGAAACGCCGGACCCGCAGGCCATCGAGACCGCCCCGGAAAGCGCAGCCACCAGGATTGAAGCAACAGTTGGACAAACAGAGCCCGCGGCCCCCGCCGCCGAACCACCGGCACAAGAGTTCCTCGGATTTGCGCCTCTGAATGACGAACGCAGCCTCGGCAATGATGTATTTCGGGGCTCCACGCGCTCCGTTCTGACCGAATTATTCAAATCTTTGGGCGGCCGCGACGCCAATCCGGCGATGCATAAGCTGACCAACCGAGCCCTCCTGACAGCCGGACGCCAGAGCGATATCATAAGCGACTCGAAAGCTGAAGCGGGCGAAGACCTTCTGACTATCCGCTTGGAAAAAATGCTTGAACGCGGCCTGTACGCGGAAGCCGCATCTATATATACGTCTTTGGAGTCCGAGCCCTACCATGAACGCCTCGCCTCTGCGGGCCTCACGGCGCTGATCGTCACGGGCCGCAAATCGCTGGCCTGCCTCGATATTAAAACCTTCTTCGGCGGCAACGGCCAGACCCCTGCATGGAAGCAACTGAGTACATACTGCAATCATTTGATGCAGGCTGCCGCTGGCGTCGAAGCGGTATCCGCCGAACCGAAAAATCTGGATCAATACGCGCCGTATCCGGTGCTCAAGAAAATCGCCGAGGCCCCGGAATATTCGGAAAGCTACAACCCCGCCCTGTTTGATAAGCTGACGCAATTCGAGCGCGCCGTCCTGATCGGCGAAAACCGCCTCACGATCGACCTGTCCCTTTTGCGCCAGGACCTCGCCGTAGACCGAATACCGCCGTCGCATATCCAGGCCTTGCTTCAGCTTTCCACGCTTGATCTCGAAACCCGCATGCTGCTGATCGTATCCGGAATCAAGAGCGCGAGCGTATCGCACGACACCCTCTATAGCCTCTTTAAAACCGCTCAGATCGACAAGACGGAGACGGGCCCGACCGCCTCGCTGATCCAGATATACCGCCGAATCAAGGCGAAGGAGCCCGACAACGATATCCCGGCCATGATGCGCTCGGCCCTGCGCCTGTCGGCGAATATCGGCCCCGAAGCCATGATCCCGCTGCTCTCCACCCTTGAAACCGTTGAGCCGAACCTGTTCGACCCTTTGGATTACAGTGCCGTTTTGGCCACTTTCCTGGCTGTTGAGCGCGATTTGCCGCCTATTTGGAAAGAATCTCTCGTGCGACGGGAAATTCCCGCAACGCTCCACCCTCCAGCGCTGCGCGAGAGGCTGATTATCCAGACTTATGCCCTTACGGACCCGCATAGCCGAACCGCGCAGCAAAAAGAGGCCATACGGGGCGTTTTGACTGCACGGAACATCCCGGCGCTTATACCCCTTATTGATATTATCGAAAATGTTGACAAGGGGGACCCGGCGCACAATAATGGCCCCAAAGTTTATGAAAATGGCTTTGACACATCGCCGGATAAGGGCTACACCATGGCCACGGCGCAGCCGCAGGAACGCCTGAAACAGGCTGTCAGCGCCAATGCCATCGGAGAGACTGTATTGCTGAGTAACTTGGTTTTTCGTCGCGCCTCTGCTGAACCTTTTTCACCGGACGCTTTAATCGAAGTTGCAGGCAGTTTGAAAACGATCGGCCTCTACGATCAAGCGCAGACCATGGTGTCGGAAGCGATATTCGCGGCGATAAAATAGAATTTTTTATACATAAGGAGAATTAAATATGGCACGTCCAGGCCGCCCCGCAATGCCGAAACCCGACCTGCACCCTCAGGTGGATGCATTTCTCGACATGCTCACGACCGAGCGTGGCGCTGCGCGGAACACGCGTCAGGCCTATTGGCGCGACCTCGCCGATGTGAGCCAGTTCCTTAAAAACAGCCGAAGCAAAGAAATCACCAAGGCCACCGCCGACGACATCAAGGCCTACCTCGGCGACTTGTCCGAAAAGACCCACGGAGCTGGCGCCACCAAAATCGCCGTTCGCACGGTTGCGCGCCGCCTCTCAGCCCTGCGCCAGTTTTACCGTTTTCTGGTTTCCGAAAACCTGCGTCAAGACGATCCGACTTCAGCGATTGAAAGCCCCAAACAGGGCCGCAGCTTGCCCAAAACGCTCAGCGAGCAGGAAGTCAACGCCCTGATCAAGACGGCGGCATCCAACGGAAACGCCGAAAGCATCCGCCTTGTCTGCCTGCTTGAATTGCTGTACGCCACCGGCCTGCGCGTCTCCGAACTCGTCGGCCTGCCCATGTCCGCCATCGGCGAGGAGCAGAAATTCATGATCGTACAGGGCAAGGCCGGGCGCGAACGAATGGTCCCCCTGACCGAAGCCGCTCAGAAAGCCCTTGCGAAATACCTCGAAGTCCGCAGCCAGTTCGCTGGGGGCGAAGCCGCAACAGGCATCCACGCCAAATGGGTGTTCCCGTCCAAAACCTCTGAAAGCGGGCACCTGACACGCCAGCGTTTCGCGCAGCTCCTGAAGGATCTGGCCAAGGAAGCCGCCATCGACGAAGACCGGGTCAGCCCGCACGTCCTGCGTCACGCCTTCGCCACGCACCTGCTCAGCAACGGCGCCGACCTGCGCTCCGTGCAGAAAATGCTCGGCCACGCCGATATCGCGACGACCCAGATTTACACGCATATCCTTGGCGAAAACGTTAAAAAGACCGTGCAGGAAAAGCACCCCTTGGCCAAACCGGCGGAAAAAAAGGCTTAATACTTTAAGACTAGCCCTCGAACGCAGCACTAGGATCCTCCGTTCACGGGCTGGCTAATAAATTATAAAAACTTGGGAATAACTGCATCATGAGCCAGCTTGATTTTGAAAAGCCGATTCTTGAGCTTGAAGGCAAGATTGCCGAACTGCGCCACGTCGACAGCAGCGCGGCCGTCAATATCGCCGAAGAAATCTCCCGGATGCAGGGCAAGGCGGAAAAGCTGCTGAAGCAGACCTACAGCAAGCTGAGCGCCGAACAGAAAGTCCAAGTCGCCCGCCATCAGGAGCGCCCGCACTTCCTCGATTACGTGAACCAGATCATCGACGACTTCATGCCCCTCGCGGGCGACCGCCGCTACGCCGAGGATCACGCGCTGATCGGCGGCATCGGTAAGTTCCGGGGCCAGTCCTGCATCGTGATGGGCCACGAAAAGGGCCACGACACAGAAACGCGCATCAAGCACAATTTCGGCATGGCCCGCCCCGAGGGTTACCGGAAGGCACAGCGCCTACTTGCCCTCGCGCAGCAATTCAACCTGCCTGTGATTACGCTTGTAGACACAGCCGGAGCATACCCCGGAGTGGGAGCAGAAGAACGCGGCCAATCTGAAGCCATCGCCAAGTCCATCGAAACCTGCCTGCGCGCCGAGGTGCCGATCATCTCCGTGATCATCGGCGAAGGCGGATCGGGCGGCGCCATCGCCATCGCGACGGCCGACCGCGTGTACATGCTCGAACATGCGATCTATTCTGTCATCTCGCCCGAGGGTTGCGCCTCAATCCTCTGGAAAACGGCAGACTTCGCGAAAGAAGCCGCCGCCTCCCTCAAGCTCACAGCGCAGGATCTGATGGAGTTCAAACTGATCGACGGAATCATTGAGGAACCCATGGGCGGCGCGCACCGCAACAAACAGGACACGATGCTCAACGTTGCCAACCAGATCGAAAAAGGCCTCAAGGAATTGACCCCTTGGAATGGCCGCACGTTGATTCAAAAGCGCCGCGAAAAATTCCTTCAGGCCGGCCGTCATTTCTAAAAAAAATTTCTAAACGAAATATCTCAAGCCACTCGGCTTTTTTTTCTATCCTGCGCAAGCTTTTGAGAACTTTGCCCGCGCGAACTGAAATGAAAATCCATATGAGCCGGAATACGGGCCCGACGTTTCATGCGCTCGAAATTGCCGTGCCCTGCTTTTTGGTGCCCGTCTTCCGTCGCCGCAGCCCGGAAATAAAGCATCAGAAAAACCCTTATAGCCGCCGTCAGCGAGGTGTTGTTTTGTTTCCTCAGATACACCAACGTACAAATATTGTGAATCGTACATTTTTCTTTTCGGGATACGTACTTGAGCGCCTCCCACATCTCCGGTTCCAGCCTGACCGACGTGCGTTTCCCGTAAACGGTAATATTCCGACCGATAAGAGTGCTGCGCACAGCGCCCTTATTATCGTCTTGCTCGTCCTGCCCGTGAGATTCCGAAGACTTATCGTCAAATAAGTCCATGATTCCTCCACACACAACTTTTACACACACAGAAATAAACACAAAAAATACAACGCATACTCGCAACAAAAAAAGCATGCAACTCACACATGCTAGACAAAAACGGTCCAGATTGCAACTATGAGATTATGACCTTATTGCGGTTTTTCCGTGGGCGTATAGGCTTCTATGGAAAGTGCATGAATAGACGCAGCGGTCTCACCCAGAATCCCATGGACGAGCCTGTGCCTCTGGACACGCCCAACCCCCTCAAAAGAGGGTGATACAATTATAAGTTTAAAATGACTCTCCCCTGTTCCATCGTCCCCCCGGTGCCCTTGATGCAGATGGCTCTCGTTGATGACCTGCACGCGGGCCGCCTCAAGACCCGTCTTGAGCTTTTGCGCAATGATCTCGCTTTTATCCATGGGATTGTGCCTTTGCCTGTAATGGATGTTTCGCTATATAATTAACCCATGCCACGGATAAAGCTAAAGCAAAATTCGCCTGAATTTGAAGACGGAAAGCCCCAAAACCCGCAGAAAACCTGCGAAATGCCGGGGTGCCGCTTTCATGGCGATCATCGCGCACCGAAAGACAGGGCGCTGAGCGACTACTACTGGTTCTGCCTCGACCACGTAAAGGAATACAACAACGCCTGGAATTTCTTCTCCGGTATGAATGAAAACGAGGTCGAGCAGCACATCCACAACAGTTTTTACGGCGACCGCCCCACCTGGCGCTACGACATGAACAAGGGAGGCCCGGAGGATTTCCTGTCCCGCAAGGCTTGGCAGACCTACAACTACACGGATAAAGACCCTGACGAGGAAAACCCCAAGGCGCGGAGCAGGACTGGCGGCTCATCCGCTCTGCCCTTAACGCCTGAGCGCGAAGCCTTGTCTATCATGGGCCTGGAAGAGCCGGTGACGCTGGACGAGATAAAGCGCCGCTATAAAACCCTCGCAAAAAAATACCACCCGGACTTGAACAGGGGATGCAGCGAGTCCGAAGAGCTTCTCAAACGGGTCAATATGGCGTATACAATTCTCAAGCTGGCCTATCAGAAATATCAGACGATAGCCGATAAGGACGCATGAGTATCCTCCCGCCGGAGCGCGGCCCGCTCATAAATCCCCAACGCAGCATCAAGAAACGGAAGTATTAAGGAATGAACGAGACACGCCTTCTCTCCGACGACCTCGACAAGGAAAAGGAAGCCAGCCGGGGGATGACGTTCAGCATCACCCAGATCAAGGCCAAGGAAGGCAAATACACCTCGATTCCCGACACCAAATATAAGGTCCGCGACACGTTCGGCCTGGATATCGACTGGGAGGTCCCCGGCTTCACGGAGGATAACGCAAACGTCCCCGATATCGACCCGACCTACCGCTTCGATCACGACACGACCCTCGCCATCCTCGCGGGCTTCGCCTACAACCGCCGCGTGATGATCCAGGGCTATCACGGCACCGGAAAATCCACCCATATCGAACAGGTCGCCGCGCGCCTCAAATGGCCCTGCGTCCGCATCAACCTCGACAGCCACGTCAGCCGCATAGATTTGATCGGCAAGGACACGATCGTCCTGCAGGAAGGCAAGCAGATCACCCAGTGGAAAGAGGGCCTGCTTCCATGGTCGCTCCAGAATCCCGTCGCGCTGGTCTTCGATGAATACGACGCGGGCCGCCCCGACGTGATGTTCGTCATCCAGCGGGTGCTGGAGGCCGAGGGCCGCCTGACCCTCCTCGACCAGAACATGATCATCCGCCCCCACCCCGCTTTCCGCTTATTCGCCACGACGAACACGATCGGCCTCGGCGACACGACCGGGCTTTATCACGGAACCCAGCAGATCAACCAGGGCCAAATGGACCGCTGGAACGTCGTGGTGACCCTAAACTACCTCGAACACGATCACGAGATGGACATCGTTCTGGCCAAGCTCCCGGAATTCGACAATGCCGAAGGCCGCCAGAGCATAAGCCAGATGGTCACGCTCGCCGACCTGACGCGGCAGGGTTTCATCAACGGCGACCTCTCGACCCTCATGTCGCCACGCACGGTCATCAGCTGGGCTGAAAACACGCTGATCTTCGCGAACCGCGAACTCGCCTTCCAGTTTTCGTTCCTGAATAAATGCGACGAGACCGAACGCCCCCTGATCGCGGAATATTACCAGCGCTGCTTCGGCGTGGAACTGCCGCAAAGCGCCATCCACAACGTTGCGGTCAAAATCTAGTCGCTCAATAAATTGAAACCGGATTTAACGATTAGGCTCGGGCGTTTCCTTGCGCGGCTCGCCCGTGACGTTGCCCGGAACGTAATCCGGCAGAGGCTCGACCGGGCCGGGACTCCGGCGGCGGCTGGAATCAGCGCCGCTGCGGCTGTCGATATAATCGCCCGCGCCATCGATCACCGTCCGTCCTGCGCCCTCGACGCTCTCGATCACGCCTTTAACGTCGTCGCGGTCGAACGCGGAGACGGCCCCCTTGAACGCATCCACGGGCGCGCGCACGAACCCCCGGAAAAATTGCTCGGTGTTGGTCTCGCCCGGCGGATTGTCTTTGGAAGCCTCTTTAACGCCGTTCACGGTCGCGAACACGGCAAGGGCCGTACCGGCCACCAGTCCGAGCGTCCCCTTCGTCATCTTCATAAAAGCCATCGTCCCGCTCCTTTATCTCTATTGAATGCTTTAACCCAATGAGCTTTTTCGTTAGCACTCTCTAGCACGACTAACGAAAAAAGGTCAAACTTGACCTTAATCCTGCCCAAAAAACCACGCATACCCGCCATTTTCTGATATATAGGGGGTTCGGAGACAAAAAACCCATGAGCGATAAACAGGAATCAGGCAAGGCGGAACTCTTTAAATCCGGCACACGCTCGGTCATGCGGGCGATCGCGCGGGATAAGGAGCTGGACGTGACCTTTTCCGACGCGCAGCCCCCGACGGGCCAGATCGGTTCCCTGACCCGCCCGCGCCTGCCCATGCCCGACCCGACCATGCCGCCGGAAACCACGCGCCTCGTGCGCGGCTGCGCCGATACCTACGCCGTAAAACTGGCCTACCATGACCCGTCCCTGCACCGCCGCAACGCGCAAGCCGACCTTCAGGCGCAGGCGGCGCTGGATGCCCTCGAACAGGCCCGCTGCGATGCCGTCGGCGGCCTCAAGATGGCCGGCGTGATGAAAAATCTCGACGCGGTGCTGGAGGAAAAATCCAGACGGCGCGGCTTCGCCGACATCACACAGCGCGAAAGCGTCAGCATGGCCGACGCCCTGCACATCGTCGCCCGCGCGGAACTCACGAACTCCCCCCCGCCCCCCGCCGCGCAAAAGGTTTACGCGCTCTGGAAACCTTGGCTGGATGAACGCCTGATGAAGGGCGGATTCGGAAAACTCAAAACCGCGCTGGAGGATCAGGACGCCTTCGCCGCCTTGGCCCGCGACCTGTTGCGCGAATTGAGCCTGCCCATCGGCAACGATGAAACCGATCCGGACAAACAGGGCGAGCTGCCCCCCGAAACCGGAGATAAGAAAGCCGGAGAGGACGGCGAGGAGCAGCAGGAAACCGGCAACCCCGAAGAGAGCCCCGGCGGACAGGACGGCGAACAATCCGCAAAACGCCAGGAAGGCGGCTTCGATATGGGGCTGGAGGATATGCTCGGCGATCTGGAGGGCGAGGAAGAGGATTACGAATACGCCCCCCTGCCCGGTCGGGGCGAGGATTTCATCGAAGGGCCGAACGGACGTTACACCGTCTACACAACGCAGTTTGACGAGACCGTGGACGCCTCGGATCTCGCCGACCCCGACGAGCTGCTCCGCCTCCGCGCCATGCTCGATAAAAAGATCGCGGGCTACAACGCCCTCATCACGAAACTCGCCAACCGCCTGCAACGCAAGCTGATGGCCAAACAGCGCCGCAGCTGGCAGTTCGATCTGGAGGAAGGCACGCTCGACGCCTCCCGCCTCGCGCGGATGATCGCCAACCCGAACATCCCCCTGACCTTCAAACAGGAAAAGGAGATGCCGTTCCGCGATACGATCCTCACCATCCTGATCGATAATTCCGGCTCGATGCGCGGGCGTCCCATCGCCATCGCCGCCATGACCGCCGACATCATCGCGCAGACCCTCGAACGCTGCAACCTCAAGACCGAGATCCTCGGCTTCACCACCCGCGCGTGGAAGGGCGGCAAGTCCCGCGACCTTTGGATTGAAAACGGCGGCCCTGAATATCCGGGACGCCTCAACGACCTCCGCCATATCGTCTATAAATCCGCCGGGGCCCCCATGCGCCGCTGCCGAAAAAATCTCGGCCTGATGCTAAAAGAGGGGATTTTAAAAGAGAATATCGACGGCGAAGCCCTCGTCTGGGCGTATAACCGCCTCGCCAGACGGCCCGAGGAACGCAAGATCCTGATGGTCATTTCCGACGGCGCGCCCGTGGACGACTCGACGCTTTCGGTCAACCCCTCCAACATTCTGGAGATGGATCTGCGCAACGTCATCCGCTGGATCGAGTCGCGCTCGGACGTGGAGCTGAACGCCATCGGCATCGGCCACGACGTAACTCGCTACTATCAAAAGGCCATCACCATCGCCGACGCCGACGAACTGGCGCAGGCCCTGACGACCCAACTCTCGGATATTTTCGATCAGCACTGAAGGTATAAAACGGAAATCAGGTCCCGGTCTTTTGGAACGCGCCGCGCACCATCTGCCAAGACTTGGCAACGTGATACATGCGGGCGAAGGCCGCCGGGCTGCTGCGGACAAAACCGAGTATCCCCTGAACCAGAAGATCCGTGTCCGGGTCCTCGCGCAGGAAATAATCCTCAATGGCTTTATCGAGAATCAGATACCCCCGCTTGCGCGAAAAACTGTCGCGCGGGGCATACTTGGCGAGATAAAGCCCAAGGCAAATATGATTCTGCTCGGATTGCGTTGCGAAAGACTCAAGCGCCTCGCAATCATCCTCACTCAGCTCCCAATGCTCAAGGTTACGGATCAGAACCGGATGCGCACGTTCGAATTCGGCGGTATAAACCTGCCGGAACCTCGCGAGCGTGGTTTTGATTTCTGCTGGCATAACCCTTCTCCGAAACGCACAAGGACCGCGTATCAGCGGTCACAGCGGCTATAACTATCATGAATGAAGGTGAAAATTCAAGAAAAACGCTGAAATAGAGATGCACTCACAGCGGATCGAACCCCGGGGGACCGCCCTCAGGCTCGCTTCTGCCGCCGTTTCCGGTGCCGCCCTTGTCCCCGCTGCCGGATTTACCGGAATCCCCGCCACTCCCGGTATGGAACACCCGGGCCAGAAGCGTATCGGTCGTCTCCCACGAACGGATCAGATCGACATAATGCCGCATGACCTTTGGCGTACCGGCCAGAAAAGCAATCATACCGTCCATCAGGGCCTCCGTATGCGGATGGTCGTGAAGGAAACATTGCTCGACGAAATGGTGCAGATGCCTGTCGGCATATTGCCGGGGCGCGCTGCCCTCCGGCGCAAACTTCGCCAGATGCAGGCAAACCGCCAGTTTCATATCCTGCGACTCGGAGGTCAAACGCGTCAGAAGAGCGCTATCCTCCCGCGTCACCCGGTGCGCCTTCAGCCGCTCCACAAGCTCGGGGTAGCGGAGGCTGAGGATCTCCACGAACTTTTGCTCGAACGGGCTGGAAGGTTCCCTGCGCTGAATGTTGCGTGCCATAGGCGTGCCTTAAACGAATTCTTACGTAATCCCCGCCAAAGGATACACCAGAACCGCCCCCGATTTCACGATAAAAATGCCCTTAAACCCCTTGTATAAGGCCGGAATTTCCCCTAACAAGGCAGAACACGGCGAGGAATCCATGAGCGAAAAGAAAAAAATCTTCAAACCCCTGCCCATCAGCGGCTTCCCCGAATGGCTCCCCGAAACCCGCGCCGTGGAGCTTCAATGGTTCGACCATATCCGCCGCATTTTCGAGAGCTACGGCTTCTGCAACATCGAAACCCCGTCCGTCGAGCTGCTGGACGCGCTCAAGGCCAAGGGCGGCGACGGCGAGGCCGACGTGGACAAGGAAATTTACGTTCTGGATCGCTACCACAAGGAAGAAGGGGATAAAGAGGCCCGCCTCGCCCTGCACTTCGACCAGACCGTGCCCCTGGCCCGCTACACGGCCCAGCATTTCAACGAACTGGTCTTCCCCTTCAAACGCTATCAGATGCAGCGCGTATGGCGCGGCGAAAGGCCTCAGGCCGGACGCTTCCGCGAGTTTTATCAGTGCGACATCGACGTGATTAACGTCGACTCCCTGCCCCTGCACTTCGACGCCGAAATGCCCGCGATCATCTGGGAAATCCTCTCCTCCCTGCCGGGCATGGAGAAGGAGAAAAATAATATCCAGATCAGGATCAGCAACCGGAAGATACTTCTTGGGTTTTTAGAGTCTCAAGAGGTCACTGACCCTAATTTGATAACAACAATAACCCGCCTTCTAGATAAATGCGATAAAATGACTGCCCAAGAGGGCGCTGACTTTATGATTAAAGGCATCGAAGCATTAAATATTGATTTTGAGGTGGCCCAAAAATCAGCTCGTGCCACTGGCGAACTGGCAAGATTAGCACAACAAAAATTTACAGATAGCTCACACTTTAGACAAGCTATGCAGAGTTTTTCTAAAGAATATCCGCCTAGTTTACTCTTGCAACAAGGCATCGAAGAACTCGCCTTCGTCCTCGACCAACTCTCACACCTGCCGCCCGGCTCCGTCGTCGCCGACCTCTCCATCGTGCGCGGCCTCGATTATTACACCGGCACGGTTTACGAAACGGTCTTCCTCGACGATCCCGGCTACGGCTCCATCTGCTCCGGCGGGCGGTATGACGACCTCGCGGGCAATTACATCAATAAGCATCTTCCGGGCGTCGGAATCTCCATCGGCTTCTCGCGCCTCTTCGACCGCCTCCGCCAGCAGGGCAAGCTCCCGGCGGGCCGCCTCTCCCCCGCCGACATCATGGTGGTGATGCCGAGCGAGGAACGCCGCGCCCTCACCATGGAAACCGCGCAGAAACTCCGCGCGCAGGGCCACAAGGTCGAGACCTTCCATAACCCCGTGAAACTCGCAAGACAACTTGCCTACGCCGAGAAAAAAGGGATACCCTATGTCTGGTTCCCGCCGTTCGAGGATGGCAAGGACCACGAAGTGAAAAACATGCAGGCCGGAACGCAAACCAAGGCCGATCCGGACAAATGGGAAAAAGACGAGTGAAAGAAAGATTGAGCATGACCGCCCCCCGCCGCGCCCTCCTTCTGGCCCTTGCGCTTTTATCCATCGGCGCCCCCGCCGCAGCCCAGCAGCGCGAAAAGCTCCGCGCCGCCCCCGGCAACGAACCGCCGAAATTGCCTGCCGAAGTCATCAAGGAAGAGGTCAAGCTGGAAACACAGGTCTACCAGCCCGAATATTGCGACTTCTTCGCCACCTTCCCCGGCGAGCCGATCAAAAGCCGCCGCTGCGAGGAAGAAGCGCCCGACCGCTGCTACGATCTCGTCTCCTACACAAAGGTCTTCGGCCTGTCCTCCACCGTCCGCGCCGAAATCATCTGTAACCCCCTGCCCGAGGGCGCATACGCCGACTACACCCCCGAAGTGATGAAACAGACCGTGGAATCCATGGCGCTGGGCGAGGTCATGCAGGGCTACGAACCCAACGTGATCGAGGAAACCAACTTCAAACAGGCCGGCATGATCGGGCGGGGCCGCGCCGGAATGGGCGATACCGTGTTCGTCGCGCAGCTCTGGGTGGGCAAACGCTCCATCCTCGCCGTGCAGGCCGAAATGATGGGCGAACCCTCCGAAGAGGCCGATGCCCACTTCGCGGAAATCCTCCGCTCCATCGGCTATCAGGAAACCGAAGAGGAAAAAACCCAAAGGCTTGAGGCCGAAAAGAAAGCCGCCGAGGAAGCCGCGAAAAATCCGGTCAAACCCGCGGAAGAAACACAGCCCGAACCCGCCCCTCAACCCGCGCCTGAGAAAAAGGCGGAGTGATTATCAGGGTATATCTGACCCTGCGCAATCTTTCCCATAATTACAGGTACAAAGCTTGGCTTTTTTAGCCGGGTCAGGTGGATGGCTCTTGTCGTATGCGCGAACCTTTTCCATCACATCGGGCGGAATCTCAAATTCAAGAATGTTACTGCGCCGGGGTATGAAAGTAATCAGATATCTTGCGAACCTTAAATTCATACATAAACGCTGCGGATTCTTCAAAAGATTGAAAACTTTCTGATCATGCTCAGTGTAAGGCGGCCTGAAATAATCTGAGGTTTCATCGTATTTGTATTTGAACAAATAGGAGTATTGATACCGATCCCCAACCTTGGGATCGGTTTCATAATCAGGAGGATCGACTTTAGACCAAGCCTTAATTGTTATGTTTGTACCACAAATATTTAGCTGGTCCTGAACCCAAAAATCATTCTTCCTTGCATAAGAAAAAATAGGGGTTTCAGAACTGATCTTGACCACAAAACTGCCGGGAAGCTCGGTAAAATCCTCCGGCTCGTTGTTATGATACATAACGATTGCAACGACTTCATCAGTCTCGTGCAGGTCCATGCCCTCATACCGGATTTTAGGAACGCCACAAGCGCTCAGAAAAAAACAGAACGCGCAGATTATGAGGGATGCTAAAGGCTTCATATAACTACAATTAGCATAAAAAACCAACTTAAGCGAACTACGCCCGCCCCGCATCCGCGCGGATGCGCTCAACCATCGCGTAAAACCCGTTCCGGCGGCTGGGGCTCAAATGCTGGTCCAGCCCGATCGTCTTGAAGATATCCGCGATATCCGTGGCCAAAATCTCCGCCGCGCTTTTGCCTTGATAGGCCGAAAGCAGAAGCGCGATCAGCCCGCGCACGATATGCGCGTCGCTGTCCGCCTCGAACTGGAACGTCCCGTCCGGCCGACGCACCGCCACCATCCACACGCGGGACGTACACCCCGGCACGAGGTGGGAATCGGTCCGCAGCGCCTCGTCCATGTGCGGCAACCCGCGCCCGAGATCAATGAGGTAGCGGTAACGCTCTTCCCAATCATCGAACAGCGAGAAATTCTCGACAATATTTTCCAGAGTCTCGGTCATGCGCAGTGCATTTTTAATAATATGTAAATTCCGTTAACGGAGTAGTGACAACTTGTATCGTATTGTGGTTCCATGGCGCAACCTCTATAGTCCTGTGACTTCTCCGCAGGCGGGGGATGAAAATGAGCAGTCTCGCACTTAAGGGCTTGCACAGGCCCGCCGCTCTTGGCAGATTGAGGTTAGAGTTGATTCACTTCAGACAGAAAGTCCAGCCATGACGACCTCCGGAACCGGCGACTCCAAAAATACGCTGTATTGCTCCTTCTGCGGCAAAAGCCAGCACGAAGTGCGCAAGCTGATCGCGGGTCCCAACGTGTTCATTTGCAATGAGTGCGTCGAACTTTGCATGGACATCATCCGTGAAGAAGACAAAACCCAGCTTGTCCGCCCTGGCGAGGGGATTCCCTCCCCCGGCGAGATCAAGGCCGTCCTCGACGATTACGTGATCGGGCAGGAAGGCGCAAAACGCGTCCTCTCCGTCGCCGTTCACAACCACTATAAGCGCCTCGAACACGGCAGCAGCGGCTCCGGCGATGTCGAACTCGCGAAATCCAACATTCTTCTGGTCGGCCCGACGGGTTGCGGCAAGACGCTGCTCGCCCAGACTCTGGCCCGTATCCTCGATGTCCCCTTCACCATGGCCGATGCCACGACCCTGACCGAGGCCGGTTATGTGGGCGAAGACGTGGAAAACATCGTGCTCAAACTTCTGCAAGCCTCCGATTACAACGTCGAGCGCGCGCAAAAGGGCATTGTGTATATCGACGAGATCGACAAGATTTCCCGTAAATCCGACAACCCCTCCATCACCCGCGACGTCTCCGGCGAAGGGGTGCAGCAAGCCCTGCTGAAACTGATGGAAGGCACGGTGGCCAGCGTCCCCCCGCAGGGCGGCCGCAAACACCCGCAGCAGGAATTCCTGCAGGTTGACACCTCCAACATCCTCTTCATCTGCGGCGGCGCGTTCTCCGGCCTCGAAAAGGTCATCGCGGCGCGCGGACGGGGCACAACCATCGGCTTCGGCGCGGACGTAAAAGCCGTGGACGAACGCACGGCGGGCCAGCTCTTCAAGGATCTGGAACCCGAAGACCTTCTGAAATACGGCCTGATCCCCGAATTCGTCGGCCGTCTGCCGATCATCGCAACGCTCGAAGACCTCGACGAAAAGGCGCTGATCCAGATTTTGACGGAACCCAAGAACGCTCTCGTCAAACAGTACAAAAAACTGTTCGAGATGGAAGGCGTAGAACTCAACTTCAAGGACGACGCCCTCAAGGCGATTTCCAAGAAAGCGATCGAACGCAAAACCGGTGCGCGCGGTCTCCGCTCGATCATCGAAAACCTTCTGCTCGACTCCATGTTCGAAATTCCTGACCGCGAAGATGTAACCGAAGTCGTCGTCAGCGAAGACACGGTGAACGAAAACAAGGCACCCGTCTATGTCATCGCGGAAAAGGGCAAGGACAAGCCCAGCACCGGCAAAAAAAAAGAGGTCGCCTCGGCTAAGAAATAATGAGAGAGCAAAATAAAATACTGCTAATACAGCATTTTATTTTATACATAATTACGGTCGTCGTGGCACTGCGCCTGTCGAACATCAGCATCCACCCCGATACGTCTTGGCTAACCTCCTGCGCATTACGGCTGTATAAGGGCATCCCGCTCACGGAAGGATGCTACGACACCAACCCGCCGCTCAGCATACTCATATACGTTCCCTCGGTTGTCCTGAGCGACATAACCTCTCTAGAAATTTATTACAGCATCTACACGACGATTTTTACCCTGATTTTTGTGTGCACGGTCTGCACACACATATTGATCAGGCGCATGCCCTTCCTGAGCGGCGAAGAACAGCTGCTGTTCATGGCGGCTTACGCCACGGCGGTAGTCATATCGCCTCAGTATGACTTCTCTCAACGTGACCATCTCATCGTTATCACTGCGATTCCGCTTTTTTTGATACAAGTGGCGATCACAAGAAATATTACCATTCCCCCTTTGGTTAAGCATTTCATTCTGGCTTTCGGAGCCCTGATGATAATGGTTAAGCCGCACTATGGCCTTCTGCCGACGCTGTTGATAGCCCACCGCATGCTCGCACAAAGGCGAATAACCGTAATCTTCGACAGCGACTTCGTGTATCTCGCCGCCGCATGCATTATTTATGCTTTAACGCTACACCTGTATTTCCCTGATTTCTTTACAGTAGTATTTCCTGATGTTGTTAACTATTACCTTCCCTACAACAATACTGATGACGTTCACAAATTCATCGCGCCTTATATCGTGCCGACTTTTGTCCTAGGCATATTGGCGTACTTAGGTTTCAAGAAACACAACCCCGATAAACTTTATTTCTATACCGCATGTTGGATGGGCGCTGCCTCAGGCATGTTCGCGTTCTACATCCAGGGCAAAGGATTTTATTATCAAATAATTCCCGGAAAGACGTTTTTCCTGATCGCGACTTCGCTGACCTGCTTTTCAGGCATGAGATATCTGCTAAAGGAGAGAGAATGCCATACCGCCCTATGTACGCTGGGTTGCTTGCTAATACTGACACCTGCACTTTACAAGGCTTATAACTTCACATCGCTCTATACGACTCATGAATTCTTTCTCAACGCCCCATTGACTAAATTCATTCAAGCAGAATGCGGAGAACCTTGCTCATTTTTCATGACTTACCCTCATATATCCCTGAACACCCAGACAAGCCTTTACATAGGCGACAGTTACGCAAGCCGCTTTCCGGCTTTCTGGTTTTATCCTGTGATGGAATTTCATTATGGCATACCGCCGAAACTTCTAAAGACCGAGGAATACAACGCAAGACGCAAAGCGGACAAAGAACGATTTGCTCGGAATGTTGCGGAGGATTTCACAAAATTCAAACCCAATATTCTCATGATTTACAAAGACCCTCCCGAAAATCGCGGACCCTATTTTAACTTTTTTGAATACTTTTCAGACAACACAGAATTTAAGGCGTTTATTGAAAAATACGAAAAGACGGGGGAGTTTGTAACCGAAAGGAAGCCTTATTTCAGCGGCACGTCTCTTGATTACCCTTATGAAATGCGCTGGGATATCTATAAGCGCAAAGAAAATTATAATGCCGCCCCATGAACAAAAGACGAATGTCGGCGTTCTGATCGGCGGCTGGCTGATCGCCCTGATAATGCTGGCGCCTTGGGCGTATGTCCATACGCAGGCGATGATCAATGGCAATGTCGCGTGGCTCTTGACAGCCGCGGACCGCATGATCGAGGGCCAACCGCTGGTTCAGGCGATTTACGAGACGAATCCGCCGCTCACGATACTCCTGTACGCCCCTCACATACTCGTCATGAAAACCTTCGGTCTGCCCCCGGAGATCGGTCCACTGCTTGTGACCCTCACGATGCTGCTGCTCAGCCTCATCGCCAGCGGAAAAATCCTTGCCCGGTTTGAATGCCTGAACAGCGCCGAACGCACGACCTTCTTGCTCGCGCAAACTGCGGCCCTGACAAGCCTTAGCGCCATTTACTTCATGGACCGCGAGCACCTGATGCTTATGGCGCTCATACCGTTCTTTCTGGCGCAGATCGCGCTTACGGAAAAAATCCCTCTGCCGCGGGCGCTCCTTTGGCCAATCATGATCTGCGGTGCGATCGCCGTCCTGATAAAGCCGCAATACGGCTTAATACCCGCGGCCTTGCTTTTGCACCGCCTAATCGCGCACCGTACACTGCGTATTCTCAAAGACCCGGACTTTCTGGCCCTCTCGATCGGAACGGTCCTCTACGCAGCGATCGTTTTTCTCTTCTTTGGAGATTATATTTCGATCATCCTCCCCGATGTTGTCGACTATTATCTAGGCAGCTCCGATAAAGCGAACACGCTTCGCCTGTTCCAGCCGCATTTCGTCGCGTATCTGGCCTTTCTATTTCTTGAACTCTTTATGGAAGATTTGAAAAAACCCCAAAAGCGCCTGCTGGTCGCCCTGTATGCATGCGCCGTCCTGAGCCTCGTTCCCTTGCTGGTTCAAATGAAGGGTTTTTACAACCATCTCATGCCCGCCTTCGGAATTTTTATCATCGCTTTGTCTATGACGATAATGTTCCGCCTCCAACGCTGGATGGGCAAGCGCGCAATCATCGCCCTGTTACTGGCACCCGTAGCCATATTCGGCGGGGTCGGATTACTGATCAAGCCTGCTTGGAACTTTCCCAAAGGATACGAAATCAGGAAAATGCCCGTTGCACGTTTTCTCGATGAGAATTGTCCCAAGCCGTGTACATTTTTCGCATTCCACGGCGACCTTGAAATTATGAATCCGACAGCCTTCTATAGCGGCTATACGCACGGCAGCCGTTACCCAAGTTACTGGTTCCTGCCGCGCCTACTCAAACAGATGGACACGCATAAAAACAGTGGCCCCGTATCTCTGAGCATTGAAAAATTAACGGCCGCAAAAGAGAGATTTTCCTTATTCGCCGCAGAGGATCTGGGTTATTTCAAACCACAAGTGCTTCTGATAGGCACAAATATCGACATCATGGGCAAAGGCGAATTCCTGAATTTCGTAGATTTTTTTTCATCCAACGAAAGGTTCAAGGCGCTCTTCGAAAAAAATTACGAAAAATCCGGAACTTTTGAATTTGACCGCGCCGAATACTTCCGCGGCACCAGCCTTAACCAAAGCCTGATTCTAACCTACGACGTTTATAAGCTTAAAAATAGAACTCAAGGCGAAGAGGAGTCGGAATCCGACGCGGGCTTGAAAACGAACAACCAAGACCCTATGTAATTCCAAACCATGGAAACGCCGCTGGCGAATGCCTTGCCCCAAACATGCGGAAGCCAGAGCCCCGGCAAAACAACCGCAAAGGTCCCGACAGCCATATAAAGTGCGAATGTGCTAAGCCCCAACCCGCACAGACTGATCGCAAAAAACACCCCCGCCTGACGCCACCAATCAACGCGACGCAATCCTTTGAAAGTCCATAGTGAGTTCAGAATGAAACTGTTGGTGTTAGCAGCCAGAAAACCGCAAATGTGCGCAAAGACGTAGTAGACCCCAAACCCGTATAGCAGGATCGCAAAAACCGAAAAATCGATGATCGTGTTCAAAACCCCGACCAAGGCGAACTTGCTAAATCTTTTATAGTGACTTTTAAGTATATCCAACATAGATTTTTCTTATATCCGCAGGGCCGGGTTAATTACAGGAAAACAAAGTGAAACACTCAGAAAAATCAGATTTTCTCCTGCCCGCACCGGTTCTGGCGCTTCTGTTTATCATATATACCGCGATCTGGACAAAACTCTATCTTGATATTCCTATAAACACTGACTTTGGTTGGCTTCTGACGTGCCTTGACCGTTTTATGGCCGGCGGAACCTATGCACAGGACTTTTACGAGACCAACCCGCCGCTGAGCTTTCTGATCTACCTCCCGGCATACCCGCTTTACAGAACACTCATTAACGACCCGGCAGTAATTATCCTATTGAATTTTGCGTTTTATATTGGCCTGACCGCGCTTCTCATCTGGCGCTTGATGAAATTGTACGGAGTTGGTACGCCGCTCATGGTTGGCGCCTTCAGTGCGTTTCTATTTGCTAATACCTGGCTGATTGGCTCGTCTTTCGGCCAGAAAGACCAATTAGTGATGCTCTTTCTCATGCCCTACGCAATGTTGCAGGTTGGCTTTCTGGCAGGCCAAACAACGCCCATGCGCCTCCTGTTGCCCGCGGCAATCCTAGGCGCTCTGGCGGTGTGTATCAAACCGCACTATATAATAGTACCCGGTCTTTTTATTGCCGCACGGTTTTTTTTCGGCCGATCTCTAATTAAATTACTGAAGTCCCCTGATATTATTGCCTTTGCCATGACGGGGCTGGCCTACCTTCTTCTTCTGCGCATCGCGTTCCCGGACTTTATAGAGGTCATAATGCCGCAGTTTGCCGAAATCTACCTCCAGGATGAACCCTACCCGGTCTGGATACGCCTTCCTCTGGCGTTTTACGCTCTCGGCGCAGGCTTTCTAGCGCTTTTTCTGGCTGAGACAGAGGGCACAAAAAGGCTTAAAATCACGCTCTATACCCTGATCGGCCTGGCGCTGATTTGTATCCTGCCCTACTACGCTCAAAATAAGGGGTTGATGTATCAGGCTATACCCTTCTACGGTTTCGGCGTTATGGCCGCGATGGTCGCCCTGTTTGGCCTGATTTATCACAATTCACGGATCGTCGAAGTGGCGGTTCTCGTCCCTTTTGCTCTTATGCTGCTCATCAATCATACAACAATGCTGGGCCACCCTCCTGGCTTCATGAGCACAGCGGAATTTAAAAACTTTGCTTACCATCGCAAGATTCAGGAACTGGCATGGAACGGTGTATATAGTGATTTGGATATGAAGCCCTATAACCTTAGCCTGCCCCATTATGAACCGTCACTCAAACAAGGATCGCGCTTCGGCCAGATCTGGCCGATGTTCGGGCTGAACGCGCTCTTTACAAAAGCCAGAACCGAAGAAGATCGTAACGCGATCCGCGCAAAAATTGACGGCTTCGTAGATATGATCGCCGAAGATATAGAGCGATATAACCCTTCGTTAATCGCCATACCCAGCTACCGCGTAGACGGGTCAAGCTCAGGAGAGCCGCAGAAAAACTACTACAATAGACTGATGAAGAATGTTAAATTCGCTAAAATAATGGAAAACTACGTACTGGCGGAGACCTTGACGTTCGATCAGGGCCTGTTCGACAAAGGATCCTCTCGTAAGTACGTGGAAAAGCTCCTGACGACTGACCTGTACGTGCTTAAAAGGCCCAGCGAACCAGAAAAGGAAGAAAGCGAAGATGGCCAATAAGCGCGAACTCATTTCCATCGTGATCCCCTGCTACAACGAGCAGGAAGTCATCCGCACCTGCCACGAAAAGGTGCTGGAGGGCCTTGCAGGTCTACCCTTCGACTTCGAGATCATCTATATCAACGACGGCAGCAGCGACAAAACACTCGATATCCTTCGTGAGATAAACGCGGACGACAAACGCGCCCGTGTCCTTAATCTCTCCCGCAACTTCGGGAAAGAGGCCGCGATGACCGCCGGCATAGACGCCGCGCGCGGCGATGCCCTGATAGTCCTTGATGCAGACCTTCAGGATCCTCCGTCTTTGATACCGGACCTCGTAAAAACTTGGAAGGATCAGGGCGCCGATGTAGTCTACGGTCAACGCGTCGAGCGCGAGGGCGAAAGCTGGTTCAAAAAAACCACGGCCAGCGTATTCTACCGCCTGATCAACCATATCAGCGCCGTAGAGATTCCCCGCAACACCGGGGACTTCCGCCTGATGAACCGCCGCGCGGTCGAGGCGCTGAAAAAATTGCGCGAACATCACCGCTTCATGAAGGGCCTCTTCGCTTGGATCGGCTATAAACAAGTCGCCCTGCAATATAACCGCGCCCCGCGCGCCGCCGGCACCACAAAATGGAACTACTGGAAACTCAGCAACTTCGCGATGGAGGGAATCACGAGCTTTAGTATTGTTCCGCTGCGGATTGCAACCTTGGCAGGATTCCTGATTTCACTTTGCGCTTTCGGATTTGGCACATTTATTATTATTAAAACACTTTTCTTTGGGCGTGACCTCATTGGCTACGCCTCTCTCATGGTCATGATCACCTTCCTGAGCGGCATCCAGCTTCTGACGATTGGAATCCTCGGCGAGTATATCGGCCGTATTTTTGGTGAAACCAAGAATCGTCCCCTCTATTTCATCGACGAAGAACTCTGATAAAACGCGCGCTCACCGTGCTTTTTGCGCACCGCAACAACCTGCTTCCTTCCCCTCTGCCCGGGTTCGCGGTATGATAAATACACGTGGGACGATCCCACGCTCTGCGTATGTATTTGACTTCTCGCGTTGTAACTGCAGCAGGAACGTCCGATGGCCCAAAACGCATCCAAGCGTAAACACAAAAACGGTAAACTCATGCCCGTGCCGGGCAAGCGATACAGGCTGATCACGCGATCGGACATGGACGGCCTTGTCTGCGGCGTGCTGCTCAAGGAACTGGGCGTCATCGACGACATCATGTTCGCCCACCCGAAGGACATGCAGGACGGCCTGATCGAGGTCGGCCCCGACGACATCACGACCAACCTTCCGTATAACGCGAACGCCTATATCTCCTTCGACCACCACGCCAGCGAAAAACTGCGGGTGCAGGACAACCCGGAAAATCACGTCATCGACGCCAAGGCCCCCTCGGCCGCACGGGTCGTGTATGAATATTTCGGCGGCGCGAACGCTTTCCCAACCATCAGCGAGGAAATGATGCTCGCGGTCGATAAGGCCGACTCCGCCGACTTCACGAAGGATGAAATCCTGAACCCCACGGGCTGGCCGCTGCTAAGCTTCATCATGGACGCACGAACGGGCCTCGGCCGCTTCCGTGACTTCAACATCTCGAACTACCAGCTGATGATGAAACTGATCGACTATTGCCGCAATCATGGCGATATCAGGGAGATTCTTAAGCTCCCGGATGTCAAGGAGCGCGTGGACCTCTATTTCGAGCAGGAAGCAAAATGCAAGCAGCAGATTGAACGATGCGGCGAAAAACACGGAAAACTGGTGGTACTTGATTTACGTCAGGAAGAAACCATCTGGGCCGGAAACCGCTTCCTCGTATACGCTCTGTTCCCGCAATGCACCGCCTCGCTGCATGTCCTGTGGGGCAAAAACAAGCAAAACACCGTTTTTGCCTGCGGAAAGTCGATCGTCAACCGCTCCAGCAAGGTCAAGATCGGCAAAGTCATGCTCGAATATGGCGGCGGGGGCCACGACGCCGCCGGAACCTGCCAGGTCGAAAACCTGAAATCCGAGCAAACCCTAAAGGAGCTGATTGAAAGGATCGGCAAAGAAGGGTAATCTAACGCCATCGCCAAGCATGCGTTAACCCGCGGACTTAAAACGGGGCAGGAGCCGAATCCTCGCATATGACATTTGTACGCAAATTCCTGGGGCACTCTCTGATCCTCCGGCCACCCGCGAAGTCGAGCCTGTCCCAGCGCGAACAGCTCTTGGCCATAATCACGCACGCCAACCGCACAACGCCCTACTACAAGGGCAAGTTCGACCTGTTCCTGAGCACAGCACATAACCTGTCCGACGAAGAGTTTTTCTATGCCTTCGGTCACCTCCCCATCGCGACAAAACAGGACTTGCGCTCAAGGAACACTGATTTTGTAAGCGAAAATCTGAAGGACAAGCCCGACTTGCTTGCCGGAGGAAAGGCGCCAACCGCGCTGGAATTTATAAATCGTGTTCTGTTCAAAAAGGATTTTTGCACCTCGATCTCCACAGGCGGCTCCTCCGGAATCCCGACCTTCCGTTGGCTGGATCACTACGATGCAAACATCTTCGCCCAATCGTTCCTTCATTCCTTCAAGCTCAACGGCTGGACACCCGGCGAGAATTTCGTGGTCTTCTATCCGCTGAAATCCTACTTTACCGGAACGTATGCGGCGAAGGAAAAGGCCCTGCGCAATCTCTTCGGTTTTACGATGGTGCCTTTTGAGGATATCAACCGGGAAACAGTCGAAAACCTGCTGGAAACATTACGCAAACGCAAGGCGACCCTGCTGGTCATCTTCCCCTGCGTTCTTCAACGCATCGCCGAAATCATGGCCGCCGAGAAAATCGCGCCTTTTGAAAACCTTCCCTGTATCAACGTCAGCGGTGAATTCTTGCTGGATTGCAGCAAGCGCTTCATCCAGACGATGTTCCCCGACAGCGATATCCAGTCCACGTACGGCGCGGTTGAGTTCGGCGAGATCGCGCACCAATACGGGCTCTCATCGCAGGATTACAAAGTGTTTGACGATTATGTCTATATGGAACAAGGGCCGGACAACACAATGCTGGTCACCGCTCTCCGCCAAAAGGCCTTCCCGCTGATCCGTTATCAAATCGAGGATATGGGCCGTATTGCGACCGCCGCAGACGGAACCCAGACCATCACAATGCTCGAGGGTAAGAACACAGATTACGTCATCGGCGCGGACGGCTATTGTTATTACGCCTCTTTCTTCAACGCCCTGATCAACGAAATCAACAAATCCTGTGGCTTTCCGATCATCCACTTCATGCTCCGCATCCAGACGTCGGGCCGCAAAAATATTCTCCAGATCAATTTCGTCCTCAGCGATCATACCAAAGCCGAATATGTCGAAACCGCATCTCTCGAAGTGTTACAGCGCTATTTTGCGAATTTCGACGGCATCGAGGCCCTCTTCCTGCCGTATTTCGAGCATGATTACACCCGCAAATTCAAGATCATCGGCGAAGGCGACGGCCTTGCCGAAGTCGTAGGCGGATATTATCAGCATCAGGCGTTGGCTTCATGACGGCAAGAACGGCCCTGCTCTGGTTTAGACAGGACTTAAGGCTAGACGACAACCCGGCCTTGCTCGCCGCCGCCGCTTCGGATTATGAAATTATCCCGGTCTATATCCTCGATGACGAAAACCCCGGCCCGTGGAAAATGGGCGGCGCGTCTCGCTGGTGGCTCCACAAAAGCCTCGAGTCCCTGAACAGCAGCCTCGGCGGAGGGATGCTGTTCCAAAAGGGCGAAACGCAGAGTGTTCTCGCAGAATTGATCGAACGCCACAAACCCGAAGCGCTGTTTTGTAACCGCTGCTACGAACCCTGGAATCGCCAGCTGGAACACAGGCTTGCCGACCTTTTTAAAGCGCGCGGCATCGACGCACAGAGTTTCAATGCGTCGCTCTTGAATGAACCGTGGGAGGTCAAAAAAAACGATGGCACCCCCTACGGCGTTTATACGCCTTATTCCAAGGCGGCCTTGCAACGGCTCAATGACCCAAAAAGACCCGAAAATGCACCGGCGCAATTAAGGTTCAAATCGGTTCACGACCGACCCCCGCTCTCCGCTCTGAATCTGCTCGGCAAGCCCGCATGGTATGAAAAAATGGAGCCGCACTGGTCCCCCGGCGAACAGGGCGGCCGCGAAAAACTCCGCAGGTTTTTGCAAGAAAGCGTCAAAAACTACGCCGCAGAACGCGACCGGCCCGACTTCAACTCCACCTCATCCCTCTCGCCCCACCTTCATTTCGGGGAAATTTCCCCGCGCCGCATCCTCTGGGAAACAAGAGAACACGCCGCCGCCGCACAGGCCGAAGCCGGAGCGGATAAATTCATCAGCGAAATTCTCTGGCGCGAATTCTGCCATCACCTGCTTCACACGCACCCCCATATGCCAGACCGACCGCTAAAGCAGAATTTCGAGAAAATCTCATGGAACCGCGACGACGCTGCGCTCCTGCGCTGGCAGAAGGGTCAAACCGGCATCCCCATCGTGGACGCGGGCATGCGCCAGCTTTGGCAGACCGGCTGGATGCATAACCGTGTCCGCATGATCGTCGCTTCCCTCCTCGTCAAGAACATGGGGATCGACTGGCGCGAGGGCGAACGCTGGTTCTGGGACTGCCTCGTGGACGCCGATCTTGCAAACAACGCGGCAGGCTGGCAGTGGGTCGCGGGATGCGGCGCCGACGCCGCGCCCTATTTCCGCATCTTCAACCCCGTAACGCAGGCCCAGAAATTCGACCCCGAAGGCCGATATATCCGTAAATTCGTCCCCGAGATCGCAAAGCTGGACAACGAATCCCTCTTCGCGCCGTGGCTCGCCTCAGGGCTCGATCTGGCCGGCGCAGGCGTGGTTTTGGGCAAAACCTACCCGCACCCGATCGTGGACCTCTCGGCTTCGCGGCAAAAAGCACTGGAAGCGTACGCCCGGATCAAATAAAAACATCATATGACAAAAAAACATCTCGCCCCCGCCCTAAAACCCGGAGACACAATCGGTGTGTTCGCCCCCTCCAGTTGGGTGGAAAAGGACGATATCGAAAAATCGAAAGCCATTCTGGAAAAGAAAGGCTATAAGGTCTTCGTCCACCCGCAAACCTACGAACGTTTAAACCAGTCCGCAGGGAATCACCTGCAAAAAACGCTGGCTTTTCAAGGGCTCTGGCAGCGCGAGGACATCAAGGCCATCTGGGCGGCCGGCGGCGGCAACCGTGCCATGTATCTGCTGGATACAATCAACTTCGAAAAAATTAAAACGTCTCCAAAAATCCTGATTGGGTTTAGTGACGTAACCTCACTCCTCAACGCGGTATACGCACATACGGGGATCGTCACTTTCCATGGGCAGGTTTTTAAAAATCTGCATAAATGGAAAGAGTTGGACCACGCTCTTAATATCCTCTCCGGCAAAAAAGACGTGACCGTACCCTTCAACGACGCTTTGGTCGTTCGTCCCGGCCGAGCAAAGGGCCACCTTATGGGCGGCAACCTCAGCATTTTTCAGTACCTTCCCGGAACCCTGCCCGACAAAGCTTTCAAGGGCGCAATCATCTTCCTTGAAGACTGCAACGAGGAACTCAGCCGTATAGACCGCATGCTCCTGCACCTCAAGCGCTCAGCTATATTCGAAAACGCCGCCGCTCTTCTGCTGGGCGAATTCTCGAACATGTTGGAATCACAGCGCCCCTTCGGCTTCAAGTTTGAGGATATCGTGTCCGAATTAACCGACGGGCTCGAAATTCCCGTCGTGATGAACCTGCCATTCGGTCACGGTAAGACGCTTTACAGCCTGCCCATAGGCGCCAGCGCTAAACTCGATACGGCGGAATTCATGCTGAAACTGCCAGAACCGGCTACGCAAATCTGAAAAGGAACATCGACTAAATTCTGAGAAGGCGGCTAGGGAATCGCGCGCAAAGTATTTCCATAAGATATAAAAATCATTTTTCCTAATATTTGTTTGACAGAATATCACCGCCTTATGGTAACATCTAGACACAACGAACAGTGTGTTAGTGTAAAACTTTATGCGTTTTGAGTTCTCTTGCAAGGAAACTGATGGTGGGATCGGTTTCGAGGCAAAAGGATGCGGCTTGGGATATCGTTATGATGGCCGCACCCTCACGCTCGATGTTCTCCACCTCTGTATGCGCCGCCCTCTGCTCCTGCTTGATCTGGGGCCGATTTTTCCGCGCAATCCTTTGCTCTATGCGGAATTTCTTGAAAAAGCCGCTCAGATTAATGCCCTGCTCTACAGCAGCAACCAAACCCTTAACCTCAGCGAAACCATACACGTCGAAAAACTCGTCCCTGTCATCTGGCAACTGGCCAAAACGGCAGAACTCGCTCACGACGTCGAGCTGAAAAACTATGAGGCCTTTTCAGAAAGCGTCCGCGGAATCCATGAGGTACAGACCTTCCGCCTTGACTATCAGGAAAGCCGCTACGGTCGGGACAACCCCTACAGACTCACGCTGAAAACGCACAGCGGGACGGAAATCCGCGCCTCGGGCAGCACGGCCAGGGCCGCAATCTTAAAAATCGCCGAATTGACGCTGCGCGACGTGATCGCGCTGGAGTTTTCGCTTCAATCCGGCGAAAATGCCCAAAAGCTCATGGCCTTGTCAGCCCGCCTATCGACCGTTGCACGCCTCCTGGATATGAATTTTGATCCAAGCGACAAGCTGTTGATATCTAAGAAAAAAGACGAAAAAACTAGAATCGGAAAAAGCGTGTATTGAGACACGTACGGGCCAATATTTTTACATAACGTAAAAATCGGGCCGCCCAAAAACTTGTAATTTCCTGAATTTTTTGATATGCTCCCCCCTCATTACCGTGAAGCGGGTTGAGAACGGGTGAGCTAGGACGCAAGCGTAATACTGCGTGGGTGCTTTGTTTTCTCTTTTTTCTCTCCCTCTATAGACGGTGGATTTAACCCTGGCAACAATAAGGTGCATAAAATTATGGCTGGAAACGACAATTTCGGATTTAAAGCAGGCGACAAGGTGGTTTACCCCGCGCATGGCGTTGGCCAGATCGCAGGGATCGAAACCCAGACCATCGCCGGCATGACCGTCACGTTGTACGTGATCGAGTTCGAAAAGGACCGTATGCGCCTCAAGATTCCCGTTGCCAAGGCCCAATCTTCCGGCCTGCGCAAGCTGACCTCCAGCCGCCGTCTGAATGACGCTCTGGAGACCTTGAAGGGCCGTTCGCGCGTCCGCCGCACCATGTGGAGCCGCCGCGCCCAGGAATACGAAACCAAAATCAACTCGGGCGACCCCGTTTCGATCGCCGAAGTTCTGCGCGACCTCAAGCGCAGCAACGACGACACGGAACAGTCCTACAGCGAACGCCAGATTTACCAGTCCGCTCTGGAGCGTCTGGCCCGCGAAGTGGCGGCCGTCAACAAGATTTCGGAGACGAGAGCCACCGAAAAGCTTGAAGAACTGATGGGCAAACGCCCCCCGCGTGGTGGCAAATCCGTCACCAAACAGGCGGCATAATCGGACCATCTTGGTTTAATTTAGAACGTTATCCTCAGGCGCAATAAGGAAAATACTTCCTTTGCGCCTGATTTTTTTGTATGATTCGGGTATCAGGTTTCAAAAACCTGCCCGCCTTCTAAAAAACTGCCCCGCCTTTTTTAAAAATCCACACCCCCTTAACCCGGCCCCGCACGTGAAAACCGCTGCAAAAGATTATCGATTCATGGATTTAGGAAGCCCCCGGCGCATCTGGGCAATCTCCGCCATCCATGGGGAAATCGAGCGCCTTACGGCCCTGCATGACGACATCTACCCTCATATCCTGCCGGGCGACCGCGTGGTTTATCTGGGTAATTATTTCGGCTTCGGCCACCACGCCGTCGAGGTCATCGACGAGCTTCTGACCTTCCGCCGCTCGGTTTTGGCCAAGCGCGGCATGATGGCGGAGGATATCGTCTACCTACGCGGCTCGCAGGAGGAAATGCTCCAGAAACTCCTGCAACTCCAATTCGCCCCCGATCCCGGCGGCATCCTGCTCTGGATGCTCGGCAACGGCCTGATGAGCACCCTCTATTCCTACGGCGTCAGCCCCCACGACGGCATCGAATGCTGCCGCCAAGGCGTAATCGGCCTCGCCCGCTGGACCGGCACGGTCCGTGAGGCCATCCGCAAGCGCCCCGGTCACGAGGTCTTCAATACCCGCCTACACCGCGCGGCCCACACCTCGAAATCTCTTGAAACGCCGATCCTCTTCGTGAACAGCGGCCTGCGCACAGACCGCCCGATGGAGGAGCAAGGCGACAGCTTCTGGTGGGCCAACCGCGAGTTCGAACAGATCCAGCAGCCCTATTCCCCCTTCACAAAGGTGGTGCGCGGCTACGACCCGGATCATAAAGGCGTGAACATCAACTGCGTGACGGCCACCATAGACGGCGGCTGCGGCTTCGGCGGTGCCCTCGTATGCACCGTGTTCGACGGCGGCGGCGCCGCGCTCGACACCGCCCAGTTCTAAAAATTTATTCAGTAACAGTCTTATAAAGCCGCCCGGTAACGACCTGTTCACCGGACTGCAAACCGTTCATAACGCGGAACCGCTCCTGGGCGAAATCATCAAACGGCATTCGCGCTGCCATGCTGGCGACCGTATCCCCGGGCCGCGCCGTGACCGTGACCAGCTTATGCGGCTTGATCGCGGCTTTATCTGCCGCGCTCATCGTGCGGAAACTATAGGTCGAGGCCCGCAAAGCCTCCACCCCCGCCGCGCTGTAGTTTGGCGGATAAGCCACCTGGAACCGCGCGATACGCTCCTGCCCCCAAGGCACGGCAATGAGACGGATAACAAGCGAGCGCCCGCCCGCGCTGCCGTTGAAAAAAGTCGTTGCCCCGCGTAAACCGTTAATTTCAATCGCCTCGACCTCCGCCGGACGGTCCTTGAGCAATTCGCGCCGCATAAATTCGTGCGCGGACAAACCGCCAGGATTGGCGACAAAATCAAACACAATAAGCGCGCCGCTCTTGGACGTTGCAATCACCTGCTGCGGCTGGTTAATCAGGGTGAAACCCGCTGGAACGGTAAAAGCGAAGCCAAGCTCCGTATGATAGAAGGTGCGGCCGCGCACGAACCCCTGAGCGGCGCTCTCCCCGTAAACCATGCCCGAAATCCGACGCAGGTAATCGTCCCGCCCGACCGAACCGCCCGGCGGGTACTTGGCGGCCTCTGCGAGAGAACGAGTCACCCGCTCCTGCGTGGCCGGGTGGGTAGACATATAATCGGCCAGCCCGCCCCCCTCGTCCTGCCCTTGCAGACGGGCCTCAAGCACCCCTTCCGCCTGCATATTCCGCAGAAAATCAGCCATCGCGCGCGCATCGTACCCCGAACGACTAAGATACCGGATCCCCAGCATATCCGCCTCATTCTCCTGCCCTCGTGAATACGATTTCATATAAAGATCTGTCCCCAACCCCAGCGCATCGCTGACCTTGGAATCTCCAATCGCCGTAGAGAGCACCGCAGCGCCGAGCATCGTAACAACGCCCCGCGAATACCGCTCCGCCGAATGACGCGCCGTAATATGCCCCGTCTCGTGTGCCAGCACGGAAGCAAGCTCCGCCTCGGAGTTGGCCAGCGCCATCAGGCCGCGGGTCATATAAATGTAGCCGCCCGGAAGCGCGAAGGCATTAACCATAGGTGTATCAAGCAGATAAAAGGAATACCGCACGTCCGGTCGCTCGGTCTTTTGCGTCACACGCTGCCCGACCTGCTGCAGGTAAGCCTGAAGCCCCTGATCCTCATAAATTCCATATTGCTGGATGATTTTCTGATGTTCCTGCGCCCCGATCTGTCGCTCCTGCTGCGCGGGCATAAGGGCCGTGAACTGCTGCTCCCCGGTCGCCGGGTTCGTCGAGCACCCGCCCACAAAGACAGATCCGCACAGCAGCGTAAAAAATTTAAAGGCGCAGGCCCCTTGTCTGCTAAGAATGTACTTGATCACGGCTCGCCTCCCGGTCCATCTTGAGAACATGCGGATTATACTAATGCGAAAATTCCTTCTGGCCAGTTTTTTTGTCATTCTATTGGCCCCAGCGATGGCCCCAACGATGGCCGGGGCGTCACAGAGCGAACAACCAAAAACGCCCGACGGCTTCTCCGCCCTCGAACACGCCAGCGAAGGCACGGTCGAAACGGTGATCGACCCGCTGACCGTAAAAATGCGCGACGGCCGCACCATCCACCTCGCTGGGCTCGATTACCCCGATTATGACCCCTACGCACCCGGCCCGCTCTGCGTCACCGCCGTCAACATCCTGCGCGACTTTCTGGAGGGCAAAACGGTCAAAATCTCCCGCACCAAAGACCCCAAGGCAGGAAGAATGACGCGCATGGGCCACGAAATCGCCCACCTGACCCGCACATCCGACGATATATGGGTGCAGGGCATGATCATTGCATTAGGCATGGCAAGGGCCCGCACGGAAAAAGACAACCCCGAAATGGCGAAGGAAATGCTGGAACTCGAAAATAACGCCAGAGTCGGAAAACTCGGCATTTGGGAAATTGAGGCGTTTTCAATCGCCAGCCCCGAGAGCGTGAAGGCCCGCATAGGTTCATTCCAGATTGTCGAGGGCACGATCAAAAGCGTGAGCATGAAACAAAACCGGATATACCTGAATTTCGGCGACAACTGGCAAAAAGATTTTACCGTGATGCTTCCCCCGGAGAGCCGCCGGGCCTTCACCAAGGCCGGAATTAACCCGATGGATTTGAACGCCAAGACCGTTCGGGTGCGCGGCTGGGTGGGCTTTTATAACGGGCCCACCATCGAAATCGATCACCCCGAAGCGATAGAGATTCTGGACTCCGCCCTCGCCCAGAACCCAAAAGCCGCCGAGCAACAATCCGCGCAAGAGACAAAAGACAAATCCAGAAAAATGCGTGAAAAGCCCGTCTTCAATAAAGGGAGCGCCTTGCCGGAAGCCACAGAGGACAAGCCAGTCCGCAATAAAGACGGGACAAATTAACCACATGCCCAAACGCCCTCATAACACCCGCAGCGGCCCGGAGCCCCATATCCCTCACAGGGGAGAGGATCATGGCGGATACTCTTACGTCTCGCGCCGCCCGCTGATGGACCTGTTCCCGGCGCTCCACCCCTATTCCAGCGGTTTCCTCGCTATGGACTCTGTTCATAACCTTTACTGGGAACAGAGCGGCAACCCCGACGGCGTGCCCATTCTGCTTCTCCACGGCGGTCCCGGCGCGGGCGCAACGCCGACCCACCGGCGTTTCTTCGATCCCGACCATTTCCGCATCATCATTTTCGACCAGCGCGGCGCGGGCCGCTCCCACCCGCTCGGCTGCCTGCAAAACAACACCACGCAGGATCTCGTGGAGGATATCGAGCGCCTGCGAACCCACCTAAGCATCGAACGCTGGCATCTTTTCGGCGGATCGTGGGGCAGCACGCTGGCCCTCGATTACGCCCGCCAGTTCCGCGAACGCTGCCTCAGCCTGACCCTGCGCGGCATCTTCTTATGCGAACAGCCGGAGATTGACTGGTTCCTGTATGGCATGAGAACCGTGTTCCCCGAAGCTTGGGAGCAATTCGCCGGCCTCCTGCCCGAGAACGAACAGGACGACCTTCTCGAAAATTATTATCGCCGCCTCACCGACGAAACCGACACGAACGGCCAGATCGAGGCCGCCATCCGCTGGAACCTCTACGAAGGCGCATGCTCCTCTCTGCTCCCGAACTACGAGACGATCACCACGGAGGAGCAGAAAACCCATGCCCTCGCCCTCGCCCGCATCGAGGCGCATTATTTCCGTAACGAAGTAAAAACCCCTGAAAAAAGCCTCCTGCACGCTATAGACATCTTGCGTTCGATCCCCACAGCCATTATTCAGGGGCGTTATGACATTATCTGCCCGATCCAGACGGCCCATAAGGTGCACCAGCTCTGGCCCGAGGCCGATTATGTCGTGGTTCCCGATGCGGGGCATTCGGCGCTCGACGCGCCCCTCAGATCGCGGCTGATCGAGGCGACCGAGGCGCTCAAGCTACTGAAGACGTGAGCAGCACCCCGCGCGGAAAACAAAAGTCTACGGAGTGAACATGCACGAAGCGGCAAGAAAAACAGAGACAGGCATGAGCGGTAAAACGGAAAAAGGTCTGGCCTTCCCCACCATCAGGGACATCGAACTGAACGGAAAAACTGTTCTCGTGCGTGCGGACCTGAACGTCCCGAAACACAACACACAAATCACCGATCACACCCGCATCGACCGCCTAAAACCCACAATCGACTTCCTGCGCGCGAAAAACGCGAAGATCGTGGTCCTCTCGCACTTCGGCCGCCCGGATGGCGAACACAACCCGCAAATGTCCCTCGCCTTCCTCGCCGCCGTTCTGGAAAAACGCTGGAACGCGCCCGTCAGCTTCGCGCCGGACTGCATCGGCACCTTGACCAAGGGCATCATCGAACGAGCCAACCCCGGCGATGTCGTCCTGCTCGAAAACGTCCGCTTCTACAAAGAGGAGGAGCAGAACAACAGTGAGTTCGCAAAGAAACTGGCCGACCTCGGCGATATCTACGTCAACGACGCCTTCTCCGCCGCGCACCGCGCCCACGCCTCAACCGAAGGCATCGCCGCCTATCTTCCGGCGGTCGCAGGTTTGCTGATGGAGGAGGAACTGAACGCCCTCTCCGCCGCGCTGGTCGCCCCGCAAAAGCCCGTCATGGCCTTCACCGGCGGCTCCAAGATCTCAACCAAGCTCAAGGTCCTCGACAACCTGATCCCAAAAGTGGACTTCCTCGTTCTGGGCGGCGCGATGGCCAATACCTTCCTCTTTGCACAAGGAAAGCCTGTCGGCATCTCGATGTGCGAATCCAACATGGCGGAAGAGGCCCGCAAAATTCTTGATCTCGCACAAAAATCGGGTTGCGAGATCATCCTGCCCCGCGATGTGGTGGTCGTGCGCGAGCTCAAAGAAAACGCGTCGCATCAGATCGTGGACTCGTCCGCCATCCCCGCCGATATGTCGGCCATCGACCTCGGCCCCCGCTCGGTGGAGTATATCTGCGAAAAACTCGCAACCTGCCATACCGTCCTTTGGAACGGCCCGCTCGGCGTCTTCGAGATCAAACCCTTCGACAAGGGAACGAACACCGTCGCCGAAGCCGTCGCAAAACGAACAAGTGCCGGACAATGCGTCAGCGTCGCGGGCGGCGGCGATACCGTGGCCGCGTTGGAAAATGCCGGAGCGGCGGACCGCTTCAGCTATATCTCCACGGCGGGCGGCGCCTTCCTCGAATGGCTGGAGGGCCATACCCTCCCGGGCGTGCAGGCGCTTCTGAAAAATTGAAAACCCAAAAACAAGGAACCGGCATTTCTGCCGGTCCAAGCATTCTTGGAGGAATGAAAATCAGTGGACGACGGAGTTGCCGATAATCTTGCGGGCAACGGATACATCGATACGGTTGTAATACGAAACCGCCTTCGCCATCTCCTGCGTGTTAACCATCCGCCCGTGATTGCGGAACTGGTTAGTCAGCAGGAACATGGACACAAAATCTTCCTTTGAAATCTCGAACGCGCGGCAGGCAATCGCCAGCCCTTGTCCGTGGCTTTGCATCAAAATCTGCGCCGTGGTCTTCAGGTCGAGATTCGTGAACGCCGAGAATTGCGCCACGAACGACCGGAACTGCCCGCGCCGCAGCGTGGCGATCATCAGCTTCGTATCCAGCTTGCCGTTGGTTTTGAAAACCTTGGCCGCGCTGATCATATGCTCTTCAGGCTTGTACTCGGCCAGTTCCCGCCCGTCCCGGAACTCCAGAACGGTCTGGTCCACCGTCTCGATAAGCTTCTTGTTGTCCAACTCGTAATTCTGGGAGATGTATTTTTTGACTTCCTCGCCCACGAATTGATACATGCGCGAAACCACTTCCGCGCTGATATCGTCCCGTCGCAAAAGCGGCAGAGCCAGATCTTCATGCTCCTGCGCCAGATCGGAAATCTTTACGCACGCATGTTCAGTAAGACGGATATCCATATTTTCCACGAGATTAAGCGAGGTCTCGTAATCGCCCGTATCGGCCAGCATGTCGATCACGCGGTCGCCCATCTGCTTGCGCGTGGCGATGACCCGCCAGTATTCGGAGCTCTTCGCCTTGATGATATACATAAGGTCCATATCGCCCAGAACGCGGCTGTCTTTCAGAACAGGGCGGGCAATGTCGATTTCGTCGTTAGCGAGTTGAAGCACGAGGCGCAGCGGTACCTGATCCATGTGCGCGAGCTGCTCGGCCAGCGCATGGCGAATATCCCGCTCGGCCTGACGCATTAATTCTACAAGAACGTCGGCCACCATCTCGCTTTCGCGCGGCGTGACCTCCATCTCTAGAAGCCGACTGATGGAACCGGCCAGTTTGGCCCGCGAAGCCGGGTTTTTATCCCGGGCGAGCCCGTAAAGCTGCTGCGCTTCTCTCAATTGCATCAACACGCTTGATGCCTCCATAGGCGCTGAGAGTTGTTCCATATCCATAATGTAAAGCCCCACAAATAACTCATTTTTTTAAAAACACGCATCAAATCAACGAGTTAACGCAAATGACAGGGATAAACCCAAACAAATGTCCACAAATTTATCCCTACCCAGTCATATACCTTTATACGTGAAAACCCTTACCAACCCGTTAATTTGATCGCTTTTTAGTAAAAATTTCGGCTTTTCATGCGGTGCGGAAAATGTCATGCTCACTCCCTACCCTGCGTTCGTAATCTTTTGTTAAGAGTTAACTGCTAAGCTTTTCTGAGCTTATTCTGCATGAAGGGTTTTTTGGCATGACTGGTCCGATTTCAGGCGTTAATCCGCAACAGGCATCTTTGGCGAAGACGTTCCAGCCGGAAGGCAGCGAACAGCAAGACCGCGTATCCCGTAATCGCGATGAAGTGCAAACCGAACAAGAACGCATCCAGGTCAGGGGCACGGCAACCACCCAGAACAAACTGGTCGAGGAATCCCGCGAAAAACAGGAATCCGAAGATAAAAAGGCAGAGTCCCGCAATCAGAATTTCGCGGCGAACAGCAACAGCAACACCACGCAAAGACGCGGCTCTCTGGTCGATGTGGTCGTCTGATCGCTGAACACACAGCGCCATAAAAAGACAACGCGCCCCCAAGGCGCGTTTTTTTATTGTTCATCGCTCGGTGAAAAACCCTACCGGAACGCCGGCTCATCGAAGCTGCGCAACTTCCGGCTATGCAGTTTCTCGGGCGAGAATTCGCGCAGAAGAGTCATCGTCAAAAGCCCGATCTTGAGATGCTGCTCCACCCGCTCACGGTAGAAGGAGTCCGCCATCCCCGGCAACTTGAGCTGGCCATGCAGCGGCTTGTCGGAAACGCACAGCAAGGTTCCGTAGGGCACACGGAACCGGAACCCGTTAGCGGCGATCGTCCCCGACTCCATATCCAGCGCGATCGCGCGGCTCTGGCTCAGGCGGCGGTTCTGTGTGAGATAGGAATGAAGCTCCCAGTTCCGGTCGTCCGTGGTCGCCACCGTGCCGGTCCGCATGATCTTCTTGAGATCGTAACCCTCGTTCCCCGTAACCTCCGCCACCGCCCGCTCAAGGGTCAATTGCACCTCGGCCAGCGCCGGAACCGGAATATTGGGCGGCAGAAACTCGTCGAGAATTTTATCCTCCCGCAAATAGGCATGCGCCAAAACATAATCGCCCAGCCGCTGCGTATTCCGCAGCCCCGCGCAATGCCCCAGCATGATCCACGCATGCGGGCGCAGAACGGCGATATGGTCGGTAATCGTCTTGGCGTTCGACGGACCGACCCCGATATTGACCATCGTGATCCCGGTCCCGTCCGCGCGTTTCAGATGATAGGCCGGCATCTGCGGCATCCGCGACAGCACGGCGCCCGGATGCTCCCGGTCGGTATGTTTTTCGATATTCTTGTTAAGGGTGACTTTGTCCCCCGGCTCCACGAACGCCACATATTCCGAGCGATGCTTTTTCAGCAGCGGATCATCCGTTGCCCGCATCATCTGATGGGAAATCTGGATGAACTCGTCGATATAGAACTGGTAATTGGTGAACAGGATAAACCCCTGGAAATGCTTCGCCGCCGTCCCGCAATAATGCTTGAGGCGCTGCAGGCTCAAATCCACGCGCGGCCCGGTAAAAAGCCATAGCGGACGCGGCTCGTCGGCCTTGGAAACATGCATCGAATTGGCCACGTCATCGTCAAGGATGCTTAAGTCCGGCACGTCGAAATACAGCGGCATTTCGCCCAGTTTGTTTCGATCCAGATCGGATTCCAGATGGAAATCGTGCCCCAGCGCGAAATGGATCGGAATCGGCACGTCGCTCACACCGATCTCCAGCGGCACGTCGTGATTTTTGATCAGAAGCGCGAACTGCTCCCGGTAATATGAGGCAAAAAGGTCGGGATCGGTCAGCGTCGTCGAGTAAACGCCCGGCTTGGGAACGTAACCGTACGAAAACCGCGAATCCCCGCGCCGCGTGGCCTTGGCCTCGATTTTGACATACGGATAGCACGCATTGATCCGCGCCCCGCCGCCATCCTTGGCGAAGTTCGTAAACGCATGGCGCAGATATTCGATATGCGCACGGTAAATCTCCTGAACGGCGGCCAGCGCTTTGTCAGGGTCTTTAAAACTGCGGGGTTTGAACTTGGAGGGAACTTTGACCATGACCCTTACTATGGAACGTATTCGTTTAAATTGTGTTAACCGCGAACGCAGCTTTTATGAAAATTCAATCACTTAACCCCATAAGGGACCGCGCATAATCCCGCGCCGTAAAGGGCCGCAGATCGCGCACCCCCTCGCCCACGCCGATCGCATGGACCGGAAGCCCGAACTGGTCCGCCAGCCCCACGAGAACGCCCCCCTTGGCCGAACCGTCCAGTTTCGTGACGATCAGGCCCGTGACATCGACCATCTTTTTGAAGGTTTCCACCTGCGAAAACGCGTTTTGCCCGGTCGTCGCATCCAGAACCAGCAAAACCGCATGCGGCACCGCCTCGTCGCGCTTCTTGAGCACGCGGATGATCTTCTCCAGCTCGGCCATAAGGTTCGCCTTGTTCTGCAAACGCCCCGCCGTGTCGATGATCAGAATATCCGCCTTGTCCTTGACGGCCTTGTCATAAGCCTCGTACGCCACCGCCGCCGCGTCCGCGCCGACATCCTTGGAAAACAGCACGGCTCCGCTCCGTCGCGCCCACTCGGCCAGCTGCTCGATCGCCGCCGCGCGGAACGTATCCCCCGCCGCGATCAAAACGCTTTTCTTCTGCTCGCGGATCAGATGGCTGGCGTATTTCCCGATGGTCGTCGTCTTGCCCGCGCCGTTGACCCCGCACACCAGAATGACGAACGGCCCTTCCCCGTCGGCGGAAAGTTTGATGGGCCGCGCAACGGGCTCCAGAATCTCCTCGATCCCCTTGGCCAGAGCCTCGCGGATTTCATCTTCGGAAATATCCTTGCCGAAGCGGTCCTGCGAAAAATCGGCGATCACACGCGCCGCCGTCTTCGGCCCCAGATCGGCTTCGATCAAAAGATCCTCAAGCTCGTCCAGCGTTTCCTGATCCAGCCGCTTCTTGGTGATCAGCCCGGCAATGCCTTCCGTCAGCTTGCTTGAGGACTTGCTCAAGCCCCTGGTCAGACGCCAGAACCATCCGCCCTCGTCCGTATGATCGCTGAGATCCTCGGCTTCCTTGCGGTCGTCGAACAGCCGGTGCTCAGGCACGGGCGTTTCCTCAAGCGTGTCGATGATCTCGGCCTCGCTCGCCTCAAGCACGTCCTTGAGGTCTTCGTCCATTTCCGCTTCGTAATCGGTGGACGGCTCGATGCCCGGCTCCTTGGGCGGACGCAGCAAGCGGTCGTCCTGCTCGTCCTTCTCCTGATCGGAAATATTGTTTTTCTTGCGCCAGAAAATCATGACTTGGCCTCGTGCTTCATGGCCCCAGTGTATACCTGCGGCAGAGTCAAGGAAACATAGAAATACGGAAAAATCAGGCGCGGATGCGTTCGGCCTGCTCGATGACTTCGCCCGTCAGAAGCCCGCCTTCAGCGCCTGTCACCCGAACGCTGACCAGCGATCCCGGCTCAATGGCGCGGTCAAGCTTGACGGAGGCGAAATCCGCCGCACGGCCCAGCCCGTCCTTTTCGATCAGCACTTCGAGCGTCTGGCCGAGATGCCGCCCGAGAAAACGATTCATTTGCACATCGCGGAGATCACGCAGCTTGGCGGCCCTTGCCTTGCGCACCGCCGGATCGACCTGCGGCATTTTCGCGGCCGGAGTCCCCTCCCGCTCCGAATACGGGAAGATATGCAGGAAAGTGAGATCACACTCCTCGACCAGCCGCACAGTGTTCGCAAACATCTCGTCCGTCTCCGTCGGAAACCCCGCGATGATATCGGCGCCGAACGCCATATCCGGACGCAGCGCCCGCGCCCGTTCGCACACCGCGATAACGTCGCCGCGCAGATGGCGCCGCTTCATGCGCTTGAGGGTCAGATCGTCGCCCGCCTGCACCGAAAGATGCAGATGCGGCATCAGGCGCGGCTCCTCGGCGATCAAGCGCCACAGATCCGCGTCGATCTCGACCGGGTCCAGCGACGACAGCCGCACCCGCGCCAAACCGGGAACAAGCGCCAGCACGCGCCGGATCATCTGCCCCAGACTCGGGCTGCCCGGAAGATCGTGCCCGTAAGAGGTCACATCCACCCCCGTGAAAACGATTTCCTTGTATCCGCGCTCGACAAGACTGTGCACCTGTTTGGCGATCACACCGATGGGGACCGAGCGCGAATTGCCGCGCCCGTAGGGAATGATGCAGAAGGTACAGCGGTGGTCGCACCCGTTCTGCACCTGCAAGAACGCCCGCGTCCGATCTTCGTACCCATCGATCAGATGCCCGGCCGTCTCCTTGACCGACATAATGTCGTTCACAAGAATACGCGCGTGCGCGGGCGCGCCCCAGCTTTCGGCCTGTAATTTCTCTTCGTTGCCAATCACCCGGTCAACTTCGGGCATGTCGGCATACTGCTCCGGGTCGATCTGGGCGCTGCACCCCGTGACCACGATCTGCGCGTCCGGGTTCTCGCGCCGCGCCCGGCGGATCGCCTGCCGCGCCTGCCGCTCGGCCTCTTTTGTGACGGCGCAGGTATTGAAAATGATGACGCCCTGCAAGCCTGCGTTCTTGGCGTGGTCTCGCATGACCTCGGACTCGTGCATATTCAGGCGGCACCCGAACGTGACGACCTGCGGCTCGGCATTGGCGGCCTGCCCCTTGATCTTATCAACTGTCTGCGAAAGCTCGTCTTTTTTCATAGTGCGGGAAACCTAAACCATAGCGCGGCGAAACGTCAAACTTTATCATAGCTGTAGGGCGCCAGCGTTCCCGCGAAAACATAGGCCACCGGCCCGGTCATCAGCACATGCCCGTCGCTTTCCCGCCATTCGAGGCGCAGGACGCCGCCATCCATCTCGATCTCGACCGTCCGACCCGCCAACCCCCGGCGCACCGCCGCCACCGCCGTGGCGCAGGCCGCCGTCCCGCAGGCCAGCGTAATCCCCGCCCCGCGCTCCCAGACCCGCAGACGAAGGCGGTTATCCCCCGTAACCTGCGCGAAACTGATATTCGCCCTCTGCGGGAACAGGCTGTGGTTCTCGAAAACCGGTCCCAGCGTCTCCACAGGGATATCCGCAATATGATCAACAAAGAACACGCAATGCGGGTTGCCCATATTGACCCCCACCGGATCACGAACGGGCCCCTCGCCGATCCGCAGATTCAACGTATCCCGCTCTTCCGAAAGGGGAATCTCCCGCCAGCCCAGCCTGGCCGGGCCCATATCGACGCTGACCAGCCCGCCCGCCGTCCGGCGACAATCCAGCAGCCCGCCCCGGGTCTCAATCAGGCAGTCCCCGCCCCCGTTCTGCTTCATGTACAGGTCGGCCACGCACCGCGTCGCGTTCCCGCAATTCTCGGCCTCTGAAGCATCCGGGTTATAGATCCGCATGAACAGATCCGCCCGTTCCGAGGGCTCCAGAACGATCAACTGGTCGCACCCGACCCCGAAATGCCGGTCGCAGACCCGCCGGACCAAATCCGGCGCAAGCGCAGCCGCCCCGCCCCTTTGATCGAGGATCACAAAGTCGTTGCCCAGCCCGTGCATCTTTACAAAATTCATCATAATGCTTGATTTAGCAGATATTTCCGTGCTATGTCACGCCCCATCAACTGGCAGATTTATATGTCAGTGCCCAAGGTCTTTAGGGGACCAGGTACCCCGCAGTCGGCGAAATGACGCTCACTGCGGCGAAAATGTTATTTACGGTTTAAAGGATCATAGCGGTATAAAATGTTTGAATCGCTGAGCGAAAAACTGGGGAGCGTCTTCACCAAGCTGCGCGGCAAGGCCGCCCTCTCGGAAAACGACGTCATGGCCGTCTCGCGCGAAATCCGCGTCGCCCTGCTGGAGGCCGATGTGGCGCTTCCGGTCGTCAAGGAGTTCGTAGCCGGAATCAAGGACAAGGCCGTCGGCCAGCAGGTCATCAAGGGCGTCAACCCCGCCCAGCAGGTCATCAAAATCGTCCACGACGCACTGGTCGAAATGCTCGGCTCCGACAGCGCGGACCTCAAATTCGGCCCCGCCCCTTGCGCTTACCTCATGGTCGGCCTGCAAGGCTCCGGTAAAACCACCTCCACCGCCAAGATCGCCAAGATTCTGACCGAAAAGCGCGGCAAGAAGGTCCTCATGGCCTCGCTCGACGTTTACCGCCCCGCCGCGCAGGACCAGCTTAAAATCCTCGGCGAACAGACGGAAATCGCCACCCTCCCCATCGTCGCGGGCCAGAAGCCTCTCGACATCGCCAAACGCGCGATGGATGTGGGCCGCAAGGAAGGCTACGACGTCGTGATCCTCGACACCGCCGGCCGCCTCTCCATCGACGAGGAGATGATGAAGGAAGCCGAGGCGATCAAGAAATTCGCCAACCCCATAGAAACGCTCCTGATCGCGGACGCGATGACCGGACAGGACGCCGTAAACACCGCAAAAATTTTCGATGACCGCGTGGGCCTGACCGGCATCATGCTGACCCGCGTGGACGGCGACGCCAGAGGCGGCGCGGCAATGTCCATGAAGGCCGTGACCGGCAAGCCCGTCAAGCTGATCGGGATGGGCGAGAAATGGACCGAAATCGAGGTCTTCCACCCCAGCCGGATCGCGGGCCGCATCCTCGGCATGGGCGACGTGGTGAGCCTCGTGGAACGCGCCGCCGAAACGGTGGACCGCGCCGAAGCCGCCGACATGGCCCGCAAATTCAAAAAAGGCCAGATGGACTTCACCGACCTGCTGAAACAAATCCAGCAGATGAAAAAAATGGGCGGCATGGCCTCCATGATCAAGATGATGCCGGGCCTCAGCTCCATGGCCGGAAAACTCGACGCCGCCGGAATGAACGACTCCCTCGTTAAACGTCAGGAAGCGATCATCCTCTCCATGACCCCCAAGGAACGCGCCAGACCCGAACTCCTCAACGCCTCCCGCAAGAAACGTATTGCCGCGGGTTCCGGCACCACGGTTCAGGAAATCAACACCATGGCCCGCCAGCTCAAGCAGATGCAGGTCATGATGAAACGCATGCGCAAGATGGGCAAGGGCCAGATGATGGGCATGATGAAACAGATGATGGGCGGCAACATGGACGAACTGTCCCTGCTCGCCGAAACGATGGACGCCGACGCGCTGGCCGCCGACATGGCGCACCTCGACGCGCCCTCCGGCGGTTCGCCCTTCGCCAAGAACGTCCTGCCCGGCCTCGGCGGCTCGGTAGGCCAGCCCGGCGGTCTGAAACTGCCCTTGGCCGATAAGGACAAGAACAAGGAAGGCAAGAAATAACCCGCTTCGCCCCGCAAGGGGCGCGGCGGAAACTAAACGGTAAATTTTTGAAAATCTGATCTGAAAGAAAAAGGAGAGTAACATGGCACTTGCAATCAGACTGGCGAGAGGCGGACGCAAAAACCGCCCCTTCTACCGGATCGTTGTCGCGGATAAAAGAATGCCGCGCGACGGCCGCTTCATCGAGAAGCTGGGAACCTACGACCCCCTGCTGGCCTCGGACAACGAAAACCGCGTGCGTCTCGTCAAGGACCGCATCGAATACTGGCTGGGACAGGGCGCGAAACCCTCCGAGCGCGTAGCGATCTTCCTCGGCAAGGCCGGCATCATCGAAATGCCCAAGCAGCCCAACCGCCCGAACAAGGCCCAGCAGTCTGAAAAGACCAAGCTGCGCATTGCCGACAAGGCGGAAAAGAAAAAGGCCGCCGCTGAAGCCGCCGCACAGGCAGCAGCCGCTCCCGCCGAGGCCCCGGCCGAAGGCGAAGCCGCAGCCGAATAATATCGGCTCGATAACGGGAAACCATGATGGCCAGCCCCAAAACCCCGCCCGCCGGGCAACAGACCAAACGAGTCTGCCTCGGCAGGATCGCTTCGGCGCACGGGGTCAAGGGGCTGGTCAAGCTTTTGCCCTACGGCGAAGACGTCTTCCTTCTGGAAACGCTCGGCCCTCTCTATACGTCTGAACACAGCGCGCAAACCCTCAAGATCAAAATCCACAACACGGCGGGAAAAAACGTCATCGCCGCCGTCGAGGGCTGCGCCGACCGTGATCACGCTGAAAAGCTGCGCGGCACCGAACTCTGGGTGGACCGCGCTTCCCTCCCGGAAATCGAAGAGGAGGACGAATTTTATGTCGAGGACCTCATCGGCCTCGAAGTCCGCAACGAACAGGGCGTTCGCATCGGCCAGGTAAGCGCCGTCGAAAATTTCGGCGGCGGCGATTTGCTGGACGTCAAACCCGACGGCGGCCAAAGCGCCTACATACAATTCCGCAATGAATTTGTCGGAGACGTCAACCTCAAAGAAGGCTTCTTGGTTTTGACGGAAGACGGCCTCGCGGTGCTGGAATGACCGCCCGCTGGCACGTCAATCTGCTAACCCTTTTTCCCGAAATGTTCCCCGGCCCGCTGGGCTTGTCCCTCAGTGGCAAGGCCCTTGAAAACGGCATCTGGAGTTTCAGCGCGCTAAACATCCGCGACTTCGCGGAAGGCGTCCACAAAAGCGTGGACGACACCCCCTACGGCGGCGGGGCGGGCATGGTCATGCGCCCGGACGTCATCGAAAAGGCCACCCTCTCGATCGCCGAACCGGGCCGGAAAATCTACCTCAGCCCGCGCGGCAAACCTCTGACGCAGGCTCTGGCGCAGGAATTGGCCAAAGAACCGGTCCTCACCCTCCTCTGCGGCCGTTATGAGGGCGTGGACCAGCGGGTTCTGGATTCGCAAGGCTTCGAGGAGATCAGCATCGGCGATTACATCCTCTCCGGCGGCGAACCCGCCGCCCTGATCCTCATGGATGCCTGCATCCGCCTCCTGCCCGGGGTTCTGGGCAACGACGAGACGGTCAGCGAGGAAAGCTTTACCTCCGGCCTTCTGGAATACCCCCATTACACCCGCCCCGCCCTCTGGACGGATGCCGACGGCCAGAGCCGCGAAGTGCCCGAAACCCTGACCTCCGGCAACCACGCCAAAATCGCCGCATGGCGCGCCGAAAGGGCCGAATCCCTGACCAAAGCCCGCCGTCCCGACCTCTGGAGCCGCTACGAAGCCGCCCGCCCGCCGGGGAAAAAGCCCAAAAAATAGCTTGTTTTCAAAGCTCAAATACTATAAAAAGGCCCAAATTTTGATTAACCCATGAAAAAGACAAACGAACCGCCGGTTCTTTAAAAATTTAAAGAACTGATATCGGGTTCATACAAGGGACAAGACGATGAACACACTGCAAAAATTCGAGGCCAAGCAGCTTGAAAAAGCGCAGGCCGCAAAACAGCTTCCCGACTTCGGTCCCGGCGACACCCTGAAGGTGAACGTCAAGATCCGCGAAGGTAACCGCGAGCGCGTGCAGGCCTACGAGGGCGTATGCATTTCCCGTTCCGGCAAGGGCGTGAACGAAAGCTTCACCGTCCGTAAAATCAGCTACGGCGAAGGCGTAGAGCGCGTATTCCCGCTCTGGAGCCCCCGCATCGACAGCATCGAACTGGTCCGTCGCGGATCCGTAAGACGCGCGAAACTCTACTACCTGCGCGACCTGCGCGGTAAGAAGGCGCGTATCTCCGAGCGCACCACCGGCTACGGCATGGAAAAGGCCGCCGAGGAACCCGCTGCTGCCGCAGCCGCCCCGAAGGCCGAGAAAAAGGAAAAGGCCCCCAAAAAGGCCGCCAAGAAGAAGGCCGCTGAATAAGCGCCTCTTTGAGGACAGAAAAACAAAAACCCTTCCACGCGGAAGGGTTTTTTTTATGGCGCCGCTAAGAAAGCTCTCAACAACGGCTGATCTTCGCGCGCAGATGAACCGGCTTGCCGGAATAATGATCCGCCGAAAGCAGAACCTCCTCGCACGAACCGAACGCCTCGGCCAGATGCTCGGGCGCCTGCGCGATAAAAATCAGGCTCTCATGCAAAACGGCGTGGACCTCGCGCGTGCCGGGGTGAAACAAGATCGTCTCCGCCCGCACGTAAGACGGATCGAAAAACCGGATACAAGGCGCACCCGCCTCGCCCCGATCAAAGGACGCATTCACGCCGGAAGGGATGAAGGTTGCGGTTTCCATGGCTTGCCCCTGTCTGTTGCACTGCACAAGCCAGTATACACACACACAGATTGCCAATTCGTTAAACTAAAAAATGAAACGAATACAATATTTTAGAGATAAAATCATGCACAAGGAAAACCCGGCATTTGCGAATTTAACGCAAATAGGCTAAACGGAAGGATTATATTGCCTCAAAACGCAGGAAAACAAAGGATTCAAAAGGCTCTATGAAACCGAGGACCCTCTACGACAAAATCTGGGACGAACACGTTATCGACCGTTCGGAAGACGGCACCTGCCTGATCTATATCGACCGGCATCTCGTGCACGAGGTCACCTCACCGCAGGCCTTCGAGGGGCTGCGCATGACGGGCCGCAAGGTCCGCAAGCCCGAGGCCACACTGGCCGTGATGGATCATAACGTCCCGACGACCGACCGCTCCAAGCCCATCGTCGAGGAGGAAAGCCGGATTCAGGTCGATACCCTGCGCGAAAACTGTAAGGAATTCGGCGTCCAGCTTTTCGACCTGACCGACGTGCGGCAGGGCATCGTCCACATCATCGGCCCGGAACAGGGCTTCACCCAACCGGGGATGACCATCGTCTGCGGCGATTCCCACACCAGCACCCACGGCGCGTTCGGCGCGCTCGCCTTCGGCATAGGAACATCGGAGGTCGAGCACGTTCTGGCCACCCAGACCCTGATCCAGAAAAAAAGCAAAAACATGCGCATCTCCGTGAACGGCAAGCTCTCGCCGGGCGTCACCGCCAAGGACATGATCCTCGCGATCATCGGCGAGATCGGCACGGCGGGCGGCAACGGTTACGTCATCGAATATGCGGGCGAGGCCGTCCGCGCCCTCTCTATGGAGGGCCGCATGACCATGTGCAACATGTCCATCGAGGGCGGCGCGCGCGCAGGCCTGATCGCCGCCGATGAAACCACGTTCAATTATATCAAGGGCCGACCGCTTGCCCCCAAGGCCGGACACTGGGACAAGGCCGTGGATTATTGGAAAACCTTCTTCAGCGACGAAGGCGCGCAGTACGACAAGGAAGTCGCGCTGAAGGCCGAAGACATTCCCCCCATCGTCACATGGGGCACCACGCCCGAGGATGTCGTGCCGATCACGGGCACGGTCCCCTCGCCCGCCGACTTCACCGACCCGAACAAAAAGGCCTCCGTCGAGCGGATGCTGGCCTATATGGGCCTGACCCCCGGCACGAAAATGACGGATATTCCCGTCGATAAGGTGTTCATCGGCTCCTGCACCAACGCGCGGATCGAGGATCTGCGCGAAGTCGCAAAAATCGTCGAAGGCAAAAAGGTCGCCGCCTCGGTCGAGGCGATGGTCGTGCCCGGCTCGGGCCTCGTGAAAAAACAGGCCGAGGAAGAGGGCATCGCCGCGATCCTGATCGAGGCGGGCTTCGACTGGCGCGAACCCGGCTGCTCCATGTGTCTGGGTATGAACCCCGATCAGTTGAAACCCGGCGAGCGCTGCGCCTCTACCTCCAACCGGAATTTCGAGGGCCGTCAGGGCCGGGGCGGACGCACGCACCTGCTTTCGCCCGCCATGGCCGCCGCCGCCGCGATCACAGGAAAACTGACAGACGTCAGGGATTTATAAAAAAACAGGGAGCCTAAAATGCCATATCAAGACTACGGCAAACGCAAATTCTTCCTTCTCGAAGGCCACAGCCGCGAAATCGCGGAACGCTTCGAATCCATCGGCAACGGCGCCCCGAGGATGAGCACCGACGAACTCGCCGACGCCCAGCACAATCTTGGCCTCTTCACCGGCGCGCCCATCGGCTTCCCGGCGCAGGGCGGCGTGCAATATTACGCCATCTGCCCAGCGCTCCACCGTTCGCAGCACGAACCTGAGAATTATTACCTGCGCGTCCCGATCAGCGATATCGACGGCTCGCACGTCACGCCGCACAACGCGGTCGAGATCACCGACGAGACTCGGCTGAGACGGCTCGATACCCTCTTTGCCGAGGGCGCGGATATGATCTTCATGCACCAGCACAGCCAGGGCCCGTTCATCCTTCCGGCGAAAACCGCGCGGGATTCCGGCCACAACGACGGCCCCGGAATGTGACCGTTCCCCGTTGCGGGAATCACCGCGTTCCCCTAGAATCCGCGCGATGACGAACGCACATCTGCAACGCTGGCCCGACTCCTTCGATTTCCGAAAGGATCTTCTGTGCCAGACGCGCTTCAAACCCTACATCATCAAACAGCTCGACCTGCTGGCCGCCTATGACGCGAAACGTCCGGCGGGCAGCACCTATATCTTCCATGAACACGCCCGCAGGGTCGCGCAGGACGTAAAAGACACCTGCCTGTTTTTAAATCTGGGGGAAGCCGTCGCCGAAAACATGCACTGGGCCGTCCTGATCCACGATATCGGCAAGATGCAATTCCCGCCCGAGATCTGGGATACTGACGAAAAACCCTCCGACAACATCAAGGCGTACAGGCGTACGCACACCGAAAAGGGCGCGAAACAATTCGAAAAGGACTTCGGCGATACCGACCACCCCTTCAAGCGTCTGGCCGCCGAGATCATGCGCCTCCACCACGAACAGATGGACGGCAAGGGTCCGAACGGAACACCCGGAAACGCCCTGTCCGCCCCCGTCCGCCTGACCGCCATCGTGGAGGCTTACGACGGCTGGTCCATCCCCCGGCCCCACTTCGACGGGCGGGATACAAGCCCCCCGGCGGTCATCCATCGGATGCGCACCGAAAAAGCGCATATGTTCGACCCCGAACTGCTTGAATCGTTTGCGGAAATGAAGCTGTCCTTGTATAAATAGCCGTCTTCGGAAACAAAAAAGATTACAAGGACGTTATGGAACCCTTTTCCAAACTCTCCGGCACAGCCGCGCCGCTGGACATGATCAATATCGACACCGATATCATCATCCCCAAGCAATTCCTGAAAACCGTCAAGCGCACCGGGCTGGGCGTCAGCGCCTTCTACAACCTCCGCTATGACGATAACGGCAAGGAAAACCCGGATTTCGTCCTGAACAAACCCGAATACCGCAACGCGCAGATCCTCATCACCGGGGAGAATTTCGGCTGCGGCTCCTCGCGCGAACACGCCCCGTGGGCCATTCTGGATATGGGCATCCGCTGCATCATCGCCTCCAGCTACGCCGATATTTTCTATAACAACAGCTTCAAGAACGGCATCCTGCCCATCGTCCTGCCGCAGGAACAGGTGGACCAACTCATGCAGGAAGCCAAGGACCACCCCGAAGTCAGCCTCGAAATCGACCTCGAAAAACAGACCGTCACGCGCGGCAACAAATTCTCCTTCAGCTTCGAGATCGACCCCTTCCGCAAGCGCTGCCTGCTGAACGGGCTGGACGATATCGGCCTGACTCTGGAAAAGAACAGCAAGATCGGCAGCTTCGAACAAAAACGCGCCGCCGAAAAACCGTGGCTTTAAAACAAGGATAAAACCATGACCTTCACCCTCCACATCCTCCCCGGCGACGGCATCGGCCCCGAAGTCATGGCCGAGGTCGAAAAACTCGTCAAATGGCTGAACGCCAAGACGGATATCAAAATCAAAACCGCACAGGGCCTCGTCGGCGGCGCCTCCATCGACGCGTACGGCAAACCGCTTACGACCGAAACGCTGGACGCGTGTAAAAAATCCGATGCCGTCCTGCTCGGCGCGGTCGGCGGCCCGAAATGGGACAAGGTGGAATATTCTATCCGCCCCGAAGCCGGCCTTCTCGGCCTGCGCAAGGAACTGGAACTGTTCGCCAACCTGCGCCCGGCCCTCGTCTTCGACGCGCTCATCGACGCCTCCACCCTGAAACCCGAGATCGTTCGCGGCCTCGATATCCTGATCGTCCGCGAACTCACCGGCGGCGTCTATTTCGGTGAACCGCGCGGCATCGAGGATCTCGGCAACGGCAAGCGCCGGGGCGTGAACACGCAAGTCTACACGACCGACGAGATCATCCGCGTCGGCCGCGTCGCCTTTGAACTCGCCCGCAAGCGCCGCAACAAGGTCACCTCCTGCGAAAAGGCCAACGTGATGGAATCCGGCAAACTCTGGCGGGAGGAAATCACCAAACTCCACGCCGCCGAATACAAAGACGTGGAACTCGAACACATGTACGCCGACAACTGCGCGATGCAGCTCCTCCGCCGCCCCTCACAATTCGACGTGATCGTCACCGATAACCTCTTCGGTGACATACTCTCCGACGAGGCCGCGATGCTCACCGGCTCGCTGGGGATGCTCCCCTCCGCCTCCCTCGGTGCAAAGGGCGCCACGGCGCTCTACGAACCCGTGCACGGCTCCGCCCCCGATATCGCGGGCCAAGGCAAAGCCAACCCCCTCGCCACGATTCTCAGCTTCGCCATGTGCCTGCGCTATTCCTTCGACCGGGGCGATCTGGCCGCAATGATCGAAGGCGCTGTCCAGAATATCCTGAATGGGGGCACGCGAACCCCCGACATCATGGCCCCCGGCTGCAAGGAGACCTCGACAGCCGGAATGGGAGATGCTTTAATAGCCGCACTTGATAAATCGGTGGCCTTAAAGGGTGTGGCATGATCACGGTCATTCTTGCGCTATATTTCATGGGCTTCGTGTCGCAGGAAACGGCGGTGATCTTCCTGTACGTCATCGGCGTAACGATGATCGTCGCGGAAATCGGCGTGGTCTCCTTCGGCCTTCTGGCCTTCAACGGCCTCGTGGCCCTCTTCGCCGCCTACAGCATCCAGGTGGGGCAAGTTCTTCTGTTCGGCATCCCTGTAGACTGGAACATCGTCTTCGGAATCGGGTTTGTCGAATTTGCCTGTTTAGTCTGCGTAATCGCGGTACATGCCCACCTGCGCAACCTCATGACAACGACCGGAACCGAAGGCATGATTGGGGCCAAGGCCGTGGTGCTTGACTGGCACGGAAAACAGGGACAGGTGCGGATTGAGGGCGAAATCTGGAAAGCGACATCCGCCCACCGTCTTGATCTGGCCCCCAACGACCAGGTGACCATTGAGGCCGTCGAGAAACTGCAACTCATTGTAAGAGCATAAGACTGAACTTTTTTATAGGAGCCATTTAAATGACTTTTTTTGCACCCTTTCTGGTGGTGATCGTGATCCTGCTGATCGCCTCCGTCCGCATCGTTCAGGAATATGAACGCGGCGTAATCTATACCCTCGGCCGCTTCACCAGCACCCGCGGTCCCGGGGTTCAGATCATCGTTCCGGGCTTCCAGCGCGTCCTGCTGGTCGATATGCGGATCAGAACCGAAGACATCCCCTCACAGGACATTATCTCGCGCGACAACGTCTCCGTTAAGGTCAACGCGGTTGTTTACTACCGTGTGGTTGACCCCGGCTACGCCATCAACAAGGTCGAGGATTTCGTCATCGCGACCAGCCAGTTGGCCCAGACCACTCTGCGCTCCGTTCTTGGCAAACACGATCTTGACGACATGCTCGGCAAGCGCGACCAGTTGAACAAGGACATTCAGGAGATTCTGGATCACCAGACCGAAGGCTGGGGCATCAAGATAACGAACGTCGAGATCAAAAACGTCGATATCGACCCCACCATGATCCGTGCCATCGCCAAACAGGCCGAGGCCGAGCGGGAACGCCGGGCCAAGATCATCAACGCCGAAGGGGAACTGCAGGCCGCCAAGCAGCTTGACGAAGCCGCAACCATCCTTGCCCAGCGCCCTGAAACCATGCAGCTCCGTTATCTGGGGACCATGAGCGAGTTTACAAGCGCCAAAGGCAACACCATCATCCTGCCTATTCCGCTCGATATGCTGGGGGGACTCAAAAGTATTGCGAACGCGATAAAGCCGAAGACCTAGAAAACATCTTCGTGTAATAAAAAAAAGGAGCCTGATATCTCAGGCTCCTTCGTGTTTTCAGTATCTCAATTAAGTCAGCAATAATTAACCTTGGATCCGGATCGCAAGGTTGCAAAGCTGGTTCTGCGCGTCTTCGTTGTAGTTGTTAACGTCGCGGCAAGCAGCCGTGGTCTCGGAAACAACGGAACCGGAGTTCGAACGTCCGTCGTCCATTTTCCGGTCGATCCGTGCAGCCTGAGACGGGGTCAGAACACCCGTACCGTTAGCAACGGCGGCCAACTGGCCGGTCAGAACGATATAGTGTCCAGGACGCATTTCAGCAGCCGTAAAGCCGGTGAGACCAGCGCTGGTGTGGCCAACCATGTAACCGCCGCCGATCTCGGCCACGGGAACAGCCGCGCCGAACGACAGCGCGTTGGAACCGTCAAAGCCGGTGATCAGGTCGGTCACACGCATATGGTTCCAGAAATAAGCGCCTTCACCCGCCAAAGCCGGAGCAGCGCCGACGTTGACGTTAATCCGCGCATCTCCGTTGCCGTTGTTACACGGTGCGGCAGCACAGTTAACAAGACGTGTAGCAGCGTTCACCATGTCGCCGGGGAAAGCATCATACTGGTCCCGGAACGTGGAAGCAGCAGCCTCGATCCCCTTCATCTGGGCGACCGTAGCCGTAATCTGAGCGTTGGAAATCATTTCCTGCCCTTTGAGGATACCCCCGATAAGCAGGCCGATAATAATCATAACCACCGCCAATTCGACGAGGGTAAAACCCTTTTCGCCCTGGGCGGATTCGTGCATGTAAGTTGTCATAACTCAAGTCTCCTAAGTCGTGAAAAGATGTAAATTTTTGTTTGAGATAAAGAAGAACGCGCCGAACGGCACCTGCGAATCATATCGCTCTTCCCCAAACCAAACAAGTCCCAATATGATTAGCTTGTGGGAAATCGTTAAAGAAAAACTTAAAAAAGAAGGGTAAAATCCTCACTTAATCAAAATGATAAGTCATGAAAACGGAGGTGAACAAACCGCCTGTTTTGTTAAGCTTCACTTAATCATGTTCTTGCGGTATTCACTGGGGCTTTTGCTCGTCAACTCTTTGAAAACACGATTAAAAGAAGGCAGAGAGTTAAACCCAACCTCCTGTGCTACGGTTTTGATATTCGCGTCGGTTTCAAGCAAAAGCCGCTTGGCGTCCTCGATCCGCCGCTCATTCAGAAGCTGGGGAAAGGATTTATTGAAAAAATTCCCGATAACCCGGGTTACGGTGGCTTCCGGCACCCCTAATTCCCGGGCCAGATCCGACCGTGAATAGGTGGTTTCATGATAAACCTTGTCCAGATCCAGCAAAGACGTGATCCGCTCGGCCAGCGCCTGATCCCCCGTCGAAGGATTTTCGTCCTTTTTCTTGACCACTGTAATAGCCAGAGCCTGCGGATAAATGCGAAACAGGCTGGTCGTCACCAGATAAATGAAAGAAAGCCCGATGAGCGTACGCACGATGCCCGCCCCCTCATCCAGATGATCACCGCCAAACCGCAGCCCCATGGCCGCCAGAAAGAAAATATTAACCAGAATCATCGAAAGGATGAGCCAATAACGCTCCTTTCCGGCCTTTTGCTTCTGAAGCTCGGCGAACATCCCCCTATGTGTCCAGATGACAAGCAAACTGGCCGCCCCCGCGATCAAACCGGTAATGTCGAGCCATTCCCAGAGGGCCGGACACTCGATAAGAACGGCGCATTCCTTGGCTTGCCCCGCCATAAAAAATGAAAACCCCAGCGCGACCGGAATCAGCAGCAGGACCGCGCAGTCCGAAAGGCTGGGCAGCTTCGAAATCTGAGCGATCTGAATGATAACCAGAACGCTCAAAGGCGGCCCGTAAAACCATGCCCCCCAACGCAAAAGATCGTAGTAAGGCGTCAGTTCGCCAATATAAGAACGTGCGAAATCCAGAAAAAACGCGCTCCCAAGAACCAGGAAATAGACCAGAGGCAACACGACACGGGCGGCGTTCCCGGCGCGAAAGACAACATAAACAAGGATATAGACGCACTGAAACACCCCGATCAGGGACAGCATCTCCGGAATGGTAAAGCGTAATGGCTCCATGTCGCCACAATACCCGTTCGGACGAATTTAATTAAGGGATATCTTTACACAAGGGGTTCAATTCGGCCTCGTTTTTTTCGAGGACCTTTTCGCAAATATACCACCGCAGAAAATTGGCCTCGTTGGGCGCAAGCTTCTCAGGATCGGTTTTAAGCATTTCAAGCAAAAGCGCGTAAGCCGCATCTTTTTTTCCTTGCGTATTCATGATGAAGGCCGGCATCTGCCGCGTCCAGCTCGGCATGTTGGGGTTGTTAACGCGTGAAAGCTTATGAGCGAGCGAGAGCGCTGTCTCCTGATCCTGCAATTCGAACCGCGCGAGATAGACAGCATGGGCCAAAAAACGCCATTTTTCACCCTCAGATCGGCTGCCGACCTGCACAAGATAATCCAGTACGGGCCTGAACTTTTCGGGCTCCTGCACCCCGCCGAAATAGAAGGCCGCCAAATAAGGCACATAATTAGAGACCGGGTCCAGCGCATCAACAAGGAAAAACCACTTCACCAGCTCTTCATAATCATAATCTTTCAGGGAAACCGTCCGCCCTCCCGAATCTCCCATATTCTGGATCATGAGCCCTACAGAACGATAGGAAAGCTGGGTATCGCCGAGCCCATAAGAAGCCGCAAAACGCGGATCGGGCGCAGGCGGGACATTAAGCCACTTGGCCTGTTGTCCCCTCACCGCAAACCACAGCGCAATGTTAAAAAAGAGGATGAGGAAAAGAAGCCCCTTAACGAACCGCTCTCCGGACTTTGATCCTCCCGTCGCCACGACTAAAACTGCCTTTTCATAAGATCAAGAAGCGCGGCCAAGGTCACCAGCATGCTAAAAAGAATGCCCTGCACAACGACAAAACCGATCCCGACACCCTCTCCCAGCCCATAAATGAGCCACGACGTCTGCCCCATAAGATCGAGCCTTGGCGTTACAACTGAAACAAATTGCACCGCCATCGCCATCGGCCCGGTATCAACGACGAGACTGGAGTCAACGATGCCCAGCAACTGCCCCATCATCCGCGCAAGAACATAAAACGCCAGCGTGGACATGGCCGCGCTGGTAGCGCTCGACATATACATCGCGAAAAAAAGCGCCGTATTGACCATGATAATATTCTCAACAACAATACTCGCGACCCACAAAACTTGGCCCGAACCGAAAAAATGCGGCCCGGAGGCAAATACGCACAGGCCGATAGCCAGGCTGAGTATCAAGGCGATGAGAGAGAAAGCAGCGGCGTAAGAATAAATAAAGGCGGTACGGCTAATCGGGCGAGAGAGAATAAACTCCACGTCCTTGCCGTCAAAAGAACGCCGAACGAAAAACACAACAAAAAGAACCAACCCCAGAACGCCCGCCAGACGCAAACCGCCGGCCGCAAAGACCAGAGCGAAACGGTCCTTTTCGATTACCGCAGCCGAGCCAAGGAAAAAAGAGAGACTACACCCAAGGAGAAGTAAGACAAGAATCGTAACGATCAGCCTGTCCCTCACGGCACCCATCAGAACATACTTGACCAATGGATACGACATGGGATCTCCTTTTTAACCTAAGCGCTTAAGCGGCGTTGCTTGCGGGCTCACAGTTTGAGGGGACGACGGTCTCCCGAGAAAGCCTTGTAAAGATCGCGATCGGTGGGATGGATGGAATCTTCAGGTGTCTGCAAGATAGTCGCCTTAAGAAAAATCACAAGTTCAGACTTCTGAACGATATCTCTTTTCTTGCGGAACAGGCTGCCGACAATAGGAGTCTCACCCAAGACCGGCACGGCTTGCTGCAAATTGTCTGAACGATCCTGCAAAAGACCACCCATGACGATCGGCTGCCCCGTACGAACTTTCACGACCGTATCGACTTCCTGAACATTAATTTCCGGAATTTCGGAAACAATATCCTCGGCCCCTACGATTGACGCCGCGACGAACCCGACGGCGGGGTCATTGACCGTACCCACAACACGCGTAACGGTCGGACGTAGCGCCAGAGAAACGGTGCCGTTGTCAAGATCGATCGAGGGAAGGACGTTGACCAGAACCCCCTCAGGAACACTGCGAACTTCCGAATCAACCTCAACGGAGGTCACACCTTCATCTGTTGTCGAATCGATGTCGATTTCGAAAAAGACGCGGTTGGTCGCAACGTTCAGAACCGCCGACTGGTTATTGAGGACGGTCAGACGCGGACTAGCCAGCGCACGCACAGTGCCGAAGCCGGAGATAGCCTGAAGCAGCGCCCGTACATCATTGCCCGCATACCCGACAACGACGTTGGAGGTCAGACCCAACTGGGTACTCGCGGGAGCCGTAAAGATGCCCCCCCCGGGATTGCCGGCAAGTGAATTAAGAGCCGTCACGCCCGCACTGCTCAAGAAGCCGGCGGAACCTTCACCGCTGGATAATCCGATAGCGCCCCAGTCAATACCCGTGATGTATTCGTCATTCAGGTCAACTTCAAAGATTTTAGCTTCGATCAGCACCTGAGACGTCACAGATCTGCGCAGTACACGCAAATATTCCGCAACTTCCTTGTGCTGCTTTTCGGTTGCGAAGACGTTGATAATACCGGCCTGCTTGTTCAGCGCGAAACTGGACACAGGGCCCTTATCTTCACCGCTATTCCCCGAAGAGGAAGCGGAGACATCGTCAACAGGCAGAGAATCGACGCGAAGCACAGCTTGAGGCGGCTGAACCTGAACCGGCTGCCCATCGGCGGAAGGGGGCGCTACGGCCTGAACTTCCGGATTCTGCTCAACCGCTGTAATGCGCGGATCCGCTTTGGTTTTCAAACCGCCGGTCGTCGGCCCACCCAGGAATTGAGCCATATTCAACTCAAGCTCTGCCCAAAAATCGGCCACACTTTCAGAAGACGCCGTAAATACGGACCCCGCATCGGCACCCTCCCCGCTCACCACGGACACATTTGTGCTCACTGAACTTGTATTGCGCCGCAGATAGCTCAAATAGTCGAACTTGTAAGTCTTGTTATAGGGCGTATCCAATTCAACGCGCAGGTGCTCACCCTGAAACTTGTAGCGCAAACCCGCAAGACCCGAAATCCGCTCGATAACTTCGTCGAAAGGGCGATTGCGGGCTGTAAAAATAATCGACCCGCGAATATTCGGATCAAGCTCAAGATCGTAATCGGCCTGCTCTGAAAGCTCAAAAAGAATATCGCGCACAGGAACGGATTGATTGACCGAAACCGAGACGAGCGGCATGGGCTTCATACCCTCAGTCTGCGTGGACACATAAGGCTGCAGCGAAGGAATCGCGGCCATACCTTTCCCGCCTTTATCTTCACCGGTATCCGGCAAACGCTCAGCCAAACCATCTCGGAAATCCTGAATTTCCATGTTGGAGCCGCGGTCAGGTTTCTGATAATTCGCGGCCAGATCGCAGCCTGAAAGCAGCAAAACCGCTCCGGCACATAGCAAAAACCCTTGGATGCCAGAACGACCCATGCTTTTCATTGAACGCTTCCCTATACGCATTGACAGTAAACTCCCTCGGACTGAGGCAAAGAAATTAATAACGATACGAGCGCAGGCCAGAACAGGCCCGCTGATTCTCATCTCCCTAACTACACCATATCAGCGGTTTTTGAGCAATAGCCGCAAGATAAGTCACGGAAAAAAGACCCGTTACTGTGCATAACTTTTGGGTTTTTAGTCGCTGAACGACAGCAAAGACGTATCAACAGCATCCAGAGCGTTCTTGCTGCCGCGCGAAGTGTTAACCAGCTTGAACTGCTGGACCTTGATCTTCATGTCCGAAGGCTTATCGGAGTTGGAAATCGCCGTATCCTCGGTAATCAACCCCTCTTGGAACAACTTCATCAGAGACTGGTCAAAGGTACACATGCCGATGGAATTGTTCTGCTCCATGACGTCGTGAATCTTGCCGATCTCACCTTTTAAGACGAGTTCACGCACCAACCCCTGATTGAGCATAACCTCGATAGCCGGCGCCATGCCCTTGCCCGTGCTGGGCAGAAGCCGCTGGGAAATGATGCCCTTCAGGTTCATCGACAGGTTAAGCCGAATCTGGTTGTGGTAATCCTCGGGAAACAGGTTCACGATCCGCTCAATCGCCTGATAGGAGTTGTTGGTGTGGATGGTCGCAAGGCAAAGGTGCCCCGTCTCGGCGATAGAAAGCGCCTGCTCCATGACGGCCCGGTCGCGGACCTCCCCCACAAGTATAACGTCGGGCCTTTGCCGCAGAGAGTTCTTCATAGCCGTGGCGAACGATTCCGTATCCACGCCCACCTCACGCTGCGTAACGACGCACCCCTTATGTTCGTGGAAAAACTCGATCGGATCTTCAATCGTGATGATATGCCCTTGGCTGTTGCGGTTGCGCTGGTCGATCATCGCCGCCAGCGTCGTGGACTTACCCGAGCCGGTCATCCCGGTCACAAGCAGGAGCCCGCGCTTTTCCATGGCCAGAACTTCAAGGATCTTTGGCAGCCGCAGATCGGCGAAGCTCGGAATTTCGGACGTGATCCGCCGGATCACCAGCGCCGGAAACTGCCTCTGGCGCATGACGTTGATCCGAAACCGCCCGTGGTCGCCCATGTCCAGCGCCGTGTTCAACTCCATATGCGCCTCGAAATCCCGCTTCTGGCGGTTGGTCAGCATCGAATTGAGGATATCGTTGATATCGTCGGGCGTGAGAACTTCCTCGGCCAGCTTGATCAACCCTTTGTCGCCACGCAGGGAGGGCGGAAACCCGACGGTCAGATACATATCCGCCGCGCGCGTCTCGTTCATGGCGTTGAGATAAGTGAAAATCAGTGGTGCGGTCAAAACGAATACCCTTCATCGCCGGACTTTCCACCCGCCGCACCCCCGCGGCCCGTTTTTTGCGGAACGATGTCGTAGTCCGTCTCCATCTCATCGTCCACCATTTTCCGACCGCCAAGTGCCCCGGCGGCGTAATCTTCATCTGGTCCCTCTTCCGAGTCCGTGGATTTAAGCAGAACCCGACGCGCCTCATCCTTATTGATGATCCCGGCCTCAAGCAGGCTCTTGACCGCATCTTCCATCGTCGTCATCCCGTAACGCGAACCGGTCTGCATCATCGAATACATCTGCGGAATCTGATTCTCGCGGATCAAGTTGCGCACCGCGCTGGTCCCCACCAAAATCTCATAAGCGCCCACACGCCCCCCGCCTTCGGCCCGGCGCAGAAGGGTCTGCGCGACAACGCCCTGAAGCGAGCTCGACAGCATCGCGCGCACCATCTCCTTATCACCCGAGGGAAACACGTCGATAATACGGTCGATGGTCTTAGAAGCAGAGTTAGAGTGAAGGGTTCCGAAAACCAAGTGACCCGTTTCCGCGGCGGTCAGCGCCAGAGAAATCGTTTCATGGTCGCGCATCTCCCCCACCAGGATCACGTCCGGATCTTCCCGCAAAGAGCTTTTCAGCGCCCGCGCAAAGCTTTTGGTATCCGTCCCCACCTCGCGGTGGTTGATCAGCGACTTCTTGGACGTATGAAAAAATTCCACCGGATCCTCAATCGTCAAGATGTGCTTGGCGTGATGGATGTTGATATGGTTGATCATAGAGGCCAGCGTCGTGGACTTACCCGAACCCGTCGGCCCGGTGACAAGGATGATCCCCTTTTCAAGCTCGGCGAACCGCCGCATGACAGGCGGCAGGTCGAGCTGCTCCATCGTCGGAATCTCGGTCGGAATGGTTCGGAACACCGCCGCCGCGCCAAGGCGCGTTGTAAACCCGTTAACCCGGAACCGCGCCTTTTCGCCCAACGCGATCGCAAAGTCCAACTCCATATTTTTTTCGTATTCCGCCCGCTGGTCTTCCGCCATGATCGAATAAAGCATCGTGCGGATATCGTCGCTGCCCAGCGCATCGGATTTAACGCGCTTCATCTGGCCGCTGACGCGAATGATGGGGGGGCTGCCGGCGCTTAAATGCAAGTCCGACGCCCGGTTCTGCATGGTGAATGCGAGTAATTGCGTAAGATCCAAGGCTGCGCTCCCTAAGGCTGTTTGGTACCCCGTGGTACCGTTTTAACCGAACTTTATAAAAGGAAAGTAAACACAGGCGGTATTTTTAAGAATATTTAGCTTTATATTATTCACTTCAAAACAGGCCCCTGCAAGAGAAGAAGAACGAACATCGCGGCAATCAGCGCTGGACCGAACGGAAACTGCCGCTTTTTCACGACCATACGCCAGAAAACAGCCATCACGACGCCGACGATCCCTGTTATTATGAAAAACAGTGGCAAGGAAGACAAACCCAACCACAGACCCACGACGAGGAAAAACTTAACGTCCCCGCGCCCCAAAGCCTCCCGACCGACCGCAAAACTGATGCTGTGCCTAAGCGCGAGCGCGATAAATCCGAAGACGACCGAACCGAAGATATACGGAACCACGATATCCGCAGCCGCAAGAAAATATCCGGAAAACGAAAAGTAAACCAGACGGGCAAAACCTATGACAAAACATATAAAAACAAGCTGGTTGGGAAGGATCATCTTCTGAAAATCGATGACGGTAAGCGCCGCAAGAAAAGGCAGACACGCATAAATGAATGCCGCTTCCGTACTAAACCCAAACTGCCTGTAAACAAGTAAACAAGCCCCTACAACACACAACTCGATAAGCGGATAAATCCACGAAACGCCCTTCCCGCAGTGACGGCAGCGCCCACGGCTAAACAACCACGACAGAACGGGAACAAGATCAAGAGGCGTTAAGGCTGACTTGCACGACGTACACGAAGATCGCGTGAGGATCCAATTCTGCTTGCGCGGCACACGATAGACAAGAGCGGTCGTAAAACTGCCAAAAACAAGCCCGAGAAAAACGGCACCCGCAAGCTCAGGTATATTCATGGGCATACGACCGTGTCTCCGCTAAGCGGTTATCGGATATTCGCCAGCCTCTCGTAGATGGCATCTCGCGGCACAGAACGACCGGAACCGTAAACAGTGTCAACTTCAAGCGCCTGCTCGTAGAAACTGATAGCCGCCGAAGTTTGTCCAACACGGTCAGCGATCACGGCCATGTTGAAAATGTGACTGGCATTGTTCGGCTCCATGCTGGCAGCAACCCCCAAATGCTTGAGGGCGGACTCGAAATCGCCGACATTGGCCTCCGTTACGGCAAGCTGTGCGACAACCCCGACATGGGTAGGATGCTGCTCCCGTAACTCGACAAGGCGCCGCAAAGCGATAGCTGGGTATTTAGTCGCCAGAAGGCCGAGCATATTGACTTTAACATCGACATTCCGCGGATCCAAAGCCTCAAGCTCCTCATAAGCCCTCATAGCCTCGTCAAACTGCCCAAGATTCTGAAAAGCTACGGCACGCCCCATAAGGACACGCGGATCGCGCCTGTTTGTTGAATAAAGCGCATCAAACATCTCAAGAGCCGAGTCGTTTAAACCCAGAGAAAGCGCACGCTCAGCCGAAACCAACTGTGAAGAAACAGCATCAGGCCCGGCATTCTTGCGTACAGTAATAAGTTTGGAAGCGGGCTGGAGCGCGGGATTAACGCGCTTGGGCCCCTGCTTGCTCATTTCCCCCTGAGGCACCAGAGCCTCCGCATCGAAGAACGCATCACTGCCGATATCCGGCACCTCCTGATCCGCACCCGAATGAACGGCTGAAGGCCCTGAAATCACGACATCCCCCTCATCATCGGAGGAAGAGGCTTTATCAAGACCGCTCGAAGGATCACTCAGCGAATCATCCGGAGGTGCGTCCTGACCGTCATCGACAACAACCGAAACATTCTGAGCAAGAGCATCTCGAGGCGCAACAAAAAAGGCGCAAGACACTGAAAAAGCAGCCAAAACCAATGAAAATCGAAGGATTTTAGGATGCGGGCGAAACTCGAACATTACAGAAACTCTTGACGCTGAAGAAGTGAAAACAAAGAGGACGGGCCAAGGACAGCCCAAAAAAACTATATCACGCGACCGCACGGTTCTCAATACATTCAAGAAAAGCTTGTTCAAGATTTTGAACGCCGGCCTGGCTCTTCATTTCTTTGGGCGTACCGATAAAACGAATCTTTGAATCATGCAGAACGGCAACCCGATCGCAGATCTCATCCATATCCGCTAGGATGTGGGAACTCAGGAAAATTGTGCGCTCCTGATGCTTGATGTCAGTAATCATCTTTTTAACCAGAGCCCGCGCACGAGGATCAAGCCCGCTCATCGGTTCATCCAGAATAAGCAAGGAACACCCCGTGAGCAAAGTCCCGAGTATGCCCAGCTTCTGCCGCATACCTTTGGAATAGGTATTCATTCGGCGCTTGAGGGCCCGTGGATCAAGCGAAAGAGACTCTGTGGCCGCCAGGATCTCGTCATCGCTCATAGTTTTTCCATAAAGACTCAGGCAGAAGCGAACGAATTCGATCCCCGTCAAAAACCATGGCGGCTCAAATTTTTCTGGCAGATAAGCCAGGCGAGCCTTGCTTTCAGCACTGTCTCGGGCCAGCCCTTCCATAGTGATCGTTCCGGAATCCTGATCGCGCAACCCCAGAATGCACTTGATCATCGTCGTCTTACCGGCGCCGTTAAGCCCCATAAGGCCGAACGTTTCGCCCCGCCCGATCTGCAGGGACACTTGATCAAGAACGGCGTTCCCGCCGAACGATACAGACAAATCCTTGATCTCAAGAGCGCTCATATTCATTACGATAAAGCCTTGGTGTACAGCCTAAAAAATCAACCCGGCAGGAATATTCTCGCATCTAGGTTAAATCTCTGGTGTGTGCGCAGCCGTATGGGGAAAATTTGGTTCGTATAATCGTCAAGCCATTTGACCTCGATATACTCCTTGAAGACACGAAGGTCGATAACCTCACGGGGAATGGCGCTGGGAGTCACCCTCATGCCGTTAATCCAAATCGTCCAATCCGCGTCATTAACAAACACGATACCATTAAGGGCGATATCCCTGTTCTCGGGTTTGACCGTCTCACCGGGCGTACCCAGGGCATTCAACTCGCTCTGCGTGGGCGGGCGAACATTCCCCCGCGAACGCTTGGCATCCATAAGGGCCTCATGCTGCCAATGGGTAAAAAACAGAGAGCGTATCCTCGCCGGGCTAAAGGGCTTCCCCTCGGTCTCAGCCATGGTTCTTTTTATAGAATCGACCGTCGGAGACTTAACGCCGCCCTTACGGCTGAGCATCTCCTGAAACCCCTGCTCCGTTTTCGGCGGCGGGGGCGGAAGGTCGTCGCCGGGAATGGGGGCCCGCGCGGACGTGTCGGCTTTGGGGTCATCCGCAATTTCAAGGCCGGATAACGCGCCATCTGGCACAGTTTCAGTTTCAGTTTTAGATTCAGGTTCAGCGATGACCGCCGGGTCACCCGAAGTCCCGTCAGGCTCACCGTCTTGAGGCACGGCATCCAAAGACTCTACAGCAGGAGTGTCGACCGGCGCCGCGCTCTGCTCAACCGGAACGACCTCTGCAGGTGCCGAAGCGGCCTCCGCAGGAGGAACCTCCGCAAAAGGATCAACAGGATCAGTGGCCTCCTGAGGCAGTGCAGCAGGCTCTTGGCCCGAGCTGGTAAGCTCATCGGCCAATTCGGCAGGAGGCTCCGCAACAACAGGCTCAGGCGCTGCGGGAAAAGCTTCAGGCGTAGGCATAAGAATAGAATCATCCGGAGCAACGGTCTCAAGGCCCAAATCCTGCTCAAGAGACGGCGGAGACTCAACATCACCCGCACCATCCTGAGCATACGCCTGAATTCCGGCCAACCCATGGGAGACCGCGAGGACGGACAAAACCGAAAGCCGGAGATTCCTTTTATGACGTTGAACGCGGAGCACCATCATTCTTCCTCCACGATAATCTGAGATTCAGGGATCATGGTTCTCCACGAAAGCTTGACATTTGCTGTAATCAATACAGGATTGCCCCCCGTGGCAATCGCGCGTAAAACCGGCCCCGAAATATCTTGCGCACGCTGCATCGTCATACTGTCGATCGCAAGGTGCCCCGGAAACTTTTGCTCCAGAATGTATATGTAGTTATAGATGTCGCCATCATCGAAGGCCTGTATCACAATCTCAACAGGACTGACCAGAACCTTGTAGTTCGACTTTTTCGCTTCCTCGTTCTCCTCAATAGCGCCGGGGCGCACCGAGGCAACGGCAGAAACCACCCGCGACTCTTCCTGAATATCCTGAAAGAGCTTCTTGGCAACACTGCGCACCTGGGCTTTGAAAAAACCATCATTCTTGAGGGCATCGAATTTATCTTGCTGCTGACCAAGCTGCTCGAACTCGATTTGCATCCGCTCAATATCCGACGAAGTCGTTTGATTTTCCGAGCGCAAAGCCCGCAACTTCCGCTCCGTAGAGGCCTGCTCCGGAACCATGTAAAGATAGGTCAGAGCCGCCGAAGCGACGTTCAAAACGACAAGAACACCAAGAATGACAACGCGCTTGGCGCCGATGACCTTAATCATGTCTGCGGCCCCTCAATTCTGATCTCAGCGGTAAAATCGGCCGCCTTGGCGTCCTTCTCGGCATCGCCCGTCTGAACGACAATAGAGTCGACGTACTCATAATCCTCAAGCTTCTTAGTCACCTTCACGACATGATCGGGCAACACGATTTGAAGACGAGCCTGCAAATCCTGAACCTCCTTATTGCCGCGCTCCGGATCCGTGGTGCTCGGAAAGGTCATGCGCATCGTCATCCGGAACAAAGGAACCTTAGGCTGCTCGCTCGCCCATTTTTCGATAGCAGCCGGGACGCCCTTTTCAATCTCGATAATGTCAAAACGCAACTCCGTACCCATCGCCACACCGACCCGGTAGAAAAGCTCTAAAGCCTTAATCCGCTTAAGCTCAAGCTGGTCGTTAACCGCTAACGCGCTCTGAATAAGGGTAATATCGAAACCAAGATCTTCTTTACGCTTAACCTCCTTGGCCAACTGCATGCCAAGATTGGCTTTCTTCTGCATCTCGTCGTTAATCGCGCTCTGGTTGCCGCTTACGGCTTCATAATAATTGAACAGCTGATACCCCTGAAACGCAACGCCCAAAAGAAGGAAAAAGGAAGCCAGAACCGCGATCTGACGCGGCTGGGAGACCTTCTCGATCTCCTTGGCCTTCATAGGCAGCGTCAGCGACGCTTTGCGGCCAGACCAGGCAACATGAAGAATATCGGCATGATAAAGCGTATCCTGACGCCCCAGAGAAACCCCGAGCGCCTGCGCGGCATCCTGACTGGTCATGCTAAAGAAATTGCACGGCACACCCAGCGCTTCCTCGAGCATCTCGCCAACCGACGGATTGGCGATAAGGATGACATTCAACCCATCCGACTGATCGAAGCCGAAGCGACCGAGATAACTCATGGTCGCCTTGAACTCATGGGCGATATCGGCAACCCATTTGGCCGGATCGTCGTCGTTGTCCACGATCGGCGTCATACGCGTCAGCGCAAGCTCGCCGTTCTTGATGACAACCTGCCGCAAACCGCCATTCTGATGCTGCCCAATAAAAACAGTCCACTTGGCCTTGTCTTTACCCTTCATGACCTTTTTGGCCAAAGCCTTGATCATGCTGGCAGATTCAATCGGCAGAAGACAGAATCCGGCAATCGGCGCAAGAGAGCGCCGCGCGGCCCCCATCGTTTTCTGGAACGCTTCCGTGTCAGGAACGGCAGCGAAGATATAAACGCTTCCCGGCAAAGCCTTACCGCCCTTGCCTGTCTTTTCTTTCAGCGGCAAAGCCGCGCGTACGGGATAGTTCGGGAAAGCAACCATAAGCTTACGCGCCAGCACATTCCCCTTGTCCATAACACTGACTTTAGGAATGCGCTCCTTGCGGTAATGCTGCTCCACCATATCGTTGAGAATCAAAACAGGCTTGCCGCCGCACTCCTTGGAGATCACAGCGGCAACATTGGCTTCGAAATTTTCGACATTCCAAGGAACAGTGTCAATCAAACGCACACCGCGGCCGCCCACACTGTAAATGAGCAAAGCCTCATCGGAGATCAATAAAACAGTCCGGGATGGTGCAAAAAAGGATAAAGACATAGGCAGCAAACTCAAAAAAGCAGAGACACGGCAACCCTATTGGATCTGATCCATCATGTTACCAAGATTCATATAGATCGGCCCGAGCGAACCAGCGGCGATCCAGACGATCACCAAAGCCAGTATACACGTTAATGTCGGCTGAATCAGCTCAATTAATCCATCAATCGCTTCATCCACATCTTTTGTGTAGAACGCCGAAACCTGATCGAGAACTTCGGCAAGCTTGCCGGACTCCTCCCCGATCTTAACCATGCGAATGACCATACTTGGAAACTCGCCCGACGCGTTGAACGCATCCGAAAGCGGACTCCCGGACTTAACATAAGTTTCAACACTCTCCATAGCGTCCAGCAGCACAAGGTTATTCACCGTATTTCTGGCGGACTTAAGAGCGTTCAATACATCGATGCCGCTGGCGAACAATGCCGCGAAGGTTTGGGCATAGCGGGCGATGGTAATCTTTCGGATCAAAGGCCCGGCCACCGGGCTATTAAGATAAAGCGAGTCCACCCTGTACGCCACCTCGTCCGATGAACGCCTCAAGGTAATAAAAACAACACCGATGACCACGGGAACCGTCAAGACAATCAGCCCGCCATATATGGGGACTCCAAATATACTAAACTGCGGCTCGACAAAGAAATTCGATGTGGCGATCAACCAGACCGAATACCATGGCAACTCAATACTCAAATATTTCAGGAACCCGACGATCTGCGGCACCACATAGCTCATCATGAACACGATGGTGAACAGCACCACGAACGTCACGATAATCGGATAACGTGTGGCCTTCTTGATTTTGGACTGTAACTCATCGACCCACTTAAGAAATTTCTCAAGCTGGGAATAGGAAGATGTCAAATCCCCGGTATCCTCGCCAGCCTTGATAAGAGAAATATAAAGCGGCTTGAAGATCTTGGGATGCTTGTCCATGGCCTCCGACAGCGAGGCCCCGTCCCGCACGTCGCGGTGCAACTCGCTCAGAATGTCGCGGAGCATGTCGTTGCTGGTCGCATCGCGGATATCGGCCAGCGCGTCCAACATCGGCACGCCCGCCCCCTGCATCTGCTGCATGGAAATGAAAAACTGGATCAGGTCACGGATTTTGACCCGGCTGAATGATAAACCGGGAATTTTGCTTTTTTTCTTGGTCAGAGAGGCGCACTGGATCAACTCCAGCCCCGCCGTCTGAAGCTGGTTGTAAAGATCGACCTCACTGCGCGCAGACAGCGTGCCGCGCACCGGCCGCCCCTTCGTGTTGATCGCCCTGTACTTATAGCGTTCTATGGCTTTGCCCCTTTGATTCTGCCGATGAAACGTCCCCGAAAACTCTCACAAATATGACGGAAAAAGATTGACAGAAGATGAAAGAAATCTAAGGAAAACGTTACTTGGTCATGTCAACGACCCGGGCCAGCGCTTCAATGCTGGTCAGACCGTCCATAATTTTAAGAATGCCATCGTCCTTCATACTTTTGAAGCCTTTTTTAAGGGCCAGATTTTTTAATTCAGCTTTCGATTCCCCGCGCGCCAGAACCTCGTCCAAATCTTCGTCAAAAAGCAGGATCTCGACCACAGCCACCCGGCCCTTATAGCCCTTGCCCTTGCAGGCCTCGCACCCCTCAGCGCTAGAGGTGTAAAGAGTCGTTTTGTCATCCGGCGCCATCTTGAGAATTTGCCGCTCCTCCTCGGTCGGCGTATACTCGACCTTGCACGATTGACATAATCTTCTAGCCAGCCGCTGGGCGAACACGGCAATAATCGCGCCGGCCAGCATCCCCGGCTTCATACCAAGGTCGAGCAATCGCGGGATCGCTCCGAAAGAGTCGTTCGTATGCAGCGACGTGTAAACCTGATGCCCTGTCATCGCGGCCTTGAGCGCCATCTCCGCCGTCGTCTTGTCGCGGATCTCCCCGATAAAAATGATATCCGGATCCTGCCGCAACAACGCCTTGATCCCGTCCGCAAACTCCAGGAACCCCTCGCGCACCGGCGTCTGCCGGATCATCGGCAACGAATATTCGACCGGGTCTTCGAGGGTCTGGATGTTGACCTTCACGTCGTTGATCTCGTTGAGCATGGAATAAAGCGAGGTCGTCTTTCCCGAGCCCGTGGGGCCCGTAACGATGATGATCCCCTCGGGCCGGGAGGTCGCGATCTTGATCTTGCGCTTGTTCTCCTCGCTAAACCCCAGCGCGCTGAGCGGCATGATGCTCGCGCTCTTATCCAGAACCCGCAGAACGATGTTCTCCCCATAAACTGTTGGCAGCGAAGAAACCCGGAAATCGGCTTCCCGCCCCCCGACATTCAGCCCGAACCGGCCGTCCTGCGGCGAAAGCTTGTCGGCAATATTCATATCCGAGAGAATCTTGAGTCTCTGCGAAATCCCGTTCCAGTGCTGCTTGTGCAAAATCTGCGCGGTAAACAGAACGCCGTCGAGACGGTATCTTAGGCGCACGAAATTCTCTTCCGGCTCGAAGTGAAGGTCAGACGCGCCAATTTTTACAGCCTCAAAAACCAATGCATTCACAAGCCGCACGATCGGGTGCGAAAACGCCTCGGCGCCCGAAAGGCTGGCCACGTCCTTCTGCTCCTTGCCCTCCTCCAACTCCTGAAGGATGTCCTTGATCGAGCTCGCATAACCGTAAGATGCGTCGATCGCCTCGGAGAGAACCCCGGCCGTCGTGATATGCGGCCTGATCTGAAGCCCCTTCGGCAAAAACCGCCGCAGCGTATCCAGCGCCACGACATCGTAAGGGTCCGCCATCGCGACATGCACAAACTTGTCGTCGATGGAAATCGGCAGAATTTGGTGTTTGATCGCAACGGATTTCTCAACTAGCGCCAGCGCGTCCCCGTCCACGATGGTCGAACGCGGGTCGAAAATGCCGAAACCCGAGGTCTCGGCCAGAAACATCGTGAGCGTATCCTCATCAATGAATCCAAGCTCGACGAGAATCTCGCCCAGCATCTTGTTGCTGATTTTCTTTTCCTGCAAGGCGACGTTGAGCTGGTCGGCCGTAATCAGGCCCATCTCGACCATGCGCTCGCCCATGCGCTGCTTTTTCGGCCCATCGGCCTGCGAGCCTCCATCCTGAGCGCCGCCGAAAGATTGAAGGCCGCCCTTGCCGCCGGAAATCTCCTTGCTGCTGTCCTCATCTTTCCGCTTCAAAAACGGGAAGAAAGGCGCGGGCAAACTCGTGCCCCCGCCTTTTTTGCTGCTGTCGGGACCGGAAGGCTTAGCGTCTTTGGCAGGGGTGGGGGCCGAACTATCCGTAAAGAACCCGTCCTCTACGACGAAGTCGATATCCTCCGGGGCCTCAGGCTTCGAAACCTGCGGTTTAGCGGACGAATCGCCGTCCACAATGTCAAATTCTATTGTCTCGTCCTCGTCGGGCATCATTCAAAGATTCGTACACTCGGTGTAAAAGTTAGCAAAAAACGTGAATCGGCAAAGATGGACCCTCAGATCAATACTTATCACGCTAATCTTAATATTTTGATTACGAATTCCCCTGAACACAGGAAATCCGGAAAATGACGCAGAATAAAGACGTACATCAATAAACTATAATGATCCCCGCCCACTGACAACTGCCATTTGCGAAAAACAAAAAGAAGCGCCCGCACTTTTGCGGGCGCTTCGGAATGTGGCGGATAGACTGCTAAAGTCGATTACTCAGCGGCAATCGCGATTTTTGCGTCTTTGCGCGGCCAAGACGTAAAGGTCATAACCTTCTCGTCGATACCACAGACGGTCGTGCACAGACGTGCAGCAACCAGATACGGGTCGGCGTTCGCGCCGGGGCGGCGGTCTTCGAAGTAACCGTAACCCTTCAGCGCAACCGGCTTGGGAATGCGGATCGAACAACCCCGGTCGGCATCGCCGACGCGGAACGTGTTGATGTCGCAAGTCTCGTGACGGCCCGTCAGGCGGTCGTGGTTGCCCGCGCCGTAAACGGCGATGTGCTCGAAATGCTTCTTGGAAAGCGCGTCCGTCGCCGCCTTGATCGCCGCGCGGCCCTTTTTGGGATCGCGGGTGTCCTTGGTGGAGAAGTTGGTATGCATCCCCGCGCCGTTCCAGTCGCCCTTGACCGGTTTCACGTCGAACGTGACCATCACGCCGTAATCCTCGGCAACGCGGCACAGCAGCCAGCGGCCAAGCCAGACCTGATCGGCCATGTCGATGGCGTTGGCAGTCTCGGAGGGGTCGCCCCGGTATCCGATCTGGAACTCCCACTGACCGGGCATAACCTCGGCGTTGATCCCGTAGAACATCATACCGGCATCAAGGCAAAGCGCCGCATGCTCTTCAACAACGTCACGACCGAAAACCTCGTCGGCACCGACGCCGCAGTAATACGGGCCTTGGGGACGCGGGAAGCCGTACTCCGGCCAGCCCAGAGGCTGACGGCCACGGAAGAACGTGTATTCCTGCTCGTAACCGCACCACGGCTCCTGCTTGGCCGCGCCGGCGTCCAGAACAGCGCGCAACTGGGCGCGGGAGTTGGATTCATGCGGTGTCTCGTCGGGGTTGAACACTTCGCACATGACAAGGTAGTTGCCCTCGCCGCGAATCGGGTCGGGGAAGAAGCTGACCGGCTTAAGGATACAGTCGGAATCATGGCCGTGGGCCTGATTGGTGGACGAACCGTCGAAGCTCCACTCCGGGAAATCCTCGATTTTAGGCTTCGCGCCGACATTGACGACGCGCGCCTTGGAGCGCAGGTTCCGCGTGGGGATGGAACCGTCGATCCAGATATATTCTGCAAGACCAAATTTAGACATAAAAATCCTCCTAGTTCGTTTTTTTAACGCATTGCAGCAAATATCTAGCATTTAATAAGAGAAATGCAATATTTTTCTCACAAAGAAACGATCTAGAAGGCCCGGCTACTCGACCTCAGCGCTTAACAGGACGGGAATCGTAGTCGCAAACGTGAAGTTAAGACTGTGCTTCGGATTCGGCCCGGCGGAATCAACCCGAAGGTCGAAAAACTTGTCGACCAGTTGGAACCCCGGGATCAAAGCGTCTGTTTTTTTGTCGCGCATGTCTTTCCGGGGTACGGCCACGATCACCCCGCCCTCACGTGTAAAACCAAAATGTCTGGCCCATCGTTCAGCGTCAGGCGGACCGGATTGCTTGGCATTTTCATTATAAATCAATATCTTGACCATAATAAGATCAGGATGCGGAAGCACGACCTTCCCCTGCGTTTCTTTTTTGATCACCTCTTCGATGGGAACAGTTCCCTCATCAAATGTCTGCTGGGCGCCCCCCAAAGTCCCTTTGGTTTTTGCGCCGGAATAGGCCTGAGAGATCGGCGAGGTCATATCGACATACTCAACAATAATGACGTTACCCTTAAGATCGGACATCTTAAACTCAACCCCGGACTGATCAACCAAAAGGATATCCGAAAATTGCTTGTTCATCTTGGGCGGCCATGGATCAGGCAGATTGGGGTTTGACATTTTGACGTTATACATCTTCGCAAAGGCCTCTTTGCGAGCCTCAGGATCAGGATTCTTAGTGGTCTCAAGCACCATAACCGCCAGAATGATGAGGAACGCCAGCACGGACAAAAGGAAGTAAACGACGTAATAGGCGTACTTGATGACTTTTTGCTTATCCATGACGGCCCTGCCCTGTTGATGACGTATTCAAAATAAAACATACTTTGGCTATAGTCTCAATGATGATGGACCAAATTATCCGTAACGGCACCATAACCCCCGCGCAACTGCACACCCTTTTGATGCGGAATGATGGGCTGGTTTCCGGCTCCCTGAAAATTCTGGATTCCACCTTTGTACTTCCCGGATCCCCGGAAAATCTCAAAGAGAACTATAAAAGTCGACGACTACCGGGCGCTTTGTTTTTCGACATTGACGATATAGCCGACAAAACCGCCCCGCTGCCCCACACCGCCCCGACTCGGCATATCTTCGAATCCGGAATGTCGGCGTTGGGTATAACGCCGGATGATCTTGTTGTTCTGTATGGCCAGCACGGCATGACGATGGGCCCTTGCCGGGTCTGGTGGACTTTGCGACTGTTCGGCCATGATAGGGTCTGCGTTCTGGATGGCGGTTTACCGGAATGGGTGCGGTCAGGCGGCGCACTCGAAACAGGCCCCGTGAATCTCCCGGCTCCCTCAAACTACAAAGTACAGGAAATCAGAAAACATCTTCTGGTTTCCCGCAAAGACGTGACGGACGCGATGGAGGGCCGGACTTGCCCGATTCTCGACGCCCGGCCAAAAGCCCGGTTCGACGGCACCGCCCCGGAACCTCGCCCCGGAATGCGCGCGGGCCATATCCCCGGAAGCTTGAGCGTCCCCGCCTCCGATCTGGTCGATCCCGAACGCGGGACGTTCAAACCCGACGACGAATTAAAGCGGATCCTAACGGACGCGGGACTCGACTTCACTGCACCGAACGCGCCCCAAGCGATCACAACGTGCGGCAGCGGCATAACCGCCTGCGTCATCGCTTTAGCCCTCTATCGTCAGGGTTATGATAAAATTGGCGTTTACGACGGCTCATGGGCCGAATGGGGACAGGAATCCGCAGGAAATAAAATCAGCTGCGCCCCTTAGTCAAAAAAGCACGCCTCACGGCCCTGCAAATCCAAATTTTTTAGGACACTTAAATTATTAACAACAAATCAAATATAAATTTTTTGCCCTTAAATTGTTACTTTAACTATAAATCAAGTGGCCGATTACAGCATAACTTATTACTCATTTATTACAACAGAAGCCCGGTTTATTTCTTTGTGCGCTGCAAAAAACCCTGAATACATAAAAAAATGACCAAAAATGAAGAAAATTATTGCACAGACCAGAGAAACGGCGTATAAACCTCCCCAACACACCCTCTATTACCGCCGTTTGTCCGGAGCGCTTTGCAAAAAGTCTCCGGACTTTTTTTATCCGGCGCATGTTTTCCGTAATGAATGAAAAGACCTGGTGCCTAACGGTCGAGCTCGGCCTGTATGCCGCGCAGCCTCTCGGCATCTTGCGGTTGATAGGTCACATACCGCGAATCCCCCAGAATCAGATCACCACCCGTGCGCGCGAAGACCCCGGCATCCCACCCGGGCGGCAACGCGACCTGCATCAGGAAATTCTGCGAAACCGTCTTCTGCCCGAATCCCTCTCGGTTGCGGATTTCGGGAATGCCGATCGCCTGATCATACGCACTCAGCACATTGCTGGTCTGGATGTCTTTGAGATTATAGCGGAACGTCGCGTCGAAGGCGTTGCGCCAAGCCTGCTCCTGCGTCCCGCCGCGCGTCAGGGTGTTGTCATAAATATTCACCAGCTCATCCATCATCGACCCCGTCGCGGGCGCAGGCAGTCTGGCTCCGTTCAGGCGCGCCTCATGCCGCGCCATGGCCTCGAACGCATACGCCCCCGCCTCCGCGAACCGCAGCGTGAGAACGGCGTGGTAAGGCGTCATCTCAAAACTATCAAAATCGATCCCGTCATACTTGTGTTTCCACTCATGCATAAGATGCCCGGGATCGTTCCCGGAAAAGAGGATCAAATTATTCCTGTGCTTGTATTCCGCATCGTGCTCGACGCCCGCACGCTGATCGCGCATAGCCCCTTCGGTGTAACAGATCGCCGTGCGGGATGAGTCCAGATCGGCCACAGCCGCAAGTCCGAGCGGAAACCGGGTCAAAGTGCTGCGCATCTCTCCGATTGCCTTTGAAACGCCCCGGGAATCCGCGCCGCGCCCATCGATCAGAACGCAATCGGCTGTCCGCCCGTCATCAAGATAATAGTTGTGAACAGGATTCGAAGGAGCCTCCTGCGCCGCTCCGGTGGGCGTATAGAGGCTGCAACTGGTCGTAAGCGCAAAAACGGTGCACAGCAAACCGGTCCTGATCTGATCGATTTTTTGCCCCATGGCCACTTTTCAACCCTTATAAACAAGCCACTCTAGCATTTTAACGTATCTCCTGTAAAATCGTTACGATTAGGGCTTAAAAGCGCCGCTCTTAGATATTTATGATTAACCCTATGATAAAGAATATATTTTTAAGCATTTTGGCCCTGCTTGTTGCGACCACGGCAACAGCCTTTGCACAAACGCCACCCGCCGCCGCACCTGAAACGCGCGCCCCTTCTGCGGCAATGGCAGCCCCACCGCCTGCACCGCTCTGCGAACTTGGCGTGATAGAGGCCCGACCGACGCCCGTGACCGTGACACTGGACGAAAAACGCCAGAAACTGATCCTTACGACCCGCTATGGTTTTGAAAGAAAGTTCCCTAAGGGCAAGCCGCCATACACGCTGGTTAGCGAAATCTCAGCCATCGTCTTCGATGATTTTTTGCGCGCCTACAACAACTTCCTGCTTAAACGGGTTGGGCCGGCAAACCGCTGCGACAAGCTTGAAATCGGAAAATTACAGGTCAACGTGGATAAAAGCGGCGCGGCAAACGGCTACTTCGTGGGTCGCTACGTAGACCGGACGTGCATGACCCTTAGATTTTTTGACAGCAAACCGCGCGATTTCGACCGCGACATGTTTGTTCTCTATAGTGCCAAGGGAATTACCGGCGCAAAAAACACGTTTAAACCAGCCTTTCGTTCCGGTGAGTTTTTCATTGATGTTGAAACAATCTATGAGCCGATCGAGGAACCGTCCATCTTCGGTCGCGGCGGCGCCACGCTCTCGGGCCTCTACAAAGAAAAACTTGAAAATTTTATGTCTGATGAGGACACAAAAAAGCTGATTAGCGAAATTCTACCCGAGCAGGGCAAGGAAACAAGCAAATCGGGCTTTAAATTCGCCTCGGCCGCCTTCCTGAAAAACAGAGAAGGAAAAATCCAGCTCACCTTCATGCTTCAAAGACCGATGAAAGAAGAAAGCGCATGCGCCCTCCGCGACAAACTATTAAAGGGCGGATTCAGCTCAGGAAAATAAGAACGGCATCTAAGGCGTAAAATTTCCAAGATCCTGATGCAGAACCTTATCGCCCGGCATGATGCCAAGTTCTTGCGTCTCTCCCCCGTTTAATTCCAAAACCGCCTTAACCGGAGCCAGTGAGGGCACGAGCGTAGTATCGAGGGGCTTCGCCATCGGATGGATATGCTTGATCTGCCCGTCGGCTCCAATAAACACCATATCAAGCGGTATAAGCGTGTTCTTCATCCAGAACTCGGCCTCTCTTTCGACGGGTAGAATAAAAATCATTCCATACCGCGCGGGCATCTCCTTTCGGAACATAAGACCTCTGTATATTTCTTCTTGAGTGCGCGCCACCTCGACGGTGAAGTCCAGAACCGTGCCGTCCTGCTTTTCCACACGCAACGTCGTCGGCGTCAGAAGCTGAGGCTTGACCTCGATAGACATAACCAGCCCGACAGCGACAACGAACCCTAGCCCCATCAGGATCAGCAAACCGTAGTTCTTGATAAAATTCAGCATGGAAGCCTCTGCCTCTCCTGATCTGATCGCCTGAAAAACTACTCTGCGCTGTCCTGCATGGCTTCAAGCTCTGCCAGCATGGACGTATACGTAATCATACCCAGCAGTTTATTATGCTCGTCAACGACCGCCAAGGGCCCGCCGTGATTGGTCAAAAGACTAACACCCTCCCACAACGGCTCCTCCGGCCCGACGCTGAGAACCTTGCGGTCCATAACTTCCGTAACCTTCAAGGGCTTAACCCGTCCAAGGCGCTTGGCCACACCCGGCGCGGCACCGACCTTGATATCCACCTTGATCCCATCCGTCATAGCGACAGAAACCGGGATCAGGTTGCGCATAAGCCCCTTGAAGGAAAAAAGCCCTAAAAGCTTACCCTGCTCATCCACCACAGGCGCGGAATTGACTTTGCTTTTCTTTAAAAGCGCGATAGCGCTCTCGACATTCTGGTCGGGCGCAAGCTTAACAAGCTTCTTCTCGATTGCAGCATGGCACGGCATAGTGATTACTCCCCTGAAATCCCAGTTTCCCCATTATCCCGATTGCGCGAATCTATTCCAGCCAAAAATTCAAGCACAAGAGTGCTGAGACCCAAAACGCCGAGATTGCCGTGATACCCCCCGGCGATCTGCTTGAATTCTTTGGGCTCGTTTGCCATCTCGAACAGGGCCCGGCCCTGAGCCTCGGGAATGACCTCGTCAAACTGGCCGTTCACGACGAACAGCGGCGCGCGCACGCGCGTGATCTTCTCGCGACTCATGTAGCGGTCCAGAAGGAGAAAATCCACAGGTATGAAAAAGTAAGTCCTCTTGGCGACATCGAGAACGCTGGTGAAAGGTGCCTCCAGCACGACCGCCAGCGGCGGCGTTCCCCGGTCGCTCAGATGCGCGGCGAGATCCACCGAAACCCCGGTGCCCAGCGACTCGCCATACAGAACGACACGCTCCGGCCCGATCCCTTTCTCCCGCGCCAGCCAGTCGAGATACGCCCAGCCGTCCCGGTACAACCCCGCTTCCGTCGGCTTGCCCGGATTCCCGCCGTAACCGCGATACTCCGCCATCAAGACCCCGTACCCCGCATTCAGATAATCGGTAATCTTCCCGAGCCGGTCCTTGATCGCCCCGGCATTGCCGTGGAAATAGACCAGAACCGGCCGCCCCTCCTGCGGCTTGAAATACCATCCCTCAAGCGCAAGCCCGTCTTGCGTGGGAACCTTCGCGACCTCGGCGATCTCCGGCGGCGGTGTGCGTTTCTTCGACGGCACATAAAGGATCGTGCGCTGCAGGACGAACAGCATGAACGCCAGCCCAAGATAAAGCAGAACCACGATCAGAAAGAATTTATAAATCGGACCGCCCGCGCTCATCAGGATTTCAGCCCCGTCTCATACATCCGCGCATAAAGCCCGCCCTTGCCGAGCAACTCGGAATGCGTGCCGCGCTCTACAATCTCCCCCCGGTCCAGAACCAGGATCTGATCCGCCGCCTGAACCGTTGTGAGCCTGTGCGCGATCACGAGGGTCGTGCGACCCTTTTCCAGCTCTCTCAAAGCCTCCTGCACGAGCTTCTCGGATTCATTGTCCAGCGCGGAGGTCGCCTCATCAAGAAGCAATATCGGCGCATCCTTCAAAATGGCCCGCGCAATGGCGATGCGCTGCCGCTGCCCGCCGGAGAGCTTAACGCCGTCCTCGCCCACCACTGTTTGATAGCCCGCCGGAAAGCCCGTGATGAAATCATGGGCCGCCGCCGCTCGCGCCGCCTCGAAAATCTCATCATCGCGAGCGTCCGCGCGCCCGTACCGGATATTTTCAAAAACAGTATCGTTAAAGATCGTGATGTCCTGCGAGACCAGCGCGATCCGGCTGCGCAGACTGGCCAGCGTCAGATCGCGCGCGTCCGTCCCGTCGATCAGAATCCGCCCCTGGCTTGCATCGTAAAACCGGGGGATGAGGTTGATGATGGTGCTTTTCCCGCCGCCCGAAGGCCCAACCAGCGCCGTGACCTTTCCCGGCCGCGCCGCAAAGCTGACGCTGCGCAAGGCTTTATCCTCGACACCCTCATAACTGAAATGCACGTCATCGAACCGGATCTCCGGCACATGCTCACCCAAAAGCCCCGCATCAGCCCGATCCGTAACGGCGGGCCGCAATTCCATAAGCGCAAACACCCGGTCGGCAGCCCCGAACCCCATCTGAAGATTGCCGTTCAGCCGCGCCAGCTTTTTCATCGGCTCGTACGCCAGCGTGAACGCCGCCAGAAACGACGCCAGCCCCCCCGCGGTGATATGCCCGCCCAGAACCTGATACCCGCCGTAAATGATGATTGCGGAAAAAATCAGCCCGATGACCGTCTCGTTGACCGGAGTGGTCAGGTTCCGGTACTGCACGGATTTAATATTGAGATCGCGGACCCGCCCAACGGCACTGCTGATTTTCTCCTGCTCGCGCTTCTCCATGCCGTACGCCTTGACCATACGTACACCCTGAAAACTCTGTGACAGAAGATCGGACAGGCTCGCCATCTCGTCCTGAATCGAACCCGAAACCGCCCGCAGCTTCTTGCCGATCGCGACCAGAAACACCGCCACGAACGGCGCGACCGTAAACGCGGCCAGCGTAAGCTTCCAGTCGTGATACAGCATGACGCCCACAAGGAACACCAGAGTGAAAGCGCTCTTGCCGAACCCGGTCATCAGCTCGCCCAGCGCCATGCGAATGACCCCGACATCGTTCACGACGCGCGAAACCAATTGCCCGCTGGGGTTTGAATGGAAAAACGCAAGATCCAGAGTCGTGAAATTATTGAAAAGATCGCTCTGGATGTCCGCGACCACCCCCTGCCCGATCTGGTTCATATAGATCGTATGCCAGTACGTCGTGATCCCTCTTACGACAAATGTACCCAGAACGGCTAACGACACAGGGATAATCAGGTCTTCCCGGCCCCCGTAAAGCACGTCGTCCAGAACGGGCTGCATAAGATAGGCAAGCAGGGCCGTCATGGCCGCCGCAATCGCCATCAAAACCACAGCGAGAAGAAGCTTGCGCCAGTAAGGTTTTACGTAAACAACCGCCACCCGTTTCGCAAGTGCGAAGGAGGAGTTTTTCTTCTCGGGATTATATGGCGGTGCAGCAGGCTTCATAGTACCTCAGGAAACTAACCGTATGCTATAATAGCCTAAGATTAAAGCATTATTCACTGTGTGCAGGAAGGGGTACGGCTGGGCGTGACAGAATTCAAGCCACAGAACGGACAACCGGGGATAGGATTAGCTTTGGGCGGAGGATTGGCGCGGGGTTTTGCCCATATCGGCGTCATTAAAGCCCTCAACCGAAACGGCGTTTTTCCGACCCTCATCACGGGAACATCAATAGGCGCCGTTGTCGGCGCCTGTTACCTCGCAAACAAGATGGATGCGTTCGAGGATTGGGCCCTCTCCCTGACACGCTACAAGGTCTTCAGCTATCTCGACTTTCGTGTGCGCAGCGCCGGCCTGATCGGCGGAACGCGCCTACGCAGCATGCTCGAAGAACATTTCAAGGACATGACATTCGCGGATTTACCCTATCCGCTAATCTGCATCGCCACGGATCTGGCCACCGGCCATGAAATCTGGATGCGCAAAGGAAACTTGCTGGAGGCCATGATCGCCTCCTTCGCCCTGCCCGGCGTGTTCCCGCCCGTAAAATACGAAGGACGTTTCCTCGTGGACGGTGCGTTGGTCAACCCTTGCCCCGTCTCGCCGTGTCAGGCATTGGGCGCACGAATGACCATCGCCGTGGACCTCAACGCCGACCTGATCGGCAAGGCGACAAAACCCGGCACCGCCTATCAAACGGTCACCGGATTCGACCTGTTCAACAACGACGATGTATCCCCGGAAACGCAAAAGAATTTCAACGCCTCATCCCTTTCGCGCCGCCTGTTCCGGCGAGAGGAAAACAACCCCAGCCTCTTTGGCGTCATGGTCTCGGCCCTCAGTATCATTCAGGACCGCCTCACCCGCTCCCGCCTTGCCGGGGAACCGCCCGACGTGCATATCCGCCCGACGACCGGACATATCGGCCTGCTTGAATTCGAAAAGGGCAAGGAACTGATCCGTCTGGGCGAAGAAGCCACGGAACGAGCCATGCCGGAAATACTCGCGGCCAAGCACCTCTTCATGCCGAATTAGCAAAAAAACACCAATAAAGTGCGCCTGATACCTATACGGTGACAGCGACTGCTCTTGTCTGACCGACAGAATCCGGCGCTTTCACGGACGTTTCAGAAAGCGCAGGATCATCACTGGCGACTGTTGGCTGCGTTACGAGATTGGGATCCGCAAGGCTGGCGAAAAACTCCGGCGCACTCACGCCCCCGATGGTCAAGCTCGGCGTGCTGCCGCCTTCAAGATCCACGCTGGCCCTCGCCCCGGAAGGCACAGGCGGCGTAATCCCGCTGACCTGCCGCTTGAAAGCCTCGATATAGGCTTTGACGTGGTTCTCAAGTTCGGGAGAGGCGTCGCCCCCGCTAAACTCACCGCGCGCCAGCGCCCGCTCGACCGTACGCACAAAACGCCCGGGATTATACTCGAACATCCGCAGGGCGTTGCGCTCGCTCCCCAGATTATGCTCGTTGGAGACCGCCTGAAGGATTTTCGAGCGCATCTGCTCCGCCGCCTTGACATAATCGTCATTGACCGCGCTCACGCCGCTCCCGATCAGCGCAACCCCCGTGGCATGCGAGGCGTCGCGAGAGTGAACGGCGTTCAACACCCTGTAATCCGTCAAGGCCTGCGCCACATCGTTATGACCGTTATTCCTCAGCCATTGAACGGCCCGCAAATCGCCGCGAACCTCCTCGATGATCCTCAGCTTCGTGGTCGGAGAGGACAAGGTGTCCCGGTTGCCGTGCTCGCCCTCATGCTCCCCGGTCGCGCGGTCCCAAATGGCGTTTGTGCCCGGTACGGGCCGAAGTCGTCCGACGCGGATGCCCGACGCGATACTCGCAAGCTCGTTCTTGCTGTCGGAATGCTCGGCCTGCGTATTCACCAGACAGACATTGACCTTCAGATTTCTGATGGCGAAACGCCCGGTGCCCGACGGAGAGCTCAGAAGGGCATCGTCGATGATGTCGTCCACCTGTGTATCCGTCATCGAGCGGCCGAGATTGGTGATATGGCCCTCAAGCTCCCCGCGGATATAATCCCGGTTCGCTTGGCTGTGCTTGTTTCGGCTGTCCAGTTCGGAAACATCAATCGACACGGACCCCGGCACGTCCAGCCTCCGGCGCTCGACGGATGGCGCGGACGACAAGGCGCCGTCGATCACCCTATCCACCTCCGCGTCGGAAAAAGTCGTTCTGAGATCGCTCAGCGCAGACGAAAGCTCGCCTCGAACGTAATTCCGGTTGTCTGCGCTGTGCGGGTCACGAGGATCAATTAATTTCGGGTCGATCAACACAAAGGCGAAAACATTCTGGGCCGCCGCATCAACACCTTCGATAAAATCAGTATCGCTCATAATAACCACCCCTGTTTATTTTGTATAAAAATTATTTTTACTATGAAATGAATCTATAGACTCTTCGCGCCGAGGTCAAATTGACTCTGGGCACATACATTCATATGAATCTGCACTTCAGGGAAATATAAAAAATAGCCGGTTTCAGCGCTTGGAACGCTTCTTGTGCTTGCGGTCAGGCAGCGCCCGGCCCCAGACGAGGCTGTCCAGAAGGTATTTCGGACGCACGTTGTTATACTGCCGGATCAGGATCTCCAGCGCCTTATCCACGTCGCCCAGCGTCCGGCAATTCTTGAAGGCGGGCTTGTGGATACCCTGCTTGACGAGGCACGTGTCGATATTGACCAGATGCCCGCCCAGAATGTCGTGCGCCATCGTATCGCCGATCATCACCGTCTGCCCGGGATAGATGTCCTGCTGCTGCAAGATGCGGATGCAATGCTGGAAGATCGGCTGGTGCGGCTTGCCGATATAATGCACAACGCCGCCGAAATCCTTGTACCGCGCGGCCAGAGTTCCCGGCCCCATGATGTTCTGATTGCCCATGACGCCGAGGCTGTCCGGGTTGGCGCAGATCGCCTTGAGCTTGTACCGCGCCGCCTCACGCAAAAGCGGCTCGTAATCTTCCAGCGTCTTTTCCGGCGAATCCGCCCCGCTGATGAGAATGAAATTGGCTTCTTTAGGATGCTCGACGATCTCAACGTCCAGCCCCTCGACGATCGAGCGGTCGCCGCCCCGGCTGATCACGATGCACTTCTTGCCGATATCCTTGAAATACCCGTCGTCCTGAGCGTACAGCCCCTGCCATGTCACTTCGCCTGAGGTGATGATGGTGTTATAAAGGCTCGGGGGAATCCCCAGATCCTCAAGCCGCTCCTGGTTCACGTCCGCACGCTTGCCAGAGTTGGACAGGATGATGACGAATTTCTTGCGGCGCTGGAGTTCCTTAAGGCACTCGATGACGCCGTCATACGCGGCCTCGCCGTTATGCAAAACACCCCATTGATCAATGATGAAGCCGACATAACTGTCGGATATATCGGAAAGGCCCTGGCAGAATTTCGTGTTCACTATACTGCTGGTAATCAGCACCGAAACAACCCCTTCACCTCGAAATCAAACACCGCGGATGCATTATGGTCACAATCCACAGAGTAATCAACAATGATTTAAATTTTCTAAATCACCCGGATTCCTTGGCCTGCGCGATATAGGCCTTGAGATCCCGCCGGATTTCCGGGGCCAGGATGAAAAGCCCCAATATATTGGGAAACGCCATGGACATCATCGCCGCATCGGTGAAATTGATCAGATTATCGAGGTGTGCTGCGGTTCCTACCATCGTGCACAAAAGATAGAACACCTTGAAGACGTTCTCGATCCAGTCCTTCTCTCCGAAAACATACCGCACGCACACAGCCCCGCAGTAATACCACGAGATCATGGTCGAAAAGGCAAACAGCAGGACCGTAAACGTCAGAACGTACGGGAACCACGGAATGCCTGACTCGAACGCGCGGGAGGTCAACTCAACCCCCTCCATGCCGCCGCCCACGGTATAGACTCCCGTCACGACAATGACCAAGGCCGTGACGTTACAGATGATTATCGTGTCGATAAACGGTCCGAGCATGGCCACAATCCCCGTCCCCACCGGCCCGTCCGTATTGGTGGTCGATTGCACGATGGCCGCCGAGCCAAGCCCCGCCTCATTGGAAAATGCCGCGCGCTGCACCCCGATCAGAAGCCCGCCGAGCAGAGCACCCATTCCGGCCTGTAAGGAGAACGCGCTGCTGACGATCGTCACAAGCGCCCCCGGCAGAGCGTCAATATGAAGGCCGATCACCACGAGCCCGGCCAGCATGTAAACGCCGCCCATCACCGGAACCAGCTTCGAGGACACAGCCGCGATGGATTTGAGCCCCCCGATAATGACCGCCCCGACCATAAGCGCCAGAACGAATCCGAACGCCCAGCCATAACCTGCGAACGCGCTCGCATCCCCGCCCGTGGCAACAACCACCTGTTTAAAAGACTGGTTCGCCTGATACATATTGCCGCCGCCGATTGTGCCCAGGATGCAGCAAATCGCGAAGAACATAGCAAAGAAAGTGCCCACGGCGGGCATCCCACGCGCCGCGAAGGCGTGTTTGAGGTAATACATCGGCCCCCCGGAAATCCGCGTCGGGTGATCGGCGTCCCGCCGCTCACGGTATTTGACGCCCAGCATCACTTCCGCGAATTTCGACGACATCCCCAGAAAGCCCATCAGCGTCATCCAGAACGCCGCGCCCGGCCCACCCGTGGAAATGGCCACCGCCACCCCGGCGATATTCCCCAGCCCGACCGTCCCCGAAAGAGAGGCCATCAGCGCCTGAAACTGGCTGATCTCCCCGCCCGTTCCCACCTGGCTGCCCTTGCCGAACAGCAGGCGGATCGACCGCCCGAAATAGCGAAGATTGATAAACCCGAGATAGACCGTAAAGAAGACGGCGGCGGCGGCCAGCCAGATCAGAATGAATTTAAACTGCAAACACGCGTCGATCGGCAGAGGGATATAAGGCTTGAGAACCTGAAACCCGCGCCACGTGTCGGCGTAGACATTCATCTCTTCCGCCTTGCACTGCCCGGCGTAAATGCCCCAGAAAACCAGATCCGAAGTCGTCTCCATCAGCGGCTGAAAAAACGCGTCGATGGTTTCGTCGATTCCCGGCCCGGCGGCCTCGGTTACGGTTTCGGTCATGGGATCCTGCCTGTTCGTATTTTTTTATTGAGACTTAAGGATAAGTGAAAAATAACAAAAATGAAGCGCAAAATTTCAGGCATGAAAAAACCGGGGCCGTTTTAAGGGCCCCGGCTATGCGAACGTCTTGACCTTAGCCCGTGGCTTTGCAGACGGGCTTGGAAACAGGATGGGAGGGGAAGATGGTGGCGGCCCAGCGGCGCACACCCTCGTAATTCAACTTCGTGGCCTTCTCGACGCGCGGCGAATAGCTGCGGCAGAAAATGTCCGGGCGCATCTTGGCCGCGTCGTTTGAAATCTTGTTGGCGAACTCGGTGCGCAGCGTGTTCAGGGACGCTTCGGGGTTTTTATCGCCGTTGCGCGCCATATGCTGCATGAGGATCCGCTCGTAAGTGGCGAAAAGATCTGAATACTTGCTGGTGAACGCGCGGTACTGGCCGTAAAGATTCTTGGCCTTGGCCATATGGTTGCAGTTCAGCCCGATCACCATCAATTCGCTGTGAATACGGATTCCCTGTTCGGCCTCCGCCTCCTGCTGTGAATAGCAAGCTGCCGCGTACACCGGGGAAGCCAGAAGAACCAAAACGCTCAAAACACTCAAAAAGACTCTCATCGTCATCATCCCATTACGTTTATATTTGTACACGATTCCGGCGTAAATTTCTACGCCGCTACGGGTGTCACAAGTGCCTTGCCAGCAAAGAATGCATCGAGATTCTCTACAACAAGTCGTCCCATCAGGGAACGGGTTTCGCGTGTAGCGGAACCGACATGCGGGGATAAAATAACATCGTCGCGGTTTATAAGAGCCTTGGGTACATTCGGCTCGTCCGCAAAAACGTCTAACCCCGCCCCGCCGATCTCACCCGCCTCAAGAGCGGCGATAAGATCGTCCTCCTTAACAACGGAGCCGCGCGCGATATTGATCAAATATCCCTGCGGTCCCAGCGCCCGGAGGATGGCCCGGTCTACCGCATGCAGCGTTTCCGGTCCGCCCGAACAGGCAAGAACCAGAAAATCGCTGTTCTGCGCCAGCGCTTGCAAGTTTCCATAATAGGAGTAGGGTATATCACTCTTCGGCTTTCGGCTGCAATAAATAATTCTCATATTATGGGCGGCCGCGCGCTGGGCGATGGCCTCACCGATCTTACCCATCCCGAAAATCCCGGCCGTCTTGCCTGCCAGACACGTGGTAAGCGGAAAAGCCCCGCTTTTCCAATGGCCTGCGCGTACAAATTTATCGGCCACAATGCCGCTTCTTGCGACATTAAGCAGCAACATCATCGCGATATCCGCCGTATCGTCCGTCAGGATTCCCGGCGTATTGCTGACCACGACCCCGCGCGCCTTCGCCGCCGCAAGATCAAGATTATCGTAACCCGCCCCGAACTGCGCGATGATCTTGAGCCCGGGCAGACGCGCCATCAACTCGGCCCCGACCCGCTCCCCGTCATAGGTGGAGACGATGGCCTCGACCGCCCCGCCCCGTGCGTCAAGAACCGCCTCCCTGTCCGCCTGCTCCCAAAGCCGTATGACCTCGTAACGCGCCGTAAGAATCTCCATCTCCGCCGCCAAAAGCGGCTTAAGCGCCAGAACAGTCCTTTTCATCACTTTTTACTCCTGCGCCCCGCCCGCTAAATGCCCAAAAGACTTGCGCACCCGAGGGGGCCTGTGGTTAATGTCGGATCAAGGTTTTTTGTAGCGAAAGAAGCGCTGGAACACAACATGGCCGCAACGGATACCGCCAAGAAAAAGCTGTTTATAAAGACGTGGGGTTGTCAGATGAACGTCTACGACAGCAAACGTATGGCCGACATCCTCTCCCCGCTGGGCTATCAGGAAACCGACAGCCCGGATCAGGCCGACATGATGATCCTCAACACCTGCCATATCCGCGAAAAGGCAACCGACAAGGTCTTCTCAGAACTGGGCCGCCTGCGGGAACATAAAGAAGAACGCGAAAAAGTGGGCGGCAAGGTGATGATCGCCGTCGCCGGTTGCGTGGCGCAGGCCGAGGGCGATTTCATTCTCGAACGCGCCCCCTACGTCGATATGGTCTTCGGCCCGCAAACCTATCACGAACTGCCCGAAATGGTTCTGAAGGCCAACGGCAACGAGCGCGTGATCAACACCGACTTTCCATCTGTTTCGAAATTCGACCTGCTCCCTGACGAACACAAAAGCCAAGGCGTGTCGGCGTTTCTGTCCATTCAGGAAGGCTGCGATAAATTCTGCACCTTCTGCGTGGTGCCCTACACGCGCGGCGCGGAATATTCGCGCACCGTGGCCGAAATCCTGCACGAGGCAAAGCGCCTGATCGAAAACGGCGCGAAGGAAATCACCCTTCTGGGCCAAAACGTCAACGCCTTCCATGGCGAAGGCCCGGACGGCAAGGTCTGGGGCCTGGGCCGTCTGATCCGCACCCTCGCGGACATGGACGGGCTGGAGCGCATCCGTTACACCACATCCCACCCGCGCGACATGGACGACGACCTGATCGCCGCGCACGGCGAGGTGAAAAAACTCATGCCCTTCCTGCACCTGCCCGTGCAAAGCGGCTCCGACAAAATCCTCAAGGCCATGAACCGCAAGCACACGGCGGACGACTACCGCGCCGTGATCGACAGACTCCGCGCCGCACGGCCCGACATCGCCTTTTCATCCGACTTCATCATCGGCTTCCCCGGTGAGACGGATCAAGACTTTGAAGATTCCCTCCAACTCGTCCGCGACGTAAGATACGCCTCCTGCTATTCCTTTAAATACAGCGCCCGTCCCGGCACCCCGGCGGCGAACATGCAAAACCTCGTGCACGACCGTATCGCGAGCGAACGGCTTATACGCTTCCAGCAGCTCATCAACGAACAGCAACGCGCCTTCAACCAATCCTGTGTCGGCAAGACGCTCGGCATCCTCTTCGACCGCAAAGGTAAGAAGGATGGCCAGCTTCTGGGCCGCAGCCCCTACAACCAATCCGTCCACGCCTTCGCAAAAGACCGCCTGATGAATCACATCGTCGAGGTGGAAATAACCGGAGGATTCGAAAATTCCCTCACCGGGGAAGTCTTGAAAATTTGAAGATCGAAGAATAGCAAATTCGTTTCTTATCTAGCAAAGAAAATATCTTTTTATCCAAAAATAATTCGATTGATCGCAAGGCAGATTCAAGGCAAAGTCTAGACGGAAAAATGGCAAGAAAATGTTTTTTTTATGGCAAGGGTTTTTGTCGTGAACTTTTTTTGTGTTTTTTCAACGCTTTAACATAAATACATTTTCAAACATCAACTTATGTAAAGGACTGTGCCATGCCTACTATTCCTCAAATTGAAGCCAATCTGTTACTTGCTTCCTCCACTGGAAACGCTACGTTGTTTGCAACGACGCTGGCAAGTATCACCACCGCTCAAAAACCGCTCATTACGGTTTACCCGCAGACTCTGTTTAACCTCACGCAACTCTCCAGCCCGACTCTGGCCGAGAGCATGACGCGCAATATGATGTCTACGGTCGGAACCTATGTTGACGCCTTCGCCATCGGTGATGCGATGGTCCAGTTCTCGCAAAACGCGAATTTCTCTGCGCTTGATGCGGTAACGGACTATCTGAGTGCGACCCAGAAAACCACCTTGGGCACAACGCCTTTCGTCGGCCAGACCCTCCTGAACATCACGTTCAACGACGGGCCGGGCACAACGGACAACACGGCGATTGCCAATGCCGTGCGCGATCTGATGACGAAGCTTGGCGCACAATGTGACGCTTTCGCAATCGGCGATGCGATGGTCCAGTTCTCGCAAAACGCGAATTTTTCGGCGCTTGATGCGGTGACGGACTTCCTGACCCCGGCTCAGAAAACCACCTTGGGCACCACGCCCTTCGTCGGCCAGACCCTCCTGAACATCGCGTTCAACGATGCGCCCGGAACCTCTGATAACGCCTCCATCGCCTCGGTTGTTCGTGACCTGATGATTAAACTGGGCGCTCAGACCGATGCGTTCGCGATTGGCGATGCGATGGTCCATTTCTCCCAGAACGGGAACTTTGGCGCTCTGGATGCTGTGACCGACTATCTCACGGCGGCCCAGAAAACCACATTAGGCACCACGCCCTTCGTCGGCCAGACCCTCCTGAACATCACGTTCAACGACGGGCCGGGCACAACGGACGACGCCGCAATTGCCAACGTAGTACGCAACCTCATGTCCAAACTGGGCGCTCAGACCGACGCATTTGCCATTGGCGATGCGATGATCCAGTTCTCCCAGACCGCCAACTTCGGCGCGCTCGACGCGGTGACGGACTACCTCAGCACGGCGCAAAAAACGACACTGGGCACCACGCCCTTCGTCGGCCAGACCCTCCTGAACATCGCGTTCAACGACGGGCCGGGCACAATCGATGACGCCTCCATCGCCTCGGTTGTTCGCGATCTGATGTCAAAACTGGGCGCACAGACCGACGCGTTTGCCATCGGCGATGCGATGGTCCATTTCTCCCAGACCGCCAACTTCGGCGCTCTGGATGCTGTGACCGACTATCTCACGGCGGCCCAGAAAACCAGCTTGGGCACCACACCCTTCGTCGGCCAGACCCTCCTGAACATCACGTTCAACGACGGGCCGGGAACCTCTGACGACGCCGCAATCGCGAACGTCGTGCGGGATCTGATGTCAAAACTGGGAGCGCAGACCGACGCATTCGCCATCGGCGATGCGATGATCCAGTTCTCTCAGACGGGCAACTTCGGCGCTCTGGACGCGGTGACGGACTTCCTCACCACCGACCAGAAGACCGCGCTGGGCACCACGCCCTTCGTCGGCCAGACCCTCCTGAACATTTCGTTCAACGACGGACCGGGCACCACCGATGACGTCCTGATCAAGGACACCGTCCGCGATCTGATGTTCAAACTGGGCGCGCAGACCGACGCCTTCGCCATCGGCGATGCGATGGTCCATTTCTCCCAGAACCTGAACTTCGGCGCTCTGGACGCGGTGACGGACTACCTGACCGCCGCCCAGAAAACCGCGCTGGGCACCACGCCCTTCGTCGGCCAGACCCTCCAGAACATCACGTTCAACGATGGTCCCGGAACGTCGGACAACGTGTTTGTCTCCAACGCCGCGCGCGATCTGCTGTTCAAGCTGAACGGACAGATCAGCGAGTTCGACCTGGCCGATGCCGTCAACACCTTTGCCATGAACGGCAACACGAACGGTGTGGACGCGGTGATCGGTGAGTTGACCTCAACGCAACTGACCAGCAACCTGCTGAGCCTGATCACTCCGACGCTCACGGCGGCGGGCATCACGCTGGGCACGCAATCCGCCAATACTTACACCGGCACGTCCGCCTCGAATAAGTATATCGGACTGGGCGGCAACGATACGCTGAGCGGTCTCGACGGTAACGACGAGCTGTACGGCGACGCCGGAACCGACCTGCTCTACGGCGGAAACGGTGCGGACGTCCTGCACGGCGGAAGCGGCAACGACACCCTCTACGGCGACGCCGGAAACGACGTCCTGTTCGGGGGCCGGGGCAGCGACATCCTCTACGGGGGCGCCAACGCCGACACCTTCGTGTTCGATGCCAACGACCGTGGAACGGGCTCCGACACCATCAAGGACTTCAGCATCGCGCAGGGCGACAAGATCGACATCTCCGACGTTCTTGAGATGCACGACGGCACCGAAGTCCTCAGCCAGTTCGTACGCCTGACGACCTCGGGATCGAACACGCTGCTTCAGGTAGACATGGACGGCACGGGCGGAGCCTTCGGCTTCACCACGTTGGCAACCATCGAGGGCGTCACAGGCCTGAACCTGAACACCCTCGTCACCAACGGCACGATCATTGTCTGATCGGCAAAGATACGGAACCACCGGAAAGAGGCCTTGCAAAAGGCCTCTTTTTCTATGCCCGCTCGATGCGTAAAAATTATGGAAAGAACAGAACTTTTAGGGATGCAAATTTAAAGCAAGCCTCCAAAAATCGCAAAAAATAAATCTTCAAAACAAGCCAAAAAAAAGTTTGCCCTGCACAACTCTAATTTGTGAGAATGCGCTGCGGAAAAAAATAATAAACCAACGTCAGGACCGCCGATCTTGAACCTTATGGGAAAAGGCCGGAGAAAAAACGCGCGCTCATCGACATGCGAGCGCCTGTTTCTGTGTGCTAACTGAAAGATGTAAAATTTTTTAGCCGTCTTTAATTCATAAGGAGTACGCCAAATGCCGACCATCGCCGAAATCGAAGCCAACCTTCTTCTCGCCTCCTCCACCGGAAACAAACCCCTCCTCAACAGCACGCTGGCCGGAATCCTGCCCGAACAATTTTCGCTGATCACGGTTTATGCCGGCGTATTATCGAACCTGACCGCGCTGGCCGACGCCACCGTGGCGAAAAACATGACGCGCAGCCTAATGTCCACAGCCGGAACCTATGTGGATGCGGCCGATATCGGCGATGCGATGCTGGTCTTCTCGCAAAACGGCAATTACGGCGCGCTTGACGCCCTCACTGACTATCTCACCCCCGCCCAGATCAACGCTTTCGGGACAGGATCGGACGTGGGCCAGACCCTTTTGAACATCGCGGCCAACGACACGGCCCTGCCGGAAGACGATATCGCCATCAAGAACGCCGTGCAAAATCTCATGGGCAAGCTGGGGGCGCAATCCAGCGCCGCCTCAATCGGCGACGCTCTTCTCACCTTCTCGGAAAACAAGAACTATAAGGCGATGGACGCCGTGACCGACCACCTGACCGAAGCACAAAAGGCGGAGTTGGGAGCGTCATCTGAAATTTTTGAGACCCTTTACGCCCTGCTTCCCTTCTTCGGCGGCGAAGTCTCGGACCCCGAGGAGGTCAACGGCGCAGTCCGCAACCTGATGAGCAAACTGGGAACCTACATCGACCCTTACATAATCTCGGATTTTTTGACCAATGCGTCTTCAAATCCGCTCCTATTGGACTCCCTCGATGCGTTGACGGATTACCTCACGGTTGAACAAATTCCCATCGTCGGGCAGTTTGGTGCTGGAAATGCCATCAGCGCGGGAATCGTACAAAACTTCTCTTACGGCCTGATCGACGAGGCGACGGCAGTACCTGCCATAAGAAACCTTCTCAGCAAGCTCGGCGCGTACGTAGACACAGGGTCGATTGCGGGCTCCATAAGTGCTGCAACCATTGGCCTGGAGGGGGCCTTCGGCGTCATAGACGCGCTGACGGATTATCTCACCGAAGCTCAAAAGATCGAACTCGGCTCCACCCATGCCCCATACAATCTGACCGCCATAATTTCCTACACGCAGCTCCAATATTCCCCGCAGCAAATCGAACAGGGCCTGCGGAACTACATGAATAAGATCGGAGACTACATCGACCCAGTCTACTTGGGTGACGAACTCGTGAACGCCTCGTTCGCCCCCGATGTGTACGCGGGAATCATCGACGCCCTTACTGACGGCCTCACAGCCGAACAGGTCACCGCCCTCGGCGAACAGGGATATGTGGGCGCCGCGATCACGAATATTTCATGGTCCGCATACCCCGGCGAGACAGAGCCCCAGATCGCAGATGTCATCAGAAATCTTATGAACAAGTTCGGGCCGAGCGTCAGCAGCGACGATATCGGCAACGCCCTGACGACGATCACCCAAAACGGCGCCTTCCTCGCACAGGACGCCCTGACCGACAAACTGACTGTGGATCAAAAAATGGCTTTGGGTGCCTCGGGTTACACCGGCTCGGCGCTGCTCAATATCGTGGCCTTCAGCGACCCCTTCAGCACCGATGACGATGCAAGCATCGCAGCGGCCGTAAAGGACCTAATGAAAAAGCTCGGCGCCTTCGCTGACGTTGATTCAATTGGAAGCGCACTAGTAACGCTATCCATAGGCGATGATACGTATTTTCCGCCAAATTACGCAGCGCTTGACTCGATCCTGAAATACCTGACGCCCGAACAGATCACGGCCCTCGGCGAGACATACTACCCCAGCGAGACCCTCTACAACCTGTCATGGGCTGATTTTTGGTCTCCTTACAACGACGACACGCCTCTGGGCAATGCGGTCGACTCGCTGATGAAAACGCTCGGCGACCAAATCGATATCTACGCCATCGGCGACGCCATGATGAACTTCGCGCAAAAACTCAACTACCCAAGCTTGAAAGCCATCGTCGATAATATGAGCGATGCTAAAGTTCTGGAGTTCAATGAGAATCTCGGCGGCGTTCAGGATTACGTCCTGATGGATTTGTCAGGCGGCGACAATCCCTTCGATCCGTTGGACGATATACCCATAGCCAAGGCCATTCACAACTACATGGCCAAACTCGGAAGCGGCGCGCAGGGTTACGGCATAAGCGAAGCGGTAACGCAATCTTCATACTTCACCAACAATTACAAGGCGATGGACGCCGCCACCGACTATTTGACGGAGCAGCAACTGCAAAACACCATGGAGTTTGGCGGACTTTCGCCCAACTTCCCGACGCAGGCGATCGTAATGAACATCTCACAGTACGGCGCGGATTTATTTGTGGGAGCGAACGCGATCCGCGATCTTATGCATAAAATCGCCGGAGCCTTGAGCCTCTACGACTTCTACGAACAAGATGTTGCGCAGGCGGCGGGCGAGTTCGGCTACTGGACTGGAGAACTCGGAGCCTTCGGCATGGATGCAGTTCTGGGCGAACTGCCGACGGAATTGCTAACCTCAACAATCCTCGATTACCTGAACTCCCCTGAGCCGAGCGAAAATATTCTCGCTATCTCCGGCGTCACCCTCGGCACCACCTCCGCCGACACCATGACCGGCTCCGACCTCGTGGAGGACCGCTTCATCGCACTGGCCGGAAACGACACGCTCCATGGCTTCGGCGGCGACGACCAGCTTTACGGCGATGCGGGCAAGGACACGCTCTACGGCGGACTCGACAACGACATCCTCCATGGCGGCGCGGACAAGGACACGCTCTACGGCGACGACGGCGACGACATCCTCTTCGGCGGCACGGGGGCGGACACGCTCTACGGCGGCGCGGGCGCGGATGCCTTCTGGTTCGACGCCAACGACAAGGGCACGGGCGTGGACGTCATCAAGGACTTCAGCCTCCTCGACGGCGACACGATCAACATCTCAGACGTGCTCGAACAGTACGACCCGAACACCGACGCGCTGTCCGGCTTCGTCCGCCTGACCGAATCCGGAGCCGACACCCTGCTTCAGGTCGATATGACCGGACCCGGCGTCCCCGGCGGCTTTGCGACCATCGCCAAGCTGGAGGGCGTCACGGGCCTCGACCTCGACACCCTGGTCGGAAACGGCACGATTGTTACGGTATAAAGCATTGAAATCATTGAAAGACCCGGGCAATCCCGGGTCTTTTTTTGCATTTTAATGTTTTTGTTTGCGGTTTTGCTTTAAAATATGTTCTATAGGGCCGCTTTAATGCAAAACATAAGGAGATTCCTTGCCGCAAGAGCTGTTTTTGGAATTCAGTAACAACACCCTACTGCCCTTTTTGTTCGGCGAACATAACACGCACCTCTCCCACCTCGAAAAAAAACTGAACGTCTCGATCGCGGACAGGGGGAACACGTTGCGTGTGGCGGGCGAGGAACCGGCCCTAAGACAGGTCGAAAACATACTGAATGCCCTCTATCGCAAGCTTGAAAAAAAGGACATGACGGATATCAGCATCGCCGACATCGACGCCCAACTCAGATTCATGGACTCGGATAAAAACACCGATGTACCAAGCGGCGGCGACGAACGCCGCAGCGCGCTGGCCATCCGCACCAAAAAGAAAACCATCGCGCCACGCACGCTCAATCAAGCCACCTATATCGAAATGATTCGCCAAAGGGATATGGTCTTCGGCCTCGGGCCTGCTGGTACAGGTAAAACTTATCTTGCGGTTGCCGCTGGCGTGGACATGTTCCTGCAAGGCCGCGTCGAACGCCTCGTCTTCTGCCGCCCCGCCGTAGAGGCCGGAGAAAATCTCGGCTTCCTGCCCGGCGACATGAAGGAAAAGATCGACCCCTACCTGCGCCCGGTCTACGACGCGCTGCACGACATGCTGCCCTTCGATTTTCTGGTCAAGCGCATGGAAACCGGCGACATCGAGATCGCCCCGCTCGCCTTCATGCGCGGCCGCACGTTGGCCCACGCCTTCGTGATCCTCGACGAGGCGCAGAACGCCACCACCATGCAGATGAAGATGTTCCTCACCCGCATGGGCGAAGCCTCCCGCATGGTTATCACCGGCGACCCAAAACAAAGCGACCTCCCCGGCCACGTCAAATCCGGCCTCAACGAGGCGGTCGAAATTCTCTCCGGCATCGACGAGATCGGCTTCACACGCTTCGAAACCAAGGATGTCGTCCGCCATCCGCTCGTCGGTAAAATCCTCAAAGCCTACGACGGGGACTAAAAGGCCCGCAAACAATGCAGATTGACCTCACGCTTCACGACACCCATTGGCGCGCCGAGATTCCCGACGTGGAGAAACTGACCGAGCGCGCTCTGAACGAAGCCAAAAGCCATCCTGAAATCTCCCTCCGCCTCCACATGGGCCGGGTCAAGGACACGGAAGTCAGCATCACCCTGTCCGACGACGAATTCGTGCAGCGCCTCAACCGCGACTACCGCGAACAGGACAAGCCGACAAACGTCCTCTCCTTTCCCATGACCGACGAGGACGACGAAGCCCCCCCGGAAGAGGGCGAAAAGGTCGGCGTGGTCACCTTCGGCGATATCATCATGGCCTTTGAGACTGTGAAAAAAGAAGCTCTGGAGCAGAAAAAAGCCTTCCGCGACCACTATACACACCTTCTGATTCACGGTTTCCTTCACTTATTGCACTTTGACCACACACAGGAAGAAGAGGCCCAGGAAATGGAAAGACTTGAGGCGGAGATTCTGGCCACAATGAATATAGATAACCCATATGAAAGAATATGATTTTGCGTTACGGATATTATGATACCATGCTGAAAATGAACCACAACACGACCCCAGAAACAGACGAAACGGGCCAAGGCTCGGAAAACTCGGAAAGCTCCGAACAGAGCAGGCAAGAGCCGAAACAGACCAATGGCCTGCTGCACGTTGTCACGTCCCTTATTCGGGGCAAGCCGGAATCCTCGTCCCTTCGCGAAACTATTGAGGAATATATTGAGGAAACCGATGCCCCCCACGCCTCGGACACGTCCTCCGTCTCTGCTCACGAAAAACAGCTTCTGGCGAATATTCTAAAGCTCCGCGACCTCACCGCGTTCGACGTCATGGTTCCGCGTGCCGACATTGTTGCGGTCAACGCCAACACGCCCTATGAAGAACTGCTGGGCATTCTCGCCGAAAAGACATACAGCCGCCTGCCCGTCTACAAGGACAATCTCGATAACGTCATCGGCTCAATCCATGTCAAGGATATCCTCTCGGCGCTCGCCAGTGGCACGGCCGTTGAAATTCCTGCGCTCGTCAGGGACATTCAGATCATATCCCCCTCGCTGAACGTCCTCGATCTCCTTGTTCAAATGCGCCTGACGGGAAAGCACATGGTGCTTGTAATTGACGAATATGGCGGCATCGACGGCCTGGTCACCATAGGCGATGTCATCGAGGCCGTAGTCGGCGAAATAGACGACGAACACGATCCCGACGAAGAACCCGAAGTACAGATCCGCGCAGATGGAACGGTCACAGCGGACGCCCGCCTCGACCTCGAGGATTTTGAGGAACGCTTCGGCATCGAGCTGGACGACGAGGAAAAAGAAGAAAACGACACGCTCGGAGGGCTAATCTTTTCTATCGCCGGACGAGTGCCTGTGCGTGGAGAAGTGATTCCACACGACTCAGGCATCGTATTTGAGATTTTGGAGGCCGACCCCCGGCGCGTAACCAGAGTGTGCATCAGAAACCTTCCCAAGTCCGCCCTGAACAACCCGGATTCGGAATGATTGGCGGCCAGCGACCGGAAACCTTCGACCGATGACGGACGCCGCAAACGTGCCGCATACCGGCCAAAAAACACCACACCTTCTCGACCGCCCCCTGCCCGCCCTCTTCATAGCCTTCACGCTGGGCGCGGCGTCAACACTCGCGATGGCGCCTTATGAAATAGCGCCCGTTCTCTTCGTCACGCTCGGCGGTCTCTACGCGCTCCTGAGCCGCCGCGAGTCGCGACGCTCGACCTTCGCCTGCGCCTGGGCCTTCGGCTTCGGCTATTTCGTCTTCGGCCTCTCGTGGATCGGCAACGCCCTGCTCGTGGACGGCAACGAATATGCATGGGCCTATCCGCTCGCCATCGCCGCCCTGCCCTCAGTGCTGGCGTTCTTCCCGGCGGTTTTCCTGACGGTTTGGCGGCACACCTTCGATCCCAAAACTCTTGCCGGTTATCTGGGCTTCGCCGCCTGCCTTGGCCTGTCCGAATGGCTGCGCGGCCACATCTTCACGGGCTTTCCCTGGAACCTCTTCGGCTATACATGGGCCGGATTCCTCCCCGTCGCGCAAGTCGCCGCCCTCTCCGATGTCTACCTTCTCACCCTGCTCACAATCTTCTGGAGCGCGGCCTTCGGCTTCATCCCGCTCTATGACGCCCCGCGCGGCAAAAAAATCTTATCCGCGCTTGTGATCGCCGCCTCCTTTATCGCCGCCTTACTCTACGGCTATAACAAACTGGCCATTGAAATCGGCACACGCGACGATATCGACATCGTTCTAGTACAGCCGAACATCCCCCAATCCGAAAAATGGCTGCCTGAATTGTTCTCCAGCCACTTCAACGCCCACCTCGACCTGACGGAATCTCAAGGGCTCACCGCCGGAAAAACCGTAAAGACAACCTACGTGGTCTGGCCCGAGACCGCGATCCCGCTGGCCTTCACCCACCACCCGGACGCCGCCTCGATGATAGCCCAGACCTTAAACTACTTCCCCGAGCAAACCTTCCTTCTGGCGGGTGCGGTTTCCCGCCCGGATAAGGGCGCAGGACAAACGGATAGCTATTACAACAGCCTGGTGACTTACGATAAAGCCGGAAAAATCATATCCAAATTCGATAAATTCCACCTCGTCCCCTTCGGCGAATATATCCCCTACGAAGACGAGCTGGGCCTGACTCCCATAACCGGGCTCGGCGGCTTCGGCTCCGGCCCCGGCCCGAAAACCGTGAGCCTTGAACCAGGCTTTTCCTTCAGCCCGCTCGTCTGCTACGAAATTATTTTCCCCCGCAACGTCACTGACGAATCGGCGGACGCAAAAAGACCGGACGCCCTCATCAACGTCACCAACGACGGCTGGTACGGTATCAGCGCAGGCCCGTTCCAGCATCTTGCGCAAGCCCGCTTCCGCGCCATCGAGGAAGGAATCCCCGTCATTCGCGCCGCAAACACAGGGTTTTCCGCCGTGATTGACCCCCATGGCCGCATTCTCTACAGCTCTAAACTTTACAAAGAAGAAGCGGTCCGTCACGCCCTCCCCAAAAGCATCGGAATAAAAAAATCTATGACATACTTAAGTATGGTAATATTACTTGCAACACTATTGGCCGCCTATTACTTGCAATATATTAGACTGGATAATTACAAGTCATAATTGAACTTTTTTTATCGCGCATACTTAAGATCAGTTGCATACAAGCGTAATCATGCGCTAAGAGAGAGGAATTGCTCTCAGGTTACGGGCGCAAGACGGTGTGTGTGCCGGTAATGAAACACGAAAATTTGGTCGCATAATCGCAAAAATGAAAAATCAAAAAGTAAGAAAAACCAAGGGCGTACCCGACGACGTGGACCGCCACGTAGGTCAACAGCTTAAATCGCGGCGCATTCTTTTAGGGATGAGTCAGGAAAAACTTGCCGAAAGCGTCGGCATTACTTTCCAGCAAGTCCAGAAATATGAGCGCGGCACGAATCGCATCAGCGCAGGTCGCCTGCTCAAGTTCAGCAAGACCCTTCAGGTCCCTGTAGGTTACTTCTTCGAAGGTGCTGAGGTCTCCCCTAAGGCTGAGCCCGGCGGAAGCAAAAAACAGGGCTTTTCTGACAGTGAGCAGGAATCTCTGACGGGGTCGATGCCCGAAGACGTCATGAGCCGCAAGGAGACCTTGGACCTCCTGCGTAACTACTATTCGATCAAAGACCCTTCCGTACGCAAAATGATCCTCAAAATGGTCAAATCTATGGCCAACGGACGAACGGAAAAAAAATAACAACCGTTAACGAATAATCTTGTGTAATCCGCCCACTTTCAGTAGGGTGCATCACTCTTTTTATGAATATTCGGCGTTTAACGAAACAAATCATATCGACCCTCATTGAAGGAAAAAACCTAAGATGTCACAAGCAGGTACGGCAGCAATGAAAGCCAAACAAAGCCCGGCGGCGGACCAAGACCGCCTCAAAGATTACTTGTTCACCAGCGAATCTGTGTCCGAAGGTCACCCCGATAAGGTCTGCGACCGCATCTCCGATGCCGTCCTCGACCATTATCTGACCCGCGACCCCCACTCCCGCGTAGCGTGCGAAACGCTCGTCACCACCGACACCGTTGTCATCGCCGGCGAAACGCGCGGCCCCGACAGCATCACCAAGGACGACATCGAGCAGGTCGCCCGTCACGCGATCCGCGATATCGGCTACGAACAGGAAGGCTTCAACTGGAAGACCGTGAATGTTCAGGTCAAACTGCACAAACAGTCCGCAGACATCGCGCAGGGCGTCGACTCCGCCTCCAATAAGGACGAAGGCGCGGGCGACCAGGGCATCATGTTCGGCTACGCTTGCCGCGAGACCGACGCGCTGATGCCCGCGACCCTCCACTACTCCCACGCGATCCTGCGTTCTCTGGCCGAGGCCCGCCACTCCGGCGCCGCGCCCCAGCTTGAGCCCGATGCAAAATCGCAGGTGACTCTGGAATACCGCGACGACAAGCCGGTCCGCGCGACCTCCATCGTCGTCTCGACCCAGCACAAGGACGGCCTCACGCAGGCGGAAATCAAGGAAATCGTCCGCCCGCACGTCCTCGCCGTCCTCCCCGACGAAAGCTGGATGTGCCCGGAAGAGGAATTCTACGTCAACCCGACCGGACGCTTCGTCATCGGCGGCCCCGTCGGCGACTGCGGCCTGACCGGACGCAAGATCATCGTGGACACTTACGGCGGCGCTGCCCCCCACGGCGGCGGTGCGTTCTCTGGTAAGGACCCGACGAAGGTTGACCGCTCGGCGGCTTATGCGGCCCGCTATCTGGCGAAGAACATCGTCGCGGCTGGCTATGCTGAGGTCTGCACGATCCAGCTCTCCTACGCGATCGGCGTGTCCAAGCCCCTCTCGACCTACCTCTTCACCCACGGAACCGGAACGGCGCCCGAGACCGAGATCATCAAGGCCCTGCAACAGCTGGTCGATCTCAGCCCGCGCGGCATCCGCGAGCACCTGAAGCTCAGCCGCCCGATCTACGCGCGCACCGCTGCTTACGGCCACTTCGGCCGCGAGCCGGAGCCCGATGGCGGCTTCTCTTGGGAAAAGCTGGACCTCGTCAAGGACCTGCAAAAGATCATTGGCTAAGCAAGACCAAAGCGAAACGAAAATCCAAGGCTCCGCCCCCCATGGGCGGAGCCTTTTTGGCAGGCGCGTCGGTCGGCCCTTAAGCGCCCAGAAAAAGGAGGTCATGGACCGCCTTCTCCCTTCCTACGCGATACCCGCCGACAGGCTCGAACGGCCCGCAGCGCTTACGCCCGAAAATCTGTTCACAAAAAAATATGCCGCCTGCTGGTTCGAGATCGGCTTCGGCTACGGCGAACATCTCGCGGCGCTGGCCCGCGAAAATCCCGACACCGCCTATATCGGCGCCGAACCCTTCCTCAACGGCATGGCCGCCCTCTTATCCGAGATGGATGAAAACCCCGCCGAAAACGTCCGAATCCTGATGGACGACGCGATGAAGATCGCCCGCGCCTTAGGCAACGAAACGCTGGACGGGATCTACATCCTCAACCCCGACCCGTGGCACAAGACCCGCCACCACAAACGCCGCATCGTGAACAAGGCCAACCTCGACGAGTTTTACCGCATCCTCAAACCTGGCGGCGAACTCATCATGACCTCCGATGTCGAGGCAATGGCCGAGTGGATGGTAACACAGGCCATAAACCACCCCGGCTTCGAATGGACGGCCAAAACCGCGCAGGACTGGCAGCAACCGCCCGCCGGATGGGTTACCACCCGCTACGAGGTCAAGGGCGCCAAAAACGCCAAAAAAATGTCCTATTTGCTCTTCCGCAAGGCCCCCGCCTGAACGGCTCAAAAAGAGCATAAAAATACTTGCACAACCCACACAAAGCGCATATATTCCTGAAAAATTCCGGTCTGATAAGGAACGGTGGGCTCAAAAGAGACCCGCCTTTTTTAATTCCCGGATGGAACCGAAAAAGACATGAAGCGTACGCCGCTGGAAAACAAACTGACGGAAATTGTGGAGCCGGTCATAGCCGACCTAGGCTTCGACCTCGTCCTGATTAGCGTGATCGGTGAAGGTGGAACGAAAACAGTGCAGATTCTTGCGCAAAATCCGCAAACCCGCAATCTCGGGGTCGAGGACGCCGCGAACATCAGCCGCGCTGTCTCCGCCCTTCTGGACGTTGAGGATCCCATCGCGGGTCAGTACCGTCTTGAGGTCAGTTCCCCCGGAATCGACCGCCCTCTGGTCAAACTTCAGGATTTCGAGCATTACACGGGCTACGAGGCAAAACTGGAACGACATACCCCGGCGGAAAATGGCCAAAAGCGTTTTCGCGGGATCATAAAAGGATTGCAGGACAATAACATTCTGGTCGAAACCGATACAGGACGGGTGGAAATCCCCTTCGCTGATCTGGCCAAGGCCAAACTGGTCCTGACGGATGAACTTATAAAGGCTGCTGCAAGCAAGTAGGAGAAAAACATGGAACTGTTGCAGGTTGCGGATACGGTCGCACGCGAAAAGAATATCGACCGCGAAATCGTCATACAGGCGATGGAAGAAGCCATTCAAAAGGCTGGCCGCTCCAAGTACGGCTACGAACAGGATATCCGCGCCGAGATCGACCGCAAGTCCGGCCTGATCAATCTGCGCCGTTTCCGCGAGGTTCTGGAAAACCCCGAACTCATGGAAAACGAAGTCGCCCAGTTGACTCTGGCCGAGGCCCGCAAGATCAAGCCCGACGCCCAGCCCGGCGAATTCCTGATCGACGACCTGCCGCCGCTCGACTTCGGCCGCATCGCCGCCCAGACCGCCAAGCAGGTTATCATGCAGAAGGTCCGCGAGGCCGAACGCGCCCGCCAGTACGAGGAATTCAAAGGCCGCGTGGGCGAGATCATCAACGGCGTGGTCAAGCGCGTCGAATACGGCAACGTGATCGTAGACATTCAGGGTCGCGCCGAAGGCCTCCTGCGCCGCGACGAGAGCATTCCGCGCGAAGCCTTCAACACCGGCGACCGCATCCGCGCGATCATCTATGAGGTGCGCGAGGAATTGCGCGGCCCGCAGATCTTCCTGTCCCGCAGCCATCCCGAATTCATGGCCAAGCTGTTCATGCAGGAAGTGCCCGAAATCTATGACGGCATCATCGAAATCCGCCGCGTCGCCCGCGACCCCGGCAGCCGTGCGAAAATCGCGGTTATCTCCCGCGACAGCTCCATCGACCCCGTCGGCGCTTGCGTCGGTATGCGCGGAAGCCGCGTACAGGCCGTTGTCGGCGAACTGCACGGCGAGAAGATCGACATCATTCCGTGGTCGGAAGACATCGCAAGCTTCGTCGTCAGCGCCCTCCAACCCGCGAGCGTATCCAAGGTCGTTCTCGACGAGGAGAAAAAACGTATGGATGTCGTCGTTCCCGACGAACAGCTCAGCCTGGCCATCGGTCGTCGCGGTCAGAACGTCCGCCTCGCCTCCATGCTGACCGGCTGGGACATCGACATCATGACCGAAGCCGAAGAGTCGCAAAGACGCGCGGACGAATTCAAGACCCGCTCGTCGCTGTTCATTGAGGCGCTCGACGTTGACGATGTGATTGCGCACCTTCTTGTCGCCGAAGGCTTCACGAAGGTCAACGAAATCGCGGAAACCCCGATCGACGAACTGAACGAGATCGAGGGCTTCGAGGAGGAAATCTCCTCCGAGCTGCAAAGACGCGCCCAAAGCTGGCTGAAGATCAAGGCCGAGGAACTCAAGGTCAAGCAGGACGAACTCGGCATCGCCGACGACCTGATGACCGTCGAGGGCCTCCTGTCGAACCAGATCGTCAAGCTGGGCGAAAGCGGTATCAAGAGCCTCGATGACCTGGCCGACCTCGCCGGAGACGAACTGGTCGAGATTCTAGGCGCCGACTCCATCACCGTGTCCGATGCGAACGCCGTCATCATGAAGGCGCGCGAGCATTGGTTTGCGGACGAGGAACCGGCCGCCGCAGAGGCCGAAAAGACCGAAGAATAGGCGAAAATTACGCCGTGAGGCCCTTCCGGGGCCTCACGCGCAGCCTGAATAGAGAATGAAATTATGAATCCCGGGCGCGATGGTGTATACCAAAGGCCTGACTTTAGGAAAAAAAATGACGGAAAAGACCAAGAAAGATAATAACGGCGAAGACGACAAGGGTAACAAAACCCTTAGCCTGTCCGGAAAGACCCTAAGCTTGAAGGGAGCGTCGGCGCCTGCACGTCCAAATCTGGCCGCATCTTCGCGGGGTCCCGCTGTTGCCGTTGAAGTTAGACGCAAGCGTAAACCCGCCGGACAGGAAAACGAGCGCGACACCTCTGAGAAAAAAGAAAACCTCCGCCTCACAGACGAAGAACGTGAGTCCCGCGCCCGCGCCCTTCATCAAGCACTCTCCGGTGAGGGCAAAAAGCGCGAACTTCCTAAACGCCGCGTCACGACGCTCGAAGACGTAAAGGCTCAGGAAAATCAGGAACGCGCCGAACAGAAAAACGAAACGCTCTCCCCCCGCCTGCAGGAAGCCGAGGCCGCAAAGCAACAGGCCGCGACCGCCCCGGCGGACCCTGACGCGGCGAAAAAGCCGCTTGAAACGAAGCGCTTCCGTAAAGGCGCAGAGGAAGAAACCGAAGAAAGCACACGCGATAAGCTCAAAAAGGCGCAGGCCAAGCCAAACCCGCGTACGACAGACGACAAACGCCGCCGCATCACGGTGACGCAGGCATTGAACGAAGATTTCGAACGCGATCGCGGCCCCAGTCTCGCGGCTCAAAGACGCGCCCGCGAAAAGGCCCGCCTCGCCGCTCAGCCATTCCAAGCGCCGCAGCAAAAAGCAGTGCGGGAAATCGTCCTCCCCGAGACGATCACAGTTCAGGAACTCGCCATCCGTATGGCCGAACCCGGCGGTGACGTCGTAAAGGCACTGATGAAACTGGGCGTGATGGCGACAATCACCCAGACCATCGACGCCGATACAGCCGAACTTCTGATTGGCGAATTCGGCCACAAGACCAAACGCGTCACCGATGCCGACGTTGAAATCGGCTTAACGGGCATAGACGACCGCGAGGAAGACAAATATCCCCGTCCGCCTGTCGTCACGATCATGGGCCACGTCGATCACGGCAAGACCTCCTTGCTGGACGCGCTGCGCTCCACCGATGTAGTCTCCGGCGAAGCCGGCGGCATCACCCAGCATATCGGCGCCTATCAGGTCAAAATGTCCGGCGGCGAAAGAATTACTTTCCTTGACACGCCCGGCCACGCCGCGTTCACCGAAATGCGCGCACGCGGTGCGAACGTCACCGACATCGTGGTGATCGTCGTCGCCGCGAACGACAGCATCATGCCGCAAACCATCGAAGCGATCAGCCACGCCAAGGCGGCGGGCGTTCCAATTATTATCGCGATCAACAAGGTCGATCTGCCCGATGCAAGACCCCTCAAGGTCAAGCAGGATCTTCTCCAGTACGACATCATCGTGGAAGAGCTCTCCGGCGAAGTGCAGTGCGTGGAAGTCTCCGCGAAACAAAAACTCAACCTCGACAAACTCGAAGAAGCCATCCTCGTTCAGGCTGAGATTTTGGAACTCAAGGCGAACCCGAACCGCATCGCCCAGGGCTTCGTGATCGAATCCAAACTTGAAAAGGGCCGCGGCCCGGTTGCCACCGTTCTCGTTCAGAACGGCACGCTCAAAATCGGCGACGTCTTCGTCGCAGGCGCAACGATCGGTAAGGTCCGCGCCATGATCGACGATAAGGGCCAGCCCGTAACGTCTGCTGAGCCCGGCCAGCCGGTCGAGGTGATCGGATCGGACTCCGCTCCCGACGCGGGTGACTCCTTCTTCGTGGTCAAGGATGAATCCCGCGCCCGCGAAGTGGCCACCTACCGCCAAAGAAAAATCAAGGATTCCCAAGCCGCAATGGTGGTCAAGAGCCGAACGACCATGGAGGACATCCTCAACCTGCGTCAGACCGGCGAAAAAACCCGCCTGCCCGTCGTCATCAAGGCGGACGTGCACGGCTCCGTGGAAGCCATCGCCGGAGCCCTGCGCAAGGTTGTTCAGGAAAACGAGGACGTGGACGTTCAAATTCTGCACACCGGCGTCGGCGGGATCACCGAATCCGACGTCATCCTCGCCAAGGCGTCCAAGGGCATCATCATCGGCTTCAACGTCCGCGCAAACATGCAGGCCAGAAGCCTCGCCCAGCGCGACGGCGTGGATATCCGCTACTACAGCATCATCTACAACGTCATCGACGACGCGAAGGCTGTCCTGACCGGAATGCTCTCTCCGCGCATCCGCGAAAACTACCTCGGCCAGGCCCTCATCAGAGAAGTCTTCAATATAACCAAAGTCGGCAAGGTCGCGGGCTGTATAATCTCGGTCGGCAGCGTCAAACGCGGCGCCAAGGTCCGCCTCCTGCGTGACGACGTGGTGATCCACGAAGGCATGCTCAAAACCCTCAAACGCTTCAAGGACGAAGTGAAAGAGGTCAAGGAAGGCACCGAATGCGGTATGGCGTTCGAGAGCTACGATGACATCAAGCAAGGCGACGTCATCGAGTGTTTCGAGCTGGTGGAGGAAGAGCGCTCGTTGACGTAAGTCCGCGCCGCGCTGTCCGCAAGGAGTAGGATTCCGCTATGAAACACCGCACCTCCGAACCGTCCCAGCGCCAACTCCGCGTCGGGGAACAAATCCGCCACATCTTGTGTGAGACCCTCCAGCGCGGCCATTTTCACAGCCAGGTCCTGATGGACGAGGCCAGCAAAGTCACGATCACCGAGGTGCGCCCCAGCCCCGACCTCAAACATGCCCGCGCCTACGTCATGACCTTGGGCGGCCGCCAGATCGAGGCCGTCCTCGACGCGCTCAACGACGAGGCCCGCGTGTTCCAGAAAGACATCGGCCGCCACTCCAACCTGAAATTCACCCCGAAGGTCCGCTTCGTCACCGACGACTCCTTCGATCAGGCGCAGCGGATCGAAAATCTCCTGCGCGGCGAAAACGTGCAAGACGACTCCAAAGACGGAGAATAACCCCGTGGCCCGCAAAAAAAGAGGCGAGCACGTCAGCGGCTGGATCAATCTCGACAAACCTGCAGGCCTGACCTCGACACAAGCCATTGGCCGCGTCCGCCGCATCCTGAATCCGCAAAAGATCGGCCATGCCGGAACCCTCGACCCGATGGCGACCGGCATCCTCCCCATCGCGCTGGGCGAGGCCACCAAGACCATCCCCTTCGTCCAGGACGCCCTGAAAACCTACACCTTCACCGCCGCCTGGGGCGAACAGCGCGACACCGACGATGCCGAAGGCCAGGTCGTGGCCGTCAGCCATAACCGCCCCGGCGAAGACGATATTCTGGCCGTTTTGCCCGATTTCATGGGCGACGTCCTCCAGACGCCCCCGGCCTATTCGGCCATCAAGATCGACGGCCAGCGGGCCTACGACCTCGCCCGCAGCGGCGAAACCCCGGAAATGAAGCCCCGGGAGGTCTATATCGAAACCCTTGAATTAACCGGATTCCGCCCCGACGAGGCCGATTTCCGCATGATTTGCGGCAAGGGAACCTACGTCCGCTCCCTCGTCCGCGATATGGCCCTCGAACTCGGCACACGCGGCTACGTCAAAAACCTGCGGCGCGAAGCCGTCGGCCCCCTCACCACGGAAAGCGCGATTTCTCTGGACTTTCTAGAACAGATGGACTACGTTTCGGCCCTTAACGAGGCCCTGTTGCCCCTTCAGGCTGTGCTGGACGACATCCCGGCTCTGCCCGTAAAACAAGAAGAGGCGGCAAGGCTCAAGAGCGGGCAGGTCCTGACCTTCATCTCCCGTCCCGATTTTTCCCGCCTGACGCGGGAGGGGCTGGGCGGACAGGAAGACAGGCAGGCCCTCGCGGTCTTCAACGGCGCCCCGGTGGCGCTTGTCGAAAATCGCGGACCGGAAATCCGGCCCGTTCGCGTATTTAACCTATAACCTTTTATAAGGAGGAAACGATGTCGAAGACCGCAACCGCAACGGCAACCGCCGGAAGCAAGTCGGACCTGATCAAAAAGTTCCAGACCAAAAAAGACGACACCGGTTCGCCGGAAGTTCAGGTCGCTGTTCTGACGCAGCGCATCAACGAACTCTCCGAGCACATGAACCAGCACCCCAAGGACCTGCACAGCCGTCGTGGCCTGCTGGCCATGGTCGCCAAGCGTCGTAAGCTTCTGGACTACCTGAAGTCCAAGGACGAAGACCGCTACAAGAAGCTGATCGAAGCTCTGGGCATCCGCCGTTAATCCGGCGCCCATACGGAATAAAACAAAAGGCGGCTCTAATAAGGCCGCCTTTTTTAATTCCCGAAGGACCAACGATTACATCGTATGAACCTGGAAGAAATAACCATCGTCATCACGGTTGAGACTGACCGAGCCCGAGGGCAAACGCTGCCCCGCCTCGTTATAAAACTCCGTGCTGGCATCGGCGGTCAGCTGGCTGAACCGCGCCCCCTCAAGAAATTCGACGGTCAGCTTTTTACCCTCGGCATGAAAAACCCCGATCGTCGCGTTCCGCAGCGACACCTCGCGCAGATCATCCCCGAGACTCAACTCCCCGCCGACATGACCATCCGTAAGATCAATCTTAATTTGAGCCATCTGCTTTCTCTCCTCTGTAAGTCATAAAAAAGGCGGCCCGAGCCGCCTCACATCATCAGAATTTCGCGGTTGATCACCCGCTGCCAGTCCGAATACGGCACCCCGTTCAGCGCCATGCTGCTGCGGGCCAGAAAAATCCCCGGCGGCGGGTTCCCGGCGCCCAGCTCAGCCATCGCCTGCCCGATCAGGTAACACGCCATCTGATCGGCATCGTCGACGGTGAAATGCTCGCCCAGAAACACGTCCGCCTCATACCCGGCGGCGGCCAGCGTCTCATAAATCGCCCGGCAATCCTCTTGTTGGGTATAGCGGGAATTGAGCTTGGCAATCTCGCCGAATTCGTTCAATGCCCGCAAAACGCCCGTATCGCCGCCTTGCGCAACGGTCTCGGCCATGCCAGACGCGATCTCATGGGCACGGCTCCTCAAACGGGCATCGCCGTGATCGTCATGGGGTTGAAGAATCGAAAAAATCTGTGTCAGGGGCATAATAACGCAGCCTCTTAAACGCTAAACAAAATTATGTCAAACAAACATTACTGGAGAAAGTATCTTTTTTTGATCTTGCCGCCCTCAAGCTCGAAAACCAGCGGAACCCCGGTCGGAAACTCGGCGTCATTAATGGTGTCCGGCGTTTCCACCCCGAGAATAATCAGCAGCGCCCGCAGAGAGTTTCCATGCGCCGCCACCAGAACATTCTGACCCGCATCGACCAACCCCTTGATCTCCGCCTCATAATAGGGGCGCACCCGGTTCTCAACCACGTCCTTGAGGCACTCGCCCCCCGGCGGGCGCACATCATAAGACCGCCGCCAGATATGCACCTGATCCGCGCCGTACTTCGTGCGCGTCTCGTCCTTGTCCAACCCGGTCAGATCGCCGTAATCCCGCTCGCGCAAATCGTCATGGGCCACCATCCCGGCAATCAGGTTCCCCTGCCCGGCGGCTTCAAGCGCCAACTTTGCCGTGTTGTTCGCGCGCTTAAGCGTACTGGTGAAAACCTTGTCGAACGTGATCCCCGCCCCTTTGATTTTCTGCCCGGCGGTCACCGCCTCTTCGCGGCCCAGATCGGAAAGCTCGACATCCTTGAAACCCGTGAAACGGTTCTCAAGGTTCCATTGGCTCTGCCCGTGGCGCAGCAAGACAAGAAAATTTCCCATGACGGCTCTTTCACTCGAAAAATAAACGATACAAACCCGGCCCTTGTATAAGCCGATTTGAGCGGACGATCAATCCACAAGCATACCTCGTGCCAAAAACCCCGTAATCCGCGCAAAAATAACCCCAAAACACCGCCCATTTTCCCTAAAAACCAAAGAAAACTTTGACTTTTACCCCGGATAGTGGCATCACTGTTCCCAATTCGCAAAGGCCCGGAAGGGCGCAAGGCTTGCGGTTGACGATTAAAGGCGGACATCTCTGCTTTTAACAGTCCACCGAAGCCCCCTCCCCCCCGAAGCGCTTTGTTCGTTTAACAGGCTTGTTCCTTGATGGGAACGGGCCGCTTAAGATTATCAAAAAGGAAAATGACCGAATGTTTACTGTCTACAAAAAAGAAATTGATTTCGCGGGCAAGACCATAACCCTCGAAAGCGGAAAAATCGCCCGTCAAGCTGACGGCGCCGTCGTGGCCAGCATGGGCGACACCGTCGTGCTGTGTTGCGTGACCGGCAATAAAAGCATCAAGGAAGGCCAGGACTTCTTCCCCCTCTCCGTCCATTATCAGGAAAAAACCTTCGCCGCCGGCAAAATCCCCGGCGGCTTTTTCAAGCGCGAAGCGAGACCCAGCGAAAAGGAAACGCTGACCTCCCGCCTGATTGACCGTCCGATCCGCCCCCTCTTCCCGAAAAACTTCCTGAACGAGGTCCAGATCGTCGCCACCGTCATCTCGCATGACCTTGAAAACGACCCCGACATCGTTGCTTTGATCGGCTGTTCCGCCGCTCTGACGATCTCCGGCATCCCCTTCCTCGGCCCCATCGGCGGCGCGCGCGTCGGCTATATCAACGGCCAGTTCGTCATCAATCCGACGATGCAGGAAATCAAGGAAAGCAGCCTCGACCTCGTGGTCGCCGGAACGCAGGAAGGCGTCCTGATGGTGGAATCCGAAGCCAAGGAACTCTCCGAAGAACTCATGCTCGAAGCTGTCATGGAAGGCTGGAAGGCGTTCCAACCCGTGATCAACGGCATCATCGGCCTCGCCGAAATGTGCGCGAAAGACCCGTGGGACATCCCCGAGACTCCGGCCCCGATCCAGAAGCTCGAAGACTCCCTCAAGGCGAAATACGCCGGCGAAGTCGAGAAAGCCTACGGCATCCTCAACAAGCTGGAGCGCCGCAACGCTGTTGACGCGGTCCGCAAGGCCGCCATCGAAGCCTTCACGGACGAGGCGAACGGAATCGACGCCAACGTCATCACCTCCAAATTCAAATATCTCGAAGCCGACGTGGTTCGCGGACAGATTCTGAAAACCGGAAACCGTATCGACCAGCGCGACACCAAGACCGTCCGCCCGATCGTGGCCGAAGTCGGCATCCTGCCCCGTACGCACGGCTCCGCCCTGTTCACACGCGGCGAGACGCAGGCGCTGGTTGTCGCGACTCTCGGCACCGGACAGGACGAACAGATCATCGACGCGCTCGAAGGCGAATACCGCGAACGCTTCATGCTCCACTACAACTTCCCCCCCTACTCGGTCGGCGAAGCCGGACGCATGGGCCCTCCGGGGCGCCGCGAAATCGGTCACGGAAAACTGGCATGGCGTGCGATCCGCCCGCTCCTGCCGGACATTGAGGCTTTCCCCTACACGATGCGCGTGGTCTCTGAAATCACCGAATCCAACGGCTCGTCCTCCATGGCAACCGTATGCGGAACCTCCCTCGCATTGATGGATGCGGGTGCGCCGCTGGTGCGTCCGATCGCGGGTATCGCGATGGGCTTGATCAAGGAAGGCAAAGACTTTGCCGTTCTCTCCGACATTCTGGGTGACGAAGATCACCTGGGAGACATGGACTTCAAAGTCGCCGGAACAGAGCAAGGCATCACTGCCCTCCAGATGGATATCAAGATCACCTCGATCACCGAGGAAATCATGACCATCGCTCTGGCGCAAGCCAAAGACGGCCGCATCCACATTCTGGGCGAAATGAACAAGGCGCTGCAACAGGCACGCGGCGAGTTGAGCCAGTTCGCACCCCAGATCGTTCAGATCCGCATCCCGACCGACAAGATCCGCGAAGTGATCGGCACGGGCGGTAAGGTGATCCGCGAGATCATCGAACTGACCGGCACCAAGATCGACATCGAAGATGACGGCTCCATTAAGGTTGCCGCCGCCAACGGCGAAAGCATCGAAAAGGCGATCCAGATGATCCGCAACATCACCGACGAACCCGAGACAGGCAAAATCTATCAGGGCAAAGTCGTGAAATGCGTGGACTTTGGCGCGTTCGTCAACTTCATGGGCGCCAAGGACGGCCTCGTGCACATCTCCGAACTGGCCGACTACCGCGTCGCCCAGACCACGGACGTGGTCAAGGAAGGCGACATCGTGAAGGTCCTGCTGCTCGGCACGGATGATCGCGGCAAGGTCAAACTCTCCATGAAGCGCGTCAATCAGGAAACCGGCGAAGAAATCCCCTTCGAGGACAAGCCCAAAGGCAAACGCGAGGCGAACGGCTAAGCCGCTCCGCCCGATAAAGACAACGAAAAAGGAGGCTCCGGCCTCCTTTTTTTATTCTGATACCTGAATGACGGTTATTTGAAGTTCTGGGCGACCCCATTGAGGGTCTGCTCGTAACGTGCGGCCACGTCGCTGCGGACCCCGGGATCGGGAGTCGCGGCCACCGCAGGCTTGGGCGCGTTCGATCCATCCATCTCGGTCATAAGACGCGCGATACCGTTCGCTTGATGCGCCTCGTTGCCTGCGACTTTCGCCGCCTGAACCAAAATCTCTGCCGGGATCGGCCCGCCGCTCTGCACAGCGCTGCCGACTTGGCTGACCGCCGCCAGCGTCTCCCCGCGCGTCAATCCGCCCTGCATCGCCGAATGAATGGCGACCTTGAGCATACGCTCCACCTGATCGCCCTTGGCGGCATTAAGAGCGAACTCGTCGTTACAGAATTTCTCGATAACCGCATCAACCAGCCGCCCGTCCCGCCCGTCGTTTCGAGCCGCCCGAACCAGATCATCGACGAGGTTCTGAACCGACTGTCCAAGTTCGCTCGGCGTCGCCACGGGCACCGGGGCCGCGACGGCCACCGCCGTTCCAGCCCCCTCAGAGGCCTCCTGAGCCTGTAAAGCCGCAATCTGCTGAAGTAAATTAAGAGAATCCGTCATATACCCCCCTTATAAATTAAGTAATTTTATTTCTTTTATTACCAGAAACGCGCATATTTAGCAAACGAAAGGCCCAGAACAGCACAAATTCCGTTTTTTCTGGACACTAAGGAACTTTCACATAATATTTGGTATAATGAGGTTATGAGGGAAACCATGGCGATTTCTGCGGCACGTAAACGATTCCGGGTGTTTCTGGGCATCTGCCTGCTGCTCAGCCTCGGCTTTTTCTCGGCGGCCGTCATCGTCTACGCGGGCGTAAGAACCAAAACGATCAAGGTCGCGGACGTCGCGCCCACCCTGTTCCAGATCGACATCGCCCAGCATCAGATTATGGCCAGCATTTCAAGCGACGACGAAAAGTTGCGAATTGCCAAACGCGTATACCAAAAAGGCGTATTCTCCCGCCTCTACATGAACGCCGGCGACGACATGATCCTTGATCTGGCCGAAGATGGCCACGCCGCTTCCCAGAAAACCTATGCCGATATTATCTACAGCCGCATGAACGGCAACCCCAACCGACTCACACTGGCATTGGAATATTATCGTAAATCGGCGGATCAGGGATACGAACCCGCGCGTGAACGCTTGGCCGGAATTGCGAATACGGATACGATAGTCTCTGCTGCGGGTTCTGAAAATCCGCGCTAAACTGCATCATTCGAAACCGAAGGGCAAATCCGCGCATGCGCGCACTCCCGAAAAATCACACCTATAACCTTTTCCTATTCCGGGAAATTAGGGACCTTCTGGAATTTCGCAACAACCGGGCCTACAGCATAGCGCTGGGCTTGGTCCTTTGCCTGTTCTTCTGGGGCATATACCTCAGCGTGATCTTCCCGCTCGACGACGAACTTGCCCTGAAATCGGCCTTGTCGTATGCCTTTCTGATGATGGGCGGCATATCCCTGCTCGCGCTTTTTCTGTTCGTCAGCGCTTATCAATGTCTGACCCTCCGGCGCGTCAACCGCTCCGTGGAATACGAATATCACACCCCCGGCGGCCGCAAGGGCTGGAAGAAACGCTTCGGCGATTTTCTCGCCGTGCAGATGTATCTGGTTGTCGTAACGACCCCGGGCGGGCGACTGACCAAAAAACCGCCGATCTGGTGCTTTGACCTCGTCGGCTTAAACAACGAACTGCGCATCCCGATCCACCCGCCTGGCCACCGTCCATTCAAGGAGAATCAGGAGGAGGAAGCCACCGCGTTCGCCGAAAAAATCGCCCGCTTCATGGAAATAAAGGTTGAAAAACTCTCGCCGGAGGTCAATACAGAAGCGATAACCGGATAATCAGGACCGCCCGCCATGACGCTTAAACTCCCCAAAATCATCGGCCATCGCGGCGTGGCGGCCTACGCCCCCGAAAACACCATCGAGGGCATCCACACCGCCGCCGACATGGCCGTCGAATGGGTGGAACTGGACGTAAAGATCACCAAGGACCAGGTGCCCATGATCTTCCACGACGATACACTGGAACGCACGACCAACGGCTCCGGCCTCTTCGCGAACCTGACCTTCGAGGAAATCAGAAACTTCGAATGCGGCAGCTGGTTTTCCGACTCCTTCGCGGGCATAAGAATCCCCACCCTCGAAGAAGCGCTTGAGGCCGTCATCGACCGCAACCTTGGCCTCAATCTGGAAATAAAACCCTGCCCGGGGCGCGAACGTGAAACCGCCGAAGCCGCGCTCGACGTGCTCTCGCAAATCTGGGACGACCACAGCCGCCTGCTCATCTCCTCCTTTTCCCTCGTCAGCATGGAAACCGCCCTCATCATGGCGCACGACTGGCCCCGCGCCCTCTTGATCGGCGAAGACTGGCCCGAAAATATCGCGGAGGTGCACGACTTCCTCGAACTCTCCTGCGTCAACGTGAACGCGAAGACCGTCCAGCGCGAACAGGTCGAACAGGTCATAGACATGGGCCTGCCCCTCCTCGCCTTTACCGTCAACGACGCCGAGGAAGCCCGCCGCCTCCTGCGCTGGGGCATCGACGGCGTATTCTCCGACGCGCCCGATATGGTCCGCGAAGCGCTCTTCTCGGTTCATTAAATACTTCCGCTCCGCAGAAAAAAATGATTAGGATGATCCAATTGAGTTCTAAACTGGTACAGCCGGAATGACGAAGCCTATAACCGTTCATAAATCCATAGATATCGAGGCCTGTGCCGGGCGTTCCTGCTGCCCCCTGACCAACGCTCTCGACATTATCGGCGACAAATGGACGCTCCTGATTGTCCGTGACATGATCTTCATCGGCAAATCCCAATTCGGCGACTTTCTAGAGTCGCCCGAGGGGATCTCGACCAACATCCTCACCGACCGCCTCAAAAAACTTGAGGAGTACGGGTTAGTCTCCAAAACCCCCTACCAGAAAAAGCCTATGCGCTATGCGTATTCTCTCACCCAGCGCGGACTAGACCTCAAGCCCGTGATGACGGCCATTCTGAACTGGGGCTCAGAGAACATCAACGGCACGACGGGCCAGACGGAAGCAGAAATTATCGAACTCCGAAAAAAATACACCAACCGCTCTAAGGAGGAAAACAATGAACGTAAGAAAGCCTAAAGCCAAATCGAATAAGCCCCGCCTCCTCGCGGCAACGGCGGTCACCTGCGCCACGCTGGTGTTCGGCGCTCCCGCCATCGCGATGGAAGCCGTCATGTGCACCATGGACGCCAAACAGTGCCCGGACGGCAGCTTCGTCTCCCGCACCGGCCCGAACTGCGAATTCGCCCCCTGCCCCGGCGAACAAGGCGGCGTGACCGGCGAAATCCCCCCCGTTCAACCCGGTCCCGGGGAGACGGTCGAAGGCTCCCCTCCCGAATCTCCCCCCGTAAGCCACCCCCCGGTGACCGAATAGCTCGATCCGGAGCGAAAGAAGCGCCAAAAACCCCTTGCTTTGCGTGTAAAGGGGAGTATTCCTATGCGGTGAAACCGGAGTGCCGCAAGCCATGAACGCGCGCAGGATCATAGACCATCTTTCGGGGCCGAGGCTCTTCAACGCCGTGCTGCCCGTGCTGATGCTCTACCTAATCGCCGGAACGGTGGCCCAGAAATATATCGGCCTCTATGAAGCCACGAAGATATTCTTCTCAAACCCCATACTCTGGCTTGGTCCTTTGCCGCTTCCCGGCCTGCCTGTCCTGCTCGGGCTCATTACAGTCAACCTGTTTTGCAAACTCTTCTTCAAAAGCCCGTGGAATGCCCGCACGGCGGGCACAATCATTGTGCATATGGGTGTGCTGCTGCTTCTGGTCGGCGGTTTGTTTACGGCCCTCTTCTCTCAAGAGGGGTACTTGGATCTATACGAAGGACAGGAAAAGTCTTATGTCTCAGATTACCATCTCCGAGAATTTGTCCTTCTGGATGAACAAGATAGAATAATTGAATCCTACGACCACAACGAACTCACACCCGGCCGAAAACTCCACATCACCGAACCGCCCATACTTGTCGAAATTCTTGAAAGTTGCCTCAATTGCGCCATTTCTATGCGCGAGGACTCCACGCCCGACCATCTGGGCATGGCTTCGAAAATGAAAATCACGCCTGATAAGCTCAAACTGCAAGACGAAGAAAACCTCACAGGCGCAACCTTTTCCGTAAGCGGTACGGAGACAGACGGGATTTATATGGTGCTCGACGAGGTGCCAAAGCTGCCGGAAATCCGCATCAACGGATCGGTCCTGAAATTCGCCATGCGCAAGCATCGCCGAGACCTGCCATTTTCCGTGCGCCTGATCGACTTCAAACGCGAACTGTACCCCGGGACAGAGATGGCCCGCGCTTATGAATCCCGCATCGAGATCATTGATGGCCCAGCCCGTTGGGAAACGCTGATCAGCATGAACCAGCCGTTACGCTATAAAGATTACACGCTCTTTCAATCCTCATTCGCGCAAACCCCTGCGGGCACAATGTCGGTTCTGGCCGTGGTTCAAAATACCGGCCGCGTCTTTCCTTATATCTCTGGTCTGGCCTTCTGCTTCGGGCTCATCCTGCATCTTATGATCCGCGCCGGAATGTTTACCCGTCGACGCGCTTTGCCACTGCTGGCTCTTGCGCTTTTATCCGGATCCCCCGCCCACGCGCAAGCCCCGCCTCTGCCGATGGAGCAATTCGCACAGATCCCGATCCTGCACGAGGGCCGCATGAAACCGCTCGACAGCTTCGCCCGCGCCATCCTCAAACGCCTGTCCGGCCAGGATCACCTTCAAGGCGTGCCCGCCGTGAATTGGCTGGCCGAGGCGCTGTTCGATCCCGCCCGCGCCGAAAACCGCGAAGTCGTTAAAATCCTCAACCCCGAGCTCCGCAGCCTCCTCAACCTGCCCAACCGCTCCGGCAACCGCTACAGCGCGCAGGAAATCTCCAAAACCCTCGGCAGCCAGAAAGACCGCCTCGCCGAAACCCTGAAGATTCCAGCGGAAGACCATACCCCCGCACAGCGCGATTTCATAACCCTGCACGAGCATCTGGCCCTTCTGAATGACGTGATGAGCAGCCTCAGCCTGATCCTGCCGCTGTCCGCAACCCTGCCGGACGATGCGCCCGCGAGCCTGAAACCCTTTGCCGGAAAAACCCTGACCTACCTCGACACGCTTAAATTCTCCAAGACGCTCGAAGACGAGGTCAAAAACATCGTCACGAAAAAGGGGCAGGACATCGAAACCTACGCCCAAAACGAACAGGCGCTTGTCTTCCTCTCCTTTTCGGCGGCGGGCTTAAGGCAAAAGGGCAAATCCAGTCAAAGCTTCAAGGTCGTTCCGGTGACGGCGGCGACGGAGACTCTCTGGCAATCACCTTGGTCCGTGACCCTCGAAGGCACGGCCAGCCCACAGACCGTGAGGTCCCTGTCCCTTTGGAAAACTCTGGCGGAATCATACCAGTCCGGCGATCGCGAAAACTGGAGCGAAACGCTCGGAACGCTCGCACAGGAAACCTCCGCGCCCTATCTTCTGCCGGGTGAACGCGGCCGCCTCGACGCCGAGTATTATTACAACCGCCTCGCCCCGTTCGATCTGTCCTTCTGGCTCTTCGCCCTTTCCGCCGCCGCGCTGGCAGCATCCGCCTTTATCCGCCCGCGCCTGTTTGAAAAAATCGCGCTCGGCGCTCTGGCGGCGGGCGTATGCGTTCATATCGGCGGTCTCTCGGCGCGGATATACATTCTGAATCGCCCGCCCGTGAGCACGCTTTACGAATCCATTCTCTTCGTCGCCGCCGTGACCACGCTCTACGCGCTCATTTTGGCGCTTCGACAGAAAAATACGCTCTGGCTCGGCCTTGGCGCGGCGTCGGGCATCGTCCTCGGCCTGCTGGGCTTCTCCCACGATACCGACGCCGACAGCCTGCTGATGCTCTCCGCCGTCCTGAATACGAATTTCTGGCTGGCCACGCACGTCCTCTGCATCACAGCAGGATACGGTTTCAGCATCCTGACCGCTTTCCTCGCGCACACATGCCTGATCGTCATGATAAGAGAAAAAACCGAGCAGCCGCCTTACGCCCTATTCGCGCCGATGATGACCACTGCCCTCGTCGCGCTTTTGTTGTGCGCGGGCGGCACCATCCTCGGCGGCATCTGGGCCGACCAGTCCTGGGGCCGCTTCTGGGGCTGGGACCCCAAGGAAAACGGCGCGCTTCTTCTGGTCCTCTGGCTGATCTGGGTCATCCACGGCCGCATCGCCGGGCAATTCTCCCCCGCGCTGTTTACCGCAGGACTCGCCTATACGATTGCTGTCGTCGCCGTCTCGTGGTTCGGCGTAAACCTGCTGAGCATCGGCCTCCACGCCTACGGCTTCACCGAGGCCGCCGCATGGATTTTCTGGTCGGTCCTACTCGCCGAGACGGCCTTCTGCGTCGGCGCGCTGGCCTACCTGCGGTCGCAAACGAAACAGAGAGGGCTCGCGGCATGAAACCAAAACTCTTGATCGTGCTTCTGATCGTGATTGTAGGATTCGCGCTGGAAACCCTGACCAGCCTCGCCCCGCCGCCGCAAATCATCGAGGCGCCCGTGGAAACGCACCGGGAAATCGTGGCCCGCCCGCCCGCGCCTGATTTTACTTTTACAACTCTGGAAGGCAACCAGCTCACCTTCTCAAGCTTTAAGGATAAAATCGTCATCCTCAACTTCTGGGCCACATGGTGCGCCCCCTGCCTGCGCGAATTCCCCACCCTTCTTGAACTGACGGAAAAAAATGCCGAAGACACCGTGCTTCTGGCCGTGTCCGTGGACGAAAAACCCGCGCAGATCGCGCCGTTCCTCAAACGCTTCGACGAAACGGCCCGTGATCGGCTGAAACGTCCGAACGTCGTGATTGCCACCGACCCCCAGCGCAAAATCGTGCAGGACCTCTTCGGCACCACCATGTTCCCGGAAACTTTCATCATCGGCCCCGACATGACCATCCGCCATAAGATCGTAGGCGAGATCGAGCGCGAAACTCGGGAATTACAAGACCTTATCAGGAAATCCAGAGACCCTGCGACGAATCCCGAATAAACATTTGACATAAGCGACCCATGGGGTTAAGACAACCCCGTTATGACTGAGCAAGCCGCCACAAGGGCACAATCAGGAATCGACCTCGTGATCAGGGATGAAACCCTAGCCCACGAAAGGCGCACGATTATAACACCGCATCAAGTCGCAGAACTCACGCGCGAAGGCTTTAAAATCGGTCTTGTGCGATGGCCCGACAGATGCTTTTCCGACGAACAGTACCTGCGCGCAGTTGAACAGCGCGGCAACCCCGCTAACTTCTCACTTATTGCCCGCGACGAATGGCGCGACAGCCCGGACTGCGCCCAAAGCATAATTCTTGGAGTCAAGGAAATCCCGCGCGAACCGCCAGGCAGCGCGAACTTCATTCTTAACCACACCTACGTCCATTTTGATCACTCATATAAAGGACAGTACGGCTCTGCGGAAAGGCTGGCGCGTTTCGCTTTCGGCCATTTATTTATGGGAAGCGAGGATCAGGGCTCCCTGCTGCTTGATCACGAATACTGCACGGATGAAGATGGCAAGCGCACACACGCCTTCGGTCAAAGCGCCGGATACGCGACAGCCGCGATGAGCGTCCTATTCTGGGCCCAGAAGATCAACGGAACACCCGTCAACCTCTCGACCTTTTCGTACGACAGCAAGCAACAGTTTTTCGATCTGCACGCCGAAGAAATCGCGCAAGCGCTCCATAAAAACATAGAGCCTCCGCAAACGCTGATTTTAGGCAGTCCACGAGGCCGCTCAGCAAACGGCGTTATAAACTTTTTAAAAGACATCAACGTATACCTGCCGCCTTCGTCGCAAATCCGTCATTCCCTTTGGGGCAGAGAGGAAACGGCGGCGCGGATTACCGACAACAACGGACTCAAAAATATCGAGACCTTCGACCTCGTCTTTAACTGTACTTATACCGAACGCCCCTGCCGAGCCTTTGCCACCGACAGCACCGCAGCCTCAAGAAATGGGAAATTGCAGATTTTTGGAGACGTAACCTGCGATGCCACGCCCGATAAGAACCGCATGCGCTTTACCGGATACCGCACAACAGACTTTGACCAGCCGCTGCTCGAAGTCGGCCCGAACGTATATGCTGTAACCGTCGATCACTCCCCGTCCCTCTTCCCTCTGGAAGCGACGATAGACATTTCGCGGCAGGCCTATCCGCACATCAAAAGCCTGATGCATGCGAAACGCTCTGAAAGCGGAATTCCGCTGGACTCGCCCTGGGCCAAGGCCGTCAAGGCCTTCGAAGATAATATGCAGGTCCCCTTATACGCATACAGCCTCGGCTCGTCGCTTGTGAGCGATGACGAAGCCTTCGTGATCGATATGAACCCACGCCAGCGCACAGACTATATCCAGAGCGTTCGCACCGAAATCGAGCGCAATATCAAGCTTTGCCTTGGCGAATTGCACACGCTGCGGCCGCGCGAAATCCGCGCCTTCTTCTATCATGTCGCCATGGGTATTTTGCGGATTCACGAATATGTCGATCTCGCGAAAGTGCCGCCTGACCAGAATACGGACGCACCCTTCAAAGGCCCGGATATGTCGGATGAAATTGAATCGGTCGAGCAAATCCTGACCGAAAATTTCAACATCCGCGCTCTAGTCGCCTCCCATGAAGTGGCACAGCTCCATGCCCTGTCACGCACCCTCGGCACCGCCTTAAAAAACCCTGAAGTTATGCACGCGCTGGGATATTCGGATTTCGACCAAATCAAACAATCCATGCTGGACGAAAACATCTCCAATAACTTCTCGCTTTTCCTTATGTTTGTTTCCGAAGCAAAGGAATTGGCGGTCGCCGATCTCTACCCACAGGAAGACGTGTGGCAGATCGAACGCGATTACCTGAACGTAAAAACGGCGCTTCAAAAAGAGACGAACCTGCCCGCTTGGCTGTACCGCGAAATCGATGAAATCGTTAATGATCGGCCCGCCGACGCTAAACCTGAACCGGACCCCCCGCCCTTTTTGGATGATACGGTCCTCGGTCTATAGCTAGCCCTTGTATTTTTGCGGCGTTTGCCTTTGAATGGGTTTCTGTAAATTAACCCGTTGCCTGAGGTTCTGCCCGAATGCCCGTCTTTGAATTTGTCGAAAAAAAGCGCAAATCCCACATCGCCATCACCTGCATCCGTCAAAAGGACTTCGCGGAATGGCTGAAGAAACAGCCCGCCGAAACCCGCACCATCGCGGCGGAGAACGGCTTCGACGGCAAGGAGGGGCAATATCTGATCATGCGCGGCGAATCCGCAAAGGCCCAGCAACTCTTCATGACTTTGGGCGCGACCGTCCGCTATTGCACCGGCGCCGAGCTCTGCGCCTTCGTCGCCCGCCGCTTCGGCACGAAGATGCTGGCGGACACAAGCTTTGAAATCGCCGCCGCCGGTCTTTCCGCCGATGAGATCGAGCGCCTCTCCGTCGGCTGGGGGCTGGAGCATTACCGCTTCGATACCTACAAGAAAACCCGAGATGAAAAGAAACCCGCCCTCCTGCTGAACGCGAAATCCGACCGCGCCCGGATCCGCGCGCTGGTCGAGGCCACCTTCCTCGTGCGCACGCTGGTCAACACGCCCGCGAACGATCTCGGCCCCGACGAGCTGGAGGCCGAAGCCAAAAAGCTCGCCTCCGCCCACAAGGCGAAGATGACCGTGATCCGCGACGCCGATTTGCTGAAACAGAATTTCCCGCTCATCCACGCCGTCGGCCGGGGCAGCCCCCGCCGTCCCCGCCTGATCGACATCCGCTGGGGCAAGGCCTCAGATCCGGCCGTCACCCTCGTCGGCAAGGGCGTGTGCTTCGACACGGGCGGTCTGGATCTCAAGCCCTCCAAAGGCATGCTCATCATGAAAAAGGACATGGGCGGCGCGGCGCACGCACTCGGCGCGGCCTCGGCCATCATGGCCCTGAACCTGCCCGTTAATCTGCGCGTCCTCATCCCGGCGGTCGAGAATTCCGTCTCCGGCGATTCCTTCCGCCCGATGGATATCATCCGCAGCCGCAAGGGCCTCACCGTTGAAATCGGCAATACAGACGCCGAGGGCCGCCTCATTCTGGCCGATGCCCTGACCTACGCGGGCGAGGATAAAAATCCGCCCGAACTCATCATCGACCTCGCCACCCTGACGGGCGCGGCCCGCACGGCGCTGGGATCGGAACTGCCGGCCCTCTTCTCCAACCGCGATGAAACGCTCGATGAAGTCAAAAAACTCTCGATGACGAGCGCCGTAGACGATCCCGTCTGGCCGCTGCCCCTGTGGGAAGGCTACCGCAAGGAACTCAAAAGCGACGCGGCGGACATCAGCAGCACCGGCCACGGCCTCGCCGGAGCCATCGCCGCCGCCCTCTTCATGCGCGAATTCGTGGACCAGAAGATCGAATGGATTCACCTCGACCTTTACGCATGGGAACCCTACGGCAAAGCGGGACGCCCCAAGGGCGGCGCGGATACCGGACTGCGCACCCTGATCGCGCTGATCGAAAGCCGCTACGGTCAAAAGAAAAAGGCGAAGGCGAAACCCGCCCGCAAAAAGAAAACCTAGGCAAAAAAAGAAAACCTAGGGCAACGTTTCCAGAATCTGCCTCGCATATTCCGAAAGCGTATCATCCCGTGCCCCCATAATAACGACCCGGTCCCCGGGCCGCGCCTGCTCGGCAATGACCGCTAGCAGCTCCGGCCGCGTCGGTTTCCACAGCGCGTTCAGCCCCAGCGACCGCAGATCCTGCGCGAAATCCTCCGCGCTCACGGTGCGCTCAACCGTCCCGCCCGCATAATACACATCGGGCAGCAGAACCAGATCGTCCTTCTCAAGATGCGAGGCAAACGCCGCGCCGAATTCCTTGCGCATCCGCTCCAGCGGCTTGAACCCGTGCTGCTGATAGAAAACGATCAGCCGCCCCGGAAAATCCTTGAGCGACCGCAGGCTCGCCGCAATCTTGTCCGGGTTATGCCCGAAATCGTCGATCACCGTGACGCCTGAGGGGCTGAGACCGACCACCTCCATCCGGCGGTGAATCCCCTTGAACGCGGCCAGTCCCGCCGCCGCCCGCGCCGGATCGACACCCGCCGCGATCGCCGCGCCCAGCGCCGCCAGCGCGTTCAGAATATTATGCCGCCCCGGCACGTTGAGTTTCACCGGATATCGCCCGCCCTCGCGCAAAACCAAAACGAAATCCGCCCCGTCGGGCCGCAGGCGAATATCATCTGCCCTCAACCGCGCCTCCGCACTTTCAATCCCGTAAGAATAGACCGTCTCCGGCGCAAATCCCTTCGCCAGCGCGCGCACTTCCGCATCATCGAAATTCAGGACAAGCGCCCCCTGCGTGCGCTTCAGGTAATCCCCGAACAGCCCGCGCAACTCCTCCATCGGCTTGTGGTCCAGCGCGATATTGTTCAAAATCGCCACGGTCGGATGATAATGCGCAATAGACCCGTCGCTCTCGTCCATCTCCGCCACGAACACGCCCGAATGCCCGGTGCGCAAATTCGCGAAATAATCCGCCACGCCCCCGCTCATGAAATTGCGCACGATCCCGCCATTCACAACCGTCGGGTCGCGCCCCGCCTCGGTCAGGATCGTCCCCGCCATACCCGTGACCGTCGATTTTCCGCTGGTTCCGGCCACCGCCACGCGCACCTCCGCCGCGTTGAACAGCTGGGCCAGCAGCGCTCCGCGCGTAATAATCGGAATCTCGGCCTCCTTGGCGGCCCGCACGTCGGGAATGGTATCCTCGACCGCGCTGGAAACGACCAGAACATCCGCCCCGTCCCGCACGCCGCTCCCGTCCTGCGGATAAAGCCGGATTCCCGCCGCGTCGAGCGCGATGAATTTCTCGGCGCTCTTGCCCTGATCCAGCGAACGGTCCGACCCGCGCACCCGGTGCCCGGAGGCCGCAAGACAGGCCGCCAAAGGCATCATGCCGCTGCCGCCCACGCCGCAAAAGAAATAGGTTTTGATCTCGGATGCGGCCATGGGCGCTCAGGTGAGAGTTTTATAAAACGAGAGCCGCTCCGTTTCCGGTCGGCGGGAGAGATGAACGAAAATCAGTCCGTGTTATGTTACGGCTTGATCTCGACGATATCCGCGTCTTCCTGGTCGCCGGCTTGAGGCTCGGTCGCGCCCAGCTTGCCCAGCAAGCCCGCGAAACCGTCCTTTTTCTCCGGCTCGGCCTGCGGCGCAGGCACGGTCACGGGAAGAGGCTCAGTGCTGTGCTCGACATCCGGCAACATCGAAGGACCAACGGCGGTTTCGCCATCCTCGATCGCATCTTCTTCAACGGCCTTGAACGCCACGGGCGCCGCGAACACGCCGAAATCGACAGTAACTTCAGGCGGATAGGAATAATTCATTTTGGTGCTGTAACCATCGCTAACACCAGCAGCGCCCCGCCAAACGGGCTTTTCCTCGACACTCGCTGGAACGGTCATATCCACGGTTCTATTCCCCGAGATACAGGTCACGCGAAGATCTTCGCTCGACTTCCGAACATTCACCGTGCCCGGGGCACTGACATGATACCGAGCATCCTGCGTATAGGCATAACAACTGGCCTTATCGGCACCCTTTACGGAAAACGCAAGAGGCTGAAAACCGCTATTGACAAGAGTTTTGGTCGAAACGCAGGCGCTAAGGCCCATAACGGAACAAAAAGAAAGAACGGCAAGTCTGTAAGCTCGGTGTGTCATGGCATAACTTCTTATAACAGTGATTTTACCTAATAAATAATCTGTCAAAAGTTATAACATGCCCGCCCCGCCGGAACAACGGGCAGTTTAAAACCCGGGTTTTCAGACCTTCAAGCCACGGATTTCCGCTTCTCGCCATCGGCTTTAGACGGGCTGCCCGAGCCTTTCCCGCCCGGAATCCCGACCGTAAAGACCAGCCCGTCTTTGCCCGCGGTGACCCGGACGCTCGCCCCGGCCCGCACCTCGTCGCGCAGGATCATCTCGGCCAGCCGGTTCTGGATCGTGGTCTGGATGACCCGCTTGAGGGGCCGCGCCCCATAGACCGGATCATAACCTTTATCCGCCAGCCAGGTCCGCGCCCCCTCGTCCAGCTCCAGCGTAATATGCTGGGCAGCCAGAAGCTTGCGCAGATAGCCAAGCTGGATATCGACGATCCCGCCGATCTTCGCCCGGTCCAGCCGCGCGAACAGCAAAATCTCGTCCAGCCGGTTCAAAAACTCGGGCCGGAACGAGGCGCGCACGACGCCCATCACCTGCTCGCGCACCTTGGAGACATCCTCCCCCGGCTCCTGATTGACCAGATACTCGCTGCCGAGGTTCGAGGTCATGATCAGAACGGTATTGCTGAAATCCACCGTCCGCCCCTGCCCGTCGGTCAGCCGCCCGTCGTCCAACACCTGCAACAAGATGTTAAACACGTCCGGGTGCGCCTTCTCGATCTCGTCGAACAGAACGACCTGATAAGGCCGACGCCGCACGGCTTCGGTCAAGGCGCCGCCTTCTTCATATCCCACATACCCCGGCGGCGCGCCGATCAGCCGCGCCACGGAATGTTTTTCCATATATTCCGACATATCCATGCGCACCATGGCGGTATCATCGTCGAACATAAACTCGGCCAAAGCCTTGGTCAGCTCCGTCTTGCCCACGCCCGTCGGGCCGAGGAACAGGAACGAGCCGATCGGACGGCGCGGGTCTTGCAAACCCGCCCGCGAACGCCGGATCGCGTTGGAAACGGCCCGCACGGCCTCCTCCTGACCCACGACGCGCTGCTGGATCTTCGCCTCCATCGACAAAAGCTTATCCCGCTCGCCCTCCAGCATCTTGTCCACCGGAATCCCCGTCCAGCGGCTGACGATACTGGCGATATCGTCCGGCGTGACCTCCTCGTTGATCATATTGGCCCGTCCGGCGGCGGCGGCATCCTTGTGCTTGGCCTCCAGATCGGGAATGACCCCGTATTTCAGCTCGCTCGCCCGCGACCAGTTGCCCTCGCGCTCGGCCTTCTCCAGCTCGATGCGCGCCTTATCCAGTTTTTCCGTAACCTTCTGCGCGGCGTTCAGCTTCTCCTTCTCCGCCTTCCACTGCCCGGTCAGGTCCGCCGACTTGGATTCTAACTGGTTCAACTCGACCTCAAGCTTCTCAAGCCGGTCCCGCGACCCCTGATCCTTTTCTTTCTTCAGGGCTTCCCGCTCGATCTTGAGCTGGATGATCCGGCGGTCCAGCTCGTCGATCTCTTCGGGCTTGGAATCCACCTGCATCCGCAACCGCGAAGACGCCTCGTCAACAAGGTCGATCGCCTTGTCCGGCAGGAAACGGTCGGTGATATAACGGTTGGACAGCGTCGCCGCCGAAACGATGGCGGCGTCCGTGATCCGCACCCCGTGGTGCAATTCGTATTTTTCCTTAAGCCCGCGCAGGATAGAAATCGTATCCTCCACCGTCGGCTCGGAGATAAACACCGGCTGGAACCGCCGCGCCAGCGCCGCGTCCTTCTCGATATGCTTGCGGTATTCGTCCAGCGTCGTCGCGCCGACCATCCGCAACTCGCCCCGCGCCAGCGCGGGTTTCAGCATGTTGGAGGCATCCATCGCCCCGTCCGCCTTCCCCGCCCCGACCAACGTATGCATCTCGTCAAGGAACAAAACGATCTCCCCCGCCGCGCTTGAAATCTCGTCGATGACAGACTTAAGCCGCTCCTCGAATTCGCCCCGGAACTTCGCCCCGGCCACGAGCGCGCCAAGATCCAGCGCCATCAGCCGCTTGCCCTTGAGGGCTTCGGGCACGTCGCCGTTGATGATCCGCTGCGCCAGCCCCTCGACGATGGCGGTTTTGCCCACGCCAGGGTCGCCGATCAGCACCGGATTGTTCTTCGTCCGCCGAGAAAGCACCTGCACCGTGCGCCGGATTTCCTCGTCCCGCCCGATGATGGGGTCCAGCTTGCCCTTGCGCGCGTCTTCCGTAAGGTCCCGCGCATAACGGCTGAGTGCGTCGAAACGGTCCTCCGCCGTGGCGCTGTCCGCCGTGCGGCCCTTGCGCATATCGTTGATCGCACGGTTCAGCCCCTTGTCCGTTACGCCAGCGGATTCAAGCGAACCGGAAATATCCAGCTTCTTGGCCATCGCCATCGCCTGCAACAGACGCTCTGCGGTCACGAACCGGTCGCCCGCCTTCTCGCTGAGATCAAGAGCGCTATCGAAAATCCGCGCCAGATCGCCCGAAAGCCGTAAGCCCCCGGCACCCGGCCCGCCCACGACCGGAAACTTCGCGATCGCGGTTTCGAGCTCGCGCTTGAGCCGCGCCAGATCGCCGCCCACGGCCTGCAAAAGCTTCTGCACCATGCCGCTCTCGTCCTCCAGCATGACCTTGAGCAGATGCTCCGGCTCCAGCGACTGGTGGCCCGAGCGCAAAGCCAAAGTCTGCGCGGCCTGCAAAAACGATTTGGTCTTTTCGGTCAGTTTCTCGAAATCCATCGATCTAACTCCTGTCAATCAAGGTTCGCAGCGGAAAGCGGAAAATTACTGAGGAAATTATGATGACATTCTATCCATTCGCACGGCCAAGACAATGACCAAGATCAAGCGCCGCCAAAACGAATAGGGGGCGACCGAAGCCGCCCCCTACCCGAAAATCACTCAATCAAGAAGCAAAACACTGACTAGACCGTCTACATGGCGGGGCTGTGTTCATGGCCACACCCGAAAACTCTTTAATCGGCGACCGAAACAGCCTTCGGCTGGACCTGCGCCTGCGGCTGCTCGCCCGGCACGTTCGTCCGTTCGCCCAGAATACTCCGGGGCAGGGCCAGATCGTCGTTATTGCCGTTATTCGCCCGGGGCGTAAAACGTTGCTCCTCGCGCCGACCGTCCTGATGGCTGTTATGACGGTGCGACGAATCTTCACCTTCCGGCTCAGAAAACTCCTCGAAGCCGTTGATAATTCTCTGATAATGCTCAGCATGCTGGTAATAGTTCTCCGCCATGCTCCAGTCGCCCGAAGACGATGCGTCCTTAGCCAGCGCGAGATATTTTTCGCACACCTGATGCGCGGTGCCGCGAATACGTACATCCGGCCCGTTGCTGTCGAAAACCTGCGTACGCTGATGGTTGTTGCGACGCCCGCCGTTCCCGCCGTTACCGCCGCTCCCTCGGTTTCTGTGTCTTCTGTTCGAAGTTCCGTGCCTCATGTCCTAATCCGCTCAGATAAATAATATTTTTCACAACAACGCACGTTAAAGCTACTCCATATGCATGCATATGGCCATCCCGCAAGTCATTGGACTCACAAGTTAAACACAATATATTTGGCGTCTCTTTTTTAACTGGCCCGCATATTGTGTCGCGATGCGTTGAACATCTTTACCGTACTGCCAATGCAAATTTCCAATCAACCCGCCTTCAATTTTTTTTCTCATTTATCCCCACAGGAGATTTCCACAACCCGCGCCCTGCCTGCGAGATCGCGATATACGCAACGCCCCGAACACCTATATTTCTCCGCGAGTCGCACGATGCTCTCGCCCTGATCAAAACCGATCTCGAACAGGGCCCGTCCGCCCGGCAAAAGATGCCGCTCAAGTGAAAAAAAGATTTGGCGGTAGGCATCCAGACCGTCTTCCCCCCCATCCAGGGCCAGAATCGGGTCATGCTCCCGCACGCACCGCTCAAGGGTCGGAATCACATCCCGCGCGATATAAGGCGGATTCGAGACGATGAGGCTAAACCGCGCGTCCACCGCCTCCGCCCATGAACCGCAAATGAACCGCGCCCGGTCGGCCAGCCCCAGCGCCCGCGCGTTCGCCCGCGCCACCTTCACCGTTTCATACGAAAGATCGACGCCAAGTCCTTCGCACAAAGGCCATTCTTTGAGGAGGGACAACAAGATGCACCCCGATCCTGTCCCAAGATCCAGAATCGTGGAGGGAGGGTTTGCGCCGAAAAGATTGAGCGCGGCCTGAACCAGCGTCTCCGTATCCGGCCTCGGCTCCAGCGTCTCCGGCCCGATCGCGAACGTGAGCCCCCAAAATTCCCGCTCCCCGTAAATCCGGTGCAACGGCTCCCCGCGCGTCAAGCGCTCTATGTCTTCGAGGATTCGGTTTTTTTGAGCGATGGGCAAAAGCCGCCCCGGCTCTGAAATCAGCACCGCCTGATCCAGCCCCGTCCGCTTCTCGATAACCAGCCGCGCCTCGAACGCCGGATTGTCGATCCCGGCGCGCGCGAGCAAGCCTCTGATATGCTGATAAAGCCCGCCGATCGTGTCGGGAACGGCGCTGGGTGTGTCGTCGGTCATAGGGAAAACCTTAACTGTTGAGCGCGGCCAGCGCTTCGGCCTGATGCTCGGTCACGAGCCCGTCGATGATCTCGTCGAGCGCCGCCCCGTTCATCACCTCGTCCAGCTTGTAAAGCGTGAGGTTGATCCGGTGGTCCGTCACCCGGCTCTGCGGAAAATTATAGGTCCTGATCCGCTCCGAACGGTCACCCGACCCGACCTGCGATTTGCGGTCCTGCGCCCGCGCGTCGTGCAACTGCTGGCGCTTGAGATCATAGAGCCGCGTCCGCAGAACCTTCATGGCCTTGTCCCGGTTCTTGTGCTGGGAGCGCTCTTCCTGCATTTCCACCACCACGCCCGTGGGAATATGCACGATCCGGACCGCGCTGTCCGTCGTGTTAACGTGCTGCCCGCCCGCCCCTTGGGAGCGGTAAGTGTCGATCCGCAGATCCTTCGTGTCGATCTGGATATCCACCTCCTCCGCCTCCGGCAACACGGCCACCGTGGCGGCAGAGGTATGAATCCGCCCGCCTGCCTCCGTCTTGGGAACGCGCTGCACCCGGTGAACACCGGATTCGAACTTGAACCGCGCGAACACGTCCCTGCCGCTCACTTCCGCGATGATTTCCTTATACCCGCCAAGAACGCTCTCCGACGCCTCGACGACGTTCAGCTTCCAACCCTTGCGCGAGGCGTACCCCCGGTACATCCCGAACAGGTCGGCGACAAACAGCGCCGCCTCGTCCCCGCCCGTCCCGGCCCGGATTTCAAGAATTACGTTTTTAGAATCGGCCTCGTCCCGCGGAATAAGCGAGATCCGCAGCGCTTGCTCCAGTTCGGGGATCAGCGAATCCAACCGCAAAATATCCTCAAGCGCCATCGCCTTCATGTCCGGGTCCGAGAGCAAGGGCTCCAGTTCCGTCCGCTCCCCCCGCGCCTTTTCAAGCGCCTGAAACGCCTCGACAACAGGCGTCAACTCGGCATATTCCGTGGACAGTTTTTTAAAGGATTCGCCCGTCAGCCCGCCGGCGGACATCAGCGCGGAAAGCTCCTCGTGACGCCGGACGATCGTGGATAGGGTTTCATCGAAAGACATAGCAACTCACAAACGGGCGCCGATGCGCGGCCCCCTACTCCTGTCCGCGTTCGGAGGCGGGAGCGTCATCGGATTCCGCCGGAGCGGCTTCGCCCTCGCCCGCACTCTCCAGGCCTTCCTGCGCAGGCGGCTCGGCAGCCTCGCCCGTAACCTCTTTAAACTCAAGCGACTTCAGAAACGAAGTGTCCAGCGGAATGTCGCTACGGATCTCGTCTTCATCGCCAAGCGGCTTCAACGCCCGCCCGTCGATCAAAATCTCCACGCCCCCCGCGTTGCCCAACGTCATGGTCAGACCCGGATTGTCCGGCACGCGGTACTGGTCACCGGCCTTGAGCTTCTCCGACACGATCTTTTTGCCGGCGTCGTCCTTGATCTCAACCCAGCTGTCTCTCACGATCTGAAGCACGAGCCCGTTGCTCGACTCCGCTGCAACAGCCCCAGCGCCTTCACCCGGCGCGGGAACCGCCTGATTCTCAGGCAGCGCGGGAATCGGCATATCGCCCTGAACCTTGTCCCTGAACGCCTCGGGCACATTGGGAACGGCGGGCGTCTGCGCCCCCCTGGAACCTCCGGGCAGGTAAGCCCATCCATACAAAACCGCAAACGCAACAACCAGGGAAACAACAAGGACCCACGACGAGGGGGTGCGGCTCTCTGACGCAGAAACCGGAAAGCTCAGCTCGACTCTGGGCTGCGCATCCATATATTGGGCCTTGAACAGCTGCGCGATCTTCGCCCCGTCCAGCCCCAGATACTCGGCATACGTCCGCACGAATCCGATGGCATAAACACGGCCCGGCAGCTTCTCGATCTCGCCATTTTCAATAGCCTTGATCTGGCTCTCGCGAATCCGCAAAGCGTTCTCGATATCTTTAAGGCTCTGGCCGTAATGAAGCCGCGTCCGGCGCAGGATGTCACCGACATCCATGTCCTTGTAATTGTCCAGATCGTCCGGTCCGGCTGTATGTGATTTGGGGTCCGCCATAGTGCGGAAGATTACGCTATCTTTTTGCTTTCTTCCAGCCCATAAGCGGCATGAAGTGAACGAACCGCAAGTTCCGTGTAATCTTCTTGAATCAAAACGCTGATTTTGATCTCGGATGTGGAAATCACCTGAATGTTGATTCCCTTCTCGGCCAGCGTGCGGAACATCTTGTTCGCAACGCCCGCATGGCTGCGCATCCCGATTCCCACCACCGACACTTTCGCCATCTTCGGATCGACGATCAGGGTTTCATATTTCAGGGTCTTCAGCCCCTCCAGCGTTTTAAGGGCGCGGTCGAGGTCTGCGCGCGGAACCGTAAACGTCATATCCGTCTTCCCGTCGCGCGAGGAAATGTTCTGAACGATCATATCCACGTTGATCGCGGCCTTGGCCAGCGGCTCGAACAGCGACGCCGCGACGCCCGGCTTGTCCTCGACCCCGACCACGGTGATTTTGGCTTCATCTTTGTTGTGCGCGATACCGCTGACGATTTCCTGTTCCACGATATTTTCCTCTCTTGTGACGATCGTCCCTTTCAAATCACTGCCCAGATACGGCTCGAAGGTGGAAAGCACCTGGATAGGCACGCCGCTCTTGGCCCCCATCTCGACCGAACGGGTCTGCAAAACCTTGCTGCCGAGGGACGCCAGCTCCAGCATCTCCTCATACGAAATTTTCGGAATCATCCGCGCCTTCGGCACGATACGCGGATCGGCGGTGTAAACGCCCTTCACGTCCGTATAGATATCGCAACGGTCCGCCTTCAGCGCCGCCGCCAGCGCCACCGCCGACGTGTCGGACCCGCCGCGCCCCAGCGTGGTGATCCGCTTGTTCTTCGTCACGCCCTGAAACCCGGGCACGACCACGACCTCGCCCGCGTCCAGCCGCTTGTGAAGCTCCTTGGTCTCGATCTCCTCGATCCGCGCCTTGCCGTGAACATTATTGGTCTTGATCGGAATCTGCCAACCCAGCCACGACCGCGCCGTGACCCCGCGCTTCTGAAGCGCCATGGCCATAAGCCCCGCCGTCACTTGCTCCCCGCTGGCCACAACGGCGTCATATTCGCGCACGTCGTGCATCGGGCTGATCTCGGTGCAATAGGCCACAAGCTGGTTCGTGACCCCCGACATGGCGGAGACCACCACGGCCACCTTATTGCCCCGCTCGACCTCCTTGACGACCTTGTCCGCCGCGTTCTCGATTTTCTCGACGTCCGCGACCGAAGTCCCCCCGAATTTCATAACGATCAGCGCCATGGTTCCGCTCGTCCAAACACTTGTATTTCCAACGAAGGTTATCCATACTGGCCCCGCGCTAAAAAATCAAAGGGATTTATCATGGCCGCCGCAAAATCCGGTGCCCGTAAAACCAGCCCCAAATCCACCGTAGACGAAGCGGAAATCCGCCATTTTTCAAAGGATTCCGCCAATTGGTGGGATGAAAACGGGCCTTTCAAGCCCCTCCATCGGGCCGGCCCCGTCCGCCTGAAATACATCAAGGCGCAGATTTGCGGGCATTTCGGGCGCGATGAACTGGCCCTAAACGCGCTGGAGGGCCTGAAAATCCTCGATGTCGGCTGCGGCGGCGGACTGGTCTGCGAACCCCTGTCCCGCCTCGGCGCGGAGATGACCGGGCTGGACGCCGACGCGAACGCGATAGAGGCCGCGAAAACCCACGCTGCCCAAAGCGGCCTCGCCATAGATTACCGCTGCATGGACGCCGTGGACCTGAACAAAAAATTCGACGTCGTGCTGGCGCTTGAGATCATCGAGCATGTGCCCGACCCGGCGGAGTTCATCGCCATGATTGCCGACAAAGTCGCCCCCGGCGGCCTTGTCATATTCTCAACCCTCAACCGCACGGCCAAATCCTTCGCGCTCGGCATTGTGGGGCTGGAATATGTCCTGCGCTGGGTGCCAAGGGGCACGCACGACTGGAAGAAATTCGTAAGGCCCTCCGAAATCGCCCGCGCCGCCCGCGCGAACGGCCTGACGCCCGGCAACGTCTGCGGACTGGCTTATAACCCGCTGAAGGGTGAATTTGCCCTCTCCCAGACCGACACCGACGTGAATTATTTCCTCACCTGCGCCGCACCGGAAAAAAAGCCTGCGGCCCATAAACGTAAACGGAAAGCCTGACCGATGCATAACGTCTTTCTCGTGCTGATGCTGATCTCCCTCGCCGCCGTTCTCGGCGTGCTCGTCACGGGTATCGTGGCGATGACAAAGGGCGGGGAGTTCAATAAGAAATACGGCAACAAACTGATGCGCGCCCGCGTGATGCTGCAAGGCCTGACCCTGATCTTCTTCGCGCTGGCCTATCTGAGCCGTTAGGAAAATTTCAAGCCATCAGAGCAAAGGGCGTTGTGTTTGAAACAGGCGCGAGGAGCGAAGTGTACAAACGGGTACATGAGCGACGAAGCAACGCATTGCAAACGCAACGCGCGAAGCTCTAACCCGCCAACTCTTTAAGTGCCTCATGCGACGGCATCCCCACCGCGTTGAACCCGCAATCCACGAAATGCACCTCGCCCGTCACGGCGCGCGACATGTCGGATAAAAGGTAAAGCGCGGTCCCGCCCAGCTCCTCGAGCTCCACCGATTTTCTCAGCGGCGAAGTGACGACGTTATACTTGAACGTCTTGCGCGCCGACCCGATCACGGCCCCGGCCAGCGTGCGCATAGGCCCTGCGGAAATCGCGTTCACGCGGATGCTCGCATGCTCCTCCGTCGGCGGGCCCAGATCGGCCGCAAGGTATCGCACCGAGGCTTCCAGAGCCGCCTTCGCCACGCCCATGACGTTATAGTTAGGCATGACCTTCTCCGCCCCGTAATAGGTCAGCGTGATGGCCGCCCCGCCGTCCTTCATCAGCCCCTTCGCACGGCGCATGATGGAGGTGAAGGAATAACAGGAGATATGCATCGTCTGAAGAAAGTTGTTCAGGCTCGTATCGACGTAATGCCCCTGCAACTCGTCTTTGTTGGAATAGGCGATGGCGTGGACGATGAAATCCAGCTGGCCCCATTCTTTTTTCAGAGTCTCGAACACACGGTCAAGATCCTCTTCCTTCTGCACGTCGCAGTCGATCAGGATATTGGCGCCGATACTCTCGGCCAGCGGCTTCACGCGCTTGCCGAACGCCTCCCCCTGATAGGTGAAGGCCATCTCCGCCCCCGCCTTGTGCAGCGCCTCGGCAATGCCCCACGCGATGGAGTGGTCGTTGGCGACCCCCATCACAAGGCCCTTCTTGCCCTTCATCAAATCCTTGACCATATCCGTCCCCTAACCCTCAAAGCGGCTGAACGCCAGCGTGCAATTCGTGCCGCCGAACCCGAAACTGTTTGAAATCGCGGTCTGGTGAACCACGTTATCCACCCGCGCCCGCGCGATCGGCAGCCCCGCCGCGCCTTCGTCCAATGTCTCGATATTGATGCTCGGAGCGACAAAATTATGTTGCATCATCAAAAGGCAATAAATCGCCTCCTGCACCCCCGTCGCCCCCAGCGAATGTCCGGTCATCGACTTCGTGGCGCTGATATGCGGCATCGCGTGATCGCGCTTGCCGAACACTTCGCGGATCGCATCCAGCTCCGTAATGTCACCCACGGGCGTAGACGTGCCGTGCGTGTTGATATAGGTGATCGGCCCCTTGACGGTGGCCAGCGCCTGCTCCATGCAGCGCAAGGCCCCCTCGCCGCTCGGCGCGACCATGTCGTGCCCGTCCGACGTCGCGCCGTACCCGGTCAGCTCGGCATAGATCTTCGCGCCCCGCGCCTTCGCGTGCGCGAGCTCCTCAAGAACCAGAACGCCGCCCCCGCCCGCGATGACGAACCCGTCGCGGTTCGCGTCATAAGCGCGCGACGCCTTGTCCGGAGTCTCGTTATATTTCGACGACATCGCGCCCATCGCGTCGAACAGAACCGAAAGCGTCCAGTCCAGATCCTCGCCGCCGCCCGCGAACATCACATCCTGCTTGCCGAGTATGATCTGCTCCGCCGCGTTGCCGATGCAATGCGCCGACGTCGAACAGGCCGAAGAGATGGAATAATTCACGCCCTTGATCTTGAAATTCGTGGCGATCGTCGCCGAAGTGGTCGAACTCATGCACTTGGGCACAGCGAAAGGCCCAACGCGCTTGGGCCCCTTCTCGCGGGCGATGTCCGCCGCCGCGACCTGCGCCTTGGTGGACGGACCGCCCGACCCCATCACGATGCCCGTGCGCGGGTTGCTCACGTCCCCCGGCTCCAGCCCGGAATCCGCGACCGCCTGCTCCATCGCCAGATGGTTATAAGCCGCCGCGTCGCCCATAAAGCGGAACAGGCGCTTGTCGATTTTTTCTTCCAGATTGATTTGCGGCTTGCCGTGCACCTGGCTGCGGAAACCCATCGCGACATAGTCCGGTGCGGTCACGATCCCCGATTTCCCGGCCTTCAAAGACGCCAGAACCTCATCGACGCTGTTCCCGATACACGAGATAATGCCCATGCCCGTGACGACTACGCGGCGGCCCGTACCTGTCATATCCGTAAACCCCTTGCCTGTCTGTGTTTTGCGTTCTTCTGGAATATCAGATCGCGCGCGGATTTTCAAACAACCCGACCTTCAGGTCCTTGGCCTCATAGATGGCCTTGCCGTCGCCGTACATGGTGCCGTCGCCGATGCCCAGCACCAGCCGCCCCTTCATCAGCCGCTTGATATTGACGACATATTTCACGATCTTGGTCTCGGGCAGCACCTGCCCGGTCAGCTTAAGCTCGCCCAGCCCCAGCGCGCGGCCCGAACCCGGCGAACCCGTCCAGCCCAGATAAAACCCCAGCATCTGCCACAGCGCGTCCAGCCCCAGACACCCCGGCATGACAGGATCACTCTCGAAATGACACGCGAAAAACCACAGGTCCGGCTTAACGTCCAGCTCGGCCTCGATGAAACCCTTGCCGTACGTGCCGCCCTCGGTCGAAACCTTGGTGATCCGGTCGAACATAAGCATGGGCGGAAGCGGCAGCCGCGCGTTGCCGGGGCCGAAAAGGCGCCCGTGCCCGCATTCGAGAATGTCCTCGTAGGAATAACTGTCCTTGGGAACGAAGCTCATGATGTCCTGCCGCTTTACTTACCAAGTGCTTTATACGAAGGAATGCCCCGTGCGGCAAGCCCCGTTCTTAGATTTTCGCTACAGTTCTCCTAGAGCAAAGAGCGTTTTGATTGAATCAGGCGCAAGGAGCGAAGTGTACAAGACGTACATGAGCGACGAAGCAACGCAATACAATCAAAACGCTCGAAGCTCTAGTAGGAGACCATGTCGAAATCGAGACAGACATGTTTGTACGTCTCCGTCATCGCGCTCATGGCCAAAGGCTTGGCAATCGCGGGCTCGATATCCGGCAATTCGCCGCCGGAAGCAACCGCGATCATCCGCCCCGCCGCCTTGGCGCAACTGACGGCCTGATCGAACGGATGCGTGACCTGAATCGCCCGGAAAAACCGCAGACAACGCGGCTCCATCTCGCGAATAAGGGAAACCGGAGCGTTGACGGGCATATCGTTGGCGGGAAGGCCAAAACGCCAGCTCGTCCCCGCCGCAATCCCGTGCCGCACGGCTTCCTGAGTCATCACATGCGCGATCTGCTCAAGGCTCTCGGGCAGGTCGGGCCCTCGGAAATAGGTGAAATCGTTGGAATTCACGGAAATCGCCAACCGGCGCCCCGCCACCCCGCTCAGCGCGGAAATGCAATCGCCCAGCGTCCAGCCCTGCTGCTGCACCAGCCGCTCCAGAACGACATCGCACAGCTCCTGCGCCGAAATCTCGAACGCCATGGCCTTCTTGGTGCACTCGATCAGCAGGCGGAACGACTCCTCCCGCGAGAGGCCCATATCCTCCCAGCCGATCAAAATTTGCTGGTAAAGCATATGCAAAAGCTCGTTGAACTCGTGATGGCAATCCATCCAATCCTCGAAGAACAGACGCGCCGCCATCCGGCCACGCTCCGTCTCGTGATCGAGGACATGCGCGGGCGGCAGCGCGAACGGCGCCATCGGCCCGGAAGCCGGATCGCAATTCAAAAGATCGGCCAGTTTCATGAAACTGGCCTGCATCGCTTTATCCGCCTCGTCGAAAATAAAGTAATTTTCGACCAGAACCCCGGACATAAGCTGAATGACTTTCATCGCATCGACGCCCCGCTCGTGGTCGGACGCAAGCTGAATCAAAGCCGAATAGAATCGAGCACCCATATCGGGCTTGTTTGTGAGGGCAAACATATTTCCGACAATACCTTGAAGCGAAGTTGATGTAAGTGTTTGAAAAGAAAGAAAGGAAGGGCGTAGCACTGAACTACGGCCTTGATTCTAATCAAATAATTCGCCCTCGTAAATACCCCAGAGTGCTTTTCTCTCAATCCATCCATGATATCCAGAGGTTTCGATCTGGCACCATTGCGGCTTGCACGCCTCAAGATTAACTGAAACAAAAGGCTCCAACCTTATGTTTACATTTGATTTTTTAGATTCATCATAAAAGGGCTTTTCATAGACCGGAACCTCGCCCTCGCCCTCAATAATCGCCGTGCGCCGCCCGACCAAAAGCGTGTGAAAAACCCAGCCTTCCTGCCCGTCATGGTCGCGGATCTTGCGCCAGTTCTCGAATTCAAGGATGATCTCGACCGGCAGCCCGGCCCGCGAAAACGTCCATTTTATGGGATATTTCTGCCCCGGCCCCGCCCGCACATGCACCTCATCCGACCCCAGCGAGACAAAACGCGGCAGCGGCAGATCGGTCGAACGATAGGGATTCTGCGCCTTAGCGGGCGATGCGGCGTCCTCTTGGGCATAGACACCCTGCGCCGTGCCGCAAAAAAACGCGCACGCGACAGCAAAAAGGAAAAAAATCCGGGATAACCGATTTTTAGACGCCATGAGAAACGAAATATGGTAAAGAAACCGCGATGAACACCGCCAATGTAACAGAAACCGCGCAAAAAGCCAAAACCGTATCCATCGCCCCGATGATGGATTGGACGGACCGCCATTTCCGCTATTTCGCGCGCCTGATCTCGCCGAATGTCCGCCTCTACACCGAAATGGTGACCGTGGGCGCGATCCTGCACGGCGACCGCGACCGCTTCCTGCGCTTCGATCCGTCCGAACAACCTCTGGCGCTGCAACTGGGCGGCTCCGACCCCGCCGATCTCGCCGCCTGCGCCAAAATCGGCGAAGATTACGGCTACGACGAAATCAACCTGAATTGCGGCTGCCCGTCCGACCGCGTCCAGCGCGGCATGATCGGCGCCTGCCTGATGGGCGAGCCGGATCTGGTGGCCGAAGGGATCGCCGCTATGAAAAACGCGGCCAAAATCCCCGTCACCGTCAAATGCCGCATCGGCATAGACGATCAGGACAGCGAAGAGTTCCTGCACACCTTTATAAATAAGATCAAGACGGCGGGCTGCGAAACCGTGATCATCCACGCCCGCAAGGCCTGGCTGCAGGGCCTCTCGCCCAAGGAAAACCGGACCAAGCCGGCGATTAACTACGCCCGCGCCGCCAAAATGAAGGCCGCGCATCCCGAGTTGGAGATCATCGTCAACGGCGACATCAAAACCGCGCAGGAAACGGCAAGCCATCTCGAAGTTTTCGACGGCGTGATGATCGGCCGCGAAGCCTATCAAAACCCCTTCGATCTCCTGACCGAAATCGAACGCACGATTTTTGGAAACGAAGTCGAATTGTCCCGCGAGGACATCGCCCGCGCCATGATCCCCTATATAAGGGAGCAGGCGGAAAAATACGGCACCCCCGCGAAATCCATCACGCGCCATATTATAAATCTTTATCAGAGCGTCCCCGGCGCAAGACTGTGGAGGCAGGCGCTCAGCACCCTTCCCCACAAACCGGGAGCCGACGAAACCGTGATCGAAGCGGCATTGGAAGCTTACGAAGCCGCCCGCCGCAAATCTGCCGCCTGAAGTATTTTAGGTAGAAACCTTCTCCCGCGAGACCTGAAAACTCTCGCCGCAGCCGCAGCGCCCCGTCTCGTTCGGGTTGACGAAATCGAACTTGGAATTGCCCAGCTCGTCCGTGACGTAATCGACCGTCATGCCGAACAGCATCCACGAATGCATGCGCGGCACGTAAATCTTGGCTCCGGCCTGCTCAAAACAATCATCGGCGGAAAGATCGGCCCCCGGCTTGATGTAATCCATGTGATAGCTGTGGCCCGAACAACCCGTGCTCTTGATGCTCAGCCTGACCCCCGGCGACCCCGCCGGAGCGCCCTCAAGCAGCGCCTTAATCTGCGCCGCCGCTTTGTCCGTCATTTGAATCGGTTGCATCCTTACTCTCCGGGTCGTCATAAACAAACACGGGGGCCGATTTTCAAACACAGTATTTTGTGTCGAAAACTGCGGCTTTCGAGAACCGGAACGCAGTGTACGTTTGGGTACATGAGTACCGGAAGCGCAGAAAGACGCAGTTTGCAGACCAAAAGACAAAGTTTGAACACGGCCCCTCACATAAACATATTGAGTTGCATTTTAGCGGTTTCCGCCATCTTCGACGGGTCCCACGGCGGGTCCCAGACCATCTCGACCGTCACCCCGCCGACGCCCTCTATGGGCATTATAGCAGATTGCACCCACCCCGGCATTTCCTGCGCCACCGGACAGCCCGGAGAGGTCAGCGTCATCTGCACCTTCACATCACTAACCCCTTGCGATTCCTCGGCGATCTCAACCCGGTAAATCAGCCCCAGCTCATAGATATTGACCGGAATCTCCGGGTCGTAAATCTCCCGCAGCGCGGCCTTCATCTTCGGCCACAACACATGCCCGTCCGGCACGTCCACATGCGCCGGCTCACACAAATCCTCAAACGGGTCCGCCGGAACGGCGGCAGGCGCAGTCTCGCTCATCGCGTCCTCTCCGTCTAAATTCGCCTTTTCCATAGGTTCCGTCACAATCCGCAGCCCTTATTTTATACACTTCTTAAGAATACCCATGCCCGTATCCATCTTCCGCTGCTCGCGCGCCTGATCGTTGATATCCTTCTTCACTTTACCTTCCGTTCCATCGATCCATTGCATCACATGCTCCTTAAGAGAATAGCTGTACATGCATGCGCAATCGATATTGATCCCCGAAGTCGCCCGCGCCAGCGCGCAGGATTTGGCGATCACGGGCTTGAGATACGTCTCGAAACACGGTTTGCCTTTCTTGAGATACTCCACGCGCTTTTCTTTCTCCCCGCTGATCGAGAAATCCAGCTTCATATGTGCATCGGCGATGCAACCACAAAAGCCCTGAATATCCATCCCCGATTTTTTTGCGTCCTCGTTTTTTCTGCCCTCATTGACACAGGCCTCTGTGAAGGCCTCCCGCTGCGCCTTGGCGAACTTGTCTTCCTGCAAGTCATGCAGCGCCTCGTTCGTATCGCCCGACTGCTGCGCCTTGGGCAGCGTATAGGGACGCGCCCCGGTGGCGCCCGGATTGCCTTGCGTAATCACATACGCGGCGCCGATACTCGCGCCAAGCAACATCAACAACAAAAACAACCGCCCCATGCCCGTGCCTTTCTTCTAAGTCCCCAAACCGAACAGCATACGCGCTTTCTCCAATCCGGCAATAAGCGCGTCGAGATCATCCCCGTTCGTATAAAGCCCAAACGACGCTCGCACCGTCGCCTCCACGCCCAGCGCGTCCATCAGCGGCATACAGCAATGATGCCCCGTCCGCACGGCCACCCCGCACTGGTCCAAAATCATGCCCAGATCGCTCGCATGCGCCCCCTCGACGGTAAAGCTCAGGATGCCCGCTTTCTTCGCCGTATCCTCCGGCCCGTAAAGCCGCAGCCCGTTGACCGACCGTAAAACGGGCGTGATCTGCTCCAAAAGCGCCCTCTCATGCGCCGCGATAGCGTCCATCCCGATGGCGCTGACGTAATCAATCGCCGCGCCCAGCCCGATCACCTCCACGATGGCGGGCGTCCCGGCCTCGAAACGGTACGGCGGCTCCTTATAGGTCGTGCCGGAGAACCGCACCCGCTCAATCATGTCCCCGCCCCCCTGATAGGGCGGCATGGTTTCAAGAACTTCAAACTTGCCATACAGAACCCCGATCCCCGTCGGCCCATAAAGCTTATGCCCCGTGAAGACAAAGAAATCCGCGTCCATCGCCCGCACGTTGACCGCCATATGCACCGCGCTCTGCGACCCGTCCACCAGAATTTTGATCGCCGGATTATGCGCCCGCGCGACTCTAATGATCTGCTCCACCGGGTTATGCGTGCCCAGCGCGTTGGAGACATGCACCACGCCGATGATTTTGGTTTTGGGGGAAAGCAGCGTTTCAAACGCAGCCAGATCAAGCTGCCCGTCCGCCGTGATCGGCACGACCTTAATGAGGCACCCGATCTGATCGCACAGCAACTGCCACGGCACGATATTCGCGTGATGCTCCATGGCCGTCAGGATAATCTCGTCCCCGGCCTTGAGATGCGCCCGGCCCCAGCTCTGCGCGACAAGATTAATGGCCTCCGTCGAATTGCGCGTAAAGACAATCTCTTTCTCGCTGCCCGCGCCGATGAACCGCGCGACCGTGCCCCGCACCTCCTCGAACGAAGCCGTCAAGTTCTGCGAAAGCGCGTAAAGCCCCCGGTGGATGTTGGCGTATCCCGCCTCCATCACCCGGTCCATCGCGTCGATCACCGCGCGCGGCTTCTGCGCGCTCGCCCCGCTATCGAGAAACGCCAAAGGCTTCCCGTGCATGGTCGTGCTGAAAATCGGAAAATCTGTACGCCAAGGCGAAATAATTTTGCTCATGCCCGCACCGCCTCCCTGATCGTCTGCAAAACGCCCTGCGTATTGCCCAAAACATCGTTGTTCCAAAACCGGACGACCCGGTAACCTTTTTGCTCCAGAAACCGCGTGCGCTCAAGGTCGGCGGCGCTTTCACTGTGCTGCCCGCCATCAACCTCGATGATAAGCTTCGCGGCGGGAGAGGCAAAATCGGCGATATAAGGGCCGATGGAATATTGCCTTCTGAAACGAACGCCCGTCTGGTCCGCGCGGATCATCGCCCAAAGCCTCTTCTCCGCCTCCGTCGGATTCTTGCGCAATTTTCTGGAAAGTGCCGTCAACCGGCGCTTGCGGTTATGCCCCCCCTCTCCCTGAGGCACGGCCTCTTCCCTCTCCCCCGCCAGCGGGGGAGAGGGGTTAGGGGAGAGGGGGCGCTCGATCACCTCCCCGCTCATGCCGTGCCCTCCGCAGGCTTCTCCCGCGCCGCCTCAAACCACGCCGCGCACTGCGCATAAACCCGCTGCTTTTCTTCTTCGGATTTGAAATACCGGGCGGGAATGTATATAGCGGAAATGGCCGAAATAAAGAGGCACAAGCAACCATCAAGTAATTGTACTTTTTCAATCCCACTCCACTTGTATTCAGAATCTACATAATCAGATTTTTGAAAAATGGCGCGATCTGATAGAATCAATTTATGCGGGGAAAGCCAGGCCTTATTATTCCCCTCCGCCATCATGGATTTTAGGCAGGCAGCATATAGATAATGTCTCTTCTTCCTACTCACAAAAAAGTGCAGCAAATATGTAAACAATAAAAAAACAACTAAAAATGAAAAAATATGTGCGTACATATTAAAATCAACCCCTTCCAAATACTCAGTATAAGCAGTAAAAGAGTTTACGATTAGGCAAAAAGAAAGGGAAATAAAGTAAATTTTGTAAAAAATGGAATTGGTTTTTTTATCTTCTTCACTCAACATCAGCCAGTCAGCGCTAAACTTCGCGTAATCATCCACCGTCAGCTGATATTCGATCTCAATAACCTCCCCGCTCATGCCATGCCCTCCGCAGGCTTCTCCCGCGCCGCCTCGAACCACGCCACGCACTGCGCGTAAACCCGCTGCTTTTCCTCCGCCGAGGCGAAATAACGGTCCGGCACGATATATCCGCTGTCCAAGCCCCCGATCATAAAACACAAAAACCCATCCAGCGTCTCAACCCCCGAAAACGTCTTCCAGAACAACTCCGAGCGCCCGTACTCGGATTCTTCCGTAACGGACTCAGCGGAAATCGTCAGCGTCTTTTTGCAGTAATAAACCGACGGCTTGCCCAGGCTTTCACCCGCGCCAAAACTTTTTTTGCACCTCCGGTACACGCAAGACTCGCATTTGAAAAGCGCGGGCAGAACAGAAACCAGCAGGCATGCCCCCCAGAGAACCCAGATAAAAGGCGCAGTGATAATCAACAGACTCAGCGTGACGAAGTCCGACAGGCTTTGACCGTAACCAACCATAAGCAAAAAAAGCACACCGAAAACCAAGGGCATGCCAATCAGCATCCCCCGGAGATTTCTGAACAAAGTGTGCTTGAACCGGCTAACCGCTCCCGTATTCTTGTAATAGACCTTCGCGCAAAACCGCGCCATATCATCGGGCGTTCTCTGATATTCGATTTGAATCGCCTCCCCGCTCATGCCGAGCCCTCCGCCGCCGGGTTCCGCCCCTGCGCCGCATGCCAGTATTCAAGGCATTTCTCGTAAAACCGCTCGAACGCCGCCTCGTCCGCAAACGCCCGCTTGGGAATGACAAACGCATAGTGTGGAGCAAGAAAAAGATAGATGTACCCATTTACCTGTTCGACACTCAAAAAAATCGTCCATTTCATGTTGAAACGAAATCTTTCTGCTTTCTCTTCAAACCCATCTGTTGATACGAAGCATTTCTTTTGATCAAAAAAATAAGAATTCTGATAATCACTAGTTTGATAAACTCTTTTGTAAGAACTTTTAGAATAAAAAATATAAAATAAGGAAATGAACAACACCCCTAAAAAAAACGACAAGATAACAGGCACGTATTGTTTAAAATAAACAACGGAAAGAAAGCTAAAAACAAAAACAGAGGTATAAGTAATAAATGTACAAGCTCGACATTTTTTGGACAGCCTTCTGTAGGCGTAAAAATTAAACGCCACCAAATCATCAACCGTAAGCTGAAACTCTACTTCAATCGCGTCGTCAGCCATGCCAGCGCCTTCCCCCGCGCCTCGTCGCGCGCGGCCTCGTCGGGAATTTTCTCGATCGCCTCGTCAACGAACGCCTGAACCAGCAGCATCCGCGCCTCCGCCGCGCTTAAGCCCCGCGAACGCAGGTAAAACAGCGGCCCCTCGTCCAGCGGGCCCGTCGTCGCCCCGTGCGAGCATTTCACGTCGTCGGCATAGATCTCAAGCTCCGGCTTCGTGTCCATCTCCGCCTGCGGCGACAGCAAAATCGCGTTCGAGAGCTGATACCCGTCCGTCTTCTGCGCCGCCTGATGCACATGCACCTTGCCCTGGAACACCCCGCGCGCCGTATCGTCCAGAAGGCTGCGGTAAAACTGGTTGGAGACGCAGTGCGGCGCCTGATGCTCCATCAAAATCGTCGTGTCCCCGTGCTGGGCCCCGGCCAGAAGGTTCAGCCCGTTCAGGCTGCACGTGATGTTCGGCCCCTGCAACACGGCATGGATCTGATGCCGCGTCAACGCACCGCCCAGATTGAGCGAAAATAAATCGTAAACCGCGTCGCGGCCCATCGTGACCCGCGCCATGTTCGTATGCACCGCCTCAAGACTGTCCTCAATGATGCGGATATGATGCAGCTTCGCGTTCGCGCCGACCGTAATCTCCGTGGACATGTTCGTCCAATACGCGCCCGCGCCCCTGTGGCGCTCGATCACCGTGGCCTCGGCCCCGTCTTCGATGATGATCTTCAAACGCGGCTGCTGGTGCTGGCCTTGCGCGCCTTCCAACAGGATATCCTCAACTTCTCCACCGATCTGTCCACGAGTCTTGTGGATAAAAATCTCCTCCCTGACCAGCGGCTTCTGATTCAGCAGCTCCGGCGGCAGCGCCCGCGCAAGATTAGTGTATTTCCACTCCTCCTGCTTGGGCGTGGGCAGATTAAGACCGTCCAGCGGAACCGGGTCCGTACGCATCAATCCATCTCCTTCTCAAGCGGCGTCATCCGCGCCACGCCCGCCAGAGTCTCCAGCGCGATCAGCAGCGGAACCTGCGCATCGTCATAATGCTCGGTCGCCATCCTGACCATCTTGGCCGTCGCAAAGGCACACGCCATGGCCCGTTCCTCGCCCCTGACCTTGTGCTTGTCCAGTATGGCGTTGACATACGGCCGAAACCTTACGGCGGCGTTCGGCGGCCAGTCCTGCGGATAAAAAGCCTCATCGACCGTTAAAGGCGGAACTATGGGCAGGAAATCGCCCATCGATGCCCGCCCGACAATCTCCTCCATATCGGGCAGAGACTCAAAACCCATGCCCAGCGCCAGCGCCCCGGAACATACGATAATATAGAGCGTGTCGTCCGCGCGGCGGTAGAGCAGATCATCAACCTCCTGCCCTGAAATCCAGCGCGAGGATTGCTTGATATTGTCCGGCGAAACGCAGACCTTCACCAACTGGTCCGCCGTGATCGCCCCCAAAGCGCCGAGCATATCGTCCGTAGACGGGCCTTGCCCGTCCTGCGTCCCTTGCCCGCTATAATGGTTGGCAACCAGCTCGATAATTTCGTCTGAGGCCCCGTCTATCCCGCTCATCTCATAAATCCTTCCCTGTCAGGCCACGGCGTCGATAATGTCGCCGTACCCGTGTTTCTCAAGCTCCAGCGCCAGCTCCGGCCCGCCCGTCTTGATGATGCGTCCGTCCGCCAGAACATGCACCACGTCCGGCTTGATGTAATCCAGCAACCGCTGGTAATGCGTGATGATCAGGAACGAACGGTTCGGATCGCGCAGCGCGTTCACCCCGTCCGCGACAATCTTGAGCGCGTCGATATCAAGCCCCGAATCCGTCTCGTCCAGAACGCAGAATTTCGGCTCAAGCAACGCCATTTGCAAAACCTCGTTCCGCTTTTTCTCTCCGCCTGAAAATCCGACATTCACCGCCCGCTTCATCATCTCGTCGGAAATACCCAACTGCTTGCACTTGGTCTTGAGCAGCTTCAGCAGCGACAGCGCGTCCATCTCCGGCTCGCCGCGCTGTTTGCGGATCGCGTTGATCGAGGTCTTGAGGAACGTGCTCATATTGACGCCCGGAATCTCGACCGGGTATTGAAACGCCAGAAACATCCCCGCCGCCGCGCGCTCCTCGGGCTCCAGCTCCAGCATATCCGTGCCGTCCATCGTGACGGACCCGCCCGTGACCTCGTAATCCTCGCGCCCCGCCAGAACATAAGACAGAGTCGATTTCCCCGACCCGTTCGGCCCCATGATGGCATGCACCTCGCCCGGCTTGATGGAGAGACTCAGCCCCTTGAGAATTTCTTTGGGCCCCTCGTCCGTGTTCACATTCGCTTTCAGGTTCTTGATCTCAATCACGTCTCAACTCCGCATTAAAAATTGTCGTTTATTCTTCAGGCTGTGCCAGAGGCTTGACTTCGCCGCCACCTTGCGCCGTGTCGTCAAAGAGCGGCAGAGTCAGATCGTCCTTATGTTCGTCCGGCACGGCGTCCATATCCAAAATCTTGACCTCGGATGGCTCAGGCTCCGCCATGCCGCCACCGGGCGCGCCCAGAGTGTCGGGCACGGTGAACATCTGCGGCATCGGCTTGTCGGCATTCTCCGGCATATTTTCGTCCCGCGCGATCACGGCGATATCCTGCGCCGCCTCCTGCGCGTTATTGTCCAGCGCCCGGTAAATCATCGTCCCGGCCAAAAGAAACCCGGAGAGAATCAAAACCCCGCTGAAAATCATAAAAAAGAAATGGAATACCCGGATTCCCTTGTCGCTGTGATTGTCGTTCATAGCCCTTTCCACTCCGAAATCTTGTCGGCGAATTGCGTGTCCCGCTTCGTGACTTGGTTGCCCGCGTCATGCGTGGTGAGGGTCAGCTTCACCCGGTTATACTGGTTCTCGATCTTCGCATGATGGTCGTGCGCCTCCGACAAACGCGCGACGACCGCCAAAAACGCGAACGCCTCCGTGAAATCGACGAACTTGAAATCCGCCGAGATCGCGCCGTTTTCATACCGCCACGCCGGATTCTGCTCCAGCCACGCGTCCAGCTCCGGTTTCGCCAAGGGAACGGCTTTGCTCATGCGCCCTGCTTCCTCGGAGCGGTCAAAACCTTGACGATCCCCATCAAGCTCACGATCAGCCAGCTCAACTCCATAACAACGCCGCCCAGATCGCCCCAATCGAAATGATAGACCAGCGAAATCAAGATCAAAAAGGCGCCCAGCGCATTCAGCCCGAAAAAACGCACGCTCTGCGCGTCTACTTTTTCAGACGCCATAAGCCAGTACATAAAGGTTGTCAGCAACGCCCCGGCGACTCCGGTCACGGCCATGATCATTTCAATCATCACCCCACGCTCCCCTCTAAACTGATCCCCACCAGCTTCTGCGCCTCGACCGCGAACTCCATCGGCAGGTGCTGCATGACCTCCCGCGCGAACCCGTTGACGATAAGGGCGATGGCCTCCTCCTCCCCGATCCCGCGCTGCAGACAGTAAAACAACTGATCCTCGGAAATCTTGGAGGTCGTGGCCTCATGCTCCAGCTTGGCCGTCTTGTTCCGGCTCTCGATATACGGCACCGTATGCGCCCCACACTGATCGCCGATCAGCAAACTGTCGCAAGCGGTGAAATTCCTTGCGCCCTCCGCGCCGGGCATGATCTTCACGATCCCCCGGTATGTGTTGTTGCTCCGCCCCGCGCTGATCCCCTTGGAGATGATCCGCGAACGCGTATTCTTCCCCAGATGGATCATCTTCGTGCCCGTATCGGCCTGCTGCCGCCCGTTCGTGATCGCCACCGAGTAAAACTCGCCGCTGGAATTGTCGCCCTTCAGGATGCACGATGGATATTTCCACGTGATCGCCGATCCCGTCTCCACCTGCGTCCACGAGATTTTGGAATTGCGCCCCTCGCAAAGGCCGCGCTTGGTCACGAAATTATAGATCCCGCCCGCGCCCGTGTCGATGTCGCCCGGGTACCAGTTCTGCACGGTGGAATATTTGATCTCCGCATCGTCGTGCGCGATCAGCTCCACCACCGCCGCATGAAGCTGCCGCTCATCCCGCATCGGCGCGGTACAGCCCTCAAGGTATGAGACATACGATCCCTTGTCCGCGATAATCAGCGTCCGCTCGAACTGCCCGGTATTCAGCTCATTGATGCGGAAATAGGTCGAAAGCTCCATCGGGCACCGCACACCCGGCGGAATGTAAACGAAACTCCCGTCCGTAAACACGGCGGTGTTCAGGCACGCATGCTTGTTGTCCGAATACGGCACGACCGAAGACAGATATTTCTTCACAAGCTCCGGGTGCTCGCGCACGGCCTCCGAGATCGAACAGAAAATCACGCCGTGGCGCTTGAGCTCGTCCTTGAACGTCGTGGCGACCGAAACGGAATCGAACACCGCATCCACCGCGACCGGAATCCGGCCCTTGACCCCCGCCAGAATTTCCTGCTCCCGCAACGGAATTCCCAGCTTCTTATAGGTCTCCAAAAGTTTCGGGTCCACCTCGTCCAGCGACTTCGGCCCGTCTCCCGCCGATTTCGGCGCGGAGTAATAATACGCGTCCTGATAATCCAGCTCAGGAAATTCCAGCTTCGCCCATTTCGGCTCCTTCATGCGCTGCCAGTGCGCGAACGCCTTGAGGCGGCGTTCCAGCAACCACTCCGGCTCCTTCTTCTTCGCGGAAATAAACCGGACGATATCCTCGTTCAGCCCCTTGGGCGCCTTGTCGGACTCGATATCCGTGACGAACCCGGCCTCGTATTTCCCGGCCATGTCCTTGACGGTGGCGATGGTTTCTTCAGTTGCGCCCATAACCCGCTCCTTTGCCGTCTTCGGCTTCTAAGTCCGTAAACACCGCGCCCCCGCAACTCTTCAAGGCGGGCCGCATCATATCGGCCAGCATGACCCCCTCAAGCGCAGACCGCAACGCCGTGTTGACCGTATCCCACCGCCCGCGCACGCCGCAACACGCGCCCAGCGCGCAATCCGGCTCCGCGCCGTCCACGCACGCCGTCAGGGCGATCGGCCCCTCGATGGCCTCGATGATGTCCACGACCGCGATCTCGTCCGCCGGACAGGTCAGACGGTATCCGCCCCCCGCACCGCGCACCGACTGCACAACCCCCTCGCGCGACAGCAGCTTCAAAACCTTCGCCACCGTCGGCTCCGAAACGCCCGTGCACTCCGCGATGACGGCCGCACTCATAAGGCCGTCGCCGCGCCCGGCCATCTCCGCCAGCACCACGACCGCATAATCCGCAAGCTTTGAAATTCTGAACATGTGCCCCTCAAACCCAGATCGACGATCTAGGACTAATTTTGTGCTAAATTACACCTTTGCCCTTGAGATTCAAGAGATTTCTGTAAATCTTTAGTCTCTAATCTAATCAAAGAATTTTGAGCCGAAAACCGCATCTTTCGAGAACCGGATCGCAGTGTACTTAAGGGTACATGAGAACCGGAAGCGCAGAAAGGCGCGACTTGCAGGCCAAAAGACGCAGATTAAGACTTCGTGGCCGCAAACTTGATATCCGGGTTCTTGTCCTGCGCATCGTTGAGATGCCAGCTGTTCCGCGCCATGAACACCGGATCGCCGTCATGGTCGTTCGCCACCGCGCTGCGGTTAACGTCGATGAACGATTTCAGCTTCAGGGCATCGTCGCAGGTGATCCACCGTGCGGTGTAAAGACTCGTCTCCTCGAACTTCACCGGAATATTATACTCCGTGCGGATCCGGTCCTTGAGAACGTCGAACTGCAAGGGGCCGACGACGCCCACGATCCAGTCGGGATCGCTATAGGGCTTGAAAATCCGCGCCGCGCCCTCTTCCGCCAGCTGCTCCAGCGCCTTGCCCAGATGCTTGGCCTTCAGCGGGTCTTCCGCCCGCGCCCGCTGCATCAGCTCCGGCGCGAAACTGGGAATCCCCGTAAACACCAGATCCTCTCCTTCGGTCAGCGCGTCCCCGATCCGCAATCCGCCGTAATTGGGCAGACCGATAATATCCCCGGGATAGGCCTCTTCCGCCACCTCCCGGTCCTGCGCCAGAAACATCAGCGGCGAATGAATGACGATCTGCTTGCCCGTCCGCACATGCTTGAGCTTCATGCCCTTTTTGAATTTCCCCGAACACAGCCGCGTGAACGCGATCCGGTCCCGGTGCTTCGGGTCCATGTTCGCCTGAATCTTGAACACGAAGCCGGTAACCTTGTCCTCCTCCGGCTTCACAACCCGCGTGCGCGTCGGCAACGGGCGCGGCGGCGGCGCATAGGCCTTCAAACCCTGCAACAGCTCCCGCACCCCGAAATTATTGACCGCGCTGCCGAAAAAGACAGGCGACATATGCCCGGCCAGATAACTCTCCGTGTCGAACTTCGGACACAAACCCCGCACCATATCGACATCCTCGCGCAACTTGCCCGCCTGTTCGGGGCTGAGCAGCGTGTCGATCTTGGGATCATCCAAACCCTCGCACTTCACGCCCTCCTGCATCGCCTCGCCCTTGGTCCGATCGAACAGGACCAGCCCGTCATTCATCAGATTATAACAGCCCCGAAAATCCCGCCCCATCCCGATCGGCCAGCTCGCGGGGGTGACTTCAAGCGCTAATTTCTGCTCCACCTCGTCCATAAGGTCCAGCGGCTCCTGCCCGTCCCGGTCCATCTTGTTGACGAAGGTGATGATCGGTATATCGCGCAGACGGCACACCTCAAACAGCTTGAGCGTCTGCGTCTCGATACCCTTCGCGCAATCCAGAACCATCACCGCGCTGTCCACCGCCGTCAGCGTCCGGTAAGTATCCTCCGAAAAATCCTCGTGCCCCGGCGTATCCAGAAGGTTGAACGTAATATCGTCGTAATCGAACGTCATGACGGAGGACGCGACGGAAATCCCGCGCTCCTGCTCCACCTTCATCCAGTCCGACCGCGCCCGCCGCCGATCGCCCTTGGCCTTCACCATCCCGGCAAGCTGGATCGCGCCGCCGAACAGCAGCAGCTTTTCCGTCAGCGTCGTCTTCCCCGCATCCGGGTGCGCGATGATCGCGAACGTGCGCCTCTTCTGGATCGTGTCTTTAAAACTCATCTTCCACTCATGTCAAAAGCGCGGCCCGCTCCGGACCGCGCCTTTTTAAAAACTCTTATAAACCTAGAAAGTATCCTGAACTTTCTCTCCGGCCTTCTCGATATCGCGCCCGGCACCTTCAAGCGTGTTGGAGCATCCGGCAACAACGCCGCCCATAGACAACAAACACACCAGCATCAGCAACTTCTTCATACGGCTTTCCTTTCAAAATAAAACCAAAACAGCATTCAGGCGTCGATCATCCGCCCTTCGAACGGATTATCCATCGCGCGGTCCTCGATCTCGATAACCCAAAGGTCGGGATCGCGGGACATTGAGCGCTGAATATAGGCGTCTGCGGCCTTTTCTTCAACCTCTTCCTGCCCCAGCGCGTTCATCCACCCCAGAACGCCATCGATATCGCGCTGCTGGATCAGCAGGCGGCACCGCCCCGAAAGCCCGTTGAGCTTCAAAAGGATGATCCCCGAATTGCGCTCCCCGCGCTGCTGGATGTAATAATAAATCCCCCGGCCCGCCAGCGGGGTGAGCTGCGCGTCGATCCACAGATGCACCGGAAGCCGCGCCTCATGAGGTTCGTCGAACATGGCCGTCAATGATAATGCTCTGCAAAAATCCAACGCTCGACCGTAAGGGACGCATCCATTTTGGAATCTTCTGGATGATGAAAACCATAGACAATCCCCGCAGCCTCCAGCGCGACCTGATGCGGTCGCCCGGCCTTGATGAAATTATCATAAGTACGCAGAACCGCCTTCTGGCATTTACAGCGTTCGGGGTCGCGCGCGCCGTCGAAATGGATATGCTGACAGGACATGGCAATAACTCGTATGAACCCGATGAAGGGTTCTCTCTATTTTTTGGATTTGCTTTTGATCTTCTTACCGTAAAGCTCAAGACGGTGATCGATCAGATCAAAACCCAACTCCCTCGCGATTTTGACTTTCAAACGCTCAAGCTCGTCGTTCTGGAACTCGATCACCTCGCCCGTCTCAAGATCGACAAGGTGATGATGGTGGTCCCAGTTCAGCTCATACCGCGAATAACCCTCCTGAAATTCATGCCGGGTCACAAGGTTCAACTCGTCCAGAAGGCTCAGCGTCCGGTAAACCGTCGCGATGCTGATAGACGAGTCCAGCTTCTTGGCCCGGTCATAAACGTCCTCGACCGAAGGATGGTCGCCGGATGTTTTCAAAACCTCCAGAATCGCCCGCCGTTGCCCGGTCATCTTGAGCCCGGCCTCGGTGCAACGCGCTTCCAAATCAGACATGATCGTCACCTCATCTTATAAAAAACGTGTCTATGGCTACCATATTCCACAAAAACCTGTGCCGCAAAGCAGCAATTTCGGGAATCTCCGGCCACAGTATGCCGGAAAGAACGCTCCTTGCACAAGATCGTATGAAGATTCCGCGCTGCAGCAAGCATATCTGTGGGTTTGCCTAACCATTTATGAGAAGATACTTAAGGATCAGGGCTTGTGGAGAGGGATCGTGCCATGTACGCCGCAGGAATAGTGTTCTTTACCTTCGTGCTGCTTTTCATAATGTTCTGGATTTTTGTACTTCCACGTTCACAGACGCTGCGGAAAAATCAAAAATCGTTGCTCTAGGGGGCGCATCTAATGCGCGCGCTGGCCCCTGAAGGCTGCCGGTGCTTCGCTGTCTTCGCCCTCGGTAATCATACGGTAACCCGGAAAAGCAAGCGTAACGGATGTTCCTGCGCCCGGCTCCGACTCGATCGATAAAATTCCATCATGCAACTCGACCATCGCCTTCGCCAAAGGCAGCCCCAGCCCCGTCCCCTGCGATCGCAATTCGCGCTTCTCCGGCCGCTCGCTCACCTGACCGAACGGCTCAAGCGCACGCTTTATATTCTCCTTTTCGATCCCGATCCCGTGGTCGGTGATAACGATCTTCAAAAACCCGTCCTCGGCAACATTTGCAAGAACCAGAATATCCCCGCCATCAGGTGAGAACTTTATGGCATTCGTCAGAAGATTGATCAGAACCTGGCGCATCAAACGGTGGTCCGCCCACATTTTGGGAAGCTCGGGGTCCAGCTCTGTCTTGATTTCCATCTTGCCGGAGAAAATCCGCGATGCCATCATCCGAACGACCGCCCCGATCAGATCGCGTAAATCGACTCGCTCCTCGATGAGCTCAAGACGCCCCGCCTCGATCTTGGACATATCGAGAACCTCGTTGATGATCTCAAGCAGATGCTCGGCGCTCAAATGCACGTCGCCCATATACTCCAGGTATTTCACGCTGCCCAGCGGCCCATAAGTCTCCTTCATCATCATTTCCGAAAACCCGATGATGGCGTTAAGCGGCGTACGAAGCTCATGACTCATGTTGGCAAGAAACGCCGATTTCGCCCGGTTGGCCGCATCCGCCTGCTCCTTGGCATACCGCAAGGACTGCTCCATCTGCTTGCGTAGCGTGATATCCATAAACGTGGTGACAAGAAACTTCCGGTTCTGCGAAAGCTCAAGCGTCGCGGAGGTGAACAACACATTCGCGATGCTCCCGTCTTTTCGGATCATCTTGATCTCGCCGGAGCTGCGCACACCCACGCTGATGTATTTCTTGTGGTTGATGCGCGCCCGCTCTCGCTCGTCATGCGTAACCAGCTCGGTAAAATCGACATTGACCAGTTCGTCCCGCGTCCACCCGTAAGTCCGAACGAAACTGTCGTTAACCCGCACGATCACGCCCGTATGGTCGGTCACGATAATTCCCACCTCGCTGACCTCGAAAATGGACGCCAGCAAGGAAATCGCGTCGTCGCGCTCACGTTGCAGGATGGACTGGTCCTTCACGTCGATCTGCCCCAGAAGATCCAGCGTGGTCACCTCGCCACGCTCGTCCAGTATCGGATTAATCCAGAATCCGTAAACCCGCAGCCCCCCCGGAATAGTCGGCAGACTTTGGATGCTGACCGTCTTACGGCGAGACATGCAGACCGCAAAAGATTGCAAAAAATGCCGGGCGCTCTCGTCATCCAAAAATTCACGGATTTCGCGCCCCACAAGCTGCTCCTCCGTTCGCTCGAAATACCGCTGCGCCAGCGCGTTCGCCATCAGAACGCGATACGTGCCGTTTTCCCCCGGTTTGACGACCAGCCGGGGCAAGGCCATATTCATGAACATAGACTGGTAATCAGGGATAGATGGATCGCCCTTGATTTCGTTGGTCATAATGGGGCGTCTTTCGGCGCGCTGACTATCACTATTGAGTCGTCTCTTGCACGTATCGCTGCAAGGGGCTGAGTTCGTAATACTCCAGAACCGAGTCCGGCTCACGATTGGAAGAATACAGATCGTTCTTCAGATTTTTCAAAAGCTCCCGGATATCGTCGCCCTGAACCGGCTGCGCGATACAGCACGACATGCTCAGCGGCACTTGCTTGCCGCCCGTGTCGATCAGGATATTCTGACGCTCAAGCTCCTTGCGCAGACGCTCGAGCGCCGAAACGCCACCCGCCATGTCCGCCTGCTTGAGACAAAGCACATATTCGTACTGCCCCATGTAATACGCATCGTCGAACGACCGTACGCTGAGCTTGATAAGGTCCGCGACCATCTTGATATAGGCCTGACGCTCCGGCTCGGAATAATTCGTATCAAGCCCTTCCGCCCCGTCGATCCGCGCGAACGCGATACAGAAATGCTTGCCCCGGCGCGACAGCCTATGCAACTCGCGCTCAACGTCCTGAAAGAGCACCTTCGGGCTGCGCAGCCCCGTGAACGGATCGTAACCCGTTCCATCCAGCAGGAAGTCGCGCTCCAGACGCCGCAGCCTCTGCGAAAATTCTTCATAGATATTGAGAAAAGTCTGGAACGTCTCGAACTCCGGCTTGACCTTCACCTCTTTGCTCTCGACCAACAGCTTGTCCGCCGCGCGCATCATATCCTTGTGCATGGCCGCCAGCTTTTCCAGCAGCTCCTCCTGCACGATCCCGTCCTGCCGTGTGCCCTTCACCCATTCGGCGAACGACGCGGGCTTCTCGACACCCAGCAGCTTCCCGTGCATTTCCGGATAAAAAAGATTCTGCACCAGCGCGTCGAACCACTCCGAGTGGTCGCCGATAACCGGAAGCAAGGACCTCCAGCGCTGTTCTTGGCTCTGTTCCCTAGACATTATGCAAACTTCTGAAAAAGTAATACCTTCAAACCAAGTATAACTATAAAGAAAAAACACTTAAATTAAGTTAAATTTTAGCCCCTTGCGAACCGGAAGATCAAGAGCGTCAAAAATGGCGGAATTACAGGCCTAGCCAGACTTTTTCAAGCGCGTCCAGCCCACCCTTTGGTATGGCCTCGCGCACCTCCCGCATAAGGCGGTTGATGGTCGCGACGTTATGCTGCGCCAGAATCTGGGAGGCCAGATTCTCGTTGGCCTTGAGCAAATGGTGGATATACGCCTTGGAAAACGTGGCCGAGGAGGCCAGCCCCAGAGTTTCGTCCAGCGGCGCGGGATCGTCCCTGTATTGCGCGTTCTTGAGGTTGATTGTCTCGCCCTTGACGCCGCGCATGAAGACCGTGCCGTGCCGCGCCAGCCGCGTGGGAATCACGCAATCGAACGTGTCGATTCCCATCCGCACGAACTTGAACACGTCCCGGATACGCCCGATCCCAAGGAAATGCACGGGCCGCGTGGGGTGAATGAACGGAACGCTGCCCTGAACCACGTCGGCCATTTCTTCCTCCGTCCCGCCGAGGCACCCGCCGATCGCCGTCCCGAAAAACGGGCGGTCCGCCGTGTAGTCGGCGCTGTACCGCCGCAAATCCTTGTAAACACCGCCTTGCACGATCCCATAGACCGCCTGCCGCCCGTCATGGCTCTTGGCGAAATGCGCGAGGCACCGGTCGCCCCAACGCAGACTCATCTCCATCGACCGCGCGGTATAATCCTTATCCACGTGATAGGGCGTGCACTCGTCAAACTGCATGAGCAAATCCGCCCCCAGCTTGCGTTGGATATCCATCGCCCCCTCGGGCGTCAGGTTGATGGTCCGCCCATCGAGATAGGATCGGAAAACACACCCCTGCTCCGTGATTTCAAGCAGGTTGCGGTTGTCGTGCCCCTTGCCGCTGCGCCCCTTGATCTCGTTGGCCATCGTGCCCTCGCCCAGCGAAAACACCTGGAACCCGCCGCTATCCGTCAAAAGCGGCCCGTCCCAGTTCATGAATTTATGAAGTCCGCCCATCTTTTCGACGAGGTCCGCGCCGGGCTGAAGCATCAGATGATACGTGTTGGAAAGAATGATATCCGTGCGCGCTTCATGCAGCTGCGCGGGAGAAAGATTTTTGACCGTGGCCTTGGTGCCGCAGAAAATATAATTCGGCGTCTCGATCGTCCCGTGCGGCGTGGTCAGACGGCCCGTCCGTGCGCCCGACTTGGCGTCGCGTGCGGTAATCTCAAAATCGAAACCGGGGTAGTCGATCATCGCTTGCCCTTACTGACGCTCTCAAACAAAAACCCGCCGCAAGGCGGGTTCGTGCAAAATATTAAACCCGTAACGGGATTAAGCGGTCTTGCCCGCAAGAACTTTCTCAAGCTCGGCCTTCAGAGGGCGCAGCTCGGGGCTCAGCTTGGTTTTCGCAGTCTGCGTCAGGTAGGCATCAAGCCCGCCCATATGCTCGACCGTGCGTAGCCCGCGCGTGCTCACCCGCAGCTTGACCCAACGGCTCAGCGCCTCGCTATAGATGCTCGTTTCCTGAATGTTCGGGAGAAAACGGCGCTTGGTTTTGTTCTGGGCGTGGGAAACCTTGTTTCCTGTCAAAGCGCCTCTTCCGGTAATAATGCAACGACGGCTCATAGCCTAAATCCTTATAATTTCTTGTCTGATCTCGTTCAGGTGGCAATAAATAGTCGATCTTGCCCGCAAAAGTCAAGCATCGGATACAGAAAAAAACGCGAAAATCACAGGCCGAACAACCGCCCTGAGGCGATATAAGCCCCGCCCAGCGTAGCCAGAAACAGCAGACACCCCATGAAATGCACGTAAATCGCCCGCCGCAGGTGCTTATGGTCCAGCCGCGCGGTCGCCCCCTCCGGCCCCACCCAACCGTTGGGCAGCGTGGTCCCGGCGAAATCCTGCACCGGCCCGCCGATCATGACCTCCAGCGGCCACGCCAGCGCCGTCATCGCAGGCCCGCCCTGCGCATAGGTCGCCTTATGCTTCACGGCCCACCACGCGGGCAGGATCTTGCTCAAACGCGCCGTGGGCGTCATCGCGGCGGCGGCGGCCAGCAAAAACCCCGAAAGCAGCGCGGGCACGAACCCCATCAGCTTTTCAAGCGCCAGCGCGACGCTGCCGAACCCCTGCGTATGCCCGCACTGCCCGAACCGCCACGCGAACGCGCTGAGCAGACTGTAAACCGCCAAAATCGGCAAGCCCCCGACCAGATACCAGAACGCCGGCGCCACCAGCCCCTTATCGAACGAAACGCCAGCAAACCCAACGCCTGCGCGCACGATCCCGAAATCGTCGGTGCTCGTAAGGTTGAACCGCGTGGACCGCGAGAGGCCGTAAAACGCCCCCTGCGTGCTGCCGTCCTTTTCCATGGCAAAATAAAGCCGCAAAAGAACGAACCACACCGACCCCGAAGTCAGCGCCAGCGTGACCAACGCGATCTCCGTCGCGCCGCCGCTCGGAAATTCCGCCGCCATATCCGCGATTCCGCGCCCAAGGATGAACGCGAACGCGATCCCGAAGGCGGCAAACAGAAACCCGCGAAAAACAAGATCCCCGTACGGTCGCCCCGGCTTGTTCAGCCTGTCCCCCGCGCGGCCCCAGATCAGGTCGAAAAAAATCCATAAAAACGGGTACGCGTTGCCTCGCAAAGGCCCCGTAATCATCCCCGCAACCATAGTAATAAGCACGGCAATCATCACAACCGGAATGCGTTCCGGAACGATAAACAGAGCATTGAGTTGTATTAAATATTCGTTCATAGTATACTGGTTATGTGTGGGAAAGTGGCTCTGACCTTTGTTTTCCGAGTATTCTTATAAGTATTCTACAGCCGATTCCCAGACCGTGAAAGAGGGACTCTATGCTTTATCATTTGTACGAAATGCAGCACGCGCTGCTAACGCCTTTAAGATTACAGGCGGAGCTGACTCGCACCCTCGTCCGCAACCCCTTTAACCCCCTGTCCTACACGCAATTTGGACGGACGGTGGGCGCTTCGGCCGAGATGATCGAGCGCGTGACCAAACGCTTCGGGCGCCCGGAATTCGGCCTGCATGAAACCGAAATCGCCGGCAAAAAAGTTGAGGTGACGGAAAAAATAATCGCCCGTAAACCATTCTGTTCATTGGTGAATTTCAAAAGAAAAATCAAACGGAACGACCCCAAGGTCCTTCTGGTAGCCCCTATGTCGGGCCATTTCGCAACCCTCCTGCGCGGCACGGTGGAGGCCCTGTTGCCCCACCACGATATGTACATCACCGACTGGGAAGATGCCCGGCAGGTCCCCGGTAAGGCCGGACGCTTCAATCTGGACGACTACATCACGTATCTCCGGGAATTCATGAGCCTTTTAGGGCCGGACGTGCATGTTATTGCGGTCTGCCAGCCCGCCGTGCCGGTATTGGCGGCGGTGTCGCTAATGGCGACAGAAAAAGACCCCAATCAGCCTTTGACCATGACCCTTATGGGCGGCCCGGTCGATACCCGCGTCTCCAAGACCACCGTAACCGAACTGGCCGAAAACCGTCCCCTGCGCTGGTTTGAAAACACCGTGATCCACGACGTGCCCTTCTACTATCCCGGCGCGTTCCGCAAGGTTTACCCGGGATTTCTTCAACTCGGCGGCTTCATGTCGATGAACCTCGACCGCCACGTCGGCTCCTACATGAAATTTTACCACCACCTCGTCATGGGCGACGGCGAATCGGCCGAACAACACCGTAATTTTTATAACGAATACCTCTCGGTCATGGATATTCCCGCAGAATTCTATCTCCAGACCATTGAAACCGTGTTCCAGCGCCAGCTTCTGCCGCGCGGACGGATGAAATGGCGCGATCCCTACACCGATCATCTGCTCGACGTGAGGCCGCAGGATATCGAACATACAGCCCTCCTGACCATCGAGGGCGAACTCGACGACATCTCGGCCCGGGGGCAGACCACGGCGGCGCACGAACTCTGCTACTCCCTCGCCCAACGCAAGCAATTCCATCATTTCCAGCTCAAGACCGGCCATTACGGCATTTTTAACGGTCGCCGCTGGCGCGACGATATCATGCCCCGGATACGCCACCACATCCGGCGCTTCGACGAGGGCAAGGACCCCGTACCCGATCACGACCTGGCCATTCGCCCGGATGCGACGGCGGAACAGTACAACAGAGAAAAGCACGGAATCGCGGCAATCCGGCGCTGGATAAAAGAAAACCAGCCGCAGAATTACAAGGAAGCGCAGATTCAACAAAAAGCTGCCGGATGGCATCTTGAAAAAGAAAATAATTAGTCTACAGTGAAGACGCTCCTTGAACGAAATGGCGACAGAATTTGGTGGGTATGGAATGACCTTAACCGTCTGTGGAAAAAGGATATTATGGCAATCGAACGGCTTGTGACAGTCAAACGGAGTAAGAACGCGCGTCGCGTCGCTCTGCGCCTTGACGCCAAGGAAGGGGTCATGAATTTGGTGATCCCGCCGCACATGAAGCTGGACAGTGCCCTCAAGTTCGCAAAAACCCACGAAAAGTGGGTGAAAGAGACCCTCGCCGCCCTGCCGCCGAGCGTTCCATTCGAAGACGGAACCATCATCCCTATATTTGGACAAAAGCGCAGAATTTCAGTGACTTATGATGAAAAGTTCAAGGGAACCGAAATCCATCTTTTAAAGACGGTCTTACAGGTTCGGACCAACCAGATCGACCCGTCCGTGCGTATTCGCCGCTTCTTGAAGCAGCTGGCGAAGGACACCCTGACCGAAATGACCAAAAAGAAGATCCGCCGAATCGGGGTGGAGAACGTGACGGTCGGTGTCCGCGAAACCAAAAGCCGTTGGGGAAGCTGTTCCGAAGACGGCAACATTTCATACTCATGGCGGCTGATTTTCGCCCCCGAAGTCGCTATGGACTACGTTGTCGCACATGAAGTCGCGCACCTCGTCCACCTGAACCACGGCGAAGAATTCTGGCGTCTCTGCCGCCGCCTCTCCAAGGACGGCTTCGAAGGCCAGTACTGGATGCGCAACCACGGCAACATGCTCCTGCGCTACGGCGAGATCTAACCGCCCCCCCCTTTGCTAAACGCAAATCTAGACACGCAATTGAAGGATTTTGTGCCGATAATTGCGGAAAGACATCAGCCCCCCCGCTCCAAAAACCCGAGCGCCTCTTGCAGAATAATCATAGCCGCCAGCTTGTCCTTAAGCCCGTCCTGCTTCGAGTTCACGCGCTTGTTCTTTTTATCCACCATTTCATCCACAAGACTATCCACCGCATCTGTGGATAACCTCTCGTCATGCAAGGCCACCCAGACCGCGCCGCCCGGAAAAAGATCCTTGGAAATCTGCCGCTCCAGCTCCAGCGCGAAGTCCCGAACCGACTGCGCCTGCCCGCCTTCGCTGCCATCCATGTTGATCGGCAGGCCGATCACAAACCCCGCGATGCCGAACTCGGCCGCGAGACGCTCGATCTCCCTCAAATCCTTGGTGAATTTTGTTCTGAAAACGGTCATCACGGGCGTGGCCAACCGCTGCGCCTCATCGCAAACCGCCACCCCGATCGTCTTCTTCCCGACATCCAGCCCCATAAGCGGCTCACCCCGCGGCGCACTGTCGGCGATATTCCTAAGCAATCCAACCGTCATAACTCTTGCACGCTACACCGGGCAATGCTAGAAGTCCAAGGTTTACTGAGTTAAAGCCTTGCGCGGGCGGCATTTTATCTGTCTGGCCCGCGGCACGGAGCGAAGACCTTACTTTCAGGGAGAAGACCCGGTGTCACTAGACAAAACAACAGTCAAAAAAGTCGCGGGCCTGGCCCGCCTCGCCATGAATGACGAACAGCTCGACCGCATGGGGCCGCAGGTTTCCGGAATCATCAACTGGATCGAGCAGCTGGCCGAGGTCAACACCGACAGCGTCGAACCTTTATCAAGCGTCGTGGACATCACCCTGCCTCTGCGTAAGGATGAGGTCAACGACGGCGGCTATATGGAAAAAGTTCTGGCCAACGCGCCCGAAGCCACGCAAGGCTATTTCGTTGTGCCCAAAATTGTGGAGTAAGCGGCGCCAGAGCCATAAAAGCAACATGAACGCCTATGCAATGAAAACGGACAAACAAGAAAAGCAGATCAGGATCATGCGCGAACATCAGAATAAGGTGCTGCGCTCGACCCTTCTTGCCGTCGGTGCGGGCATGATGCTCGTCGGCCTGTCCTGCATGTTCACGCCCGAAGCCTACGTTGCCATGGTGAATATCGGTTTCAAGATAAAGTACGGCGTAGAGGATATTCGCACGTTCGGCGCTTTGCTCTCCGCCGTCGGGCTGGCGGATATCGGGCTGGCAGCTATTATTTTCAAGGATAGGAAAAGACTATGACGGATTTGACATCTCTCACGATCGCCGCCGCGCTCAAAGGTCTGGAAAAGGGAGACTTCACCGCCGTCGAACTCACGCAGGCGCATCTCGATCAGATGGACAAACACCGCGCCCTCAACGCCTTCATCGTGGAAACCCCCGATCTGGCGAAAAAACAGGCGCAGGAATCCGACAAACGCCGCGCCTCCGGCACCGTGGGCGCGCTGGAGGGCATCCCGCTGGGCATCAAGGACCTGTTCTGCACCAAGGGCGTCCAAACCACGGCGGCCAGCCACATCCTTGAGGGCTTCATCCCCCAATACGAATCCACCGTCACGCAAAAGCTCTTCGATGACGGCGCCGTGATGCTTGGCAAGATGAACCTCGACGAATTCGCCATGGGCTCCTCGAACACGACCAGCTACTTCGGCAACGTCATCAGCCCGTGGAAGAATAAAAACAAACCGGGCGCGCAACTCGTCCCCGGCGGCTCGTCGGGCGGCTCCGCTGCGGCCGTCTCCGCCGGCATGGTGATGGGCGCGACCGGAACCGACACCGGCGGCTCGATCCGCCAGCCCGCCGCCTTCTGCGGCATTTCCGGAATCAAACCGACCTATGGCCGCTGCTCCCGCTGGGGCATCGTCGCGTTCGCCTCCTCCCTCGATCAGGCCGGAACCTTCGCCCGCACGGTGGAAGATAACGCAATCATACTCCGCTCCATGTCCGGCCACGACCCGAAGGACAGCACCTCCGCGAAAAAGGACGTGCCCGACTTCGTTAAGGCCCTGACCGGCGATATTCGCGGCAAAACCGTGGGCATCCCGAAAGAATACCGCGTGGACGGCATGCCCGCCGAGATCGAAAAACTCTGGCAGCAGGGCATCGACTGGATCCACGCCTCCGGCGCGAAAACCGTCGAAGTCTCCCTGCCCCACACCAAATACGCGCTGGCGACCTACTATGTCATCGCGCCCGCCGAGGCCTCTTCCAACCTCGCCCGGTACGACGGCGTGCGCTACGGCCTGCGCATCCCCTCCGAAAACCTCCGCGAAACCTATGAAAAGACCCGCGCCGAGGGCTTCGGCGACGAGGTCAAGCGCAGGATCATGATCGGAACATACGTACTATCTGCGGGATATTACGATGCCTACTACATCAAGGCCCAGAAGGTCCGCCGCCTGATCGTGAATGACTTTATGAACGCTTTCGAAAAATGCGACGTTCTCCTGACCCCCACGGCCCCCTCCGGCCCGTTCGCCATCGGCGAGAACGACGATGACCCGATCAAAATGTACCTGAACGACGTTTTCACCGTCCCCGCCTCTCTGGCCGGGCTGCCGGGCATGTCCGTCCCCGCGGGGCTGGATGCCGACGGCCTCCCGCTGGGCCTCCAGATTATTGGCCGCCCGTGGGACGAGGAAACTGTTTTTAAAGTTGCCGGGGTTATAGAAAGTCTGGCACAATTCACGCATCGCCCCGCCTGATCCGCAAAGGAGGAAAAGCCGTGAAAAAACATTCCCTTAAAACCGTTGCCCTGGCCTTCGCCGCGCTCGCATGTATGATTGCGCTGGCCCTCCCGTCCGTGTCTCTGGCTCAGGACGCTCCGATAGCGGAGGAGAGTGAGACAAACCTCAAGGACATTTTCGAGAGCGATCCGACCAAGAACAAAGACAATCGCCCTAAAAACGGCAAGGAAATGGCGTACGAATTTTACGAGAAATGTACGACATCTCCCGATTTCTTCGTAGCCGAAAAAACCCAGAAAAATTACTGCGCCTGCAAGGCCGCGAAGATGGAAGAAACCATGACCCCCAAAGAGATGGCCGCTCTGGAAGACGATACCAGAGAGGGCAAGGCCGCCCGCGATAAAATGCGCATGAATGCGGACGCAAACTGTATGCGCGATGCCGCGCTCACCTACACCTATGGCATCTGCATGAAAGATCCGCACTTCCGCGAAGTTATATTGGGCAAAAGCTCGATGTGCCGCTGTGTGCGGGATCTCGTGGCCCGCCGCACGCGCCGCGACTTGCCGAATATCATCATCAAGGCCGCAACGCAGGAGCCGCTCTCAACCAATCCTCTGAGCTTCTATCTGCGCAGCCCCGATTATGACCAGCTTTATAATCTGAGCAAAGAACACTGCTACACGAAAATGATCTACGAAGACGCGAAGAACAAATAAGAACGACAACACATACAAGGCAACAGGTAGCTCAGAAATGGCGCAGACGATCCAGGGAAAAACCGGGGAATGGGAAATTGTAATCGGCATGGAAATCCATGCGCAGATCATTTCCGAATCAAAGCTGTTCTCCGGCGCGTCCGCCGCCTTCGGGGGCGAACCCAACACGCACGTCTCTTTCGTTGACGCCGCCATGCCCGGCATGCTGCCCGTTCTGAACGAAAAATGCGTGGAACAGGCGGTCCGCACAGGTCTGGGCCTGAACGCCCAGATCAACAAAAACTCGATCTTCGCCCGTAAAAACTATTTCTACCCCGACCTGCCGCAAGGCTATCAGATCTCCCAATACGAAAAGCCCATCGTCGGACAGGGCAAGATCGAGATCGACCTCGCGGGCGGCCAGACCAAGGAAATCGGCATCACCCGCCTCCATCTGGAGCAGGACGCCGGAAAATCCGTGCACGACCTGCACCCGAAAAAATCCTACGTCGATTTGAACCGCTCCGGCTGCGCGTTGATGGAAATCGTCTCCGACCCCGACATACGCGGGCCGGAGGAGGCCACCGCCTACCTCTCCAAAATCCGCATGATCCTGCGCTACCTCGGCACGTGCGACGGCAACATGGAGGAAGGCTCCATGCGCGCCGACGTGAACATCTCCGTGCGCAAGCCCGGCAACCCCTACGGAACGCGCTGCGAGGTCAAGAACGTCAACTCCCTCAAGGCCGTACAGCAGGCCATCGAATTCGAAGCCGTGCGTCAGGTTGAAATCCTCGAAGACGGCGGCTCGATCGATCAGGAAACCCGCCTCTGGGACCCCGCGAAAATGGAAACCCGCTCCATGCGCTCCAAGGAAGAGGCACACGACTACCGCTACTTCCCCGACCCCGACCTCCTGCCCCTCAATCTGGAACAGGGCTGGATCGACGACATCAAAAAGACTCTGCCCGAACTGCCGGATCAGAAAAAACATCGCTTCATCGAAACCTACGGCCTCAGCGCCTACGACGCGGGCGTCCTGATCGCCGAACGCGAACGCGCCGATTACTTTGAAACCGTGGCCAAGGGCCGCGACGCCAAACTCGCCGCCAACTGGGTGATCAACGAGCTTCTGGGCATCCTGAATAAAAACGGCAAATCCATCGCGGACTCGCCCGTCTCCGCCGCCCATCTCGGCGGCCTGATCGAGCTGATTTCCGACGACACGATTTCCGGGAAAATCGCCAAGGATGTCTTCGCCGAGATGTTCGCCACCGGCAAGGCCCCCGCCGCCATCGTCGAGGAAAAGGGCCTTAAACAGGTCACCGACACCGGCTTCATCGAAACCGTAATCAATGAGGTCATCGCCGAAAACCCCGACAACGTGGCGGCCTATCGCGGCGGCAAAGATAAACTCTTCGGCTTCTTCGTGGGCCAGGTGATGAAAAAGACTCAAGGCAAGGCCAACCCCGGCGCGGTCAACGACCTTCTAAAAAAGAAACTGGACGGATAGAGACCCATGGCCGAAGCAACCCTCCCCGCACCCGTCGCCGTTACCGCCCCCGTCCCGGCGCCCGCAAACGCGAACCCGAAATACGAATACAAGGTCGTGCTCTACCGCGAGGGCGCGCTCGGCTCCATCTTTCTGGCGGGGTCCAAGGTTAATCCGCTCAAATTCTCCGAATTTCTTAACAAGAACGCCGCGCAGGGCTGGAAGGTCGTGACGATGCAGCGCGAATCCCGCCGCCTCCTGCTTTTCTTCTCGCGCGAGGCGTTTCTGGTCGTGATGGAGCGCCAAAGACAGCAAGGGGCCGCCGATGTCCAACCTGCATAACAAGCTGCTGATCTGCATCACCGCCGTGGTGGTCTTCTGCGGAATCCTGACGATCGCCCAGATCTGGGGCCCGGTCGTCTCATGGGATATGTACTTCAAGATCATCATTACGGCCATCATCGTGGCCGTCGTCTGCGGCTTTATCGTCGTGGCCCGGGGCGATATGTCCGAAAAGAAAAAGATGAAGGACGAAAATTATCTGGACTGACAGGGCCTTAGCCTGAAAAAACCCGGAAAGTCCGCCCCGGCGCTTTACAAACACGGCGGGATGACGTATTTCATGGGTCTTGCGTTTTCTAAGGGCCCCTCCGGCCCCGGAAACGAAGGGTTTTATACTGGTAAAGTTTTATACTGGTAAGACTATTGAGCTGGTGACGTGGCCGAGCGGCTGCCCGTCTGCGAAAGCAGACAAAACCGAAAGGGGCGTCACACGCTAAGGAAGACTATTGAGCTGGTGACGTGGCCGAGCGGCTGAAGGCGACGGTTTGCTAAACCGTTATACGGGTAACACTGTATCGGAGGTTCGAATCCTCTCGTCACCGCCATTTCTATAAAAAGACGGGCCTCTTGCCCGTTTTTTTATAGAAATATTGTTGAGTGGATTCGAACCGGAGAAGGAGGTTCGACGGCCAGCAATTCAAAACGCGAGGCGCGCATAAAATAAAAAAGAAATGCACAAAAAGTGAAAATAGAAGATCACATTTTTGCCGGAATTGAAGCATTCGACAGAGGCGAACAAGAGCATGCTCTGCTTCACGCATGTATTGCTTTGGATGGGACATCACAAAAGCACCATAGAGCAAAAAAATCCTCCAGATATAACTACATACAATTCATTAGAAACTACTACTGGATTTTAGAACCAATGACAGGTACTGGAATAAATTTCGACCAGACGTATTGGGATAACATCAGACTAATAGATGAAAAAGGGAACAAAATTAATAAGTTAGATATGGCAGCAGTTATATATTACATATTTAGATGTGAACAAGCTCACGGAAAAGAGATTGCAACTCGATATAAACTTTTGCCGCGTAATAAAGACCTTTCACTGAGCTACCATATTTCCGAAGATAATTTAAACATCCCCGAAACTTTAATTTGGGGCTTGCTAAGCATCTGCGTTTTTTGTGAAGCAAACAAAGATATTAACACTAATACTGGACATTACTTTATGTTAGGAAACAACAAGTTTGCCATCTCTGATTGGTGGGGATTGGAAAGCTCTTTTCGCCCAATAGCAGAAAAGCACAATACAACCAGAGTTACGCTTACAGGACTAACATTTACAAATGAAGCTTTAAAGGATTTTGATTAATGATTAGCCTCCCGGTGGCATAGATCACGATCTGCGCCGAGAGTTGAGCTACACAGATTAGAATTGATAAACAACCTTTCTCAACGCTCCAAAACCGGCCTCCACGCCCTGATCCAGCGTGCCGCCTCGAGTTCCTCTTCAATCGTGAGCTTTTTGGCAATTTTCTCCCCCAGCAGCCCCGCATTCGGCACGGTGCCCGTCCGCGCGGCCAGAGCCAGCCATTTGTATGCCTCGACATAATTCCTGGATACGCCCTTGCCCTTGGCATACATCACACCGAGATTATATTGCGCCTGCCCGAGGCCCTGCATGGCCGCCCTCCGATACCACCGGATCGCCAGTCCATAATCCCTTCTGCCTCCCTGTGCGCCCTCATAGATCACGCCGAGATTATATTGTGCCTCCGCCGAGCCGGCCTGCGCCTTTTTCTGCAAAGCGGCGAAAGAGCCATTTCCCTGCGCGAAAACGGGCGCGCCGGACCAAAACAGCAACGAGCCGAACAGAAACACAAAACACGGCAATACGGTCAAACAGCGCATATCGGGGCCTCATCCTGACAGGCCTCTATCAAAACACAGGAGGGCGGCTAAACGCATGTTTTTTCTTTTTTCAGCCCGCCGACAGGCCTTATATTTTAACTTGGGAGGAAAACATATGAGCGGCCAGAAAATCCCCGGCGGCGTGGTCCATGATCTACCCCCGGACCTGAAAAAGGCGCTGTCCGCCGACCCGCAGGCGCTGGCGACATGGCGCGACATCACCCCCCTCGCCCGCAACGAATATATCTGCTGGATAGAATCCGCAAAAAAAGCCGAAACCCGCGCCCGCCGCGTCGAATGGGGCTGCGAAAACCTGCGCGAGGGCAAACGCCGCCCCTGCTGCTGGCCCGGCTGCCCCCACCGCTGAAAAATCAAAAAAGTGAATCCCGCCACCTCAGTTTTCTGTTAACCTCTGGCCGTATCAGAATCAAAAATAAGGAATTCCTCCATGGGCAACCCCGTCGGCTGGTTTGAAATTTACGTTCAGGATATGAACCGCGCCAAAAAATTCTATGAAACCGTGTTTGAAACTAAGCTCGAAAAGCTGGGCCCCGAAGATATTGAAATGTGGGCGTTCAACATGACGCAGGAAAATTACGGCGCCAGCGGCGCACTGGTGAAGATGGAGGGCACACCCTCGGGCTTCGCCGGCACACTGGTCTATTTCGCGTGCGACGATTGCGGCCATGAGGCCGGACGCGTCGAAAAGGCGGGCGGCAAGATCTTCAAGCCCAAATTCTCCATCGGCGAATACGGCTTTATCGCCCTCGTCCACGACACCGAAGGCAACATGATCGGCCTGCACTCGATGGCGTGATCAACCAAGCGCCGCCCCGGCTGCCGTCGCAGGTAGAGCGCGCGACACCCCGTGAGTTGTCCGAAAAAAATCGGGCAGCCAGTCCATCGTCCCCTCCTCCAGAGTGATGAACGTCACAGGCTCCGGCCCCCAAATTTGTAACGTTGATCATTAGTCCTATCTGTTAGGGCCGCAGACTCAATTCAAGTCATCACCGATAATATACGGCATTAAAGTCGAAATATGCATGTAACCTGTGCCTTTATAAGTATCGACGAGCACCCAATCTCCATAAACCCTGCCATTTTTTACAATGACACTTTCTGCAACGGCCCCGACCTTTTTCGCCTTCTTATCGGGCTTGCCACGTAAATTAGCCCCGCCAGCAGAACTCACGATATACATTTTGCGCAGTGAGTCCGGATTACAAAGTCCTGACAGTTTGTCTTGCCCAAGAAATTTTAAAATTTTTCGGTGTTCGTCCTGATGGCGGGCAAACGAGAGACAATTATATATTTTAAAGACCTTCTGAATAACATCCTTGGAAACTTCGAGATCAATCGCATTGGCAAGGACACGCGCAATTACAGGCTCTGCATAAAGCGGGGAATAGCTGTCTGCAGATCCACAGGTTTGTGTTTTAAGAAACGCCTCAACTTCTGATTTATTTTTATGTTGTTCGTAAGTTCCAAAATGCTTCTCAATTGAGCCGCAAGCAAAAGCGCTTTGTACTGCTAATATGGATAGAAAAACTAAAAATACAAAAAAACAATATCTTCTTGTCATAACCCCACCTTAACCTTCCCCGCCACCTCAAGCGCGAGCGCCTTCGCCGCCTCCGGTGTCTCCGCCCGGGCCAGAGCTACGCCCATCCGCCGCTTGCCCTTCACCTCCGGCTTGCCGAACAGGCGCACATCCGTATGCGGCTTCGCCAGCGCCTCGTCCAGCCCGCCGAACGTAACATTCTTCGACGTGCCCGAAACCAGAATGACGGCGGAGGCCGACGGCCCCCGGAATCCCACATCGGGGATCGGCAACCCCAGAAACGCCCGCGCATGCAGTGCAAATTCGGATAAATCCTGCGAGATCATCGTCACCATCCCCGTATCGTGCGGCCGGGGCGAAACCTCGCTGAAAATAACTTCGTCCCCGCGAATGAACAGCTCCACCCCGAAAATCCCGCGCCCGCCCAGCGCGTCCGTGACCAACTTCGCCACGCGCTGCGATTCCACAATCGCCTTTTCCGGCATCGCCTGCGGCTGCCACGATTCCTGATAATCCCCGTCTTCCTGCCGGTGCCCGATCGGCGGGCAAAAACTGGTGCCGTCCTTGTGCCGGATGGTCAACATCGTGATCTCATAATCGAACCGGATGAACCCCTCCACGATGACCCGGCCCGCGCCCGTGCGCCCGCCCTCCTGCGCATACTTCCATGCCGCGTCGATCTCCGCCTCGCTCCTGACCGTGCTCTGCCCCTTACCCGACGAACTCATGATCGGCTTGACGACGCACGGCAACCCGACCGCCTTGATCGCCGCGTCGAACTCCGCCCGCGTGTCGCAGAATCGGTAAGGCGAGGTCGGAAGCTTCAACTCCTCGGCGGCCAGCCGCCGGATCCCCTCCCGGTTCATCGTCAGCTGCGCCGCCCGCGCGGTGGGCACCACCGTAAACCCCTCCGCCTCCAGCGCCACCAGCGTATCCGTGGCGATGGCCTCGACCTCGGGCACGATGAAATCCGGCTTCTCCTGCTCAATAACTTTCCGCAGCGCCGCCCCGTCCAGCATCGACAGAACATGCGCCCGGTCCGCCACCTGCATCGCGGGCGCGTTGGGGTACGAATCCAGCGCGACGACCTCGACGCCGAGGCGCTTCAACTCGATCACCACCTCCTTGCCCAGCTCCCCCGAGCCGCACAGCAGCACTTTCTTGGCGGTTGTGGTAAACGGCGTGCCGATTCTGGTCATGAAAGCCTCTTTGCCTTACTAAACGGTCTTACACGCAAACAATACCGAAGCCGCAAATGAAAGGAAATGGCCGATTTTCTGGAAAAATCTCAATAAACACTGTAAAAAAATAAAATGACACAATACGAAGTTGAAATTTACGAACCCGCAGTCGATTTAAACGAATTCCAATCGGCACTTAGAACCATAAGATTGGTCTTTCATGGAGATTATCTCGTGGCTGATTTAGTTCCCTCTGTGGTTCTGGAACAGCCTATAGAGATTCCGGACCCAAGCTTTTCATCATTACGTAATGCAAAGCCAATAGTCGAAGCGGAGCGCTGCTTGCGCGTTCGTTTTAGCGCCATTTTAGCAGTAGCCGTAGAAGAAGAGTTCATAGAAGTTTTTACAGAACTCAAAACTAAATCTGCCCTCCCGCGCATACCAGACCAGAAAGCCGCCTTTCCGTTCTTGAAGGTGAAAAACTCCAACTGGAAAGCAAAAATACCGGATTATCAGGGCGGCAATAATCCCAACCTTCATCACTACAAAATGCTTAGTATGGACATCGGCGCGGACATACTGGGCTATCTTGATCGAGCGGAATGGATTGATAATTTCACGATAGAAGACGAAAAACCACGCACAACCCACTATCAGATGTCCTGACAAAGACCTGCCTACCCCTCGAAACGGGCAAAAACCCCTCAAAAATCCTCAAATCGACGACTTTCTTAAAAACTTTGACAATCCCGCTTCCCATAAGTAATATATAAAAAAATATATATAAAATCGGGGTGATATATGACCGGACCTACAGATCCTAACAAGACTCGTCCTACGCAATTGATGCCGGCTGGCACAGAGGCAGAAAAAGCCCTGCAAGGCTTCCTGCATATCATGGGGTTCAACCCCGGTAACGTGGACGGCGATTTCGGCGGCACCAGCAAGACCGCCTACGATCAGGCCCGCACCCAATTCACCTTCCTCCCCGAGCTTTCGGCAAATCCCGATCAGGCCGCGATGACCGAGGTTTTCCGCGCGATTGACCGCGCCCTGCAAACCGACACCGCCTTCCAGCAGCGCTACCTTCAGGGCGTTCGCTCCGAAACCAACGTGACCGAGCTTCAGGGCGCGCTCGTGGCCGGCGGCTCTTGGGCCAACCGCCATCTGGGCGACCGCATCTCCAATGCCGAGACGATTCGCATCGACGGCGACCGGGGGGCATTGACCACCCGCGCGACCCGCAACGCGGCGACCCTGACGGGCATCGCCACCATGCAATCCTCGTTCAACCTTCTCTCCGACGCGGGCCTGACCCCGAACGGTACGCTCGACACGGCGACTCTGGGCGCGATGCAAAACTACGCCCAGCGCAAAAACATCGCGTGGGATGCCAACAACATCCAAGAAAACTTCCGCCTGATCATGGAAAGCCTCCAGACCGCCGATAACGCCGCCCTTCGCACGCGCGTGGCCGAGGTTCTGAACGCCGACACTGACTACCGCGCACCCGATGCCCGCACGCTCGACGCACAGATCGTCATGAACGGCTTCGCGCGTCAGCAAGGGCTGGATATCCGCACCGCGCCCGATGGCCGCCAGACCGACACCCGCATTACGCCGGAAAATTCGCACACCCGCACGATGATCGCGCCCCAGACGGGCGTCGAGCTGACCGCGCCGAAACCCACCGAACAACCGGCAGGACCGACCGCCGTGGCCGAAGCCACGCCCGAACCCGCCGCTGAATACGCGCCTCCGTTCGGCCTCAACGGCTCCTACCGCATCACCCGCGCCGACGTCCTGCGCGAAGTGCAGTCCATCGCGGACCGCCAGAACGCCAACCCGGACTCCGCCGACAACATTCTCGCCTATTCCGAGGAATCGCGCGGCTTCGTGCTGATCTCCCGCAATGAAACCGAAGGCCGGAGCATGGTCTACCAGATCTCTGACCGCAACGTTGGCCAGATCATGAGCGGCATCAACGACGGCTCCATCGCCTTGGATGTCTCGGCGCGTAAATACATTGCCAAAACCGTCCACGGCAACGCCGAGGAAACCCGCGCCTACAGCGGCGAAGAACTCCGCACCGCCTTCTCCGAGAACGCGACCCGCTTCACCGCCGGCACCCGCGAAGGCCTCCTGACCACCAGCGCACGCCTGACCAACGGCGACACGCTGACCTTCGGACTCGACGACCTCCATGACGCGCTCGGCAAAATCGACAGCAAACGCGACTGGAGCGGCGAAGCCGACCCCGTGGTCATGCGCGATTACATCCGCGAACTCCGCGACGCCGCCAAGGACGCCCGCGAAGAGCGCTACGTGAACATCCCCGAATGGCCGGGCGGCGAACTGACCGCACAAAACAGCGTCGAACTCAACATCGGCGGCCAGACGACCCGCGTTCCCGCCGAAGTCTGGACCCGCATCGCGGGCTCGCTCGAAACGCAACGCGGCTTCTCCACGGGCCGCAACGCGTCCTCGCTTGAAACCGTATCCGTCGCTCCGGCCCCCGTTAGCACGACCGGCGACAATCCTGACGGCGCGGCCAATCCCGGCGGCGAACTCAGCTCGAACTTCACGCGCCAGAACGTGGCCTACGCCGACGACATCGTGGCCGAAAACGCGGCCGACATCGACATCGCCGCCGAGGAACCTGTGACGGATGAGCCCGAACTCGCGGGCGGACCCGACGCCACCGTCAGACGCACCACGGCGGTTGCGCCCGTCTGAAAAGTGGCCGTATGAAAGAATGCTATAAGCCAAAAGCCCCTCACGGGGCTTTTCCTTTTTACGCGGCCATCAAAGCAGAATTCCGGCCTACTCGCCCTCCGCCTCCACCAACGCCTCGCGCTCCGTATAAGGCAGGTCGATGGCGAACGTCGTGCCCTTTCCGGGTTCAGAGGCCACGAAGATGCTCCCGCCCAACTTGCGCACTTCCTTGCTAACCGCCGACAGCCCAACCCCGCGCCCGGAGACGATCGAAACGCCCCGCTTGGATGAAAACCCCGGCATGAAGATATTCTGCGTCACGTCCTGATCGCTTAGCCCCGCCGGATTCATGCCGAGCGCCTTCATCCGCTCGCGGATTTTATGCGTGTCGATCCCGCCCCCGTCGTCGCGGAAGATAATGCGGAACCAAGGCTCGTCCATCTGCGTGAACAGCTCCGCCCGCACCATAATCTGCCCCTCGGGCTCCTTCCCAGCCAGGACGCGCTCGGTGCATGTCTCAATCCCGTGATCAACGGCATTCCTCACCAGATGCACGAACGCCGAGAACAGATCGTCGTAGATCCCCGCCGGAACGCGGAACGAATCCCCCTCGATCCGGCTCGGCTTCATCGGCTTGCCCAGCGCCGTGGCGGTCTCCCGGATATGCTGGTCCAGCACCCGCAAAAGATCGTTGATGGGCACCGTGAGGAACCGCTCGTAATAATCCTTCTGCAGCCCCTCAAGACCCGGCTGCGAACGCAAATCCCGGTAAAACCCCAGCAAGTCCGCACGCCGCAGCGAAACCGTATCCGCATGCAGCGCCTCCACGTCCCCAAAGATCGACCGGATGAAACACTTCGCCCCCTCCACCGCGTCAAAGATTTCGGGAATGACGGCCTCGATCTGCTCGAACGCGCCGCGCAGCGTCATGTCCGCCTTCACCATGACCGTCTCCAGACCCTGAATCGTCTCCGCAAAATCGTCCATGTAAAAGCTGCCCGCCAGCCCCTTCATCGTGTGCAGGTCGCCCTTCAACTCCACCAGCGAAATCTGCTCATAGAACAGCGGGTTCTCGGAAAGAAAAAACTCCTCGATCTGTGCAATCAGGCTCAGATAATCTTTCTTGTTCTGGATCAGCCGCAGGATCTTCTCGGTCTCCTTCTCCCGCTGCGTCGCCAGCGCCTTGTAATGCGTCTCCTCCGTGACATCCTCCGCGATGAGCAATATCCCGGCCAGCCCGCCGCTCTTGCCGAAGATCGGACGGTATTTGACCGAGATGATCAACCCTTGCGAATGACGGTATGTTGTGGGCGCGATACGAAACAGATCCTCGATCGTCATGGCCGAGATATTGCGGAACGCCAGCCCCAGAAGCTTCTGAAAGCTCGCCTTCTCTTCCGGCGTACAGTTCAAAACCTCCCAGATATACCGCCCCGCCGGATTCCCCTCCAGAAGCGTCAGGCACGAGCGCGAGAACGTCTCGGCGCACTCGCCGTCCTTATTGAAGAACAGCATGGCGGGCCCCAGACTCTCCAGCATCGCCGCGATCGACTGGTTCAGGCGCTCAAGCGTACGGTTGGAATCGTTCAACTCGCTGGAGCTCAGATCAAGATTGCGAACCGCCATCTTGTTCTTGTCTTCATAATCCTCATAGGTCTTCTCGACCGCCTCGAAAAACCCGAGCAGCCCGTCAAGAAAATCCACACATTCCGTGTTTCCCGCCTCGGCGGCGCGGGCGCGCATCTCCCCCACAAGACGCGCAGGATCGTCCGTCTTTAAATGACGCTCGAACTGGCGCTGGATCTTGTTGCGGGTTCTGGCCATGGTCTCATGGGGCCTCGGACAAGAGCGTAATCGTCATGGTCTGGTTATGCAGCTCCGCCTCCTTCGTGAGGTCCGAGATACAGATTTCCCCATACGAATAAAATCCCGCCATGCGCGTCCCGGGGCCGAACACGTGCTGCACGGCCTCGACCTCCTCCACAACGTCATCGGCCATGACAAGCTTGCGCCCTACGCAACTGACCAGAAGCGCGACGCTGGCTTCCGCGTCCATGCCGTCCAGATGCGCTTCCTCGGCGGCGTTCTCCGCCCCGGTGATCAACTGGTCCACGTCGGCGTGCATCAACCGCACCATCTTCCCCTCCGGCATGTCGCCCGCAAGGATCAGGCTCTTGCTCTCGTGATTGACGTCCAAAATCGTACGGATCAACCCCGTCTCGCTCTGATCGTCCTCAAGAATCGAAAACGGATACAAAAGCCCGCTATAAGGCAACTGCTCCGCCTTCTCGCCCAGATACTGCTTGTAAAGGTCCAGCGCTGGCTTCTCGTCCAGCTTGTACAAAAGGTTTCCGTCCGCCTTGGTGATCCGCCGCGCCGGGCCGAAAGGCGCCCATCCCCCCTTCGATCCCGTGCCGATGCGGATATGCTCGCCGTAAAACCCGACAGCGACGATGGTATTCTCCGAAATTTCCCCGTTCATAAGCGTATAGGTCTTGGAAAAGCTCGTCTTGTCGCCCGCCAGCCCGCCCGAAATGCTGACCTTGGAGCCAAGCACGCTGGAAAACCCGCGCGTGATCGCGCTGCCGTTGACGTTCAACCCGGGCGCCAAAATGAATACGCCCGCCAGATCCTGGCCCTGCAACCGCTGCGCCAGCATGCGCGACTTCTCGTAACACGCCTCCGCGCTCTCGACGGCGCCCCCCTCGACCCGCAGCGTTGTCTTCTCGAAATTGACCGCCATCAGCGAGATCGCGTTATCCGAAAGCTTCGTGTCCGAAATCTCCCCCGCCGTCGAACACCCGATGACCGGAATATCCTTGAACGCCGCGCACAGCTCCCGCAAGACCGGGCTGTCCGCCTTGTCCGGCGAAAAGAAAAGACAGATGAAATTCGGCGAAATCGCGCGGATCTTCTCCAGAACCCCCGCGTCAAGCGCCCCCTCGATCAATGTTGAATACGCTTTCATATATAGGCCTCGTCTTTCAAAACGTCCTTTTTGTAAAATAAAATCAGATCGACTGTAAAATTCTCGCGCTTGAAGGTGAAGTCCAGCTCGATATGGTCGTCGCTCCCCGCTTCATAGCGCGAGGTATAATGGTGATCGACCTTGGGAATGTTCATCAAGAACGCGAACCCGTTCTCGTTCAGGTATTTCTTGACGCCGTTGCACAAGACGTTGGCAACCTCGCAGATCGCGTCCTCGAACGTCGTCTCGTGCCGCGCCAGAACCGGGCCGTAGACCTCCTCCAGAAGCTGCGTCATCAGCATCCTCGGAAACCCGACCCGCAGAAGGATTTTGACGTCCCCTTGCGAAAGCGAAACCGCCGCCACCAGATCGTCGTCGTTGAACCGCGTCTGCACCTTGTCCGACCGCTCCAGCGCCACGCCGAACATCCGCTCGAACGTCAACAGCATCTGCCGGTGGATCACCTCCGGCAAACCCGCCCTGACTTTCGGATCGAATATAAAATGCTCCAACTTTGCCCCCACACAAGGCTCTAAATAATAGGATCGCGGATCACGCCCGCTGCTTCTCCAGCCACTCCAGAACGTTCCTGACCTTCTTATCGAATTCTTCCTGCGTGAACGGCTTCACAAGATACGAGGTCGCCCCCGCGTCCAGCGCCTCGATGAGGCGCGAATCCTCCGACTCCGCCGTGACCATGACGATGGCCGTCTTGTCGAACCGCTTGTCCGCCCGCAGCTTTTTCAAAACCTCGACCCCCGGCAGGTCCGGCATCCCCCAATCCATAAGGATCAGGTCGTAATCCTGCGACCGCGCCAGCGTAAGCGCCTGCTGCCCGCCCGAACATTCCTTGATCTGCGTGATGCCCAGCGCGACGCAATAATTCTCCACCATGCTGCGCATCAGCATGTGATCATCGACGATCAGAACTTTAACGGTCTCTGGCTTCATGGTTTTAAACGGAATAAACCTGTCTCAAATCAGACTCTTACTTTCGCAGATTCCGGTTAATATGAGGCTAAAAAAACGATATATTCCATAATCTTAACCCCATACCTAAGGGTATGATCTTCCAATAAAAACGGCGGATTTCTGCCACAAACCACCTCCCCGCTCTGCATAGCCCCCGTCGTCTGGAAGGAGACAAAGGAGAGTGCACACAGTTTGGGTGTAAAACTTAGCTGCACGGGTCCTATCCTGCTTATATGCACGGGTCGGCATATTTCGTTAATGAATGTCTAATGCCAATCGAAAACCGGAGCAGAAGAAAGCTGAATATTGAAAACAAAAATCATGATCGGAGTTTTGTTGCTCGCAGTTGTTATGGCGGCGATACTGGTAATTCCCAATTTATCGGGCACGAAGGAAGAACGCACGACAGCTGCTCCTCTGACCGAAGAGAACGCGCGGGTAAACAAAACGCCGACTTTATAAACCGCCGGGATGAGCCTCTAAAGGCTGCGCTCATGACCTCGGAAAGAATCCCCCGCCGCACATCGCGCCCTTCGTGCGGGGCGAGGCGAAAGAACGTGTGCGAATTTTGGCAACGATAATGCGCTGCTTGTAGTGAAAGTACGAACCTTCAGAAAATGCCCGAGTAAGATAGCGCGGCAGCGGCAGTTGTAAGCTGACAGCCTACCAGCCAATTAACTCGTCTGTCGGCATCTCACCGTATGCTACCTTAGGCGTCGTTTCGGCCCATCCTTCGCTCTTTGTATCAATATACGAACGAATGAATTGCACATTTGGCCTTCTTGATGAGTAGGCATTCGCCACAGCGTCACCCCATTGTTTCGCACTCTCAGCGTCAGATGCGGTCACATAAAAACACGCCACCCATTCGTGATCCTGTTCTCCGACTGGTATAGACTTATCCAAAAACCAAGCAACAAATGGAAACGGGATCATGTGAAGCACCGACATGCGTTTTCAAGGATATCTAACAAGTCACCTATTGTTGTCTGTTCCCGATTTGAATTAATCATTTCCATATTTCTAAATATCTCGCTGGACCGCATTTTAGCATCTTCGGGCGGAGATTTTCTACAAAGCGCTACCTGTGCAGTGCATACCCCCCTAAAACCGCACTGCGCCTGACGGTGCCACTCCTTCACGAAAGGGGTAGCGCGCAAATGGCCTATGCAAAAACGACCTGACGCAACAGTAAAAAATTAGAGGTCAAAAATCTGAATCTCTTCGCAGACTGCGGCCATCTCGCCGCCATAGGAAGAGCTCAGAAAAACAAGAAACTTCCCCGTATGCTTTTGGGCCAGAGACATGGAAAAACTGTAGAAACCGGCCTCATGATAATGCCCGCTTTGCAAAACGCGAAAGGCCTCATCAAGAACGCCCTCGATCACCATTTTGTCATGCATCCGCCAGCAAAAAATATCCGAGACGATCGTCCCTTCAAGCACATCTTTAAAACCAAGCTTTACAGTCCCATGAAACGAAACCAGCGTATGTTCGCCCGATGCGCCCCTTAATCGTATATTCAGGCTCTGCCCTGATATGAAATGAAACTCTTCGACAACCGCGTCATGCACACCACCCGTGGAAAGCCTTGCGGAACGATCTATTGAAAAATCACGCAATTTCATGGAAACCTCATAAAAAACTGGCGGAGAGCCAAGGAGTCTCTTCGAACTCCCTCTATGACACTCTAGCCGATTGGGAAGCCCAGCTTAAACACGCAAATGTCTCGTTCGAGGAGCCGTCCCCATGACAGGCTCCCCGAACAGCAATATCAGCCGCCTTGAAGAGTTTCTCGCCGCTGCCAAAGGCGAGTCGACCTCTCTGGCCGCCCGGAAGGCCAAGCCGCTCCACCCGTTCTCCATCCGCCTGACACAAGAGGAACGGGAGCGTCTGGAAGCCGAGGCCAAGGGCAAGCCCTTAAGCGTCTATATGCGCGAACGGCTATTGGGCGATGGCACTGCGCCCCGGAAGCTCCGGCGCAAGCCCTCTGCCGATCAGGCCGGACTGGCCAAGGTTCTGGGGATGCTGGGGCAATCCCGGCTGGCCAATAACCTCAACCAGATCGCCAAGGCCGCCCATATCGGGGTGCTGGTCGTCTCTCCGGCACTGATCGAAGAGCTTGAGAGTGCCTGCCGAGATATCCGCATCATGCGGGATGCCTTGCTGTCGGCCTTGGGATTCCCGCCTGCGGGGTCCGGCCCATGATCCTGATCGGCAACCAGCGCGGCGGCGGGCGTGATCTCGCCGCCCACCTTCTTTCCGGCGAGAACGAGCATGTCACCGTACATGAAGTGCGGGGCTTTGCCTCGGACGATGTGCAGGGCGCGTTTCAGGAAGCCTACGCCCTGAGCAAGGGGACGCGCTGCAAGCAATTCCTCTTCTCTCTGTCTTTCAATCCGCCGCCGCGCGAGAACGTCTCCACCGAAACCTTTGAGGACGCCATTGCGCGCGCCGAAGCGAAGCTGGGCCTAACGGATCAGCCCCGCGTCATCGTCTTCCATGAAAAGGAAGGACGCCGTCACGCTCATGCGGTGTGGAGCCGCATCGAAATTGAAGAGATGAAGGCGGTGCAGCTTTCCTATTCGCACCTCAAGCTGCAAGACCTCTCGCGCGAACTCTACCTCGAACATGGCTGGAAAATGCCAGAAGGGATCGCAGACAGAAGCCGCAGCGATCCGCGCAATTTCACGCTGGATGAATGGCAACAGGCCAAGCGCCAAGGGCGCGATCCGCGCGAAATCAAGACCGCCCTGCAAGATGCCTGGGCAATCTCGGACAACAAGGCCGCGCTGGTCCATGCCTTAAAGGAACGCGGCTACACGCTCGCGCGCGGGGATCGTCGCGGGTATCTCGCCGTCGATCATCAGGGAGAAATCTATGCCCTCCCTAAATGGGCGGGGGTCAAAACCAAGGATGTGCGCGCCCGTTTGGGCGAAGCCGATACGCTGCCCTCGTTGGATGAGGCCAAGGCCGCGTTCGCCAAGGACATGCAGCCCGCGCTGAGCCGTTGGGAACGGGAACTGCAACAGCGGATCGAGGCGCAGCACACCCGTTACGAGGCGCACAAGCGCGGACTCTTGGAACGGCAAACGGTCGAGCGCCAAACCCTCTTTGACGGCATAGAGGAACGCCGTATCCGGGAAACTCAAGCCCGGCAGGAACGCTTCCGCACCGGGCTGGCCGGGTTCTGGGACAAGCTCCGGGGTGAACACCGCCGCTTGCGCGAAGAAAACGAAAAAGACGCCTATGATTGCCTGCTGCGGGACAGCCGCGAGAAGGACGATCTAATCTTCAGCCAGCTTGAAGCGCGCCGTGCCCTGCAAGACCGCCATAAGCAGGATGTGGAGCGGCTACAGGATCAGCAACGCGGATTGGCGGAAGACCGGGCGCGGTTTGATCGCGCCGCGCAAGGCCCGCAGGACGATGCCAAGCGGGCGTTCCTCGAAAGTCGCAAGAAATCCGGGCATGAGCCGGAACGGCCCCACGCGCCCGAACCGGAGCGATAAAATTCGCCATATCCCCCTGAGTGTATGTCAAGGCCGGGTTATGATGCCCGAATCCCATGCGATCAGGGGCGTTCGGTATGTCGATCCTCTATGATCTTCTGAATCAAGCGAATGCGCGCGTCCGCCGTCTGCCGCGCGCCAAGCGCATTGCGGCGGCGATGCTGGACGATCCGGCGCTACTGCATCGGGTCGTTTACCTCCAAAGCCGCAGCTTGTGGGCGGGGCATTTGTGGGCGCTGAACTTCTGGACGGATACGCTGAAGCTGTATGTCGATCTCTGGTATGAGCGGCATGACTATTTCAAAGCGCAAGGCACGCCTGAATTTGACCGCCACACGCTGGCTTATGACCGCGCCACCATTACCCCTGAGCGCGAGATTCCGCGCTTCATGCGTCAAAGGCCGGGAACGGTGTATCTGCGCCTGCCGCGCGAGAACCTGTTCCCACGTTTGAAGACAACGCCCTCGGCGGAAATCCCGCCGCAAGACAGGCCGTGGCTCTATTTCTACTTCGCTGAACAAAGCGCGCGCGGCTATTTCCCGCCCGAAAAGGCATGGCCTGTCGCGATTGCCGAAGCGGGTTACTGGACGGCCTTGATGCTCAAGACCCGCAGCACGGATGAAACGGCACGGCTGCTCGGTATGAGCGGAATGCACTTCCGTGCGGCTATCGCCACGGCGCGGCGTCTGGCGGAATGGCCGGAAGCGGAAAACGTCAAACGCGTCAAGGATGACTATCTGCGGCGGTTTGAAGGCCGACAGGCGCGTATCCAACCCGCGCCTCCTATATCCGAAGGCGCGCCGTTCTGATGTGCCCAGAATTTCCAAAACCGCAGGAATCCGTCCTCGCCGATCTAGAAACGCTCCTGATCGCCTTGGACATGCATCCAATGTTCATGCGCCAGCCCTTCAAAATCCTGCGCCTGAACCTGCTTGAGATGAAGGCGGATCGCCTGACGGCGGACCTTGCGGCGCTCAAAGCGAGGTTTGCCGCGATGCCGGATGCGGAACTCTATGCCGCGTGGGGCGCGCTCCATAACCCGTTCCGGCTGCAAGACCGGGTGCTGAATTGAGACTCGTGGGGTAAAATTTTATGGCAGACTTTGGCAAAGAGTGGCATACTGAAGGGGAAAGGAGGCCCGATATGGCGACCATGAATGTTTCCCTTCCCGATCCGATGAAGGAATGGGTTGAAGCGCAGGCGGCGACAGGCCGCTACGCCAATGCGAGCGATTACGTCCGCGACCTCATCCGCAAGGATCAGGAACGCGCTGCCAAGATCGCTTCTATGCAGAACCTCATTGATGAGGGTCTGGCGAGCGGCGAAGCGAAAGGCTTCTCGGTCGATGGGTTTCTAGGCGCAATGCGGGAGAAGCATGGCGTCAAACAAACTTAAACCCTACCGGCTGAGGCCGCGCGCGCTCGATGATCTCGAAGCAATCTGGCTCTACACGGCCAAGCAATGGTCGGTCGATCAGGCGGATATTTACATCCGCCAATTGACGGCGGGCTTGGACCTTCTCTCGAAGCAGCCGGAAATCGCGCGCGAACGTCCAGAACTCACCCCGCCCGTACGGGTCCATCCCGTGGGCTCGCATGTCATCATCTACAAGATCGAAGAAGATCATCTCGATATCATCCGCATACGGCATAGCCGCGAAGATTGGGCAAACGATCCGCCCGGAGAATGAAGTCATTAGATGGACCCGAGGCAGCGCGTCCAGATTCTCACGCTCGTGGCAGCGGCGCGCCGCGTCGCCGCGCGTCATTTCAATGAGCGGGATGCAGATATAGCGTCGATGTATTGGGTGGGCTTCCACGTGTCGTTGGTGCTCAAGCTGCCGTCCCCGCTGATCCGGCTGGCGATTGTGCTGCAACGCGATCCCTACAGGATCGCCGATTCAATCGGTGCGTATCAGGCGCTCAAGGCCCGCGAACCGGGTAGCTGCGAACAGGCATACCCTGAGTTTCTGGGCCTGTACGATCAGATGACGCGGAGGCCGTTCTACGCGGTCGGCTGAGCGGCGGGAAAGCGCGGCATTCCGCGCTTTCGCCAAGCGTTTCAGCCCTGCCAGAAAATATGAACTTCCTCGAAGCCCGTTTCGATGGCGAGGATATCGGACATTTCCAGATCGCGGGCCATGCGCTCGTAGTCGATGTAGTATTGCAGGTTCTGCGGAATCTGCGTGGTTTCCTCGGTGATCTCCTGCGCGAAGTCGGCGACAGAGGAATGAACGCCGCAATAGCGGTCTTCAACCGCATCCTTGGCTTCCCCAAGATCGCCGAAATGCTCGACCAGCATTCCGGCAATCGCGCCGTGCTCTTCAATGAACGCGGCCAGTTCGGCAACGTGCTGCACACTATCATATTCACGAATAGAAACGCCTTCAAAGCCCTCATAGTCATGGATCGCGTGTTCCTCGGCTCCGGGAATGGGTGAAGCGGCCAGCATGGTCTTGATGCCCTCCCAGATATGATCTTCGCCTAAAGTCGCGTCGATCCAGCGCCCGTGCAGAATGCCGTTATTGTAAGCGGCCAGACACGCCACATAGATTTTGATGTTTGCAGTTTCGTCCGTCATCGGATGGTTTCCTTTCGTAGGAAATGGGTTGCTCATGCAACCCTGCCTCGTGGCGAACAGGGGGTGTGCAAGCGGAAAGGAGAATCTGCGGCGGGCGCACAAGCCGAGGGCGCGGAGCCTCGGGAGACCGCCGATTGTCCTTGAAGCGCGCTGAGGGGCGAAGTCCCTAAGTCTTCGCGCGAGAGATCGAAGCCGAATGGTCGAGACGTTCAGCGGCTCGTTTCACAAGAACCCGTACACCAACGGCGGCGTACCTAAGATTAGTTTGGCTTCTCGAATCTCAGACCGGCGGCATGTAGGAACGCATGATTGCGGAGTTTGGCGTCTCCGATCAGGTCTGCCCACTCAATGACCTCGACAATGCCTCGAAAGTCACCACTCAATTCTTGAATGCGACCACGTCCGCTAGCGGTCGTACGCCACGAACTCGTGTGGACCTTCAGCTTCCCCACGATGTCCGCAACCACATAGCAGTAAAAGACGCAGTCATCCGCTACGCGGACGCGCCCATTGCGAAAATCTTCGATTTCACCATTCTTGAGCCGTGTAATGTACTCGCTGATCTGATTGAGCGGTGAATACCGCTCTTCATATTCGCGGCGACCAGGCTGCTTGAACTCGACAAGCATAATACGACGCAAAGGATCTTCGCCTTCCGCGCCCAGTCCATGGATGCGATCAAAAATCAGCACATCGGGACGTTTGGTGGTCCCTGCCTCCTGAAGGATTTGTGTGAAAGGCACATCCGAGGCGAAGTACTTAGTGAACGTCAGCCGCTCATCAATCACCCATAGATCGTGATCTGACTGCTCGACCTTTGCAGGGTTATCCCCTCGAATTTTCATTGGGCAAATAAACTGATGAAGTGTCTCCTCCAGATGAAAGTCTTCCTGCTTGCCTTCACGTTCGCGAATTCGCCGGATCAGCACATCAAGAACATCTAACACCGTTTTACGCCGCAGAACGTACTCGGTGAGCTGACGTTGCTCTTCGGCCTTAATGTCATCCGCTGCACGCTTAACGGTTTCCGCAAAATTCGCAGGAACGTCTTGAGCGCCTGTAAGCTGGGCGACGATGCTCTGGATCGTTTGGTTGCGCTCCTGGTCGCGCCGTATACGAATGGGGATGAGCGCTTTGGCAAACTCCTCGGCCTTGATGGCGTTCTTGGGCGTACGCTCCAGAAGCTGCTTGGCCTCCTCGAAGCCGAATGACGGATAGTCATTCACAAATTCCTGCATCACACCGAGACGGTGGGTATCGAACTCGGTAATCTCCTCATGAATGGCATTTGATCGCGCGTGTTCCGAACACGCTCGAACAACCTTCTCGATGGTCTCCTCGTCGAAGTTGAACTGCGTGCGTTCTTGATTGACACGCTCATCGAGATATTCGCCGCTGATGCAACCGTGGTAAACCAAGTCATTTTCGGTCCCGAAACGGCCAATCCCCAAGAGTCCATCGACCTTTCTTGTTGTGACCGTTCGCCCGTTGGCGACCAAGTGCATCTGATGCAGCCCATCGAAATTGGCGCTCGCGGCCTTCCGGCAGACAAAACTTGCAAGTTGAAGCGTCCCAAACTCTTCGGTTGCAATGTCGGCAACACCGCGCTCTTCGACTTTGAGCTTGACTATCTCGGCGGGAAATTCGGCGACTGTACCCTCAATATTTGCCATTACTGTGGGGGACTGGCCAAGGATAAAATTGGCGAAGAAGTGCGATCCAAAGTGCTTTATGATCGTCGCGGCCTGCGTTGGAAACTTTGCCTGGTAGGCTGTCCCGCGAAGCCCTTTGAGAGTCACGCTCGTCCCCGAGGGAGCGGATGACACCTCAACAAGCTCTTCATCCGTGATCTGGTCTTGCGCGCTCAGACGGAAGGTGAATGAACGCTTGAACGTCTTTCCGTCCTCGCCGTCGAAGATGCTTACAACCTTGATTTGCTCGAAAGCGTCGAGCCACAGCAAGCGACCAACGCCTTTGCCGCCGCGTTGAATTTTGTGGTCGGTATCGGTCGTGCAGAATGCCTTGAAACGTTTCTCGCCCAATCCAGAGCCATTGTCGTCGATGGTGATAAGAATGTTGGCCGGATCGCGCGTAGATTTGATCGTCACGCTTACCTGACCTTTCGCTCGCGATTGCTCGCCGAATAGGTCTTCAATTGCGTGAAGTGAGTTGCTCACGGCCTCGAACAACGGCTGAAGCGCTTCAGCAGCATTTGACGGCTTTGGGAGCCGCCGGACACGATTGACGATGTCTCCCTGCATCGAGGTCATGGAGCGCTCCTGACTTCTCGGAGTGCGCGATTGAAGAAGTGTCTGGTCGCCTTATCACGCGCTTCCGCATCTGTCAGGACGATGTTTCGCATCTCGCTGTCGCGCTGAAACATTCTGATCGCACCTTGGAAAAAGGCTTGCGCAAAGGCATTGTAGACAACGTCCGGTGCATTATTGCGCAGCATCTCCGACAGGTTCTCATCGAGGATTTCACGGTTGACCGCCTCGAAGCGAACCATGTCGTCTTCGGTGAACTGCGTTCCGTGTTTGTCGTTGAACGCCTTGACGATCTCGGACAGCTCCTTGCGCTCGTCTTCCGTGTAGGGTTTCGCGCCAAACCCCGAGATCGGGGTCAATGCCTTCGTATCCCCCGCTGAGAGCGAAGCAGTGCCGTCCTGCTTTTGCGTGACCTTGAACGCCGAAAGCTTCAGCATCTCTTCCGTGATCTCAATCTCGGGAGGCACCTCACGATCCGGCAACAGGCGTACCAGCCATGCGCCATAGGCCGCGAGCTTCTCAAGCGACGTGTCCTCCAGACGTATGACCTGAGCGATAAACGCATAGAAGCGCCCGAAACTCTTGAGGAGTTGGCGGAACTCCTCCTTGCGGCCTTCATCATCATCGGTCTCGAAGCGCGCAACGGCTTGACGCACGAGACCCTCAAGCTTGGGTCGGTCAGCGCCGCTTACCCGGCCATGAAAGTAAATGGAGGCAAAGCGTTCGATCTCGGCCTTGTCGAGATACCCGAATTTGAAAAGGCGACCCTCCAGCTCATAGACCTGATTGGGGTCGGACATCGCTTCGACCGTTGTCGCCTCATAGAAGGGGCGGAAGGCTTCTTGGATGTCCTCGATGGAGTTCTGAAAGTCGAGGATGTAGGTGCGCGCCTTGCCTGAGCGCGTGCGGTTGAGCCGTGACAGCGTCTGCACGGCTTGAAGACCGGCGAGCTTGCGGTCCACATACATCGCGCAGAGTTTGGGTTGATCGAAGCCGGTTTGGTACTTTTCAGCGACGATCAAAATCTGGAACGTATCGGGATACGGAGTCCCGTCCGGCTTGAATCCGTCGAAGCGGCTTGGAAGCTCGGTCTCAGAGAAGTCATTCAACTCGGCTTCGGTGTAAGTTTCGCCGTCCACGGTCAGCTCGCCGGAGAACGCAACTAGCGGTTTGAGGTCGTTGTAGCCTTGTTCCTCGATGTATTTCTCGATCCCGCGATAGTACCGCAGAGCTGCCTCTCGGCTGGCCGTCACCACCATCGCCTTCGCCTGACCGTCCAGCTCATGCATGACATGGCGGCGAAAGTGCTCGACGATGATCTCGACCTTTTGTCCGATGGCCGTTTCGTGCAGGTGCGCGAATTTCGCGACCTTGCGTTGACCGCGCCGCCCTGAGAACTGTGGGTCGTCTTCAATGGTCTTTTCGAGCTTATAGTACGCCTTGTAGGTCATGTAATTCTGGAGCACGTCCAGAATGAAGCCTTCCTCGATGGCCTGCCGCATTGAGTAGAGGTGGAATGGGTGCGGCAACCCGTCAGAACCAACAGCGCCGAACCGCTCCAAGGTCACGTTCCGAGGCGTGGCCGTGAACGCGAAGAAGCTGAGGTTTGCTTGGGGTCCTCGCGCCTTCTGATAGGCGAGGATGATGTCCTCGATATCCTCAGAGCTTGTGGCTTCTCGCGTAAGGGCATCGACAACAGCCGTTGCGCTCTTGCCCGACTGACTTGAATGCGCCTCATCAACGATGATGGCGAAGGTTCGGTTCTTCTGCCCGCTGATGTCTTTGAGGTGATCGGTCGAGAATTTCTGGATCGTCGAGACTATGATGCGCGCGCCTTTCGCTAGCGCCTCCTTGAGCTGCCTCGACGTGCCGTCGATAGTCTTCACGACACCGGCAGTCTGCTCGAACTGCGCGACCGTCGCCTGTAGCTGACGGTCGAGCACGACGCGGTCCGTCAGGATGATAGCGGTGTTGAAAACCGGCTTGTCGTTGGCATCGTGTAGGTTGATCGCGTGGTGCGAAAGCCAGCCGATGGTGTTGGATTTACCCGACCCCGCCGAGTGCTGGATGAGGTAGTTCCGTCCCGGTCCATGCGCGCCCGCGTGGGCCATGAGCTTCCGCACAGCATCGAGTTGCTGAAAGCGCGGGAAGATTATCGTCTCCGACTTCCCGTTCACCTCCAGGTGCATGAACTGGCCAATGACATCGAGAAGGACCGCGCGGGAGAAAATCGCGTCGCCCCAATCGCCGGATTGATAGAGATACGCGACGCGGAATTCGCCCTCGACATCCGGGTTGCCCGCGCCTCCGTCACGCCCCCGGTTGAAAGGCAGGAAGCGGGTCTTGCCGTTCTGAAGGCGCGTGGTCATCGACACGTTGTCTTCATCCATCGCGAAATGGACGAGTGCGCCACGCTTGAAGGTCAGGAGCGGCTCGCCAGCGGGCGGGCGGTCCTGGCGGTATTGCTTCTCGGCATGGCGGAACGTCGAGCCCGTCAGGAGGTTCTTTGCTTCGATGGTGACGACAGGCAGTCCGTTTAGAAACAGGACCACATCGAGCCGGTTGCCGTTCTTCTGGCTGTACTCGACCTCATCCATCACGCTTAGGATGTTGGCACGGTATTCCTCGACGCGCTTGGGCTCCAGTCCGCTGGCGGGCCGCAGATAGCAGAGCGAAAAAGGGATGCCGGGAACGATTTTGATGCCTTTGCGCAGCACATCCAGGAGGCCGCGATCCTTCAGGGCTTTCGCGAGTTGCGTGAAGAACGTGTCTTCGGCGGAAGCGCCATATTGCGCCGCGAGTTTGTCCCATTGCTCGCCTTGCGTCGCCTTCACGAAGCGGAGGACCATGTCCTGGTCCATCGCCAGCGCGCGGTCGTAGCTCTCAAGCGCCACGCGACGTTCGTAGCCCTCATGCGCGAGTAACTGCGCGATCAGATGTTCCTGGAGAACCTTCTCCTTGTGGAGGCTGTGTGCTGCCGTGCTCATTCGCCCCCTCCCGACATCGGAGCCCAGATTTGCTTCAACGGTAGTTTGGCGCGCGTCTCGTCCGAAAGCTCGTCGTAGGCGCGGAAAAGCGCCCGCAGGAGGTCGGGCATCTGCCAGAGGCGCAGCTTGAAGAAGTTATTGTCCAACTCCTTCTGCGCGACGGCGTTCACGCCGCCGATGCTCACGAGAAGGCCGGTACGGGCTTGGGTGTTCGAAACCGATCCGATCAAGCGCAACACGACATCATGGTTTGCGGGGCCGTCGCCGGATTTGACCTGAACACAGACCCGATCTTCACCGAGGTCGAGCGTTCCACCTGCGGCCAGGATATCGACGCCGCCGTCCGCGCCAGGCGGAGAAACCTTGGTCGTGTAGCCTTCGATCCGCAGTATCTCCGCCACGAGGTCAGCGAGGGCGTGTCCCGCGAACTCAGATTTTATGAGGGAGATGATCTGTTGATTAGCGATATCCTCGATGTCGGTCTGGTAATCGTCGGCTTCGACGCTTTCATCGACTGTCGCGGCGGTAACATGCCCTTGTTTGCCAAGCAGCGAGCCGGGATCGACGCCTTTTTCGAGCACCGCCTTCACACGGTCCAGCGCAGCGTTGCGCTTGATCTCGCAGATGGTCATGAACGCGCCGAACGAATGACGCAGGTCTTGTTTGAACGTATCGCGGGGGAGTGACTCTTCCTCCCACTCGACTGCGCGGGAGTGTTTGAATTCGCTTTCTGCGTCGAACTCGTAGCCGCCCTTGACGATCCCAATCGCCACACCATTCGTCACCTTGCGTGGCATGACGACATAGTCGCCGATCTGGATCGTGTTCACGAACTGGTTGAGCTGCGCCGCGAAATTTCGCAGCCGGTTCTCGCCTTGGTTTGGCAAAACCTCTTGGAGATGTACGAGGATCGAGTCGCGGTTCTTCTTGGTGGAGAGATCGCTGACCTCAAGGAAACCCGGTAGCAACTTGCTCTGCGAGATGGCGGCCAGTTCGCGTTCGCCGTGGGCTCCAGCCCTTACGATCCAGAGACGGCTCATGCAGACGCCTCCGCGATTCTTCGAGGATCAATCTGAAAGCCCGCGCCTTGCAGTCGTTGCGAGAGTTTCGGCACAATTTCACGAACGTGGTCATTGAACTCGATGTAGAGGATGCCTGCCGCATCGGATGGCATCTCAAGGGCGCCCTTCTTAAGAATAACCATTTTCTGACGGCCAAGGGCCGCCATGACCATTCCCATTTCGAGAATGACGTTCTGCCGAGCGCGAGGCTGTTTCTCAGTCTCTCCTGCGGCCTTCGAGTATCCAAAGTCGTCTGGCGTTAGAAGAACAATGCCGAACGCAGCTTCGCGGTAAATGTTCTGCTCAAGGGCCTCGATGATGGTTTTGCTCTCGCCATCCGAATTCTGAAGAATGAAAGGCTGAAGGCCCAGCCGCATCAAGACGAGTTCAAGCTGATCGCGCGCATCGCGGTCGTGGCCGTGAACGACGAAAATCTTGGCGGAAGTTGCTGTTGCCACGGCAGAAACGGGTACACTGCCCGCTAAAGCTGTACCTAGGGCCGCTCTGAAGCCGTCGCCGTTAGAACCTTGAAACTGCAGCGTTCCCTTGGTTGGCCACCAATTTAGAATTTCTCCCGTTCGACCTCTAAATTGGTAATTGTTGGCCTTCTCATTTTCAGTCCACGAGCCCGCCAAGCCGCAAGCGGCGACAGCAGCCTTCAGTTCGTCGATTGTGCCGTGAAATTTGTTCATGCGCGTGCCTCCTTGCGGTGGGAACGCGACTCAAGTTCGCCGAGCTGCTGGTCCAATAGATCGCTTTTTCCCCATGATGCGATGTCGACCCGTCCGGTTACAGCGGCGGTGATCAGCGCCGAACGGAACTCCCTGAGCCGGTCAATGGAAGTTGAAATCCCGCCCATGATAGAGCGATATTTACTGTTCGACCGCTCAAGGCGACTGACTATAGCACTTACTTCTTCTGCTTCAGGGCTTGGAACAGTGAGGTTTCCAAGATCCTCCATCGCAAGATTGGGCTGCGCAGACTGAACGCTTGTGAGAAGGATACTTTGCTGGACGCGCTTGGTTTGAATGGCGGCCGAAACAATCGGCGCCAAGTTTGGCTTCCAAAGACGGATAAACGATATGGCTTGATTGGTGTTTGCAGGCAATTGATCGTGACGGATTACGGCGGCCTTACCGGTGGTTGCGCCTGCGATCACCACGAGGACATCGTTCGCCTGCAATGAGGAGCGAGCCATTAAGAGGTGCGTCTCTTCTGAAATGTAATTCAGGGGACCGTCGTTTACCACGCCAAACCAAATATTCTCGGCTCTGAGAAATCGGACACCTTCGGTCGTAGTTTCAGCACCTATTGTCGATGGCGTAGTGCCTTTGGAAATTCTCCTTGCAAGGAATTTGATTTTGGACTGCCGCATTGCTCCTGAGTCAACAGGACCAAAAAGAAGATGCTCAGCTTCAGCGGCTCGCTTTTCTTCTACCAGTGAAATCGACCGCTGCTTCTTCTCGATCAATTGATCGACGCGGGCGGTTTCGCGGTCGAGGAAATCCGCGATGGCCGTTTGGGTTTCGGGGTCGGGCGCACGCAGCCAATCGTTCGGAAAGTCGGCGAACTTTATCGACTGCCGCACGCCTCCGCCGAGCGAATAGTAATACTTCGCCAAGTCCAGGGCGAGGAGAACGTAAGCCCAAAAGCGCGGATCGTGGCCCTTGGCGACCTGAAGCGCATCATATGCGGAGGTGACGATACCTCGCTCGCGAACAAGTCCTTGCCGCAAACTCCTCTTGTCGTTCTGCAAATCCGTCAGGCGCAGTACGATGTTGCCCGGCTCAACGATTTGGTAAGTCTCGAAGCTTTCCGGCAGAAGCCCTTCGGATGAGTCAATGTCCTTGGGAATGATGTTGCCGTAGCTCAGGGATAGAAGGTTTTCTTCCCTCATGCCGGTGTTCTTGAAGCCCTTCCTGACTTTCAAGACGTGGTGCAGCTTGTTAAGCTGCCACGCCTCGGGCGGCGGGTGACCATGGACGCGCTCTTGGAGGGTTATCACGCCGCCGCCTCCTTCAGAAGGTTGGCGATCTCGCTCTCCAACGTCTTCAATTCCGCGTCGATCTCTTCGAGCGGGCGCGGCGGAACATACTTGTAGAAGTAGCGGTTGAAGTTGATCTCATAGCCGACGCGTCCGACCTGCTTGTCCGTGGGGTCGGTGTAGGTCTCATCCACCCAAGCGTCCGGCACGAAAGGGAGCACTTCGCGCTTCAGGTATTCCCGCCAATCTTCGCCAAGCGGCACGAGTTCATGGTCGCGCAATTCGGAGTCTGCCTCAGGCTTGCCATCGGCATCGAGGCAAATGTCGGCTTCTTCGTCTCGTTCCGAGAGAGCCGAGAGAACCGCCTTGCGCGCGGGTGCGGCCAACTTCAAACCCTTGGCTTTCAACGCCTTGTTCAGAGCGGCCTCAAACGCATTGCGGCTAGTGAACACCTTCGACGAGATCGCCGCCAAGGCTGCGAGCAACTCCTCTTGTTCCGAGGCGTCGAGGCGGACGAAAGCCTTCTCGTCTTTCAGGCGCGCGAAGCGTTGTTCCGAAACCTCGAAGTTCAAACGTAACGGGCGCTCGACACGGATTTCACGGTAGCCGAAGTCCGTCGTCTTAAAAATCTTGGCGGTCTCGCCTTCACCGGCATCGCCGTTCAAGAAACCCTCATAGATGCGGACGATTTCGCGTCGTGCATCCTCGCGGATTTCCTTGCGCTTCGACCCAAGGTTCTTGCGCATCGACTTCCAGAACCGCTCGCCGGAAGCATCGATCAACTGCACCTTGCCCTGACGGGCTTTGTCCTTCCGGTTGGTCAGGAGCCAGACATAGGTTTGAATGCCGGTGTTGTAGAAAAGGTCTGTCGGCAAGGCGACGATGGCCTCGACCCAATCATTCTCAAGCATCCAACGTCGGATTTCACTTTCGCCCGAACCCGCGCCACCGGTGAAGAGCGGCGAGCCGTTCATGACGATGCCGATGCGCGAGCCAACCTCGTCATCGCGCATCTTGGAGATCATGTGCTGGAGGAAGAGAAGCTGGCCGTCGGAGATACGCGGTGTGCCAGCGCCGAAGCGGCCTGACATCCCCTGGCTTTCCGCTTCGGCCTTGATCGGGTCCTGGTACTTCTTCCAGTCCACGCCGTAAGGGGGATTGGAGAGCATGTAGTGAAAGCGCTTGCCCTTGTGGGCGTCGTTCGTGAGCGTGTTGCCGAAGGCGATCTGCTCCGGGTCGTGGCCGGTCACCAGCATGTCAGATTTGCAGATGCCGAAGGATTCGCCGTTCAGTTCCTGGCCGAACAACTCGACACGGATACTCGGGTTGAAGTCCTTCAGCGCCTCTTCGGTGAGCGCCAGCATGCCGCCGGTACCGCAAGCCGGGTCGTAGACCTGCCGAATGATGCCCTTGCCGGTCAGCTTTGCGTCGTCATTCGCGATCAACAGATCAACGATCAGCCGGATCACCTCGCGGGGGGTGAAGTGCTCCCCAGCGGTCTCGTTTGAGATTTCCGAAAAGCGGCGGATCAGCTCCTCGAAGAGATAGCCCATCTCGATGTTGCTGATTTTTTCGGGGTGAAGGTCGATCTCGGTGAAGCGCTCGAAGACGTTCCAGAGGATGCCCCCTTCCTTGAGGCGCTTGAGCTGGTCGGTGAACAGGAACTTGTCGAGGAAGATGTCGCGGACGTTGCCTGAGAACTTGGTGATGTAGTCCACGAGGTTGTCGTGAAGCTGGCGCGCGTCCTGCCCCTTGAGCGAAGCGAAGGTGAAGCGCGAGAGGTTATAGACCTTGATGTCCTGCCCTGCCGCGCCGAACAGGATCATGTCACGGGTGGCTTCATCCACGCCCTTGGGAAGGGTCTCCGCCGCTTTGAGCACCGCATCCTTAGATTTTTCGAGGATGCAATCGAGACGGCGCAAAACAACGAACGGCAGGATGACTTTTCCATATTCCGACTGCTTGAAGTCACCGCGTAGAATTTCCGCGATGGACCAAGCGAAGCTACTGAGATTTTTGATTTCGCTTGAGGCTTCAGCCATTACTTCCTGTCTTTCTTCGCTTTCGTCTTCCGGTCGATCCAGCGCTCGATGTCCTGCCGCTTGAACCGCCACGATCCGCCCACCTTGAAGCCGGGTATCTCGCCCTCGGACGCCAGACGGTAAGCCGTCTTCTCATTGAGCTTCAGATACTCGGCCACCTCATGGATGGTCATAATGTCGGTCGGCATGGCGCTTGGTGCTCGCACGAATCCCCGCTAAGAAAATAGGAGAAAATTGCGGAAGGCACAACGAAGAATTGAAACGAGTCCAGCGGCGGAACGCTGGTCGTAGGTTCAGGGGCGCGAAAGCTCCTGACGGCATCCAAACGGCGCACGGTTGGTCGAGGGGAAGGTTCCAAGGAAGGGCGGCGCGAAAGCTCCCGTCCTTGGTCTCCATGAAATGGTCTGGGTGTCGGGG
>CAZOVG010000004.1:0-294256 GCA_964583335.1 uncultured Pseudobdellovibrionaceae bacterium | reverse complement strand
CCCTGCACCCATCGCTCAGGGGCTGCCGCGCCCCTTGAAACCCACTCGTCAGGGTACTGGCCCCCGACACCCGCCATTCGGGAAAGCCTCCGCGCTCTCCCGAAACCCTCATGGCAAACGGCTCTCCGTTTGATCGACAATCAGGGGAGCCTTCGTGCTCCCCCGATCCCCCCATGACCAACCGTGCGCCGATTGGAGTCCGTCAGGAGCTTTCGCGCCCTGAACCCACGACCAGAGAGCGTTCCTGCCCTCTGGACACCAGACCAGCTTGCCGAAGCTGGACCACGACCAAGGCGCGCCCTTGGATGCGGTGCTGTGAACACAATCGTATGCGCCCGTTTATCGCTCGCAAATCGTGTATCCAACGGCTACACTACCCGCCATGAAGGATTCGGGATTGCGCATTCGGGTTGAGCGAGAGCTTCGCGAGAGGTTTGTCGAAACTTGCCGTGTGCAGGACAGGCCAGCGGCGCAGGTCATTCGGGAGTTTATGAAGCAGTACGTCCGGGATCATTCGGAAGGCGCGGACAACGAAAAAAGCAGGCAAAAGAAGAAATGAACGCCGCTGAGATTGAGGAAGCCCTTTCTGCGTTAGCGGAGCACCCGTTTGATCCTGCGGAGTTTCCATATTCATTCCTGTCGGCGTTCGGGAACAAGGAAACGACCATCAAGCGTCTGCGGTCAGGCGCGACCAACAAGTCCGACATCGGCGGCGTTCTCCAAACCAACAATATCCATATCGCAGTCGCCGTTGCGGGTCAGGTCACGCAAACCCTGGCGGCGCTGAAAGCAAGTCCGACGACGGCCAAGGCCAAGGCGCGATTCATTCTGGCCACGGACGGCGATATGTTCGAGGCCGAAGATTTGGATTCCGGCGAAACCGTTGCTTGCGCCTATCCCGACTTCTCCAATCATTTTGGGTTCTTCCTGCCACTGGCTGGACTCTCCTATACCAAGGAAATAAAGGAGATTGAGCTAGATATGAGAGCGGCGCGCCGCCTCAATCGGCTCTATCGGACGCTTTTGGAAGAAAACCCCGATTGGGACGTGGCCGAGCGCCGACCCGACATGAATCATTTCTTTGCGCGGTTGATTTTCTGCTTCTTCGCCGAAGACACTGACATTTTTCCCGGCTCTCATCTCTTCACATCAACTGTGGAGAAGATGAGCGCGGACTCGTCAAACACGCGCGAGGTTATCGAAACCCTCTTCCGCGCCATGAACACGCCGACGAAACACGAAGGCCAAATGGATGACCGTTACCGGAAAGCGGCAGGGATTCCCCGCTGGGCTTATGATTTTCCCTATGTGAACGGCGGGTTGTTTTCGGGCGACATGAGCGTCCCGAAATTCAGCCGGATTGCGCGTTCCTATCTCATTCACATCGGCAACCTGAAGTGGACGGAGATCAACCCGGACATTTTCGGGTCGATGATTCAGGCCGTTGCCGACGACGAAGAGCGCGGCGCGCTGGGGATGCACTACACTAGCCGCCCGAACATCTTGAAAGTGCTCAACCCGCTTTTTCTCGACGATCTCCGCACCCAGCTTGAAGAAGCGGGCGAGAACGGGCGAAAGCTGCTCAATCTACGCAATCGCATGTCGCGTATCCGGGTGTTCGATCCGGCATGCGGCAGCGGCAATTTCCTCGTGATCGCCTACAAGGAAATGCGGGAGATCGAAGCCGAGATCAACAAACGGCGCGATGAAGCTGACCGCGTTTCCGATATCCCGCTCACGAATTTTCGTGGTATCGAGCTACGCCACTTTCCGGCGGAGATCGCGCGGCTCGCGCTCATCATCGCAGAATTTCAATGCAACACGCTCTATCGCGGAAAGCAGCTTGCGCTGGCTGAGTTCCTACCGCTCGCGAGCGAGAACTGGATTACCTGTGGCAATGCGCTTCGCCTCGATTGGTTGAGCATCTGCCCGCCTTCGGGAACAGGTGTAAAGCTGCACGCCGAGGATCTTCTCCAAACGCCGCTAGACCAGACGCAAATCGACTTCGAGAACGAGGGAGGCGAAATATACATTTGTAGCAATCCGCCGTATCTCGGGTTCACTTGGCAGTCGCCAGACCAAAAGGCCGATTTGCAAGCGATTTTCGATGGCCGAACGCGAAACTGGAAATCGCTCGATTACGTCGCGGGCTGGTTTATGAAGGCCGCCGACTATGGCGCTAAAACCAATGCCGTTTCTGCTTTCGTGTCCACCAATTCAATCTGTCAGGGCGAACAGGTGCCCATGCTCTGGCCTCTGATATTCGGAACAGGCCATGAGATTGCTTTTGCGCACACCAGTTTCAAATGGGCGAACTTGGCGAGCCACAAGGCCGGAGTCACCGTCGTAATCGTCGGCATTTCCAAACATGCGGGGAAAGTGCGTCGGCTCTTCTCGCTCGCTGATGACGGCTCGGTGCTTGAAAAGCAAACGGAGCGTATCAACGCCTATCTCGTGTTGGGACCCGACGTAATAGTCACCCCGATTTCCAAGTCTGACGATGGGCGGGGCCTCATGGAGTGGGGTAACAAGGCTACCGACGGCGGAAATTTCTTTTTCACTTCGCATGAGAGAGACCAGCTGTTGAAGCAATCCCCCGCCGCAAAACGCTTCATCAAGCGCTTTCTCGGAGCGCAGGAGTTCATTCGTGGGCAAGAACGTTATTGTCTTTGGATTGGAGATGACGACCGCGAGGAAGCAGAGAAGATTCCTGAGGTACTGCAAAGAATCGAGGCCGTCGCCAAAATGAGGTCCGAGAGCAAAGCTGCTGAAACGCGCCCGGCCGCTTTGTTTCCGCACAAGTTCAGACAAATCCAATCTGTTGCGCAACGCTACTCCCTAGTTGTCGCGAGGGTTAGCTCCGAAAACAGAGAATATCTACCCATTGGGTTAGAAGGCGAAAGCACGATCATCGGCGACCGAAACTTCGCTCTTTACGACGCGCCACTCTGGAATATGGCAGTTATCGCCTCTCGTCTCCATTGGGTTTGGATTGGAACGGTTTGCGTGCGTATGCGAACCGACTTCTCATATTCCAATACCCTCGGCTGGAACACGTTTCCCATTCCTACACTGACCGACAAGAACAAGGCCGACCTAACGCATTGTGCCGAGGATATTCTGCTGGCGCGCGAGCATTATTTCCCGGCAACTATTGCCGACATGTATGACCCCGAGCGCATGGACAGCGAGTTTCCGCTGGTACGCGAGGCGCATGAGCACAACGACGAAGTGCTTGAGCGCATCTATGTGGGCCGCCGCTTCAAGAACGACACCGAGCGGTTGGAAAAGCTGTTTGATCTATACACCAAAATGACTGCCACCAAGGCTAGGTCCAAGGGGGCGGCATGAGTGCAGCAATCATAGGGCTAATTGGCGTCATCCTAGGTAGCATCCTTACCAGCTTCAAAGACTTGGTTGCGCATTTTTTCAGGCGAAGAAGCCATGGCCGCTATGCGGCTGTTCGGATTATTGCCGTGCTCAATGAGTATGCCGAGAAATGTGTTTCTGTCGTTGGGGACGACGGAACTTGCGAAGGGCGTCCAGCCGGAAAAACAGAACAAGGTGAGGAGTATTACGAACCGCAAACTGCTGAGCCGGAGCCGCCTAGCTTCCCCGATGATGTAGATTGGAGGAGCATCAGCTTTAGATTGATGTATCGCATTCTTTCTTTGCCTAATGCCGCGCGAGAAACCAACCGCTATATCAGCGCATCAGCCGAACACTCATTCCCGCCGTACTACGATGAATTGTTTGCTGCACGACAAGAAGGCTACGCCCGTCTTGGCTTAGAAGCGATAGACATCGTGAAGGATCTGCAAAGCGAATTTGGGTTGCCCAAACCGTCCGCAAAGTTCTGGGATTGGGGCTGGGACTCGGAAAAGTTTTTTAGAGATAAACTAGAGGGCTTCAAAAAGCGCCGCGAAATTGACGCATCCGATGGGGGATTTAAGCAATGATCGAACAAAAGAAAATCCCATCTGTCTCTGTTACATATTCCCGCAACGGCGCATCTACTAAAGCCAACGCCTTGGGTATGCGGCCCATGCAAGAGCGCGCCTATGAGAAGCGCGGCGAGCAATACCTGCTCATCAAATCCCCGCCCGCATCGGGCAAGAGCCGCGCACTCATGTTCATCGCGCTCGACAAGCTTACTAATCAGGGCCTTAAGCAAGCTATCATCGTTGTGCCAGAAAAGAGCATCGGCGCGAGCTTCCATGACGAGCCGCTGACCAAATACGGCTTTTGGGCCGATTGGACCGTTGAGCCGAAGTGGAATCTCTGTGACGCGCCGGGTTCGGAGAATGGCGGCAAGGTCAAATCCGTTGAGGCGTTCCTGCAAAGCGCCGACAAGGTGCTGGTTTGCACGCACGCCACCTTCCGCTTTGCGGTCGATCAGTATGGCGTTGCGGCGTTTGATGACCGCCTGATCGCCGTGGACGAGTTTCATCACGTCTCAGCAGACCCAGAGAGCAAGCTGGGCCAGCACCTCGGCCAACTTATCGCCCGCAACAAGGTGCATATTGTGGCGATGACGGGTTCGTATTTCCGGGGGGACGCGATGCCCGTTCTGGCCCCGCAGGACGAGATGAAATTCGATACCGTCACCTACACCTACTACGAACAACTCAACGGCTATGAGTACCTGAAACGGCTCGATATCGGCTATTTCTTCTATTCCGGCGCTTACACCGACGACATTCTGAATGTGCTCAACCCCGCCGAGAAAACCATCATCCACATTCCCAGCGTCAATTCTCGCGAGAGCACCAAGCAGAAGATCAAGGAAGTCGAGCACATTATTGAAGAGCTTGGCGACTGGCAGGGCGCTGACCCCGTGACCGGATTCCAGTTGGTCAAGACGAAGGACGGCAAGACGCTGCGCATCGCCGATCTGGTCGATGACGACGCGAACAAACGCGACCGGGTTTCTGCCGCGCTGAAAGACCCCGCGCAGAAGAACAACCGCGATCATGTGGACATCATCATCGCCCTTGGCATGGCCAAGGAAGGTTTCGATTGGATATGGTGCGAGCACGCCCTGACGGTCGGCTATCGTTCCAGTTTGACCGAAGTGGTGCAGATCATCGGGCGCGCGACCCGCGACGCGCCGGGGAAGACCCGCGCCCGGTTTACCAATCTGATCGCCCAGCCCGACGCCTCAGACGAGGCCGTGACCGAGGCCGTCAACGATACGCTCAAAGCCATCGCGGCGAGCTTGCTCATGGAACAAGTGCTAGCGCCGCGTTTCGAGTTCAAGCCCAAAAACCCGCAGAGCGGCCCGACACCGGGCTTCGATTACGGCGAAGGCGGCTATGACCCCGACAAGTGCAATGTCGGTTTCAACGCGCAGACGGGCCAGTTACAAATCGAGATCAGGGGCCTTGTCGAACCCAAGAGCAAGGAAGCCGCGCGTATCTGCCGCGAGGATTTGAACGAGGTGATCGCAACCTTCGTTCAGGACAAGACCGCGATTGAGCGCGGCCTGTTCGACGAAGAGCTTGTGCCCGAAGAGCTAACGCAAGTGCGCATGGGCAAGATCATTAAGGACAAATATCCCGAACTTGACGAGCAAGATCAGGAAGCCGTGCGCCAACACGCCATCGCGGCGCTGAATTTCACGCAACAAGGCAAGCAGTTTTCTTCCGGCGGCGGCGATACGGAGCCGACCGCAAACACGGCACTAATTGACGGTGTGCGCAAGTTTGCGATGGACGTGCGCGAACTCGATATCGACCTGATCGACCGCATCAATCCCTTTGGCGAAGCCTACGCCATTCTCGCCAAGACCATGAGCGAAGAGAGCTTGAAGCAAGTCGCAGCGGCGATTGCCGCCAAGCGTACCATCCTCACGCCGGAAGAAGCCAAAGACCTTGCCGTGCGCGCCGTGCGTTTCAAGAAAGAGCGCGGGCGGCTTCCTTCGATCAGTTCGACCGACGCTTGGGAAAAACGCATGGCCGAGGGGGCAGCCGCGTTCGTGCGCTTCAAGGATGAGGGCCGCTACAATGAGTGATCTCGACCTCAACGAACTGCGCGAAGAGCTAGCCGACTTTGCCCTGCCCGAAAAGAAGGGCGGGCGCACCGCGCGCGAGGAACGCATCATCGCGGGATTTGAAGAAATCCAACGCTTCCGCGAACAGCACGGACGCGCGCCGCAGCATGGCGAGGACAAGGATATATTCGAGCGCCTGTATGCCGTGCGCCTCGACCGCTTGTGCGGCCTTGAAGAATGCCGCACGCTTCTCGCGCCGTTTGACCATCAAGGGCTTTTGACCGGGGCTGAAAGCGCCACCGTCGCCCCTGCGGAGACGATGGACGACGACGAGCTTCTTGCCGAGTTGGAAGGCGCGGCGGGCGCGTCCGATATCACCGAGCTTCGCCATGTTCGCGCCACGGCAGAAAAACGCGCCGCCGAGGAAATCGCCAACCGCGAACCGTGCGATGACTTTGAAGAGTTCAAGCCGCTGTTCGAGCAAGTGGAGCGCGAGCTTGCAAGCGGCGTGCGCACCACGCGCAAGATCGTGAAGGACACGGGTTTCCTCAAAGCCGATATTGTCCGGGGCTATTTCTTCATCTTGGGCGGTCAGGTCGCCTATGTCGCCGAAGTCGGCGAGGAGTTCAAAGCGCCGAATGGTGAGGTCGATGCACGCCTGCGGGTGATCTATTCCAACGGCACCGAAAGCAATTTGCTCCGTCGCTCCTTGCAGCGCGCGCTTTACAAGGACGAGGCCGGACGGCGCATCACCGACCCAGCCGCTGGGCCTCTGTTTGCCGATGAAGCCGACGAAAGCGACCTCGCAAGCGGAATCATCTATGTGTTGCGCAGCAAGTCAGACCATCCGGTGGTCGCAGAACACCGTGACGTTCTGCACAAAATCGGCGTCACGGGCGGCGACTTGAAGCGCCGCCTCGCCAACGCCAAGCTGGACCCAACTTTCCTCATGGCGGACGTTGAAATCGTCGCGTCCTACGAGCTTTTCAACGTCAATCGGACGAGGCTTGAGAACATCATTCACCGCGTGTTCGACCCGGCGCGGCTCGATATCGAGATCAAGGATCGCTTCGGCAATCCCATCGTCCCGCGCGAATGGTTTCTTGTGCCTGTCTTTGTCGTCAACGAAGCCGTTGAGCGCATCAAGGACGGCACAATCACGCAGTATGTTTATGATCCGAAAACAGCGCGGCTTGTAAGGCAGGAGAGCGGAGACTGATGGCGAATTTCCGCACGATATGCCCGAAGATCAAACGGACGCTCAAATAGCGCCCAAACCATAACACCGGACGTAAAGGGGGAGCCGGAATGCACATTGTCCGCCTCAAAATCTCCGGCTTCCGGGGCGTCGCTGCGGCGGACATTACGCTAGGCCGTCATGCCGTGCTGGTGGGGCCGAATAATAGCGGCAAGACCACCATCATTGAGGCGCTGGCGTTGCTGTTTGGGCGCGACCGTCTGGTGCGCCGCCTGACCGAGCATGATTTTCATGGGAGCGCGCCGGACGAACAGGCCCGCATCCTGTGCATCGCTACCGTGACGGGCTTCACGCCCAACGACCCGCAGCACCATTCCTCTTGGTTCAGCCCCGAACGCGGCGTTGAGAAATGGTACGACCCGAACGCCAAGACCCTCAGCGCCGCGCCGGACGCGCAGCATACCAACCTGGCCGTGCAGATTGGCTTTGCCGCGCGGTTCGATCTTGACGAGCTGGAAGCCGAGACGATCCGCTTCTTCGTGGACGATGAGGCCACGCTGCGCGATCCATTCGCGGAAGACGCGCACCTGCGCACCATCCACACGAAGATTCTCCAAGAGTTGGGCTTCTTTCTGGTCCCGGCCTCGCGCACTTGGGATAAGTGGATTTCCTTTTCATCCGAATTGTTCCGCCGCGTGGTAGCAACACGCGGGGACATACCCGCGCAGGCCGTGCGCGCCGAGCGCCAACGCCTCTGGACGCCGCCCGAAGGGACGCGGCTTGAAGACCAGCCGGGATTGTCCGAGATCGTCGGCGCGGCCAATGACGAATTGCGCGCGCTCATGGCGAGCGCCCCCAGACTCCAGTTGCGTTTGACCTCGACCGACAGCGATTCCGTTCTGGAAAGCGTGGTCCCGCACTTCGCGCACGGCACCGGGCCAACCCTTCCCTCACAGCGGCAGGGCACGGGTCTTGTCTCCCTGCAAAGCCTTCTCTTGCTCATGCAGTTCGGCAAGGCGCGCGCGGAAACAGGCCAGTCCTTCGTGCTGGCCGTCGAGGAACCCGAACTTCATATCCAGCCTTCGCAGCAGAAGCGGCTGGTCAACCGCCTCAATGCGCTCTGCAACCAGACCATCGTGACCACGCATTCGCCCATCGTGGCCGCGATGTTTCCCGCGCCCGATACGCTCTTTATCGAAACGCGCGGGGGCGTTCTGAACGCTAAGCCGCTCATGGACCTTGTTCCCGCGCAGCCAAGTAATCTTCAGCAGCATTGGCTCTTTGCGTGGCGGCAGAAGCTGGTGGCAGCGCTCATGCACGAATGCGTCCTGATCCCCGAAGGGGTTTCGGATGTGGCATGGCTTGAGGCGCTGCAAACCGCCCTTGAACTGCATCAAGGCTGGCAGGACGCCGGAGACGGCGCGCCGCTTCTTTCAACCTTCGTTGGCATCGTGCCGACCATCGACGCCAAGATTGCCGACACGTTCGCGCTTGTGAGCGCCGTTCACGCGCGGCCCTGCATCCTTGTTGACGGAGATGCCGCCGGGCGCGGCTATTTCGATGCGGTGAAGGCCACCACTCCGCCGCCGCGCGCCGTGGTGTTCTGGCCGCAGGGTTGGGCGATAGAAAACGTCGTTTCATGGATTGCAGGCGCGGACGAAGCCGCGATGCTAGCGGCGTTGGGAGGCTCCTTGGGAGCACCATTTGCCGACCTTACGGCGCTCACCACGTATCTACTCGCAAAAAAATCCTACGTGCCGGTGCATGAGAGCGTTGCTGTCACGCTCATGGGGAATGCGGCTTGCCGGACGCGCGCCGCGCAGGTGCTCAAAGCCTTGTGCGAAGTGCTGCGCGATCCTGTGAACGCTAACACGCCACTCTTTACGCGCATTGCGGCGGACTCGACCGCCGATATGCATGTCTTCCGGTTTACGCCTGCATGACGTTCGATTTCTTCGAGGGCGCGGCGGGGACAGGAAAGACCCACAATCTCGTGGGCCGCGCGGGAGAGATCGTTCAGGACGGGGTGCTGGGCGAAGGCCACAAGCTCTTGGCGCTCACCTTCATGAACGGCGCGCGCCGCCGTCTGGATGCTCGCCTTGGCGAGAACCCGGCGTTCCGCCGGCGCTTTGATTGCCAGACCTTCGATGTGTTCGCCCGGACGCTGGCCGCGCGGCGCAGGAGCTTGATTACGCCAGCAATGCAAGCGCAGGCCGACGCGCTGAGCGAATTTGACGGGCCGTGCGCGCTGGCGGCGGGCCTTCTGGAAAATGAAGCCGTCCGCCAATGGGTCGCGCGAAGCTTCCCGCTGGTTCTGGTCGATGAGGCGCAAGACCTCGACGAACACCGCCTGAGCATCCTACAAAGGCTTTCGCCCTCATGCCGGATCGTGGCGGCGGCTGATGCCTTTCAGTGCCTTCACAACGGGCGCGACACCGTTCCCCTCATGGGCTGGCTTGAAGGCGCAGGACAAACCCACCGTCTCACGCAGGTTCGGCGCACGACACAGCAAGGATTGCTGGCCGCCGCGCTGGCCGTGCGCGAAGGGCGGGATATCAAGACCGTTCTGACAGCCAACACGTTCAACAACCGCACATCATGGAACGGCGCAGGATTCCGGCTTCTGGACGCGCCCGCGACGAATGCCAACCACGCGCTTTTGACGTGGGCGATGGCGAACGACATGGCGCAGCGCCACGGCCCGGTGGTCATTCTCACGCCGGATGGAAGCAACGCGATTATCCGCGCGGCGCTCAATACCCTTCAAACCAAGCAGCATACACGCAAGAACGGCGCGACCTTTGGGCCGTATCCGCATACTTGGGACCGTCACGACCACGACGAAGCGGACGCCTTGCTGGCCGATATCGCCTTGCCGCAATCGGCGTCCTGCGCCGATCTTCGCGTGCTTCTCACGCCGTTGGCCGGACACGCCCCAATCGCGCAGACCATCAGCCGCATGGACCGTTTGCGTCGTGCGCACGGGCAAGCGTCCTTCACCGCCGCGCAAGTCACGGAGTTCGTGCGGGAGTCCGTGCGCAACCGTTCGCGTCTGGGCTTCCGACAGCAACGCGGTCATCTTGTTATGACAATCCAGCGCGCCAAGAACCGCGAGTTTCCGAACGTCATCGTGCTTTGGCCGCACACGGCGACAGGTAGCGCCGAGCATCTGCGAAGGCTGCTCTACAACGGCATCACGCGCGCGCAGAACTATTGCACCGTGATTGTGCTGGGCCAGAACCGGATGAACGCGCCGCCGTTTGCGCCGTGAGCGCACCGAATACGCGCGTGTGCATTTCCGATTTTCACACGCCGAAACACAGCAACTTTGTTGCGTTTTCGCGTGCCATTACAATTTTTGCTTGAAGTACCCCGCATCTATTTTCGTATAGTTCTCAGGGACATTTTTCATTTCGATGATGCAGAGGACCGGGAAATACGATCCGTCATAGTATTGCTCATAGTCGTAACGCTTGCGTTCGTTGTTTATCGCTTCGTCACGTTCGACGCGCTTGATCCCCGGTGTCACGACAACATCCAAAGCTTCAGGGCCGCCTTTGAAAAAGCTTGGCCCGTTGGATCATCAGAGGGATCAATAGAAGCGGAGTATTTGACTCGCCGAGGTTACGTAAAATCGAACCACTGGCATCTAGACTTCGCGCGCGGGATTCCTGCTGCGTACATCCGTGGTGATAGCTCAGATCACTACCTTGTCACTTATCTCAAAATTCCGAATAGCGAAATCCATCTCCTGAGCAAAGACGCCAAGCAGACTCCCAACGGACACTATTTCACCGTTCGATACACATTGGGCGGCTTTCTTATGGGTGTCGAGCACAAGGGCGTAACCCGATCAAAGATACCCCCCTACGATATTTTATCAATGTTCTACAAGGAGTCACAGTAAATGAGTGAAGAGACGAAAATATACGTAATTGCGAGCGAGACCTCCCCGCATATCAAAATCGTTATTTATAAAGACGGATGGACTACAGAAATCGAAGGGCAGCAGAGTGCTGGTATTGGAAACGGCTTGGGTTCGTTTCCTGTGGACGACCCGCAAGGCACTTTTGGGAACGTCCTAATTAACATTGGAAGGCAGCCGGGTGAGCACATTCACGCTGCTGCGATTGAGGTTACAAATCTGCCGCCTACTGAGATCGACGCTATGGCGCAGGCGATGATAGATGCAGTTATTCCGGTTGGCTTTCCCACCAACAAGATGACGCCATACGGCGAAATGTTGACTCGTCCAGACTCGGCGGGTGTTGATAGATCATATATGGACCTAAAGACGGCTTACAATCCACTTGGGTTCAATAGCAATTCTGTTGTTGCAACAATCTTGGCTCAGGCTGGTCTCGAATTTGATGCTGTTTTGGAGTCTGTTGGGATAGACCCATACCCGTATGCGGGAAAGAATCTCGCGTTCGATTCCAATGGCGATGACACGATCATCATCGGAAATGGCGGTGTTTCAGGAGGATTCCGTACGCTGGAAGACAACGGCGGAAACGACATCATCCGTATCCAAAAGGGAAATACGACTTTTATCTCCAACGATGACGATCCGACATCTTCTAACAAAATCATCCTCGAAGGGTACGACCGCGATGATGTTGAATTAGAACGGAGTGGCGACGACCTGCTGATTGTAGATAAGGCAACAGGCAAAGTGGTGCTGGTACTTTGGGATCACTTCGGGGACGATGGCGCAAGCACCGACGAGATCGGCTTCGCCCCAGACGAGAACGGCAATGGCGGTGAAGGCGGGCCGATTCAGTTTGATGTGTCCAACGGCCTGCCGACTTCGCCCGGAGACGTAGTTACTCCCTCGACGATCCACCCGATTGCCGCATGGGTTTCGGGGGCGTGGAACGCTTTCTGGGCGGCGTGGAACAACGGCTCGCCTCTTGTGCTCGATCTGGACGGTGACGGCGTCGAGCTTGTCTCGCTGGTGGACAGCAACATCTATTGGGACATCGACCAAGACGGCTTTGGCGAAGCTGTCGGCTGGGTCCAGTCGGATGACGGCTTCTTAGCCATCGACGCCAACAATGACGGGATTATCACTGATCATTCGGAACTGTTCGGCAGCGTGGCGGAGGACGGGTTTACAGACCTGCGCCTGCTGGATTCCAACAGCGATAACGTCATCAACGCCAGCGACACGGCCTTTGCTGATCTTCTGGTCTGGCGCGACCTGAACCAGAACGGATTCAGCGAATCCAACGAGCTATTCTCGCTCACCGCGCTGAACATCGTTTCGATCAACCTGAACGCAACGACGGTCAATCAGACCAACGCGGGGCATGATATCTCGCACGTCTCGACCTACACCGTTGATGACGGCGTAAGTGGGCCGCAGAATCTTGCCATCGTGGATGTCTGGTTCCAGTACGACGATATCAATACCAGCTTCCGTGGCGATTACACGTTGGACGTTACTGCCCTGCTTGGCGCAAGCCAGCGCGGCTACGGTACCTTACCGGACTTCTATATCGCCGCCTCTTTGGACAACGACCACAACAACCCGGAAAGCCTGCTCAGCTTGCTCACCGCGTTCGCGAGCAAATCTCTTGATCAACTCTTTGTCGATGACGGCGCGGTTGCCGCCGAAGTAGAGGCGATCCTGCTGCGGTGGGCGGGCGTGGATGGTGTCGATCCTGCCAGCCGTGGTCCTTTCGTGGATGCGCGTAAGTTGGAGTTCTTGGAGGAATTGTTCGGGCGAGACTTCCTACAGAACGGGCAGTTTGAACACCCGGACGTGCTGGCCGCAGACCAGCTTCATCAGGCGTTCGACATGACGGTGAAGGCCATCGGCGCACGGATGATTGTACAGGGCGCAGGACAAGCGCTCTTTACAGGCTCGCTCTTCTACAATCCCGCAGACGATTCCATTGAAGGCATCACAGGGCTGGATGAGGACACGCTGGATAGCCTTGTTGAACAATCGCTGGACCCTGCGCAGGTCAATGACAAAGTGACGTTCTGGAAGGGCGTGGTGAGCGTGATCGACCAGATCACCGGGATCGACAATCTTTCAATCGGCGATCAGACGGCGCTGCAAGCCGCCCTCATGGCCAGCGATGCAACCCTGACCACGCAGCAGATTCTTGATGCGCTCGAATGGCATTCCGAGATCGGCACCATCATTTTTGGTACAACAGGTAATGACACGCTCGCAGGTACTGTCGGCAACGATACTCTGACAGGCAACAGCGGCGATGACATCCTTTCGGGTGGTCTTGGAAACGACACGCTTTCGGGCGATCTTGGGAACGACGTTCTCAATGGGGGTCTGGGCAATGACACCCTCAAGGGCCAAGGCGGAGCCGATACGTATAAGTTCTTTGCCGGGCATGGCCACGACACCGTCACGGAGTCAGGCACCGATATCGACACGCTAGAGTTCGGCGCGGGGATCACGCTCGCCAACCTTGAAATTCTGCGCATCTCCAACACGGCGCTACGCATTGCTGTCTTGCCCTCGGCAGGGACGGGTTCCGTGACCATCGAAAGCGGAAATCTCGAAATCCTCAAGTTCGCCGACAATTCGACGCTCGATCTGCGGACGATGAACCAGACGCTCATCGGAACCTCCGGCAACGACACGCTGCGTGGGATGTTGGCCGGAAGCATGGGCACGGGATCGGACACGATCTTCGGCATGGACGGCAACGATATCCTCTATGCCGATGCGGGCAACGAAACCGATGTCAAGGTCAACTGGCTCTATGGCGGGAACGGCAACGACTCGCTCTATGGTGACGGCGGCAACGACGAACTCCACGGCGAGGCCGATAGCGACACGCTCACCGGCAATGCCGGGAACGACACGCTGGTAGGCGGTACGGGCGACGACACAGCCAATGGCGGTGCTGGAAATGATCGTTACGTCTTCAATTACGGGGATGGAAACGATACCTATTACGATACGGCAGGGGCCGACCGGATCGTCTTCGGCGCAGGCATCACGGTAGCCAATCTCAATATTTTCCGTATCTCCAACGATCATGTGAAAATCGAGATCGACGGCGGTGCTGGCGGCTCGATCGTGCTGCAAAGCCAGACTTATGGCAGCGCCTACGTCATCGAGACTTTGGAGTTTGCCGACGCTTCGACTGTTTCACTTTTATCTGTCGATTTGACGCTGAATGGAACGGCTGCGGGCGAAACGCTTTATGGTGTCAATTATGGCGGGTCCGGCGTGGATACGATCTACGGGCACGGCGGCAATGACATCATCTACGGCTATCGCGGGTCCACAACCGTGCACGCCAATTTCCTCTATGCGGGCGACGGAGACGATCAAGTCCACGGCGGAAGCGGCGTCGATACGATTGAAGGCAATGCCGGAAACGACACGCTACGTGGCTATAACGGCAACGACACCATCGACGGCGGCGATGGGAACGACCTCATCTATGGCGGCTCACAGGATGACCTTCTGATGGGCGGCGCCGGAAACGACCAGCTTCTCGGTGACAACAACAACGACATCCTGATTGGAGGGCTGGGAACGGACGAACTGACCGGGGGCACCGGAGCCGATACGTTCCGCTTCCTTGAAGGGCAGACGTTTGACGCCGTGGACACCATCAAGGACTTCAACACGACGCAGCTTGATGTCATCGACATTCGGGACATCCTCGAAGGATACGATCCGCAGACTCATGCGATCACTGATTTCGTGCAGATCACCACCAGCGGTTCAAACAGCCTCCTTGCGGTCGATGCCAATGGAGGTGGCGACAACTTCATTCAGATCGCCGTGATCCTCAATAAAACGGGACTGACTGACGAAGCCGCGCTGGAAGCCAGCGGTCGCCTTCTCGCCGCGTAAGGAGATCGGGCAGACCTCCCTTACGGGATGTGTCTGCCCGCATTTGACCCGGAATGACGGCATCTCCACCGAAGAAGTCTCCATGGAGTGTATTTGATCGCACGATCCATGTCGTGACGGTTCTGATCCTTGTCGGCTTGGCTGTGAATGAAGTCTCGCACATCTACCGCGTTCCGCAGACGGTGGCCGCCGCGCCGCAGCTTTACGAGCGACAAACCTCATGGAGCGGGACGTTCCCTTTTGTCGGCAGCTATTTCCTGATGAAGCCCGAAGGGTATGACCCGAAGCGGTCTTATCCGCTCGTGGTGGCGCTGCACGGCGTCAGCAGCCGCATCTATGCCGCTGAGGCGTTAGCCTCTCCGACTTTCCGCAAATCCTATCCCGTCTTTGTGATGGTTCCTATCGCGCCGCCGCGCGCCTTCTGGGCAACCCCGGAAAACCCCGAGTACCGAATGCAGCAGAGCATTCCCTATCCCGATCACCTGCCGCAGGTCATCGCCGGGATCGACCAGATCATTGAAAATTATTCTATCGACAAGCGCCGCGTTTATGTTGTCGGCCATTCGATGGGGGCATCGGGTGTTATCGGCGCGCTGGAACGCTACCCGGACCGCTTTGCCGCTGGAATTGCGAGCGCCGGAACATGGGACCCGGCGGAAACGTGGCACATCAACGATCCGCTTTGGCTGATGCACGGCTCCGACGACATGTTCATTCCTGTTGAACACAGCCGTATGGTGGCAGCGGAGTTGAGGGCGCGCGATCTTCCCGCGCACTTCAATGCCCTTGCCGGGCGGGGACACGACATCGGTCCCTATGTCTACGCCAAGTCTGAACTCTGGAAGTGGTTGCTCAGTCAGCAGAGCAACGCCGAGCGATAGCGCTTTTCGTCTTGGTCTTTTGGCGCGCCGCTGTGCGGTCAGGCTCTTGTGAACGGAGCCGCAAGCGTCTCCGCCGTCCGGCGTCGATCCTTCGCGCAATCAAAGAAGAGTAGAGCTATGGGGCTTCGCCCCTCGCGCACGCAAGGCATCCCAACGCATCCACGCCGTTGGCGCGGACCCTCGTTCGGAGCCTCCTTGCGCTTGCTAACCCCATCCTCGCCGGAAGGCAGGGTTGCATGAGCAACCCCTTCCTATTGAAAGGAAACCTTCCGATGACGAACACAATCCTGTGGGGCCGTCACCCCGATTATGCAAATGGCGTCTGGATCAAGCTGACCTCAAACGCTTCGCAAGATGAAAAAGCCAGCAGAGCCGCGCAAGGCTTCGCTTTGGCTGAATTGCCGCCCGGCATCCACCCGGTGGGCGGTGAAGATGGAACCATTCGCATCTATGTGGCGTGTCTTGCGGCCTACAATAACGGCATCCTGCATGGGCGCTGGATCGACGCCACTTTAGGCGAAGATCATATCTGGGAAGGCATCAAAGCGATGTTGGCCGCATCCCCCATTCCCGGAGCCGAAGAACACGCCATCCATGACTACGAGGGCTTTGAAGGTGTTTCCCTTCGTGAATACGAGAGTGTGCACCACGTTGCCGAGCTGGCCGCGTTCATCGAGGAACACGGCGCGATTGCCGGGAAGCTGATGGAGTATTTCGGCGATCTTGAGGAAGCCAAGGAGGCGCTTGAAGACCGCTATTGCGGCGTTCATTCATCCGTGGCCGACTTCGCGCAGGAGATCACTGAGCAAACCACGCAGATTCCCGAAAGCCTACAATATTACATCGACTGGGAACGCATGGGCCGTGATTTGGCCATGTGCGATATTCTCGCCATCGAAACGGGCTTCGAGGAAGTTCACATTTTTTGGCAGCACTGACCGCATGGCGAAAGCGCGGACCCCCGCGCTTTCCCGCCGCGTTAGCCGACCGCGTAGAATGGCCTTCGCGTCATTTGATCGTACAGCCCCAGAAACTCAGGATACGCGCGTTCGCAGCGCATCGGCTCGCGCACCTTGAGCGCCTGATACGCACCGATGGTGCTCACCAATGAATACGGCTCGCGTTCCAGCACCACCGCCAGCCGGATGAGCGGCGCAGGCAGCTTAAGCACCGCCGAGACATGCAGCCCGACCCAATACATCGCCGCTATGTCCGCATCATATTCGTTAAAATGACGCGCGGCGACGCGGCGGGCCGCACCGTGCAGAGTGAGAATCTGCACCCGCTGCTTGCCGTCGATCCGATGCGATGGGCTGTTGCTCATTGAGACTTCACGCCGAATGCTGGGCAGACGGTTTGTCTTGGTATGCGCAAGCCGCCCTCCGGGGCGGGCTCGTGCTCAAGCTCGATGCAGCGTCCCTTGTTCTTGTCGATGGGCGGCAACTCGTTTCCGATGAAGGGCGGCGGCAATCCCCGCGACGGGGTGCAGGCCGAGAGCGCCGCCGACACGGCCAGCAGACCGAAAAGGAGGCGCACCCGCTTCATGGTGTGCTGCGTTGCCGAAGCGCGTTTGCCTTCGCCGCGCAGAAATTCGTTTCCTGTTTTATGAAATAGCTCCTGACGGCGGCAAGGTCCGCCGGACTAAGCCCGGCATATTCAAACATCGTATGGACTTCCCGCATAAGCGGCATCTGTTCGGAGCGCGGCGCGGCCGCGTCCGGCCTTGCACGCAGCGTTCGCGCACGCGCGACCCACCAATCCAGTTGCTCGGCAAACGCGCGCCCGAACCGCTCCGAGCGTTCCCGCCCGCCCGGCGCGCGCGTGTCAATGCCGAACGTCCCTTGCGGATCGGCGAGAAGAGCGGCGTTGCCAAAGTCAAACGCCGCTACGCACCATTCCGCCTCTTTGCGCATCAAGGCCGGGTCGGTCGTCGGGGTGTTCTGGCGGGCAAGATTGGCTTCGCGCACGGCCTGCCAGTTCGGCGCGTACTGATTGCGCACGGCCTCTTGCGCCGCGTTCGGTAACGCGCTGATTTCCGCGCGGCAGGCGCTGACAAGGGCGCGCTCGTTACTCGCCGCAATGACCGGGTGGCGGTGTTCGCGGTCGATGGTCCACAGGCTGTAGCCGTAGAGCACAGCCCATGCGGCCTGCGAAGCGAGCGCGTTGCTCCACGTCAAGTAATCGGCAGGAGGCGACGTCGAGAACGGTTGTGTCCGCCACGGATTGGTCGTCCAGACCACATCCGAAGCGGGAACGACGCTGCGGCACAGCCAAGACCGTTGCGCAGCCTGCAACGGGTCCGAAAGCCGCGATTGCGCGTTGGCGGGCGAGCTAGCCAAGGACACGGCGCAGAGCGCGGCGGCAAGAAGACGTACGATCATGGGGCCGGATGGTCCTTTCATCGGTCAGGGACGGCTCGGGTGAAATTCCCGCCGGACATTGTTCAGAAGCGCGCGCAGGAATTGCGCAGGCGAATAGGCGTTGTCCGGGTTCGGGACTTCGCCGAGCGGCAGGCCGTTGATGTAAAGGTCAAACCCGTTGGCGTTCGGCTCTGTGGGGTGTTGCGGGGCGCGCACCACACCAAAGATCGGAATCGCCTGCGGCGGGCGCGTGAACTCCAAGGCGATATCGTAGAAGGTCCGCGTGGTTTGCGGGTCCGCGTAAGACACAAGGACAATACGCTGATCGCGCGAGCCGATGACGGCGGCGCTTTGCGCGGCGGCCCAGCCATCGCTGCGCGCAAAGTCGAGATAACGAAGCTCTTGCGCCTGCTGCGTTGCCGTCTGCGCAGCGGCAGGCATGGCTGAAAGCGACAGCAGGCAAAGAGCAATCGTCAGCAGGCGAACAAACATAAACCCGATCCCGTCCTTCCTGCACCGTGGATAAGAAACCGCCCCACGGCGAAACCGCTTGAGCCACCGGACCGCGAATGGTCCGATCAATAAGGTTCCTTTATGACGGCCCGACCCAACGCGGAATAACGCCCGCGAAAACCGCACTTCGCCGTCCCTGAACGCCCGTCTTCTGACCTGACCTCTACCTAGCAAAATGGAACCAATTTGTCTATCTTCCGCGAGGCCAAAACAGCCCTGTTCAGGGCGGCGGGAGGTGCATGTCTGTTGGTGAGAATTGGCTACGCGCGGGTGAGCACGGAGGACCAGAATCTGGCCCTTCAATATGATGCTCTCAAAGAGGCTGGATGTGTGCGCATCTTCGAGGATCAGGGGATTTCTGCGGTCGGCAAAGTGAGGCCGGGGTTTCAGGCGGCGCTGGACGCGCTTGCGCCGGGAGACGTGTTTGTCATCTGGAAAATGGACCGGGCCTTCCGGTCCCTGCGCCACGCCCTCGATATCCTTGAACAGTTTGAGCGGCGGGGCGTTGAATTTCTGTCCCTCACGGACCAACTCGACACCACCACGCCGATGGGCAAGTGCATGTATCAAATCCGCAATGCCTTTGCCGAGCTTGAGCGGACTCTGATTTCTGAGCGGACCAAGGCGGGAATGGAAGCCGCCCGCAAACGCGGCTCCGTTCTTGGCCGTCCCCGGAAACTCACGCCCAAACAGGTTGCGGCAGCGGTACACAAGCTGGATTCCACCCCCGGCCTCACCTTCACGGCGCTTGCAAAAGACCTCAACGTCTCGGCCCGCACGTTGGGGCGGGCTGTTGCCGCTTTCCGCGCTCAACGCAGCCAGAGCTAACCCACCGCTCAATGCAGCACGCGGTCTTGCAGGCGGAACGGGTTATGGAGCGCGCCCCACGCGGCATACAATTCGGCATCGGGCATGGAAGCGAAGCGCGCTTTCAGCACCGCAAGGTCCGGCGTCAGGCGATCCGCCTTCATCTCTAGCAGGTTCACCCGCAGGATTTTGAAGCTCTGGCGCATGAACATCGGGTGCATATCCAAGGCGATCAGCAGCGTTTCGAGATCGTCCAGCAGCGTTTCATCCGGGGTTGGCAGGCCCGTGTGCATCGGAAGCGCGCGCATCAGAACGGCGCGCCTTCGGATACAGGAGGCGCGGGTTGGACGCGCGCTTGGCGGCCTTCAAACCGTCGCAGAAACTCATCCTTCGCGCGTTGGACGTCCTCGGCTTCCGGCCAATCGGCGAGACGCCGCGCCGTGGCGACCGCCGCGCGGAAGTTCGTTCCGCTCATGCCGAGCAGCCGCGCCGTTTCATCTGTGTTGCGGGTTTTGAGCATTAAGGCCGTCCAGTAACCCGCTTCGGCAATCGCCAAAGGCCATGCCTTATCGGGTGGGAAGTAGCCGCGCGCGCTCTGTTCGGCGAAATAGAAATAGAGCCACGGCCATTCGTGCGGCAGGATTTCCGCCGATGGCGTAACCTTGAGGCGCGGAAACAGATTCTCGCGCGGCAGACGCAAGTAAACGCGTCCCGGCCTTTGCCGCATGGCTTTGGGCAATTCGCGCTCCGTCGTGATGGTGGCGCGGTCATAAGCCAGCGTGTGGCAGTCAAATTCCGGCGTGCCTTGCGCTTTGAAGTAGTCGTGCCGTTCATGCCAGAGATCGACGTAGGCACTGAGTGTGTCGGTCCAGAAGTTCAGCGCCCAGAAATGCCCGGCCCACAGGCTGCGGCTCTGGCGGTAGACGACGCGATGCAAGAGCGCCGGATCATCCAGCATCGAAGCCGCAATGCGCTTTGCGCGCGGCAGACGGCGGACGCGGGCATTCGCTTCATTCAGAAGATCATCGAGATACGACACGGCAAGCGCCCCTGATCGCATGGGATTCGGGCATCATAGCCCGGCCTTGCCATACGCTCAGGGGGATGTCGCGAAATTTATCGCTCCGGTTCGGGGGCGTGAGGCCGTTCCGGCTCATGCCCGGATTTCTTGCGACTTTCGAGGAACGCGCGTTTGCGGTCATCCGCCGGGTCCGGTGGACCTTGGGCCGCCTTCTCAAACCGGGTGCGGTCTTCGGCCAATCCGCGTTGCTGATCCTGTAACCGCTCCAATTCCTGCTTATGGCGGTCTTGCAGGGCGCGGCGCGCTTCAAGCTGCGCGAAGATCAGATCGTCTTTCTGGCGGCGGTCGCGCAGCAGGGCATCGTATGCCTCTTTCTCGTTTTCCTCGCGCAAGCGGCGGTGTTCGCCCCGGAGCTTGTCCCAGAATCCGGCCAGCCCGGTGCGGAAGCGTTCCGCCCGCGCCTGCGTTTCCCGGATACGGCGATCTTCGATCCCGTCCAACAGAGCCTTTCGTTCGGCGGTCTGGCGTTCGATGAGGCCGCGCTTATGGGTTTCATGGCGGGCGTGCTGCGCGTCGATCCGCTCTTGCAGTTCGCGCTCCCACCTTGTGAGCGCAGGCTGCATGTCCTTGGCGAATTGCGCTTTGGCCTCATCGAGGGAGGGCAGCGTATCCGCTTCGCCCAGACGGGCGCGCACGTCTTTGGTTTTAACGCCTGCCCATTTGGGAAGGGCGTAAACTTCGCCGTTGTGATCGACCGCCAGATACCCCCGGCGATCCCCACGAGCCAAGGTGTAGCCGCGTTCCTTCAAAGCGTGGATGAGCGCGGGTTTGCTATCCGAGATCGCCCAGGCATCTTGCAACGCGGTCTTGATCGCACGCGGGTCTTGGCCCTGCCGCTTGGCTTGTTGCCATTCATCGAGCGTGAAGTTGCGCGGATCGCTGCGGCTTCTATCCGCAATCCCCTCAGGCATTTTCCAGCCATGTTCGAGGTAGAGTTCGCGCGAGAGGTCTTGCAGCTTGAGGTGCGAATAGGAAAGCTGGACGGCCTTCATCTCTTCAATGTCGATCCGGCTCCACACCGCATGAGCATGGCGGCGGCCTTCCTTCTCGTGGAAGACGATGACGCGGGGCTGGTCGGTCAGGCCCAGCTTGGCTTCCGCGCGCGCAATGGCGTCCTCAAAGGTTTCGGTGGAGACGTTCTCGCGCGGCGGCGGATTGAAAGACAGAGAGAAGAGGAATTGCTTGCAGCGCGTCCCCTTGCTCAGGGCGTAGGCTTCCTGAAACGCCCCCTGTACATCGTCCGAGGCGAAGCCCCGCACTTCATGCACCGTGACATGATCGTTGTCCGGGGAGAGAAGGTGCAAGGCCAAGTCCCGGCCCCCGCCGCGCTGGTTGCCCATCAGAATCATGGGCCGGACCCCGCAGGCGGGAAACCCAAGGCCGACAGCAAGGCATCGCGCATAATGCGGATATCGCGGCAGGCATTCTCAAGCTCTTCGATCAGGGCCGGAGAGACGACCAGCACCCCGATATGGGCGGCTTTGGCAATCTGGTTGAGGTTATTGGCCAGCCGGGACTGGCCCAGCATCCCCAGCACCTTCACCAGCCCGGCCTGATCGACAGAGGGCTTGCGCCGCAGCTTCCGGGGCGCGGTCCCGTCCCCCAAGAGCCGTTCGCGGATATAGACGCCCAGCGGCTTGCCCTTGGCTTCCGCTTCCAGCCGCTCCCGTTCTTCCTGCGTCAGCCGCAGGGAGAACGGGTGGAGCGGCTTGGTCCTTTGGGCGGCCAGAACGACCGAATCGCCCTTGGCAGCGGTCAGGAAGTCATTGAGGCGGTTGGCGTTCGTGTCCGGGGAGCCTGTCATGGGGACGGCTCCTCGAACGAGACATTTGCAAGTTTAAGCTGGGCTTCCCAATCGGCTAAAGTGTCATAGAGAGAGTTCGAACAATCTCCTGTCCTCTCCGCCATTACTCTTTCGCCTTCCCGAAACGACGCCCTTGCCAATTCCCCCCTAATTCCGCACACTACCCACACAACCCTAGCCGCGCCAGAACACCAAACGGAGCCCCCGATGATCAACGTCAAATCCTACGCCGCGCAGAGCGCCACCAGCCCCCTCGCCCCCCACGCGCTGAGCCGCCGCGAACCCGGTCCGAACGACGTGCTGATCGACATCGCCTTCTGCGGCGTGTGCCACTCCGACATCCATCAGGCGCGCGACGAATGGGGCGGCTCGATCTTCCCGATGGTCCCGGGGCATGAGATCGTCGGCCACGTCGAAAAAGTCGGCGCGAACGTCAAGAAATTCAAGGTCGGCGACCGCGTGGGCGTCGGCTGTCTCGTCGATTCCTGCCGCAAATGCCCGCACTGCGCGGAAAGCCTTGAGCAATATTGCGATAACGGCTTCTCCGGCACCTATAACGGCATGGAGCAGGACGGAAAAACCCCCACCTACGGCGGCTATGCCCAAAAAATCACGGTCGATCAGGATTTTGTCCTGCGCGTGCCCGATAACCTCGACCTCGCGGGCGCGGCCCCCCTCCTCTGCGCGGGCATCACGACCTACTCCCCCTTGCGCCACTGGGGCGTCAAAAAGGGCATGAAGGTCGGCATCGTCGGCCTTGGCGGCCTCGGCCATATGGGCGTCAAACTCGCCAGCGCGATGGGCGCGGAAACCTGGGTGGTCACGACCTCCCCCGGCAAGGCGGCGGATGCCAAGCGCCTCGGCGCGGTCGGGGCGATCGTCTCGAAGGACGAAGCCGACATGGCCAAACACGCCAACAGCTTCGATTTCATCCTGAACACCGTCGCCGCGCCGCACGACGTGAACGCCTATTTCAACCTGCTGAAGGTCAACGGCACCCTCACCATGGTCGGCGCGCCCGACAAACCGCTTGAGGTCCACGTCTTCGGCCTTATTATGCGCCGCCGCACCTTCGCGGGCTCCCTCATCGGCGGCATCAAGGAAACGCAGGAAATGCTGGATTTCTGCGGCAAGCACAACATCGTCTCGGACGTGGAAATAATCCCGATCCAGAAAATTAACGAAGCCTACGAACGCATGATCAAGGGCGACGTGCGCTACCGCTTCTCAATCGACATCAAGTCGCTGGCGGCGTAACGGAGCGGATTTAGGGAAATCTGGTGGGCCCGGTAGGACTTGAACCTACGACCAATCCGTTATGAGCGGACTGCTCTAACCAACTGAGCTACAGGCCCGTTACTCCAAAGCTTATAATATGCCTTCCCGCCAAGATAAAGGCAATTTGCGCCTGCGTCGGCAAAACTTGCCCCGGAGGCTCAAAACCCTTAAGATTGGCCGCAACGAACAAAAACAATCATTGCGGGCAGGTCTTCATGAGTATCATTCCCCTCCTCTCGGTCGATGGCGGCGGCATTCGGGGCATCATCCCCGGCCGGGTCCTTGAATATATGGAAACCCAGATGGGCGTCCCCGCCCAGTCTCAATTTTACATGAGCGCCGGGAGTTCGGCGGGCGGGCTGGTCGTCGCCGCGACCTCGCTGGTCAAGGGCAAACCGATCATGACGGCGGGGCAGGCCAAAAGCCTGTTCATCGACGAAGGGGCGGATATCTTCCGCAAGGGCTTCCTCGCCCGCAAATTCAATATCGACGTCCCCAACCTCTTCACCACCCGCTACGACGGCAAGCACCTCGACCACGTTCTGCGCGAGACGTTTGGCGATCTGAGGCTCTCCGATCTCGATAACGATCTGATGGTGTCCGCCTACGATATCGTGCGCCGCAAGGAAAAGCTCTTCAAGTCGTGGGAGGCGCAAGGCAACTTCACCAACCCCTACGACCGCCATGAGGATCCCCGCGCGAAGGATTACACCCTCTTCGACGTCACCCGCGCGACAAGCTCCGCTCAGTCCTATTTCAATGTGCATACGGCGCACAACATGCTGGGCGAGCCCACGCACCTGATCGACGGCGGGAATTTCGCCAACAACCCGGCCCTTCTGGCCTATTCAGATGCCGTGCGGCGCTTCGGCCCCGCGCATCAATACGTGGTGTTTTCTCTCGGGACCGGGGAGACCGAGCGCCCGCTCGACCACAAGGGCCTCAAAAACGCCGGGATCCTGAAATGGGCCGGGCCGACAGTGGACATCAATCTCGGCAGCATGCGCTCCCACGATTATATTATGCGCACGCTCATTGGTCCTGATTATATGCGCATACAAACCGACCTCCGCCCGCACGGCCCGGACAGGCCCGCCCCCAGCGACGATTTCGATGACGCGTCAAAGGAAAACATCGAACGGCTTCAGGAAACGGCCGAAGCCCTGATCAAATCCGAACGGCACAGGCTGGACTGTTTTGCTGAATTTCTGCTCGCAAACAAAATGAAGCCACAGGACGAACTGATCGCCGAACAGCAGGAATATGACCGCAAACATCCCCCGCGAGCGCCAGCCTGCGAGCCGCAGGAATTACCGGGGCCGGACGGCGTTGCTTAAGCGTAAGCCGACCTAAAGGTTTTTACTCATCGCCACTTCAAGCTTAGGAAGAAGCCCGCGCACGATCTGCTCGTTTTCTTCGGGCACTTGATTAATCTTATTCGCCATTTTCAGAGCGTTATCGACCATATGCTTATGACTTGCAGGAATTTTGGCCATCATTTCCGGGGTCAGCTGCTCGCGCATCTTGTCCTCAATCGTTCGGCCTTCCTTTTCCTGCTGGATGTAAAAGAAAGTCAGCAGCACACCGTCCGCCGTCTCGGCCCAATCCTCAGCCGATGTAAAACCATACTTCTCAGCCAGTGCCTTTATGGTCGCGTAATCGTCAGGCGACTCTTCGCTTATAGCCTTAACTGCAGTACGGTAAGGCGCATAATTTTGCTCCGTCAGAATGGCTGGTTTTATGCGTAGCGGGTCATTTTGCCCCTGATCCCCCATTTGTGCACGAATTTGCGCAAGATCATCAAGACTATCTACAAACTTTCCCGCCTTCCCCTCATCCAAGAGAACCATCTCCCCCGGCTCATACGATTTGGACTCGATCGGGTTATCGGCCATGACAGGAGCCGAAAAAACGCCGAGCAGCAGCAAAAAGGCAGAAAACATAAAGATGTAAGGCATGGGGTTCTCCAGGAAATAAAAACAGAGAGCAGACTCTAAAACACAATTTTTTACGATGCAAATTTCGACGAACAGTAATTAAAAATCTGAACTAAAAATACTTTGTGTCTTTTTAATTACCATTGAAGGTGCAGGGTTCGTCTATCAAAAAAGGCCGACTGCATGTAAATTAGTTTTGGCCTGTAAACTGATCCAGAAGGCACAATAACTCTTCGATCGGTCACTAAGCGAAAATTCATGCCAGCAATATTAATGTCGCACCCGCACAAAAATTCCTTATGCTGATTATTTTTATAGAATACGGGCGTAAAACCAAGTTTTTCTCCTGTGTATTCATCAATACCTAATAAATACATTCCCATTCCATCCTTAAAAGGCATAAAACCAGAAAGAATATCTAAAAGATCCTGAGGTAAAGACACATTTTTCGGTGCAACCGTGTTAAAGCTTTGAACAATTTTAGCCTTGATTGCTCCCACAAAAACCTTAAGCATCCAAAGCTCAAAAAATTTTCCAGAAACATGAAATGAAGTGTCAAGAGTGCTTAAAGTAACGGCCCGCCTTACTTCTGAAAAAAAATGACTAGCGGAAGCATCTAAAAAGCCAAGAGCATTATTATGGCGTTCGCATAAAAATTTGGCCGTCATAGATTTAACTGAAGGCTTCGAAGCCCAAGGGAAGCCAGTAAAAGTTAAACCATCCCAATTTAGCTGCTTTAAAATTGCCTCTGAAAAATAGTGTTCTCGAGAAATTTTATTTGAGCAATCTTTATGATTCTCAAAAACACATCTAGGATTAGATAAGCCTGTAACTTCACCTTTCAAAAAACCTCTGGATTTTACTTCAGGTATCAAGGAAGCTCCGCAGCTTGCGCGAACGGCTGGGGTGCTTGAGCTTGCGCAGCGCCTTCGCCTCGATCTGCCTGATACGTTCGCGCGTGACGTTGAACTGCTGCCCGACTTCCTCAAGCGTATGATCGGTGTTCATCCCGATCCCGAACCGCATCCGCAGCACGCGCTCCTCGCGCGGCGTGAGAGAGGCCAGAACACGCGTCGTGGTCTCGCGCAGGTTGGAATGGATCGCGCTCTCGATGGGCAGAATCGCGTTCTTGTCCTCGATAAAGTCGCCGAGCGATGAATCTTCCTCGTCGCCGATCGGCGTTTCGAGGGAAACCGGCTCCTTGGCGATCTTCAAAACCTTGCGCACCTTGTCCAGCGGCATGTGAAGACGCTCGGCCAGCTCTTCGGGCGTCGGCTCGCGGCCGATCTCGTGCATCATCTGGCGGGAGGTCCGCACCAGCTTATTGATCGTCTCGATCATATGAACAGGGATACGGATCGTGCGCGCCTGATCGGCAATCGAGCGTGTAATCGCCTGCCGGATCCACCACGTCGCATACGTTGAAAATTTATAACCCCGGCGGTATTCGAATTTATCGACCGCCTTCATCAGGCCGATATTCCCCTCCTGAATCAGGTCGAGGAATTGCAAGCCCCGGTTCGTGTATTTCTTGGCAATCGAGATCACGAGGCGCAGGTTGGCCTCGACCATTTCCTTCTTCGCGCGCCCGGCTTCCGTTTCGCCCTTTTTCACGGTTCCGACGATCCGGCGGAACTCTGCGACCGGAAGCATGGCCTCTTCGGAAATTGCGGTGATCTGGTCACGGATAGTTTTGACTTCTTCGGAATATTTATCCGAGAATTTTGCCCAGCCCTTGTCTTTCAGCTTCGCAACGCGCGAAAGCCATTTTTTATCCAACTCTGATCCGTAATACTCTTCAAGAAAACGCTCGCGCTTCACGCCGCTATCCACGGCCAGACGCATCAGTTTACCCTCGATCCCGACCAGATCCTTGTTGATCGAGTAGAGATGATGGATCAGCTGCTCGATCCGGGCGTTGTTGAGGTGCACGTCGTTCATGTGACGCACCATCTCTTCTTTAAGCTTGTTGTATTTCTTATCGGTTTCGACGGGCGGCTTCTTGCCCTTCGTCAGCCACTCGATGCGCTCTTCCTGAACTTTACGCATCTTCTTATAAGTCTTGTGGATTTTTCCGAACATCTCGAAGACGGCGGGCGCAAGCTCCTCTTCCATGGCGGACAGCGAGATATTGCTCTCATCGTCCATATCGCCTTCGGGGTCAGCATCGGGGTCCTGCGGTGGTTCCTCAGGTTCTTCCTCGCGGGCGGCTTTACCCTTTTTGGACGTTTCGGTCGCCTTGAGGGCTGCTTTTTTGCCGGGCTTTTCCTTTTCAGGCTTGGCGGGTTCAGGCTCTTCCTTGGCGAATTTCGCCACAGGCGCCTCAGAGTCTTCGCCCTCCGGCCCTTGATTGTAAGTGGCTTCAAGGTCGATCACCTCGCGCAGCAGGATATCGCCCTTCTGCAACGCGTCATACCAAGCGATAATCGATTCGATGGCGAGCGGGCTTTCGCAGATCCCGCCGATCATCAACTCGCGCCCGGCCTCGATGCGCTTGGCAATCGCGATCTCACCTTCGCGGGAGAGCAATTCCACAGCGCCCATCTCGCGCAGGTACATACGTACGGGGTCGTCCGTGCGCCCCGTGTCGTCGTCGGCGATGTTACCGCCGGCCTCGTAATCGCTCTCATATTCGCTGGAGGATGCCCCCTCGCGTTCGCCTTCGGCACCTTCGGACTCGGCAACCTCGTCCTCACTCTGAACGACCTGGATGCCCTGCTCGACCAGACTGGTCATAACATCCTCGATCTGCTCGGTGGAAAAACTCGTCGTCGGAAGGGCCTTGTTGACCTGATCGTGGGTAACGAAACCCTTCTTCTCGCCGACGGCGACAAGCTTGCTGATGATGCCGCTCAGAACGTCGGAGGCACCCGAAGCCGGCTTATCCTGTTTCTTCTTATTATCCTTGGCGTTAGGCTTGGCCGCAGCCTTCACCGGGGGTTTGACTTTTGCTTTTACGCTTGTTTTTCCAGCCATTTTCCAGACACCTAAACTTCCTAAAGACACAGAATCGCCCTACCCAAGGACTGTAAGTTATTCACGTTTTACATGAATTTCAAAGCGTTATGTCGTCTTTTTTCATATTTTTCAAGAAGATTCCTAGACCGAACCCTACACCCTTTAAAGCGCCCTGTCCCAATTCACTCTGCTGCGGGGCTTAATCGTAGAAAACCCCTAGGCCTTGATGAGAGGCGTCTTCTGTTCTCGCGCCTCAAGATCTCTCCAGAACGCCAGCCAACACGAGGCTACGGTCTCAGGTAGAGTGCGCGGTCCGCAAAACGAAGCGTGAACATAAACGGATTCGTTGAGAATGTCATTAATTTCTTCCTCAAACCCGCTCTGGATAAGGACCTCAAGTAATTTATGACGCTCCGTCAGAGGGTTGGCGGTCAAATAACTGACCAAAAACTGTCTCAGGCGGTCCAAGGCCGCGTCCCCTGGCTGCAAACACCCCAGAGCCTCCTCAATTTCATCATGAATATGCGGATGATTGATCACTGCGGCCAAAAGGATACGCGCCGATAGGACTTTGCGATGATCAACCGGACGCCCTGGCTTTTTCGGAGTGCCGCGAGCCCCCCCCATTAAAGCACCGCCGGAAGGCCGAGCCCGCCGCCCGCCGCCCTGATCGGTTCCGAATCGGTTGGACGTAAAAAATTGTTGCGAAAACCGATTCATAAGCTGTTGGCGGTAAAGTTGCTGCACGTCACGGTCGGCAATCCGCGCCACCTGATCTAACAAGTCTTTCTTAAGCCCAGCCTGCGATTCCGGCGTATTAAACAATCGCCCGGAGGTCAGGCTGAACCAGAGAAACTCGGAAAGCGGCAGGGCTCGCTCAAGCACCGACCGGAACGAATCGGCCCCGCGCGTACGAATCATCGTGTCAGGGTCCTCGCCTTCCGGCAAAAACGCAAAGCGCGCACTAAGCCCGGGTTGCAAAAGGGGCAGGATGCGGTCCCGCGCCCGTTCGGCAGCCCGGCGTCCAGCCGTATCACCGTCAAAACACAAAACAGGCTCTTTGACTGGCCCCGCCGCCATTTTCCAGAGTGAAGCGATTTGCTCCTCGGTCAAAGCCGTGCCCATCGGCGCGACAGCACCCTTGAACCCCGCCGCCGCGCAGGCGATGACGTCCATATATCCTTCGACTACCAGCAGGATGCCGCCCTTTCCGGCCTCCATCCGCGCATGCGCCTCGCCATAAAGTACGCGGCTCTTATAAAAGAGCGGCGAATCGGGTGAGTTGATGTATTTGGGGGGTGTAAAATTGCCCCGGTCGGGCGGCCGCAGATGCTCGGGCAAAATGCGCCCTCCGAAGGCTACGCAACGCCCACGCCTGTCTGTAACAGGAAACATGATCCGCCCGCGGAAGAACGCATACGGTTCGCGCGAACGCTCGGAGGTCTTCGCGACCCCGGCGGTCAGCAGGTCTTGCGGGGAAAAACCCTTTGATTTCATATGCTTTATCAGCGTCTGCGGGTCTTCCGGGGAAAACCCAATCCTGTAGGCCGCGATAATCTCCTCGGCCAATCCGCGCCCATGGATATAATCCAAAGCTTGCCGGTTGCGCGGATCATAGAGGCAATCCTGAAAAAAGCGCGCCGACTCGTCCATGAGAGCCAGAAGGTCCCGGCGGCCCTTTTCCTGCTCCGCGTCGCGGGGTGTGTCGCGCGGAACCTGCATCCCCGCCTGCGCCGCCAGAATCTCAACCGCCTCGGGAAAGGCCAGATTATCGTGCTGCATCAAGAAACCCACGGCATCTCCGTGCGCCCCGCATCCGAAACAATGATAGAAATGCTTCTCGTCGTTGACGGTGAAAGACGGGGTCTTTTCCCGGTGAAACGGGCAGCAGCCCTTGAATTCGCGCCCTGCCCGCACAAGTCTGACCTTGCGCCCGATAATCTCGGATAACGTCAGCCGACTGCGGAGCTCATCCAAAAAGCCTGCGGGAACGGACATAAAATCAAACCAAATAAATCAAAAAGTGAACGGAACGATACTAGCATTCTTTTTTTCGCTGTAAAAAAGAATAGAAAAACCCATGAAAACAGGCCCCTTTTCACATAAATTCGTTGCAAATACAGAGGCTAGTATGTAGTATGCTGCAACCGGGAGAATAAAATATAGCTTAAGTGCCATATTTTTTATCAGAAACCTTACCGGAACTATTTAAAAAAAAGCCTCGCAGGATACAAGAAAATGCCCGAAGTGTTCAGAAAAAACTGCAAAATCAAGGTGATAGAATACGGTGACAACTACCGCCCGTCGCCCTTTTGGCATGATTTGCTTAAAAAGGCTACATCGCTTTTTCTTAAAAAAACCACATAAATTCTGTGTGATTTTAAATCAGGCAAGCTTCTTTTTGACCGCAGACCCCGCCTTGGCCATATCGACCTGACCGGCATAACGTTCCTTGAGGACGCCCATGACCTTGCCCATATCCTTGATGCCGACAGCCCCGACCTCGCCAATAATGGTTGCGATAAGATCTTCGACTTCCGCGTCAGACAACTGCCGTGGCAAGAATCCTCGAATAATCTCAATTTCGCCCTCTTCACGCTCTGCAAGGTCGTCGCGCCCCGCTTCGCTGTATTGACGCGAAGAGTCCTGACGCTGTTTGATCATAGAGGACAAAAGCTGCAGAATCTCGGATTCTTCAATCCCCTCGGTCCTGCCTTGCCCGACCGCGCCAATATCCCGGTCCTTGATAGCCGCCATGATAAGCCGGACCGTAGAAACAGCCAATTTATCCTGCCGCTTAAGGGCTTCTTTAAGGGCGGTATTAATTTCTGTACGCTTTTGCAATTTTTTTCCTTTTCTTTTCGCTCAAAAGGCTTTAGGAACAGTGTCTCTAGCAAGACCTGCTAAATCATTGCTGGAGAGCCCGCCGATAATGTCTGATCTGTCTTACGCAAAACGCCCCCAAAATGCAACTGCCGTTCTCGTACTGTCCGATGGCTCTGTATTCTGGGGAACCGGTCTTGGCGCGCACACAAAAACCGTGGGCGAAGTCTGTTTTAATACGTCGATGACCGGATATCAGGAAGTCCTGACCGACCCCAGCTATGCCGGGCAAATCATAACCTTCACCTTCCCGCATATCGGAAATGTCGGCACAAACCGGGAAGATATAGAGACAATCAACCCGGCTGCGCTCGGCCTTGTGGTCCGCGAAGACATCACGACCCCATCAAACTGGCGCTCGGCAAAGCCACTCAATGAATGGCTGCTTGAATTCGGCCTGCCCGGAATATGCGGTGTCGATACAAGAGCTCTCACCCGCCGCATAAGGGACAAAGGCGCCCCCAACGGTGTGCTGTTTCACAATCCTGAAGGCGAATTCGATATCCCGGCCTTGATCGAAGAAGCAAAAGCCTGGCCTGGCCTCGAAGGTATGGATCTCGCAAAAGACGTCTCTTGCACCCAGATGTATAAATGGGATGAAGCGCTCTGGTCTCTTAAAGACGGATACGGACGGCAAAGCGCCCCGATCCTGAAAGTTGTGGCGATCGACTACGGCGCAAAACGAAATATTCTCAGGTGCCTAGCGTCGGCAGGTTGCGAAGTAACCGTCGTTCCCGCTAACGCAAACGTTCAGGAAATACTTGCACAAAAACCCGATGGTGTCTTTTTGTCAAACGGTCCCGGCGACCCGGAAGCGACAGGCAAATACGCGGTGCCGGTAATCCGTGAACTCATGGATAAAAACGTTCCGATTTTCGGAATATGTCTCGGGCATCAGCTTCTGGCGCTGGCCCTCGGCGGCAAGACTCAAAAAATGCACCTTGGCCATCGCGGGGCTAATCATCCCGTGAAAGACCTGATGACCGGAAAAGTGGAAATAACCTCACAAAACCATGGCTTTCAGGTGGTAGCAGAAAGCCTGCCGGGCAATGTCGAAGTCACGCACATCAGCCTTTTCGACGGCACCAACGAAGGACTGCGCGTGAAAGACAAGGCGGCATTCTCTGTGCAATATCACCCTGAGGCTTCGCCGGGGCCGCAGGATAGTCACTACCTTTTTGACCGCTTTGTTAAGAGTATGAAAAAATAAGGGCGCAAAAATCGAGCCGAACCAAAATTAAAGCCTATGGTGAGAGAATGATGACGAAGAAAAAGATCATAATGTTTTTCTTGGCATGTTTATCCGGCTTCCTGCTTTACGCAGGGCATGCTGAAGCCATATGCAGCTGTGAACAGGTGGCGCCAGAAGCACAAGAAGCAGCCGCGGATGCCATTTTTATTGGTAAGACGCTTGGTTCTTCGGAAGAAGCCGGGAACGGCATTTGGACAACGCTTATTGTGGAAAGCATGAAAAAAGAAACTGAGGCCGCAAAAATAATTATGGCCGCCACGGTAATGCCCGGAGAACAACGCATACGCATCGCGCAAAGGCTATCGAACTGTAATTTCCTTTTTGAAGCAAACAAAACGTATCTTGTTTACGCGATTATAGCACAGTCCGAGAAAGGCGTTGGCTACCTTTCAACTGGCCAATGCGCGGGCACAAAGGAAATCACCGAAGAGCCTCAGGGGCAAGAAGATCTGCCGGAACAAAAAAGCGAAGAGCAAACCGAAAATAAGGGACAGTAACCAGAGCTATGCCAAAAAGAACGGACATCAAATCAATCTGCATCATCGGGGCGGGCCCCATCATCATCGGCCAGGCCTGCGAGTTTGATTACTCGGGAACGCAGGCCTGTAAGGCGCTCAAGGAAGAAGGCTACCGAATCATTCTGGTGAACTCCAACCCGGCGACGATCATGACCGACCCGGAACTGACCGACGCCACCTACGTCGAACCGATCACGCCGGAAATCGTTGCAAAAATCCTTGAAAAGGAACGTCCCGACGCTCTGCTTCCCACCATGGGCGGCCAGACCGCGCTCAACACGGCCCTCGCGCTTGCCAAGAACGGCACGCTCGAACGCCTCGGCATCGAACTGATCGGCGCCGATCAGGAAGCCATCGAAAAAGCCGAAGACCGTGAAAAATTCAAGGTCTGCATGAACGAGTTGGGCTTGGAGTCCGCCAAAAGCAAGGTCGTTAAAAGCCTCGAAGAAGCACGAAAGGCTATTGAAGAAATTGGCCTCCCGTCGATTATCCGCCCCTCCTTCACGCTCGGCGGAACCGGCGGCGGCATCGCTTATAATAAAGAAGACTATGAAAAGATCGTCCGTGAAGGTCTTGACGCTTCTCCAACCAGCGAGGTGCTCATCGAGGAATCCCTCCTCGGCTGGAAAGAATACGAGATGGAGGTCGTGCGCGACAAAAACGACAACTGCATTATCGTCTGCTCGATCGAAAACGTCGATCCCATGGGCGTACATACCGGAGATTCCATCACCGTCGCCCCGGCTTTGACGCTGACCGATAAGGAATACCAGATCATGCGCAACGCCTCCATCGCGATCCTGCGCGGGATCGGCGTGGAAACGGGCGGCTCGAATGTACAGTTCGCGGTGAATCCCGATGATGGCCGTATGATCGTCATCGAAATGAACCCGCGCGTCTCGCGCTCCTCGGCTCTTGCATCCAAGGCCACGGGCTTCCCGATCGCCAAGATTGCTGCAAAACTGGCTGTCGGCTTCACGCTTGACGAGTTGGCAAACGACATCACAGGCGGCCGCACCCCGGCCTCGTTCGAGCCGACCATCGACTATATCGTGACCAAGGTTCCGCGCTTCGCCTTCGAGAAATTCAAAGGTACGGAAACGATCCTGACCACCGCTATGAAATCGGTCGGCGAGGTTATGTCCATCGGCCGCAGCTTTGAGGAGTCCTTGCAAAAAGCCATGCGCTCGCTTGAAAAAGGGCTGACGGGTCTTAATCCGCTGCCGGTGCGGGGCACCAAAGGCGCCGACGACATCGCACTGCGTGACCAGCTGATCGCCGCGATCGCCAAGCCGACACCGCAGCGCATCCTCTATGTCGCGGAAGGGTTACGGCAAGGCCTGAGCATTCAGGAAGTCCAGAGCATCTGTAAATACGACCCGTGGTTCCTTGAGCGCATCGCAAATATCGTACAGGCGGAAAAGGACATTCTTGAAAACGGCCTGCCCGTAAACGCCGAAGGCTGGATGAAGGTTAAAAAGCTCGGCTTCTCAGACGCTCAACTGGCGCAGTTGATGAAGGTGCCCGAAGCCAACGTGCGCAAGGCCCGCCACGCGCATAACGTCCATCCGGTCTACAAGCGCGTCGATAGCTGCGCGGCGGAAATCCCGTCCGAAACGGCATATATGTATAGCTGCTACGAAGGCAACGGCCTCGAACCCGGCGAAAACGAGATCGAGCCGACCAACAGAAAGAAAGTCGTCATTCTCGGCGGAGGCCCGAATCGCATCGGCCAAGGGATCGAGTTTGACTATTGTTGCGTCCACGCCGCTTACGCGCTCAAGGAAGCGGGCTATGAAACCATCATGGTCAACTGCAACCCCGAGACCGTATCGACAGACTACGACACCTCCGACCGTCTCTACTTCGAACCGCTGACCGAGGAAGATGTGGTGGAACTGATCCACGCCGAACAAAAGAACGGCGAGGTTCTGGGCGTAATCGTCCAGCTGGGCGGGCAAACGCCGCTCAAGCTCTCACAATGTCTGCAAAAGCACGGCATTCCCATCCTCGGCACCGATCCAGACGCGATCGACCTCGCCGAAGACCGCGAACGCTTCCAGAAGCTGCTGAAGAAACTCGACCTGCGCCAGCCGCCAAATGCCCTGGCCCGCTCGAAACAGGAAGCTCTCGATATTGCCGAGGAAATCGGCTTCCCCATCGTCATCCGCCCCTCTTACGTCCTGGGCGGTCAGGCGATGGAAATCGTCAACAACATGGGCGAACTCGACGAATACATCAACACGGCCGTGCGCGTGTCCGGCGACACCCCTGTCCTGCTTGATCGTTACCTCAAGAGCGCCATCGAAGTCGACGTGGATGCGCTCTGCGACGGCGAAGACGTTTTCGTTGCAGGGATCATGGAACATATCGAGGAAGCGGGCATCCACTCGGGCGACTCCATGTGCGTCCTCCCGCCCCACTCGCTTCCGGCGGATACCATCGCAAGCATCGAGGAACAGACGGTCAAGCTGGCAAAGGCGCTCAAGGTCAAAGGCCTGATGAACGTCCAGTTCGCCGCGCGCAAAAACGAGGAAACCGGTGAATTCGATATTTATATTCTTGAGGTCAATCCCCGCGCATCACGAACTGTTCCCTTTGTGGCTAAGGCCACAGGCGTGCCCGTCGCCAAGATCGCCGCGCGCATCATGGCGGGCGAAAAACTCTCAAGCTTCAGAAATATTCTGGTCGGCATGAGCAAAACCCACTCGGCCGTGAAGGCGCCCGTGTTCCCCTTCAACCGCTTCCCCGGCGTCGATCCGCTTCTGGGCCCGGAAATGAAATCGACCGGCGAAGTCATAGGCCTCGACACAGACCTTGCCCACGCCATAGCAAAATCCATGCTCGGCGCAGGTATAAAACTGCCGATATCAGGAACGGTCTTCCTATCGGTCAAGGATTCCGACAAGGAAGCGGCTGCGCAAATTGCCAGGGATTTGTTGGATATCGGATTTGATATCGTGGCCACGAGCGGAACCTACAAGTTCCTCCAGGAACGCGGACTCAAGGTTCAACGCATCAACAAGGTACTCGAAGGTCAGCCGCATATCGTTGACGCCATCATCAACGGCAAGATCCAGATCGTGATCAACACGACGACCAAAAGCACGCAAGCGCTTGCGGACTCATCTTCGATCCGCCGGATGGCTCTGATGAACAAGATCCCGTATTACACTTTGATGACAGCCTCCAAGGCCGCCGTCGAAGCGATCAAGGCGATCAAGGCGCGGGAACTGACGGTGGCGCCGCTACAGTCATATTTCGAAAAACCCAATACAAAGAAGGCCGTAGCCTGACCGAGACGAACATTCTTGACGCCCCCGCCCCGATACAGTAGCCTCGGGGTGCGGTCAGACACGCTTAAGTTTTTCACCCCGCCCATAATCCGGGCGGGATGTTTGTTTTTTAAAGGGCTAATTTTTTACAGGACGATACGATCATGGAACTGATCCCGTTGACCAAAGAAGGCTTCACGAGGCTTGAAGGCGAGCTGAAGAATCTCAAGAGCGTCCAGCGCCCCGCCGTGATTCAGGCGATTGCCGAAGCGCGCGCCCATGGCGATCTGTCTGAAAATGCGGAATACCACGCCGCCCGCGAACAGCAGAGCTTTATCGAGGGCCGGATTCAGGAACTCGAAGCCGTAATCGGTCGTGCGCAGGTGATTGATCCTGCAAGTATGAGCGGCAACGTAATTAAATTCGGCGCGACCGTGACGGTCGTAGATGAAGAGACGGACGATGAAGAGACGTATCAACTCGTCGGCGATTACGAATCTGACACCGAAAAAGGCCGCCTCTCCATCAGTGCCCCGGTCGCTCGCGCCCTGATCGGCAAGGCGGTCGGCGACCTCGTGAAGGTCAAGACGCCCAAAGGCATCCGCGCCTACGAAATTCTCGACGTTAAATATAAATAAGCTGGGTCAGGCCAGTGTGCTGAGTCGCTGCTGGTCGGCGGAAAGGGTCGCGCTGGCGTTCTTCTCAAGGGCGGAACCGACAGTCCGCGCGGCCTCTTCGGCTTGCGAAAGACTCAAAGCCTCTTCGGAAATCCGCACCTCATCAACGGGAGCGTTCCCGGCCTGCTCCTTTTCAGAAGTCTTCTGAGTGTCTTGCGTTTTGCGGGTATTCTGAACGACCTGACTTTGCCCGGCGGGATTGATGGAATCAACCATGGCGTCACTCTCTCCTGAAACGCTTTCGGCTTTAAAAAGCCTGCTTTGATTATAACTGGCGCTTTTATGCGCCCCTGACCAAGGTCGATCATACAACCAAATGCCTAAAAATGCATAAACTTTATGGCAAGCGTCAGCCGAAGGGCCTTAAAGGGCGGCTCCATCACATATCGCGGGCTGAAAATATTATATTTCAACCTCTTAATATGGTTAAAATACAAATCGGATAGTTTCGAAACCGCGGCCAAAAACGGATGCTCCGGGCGCATGCCCTCGGCCCGCGCAGACGCCACCTCGGAAAGCAGCGCGGGCAGTCCCTCCAGCCTTTTGCCGCTGTAGAGGCCGGACGTCCTTACCCCGTGCCGCTCCATCAAATCCTCGGGCAGAAAACAACGCTCCTGCGCGGCCAGCGGCCCGACGCTGCGGAGCAATCCTGCCAGCGCATAGTTGACGGCCACCGGATAGATCGGCTCCATCTCCGGCTCGCCCCCGGCGATCTGAACCGCCAGCTTGTAAAGGGGCGTGGACGTAAAATCGCAGTAATTCAAAAGCCCTTCGAGATTGGCCGGGCAGACATTCTCTAGGTCGAACTCCCGGGCATAGGCCAGCGTATCGAAATGCTCCTGCGGCAGATCATAACGCCGGATCGCCTCGGCAAGCTCGCGCAAAACTTCATGCTCGGACGCGCCCGGCCCCTTATAAATGCGCGCGATCTCATCCCGCCACCACTGAAGCCGAATCAGCCCGAGCGTGCTGTCGCTTACCACCTCGCGCGTTTTGGCGATTTCATGGTTGAAGGCAAACAAAGCCCACAAACCCGCACGCCGCTCGGGCGGGGCAAAAAGTGACAGCAGAAAGCGGTCCGGGTCATGTTCCCGAACGATGCGTCCGCAGGCTGTAAGCGCGGGGTGTTTCAAGGCCTGATCCGCCGATAATCCTTGTGAAATTGTGCAAAATCACTAGTGTAGCGTTAGCAGCTTTTACAGATCATTGAAAGCAGGAGAAGACCATGGCTTTTGAACTCCCGAAACTGCCTTACGCTTATGATGCGCTGGCGCCCTATATGTCCGCCGAGACGCTGGAATTTCACCACGACAAGCATCACAACGCCTACGTGGTCAAAGGCAACGAACTGGCGCAAGCCGCCGGACTGGCCGACAAGACGCTCGAGCAGGTTGTCGTGTCATCCTTCAAAAATCCGGCTCAGGCGGGCCTGTTCAACAACGCGGGCCAGCACTGGAACCATATCCATTTCTGGCACTGGATGAAAAAGGACGGCGGCCCGAAAGACGGCAAGGCCATACCCGCCAACCTCGAAACCATGATCAAGGAGTCTTTCGGCTCCTACGATACCTTCCGGGGCAAATTCATCGAGGCGGGCATGACGCAATTCGGCTCCGGCTGGTGCTGGCTGATCCTCGATGCGAACGGCAAGCTGGATGTCATGAAAACCCCCAACGGCGAAAACCCCCTCGCCCACGGCAAGACGGCCCTCCTCGGCTGCGACGTCTGGGAACACAGCTATTACATCGACTACCGCAACGCCCGCCAGAAATATCTGGAGGCTTTCATGGACAATCTCGTAAACTGGGAATATGTCGCGGAGCTCTTTGAAAAAGGCCCGGTCAAAATCGCGGCGTAAGAAACAAAAAAAGGGGCTTGCTGAGGCCCCTTTTTAAATTCTGTGTGTTTCTATGGCTTGCACGCCTGTTGGACCAGCGGATTACTGGCTGAATTCTCGCAAAGCTTCTCGCGCTGATCGGCCGGCATATTACGAACCCGCTCGATAAACGATTGGGCACGTGAGTCGTACTCAGCCTGCGCCCCCTCTTGTGCCGCCCGGACTCTCTCATCGGTATTGCCAAGACGCTTGGCGGCTTCTGTGGTCACGGCTTGCTCAATCCGGATATTGATCGTGCGTTCGATCTCACGTTGCCGCTCAGCTGAAAGCGCGCCAAAACCATCGGCGACTTGATTAATGGTTGCTTGCACGCCCTGCATGATGGCGTCTTTCTGAGCCTCGGACACATTCTGCCCCGCAGCGGGCGCAAGGCCTTGGACACGCTGCACAATCCCATCCGTAAGACGCTGAATTTCCTGCTGACGCTGCTCGGGGGTAAGACTCGAGTTTCTTCTGACCAGATCAGTGATCGCTTCACGGGCATCCCTCATGACCGCATTCCTCTGTGTGGGCGTCAAAGCTGTCCCGCCGGATGTAACGATATCAGGAATGCGCTGTACGGTCCGCGCGATCTCGTTGACGCGCTGCTCGGGCGTAAGGCTATTACTCGGGTCGAGAAGTATACCTACCGTGCTCCGGACGCCTTGAATAAGGGTCCGGCGCTGTGCATCCAAAGCCGAACCACCCGCCTGCCCGCCGCCTTGCTGCGCAAGGATTTCAGGAATGCGTTGCCGGATCTGGCCGTAATCGACATTAAGATGCTGCAACGCCTGCTGACGGCCGCGCTCCGCATCGCCTTGAATATCGACGGTTTTCTTCTTTTCATACTCACTGCTGTAAGCCGTACCCAGAGAAACTTTGGCCCTTGCAAGAGCGGCCACAGGATCGCTGGCAGCATTACGGCGCATGTCTTCCATAACGTTGGCATAGCTGGCGTAACCGGCAGTGCGCCAAGCGCCGACAACCTCGTTCATCTGTGTGGGGGTGAGTTTGTTTTCTTGCGAACCGCCGGACTGTGAGCTATTCCGAATATAATCAAGCACAGTTTTTGCGCGATTGTAATCCTCTGCCAAGTCGTTTCCGGTTGGCAGTATCCCGAGTTCAGAGAGGTTTTTTGGTTGGACCCCGCCGGCAGTAGCCGTTACGGATTGCCGAAACTGTGCCGATATAGGGGCGATGCTCTCAAGTGCGGGACGGACACCAAGCATACGCCCGGTGACCATTCCGGAGTGCTCGGTAATGGTCATAGTCGGATCAACCATCTTTTTACGAACAAAGTCGGCAATAATATCACGATGCCCGGGTGAAGCTCTCAAAGCCTCCAGAACACGGGTTTGAGTTTCGACGCTCTGCGCGCGGTTATCGTTTCCTATGATGGTGTTAAGATCACTGATCGCGCGCGACGCGACGCGCATCTGGTCTTTATTATCCTTGGCAGCGGTGATGTCGCTTGTCGAAACTGCGCCCGCTCTGTTGACTTCCACAAGAAAGGCCGCTCGATCCAGCGCCGTCCCGCCTGGTAAAGTTGGATTTCCACCCGCCATGACTCAATCAATCCCTAAATATCGTTTTTAATTATAATAATATCAACCAACGCCCACTATAACGCTTGAGGGAAAAAGATGCAAATAATGGCAGCTCTAAGGCCCCATCACCGGCAGCAAAGCCGCTGCCACCCTCCGTCCCTCGGTCATTAGGACATTGTAAGTCCGGCAAGCCGCGCCGGTATCCATCGCTTCTGCGTTTATATTCAGTAACTTAACAGATTTCAGCAAAGCCGGAGCCAAAAAGACGTGCTGCGCGCCCGTGCCGAGGATCAGGATGTCAATTTGGCCTTGAAATTCCTCAAAACACTTAAAATCCTGAGCGTTCAGCGCCGCGGCCTCAAGTGTGGAGACATTCCAGACAAACGTGGCCGGGGAAGTGACGATGATACCGCCCTCATAACGTGCCCCGCTGACCTTAAAGCCTCCGTCGGCGTAGCTCTGGATAATCTGCTGCCCCTTTTTGATCAGCGGCGTGACATCCATCTCAGGCGGACTCGGCGGCCTTGGGGTCTGCCGAATCGTCCTTCTGGGGACGTATACCAAGCAAGACAAGAACGGGCGCGGCAACGTAGATAGAGGAATACGTACCGACAATAATTCCGAAAATAAGCGCGTACACGAACCCTCTGATCACCTCGCCGCCAAACACATACAAGGCAATCAAGGCCAGCAAGGTTGTAAAAGACGTCATCGTCGTGCGTGTTAAGGTTTCATTGATGGCGCGATTAATAAGCTCCGGAAGCGGCTTCTTCTTATATTTACGCATATCCTCGCGAATACGATCGAAAACAACGACGGTGTCGTTCACAGAATAACCTGCGACCAAAAGAATGGCAGCCAACGTCGAGAGATTAAACTCCATCTGGGTAAGCGAGAATAACCCGATGGTCAGAACAACGTCATGCAAGGTCGTTGCAACTGTGGCCGAAACGGCGAATTGCCACTCAAAACGCGCCCAGATATAAGCCATGATGGCCAGAATAGAGAGGGTGATCGCCCACAAACCCTGAACCTTGAGCTCCTCGCCGACCTGCGGCCCCACATACTCGACACGCCGATAATCCACTTGCCCGTCTTTAAAAAACTCTTCCAGCGCCGTGCGCACAGAATCAATTGCTTTCGTTTGCGCAGTAGGACAAGGCTCAGGATCGGCACTCTTACGGTTGGCTTCAACGCAAGCCTCATAGGCCGCCCGGGTCTGATCCGTTTCCGCTTGTTGTGCCAGACGGATAAGCAAATCGCGTTCTTGCCCAAACTCCTGAATCGAGATGTCGCCAAGCTTTAATCCATTCAAAGCCTTGCGAAGTGCTTCCAGGTCAGGCTTTATCGGAGCCTCAATTTCAATAGCCGTACCGCCTGTAAAATCGATACCAAAATTAAGGCCGCGCGTGGCCAGCATAAAAAAAGTGCCAAGAACAAGAGAAATTGAAAGCACGTAAGCAAAACGACGATAGCGATAAAAATTGAAATTAATCGTGTCGGGAATAATTTTTATACCGCGCATAATCTATCCCCTATATCGGCACAACGGCGCCGGACTTTGCGCGTTGCAACCAGAAAACAACAAAAAGCCGCGTTAGCATGATGGCAGAAAACATAGATGTAATAATCCCGATCCCGAGGGTGACCGCAAAACCTTTAATCGGCCCGGCCCCGAAAGCGAATAGAATGATGGCCGCAATAAGTGTCGTAAGGTTGGCGTCCACAATCGTAGACATCGCTTTGCTGTAACCCGTATCGATAGCAGAAATATTCGAACGCCCGGCCCGCAACTCCTCGCGAATACGCTCGAAGATAAGAACGTTCGCGTCAACAGCCATCCCAACGGTGAGGACGATTCCGGCAATACCCGGAAGGGTAAGAGTCGCCTGAAGAACAGAGAGCAGACCGATAATGAGAGCAACGTTTACAAGCAAGGCGATATCGGCCAGAAAACCGAAAAATCCGTATGAAAAAATCATAAACAGCAAAACAAGCCCCAAACCATAAAGGCTTGCCGTTTTGCCGGCCTCAATCGAATCCGCCCCCAGAGAGGGCCCGACTGAACGCTCCTCAACCACGTTCATCGGTGCGGGCAAGGCGCCAGCCCTGAGCAAGAGAGCCAGATCGTTGGCCGTCTGAACCGTGAAGCTCCCTGAAATCTGCCCCTGCCCCCCACAAATGGGCTCGCGGATAACAGGAGAGCTAATGATTTCGTTATCAAGAACAATTGCAAAAGGCTTGTTCACATTGGCCCGCGTAACGTCACAGAATTTACGCGCGCCCACCGCATCAAGCCGGAAGCTCACGACCGTCTCACCGTTCTGATCAAAACTTGGTTGCGCGTTTTCAAGCATGTCTCCGGTAATCACCGGCCGACGGCTGACGTCCAGTTTGGCACCCGGCTCCTCAAGCATGGGCAAACTCATCTCACCTGCGCCGCGCCGACCCGTAGCGTTAACCAAATGAAAGCCAAGCTTTGCAGTTTTTCCTATGATGCGTTTAACATCTTCCGCTTTTGCCCCGGGAACCTGCAAGAGAACGCGGTTCTCGCCTTGCCTTTGTATTGTGGGTTCAGTGGTACCCATTTGATCAACGCGGCGGCGCACGATTTCGATCGACTGATCCAGTACCTGATCTTGTATTTCCTTGATCTGAGACTCATCCATCGTGGCGTCGATAACAAGCCCATCCTCCGAGGTCGTGATCAGGTATCGAGCATCAATAGCTCTTATCACGCCGCGCGCTTGCTCACTTAAACTTACATCCTTAAGGGTAATCCGGGCGCCCGTAGGCAAAGTCCCAAGCTTCTGATAGCCGATTTTCGCCTCAAGCATGCCATTCCTAATTTCCTGCTCCAAAAACTCGGCCCGCTCGCGGTAGACAAAATCGAGATCCACTTCAAACAGAAGATGCGCCCCACCCCGAAGGTCGAGCCCAAGATTAATGGTGCTTTTTGGAAAACCGGCAGGAAGATTGTCCGACATCCACTGCCGTCCGGAATCGCCGACAAAATTAGGCAAAGTATACAGAATGCCCCAAAGCGAAACCGCAAAAATAAGGAGGGTCTTCCATAGAGGAATACGAATCATCAGGGTTTACTTCTTTTCAGCCTTGGCCGCTTTGGCATCGTTCGCGACGGGTTTAAGAAGATCCTCGGTTTTGCCCTGAATAGTTGACCTGAGAGCCGTAACTTTCAGGCCGTTGCCCAGATCGACAAGAACTTCTCTGTCATCAATGATCTTATCGATCTTGCCCACCAAGCCGCCACCAGTGATAACCCGGTCGCCTTTTTTAAGGTCGGAAAGCATATCGCTATGCTCCTTAAAGCGCCGCTGCTGAGGCATTATCAGAAGGATGTAGAATAAAAAGACAAGAATACCGACAAGGGCGATGTTCCAGAAAAACGCTTCTCCGGCGGTCGGCGCATCGGCCAGCGCGTCAAGCTGATCGGCGTTCTCGGCGGCGGCGGCATAAGCTTTTGCAATGAGCATAAATCCTGCTCCCAAAGGGTAAGGTCATAACAGACGCTGAATATAGCGGCATAAAAGCCAAAATCAAGCCCCGCGGCAAAGCCCCCCTTAAAGAGCCGTGCGGAAGGCCGCTGAACGCCCGGCCCGCGCGGCTGTGCTCAGGGACGAGAGAGCGCCCCACAGAAACAACAAGGCCGCCGCCGCCAAGCCGCCGCTGAGGCTCCAGTTGAATATCCCCCGGTCGACAATCGCACCCGAAGGTTTCCCGGGCGGATAGAGAACCTGCACGCGGTCACCCCGTTTCATCATCGGCGAGCTGGAGCCGACACTGTCCTCGAACTGCGCATCCTGGCCGTTTTGGTCCTTAAACCGCACGACCGCGTGATAAACATAACCGTCATCTGTGCTTTTGCTCCTCAGATCGACAACCTCGCCCTCGGCCCTGATCCCGTCCCGAGACAGAGCGAGAATGTTCTTCCCTGCGTAATAACCGCCCGCGCCGAGCCCCAGCCCGATCAAAAGCATAATGACCCCGGAAAGACGATAGGCACGACGCTGCTTCGGGATGCCCACACGGATCTCGTCCGGCGTCATCAATCGGCCCTTCTTGCTTGCATCGTCCATGGTTATGGTAAAGTTTTCATCGCTCAGAAACTCACCGCTGCGAAAGGCTTTCCAGCCCTTCTCTCGATCCGCTTTTGGAATTTTTTCCAAAAAGACCATGAGTTTGTATGCCGCAAACCCAAACCCGGCTAAAAGCAGCGCAATCATCCCCAGCGAAAAACGGAACTGCGAAACGGCCACGTACCCAATAAACAGCCCCGGGGAAAGAAAGATAAGCCCTAGAATCAGCCAAACGAGACTGGCCTTCTTGACCTTCGGCGGATGCCCCGGAAACATCAGAAGCCTTGCTCGTGTCCCTGGCAGAACATGCAGAAAATAGGCACCCGTTCCGATCGAATCGATATACTCGGCGCGTTCGCCTTGCGGGGTGCGGTATTCGTAAACAGGATAGAAAGCATCCTGCGTGGTCACCCCCCCCCCGGAACCAATCGAATTTTTTCGCCTGCTGAAAAAGAATATGAGACAAAAAATAAGAATGAAAACGACGCTAAAACCCATAAAGGCTATGGCAATAGCCATATTGTGCCAGAAATCAGCGATCACGAACCGCTCCGGCTCGCCAGGATCGTAATAAACGCCGATACGCTCGCCCTCGGAATAAGAGGGTGAGCCACCATAGCTGATCGAATCCCGGACTTCCCAAGACTGGCCGTTTGAGTCTGTAAAACGCAAAATTGTGGTGTTGCTGGAATCCCCATCGGAACCGGTCGTGATTTCGTTTCGAACGACAAAGGCATCGGCATGAATTCCGTTCGCGGTTAAATCATAGTACCCATAAGCAAACCATGCCCCGACGCCTCCAAAAATCAGAGGAAAGATAATAAAGAAAAAACCAAAAACAAGCAGAGCACCCTTGGAGTTTTGAGCTTCAGCGTCAGGGGTTTCGGAATACGATTTGGTAGTCTGGACGAAACGCAACCCGACCACTCGCCCCTCTATACTGCGGGCACAAATGCGCCAATAAAAATGATGGGCCAACATCCCGCCGCCGATCAGCAGAAACACGCCGGCCATCAGCATAAGCCCCAGAGCGTTCCAGGCTTCCAAAACAGAGAAAATGAGATCAAACATAATGAGCCCTAAACGCGTTCTACATCGGTTTTGAGAAGGTAAAGCCCGGCAACCATAAGCACAATTCCACCGATGAACGGCTCATACTGGTAACCGTAAAAATACGTGGAAAAAAGCATCGTCACCCCCCCAAGCAAAAGCAGAACAGCGACGGTCGTCTTCAGTTTATGCTCCTGACGGGATTGCGTCATTCGGGAAGTCCCGCGAAGGGGCGTGGAGTATTTAGAGGGTTTGACCGTCCGCAAATCGCGGCCGGAGGGAAGCACCCCGCCCCCGCCGCCGCGTGACGAAGGAACAGATGAAGTGCGCTTAACCGAAGAAGAATTGGCAGGTTGGCCAGGCTTTTTCCCAGCTTTGGCGACAGCACCGCCGGGATTTCTAGAAGTACGTTGCATCTTGCCCAAAAGCGCCTTCACGGCCTCGGGATTATTTTTATAGATATCCGGGTTGCGCCGCACCTCGTCCATAAGCTTGACGACGACATCCTTGAAACGGAACAACCGCAGAACGATGATGACGGGAATCAGAACCGGCAGGACATAAACGGCCAACGGCAGGACGCTCTCAAGCAGTAACGCAGCGATATCCATTCATAGCCTCGCTATTTCTCGATATAGTTCACAGGGTTAAGAGCCTCTGTACCGCGCCGCACCTCGAAATGCAACTGCGGCGAAGCCACCGAGCCCGTCGAACCCACCGTGCCGATCGTCTCGCCCCTTTTGACGGTCTGACCCCGCGTAACCATCATTTTATCCATATGCCCATAGGCTGTCATCCATTGCCCCTGATGACGAAGCAGAACCAGATTACCCGAACCCTTAAGCTCGTTCCCCGCATAGACCACAACGCCGTTCTCCGCCGCGCGTACGGGCGTCCCCTTGGCCGCGCCGATATTGATCCCGTCATTATGCAGCCCGCTTTTCTTAGGCCCGAAGGCCGAAACGATCTGGCCGCTGACCGGGCGCAGGAAGACTGTCCCAGCACGGGGCGGGGGCGCAGTCAAAACGGCTTTGTTCGCGGCAGCGGGCGGCTTTTCGGTTGGTCGCGGATCGGACGGCGGAACCGGCGCGATCACCGCAGAGGAAACGGCGGAGGGCGGCGGCGCCAGAGCCTCCCCGTGGATAGGCGCGGGAACCTGAGGCGGCGGGCTGTACGCCGGGGCCATACGCGCCATAACCGAAGCTTTCTGGACCTTTCGGCTCAACGAAGGCAGACGCAAAACCTGCCCCGTACGCAACGTATAGGGGGGCTGCATCCGGTTCAGCTTGGCAAGCTCGGAGCTGTTCACGTTAAACAGGCGCGAGACCGTGTAAAGCGAATCCCCGTCCCGCACCCGGTACTCCTGCGGCGGCGGCAGGGTGACGCGCTGCCCCTCCTTCAAACGAAACGGCGCCCGCAACTCATTGACAATGATGATATCCTGAACGGAAATATTGTAACGCTTGGAAAGCCCGTAGACCGTCTCCCCCGCCACGGCGTTATGCACCCCCGCGCTGCCCGCTCCGGGGCTTTGCCCAAAATTGGAAACGGGCGCGGGCTGCTGCGTGCCCAGACAAGCGGCCAGTAAAAGCATAACGGGGAAGATGAACAACGCAGGACGCATTTTCATACGCGGATCATACACCAAAACGCGCGGAAATGCATTGCCTTTTACAGAAAAGCCCAAAGGATTCAGGGACTAAGACGAAACGGCCGCCTTCATGTCGTTCGCGCCGTAGGAAACATCGGGCAGCAAGGGCACGAACCGCACAGGCATCAAATCGCGGATCGCCGTGGATTCCTCGGTCTCCCGCTTATAGCGGCGCAGCATCTGCTCGCCCGGCTCCCCGACCGGAATGACCATGACCCCGCCCACGCGAAGCTGGCTTAAAAGCGCGGCGGGCGGCTTCTCCCGCGCGGCGGCGGTCACGATGATCTTGTCAAACGGCGCTTGCTGGATGCCGTTAATGATCGGCCAGCCCTTCATACCGTCGGCGGCAATAGCCGTGAAATTCCGCACGCGCAGCGCGTTGAGCCGCGCCTCCGCCTCCTCAAGCAACGCCTTATGCCGCTCGATCGTGTAAACCCGGCGGCAGATATAGGCCAAAATCGCGGTCTGATACCCGCAGCCCGTGCCGATCTCCAGAACCTTGTCCATGTCGGTGAGTTCCAGCGCCTGCGTCATGGTGGCGACGACCAGCGGCTGGCTGATTGTCTGGCCCAGCCCGATGGGCAACGCCATATCCTCCCACGCCTGATCGCTCAGATGGTCGGGCACGAACGCCTCCCGCGCGACGCGCTCCATGGCGCTGAGAACCCCGGTATCGGTGATTCCCCGCTGGCGCAGGTGCATAAGAAGGCGGATACGTTTATTGGCGGCTTGGGTGTTCATGGATACGCAACGTTGACTGGAAAAAATATACCTTATACCCGCCCCCCCTCACAGGGGAAAACCGGATTTCATGCACAACGGCCAACCGTCCACATCAGGTTTTTGTGATTTTCGTAATCCCGCCCATATAGGGCTTCAGAACATCGGGCACGAACACCCCGCCATCGGCCGGGTCGCAATAATTCTCGATGACGGCGATCAGCGCGCGACCGACGGCAACGCCGGAGCCGTTGAGCGTATGCACGAACCGCGTGTCCTTGGTTCCCTTCGGGCGGCACCGCGCGTTCATCCGCCGTGCCTGAAAATCGCCGCAGTTCGAGCAGCTTGAAATCTCGCGGTACGTTTCCTGCCCCGGCAACCAGACCTCGATGTCGTACGTCTTGCGCGCGCCGAACCCCGTATCGCCCGAACACAAAACCATCGTACGGAACGGCAGTTCCAGCTTCTTCAGCACGTTCTCCGCGCATTCCGTCATGCGCTCATGCTCTTGGGCGGAGTGCTCCGGCGCCGTAACGCTGACCAACTCGACCTTGTAAAACTGGTGCTGGCGCAGCATCCCGCGCGTATCCTTGCCCGACGCACCGGCCTCCGACCGGAAACACGGCGTAAACGCCGTATACCGGCGCGGCAAAAACTCCTCCTCCACGATCATCTCCGCGACAATATTCGTCAGCGGCACTTCGGAGGTAGGGATAAGCCAGTATTCTTCCTCGGTACTGGCCGTATTCAGAACCATCTGCAAAATTTCTGAGGGCTTTTTATCCGGGTGTTTCGCGGCAACCTCGTCCAGAGGCTTTGTGGCTTTTTCTAAAAGAGCGCCTCGACCGCCGATGCTTCCAGATAAAAACTGCTCCTCGTAAAACTTCGGCAGCTGCCCCGTACCGTACAGCGCATTATCCCGCACCAGCAGCGGCGGCGACACTTCCGTATACCCGTGCTCACCCGTGTGCGTATCGAGGAAAAACTGCGCCAGCGCCCGCTCCAGCCGCGCCAGCCCGCCGGAAAGCAGCGTAAACCGCGAACCCGACATCTTGGCCGCCGTCTCGAAATCCATCATGCCGAGCGCCTCGCCGATCGCGCCGTGGTCCGGCCCCTTCTGAACCTTGATCGCGCCCCATTTGCGGACCTCTTTATTGTCGGCCTCTCCGCCGCCATCCGGCACATCATCCGCCAAAAGGTTGGGCAGCCGCGAGAGAATCCCGTTCAACTCGTCGCTGAGTGCGCGCTCCTGCTCCTCCAGAGCCGCAATCTCCCCCTTGATCTTCGCAACAGCATCCATAATAGGCTGCGCGTCTCCGCCCGACTTCTTGATAGCCCCGATCTTGGCCGACTCCGCGTTGCGCGTGGCCTGAAGCTCCTGCAATTTCGTCTGCACACCCCGCCGCGCCGCATCTTTTTCCAGAATCACGGAAACCGGGTCGCCCTCGACTTTGCGGCGGCCCCATCCTGTTCTGAAAATATCCGGCGTTTCCCGGATCGCGCGAAGATCAAACATGCTCTACCCTTGGTATTTTAAAAGTTTCTTTGGTTCCTGAATGTGTTACCGTCTCAGTAGTAAAAGACTGTGCCGCGAAAAACAACAGGGGTTTTCGCCTTGAACGGAACGAAGGATTTGCAGAAGCCGGACCGGACCTTCACCCTCGAAAACGCGGACGCGCCGCTCCCCCTGATCATCGACTCCGCCCACAGTGGCCGCGAATACCCCGAAGATTTCCGTTATGCCTGCCCCCTGCCCGACCTCGCCAGAATGGAGGACCGCTATGTGGACGACCTGTTCTCGGCGGCCCCGGACCACGGCGCGGCCCTGCTCCATGCGCATTTCGCCCGCAGCTATATCGACCTTAACCGCGCCATCGACGATATCGACCCCAGACTTCTGGCCGACCCGTGGCCGCACGAAACCCATGGCATGATCCGGCCCACCGCCCGCTCGGATTCCGGTATTGGCCTGCTCTGCCGCCTGACGCGCCCCGGCCTTACGGTCTATAACCGCACCCTCGCCTCTGCGGAAATCATCCACCGGATCGAACACTACTACAAACCTTACCACGCCGCACTTGAACGCTTTCTCGACGACGCCCATTACCGCTTCGGCGCGGTCTGGCATATCAGCGCCCATTCGATGCCCGCCGCCAGCGCCGTACCGAAAAGAGCCCTCAAACTGGCCGGACGCGAGGCCGCGCCCAGCGATTTCGTCCTCGGCGACCGCGACGGAACGACCTGCGGCCGCGAATTCGTCCACGCCGTCCGCGATTATCTGAGGAAACAGGGCTTCCGCGTCTCCATCAACGACCCCTATAAAGGCGTGGAGCTGATCCGCCGCTACGCCCAGCCCACGCGGGGCCGCCACAGCCTGCAGATCGAGATCAATCGCGCCCTGTTCATGAACGAAGAAACAGGCGAAAAAAATAATAATTACAATAAGTTAAAGGATAATCTGCAAGCTTTTATAAAATATTGCAGTGATTATTGTAGTAATGAACTCTCATCCCTCGCTGCGGACTAAAATACACGCATTTATTGACAGGACTATTCAATAATTATTATCATTCATCATATATTTAATTATTTATTTTTAGGGTGTGACGATGGCGATTAACGTAAATTCCGATGCCGTCCGGGTTTACAACGAGACTCAGGCAAACACTGACAGCGGCCTCCAGCAGCTTTTACTGCTTCAAAGACTGCATGAGCAGTCCCTGCGGGATCTTGTTGACTTAGGTGACGGTTCCTTGGGCGGAGGCCTGGCCTCGGGGGCCCAAACAAGAATGTTCGAGCAACGCATTCGCGCCGAGGGTGAAAATATTTCATACGGCAACGCCGTGAGGATAGACGCAAGCACCATAGGCCAACTCGGCCTCGCCGATCCAAACAGCCTTACGACCTACAATATGGACGCCGAAGGAAACCTTCAGCAGGTTCGGGACGGGATCAACGACTTCTCCGGCTACAACCGCGAACAGTTCCTGATTCACATGGACGGAGATGCGAAAAGCTACAGCACAGACGCACAGGGAAACACGACGATATTGTCGATGAGGAATGATGCGCCGTTAGCCATGACCATCCAGCGCGTGGAAGTCAACGGGGTCACACAAGGTTACTTTTTGGCCGGTGAGGGAGAGAGATTCGGCATCTATCTGGATGCCAGCGCCTTGGACTTCACCAAAATGAGCGACGAACTCAAGACCCAGCTGATGAAGGCCGAAACGCCTGAGCAGCTTGCAAGCCGCCAGCCTGAAGTGGCTCCAAGTGCCTCCGTTGGGCTGAAAATGTGATAATCGCGCTATGCGCAACCCGCTGGGGTGCATAGCCGCGCTTGTTCACCCCAAGCCTGTTGCAAGGCGTGGTCGAAATCCTCCATTGAGCAATCCACCCCCAGTGCCGCCAGCGACGTGACGCCGTGCTCGGCGATGCCGCACGGCACGATCCCCCCGAAATGCGAGAGGTCGGGATTGATGTTGATCGAAACCCCGTGATACGTGACCCAGCGCCGGATGCGCACACCCACGGCGGCGATCTTTGCCTCCTGCCCCGCCCGCCCGCCATATCCGGCCAGATCGACCCAGATTCCAACCCGCCCTTCGCGCCGCTCGCCCTTCACATCGAAGCGCGCCAAGGCCCGGATGATCCAGTCCTCCAGCGAACAGACATACCCCCGCACATCCGGCCCGCGCTGGCGTAAATCCAGCATGACATAGGCTACGCGCTGCCCCGGCCCGTGATAGGTGTACTCCCCGCCCCGCCCGGTCGTATAAACCGGAAAACGTGGTTCGAGCAGGTCCTCGGCCTTGGCGCTGGTCCCCGCCGTATAAAGCGGCGGATGCTCAAGAAGCCAGACCGCCTCATCCCCCGTTTCGGCACGGATCGCCTCCACGCGACGCTCCATCTCCTGAACGGCGTAAAGGTAATCAACGGGCTCTTTTTCGACGATCCATTCGACCATGCCCCCTTATAGCGCCGTTTTTTGGTGCGCTGCAATGCTCAAGCATCTTGCTCTTGGCCGTTTGATTTGCTATTGATCCCGCTGCAATGTCGGCCTCAGGGCTGACAGGCGCAGAAAAGTGCGGTCGTGGCGGAATGGTAGACGCGCAGCGTTGAGGTCGCTGTGGGAGAGATCCCGTGGAAGTTCGAGTCTTCTCGACCGCACCACTTTTCTTAAAGACTTACAGCTTTCAGTCACAATTTTAATAATGATTTGAGTGAGGTCCGGGACCATGAGCACGAAAAAAGACAAAGAAGCCTTCAGACAGAGCGCTCTGGATTACCACAAATACCCCACGCCCGGCAAAATCGCTATCCGCGCGACGAAAGATATGGCGACCCAGCGCGACCTCGCGCTTGCCTACTCCCCCGGAGTCGCCGCCCCGTGCGAGGAAATCGCGCGCGACCCGGCAACCGCATATGATTACACCTCCAAGGGCAACCTCGTCGCCGTTATTTCCAACGGAACCGCAGTTCTCGGCCTCGGCGACCTCGGCGCACTCGCCTCAAAGCCTGTCATGGAAGGCAAGGCCGTTCTCTTCAAAAAATTCGCAAATATCGACTCGGTGGATATTGAGATTGACGCCACCGATATCGACAAGGTCGTTGAAATCGTCGCAGCCCTCGAACCCACGTTCGGGGGTATTAATTTGGAAGATTTCAAGGCGCCCGAGTGCTTCGAGATCGAAAGCAAGCTCAAGGAAAGAATGAAGATTCCGGTCTTCCACGACGACCAGCACGGAACCGCGATCATCGTGACAGCGGCTTTCACCAACTGGATCAAATACTCCAAGCGCAAGATTGGCGATATCAAGCTTGTCGCCTCCGGCGCTGGCGCTTCCGCCATTGCCTGTCTGAATCTTCTGGTTCATGCCGGCCTGAAAAAGGAAAACATTATTGTCTGCGACCGAAATGGCGTTGTATACGAAGGCCGCAACAAGGGGATGGACCCCGCCAAGGCGGCCTTCGCCGTTAAGACGAAGCACAGAACGCTCGAAGAAGCCATCGTCAATGCCGACGTGTTCCTCGGCCTCTCTGGCCCGGGCGTCATGACCAAGGAACTGGTCGCCAAGATGGCCGACGCCCCTCTGATTCTCGCGCTCGCCAACCCGACGCCGGAAATTATGCCCGAGGAGGCCTACGAGGCTAAGCCGAATGCCATCGTGTGTACGGGCCGCTCCGACTACCCGAATCAGGTCAACAACGTCCTCTGCTTCCCCTTCATCTTCCGGGGTGCTCTCGACGTCGGCGCCACGACGATCAACGAGGAAATGAAACTGGCGTGCGTTAAGGCCATCGCCGAACTCGCGCAAAAGGAGATCGCCGCCGAAGTCGCGGCCGTCTACAGCAACGAAAATCTGGAGTTTGGGCGCGACTACCTGATTCCCAAACCCTTCGACCCCCGCCTGATCGTCGATCTGCCCTTGGCCGTGGCCAAGGCGGCGATGGACAGCGGCGTGGCCACCCGTCCGATCACGGACTTCGAAGCCTACCGCGACCGTTTGCAGCAATATTTCATCCGCTCGCGCTTGGTCATGCGCCCGGTCTACGCCCGCGCAAAAGAAAACCCCAAACGTGTCGTCTATTGCGAGGGCGAAGAAGAGCGCGTCCTGCAAGCCGCGCAAACAGTCATCGACGAGAATCTCGCCCGCCCGATCCTCATCGGACGCGAAAAGGTAATCGAGACCCGCATCAAGCGCCTCGGTCTGCGCATGCAGCCCGAAAAGCACTTCACGCTGATCGACCCGTCTTACGATCCGCGCTACAAGGATTACTGGCAAACCTACCACAGCATCATGGATCGCCGGGGCATCACCCCCGACGACGCCAAGGGCATCCTGCGGAACAACCCGACCGTCATCGGCGCGCTCATGGTCTACAAGGACGACGCGGATGCCGTGATTTGCGGTACGCTCGGCCATTATCACGACCATTTGGAAAACATTATCGACATTATCGGCCTGAAACCCGGCGTGGAGACGCCTGCGGCCCTCAGCCCGTTACTGATAAGCCAGGGAACGTTCTTCTTCTGCGACACGCAGATCAACGCGAACCCGACCGTCGCCCAAATCTCCGAAATGACCCTGATGGCGGCTGAAGAAGTCCGCCGCTTCGGGATCAAGCCGAAGGTCGCCCTGCTCTCCCATTCCAATTTCGGAACGGTGGACACGGAAACCTCGCGCAAGATGCGAGCAGCCTACGCGGATATCCGCCGCCGCGATCCCGATCTGGAAATCGACGGTGAGATGCAGGCCGACGTGGCGCTGATCGAGGCTGTGCGCGACCGCGTCATGCCCAACTCGCGCCTGACCGGGCAAGCCAACCTGTTCATCATGCCGAACGTGGAAGCCGCGAACATCAGCTTCAACATGCTGCGCACCCTCTCCGACGGTGTCAGCATCGGCCCGCTGCTGCTTGGCGTTGCGCGTCCGGTTCATATCCTGACCCCATCGGTAACCCCGCGCGGCATCATCAACATCACGTCCGTCGCAACGGTCGGAGCGCAAATCTTCGACGACGCCATGGTCGATCATGTGACCCATCGCTTGGTTCGGTCGGTCTCTTAAATCATATGGCCGCCGGAGCTCAAAACTCCGGCCCCTCTTTTCTTCCTGTGGCGCCGATCCGCCTAGTGATATATAAATTTGAGTGGGGGCGGGCCTCGGCCTGATACACGCCCTAGGGGGTGGTAGCCATGTCTGACAGCGCACCGGAAAGCAAGGACATCCCGGCCGACAAGATCACGGCCAGAGACTCCTTGGACTATCACCTGACGGACGAAGACATCCGCGACGTGGTGGACGCCCTGCGGGCACAGGATGCCGACACGCTGTTCACCGCGCTCGACGACCTCAGCAGCGCTGATACCGCCGAACTTCTTTCTAAAATCAAAGACGACGACCGCGAGGAGCTGCTCAGCAAATTCGGGGACATGCTCGACCCGGAAACCTTCGTCGAACTCGACAAGGAAATCAGCCGGAATTCGCTCTCTGCCATGAGCGCCGCGCAAGTCGCGCAAATCATCTCTGAACTCGAAAGCGACGACGCGCTCCTTCTGATCGAGCAACTCGATTCGTCCTTCCAGGCTGAAATTATGAAAAATCTTTCGGCCAAGATGCGCGTCGCGCTGGAGGAAGGTCTCAGCTTCCCCGAGGACAGCGCGGGCCGCCTGATGAGTCGCGAAGTCGTCGCCATCCCCGAATTCTGGACGGTCGGCAAAACTATCGACTATATGCGCGCCGCCGCCGAGGGCCTCCCCGAGAGCTTCTTCGACGTGTTTATTATCGACCCGGCCTATCATGTGGTCGGTGAGGTGCCTTTGAGCCAGATTGTAAGAGCCAAGCGCTCCGAAAAGGTCAAAAACCTTATCCAGCGCGAGGCGCACACGATCCCGGCGGACATGGATCAGGAACAGGTTGCCCACCTTTTCCGCCGCGAAAACATGGTCTCCGCGCCGGTCATCGACAGCGACGGGCGGCTTCTAGGGATGATCACGATTGACGATATCGTGGACGTCATCGATGAGGAAGCCGAGGAGGACATCCTGCGCCTCGCCGGGGTCGGTCAGCAGGGCGACCTCTATAATGCGGTTATCACAACGGCCACCAACCGCTTCACTTGGCTTTTTGTGAACCTCTGGACGGCTATTCTGGCTTCGGTCGTTATCTCATTTTTTGATGCAACAATCGAACAGGTCGTGGCGCTGGCCGTCCTCATGCCGATCGTGGCCTCCATGGGCGGAAACGCGGGAACACAGGCCCTAGCCGTGGCGGTGCGCGCGATCGCCACCCGCGAACTCTCTGGCACGAACACATGGCGCGTAATCTGGAAGGAAACCCTGGTCGGCGCAGTCAACGGCGTACTTTTCGCAGCGCTGGCAGGAGTGGTCGCAGGTTTGTGGTTCTGGAACCCCGTTCTAGGCCTTGTGATCGGCATGGCGATGATTATCAACCTTGTGGCCGCCGGGCTGTTCGGGGCGGGTATCCCCCTCTTCCTGGATAAAATCGGCAGCGATCCGGCGATTTCATCCTCCGTCTTGCTCACAACCGTCACCGATGTCGTTGGCTTCTTTGCCTTTTTAGGCCTCGCGGCGCTCTTTCTGATCTGACAAGCCCCATCCTGTTTGATATTGGCCGGAAAATAGCCTATAAACGCTGAAAATTAAGTACGCAGAGTCATGACAGCCGCTAAACTCGTAAAGCCAGACATAGAGCACAAGAAAAGCTACATCGAAGCCCTGAAGGAATTTCAGGCCGAAGGTCGTTACACGTTCCTGAACATCAAGGACGTTGAGGAAAATTTCGGCGATTTCATCGAAAAAATCACAAGCGGCAAAAAAAGCCTGCACAAGCCATACGCTGAGTGGGTTGAGCCTGTGCCTGAGACAGTTCTCTGGCTCGTCAAGGATAAGGAATTTATCGGCACCCTCAATATTCGCCACCGCCTCAACTGGCATCTCGAAAAATGGGGCGGCCACCTCAATTTCATCATCCGGCCCAGCATGCGCAAAAAGGGCTTCGGCAAGAAACTGATCCAGAAATCCATCCCCTATCTGAACTATCTGGGCATAGAACGTGCATTGGTCACCGTGGACCCCGAGGACAAGGCCTCGATCAAGATGATCGAATTTTGCGGCGGCAAGCTTCAGGACGTGACTCAGGCAACCGACAAATTCCCGGCGCGCAGACGCTACTGGCTCGACTGTAGTTAAGTGAAAAAGTTTAGTTAATCTAACCTAACTTCCCGCAACTCAACGGGCAAAAAATGGCAAAAAAGAAGAAGAATAAGGGCGGCTCATCCGCGTCCAAAGGCAACAAATCCAAAAAGCGTGCAAAAAAGCGCTCCCTCTCCGTTCGGCTTTTCAAATGGCTGGTCGTTCTGGGGCTGTGGACGGGGATCATCGGCGTCTTCGTCCTCGGCTGGTTCGCCGCCGACCTCCCGGACATCGCCCAAGCCTCGAAATTCGAACGCCGCCCCTCGATTACAATTCTGGCCTCCGATGGCTCCCAGATCGCCCGTTACGGCGAGACCAAGGGACAAACGGTCACTGTATCCGAACTGCCCACGAACCTGATCAACGCCGTTCTGGCGACCGAAGACCGCCGCTTTTACCAACACCCCGGAATCGACGCTTTCGGCATAGCCCGCGCCGTAGTGGTTAACGCAAGCCAAGGCCGCTTGGTGCAGGGCGGATCGACGATCACCCAGCAGCTCGCGAAAAACCTTTTTCTAAGCTATGACCGCACCCTTAAACGCAAGGTGCAGGAAGCCATGCTCGCCGTCTGGCTGGAATGGCACTTGACCAAGGATGAAATCCTCAGCGCCTACCTTAACCGCGTTTATCTCGGCTCCGGCCTGTATGGCGTGGACGCCGCCGCAGAAATTTACTTCGGCAAAGAGGTAGAAAAACTCTCCCTTCGCGAATGTGCCATCATAGCCGGATTGCTCAAGGCGCCCTCTCGCTATTCCCCGCTGGCCAACCCTGAATTGGCACTCGAACGCTCCGACGTTGTCCTAAGCGCGATGGTGGACGCCGGATATATCGCCGAACATGAAGCGAAGGAAGCTCCGCGCACCCTGCCGAAGATTTCAGGAAAATCCGCTATTTCCAAGGAGGCCGGATATTTCGCCGACTGGGTTTTGGGCAACCTCGATGACCTGATCGGCACGCCGGGAATGGATCTGGTCGTACAAACCACCCTATCGCCGAAAATTCAAAGCAAGGCCGAGGAGTCACTCGCCGCGCAACTGAAGGAAAAGGGTGAAAAACTTAAAGCGTCTCAGGGGGCCGTGCTCGTCATGCGGCCCGACGGTGCAATCGTGGCGATGGTCGGCGGCAAGGACCGTAAAGGAAGCGAATTCAACCGTGCGACGCAGGCTCTTCGCCCCCCCGGCTCGTCCTTCAAACCCATCGTCTACTTGACCGCGCTCGAACAGGGCTGGAAACCCGGCAGCACGATCCTCGACGCGCCCATCACGCAAGGCAAGTACAAGCCGGCCAATTTCGCCGACAAATATTACGGCGAAAGCAGTTTGGAACAAGCTCTGGCCTATTCTATGAACACCGCCGCCGTACGCCTGATGAAAGAGGTCGGCGTCGCCTCAGTCATCAACAACGCGCGGCAGATGGGCATTACTTCAAAACTGGAGCCCGATCTCAGCCTCGCGCTCGGCAGCTCTGGCGTCTCGATGCTGGACATGACCACCGCCTACGCCACCCTCGCCAACGGCGGTTTCGGCGTAACCCCCTACGCGATCGAATTGATTAAGGATACGCAGAGCCGTGTTCTCTACAAACGAAAACCCCAAACACCCATTGCGGTGATAGACCATCGCGCAGCCCAAAACGTCAGTCGGATGATGGAGCGTGTCCTGATCGACGGAACAGCCCACCGTATCAAGATTCCATTTTCCGCCTCTGCAAAAACAGGAACATCGCAGGATTATCGCGACGCATGGTTCATCGGCTTTACCAGCGAAATGGTCGTTGCGGTGTGGCTGGGAAATGACGATAACAGCCCCATGGACAAAACAACCGGCGCAGGCCCACCGGGAGAAATCTGGCGTGACGTCATGCTGACGGGACGCGGGGCATTCTCGCCCATACGATATACCGGCTCGGAAACGGTTGGTAATAACGGTCAGGTAAGCGGGGATGACGGCTTCAGCGGCATGTTGGGACGACTCCTCAAAACCGAAGGCGACGGCAAGTTCAAACCCAAGGAGCGCGACGCCCGCGATTTCTCGCACCTGAACGATTAGCGTCGGGGAATAGCCGCCCGCGCCAGCGCGTCCGCCCGCTCGTTCTCCGGGTGTCCGTCATGTCCGCGCACCCAATGAAACGAAATATCGTGCTGAAGAACCAGATCGTCGATCTCCATCCAGAGATCCTGATTTTTGACGGGCTTCTTGTTCGAGGTCTTCCACCCCTTCGCCTTCCAGCCCTTGAGCCAGTCCTCGATCCCCTGCTTGACGTACTGGCTGTCTGTATAAAGCTCCACCCGCGAGCGTTTTTTAAGCGCGCGCAGCGCCTCGATGACGGCCATCATCTCCATGCGGTTATTCGTCGTATCCTCCGCACCGCCACTGAGTTCCCTCTCATGTCCGTTATAGCGCAGGATCGCGCCCCATCCTCCTGGGCCCGGATTCCCGCTGCATGCGCCGTCCGTATAAATCTCGACGATCCCCGGCTTAGACACGCGGCAGCCCCTCCTGCTTATGAAACAGGAGCTTGGTCAGATACTCACCCGGATCGTGCGGCACCATCAATGTGGAGGTATCATGCTCCAGATATTCCTCAAGCCGCGACAGCAAAATTCTTAGCGCCGCCCCCCGACAGAACAGCGGCAAAAACTCCGCCTCGTCCGCGCTCAAAGGACGCACGGACTGATAGGCCTGCATAAAGGCACTGTAGCGTTCGGGTGAAAACGTATGGTCGGGCGCGAAACACCAGGCATTGATCGAGATCGCAAGGTCATAGGCATAAAAATCCGTGCAGGAAAAATAAAAGTCGATGACCGCGCTCATCTCCCCGTCAATGAAAAACACGTTGTCGGGAAACGCGTCGGCATGGACCGTGCCTGAGGGAACGCCGCGATCCTGCCCGGGCCAGACAGCCAGCAACGCCGCCAGCTCGTCGGCGATGATCGTACGCAATCCCGCATGAAAACCGTCCGCGCCGCCTGCGGTCTTATCGGCCAGAACCCGCCACTTCTCTGGGCCCATCGAATTTGTGCGGGTCATGCCGAAGCCGTCCGCCGCCCGGTGCATCCGCGCCAGACCCGCGCCGAACGACCCGCAATGCGCGGGCGTCAGTTCGGCCTTGGGAATATCCTTACCCTCCAGAAAATTCAAAAGCACGGCGGGCCGCCCCGCCAGCCGTCCGATATTTCGCCCCGCCCGGTCGGGCAAGGCCCGGGGCGTCTGAATACCCGCGTGTGAAAGATGGTCGGAAAAGGCGAAGAAAAACGGCAGGTCGGCCTCGTTCACCCGGCGCTCCTCGAACATGGTCAGAATAAACCGCCCACGATCGGTAAAGACATGATAATTCGTATTGCTCACCCCCTGCGCAATACCTTCGAAGGACACGAGCGTCCCCAGATCGTAAAGCCCCAGAAAATCTGAGAGTTGACCAGCGGTGATATGCGTATAGACGGCCATGCCCGAAAAAATACCCGATTGAACAAAAAATGAAACCTACGCCACGTTGAGAACTTTGGGAAGTTTGAAAGTCACGTTCTCTTCGGTAAGAATCGTCTCCTCGATGGCGACCTCGTAGCGGCTGCGCAGGAGGGTGACGACCTCCTCGACCAGCCGCTCGGGAGCGGACGCTCCAGCACTTAGGCCCAGCCGCGAAACCCCCTCCAGCCAGCTCCAGTCGATATCCACGGCCCGCTGGATCAGCATGGCCTTCGGGCAACCATTTTGCCGCGCGACCTCGACCAGACGGTTGGAGTTGGAGGAGTTCGGCGCGCCGATGACGATCACCGCATCGCTCAACGCCGCAATCTCCTTCATTGCCGCCTGCCGGTTCGTCGTGGCATAGCAGATATCTTCCTTGCGCGGCCCCTTGATCCCCGGAAAGCGGGCCTGCAACGCAGCCACGATCGCCGCCGTATCGTCAACCGAAAGCGTGGTCTGCGTGCAATAGGCAAGATGCCCCTGATCCCTGACAGCAATTTTTTCGACATCTTCCAGCGTCTCGACCAGAATAACGGCGCCCTCAGGCAGTTGCCCCATCGTGCCGATCACCTCGGGATGCCCGGCATGCCCGATCAGAATCACCTGATCCCCGTCCTGATGGTGCCGCTCGGCCTCCCGATGGACTTTGCTCACCAGAGGGCAAGTCGCGTCTATAAAAAACATTTCGCGCTTCTTGGCGGTTTCAGGCACGGATTTCGGAACCCCGTGCGCCGAAAAAATCACGGGCTGCCCGTCCTGCGGAATTTCATCGAGTTCCTCGACAAAAACAGCGCCTTTTTCTCTAAGAGAATCAACGACGTACTTATTATGAACGATCTCATGCCGAACATAGACCGGCGCGCCGTACTTTTGCAGCGCCAACTCGACGATCTGGATCGCCCGGTCCACCCCCGCGCAAAATCCGCGCGGAGCCGCCAAAATCACCGTAAGCTTCTCATTTGCCATAAGGTCACCTAAACGCGCTGCTTTCACGCTATCTGTATAGGGAATTTCATTTCATTTATCCACACCCTTGCGCACCGCAGCGCGCTTTCGTACTCTGATGCATGAAATTCACGCGTCGGCTGTTTATGAAAAAACACACCAATAACCTCCAGCGGCTTCTCCTCACCCTGCTCGCGCTCCTGATGCTTCCCGGTTGCGCCGAGACCGTGGACGGCATGGTCGACGACGTCAACCGGGGCCTCGAAATCGGCCGGGCCGAGGCGCGGGGCCTTAAAGGCTCCGACCGTCTTCTGACCGATTCCTGCCCGTCCATACAGATCGTGGACGATCTCGGCTCCCTGTCTGATTTTACAGACGAACACAGAATGATTCTGGAAAATATGCTGGTTGAAATGAAGATCCAGAAGGGAAAAAGCGGCTGCGAGCTGGCCAACAGCAGCGCGACCGTTGATATGACCCTGAAATTCATCGGGACCCTTGGCCCCAAGGCCCGCCAGACACCCTCGGATAAGCCCTTCCTGACCTATCCCTTTTTCGTCGCCGTAACCGGACCGAACGGCAAGATCATGGCAAAGGAAGTGTTCGCCGTCTCCATGGGCTTCGAACCCGGCGAAACAACACGGACCCACATGGAATACCTACGGCAGATCATTCCGATCAAGGGCCCGGATGTCGCCTTCCAGTATCAGGTTCTGGTCGGCTTCCAGCTTTCGCCTGAACAGTTAGCCTATAACCGCAAGGCTCTGGCGCCCGGACAGGTACCAATACCCAAGCGCAAACCGCGTGTGACCTTCGTGACCATCGAGGAACCCGCTGCCGGGCAATCCGCCGAAGACAGGCTGATCGAGGATACCGCCGCGAACCACCCCGGCGCCTCCGGGCCGCCTCTGGCCGTGATGAAGGAGCCTCTTCCGTGAAGCCTCCCGTAAAACGCGCGAATAATTCGCCCGACGTCTTCGATCTGGATTCTTACTGGTTGTCCGAACGTGCGGATCATCTGGAGATCGCCGCCAAAACCTTCGACGGCCTGAAGGACGGATTTGCGGCCCTGCTTGATTCCTGCGCCGCAAGCCTCGCCTCTGGCGGAAAACTGCTCTTCTTCGGCAACGGCGGCAGCGCGGCGGACGCGCAGCATCTAGCAACCGAACTGACCGTGCGCTTCATAAAAGACCGCGCCCCCCTAGCGGCAATCGCCCTGACGACAGACACATCATCGCTCACAGCGATCGGAAACGATTTCGGCTTCGATTACCTTTTTTCGCGGCAGATTGACGCGCTGGGAACTGCCGGCGACGTAGCCATCGGAATCAGCACCTCGGGCAACAGCGCCAACGTCCTCAACGGCCTGCATGCCGCCCGCGCTAAAAACCTCATCACCGTTGGCCTGTCCGGCCGGGACGGCGGAAAAATGCGCGAATTTTGCGATATCCTGCTCGTGGTTCCTTCAGAAACCACAGCCCGGATTCAGGAAATGCACATCACCATCGGCCACATGCTCTGCGGCGCTCTGGAACGTAAACTCGGCCTCGCCTGAACCTTATCGCACCTGAAGAAAACGTACTTCCGTCGCCTCAAGCACGGCGGCGGTCAGCATCCCGCCCTTGAAAAGACCCGTGTCCACCCCGATGCGGTGCGGCCGGATCACCGGATCCTTGGAAATACTGTGGCCATGAACAATTTTTTTAGGCAGCGGTTTATAATCCGCCTCCTCATGCCACGAAAGGAAGGGCTGCCGGATACCGATCAGCTCCCATAAATCCTGCTCCTTCAGGCTCTTGCGCGGGTTAACCCCGGCATGAGCGAAAAAATACCCGCCGATCTCAAGCGCCATCGGCATGTTAATGAGGAAATTCCAGTGTTCTTCCGGCACATGGGAATTGAGAAAATCCCGCGCCTCCTCAAGGTCGTCCCGCACGGGCGGATAGGTTTTAAACCCGTACCCATAACTCTGGATCGTCTCGATCCCGCCCCATTGTAGCCACTCCATCGTATCGTTAAGGTCCGGCTCGTTCATGAACCGGATCATATAATGTTCGTGGTTGCCTAAAAGAAAAGAGCGGTAGACCCCGTCCTTCCGCTCCTTCAAATCAATCAGCCGGTCGATAATATGGGCACTGTGCGGCCCCCGGTCTATATAGTCGCCTAAATAGACGATATGCGCCTTGAGATCAGGCGCAAAGCGCATATCCCGCTCGATCTCCTCGTGCATCCGTTCGAGCGTCTCAAGATGCCCGTGAACGTCACCGATGGCGTAAACCCGGAATCCTTCCGGTATGACATACCGATTGTTCATAATCACATCATAAAAGACAATTTTATGTCCGCAAAGTGTTTAAACGCTTGAGTGAACAGGCGCCTTATCATAAACTTCGTCTTCATTTGAACCGTCTATGGATTGTTTTGGTATGTCGCGGCAACGCCCCGTTGAATCGCTGTCGTTTGAAGAAGCGCTGGTCGAACTTGAGACGATCGTAAAAAGTCTCGAAACCGGACAAGCCCCCCTCGAAGAATCCATCTCCTCTTACGAACGCGGGACATTGCTTAAACAGCATTGCGAGTCGAAACTCCGCGCCGCGCAGGCGAAGATTGAAAAAATCACGGTCCGGGATGACGGCTCGGTCGGCACGCAACCCCTAGATCCAGAAGAATAAAAGACATGGCCCCCTCCCCACGCGAAGCGGACCCGGAACTCCAGGTTGAAATGAACAAGGTCGCCGAGTCGATCGAAAAGACGATCGGCCACCTCCTGCCGGAGACCGACCTTGCGGAAAACAGGCTCTTTTTGGCCATGCGCCACGGGACTTTGGGCGGCGGCAAGCGCCTGCGCCCGTTCCTAACCATGCACGCCGCCAACCTCTTCGGCGTCGATCCCCTGCGCGCTCGCCGTGTCGCGGCTGCCGTGGAGTTCGTCCACTGTTATTCCCTGATCCACGACGACCTTCCCGCGATGGATGACGCCAAGCTCCGGCGCGGAAAACCGACGGTCCATATCCAGTTTGACGAGGCGACGGCGATTCTCGCGGGCGACGCCCTGCTGACCCTCGCCTTTGAAATTCTAAGCGAATCCGATACGCACGAAGACCCGCGCGTCCGCTGCGAACTCGTCCGCGCTCTGGCGAAATCGTCAGGCGGACAGGGTATGGCCGGGGGCCAGATGCTCGACCTGATCGGCGAGACGGAGGAATTCGACCTCGGCACGATCTCGCGTCTTCAGCGCATGAAGACCGGAAAACTGATGGCCTTCGCTTGCGAAGCCGGAGCGATTCTTGGCAAGGGCAACGAGCCCCACCGCAAGGCGCTGTGCAATTATGCGTTCGACCTCGGCCTAGCCTTTCAGGTTACGGACGATATCCTCGACGTGGAGGCCGATCCGCAGGACACGGGCAAGGACACCGGAAAGGATTCACAAGCCGGGAAATCCACCTTCGTCTCCACCATGGGCAAGGAACAGGCCAAGAACCGCGCCGAAATGCTGGTCGAGCAAGCGATAAGCCACCTCAAGATCTTCAACGGGCGCGCGGACATGCTCCAGCGGCTAGCCTACTACGTTCTGGAACGGCGGGCCTGAAGGCGCCTTAAAAATCATGAACATCAAGACCATGAAGGCCAGCCTCATCCTGAACAAACAGGGTGAAATCGGCTTTTTTTATGGTGAGGATCTGGGTCTGAAACCTGAATGGGTCCAGATCGACGCCGAACGCGGCGAGGTCTATGTCTATGATTCGGAATCCAACTCCGCCTGCCTTCAGATGGAACCGATGAGCCGCAAAATATACGACCAGATTATGGACAGTCAGCAAATTTTGTTGGTCCAGCTGGCGGATAACGACATCAAAAAGCCTGTGGCGGCGCTATGGGTTCCGCTGTCCGTCTCGCATCAGATTTGACTTGCCCCGCCCGCCCCTGATAGCATCTGACTTGTAATTATTAGGGGACACGCTATGTCATACATTATGGACACCATCTTCGGCGACGGCTCGGAAGGTTCGGGAACGCCCGATCCTCTCAAGACGGTCGGCGGATTCGTTAATGCTGGCATTGCCGTACTCTCCGTGAACGCCATCCTCGGCGGCGTTGAAACCGGCGCGAGCGGCGGCCCGGCCCCGGCAGCGACAGCAAATCTGAACCTCGCCGCCCCTTCGGCTTGATCTAATATCATCTAAAAGCCTGTTATTATTAAGAATTTAACGATTTAAGCCCGCATAAACGGGCTTAAAAACGTTTTGCGCTGCCCCCAGCTTTCCTATAAAACGGTGTGACCATGAAGAAAGCTCAGGAAAATTCAGCATTATCACCGCCCGAAACCGGAAAAAACCTGCAAACGGTCTCTTCGGCGTTTCCTGTGCTTGGCCGTGTGAACGGACCGACCGATCTCAAGAATCTGGCTGAGGATGAACTCAAGGCTCTGGCCGACGATGTGCGCCGCTTCATGATCGAGTCCGTCTCAAAGACGGGCGGGCATCTTGGCGCCAGCCTCGGCGTCGTGGAACTCACCGTGGCGCTGCACGCGGTCTTCGATACGCCGGACGACCGCCTAATCTGGGACGTCGGCCACCAGTCCTATCCCCATAAAATTCTGACGGGCCGCAAAGACCGCATGCATACCCTGCGGCAGGGCGGCGGCCTCTCGGGCTTCACCAAGCGCGATGAGAGCGAATACGACCCTTTTGGGGCGGCACACAGCTCAACCTCCATCTCCGCCGGACTCGGAATGGCGGCCGCCCGCGACCTCGTGAACCTCTCCGGCGAGCAATCCGACAAACACGTCATCTGTGTCATAGGTGATGGCGCGATGTCGGCGGGCATGGCTTACGAAGCCATGAACAATGCCGGGATCATGAGCATCGGCGGAAAAAAAACCAATCTGCTCGTTATTCTCAACGACAACGATATGTCGATTGCACCGCCCGTTGGCGCGATGAGCCGCCATCTGACGCGCCTCGTGTCGTCGCGCCCCTACCACAGCGCAAGGGAAATTGCCAAAAAGCTAACGAATATTCTGCCCGCACCGATCCGGAACGCCGCGAAAAAGGCCGAGGAAAGCGCGCGTTCGGCTCTGGGCTCCGGCACGCTCTTCGAGGAAATGGGATTTTTCTACATCGGTCCCGTGGACGGCCACGACCTCGACCAGCTTTTGCCGATCCTGAGCAACATCCGCGACACAGACCACGAGGGGCCAATCCTCCTCCACGTCATCACGCAAAAGGGCAAGGGCTACCTGCCCGCCGAGAGCGCCGCCGACAAGATGCACGGCGTACGCAAATTCAACGTCATAACAGGCGAGCAAACAAAAGCGGCCATTCAGGCTCCCACATACACAAGTGTGTTTGCCAAAGCCCTGATTGAAGAAGCTCGCAAGGATAAAAAAATCGTGGGCATCACCGCCGCTATGCCCTCGGGCACGGGCATGGATGCTTTTGGTTACGAATTTCCGGACCGGACCTTCGATGTCGGCATAGCCGAACAGCACGGCGTAACCTTCGCCGCCGGACTCGCCGCCGAGGGATACAAGCCGTTCGTGGCGATCTATTCGACCTTCCTGCAACGCGCATACGACCAGATTGTCCACGACGTCGCGCTGCAAAACCTGCCCGTCCGCTTCGCGATTGACCGCGCCGGACTCGTGGGTGAGGACGGCCAGACCCACGCAGGGGCTTTCGATACCGCTTATCTCGGTTGTCTGCCAAATATGGTTCTCATGGCCCCAGCGGACGAATCAGAGTTGGTCCATGCAATTGCCACAGCCGCTGCTTATGACGGCGGTCCCATCGCCTTCCGATTCCCGCGCGGATCGGGCACGGGCGCGCCGCTGCCGGAGAAGGCAAAACCGTTTGAAATCGGGCGAGGCCGAATAATTCGCGAAGGCGCAAAGGCCGCGATCCTCAGCTACGGCACACGGCTGGACGAATGCCTGAAGGCGGCGGACAATCTCGCGGAAAAGGGTATGGCGGACATTACCGTCGCCGATGCCCGCTTCGCCAAACCTCTGGACAAGGACCTGCTGAAAACGCTAGCCGCCAATCACGAAGTGCTCATCTTGATTGAGGAAGGATCGCGCGGTGGATTTGGCTCTATTGTTCTTGAAACCCTGTGCGCAGAAGGACTGCTTTCAAGCGGACTCAAGGTAGAGATGATGGCCTTGCCTGACCGCTTCCAGAACCACGACAGCCCCGCGAAACAATACGAGGAAGCCGGACTGACGGCCAAACATATAGAGCACAAGATAACTTCGCTTCTGGCGCGGAAATAGCGCATTTTTCATCCTTCGCAATGGCGGATGGTGTATAGTCCCACACAAGAGGGATCATGGCGATCAAACGACCGACGATTATAATTTTTGACATGGACGGAACGGCGGTGCGCCATATAAACCCGCGCCTGCTCCACATCCTTGAGTGGCTTGATAACGTTGGCTATAGGATCTCAAAATTCTTTTCATGGCTGTTCCGCCAAGGCGCCAAGGGGCCAATCATTCCCCTCTGGCACAAAAGGCGCAAACAGCCCAGCCTGATCGTTCACCGCGCCATCCATAAAATCAGGCGCAAACCCGTCGAACAGATCGTCCAACCCTGCCCGGGCCTGTATGACCTGCTTGAACTGCTTGAAAAGCATACGATCCCCCTAGCGCTGGTAAGCAACGGACTTGGAAAGGGATACGGCCATGAAATTCTTGAAAAGTTTGAGTTGAATAAATATTTTCCGGTCACGGTATTCCGCGAAGATATTACCAAATCGAAGCCGAACCCCGAGCCGATTCTCAAGGCGCTCCAGCAGATGGATCTCGATTTACAGGAAAGCGACGTCGTCTGGTATATCGGCGACCGCCGCAAAGACGTCATCGCAGCGCTAGCGGCAAACGGCGAGTTGCCCTGCCCCGTCCTTCCCGTGGCGTTCGGCCTTCACGCCGCAGTAGCAATGGTCGAAAAAAATATCAGCGCGGACTACATCTACATGTCGTTCCATGAAATGTACGACGTTCTCAAACCGATTCTGGATCGCAACCCCCCGCCGGCCCGCCTGAAGGCGTCTGCGGCAGCCGCAGGCTGATCAGGGCTTGACCTCCACCGGGCTGTAGACGCTGTAATTTTGCGGGTTCTGCATGATCGCCATCTCATTCATATAAGGCCGAACCGCCTCCATGACTTGCGCTTGCGTCCGTAAGGCGTTGTGCGCATAGACCTGCTGCTCAAGCATGTTTAAAAACCGTTCAAAAGGTGCCAACGGCTTAGGCATGATGACCACCTGAAGATCCTGACGCGAGTTTTTGCCAAGCTGCTTGGCCGCATAGTCTAGAGCGTCATTCAAGCCGCCTAAACGATCAGCGAGCCCGATCTTAACCGCGCTTTTGCCAGTCCATATCCGCCCCCCGGCAATCCGGTCAACTTCATCGGGCGTCATGTTACGGCCGATCGCCACACGCTCAATAAAGTTATTGTACACATTATCGAGCATTACATTTATACGCTCGGCTTCAGTCTCGGAAAAAGGCGTATTGCTCGACCACATCCCGGCATTCGTACCCCACTGTATACGCTCCCAGTTCACACCAAGGATTGACCACAAAGCCTGCATCGAGAATTTTCCGCCCACAACGCCTATCGATCCTGTAACGGTGGTCGGAAGTACAAATATCTGGTCGGCGTAAGCTGATATCCAGTAACCTCCGGAAGCGGCCGTTGGCCCCATTGAGACAATGACTTGCTTACCCTCCATTTGCACGAGTTCCACGGCTCTTAAAATCGTTTCAGAGGCAACAGGCGATCCACCCGGGCTATCGACCCGAAGAACAACAGCCTTGATATCGTCGTCCTGAGAAGCCTCGATCAGCGCTCCGGCAATCTGGTTGGCCGCCGCAATTCCATCATCGAAAAGGCTCGGGGAATCGTCGCCTTCGGAGGGCATAATGACGCCAACGGCGTATATGAGAGCAACTGAAGGCTGCTCTTGAGCGTCCTTGCCTTTTTTCTTTTCAGAATTGTTTCCGGACGCCAAATGCGCAAACACATCATCCCCGAAGATATTTTCTTTGGGTCGGCCCTCCCGGATATAATCGCTGAATTTTATGAACTCAGCGTCAATTTCAGGATCGCCATTCACTATGGAGTTAATCTCCTTGACCAAAATATCCGCATAATCGGCGTAGTGAATAAGTCCGGCTTCAAGGGCCTCTTGAGCGGTGAATAGGCCCTTATCGACCAGAGCCTTAAATTCCTCGGGTGTGATCGCAAGGTCTCCCGAAATCTCTTGAGCAAGGGTATCGGTAAGGTCTTTAACCAGATACTCAGTCATTTTACGGTTTGGCTCGGTCATTCCTGAATGCGTGATGTTTTCATAGGCGGATTTAAATTCCTTACGCTGAAAAAACAGCGGTTCAACACCAATTTTATCCATAACGTTTCTGAGGAACGGAAGTTCAGCATTCAGGCCCGTAATAGCCACAACGCCCATAGGCTGCATCCAGATTTGCTCGAAAGCAAGCGCCAGATAGTAATTCCCCAGCCCTCCGGCATCACCATAGGATGATGAATAAACGTAGGTAAATTTCCCGCTCTCTCTAAACTTTTGAATGGCCGCGCGGACCTCCTGAATGTGAGCGAGAGCATATCCACCCCCCTCCATCCTCGCATAAACGCCCTGCACGCGCTTATCTGTTCGGGCGCGCTCCAGAGAATCCAGAAAGTCTTTGAGCGTGGGTCCCGGACCGACAAACGGCTCGGCCAGGCTGGCCTCCCGGGCAAGATCCCCAAGATTACCGTCGAGATCCATATACAAAACAAACTTTTCAGGGAGCCCGGCTTTGGCATCGACATTCTGAAGAGCCGCCGAAAACGTCCAGAAAATGATCAGGCTCGTGATGATAACCATCGCCCCGACGGCCGTGCACATGCCGCGAATGAATTTCCAGACGAAAGACAGGAAACCCATACGCGCACGGGGGGGCTTGGCGGGCGCAGACTTCGCAGGAGGAGCCGCATATATGCTGTTTCTGGCCGACCAGGGATCCCTTGATGTCATCGAACTGTCCTGTCTTTAAAACCTGAAAATCGGCCCGTTCCTAACCGGGCGCACCCAAAACTCTTATCAGATATCGCGCTTCTTCAAAACAACAGATTGCTTGGAAGCCGTCACGGAATAGTCCTGATAACCCAGCCGCCCGACGGAGATAAAATCGACCCGGCCATCCTGAATAATGCTGTCATCAATCTCAATGCCGATAACCTCGCCCAGAATAAGAATATAATCCGAATCCGGATCGGTCGAAGGAATCTCGATCGTCTTGAAAAGTTTACATTCAAGATGCACAGGAGATTCACCAACTCCATACGGTTTCACAAGGCGACTGGGCCGTTTGGTCAGGCCCGCCAGCTCGAATTCGTCCACCCCGTGAGGAACGGCCCGCGAAGTCTCCACCATCGGATGCAGTAGGCGCTCCGTGACGACGTTCACCACGAACTCCCCTGTTTCAAGGATGTTCCGGGCCGTATCCTTGGTCTTCTCGCTGCTGGAAAACATCACGATCGGCGGGTCTTCGCACACGGCGTTGTAATAACTGTAAGGCGCAAGGTTGGCCTTACCGTCCGCGCTCAGGGTCGAAATCCACCCGATCGGGCGCGGCTGCACCAGCGCCTTCCACGGATTGTGCTTCAAGCCCATGTCGGCTTTGGGATCCTGCGTGCGCGGCTCGTAAAACATCAGGAAACTCTCTTACCGGCACTGCGCCTTGTGCCGAAGCCAATGATCGGCCAGAACGCAGGCCATCATCGCCTCGACAACCGGAACGCCGCGTATCCCGACGCATGGGTCATGCCGCCCCTTGGTCACGATGTCCGTCTCGGCGCCGTGCAGATCGATGGTCTTGCGCGGAGTCAGGATCGAACTGGTCGGCTTGAACGCCACCCGCGCGATAATATCCTGACCTGAGGAAATCCCACCAAGAATACCCCCGGCATTGTTGGAGAGGAAAACGGGGTTGGCCGCATCGTCCAGCCGAATCTCATCGGCATTATCCTCGCCGCCCAACGCGACCGCCTCAAACCCCGCGCCGATCTCAACGGCCTTGACCGCGTTGATGCTCATCATCGCCTTGGCGATATCGGCGTCCAGCTTGTCGTAAACGGGTGCCCCCAGCCCGGCGGGAATTCCCGAAACATGAACCTCCACAAGCGCCCCGGCGCTCGAACCCTTTTTGCGGACGGAATCAAGATAAGCCTCCCAATCCTTCCCGGCCTTGGCATCGGGCGTCCAGAACGGGTTATTCTCCACCTCGTCCCAGTTCCATGAACCCCGGTCGATCTTCTCGGTGCCGATCTGCACGACACACCCGCGGATTTTGACCTGCGGCCCGATCTGGCTTTCCAGAACCTTGCGCGCCACCGCGCCCGCCGCCACGCGCATCGCGGTCTCCCGCGCCGAAGAGCGTCCGCCCCCCCGATAATCGCGAATCCCGTACTTTTCATGATAGGTGAAATCCGCATGGCCGGGCCGGAACTTGTCCTTGATATCGCCGTAATCCTTGGATTTCTGATCGACGTTCTGGATCAAAAGCCCGATCGGCGCCCCCGTCGTCTGCCCCTCGAACACGCCGGAAAGAATCTGAACCTCGTCCGGCTCCTGCCGCTGGGTCGTATGCCGCGACTGTCCGGGCTTGCGGCGATCCAGCCAAAACTGGATTTCCGCCTCAGACAGCGCAATCCGCGGCGGCACGCCGTCCACGACGCAGCCGATGGCCGGCCCGTGGCTCTCGCCAAAGGTCGTATACTGAAACAATGTGCCAAAACGGTTACCGGACATAGCCAGCTAGTATTAACGGATAACGCCCGGACGTTAAATCTAAATTTTACAGGCATTTGAATTTACTAGGCCAGCCTAACAAATTTTTAACAGCATACAACCTATAATAACAGCAGCATCCATCAAGGTTGGCAGTATGGCCAAAATACTAAAATTTCGCAAACCCGGCGTATTCAGCAAACTAAAACGCTCAATTGGCGTGAAAGTTTCCCCGACCAAGACCATGGTAACGGTTACAGTGGCGCTTGCTGTAATAGGCGCGGCCCTGTTTGCAAAATTCAGAGCGATGGAGAGCGCTTACGCCGCAAACTCAAAAAATATTATCACTTGTAAAAACCCACACATAATCGATGGCGACACACTGCGCTGTGATGCCATAAAAATTCGTCTTAAAGGAATCGATACGCCGGAGATGCCCGGACATTGCCGTACGGGCAGGACATGTGTGAACGGGGATCCCCACGAAGCCAGTCGGCATTTAAAGTCCATCTCACGAGGGAAGATCGTGTGTATCGGCAGTGAAAAGGATTCTTACGGCCGGACGCTGGCCCGCTGCAAAAACCAAGAGAGTATTGATCTGTCCTGCGCGATGATTAAATCCGGCCATGCAGTTCGGCGGTACGGATACATCCCCTGCTGAAATAATCAAGTAAGCTTGATGATGTCCTTTTGAGCGCTCAGCGTCCCCTGCTCGATAATCGCGACCGTGAGCCGCGAAATGGCCACCCGCTTGCCCGTCCCCTCCTCGGTAATATCGGTCTGCCAGACATGGGTGCGGCGCCCGATATGCAGCGGCGAACATTTCCCGATCACAGACCCCTGTGTCACCGCACGGATATGATTGGCGTTAATCTCAAGCCCCACCGCGCGGTCCTTGTCAGGGTCTATGCACATCCACGCCGCCACGCTGCCCAAGGTTTCCGAAAGAACGCAGCTCGCGCCCCCGTGCAGGATGCCGAACGGCTGGGTCGTGCGATGGTCCACGGGCATCCGGGCACAGAGATAATCCGGCCCTATCTCGGTAAACGCCAAGCCGATATGCGCGCCCATATTGGCGTTCCGCAGACCTTCAAGATAATCAACCGTATAGGATTTAAACCAGATCATGGGCAAGGTGGCTTTCATTTTACAAGGCATTAAATACAGGCACTGATTTTATAAATCCCCCGGAGTCAAATACAAGATTTATGTCCCTTGAAATAAAAAATCTTGTCATAACCCGCACCCCTAAAATATGCTTTCAAAAAAACATAAAGCCATACAGGCGATATTAGAGGAGGAACTATAAGTGTACAAACCTGCAAAAATGACGGAAACCCTGATCGAAGTGGATGCGAACGATAATTTCCTGCGGGAAATGAAGGAAGCCGCCGGAACCGATGGCGCGCACCCCACCACCATCAGCCGGGCGATCCCGCTTCAGGGCGACGAAGGGCAATTCAATAAATCCAAGTTTTTCATGATCTTTACCGGCGCCCACGACAACGAGCAAGGCGGCAAGCCGAACGCGGCGCAGCAAGAAGTCTTGAGCCGCTGGGGCGCCAGAAACTACGGCGGCGACCGCGAAGCCTGGGACATCAGCCTGAAGGTCGCGACCGACATCGCCTTCAAGGTCGAGAAGAAGGGATCATCAGAGCCATACGAGGCCTTTGCGCATCCCGCGCCGGATTAATCGCAACTTCGGCTTCATCTAATTGCGCTCGGCCTGAGGAAACTCAGGCCGTTTTGCCGAAACGGTCCAGCACGTAGCGCGACATGCTGCGGGCGAGTTCCTTCTCCCCGAAGAACACCGTCTCGCCTGATTCCTGCGCCAGTAAGGCCGCCTCGTCCTCGTTATGCGTGCGGACGATGATCTCGATGCCAGGGTTGAGCGCCCGCGCGGCCTCGATCACGTGCCTGATATCGAAACTGTCCGGCGTCGCGATAACCAGCATGCTGGCATCCTGAATATGTGCCTCGGTAAGTACTTCCGTATCGGTGGCGCACCCCGCCAGAGCGACGATCCCGGCATCACGCAGCTGCTCGACCATTTCACGGCTCTGCTCGACGACAACATAAGGGATGGAATGATCGGTCAACGACGCGGCGATCCGCCGTCCAACCCGCCCATAACCGACCAGAACGACCTGTTTGGCCATATATTTTTCTTCTGTCGTGACCGGCAGTTCCGCATAAGGGTCTGAGTGCTCCTCAAGATCTTCCATCCATTTGAATCGAGGCTTTAAAAACTTCTCCAGCGGCTCGATAGCAAGGAATAAAAACGGGTTGACCGCGATGGAGATGATGGCGCCCGCCAGGATCAGGTTCTGGCCCTCCAGCGGCAACAGGCCCAGCGTCACCCCCATCCCGGCAAGAATGAACGAAAACTCGCCGATCTGCGCAAGACTGGCCGAAACCGTCAAAGCCGTGTTCAGCGGATAACGCAGCCACAACACCAGCATCGCGGCGGCAAAGGACTTCCCGAACAGGATGATCGCCGCGACCGCCAGCACATGCAGCGGCTCCTCGATCAGAATTTTCGGGTCGAACAGCATGCCGACCGAAACGAAAAACAAAACCGCGAACGCTTCGCGCAATGGCAGAGATTCCTCGGCAGCCCTGTGGCTAAACTCCGACTCGCGCATGACCATCCCCGCGAAGAAGGCGCCCAACGCGAACGAGACCCCGAAGAGGTAAGAGGCGCCGTAGGCGATACTGACCGCCAGCACGACGACGCAGAGCGTAAACAGCTCCCGCGAACCCGTCCGCGCCACCTGAAGCAAGAGTTTAGGAAAAACCTTCCGGCCCACCCCCATCATGAGATTTGCGAACAGCGCGACGCTCAGAAGCGTGATGAACAGCGTCTCCAGAACATCCCCGTAATCGGACGCGGAGTCCTCAGAGCCGAGTATTTTGGCCAGCGGCGGCAGCATAACGAGCACCAGCACCATGACCAGATCCTCAACCACGAGCCAGCCGATCGCAATCCGACCGTTGAGGGATTCAAGCGATCCGTGCGTCTCCAGCGCCCGCAGCAAAACGACAGTACTGGCAACCGAAAGCGCCAGCCCGAAAACAAGCGCTGCACCAATGCTCCAGCCCCACAAAAGCGCCAGACCGGCCCCCATGGCCGTCGCGGCCCCGATCTGGATCAAGGCGCCGGGGATGGCGACCCTCTTGACCTTCATCAGATCTTCGACGGAAAAATGAAGCCCGACCCCAAACATCAGAAGCATGACCCCGATCTCGGCCAGTTCCCCGGCGAGGTGCACGTCCGCAACGAAGCCCGGAGTGTAGGGACCGATGAGAATCCCCGCGATCAGGTATCCGACCAAGGCGGGCAACTTAAGGCGGTCCGCGATCAGCCCAAGAACAAGGGCCAACCCCATACCGGTCGCTACAGTCGAAATGAGCGGAAGACTTGCGGCCACAGCGCCTCTCTGGAAAGATTGCGCCTACCCGCAAGGGGATAGGCCTAATAGAATAAACGCCAAAAAGGCAGTACTTAAGTGGTCGGGGTGAGAGGATTCGAACCTCCGGCCTCCTCGTCCCGAACGAGGCGCGCTACCAGGCTGCGCCACACCCCGGCCAAACGGCCGAAACCGTCATACAGGCCCACTTACTATCGAATTTTACCCCGGACTTCCAGCAAAATAAGAGCAAGACCGATAAAAAACTCCCCCTGTGGGCCGGGCAACACAAAACTTTACCCCAAAAGCATAAATCGGTTATAGTTTTGCTTATTGTAATCATTCTTAGAAGATTATTTCGCATGAAAACATATTTCGCCTGCCTTTTGGCTCTTGCGCTGCTTCTGACGGCGTTTTGGTCTACAACCTCTTTCGCGGAGGAAGAAGGATTGAAAAAGCCCAAATCCCTCTGGGTCAGCGACTCCGATAGCGCCGACGACGAAGAGGCCAAAGAGGAAGAAGAACCTAAAAAAAAAAACAAAACTAAAATCGACGGCGAACTCGACTCCAAAAAAAGCCCCGGTAGAGGAAAGCCAACAAGAAAAGCCCGCACGGGACGTAAAGGTGAGTATGGATTTTAAATCCGACGCGCAAGCCATCGCGCAGTCCTGCCCCGGTAACTGGGAAGCTGAGGAATGCCTTAAGGCCACCTCCCAGTCCGCAATGGTTTTGGTCTCCCAGTTTGGCGCCAGTCTTGAGCATGAGGGTTACAAGGCCCAGATGGAACCACTTAAGGAAGAGTGCGCAGCCTCGACCGCCGCGACTCAGGAAGACGGCATTCCCGCCTACGCGATGAAAAGCGCGTACACGGTCTGCGCCAACACAATCGCTGAAATCGCGGAGGCCACGGGCGTAAAACCCGACCCGTCCTATTTTCAGCTGATGATCGCCTCGATCCTGTGTATGGATAATAATCCGCAATGCCGGATGATGGAATCGAGTCTCAAAAAGTGGGAATAAACTTAGAAAATTTTCTGCTCTTTAGAATACAACAAGAGCCACTTTCAATTAAATAAAGGAAAATATCGGCCATGAAAAAAAATTTTATTTCCATCCTGCTGGCAGCCCTGTTTTTTGCGACTTTTGCCCCGGCGGTTTCTCACGCCGCAGAGAGAGAAATCCTTAAAAAGCCCCGATCGCTATGGTCAAGTAAACCCGAATACAGCAATAATGATGTCGCCCAAGGAAAGAGCAAATCCAAAGCCTCCCAGGGCAAAAAAATGAAATCCCAAGTCGTGCCCAGAACCTGCCCCCGCAAACGTAAAAAATAGTATCCAAAAGCGGACCTAAAGCTGCGATTTTTTAGCTTTTTTGCTGGAAATTCAAATAACAGCGCCTAAAAATCCCCACCAACCTCAGAAAAAACTCTAGCCGTTATGAAAAAAAATCGGTTAGACTATGGGAAATAAGAAAAACGGGGTGTGTTATGAAGGCTTTTTTTCTGGGAATCGACGTAAACCGTGCCAGCGCGGACCCTAGTCTTTATTTCGATGAGGGCTCTTACGAACATCGACGCTCCCTTTACCTCGACGAAACCGCTCAGAAGATCGCCGAATTTGTGGCGGAAGTCCGCCCCCATTCACCTGTGGCTTGGGCTATGCAGTATAAAGACACCCGCCCGGGAGAAGAGCATGATTACACTGCGGAAGAACGGGCTTTTCATCGGGTTTTACCTGACGAAAACAGGGACACGTTCATGCACAAGACGCAAATGTCCCCCTATAAGGAAAATAAGGACTATTTCGATAAAATGAAGGCCGACGGCTACGACACCGTCGTTCTGGCTGGCTTTTATGCTGACCTTTGTATCTACTGGACCATGCAGGATCTCGTCGATAACGGCTTCCGGGTCATCGTTCCAAGCGACCTGATTGCCCATATGGAATACACTCATCCCATGACCGGCTTCGAGGACTTCATGCAGGATGTCTACCACCGCCGTGTGATCTTCACGGACAGCGAGTGCGCGGAGCATTTCCTGAAAACCGGCGAAGACCAGCGTAACCTGCCGCCGGCCCGCTATAACTGGGACGACATGAACTCCATGTATTTCGGCCCGGGCAGCTGACCCCCTTTTCCTGCAAAGCAGCATAAAAATCCTGAGGTCTTTTCGGGTTTTCGGCATCCGCCTGTGTTAAGATAGGCTTATGCAGGAGAGTGGATCGGCATCGTTCGGGGAAGTTGTGCAGGCACATGGTCTGCCCAAAACCCCGGATTTAAAAGCCAAATTGCTCCTGATCCTTGAATTTTCGGTCATCTGCATCCTGATCCCCACGGTCATCATCACCTTCCGCCTCGCGCCGTTCATGTTCTCGTTCCTCTGGGGCGTGGCGTTTTTCTGCTGGGCCGTCATGTACCTGTCGGACAAAACGTATTGGGTCAGGATACTCAAATTTGACGCGGTAAACTGGCAGAACATGAAAACGGTCCTGCCGCGCTGGGCCGCCTGCACGCTCGGAATGATCGTCTTCATCTATTTTTACGATCCCGGACGGATGTTTTACATTATCGAAAACAGGCCGCAAATCATCCCCGTAATCCTGTTTGCCTACCCCCTTCTCTCAGCCCTGCCGCAGGAAATGATCTTCTGCGGCTATTTCTTCGAGCGCTTCAAGCCGATCATCACAAGCGAACGCGCGATGATCATCGCCAGCGCCCTCGTCTTCGCTTACGCGCACGTCCTGTATATCAACTGGGTCGCCCCGCTGCTAAGCCTGATCGCGGGGCTGATCTTCGCCTCAACCTATAGCAAGACGCGCTCCCTCGCGCTGGTCACCATCGAACACGGCCTGTACGGGATCAGCCTGTTTATGATCGGCCTCGGCTGGTATTTCTACGGTGGCGCTGTCCATTAGGCCCAGCCAACCGAATCAATAGCTTGGCGTTGCCAATTTCCAGAGAGAAGTCTGCTCTTAGTATCTGATTGTCATGCTGAATTTGAGGCTTCTGCTCGACTTTTTCGTCAAATGACATAGAAAACCTTAGGCCAAATCTGCAAAAAGTAAGGAATTTTCGCCTAAATTTCATTGTGCGCTGCGATATTTCTTCCCACCGCGCCGGATTTTAGGTATAAGAATATTCCTAATTCTTGACACGATTGGCTGTGTATGGTTATGTCCTTCGCCTGCACGCGTGGCATTTTTGAAAATGCGGAAAAGCGCAGGATATTAGGAATTTTAAAATCGAACTAACGGAATAACAGATATGTTTGCAGTGATCAAAACCGGCGGAAAACAGTATAAGGTCCAGAAGAACGACAAGATTTTCGTCGAGAAAATCGAAGGCGAGGACGGCGCGGTAATCCAGCTGGATCAGGTTCTCATGATCGCTGATGAAAAGAAATCCGCCGTAGGCGCCCCCATGCTGGAAGGCGCAATCGTAGAGGCGACCATCATTCGTCAGGATCGCGGCCCGAAAATCACCATTTTCAAGAAAAAGCGCAGACAGAATTACCGCCGCAAAAAAGGCCACCGTCAGGATCTGACCTACATCCAGATCACCGACATCAAGGCAGCCTAAGGCAAAGATAAAAACAAGAATTAAAGGAGAAGACCATGGCACATAAGAAAGCAGGCGGTAGCACCAGCAACGGACGCGATTCAGCGGGCCGGCGCTTGGGCGTAAAGAAATTCGGCGGCGAATTCGTCCTAGCCGGTAACATCATCATCCGCCAGCGCGGCACGAAATACAGACCCGGCAAGAATGTCGGCATGGGCAAGGACCACACCATCTTCGCCCTTCTGGAAGGTCAGGTCCTGTTCTCCAAAGGTCCCGGTGGCAAGCCCATCGTCAACGTCCTCCCGGCCAACGACGCACAGGCGCAGGCAGCCGAGTAACCCTTCTTTAAGGCGAACTAATCGGATACAAAAGAGGGGAAAGAAATTTCCCCTTTTTCTTTGTCCGCAGGGTATAAACGGCCATGAAATTTCTGGATCAGGCTAAAATATATCTCGAAAGCGGCAAGGGCGGCCCCGGCTGCGTGAGCTTCCACCGCGAAAAATTCGTGGAATTCGGCGGCCCAGACGGCGGCAACGGCGGCAAAGGCGGCGACGTCATTATTGAGGTCGTGGATACGCTCAACACCCTGATCGATTTCCGCTATCAGCAGCATTTCCGCGCAGCCCCCGGCCAGAACGGCATGGGCCAGAACCGCACGGGCGCGGGCGGCAAGGATTGCATCATCAAGGTCCCCGTCGGCACGGTCATTCTCGACGAGGATAAGGAAACCGTCCTCGCCGACCTCACCGAGCCCGGGCAGCGCTTCGTCTTCCTCAAGGGCGGCGACGGCGGCTTCGGCAACGCCCACTACAAAACCGCGACCAATCAGGCCCCCCGCAAATTCACCCCCGGCTGGCCGGGCAAAGAGGCCGCCGTCTGGCTGCGCCTCAAGCTGATCGCCGATGTCGGATTGGTCGGACTTCCCAACGCGGGCAAATCCACTTTCCTCGCCTCCTGCACGAACGCCAAGCCCAAAATCGCGGACTATCCCTTCACCACGCTGCACCCCAATCTCGGCGTAGTGCGGGCGGGCGAGATCGACTTCGTGATCGCCGATATCCCCGGCCTGATCGAGGGCGCGCACGAGGGCCACGGCCTCGGCGACCGTTTTCTGGGACACGTCGAACGCACGGCGGTTCTCCTGCATCTGATCGACTGCACGCAGGACGACCTGCCCGGCGCTTATAAAACCATCCGGCGCGAGCTTAAGGAATATGGCGGCGGCCTCACCGAAAAGCCCGAGATCATCGCCCTCACTAAGGCCGACGCCCTTGGCGCGGAACTCGCGGCGGATCAGGCCAAAATCCTCAAGAAAGCCATAAAAAAGGACGTGATGGTCATCTCCGCCGTCGCGCAGGACAACATCAAGCCCATGCTCTTCAAGCTGGCGGAAATCGTCCGCGAAAACCGCAAGAACGCGGGGCATATCCCCCGGGCCTCATCCTACGAAGACGACGAGGAAGGCGAGGAAGAATGAGCCTTGCCGTTCCTACCGCCTACGCCGTCCTCAACGCCTCGCGTTTTCTGGTCCTGAAAATCGGGTCCGTGCTGATCCGGGGCAAGGAAATGGACGCGGTGAACACCGCGTGGATGGACGCTCTGGCTCAGGACGTCGCCGAGCTGATGAAAAAGGGGGTCAAGGTCGTTATTGTCTCCTCCGGCGGCGTCGCTTTGGGCCGCAAGGCTCTGGGCATCCCGGCCGACATCGCCCCCTGCGCAATACGCCTGGAACAAAAGCAGGCCGCCTCGGCCGTGGGCCAGTACCACATGTTCAACGGCTACTATAAATCCTTCGAGAAACTCGGCATCACGGCCGCACAAGTCCTTCTGACCATGAGCGAGACCGAAAACCGCCGCCTGAACCTCAACGCCCGCGAAACGCTTTACACGCTGCTGGATAAGGGCATCGTCCCGGTCATCAACGAGAACGACACGGTTTCAACGGGCGAAATCCGCTTCGGCGACAATGACCGCCTGAGCGTCCGCGTCGCACAGATGATCCAGGCCGACACGGTGCTTCTGCTCTCCACGACCCACGGACTTTATACGGCGAATCCTGACCTCGACCCGGCGGCGGTTCATATCCCCGTCATCGAAAAAATCGAAGACCGCCATGTCGAAATGGCCGGATCGGCGATTGCGGGCCTCAGCACCGGCGGCATGAAAAGCAAGATCGAGGCGGCGCAGTCCGCGACGCGCGCAGGCATCAGCCTCATCATCGCTAACGGCCGGGAAAATCATATTCTTAAAACCCTTCTAAGCGACTCATCCCGTCCCTCAAGCCTGTTCGTCGCGCAAAAAAGCGACGCCGGGGCCAAGCTGGTCTGGTTGCAAACCCATATGCGCCCGAAGGGCGTCTTCACCATCGACAACGGCGCTCTCAAGGCCCTCAAGGGCGGAAAAAGCCTTCTGCCCGTAGGCGTACGCAAGATCGAGGGGCATTTCCAGCGCGGCGACGCCATCGAAATACGCACGCTGGAGGGCAAAAAAGTGGCGATGGGCATCAGCGCCTACGACGTCGGCGACGCGACCCGCATCATCGGCAAAAACAGCGGCGAGATCGCGGCGATTCTCGGCTATACGGGCCGTGACGAGCTGGTTCATCGGAACGATATGGTTTTGGAAGCGTAGGCGCCAAAACCTTTGCAACCCCGCCGCGTTTAAGGCATGCTATCCCTGCTAAAAACAAGAGTGTGAGCGCATGCGGACCGACACGCCCAAAACCGTGTACCTTCAGGATTACAAGCCCTTCCCGTTCAAGGTGGCCGCGATTGACCTGAACTTCGATATCCGCGACGAACAGACGACCGTGACGGCCATCACGAAGTTTTCAAGAAAAGATCCCAAGGCTTCGCAGATTTTCCTGAACGGAGAAGACCTTGAACTGGTCAGCATCGCCCTGAACGGCGAGCCGCTGGAAAAATTCACGCAGGACGAGCGCGGCCTCACCTTTACCGCCCCCGCCGGAAACGAGGATTTTACGCTTGAAACCGTCACCGTCATCAAGCCGGCGGAAAATACCCGGCTTGAGGGATTGTATAAATCCGGCGACACCTACTGCACCCAGTGCGAAGCCGAGGGCTTCCGCCGCATCACTTTCTTCCCCGACCGCCCCGATGTTCTGACCGTTTTCGACGTGCGGGTGGAGGCGGATGAGAAGGATTGCCCCGTGCTTCTCTCCAACGGAAATAAGGTCGGCGCAGGAAAACTTGAAAACGGCCGTCACTTTACGGCCTGGCACGACCCCTTCCCCAAGCCCTGCTACCTCTTCGCTCTCGTGGCGGGCGATCTGAAGCATATTCAAGGCACCTTCACCACGATGTCCGGGCGCAAGGTCGATCTGTATATATACGTCCGCCCCGGCGACGAGGGCCAGTGCGACCATGCCATGGAGTCCCTCAAGAAATCCATGAAATGGGACGAAGAGGTCTACGGCCTCGAATACGATCTCGATCTGTTTAATATCGTGGCGGTCAGCGACTTCAACATGGGCGCGATGGAGAACAAATCCCTCAATATCTTCAACACCGCCCTGGTCCTCGCCCACCCCGACACGGCCACCGACCTCGATTTCATGCGGGTCGAAAGCGTCGTGGCGCATGAATATTTCCACAACTGGAGCGGCAACCGCGTGACCTGCCGCGACTGGTTCCAGCTTTCGCTCAAGGAGGGCCTGACCGTCTTCCGCGATCAGGAATTCTCCGCCGACCTGCACTCCCGCGATGTCCAGCGCATCGACGACGTAACGCACCTGCGCCGCTTCCAGTTCCCCGAGGATGCAGGCCCCCTCGCCCACCCCGTGCGCCCGGACAACTACATCGAAATCAATAATTTCTACACGATGACGGTTTACGAAAAGGGCGCAGAGGTTATCCGCATGCTGCGCACCATCATCGGGCCGGAAAATTACCGCAAGGGAACGGACCTCTATTTCTCCCGCTTCGACGGCCAAGCCGTAACCTGCGACGATTTCATAAACTGCATGGAGGAAGTCAGCGGACAGGATCTCACGCAATTCCAGTTGTGGTATTCGCAGGCCGGAACGCCCGAAGTCACGACCACCGGAAAATATGATGCCCTTGCCAAGACGTTCACCCTGACGCTCACCCAAAATATTCCCGACACGCCCGGCCAGACGGATAAAAAGCCGATGCACATTCCGGTCGCTCTGGGCTTGCTCGACCCCAGCGGACAGGAGTTCCCTCTGGATGCCGAGCGCAACACGACAAAAATCCTGCACCTCAGGGAAAAGACGCAGACTTTCGCTTTCGAGAACATCCAGTATCCGCCCATCGCCTCCATCCTGCGCGGCTTCTCCGCGCCCGTGATCCTGAAGGACGACCTCAAAGACGATCTTAAACCCGAGGATCATGCCTTCCTGATGCGCCACGACCCCAACGGCTTCAACAGATGGCAAGCCGGGCAGACCTACATGCTCCATATCCTCGACGAAATGCTGGATAAAGGCGAGGAAATCCCCGAAGAATGCTTCCGCGCTTACGGCGCCCTTCTGGATGACGCGCTAAGGCCCGAGAGCGACAAGGCCCTGCTGGCACGGATGATCCATATCCCCGATGTCGTGCATATCGGCCTCCAGAGGGAGGAAATCGACCCCGCCGCGATCTATCAGGCGCGGGACGACCTGATCAACGGATTGCTGTCAGCGCATAAGGACAAGATTCTGGCGATCTATGGAATGCACGACGATGACGACGGAGACTCGGTCACCGCTCAAGCCATGGGCGCCCGCGCCCTTAAAAATACCGCGCTGCATATCCTGACCAACAAATGCATGAAGGAAGACGTCGATCTCTGCCGCGAAGCCTATAAGAAGGCCCGCAACATGACCGACCGCATGGCCGCATTGCAAAGGCTGACCTTGTTCCGCACCGGCGCGTGCATGGACATTCTTGAGGATTTTTATCAGCGCTTCCGCGAATATCCTTTGGTGATCGACAAATGGTTCGCCGTGCAGGCTTCGGCCGTGCGGGAAGACACGGCGGGGATCGTCCGCCAGCTACGCGAGCACCCCGATTTCAACCTCAAAAACCCCAACCGCGTGCGCTCGCTCTTTGCCGCCTTCGCGATGAACAACCCCGTCTGCTTCCACGCGCCGGACGGGCAAGGCTACGAAATTCTGCGCGACGCTGTGGCCGAGCTAAACACGATCAACCCTCAGATCGCCGCGCGCCTACTGACCCCGCTCAAGGAGTGGCGGCGTTATACGCCGGACAGGCAAGCGCTGATGAAAGCCGCGCTGAAGCGGATTTTGGAAATTGAAAACCTCTCGCCCGACGTCTACGAGATCGCCTCAAAAAGCGTCGCCGACTAAAACCTATGAGACGCCATGCCCGACTTCGAGCATGAAGACCGATATCACGGGCACGTCTGCGGCATAGACGAGGTCGGGCGTGGCCCGTTGGCCGGTCCGGTCGTCGCCGCTTGCGTCATGATCCCCAGAGAAAGCCGCAGCACCCCGTTCCTCAAAGACATTAAAGACAGCAAAAAACTCTCAAAGCCGAAACGGCTCGTCCTGAGTCAACTGATCCTCCAGACGTTCCCCGCGAGCGTCGCCGTGATCGGGATAGACGACATCGACCGTTTGAATATTCTCCACGCAAGCCTGAAGGCGATGGCGCAAGCACTCATAGAACTGCAGGAGCGGCAAGAAATCGCGCACGCCCTGATCGACGGAAACCGTCTGCCTCCCGGCTTGCCGTGCACCGCGAGCGCCATCGTCAAGGGCGACACGAAATCTATATCCATCGCCGCCGCCTCGATCGTCGCCAAGGTCCACCGCGACGGCATCATGGAAAAACTTGATCGCGACTATCCGCAGTACGGCTGGCGCAAAAACTCCGGCTACCCGACCGCCGACCATCTCTCCGCGCTCGAAAATTATGGCGTCACCCCCCACCACCGCCGAAGCTTTGGCCCGGTCAAGGCTCTTCTGGCCAAATCCGCTTAAGCGAAACTTTATGATTCCATAACAACGCATTGACTCTAAATAGAGAATCTCAAAAAGAAAAAGAAAATACTTCTTGACGGCGAATCACTTTTTTCGCATGATTCGCTTGCTTTCAAATCAAGGAGTCAAGCATGTCGAGCAGAAAAAAAAATCTGTCCACAGATTCAATTGTCGTTGGCGATTGCATTAAGATCATGAAGCAACTGCAACCCGAATCCGTAGACTGCATTTTTGCCGACCCGCCCTATAACCTCCAGCTCGGCGGCGACCTGCACCGCCCCAACAATTCAAAGGTTGATGCCGTAGACGACGAATGGGATCAGTTCGACAGCCTCAAGGCATACGACGACTTCACCCGCGAATGGCTCTCGGCCGCGCGCGATCTGCTGAAGCCCGACGGAACGATCTGGGTCATCGGCAGCTATCACAACATTTTCCGTCTCGGTTATATTTTGCAGGATCTAGGATTCTGGATCCTCAACGACGTGATCTGGCGCAAATCGAACCCCATGCCGAATTTCCGGGGGCGCCGTTTCACGAACGCGCATGAAACGATGATCTGGGCCTCGAAATCGAAAGACTCGAAATACTGCTTCAACTACGAAGCCATGAAGACCTTCAATGAAGACCTTCAAATGCGCTCCGACTGGTATCTGCCCCTCTGCACGGGACAGGAACGCCTCAAGGACATCGACGGCAAAAAGGCGCACCCCACGCAAAAGCCCGAAGCCTTGCTTTACCGCGTTCTGCTATCATCCACCCGCAAGGGCGATGTCGTGCTCGACCCGTTCTTCGGCACGGGAACCACGGGCGCGGTCGCCAAAAAACTCGACCGCCGCTTTATCGGCATCGAGCAGGACAATCGTTACGCGGCGTTTGCCCGTGAACGAATCAAGGAAATCGAGCCGCTTAAAGGCGCGCTGGTTGAAACCAATTCCAAACGCGAAAAGCCGCGCATCCCCTTCGGCACATTGATCGAACAGGGCCTGATCTCCCCCGGCGCCGTGCTCACCGACGCGAAGAAAAAGCACACAGCCACAGTGCATGCCGACGGCTCCCTGAGCCTTCAAAACCGCGTGGAGAAAATTCAGGGCTCCATCCATAAGGTCGGCGCAGCCGTCCAGGGCGCACCGTCCTGCAACGGCTGGACCTTCTGGCACTATAAGGAAAACGGCAAATACGTGCCGATCGACAATCTGCGTGAACGCGCGCGCGGAGAAACCCTCAACTGACCGGATAGGACCCGCCCGCATGCCTGTAAAATGGACGGACCGAATCCTGATCCGGGACCTCAAGCTCGACATGAGCATCGGCATCTACGAAAAAGAGCGCCTGAGTAGGCAGCCCGTCCTAGTGAGCGCAGTGTTAGACGTATCAACCAATGAAGGCCGCGCCCTCACACATGTGGACGAAGTCGTTTCGTATGAGGCTGTCGTGAATAATATTAAAGATATTGCGCAAAAGAAGCACTACGAGCTAATAGAGGAATTTGCCGAAGAAATCGCAAAAGACTGCTTGCGCGACAAAAGAATATCACATGTTGAAATCACAGCCATAAAGACCGAAATCCTAAGAGAAACCTCAGGTGTCGGAGTCACGATCTCAAGAAAGCAAGAGCCCTAGTGGAACATACCTTCGGCTTTATACTTTTCCTTCAGAATAGCATACTCCTTGAGCAACTGTTCGCTCACTTCCGTCGGCGATTTATTGCTCAAAAACGACTTAGAGTAAAACAGCTGCTTACGACCCGGATCGCCATAAACCTCCACGCCCTCAAGAACGGCCATAGTCTGCAAAAGCTGGGCGCCCCTGACAGTCGTTGATGCCTCAAGCTTACGAAACGCAAAAGCTTTAGCGTACAAGACAAGATACGCCTTACGATACTCATAGACTTTCTCTTGGCTTTTCGCTTTATCCATAACTTTCTGGAAGCGTTTATTCTTTTCATCAATATAAGCTAAGGCAACATCATCTGGGACCGGTATATAAGTAAGAGTAAAAGGTCTGCTGAACTCCAAAATTAGGCCAGGAGGAAAGGTCATACGCTCCTTACCTTTCTGCCCACAAACTGCAGCAAAAATATCTTCAGTAGTGACCAACTCAAAACGCCGCACAGACTGAATTTGAAAGCGGGGATCAATTTTAAAAGCTCGCCTTTTTAAATCGTAATCACGCAGTAGAATCTCCTGAACTAATTCAAAGCGAGTCGAGAATTCATTCCTGTTATCGACGATAAACTTTCTCGTCGCCTCACGGATCTCCTTCATTTCAAATTCAGAACTGACGAACTTACGAAAAATATCGCATTCAGTGATTTTAAGATAATGATCAATATGCAGGTCGTTAGCCAAATCAGCATAACCCATTGCCCAATAAAGATTGGCTAGGTTTTTAAGACTAGGCTTTTCATATATATATTGGCGCGTGGATTGGGGCGTACCTTCAACAAAATCGGCGACAGGAACATCGGGAGGTAAGTCCTCTAGCTGAACAGCAGCATCAGGGGACTTCACTTCAGGTTCCGAGAAATCAGCTAACACTGGCCCTGTAGGCTTGCCCTTTTTATTAGCATCCTGCGCAAAAACCTGACAGCTAAGCAAGCCCAAGCAGAAAACAAGGGCAAACATGACAAACAGTGAAGACTTATTCAAAACCATAACTTAGCCTTTATCGATTTATAAGCTGCTATTATACGACTTTATGAGGGTTCATTCAAGAAATCAGCTGAGCTGTTGGTTAACGACTTTTACAAAAACACTGGGCAACCCGGCTGAATTAAGATCGCTTATTTTATGCCAGAAATAATCATTGGGGTACACGAAATCGGAGGGGACCTGCGCACTGTAAACTTCGAGAGTCAGAATGAAATGAGTAAAAGGATGAATGATTTTGGCATCGCGCACCTTTCTGACGCGTGTACCCTCCAAAAAATCAGGCTTGAGCAAGGCAGGCGGAGCACCGTCAGACCAGGGCGAGACCGGCAGCCCAACCATACCGCCCAAAAGCCCTTTCGGAGGACGCCTATGCAAAAGTAGCCGACCTTGGCCATCTTCTATCCAGTAAACTTTGCCAAAACGCTTCCTGCGTTCAGGCTTCACCGGAGGGTTGGCGCGATCCTGCCCCTTTGTAACGTTCACAGAGCCACAAAAGGCGCTGACCGGGCATAACCCACAACGCGGAGCTTTAGGAATACAGACACCCGCACCCAAATCCATAAAGCCCTGTGCCAGATCTCCGGGGCGCCCGACCCGTGCAGCGTAATCATAATAAGGCTCGGCTAAAGTCTTAATGGCCCGCTTGTCCTTAGGGTTTTGAGCTGCATCAGGATGAACCCGGGCGATCACACGCTCGACATTCCCGTCAACGACAACGGCAGGTTTGTTGAACGCAATCGCCCGGATAGCGGCGCTGGTATACTCGCCGATCCCCGGCAAGGCCCGCAAACCCCTCTCGTCCTCGGGGAACTGCCCACCCAGCTCATGCGAAACCGTACGCGCACAGGCCAGAAGATTCCGCGCCCGCGCATAATACCCCAGCCCGGCCCAAGCGGCCATCAACGCCTCCGGCTCTACCCTTGCCAAAGCGTGAACATCCGGCCATCGCTCCGTAAACCTCTGAAAATAAGGCATAACCGCGGCAACCGTTGTCTGTTGAAGCATAATCTCGGACAGCCAGACCCGGTAAGGGTCGGGCGGCTCCCCGCTCCGGTACCGCCAAGGCAAAACACGGGCATGGCGGTCATACCACCCCAGAAGTGCCCTACTAAAAGAAGCCACCTTGTCACAATCAGTATTCTGCTTTACGCTTTTCATGTAAAACCACGCTAATGCCTGAATCACGCGACATCAAGCCATGCGCCCTCTTTCCGAGCCCGTCACACGCATATCCGGCAAGACGTTTAGCCGGAAATACATCGCTTTGGGCCGTATCATCGCGGAATGGGATAAAATCATCGGCGCGGAATTCTCCGCCAAAGCCGTGCCGGTGAAAATCGACTATCGCGCAGCCTCTGGGAAAACCAAAGCCGGAGCCAAACTGGCCTCACTCCATATCGCGACCACAGAGTCATGGTCCACGACCCTGCACTACCAGAAAGACCTGATCCTTGAGCGCATAAACGGGCTATTTGGCGGCGGCTGGATCGAAGATATCCGCTTCGTCATCCTCCCCCGGGAAGGCCTCAAACCTCCCGCAAAATCAAAAAGACTCTTGACGGAAGACGAAAAAAAGTTTCTATCCGGTATGCTAGAGAGTCTTGAAGATCAGGAACTTAAGGCAAAGCTGGAAACATTGGGCCGGGAAATCGTAAAGAGAGCGTAAGATGAAAGTCACAGCCATTACCCTGCGTGCCGGACACGTAATAGAATACAATGGAAAACTCATGGTTGTCACGAGCAACGAGATCATGCAGCCCGGCAAGGGCGCGTCCGTATCGCAGATTGAAATGCGCGACATCCGCAGCGGTTCCAAGGACAACGTCCGCTTCCGTACGCAGGAAACGGTCGAACGCGTTCGTCTCGAACAAGACGAGTACCAATATCTTTACACGGACGGCGATGACGTCCACTTCATGCATACGGCCAACTTTAACCAGATGCATGTCTCCAAGGAATCTATCGGCCCCCGCGCCGCCTTCCTTCAGGAAGGTATGCTCGTAGAGATTGAAAGCTTCGAGGGCGAACCTTTGGGCTTTAGATTCCCCGACACATGCGTGCTTGAGATCGTCGAAGCCGAACCCGTCGTAAAGGGTCAGACGGCAACGACATCCTACAAGCCCGCAATTCTCGAAAACGGAGTGAAGATTATGGTCCCCCCTCACGTGGGATCGGGCATCAAGGTCGTCGTCAAGATCGAAGACGGGTCCTACGTCGAACGCTTCAAGGGATAATTGTAATCTCCAACGCCGTCTCGCGGCAAAGGCCAAGTATGTCCGTAACCCACTCCACCGCCCTGATGAACGTCATGCTCCGCGCGTCGGAGAAAGCCGCGCGTTCGCTCCTGCGCGATTTTAACGAGGTTGAAAATCTTCAGGTCTCAGCCAAAGGCCCCGGCGACTTCGTCTCGGCGGCGGACCGCCGAGCGGAAGAAATCATCTTCGGCGAACTCAAGAAGGCCCGCCCCGATTATTCCTTCCTAATGGAGGAAAGCGGAGCGGTTGAGGGAACGGACCCGGAATACCGCTGGCTGATCGACCCCTTGGACGGAACGACCAACTTCCTTCACGGCCTTCCGCATTGGGCTATCTCGATTGCGCTGGAACACAAGGGCGAAATTGTCGCAGGACTGATCCACGATCCGGTAAAAGACGAGATCTTCCATGCCGAAAAAGGCACAGGAGCCTTCATGCGCCGTCGCCGCTTGCGCGTCTCGGGCCGCCAAGATCTTATGCTTGCGACTATCGCCACAGGCGCGCCTCGTCGATCCGTCGAATCACGTACGCAGTTTATGAGGGAATACAGCGCGATCATCAGCGTCGCTCCCGGCCTGCGCCGCTTCGGCGCCGCCGCTCTGGACCTTGCCTATGTTGCAGCAGGACGCTACGAAGGGTTCTGGGAGCGCAACCTTAAACCTTGGGATATTGCCGCAGGCCTGCTGATTGTTAAAGAGGCTGGTGGATTCGTCTCCGACCTTGATAGTACAACCGCAAATCCAGTAGAAACAGGCAACATTCTGGCAGCAAATGATCGTTTATTCGATTCGATGTCCAAAATCCTGAAGGCGGCTTGATATGCTTAAAACTTACCTTCGAGCACTCCCGGTCCTGCTAACGATGGCGGCTATACCTGTATATTCAGCCTCAGCGCAAAACGCAAAAATCGACAATAGCCAAACCCCCATAAGAACGTCTCCCGCGATTACGCAAATAGAGGTCACGGTTGCTAACGCCGAACACGAAAGCGCAAACATCGTTAGTTTCAACCTCGCCCCCCTGCAGGTTGAACTGAAGAAAGAGCAAAAACAGTTCCTCATGACTCATGCCGTGACGATCTTGCGCAACACTCCTGACATCAAGTTGGTTATTCAAAGCCTAGCCCGCTCAAACCCTAAGGACCGTTACGAAAAGACCCGGATAGCACTGGCCCGGGGACTGGAAGTAAGACAGTACTTTATCGACCAAGGCATTTCCCCCAAACGCGTTAAAATTGAGCCCCTCCCCGCAGACGGAAGCCGAGGCGAAGACGACCGGATTGACCTCGTCTTTACCCAGTGATCCGCCAAATGTGGATAATATAGGGCGTAAGCCGCGCAAACCTTGACTTTTTGGTTGTTAAAGTGTGGTATAGCGACACTTACCGGAAAATCAGGAGATAGCCATGTCGGGGAACGACTCTGCAAACAACGAAAAGAAGCCGCGCGCGACCTACAGCCCCCTGATTCTCCTCGCCATAGGAATTGGTGCCTATGCCTATTACAACTTCAAAGAAAAAACGCCGGAAACCATCCCGGACATGCAACTGACCCAAACCGCCTCGGCTGATACGGCCCAAGAACAAATCGAGGAAGGCCTCGAAGAGGGCTCGGCCGAGCCGCCCGCCGAAGAGAGCGCCGAGCCGGCCACTGAAGACTCTGCGGCCGCAACGGAAGAACCAAAGACCGAGCAGGAAGCAAAACCCGCTGATGAAACCGCTCCCGCCGCCGACGTAACCGAATCGGCCAAGGCGGAAGCCCCTTCTCTGGAATCGATGATCGCCCCGCGCAGCCTCGGCTCGCCCGACGCGCCTGTGAAAATCGTGGAGCATGCCTCCTTCACCTGCCCGCACTGCGCGCAGTTTCACTCGGGATCGTTCAAAAAGCTGATCGCCGACTACGTAGACACCGGAAAGGTTCAACTTATTTTTGTAGATTATCCGTTCAACCGACCCGCCGTCGATGCCACGGTCGTCGCCCGCTGTATCCCGGAGAAGAATTATTTCAATTTCGTACGACTCCTCTTTGAAACGCAAAGCGACTGGACCAGCGCGCAGGATTACAGAAAAGCCCTGAAGCAGCACGCGATGATCGCGGGTTTAAGCAGCGAAGCCTTCGATACCTGCATCGATAACGAAAAACTGCAAGAGGGTATTCTCGGCAAGACCCAGGAATACGTGCAAGGTAAGGCAATCAATTCCGTTCCCACCTTGGTACTTAACAACGAGAAAATCATCTCCGGCAACGTGCCGTATGAGGAGATCAAGGCGGCCATCGACGCCGAACTGGCGCTCTCCGGCAAAGAATAAGCATAGAGTGAATGGTCCAGTTTTCGCGCCTCCGCCTGAACGGCTTTAAATCCTTCGTTGATAGGACGGAGCTGGAGATTACGCCCGGCCTTAACGGGATCGTCGGGCCGAACGGTTGCGGAAAATCCAACCTCGTCGAGGCCCTGCGCTGGATCATGGGCGAAAGCTCGGCGCGCCGGATGCGCGGCGGCGGCATGGAGGACGTGATCTTCGCAGGAACCGACAAGCGCTCGGCCCGAAACATCGCCGAAGTCTCAATCCTGCTCGACAATTCCGCACGTAAGGCACCTGCCGCCTATAACGGCTTCGACGAAATCGAAATCATCCGCAAGATCGAGCGCGACCACGGCTCAAGCTATAAGATCAACGGCAAGAACGCCCGCGCCCGCGACGTGCAGATGTTGTTCGCCGACACCCTGACCGGCGCGAACTCCCCGGCCCTCGTGTCACAGGGCGACATGACCCGCATCATCAACGCGAAACCCGCAGACCGCAGGCTGGTTCTGGAGGAATCCGCAGGCGTATCCGGCCTTTATGCCCGCCGCCACGAGGCCGAGCTACGCCTCCGCGCCGCCGACGCCAATCTCCTGCGCCTCGATGACGTGATGGGCGGCATGGAAAACCGTCTGTCCTCGCTCAAACGCCAATCACGACAAGCCACGAAGTATAAAAATCTGAACGCCCAGATCCGCCAGTTCGAGGTCATGATCGCGTGGCTCGAATGGAGCGCCCTGCAAGCCCGCCGCGACGACCTCCATAAATCCTTTACGGAGATCGAAAGCGAAGTCGCAGAAAAAATGACGACCGTGGCGCAACTCACAAAAGCTCAAACCGCCCAGGCCGAAGACGTTCCCGAACTGCGCAAAAAGGAAATGGAGGCCGCCGCGACCTTGCAGACCCGCAAGGTCATTCTCCAGCGCATCGAGGACGACGAAAAGCGCCACAAGGCGCAGATCGAGGAATCCGCTACGCAACTTGCACAAGCTCAGCAAGACGAATCCCACGAAAGCCAGACCTTCGAGGAAAACAGCAAAATCCTCGAACGGATTCAGGCCGAGGAAAAGGAAATCCATTCCGCCCGCAGCAGCGAAGACGCGACGGCCGCTCGGAAAAAAGAAGAACGCGACACCCTTAACGCCCGCCTGACCGCCTGCGAAGAACGCTTTACGGCCCTCAAGGAAACGATGGCGGAGTCCCGTGCCCGAAGAAATGCCGCCGAAAGCAAAATCAAATCCGCGACCGACCGCCTGAACTTGCTCCGCGAACGCCGCGCAAAGATCGAGAAAGAACTCAAGGAGCTCGAAGTCGGCGAAGAAAACACCAAAGAAATCAAAAAGCTCGACGAAAAAATTGTCCAGCTTGAACAAACCCTCTCAGACTTAAACGCACAAATCGAGTCAAAGAAACAGGCAATTGCCAGAACCGCCGAAGCAACGGAATTACACCGGCAAACCCTGACGGCGGCTCAAAAGGAATTCGAGCGTTTTAGCGCCGAAATGGCCACACTGCGGAAAATTTTTGAATCCGACCGAGGTCTGGAATTCAAGGCGGTCTTGAACGACATCACGACGCAGCCCGGCTTCGAGCGCGCCCTCTCCCGCGCTCTGGGCGACGCCCTCAACGCGTCCCTCGATCCGTCCGCTCCGTCCTTCTGGGGAAGCGCAAGCTCCGCCGAAAGGCCCGAACTGCCGGTTGGACTGCCTCCCCTGCTCCCGAACATCAAGGCCCCCGAAGCCCTGCATGTTGCACTCTCACAGATCGGCTACGTTAAGGACGAAGCCGAAGGGAACGCTTTGTGCGCCGGGCTTAAAACCGGGCAATCCATCGTCTCGGCGAACGGCGACTACTGGCGCTGGGACGGTCTGCGCGTTCGCGCCGCCGCCGCAGACCGCCACGCCCAGCTCATCACCCAGAAAAACCGCCTCGTGGAACTCGAAGCCCTCAGCCACGAATACGAAAAGCGTGTCTCCGAAGCACGGCAAAACCTGAGCGCCTCCATCGAATCCGAAAAAGCCGCCAGGCAAGACTCCGATCAGACGAACCAGAAAATCCGAGAACTCGAACGCGAAATCAATACCGCCCGCCCGGCCCTGATCCGCATCCGTGAGAAGATCGCGGGTATCGAAAAGGAAAAATCGCGCCTCGCCGATACACTCAAAACCGTAATCGAAGACATACAGGCGGTAGACGCAAGCCTTGAGGCCGACCGCATGGAACTCGCCGCTTTAGGCGAGGGTACATCGGCGGAAAAGGACGCCGAACTGGAAACCGCACAGAAAACTCTGAACGAGTTGAAAGACAGCTACCGAGAAGCCGCGCGCGACTACGATCTATTCGAGCAGCAAAGCAACACCCGCCGCGCCCGTTTACAGGCCATCGCCGACGAGCGGATCAGCTTGCAGAACAGAACCATCCGCTCCCGTGAACGCCTCAAGAGCCTCAAGGAGCGTATTCAATCCCTGACCGAAAAACATGAAGAACTGCAAAAGCGGCCCGTCAACGCGGATACCGATCGCTCCCAACTCCTGCAGACTATCTCGGATCTGGAAAGGGAAAGAAATGCCGCCGCCGAGGCGCTGGCCAAGCGCGAATCCGAAATCGCCGAAACGTCAAAGGCTCTGCGAGCGGCCGAACTGGCGCTCGGCTCCGCCCGCGAGGAACGGGCGAGGATTCAGGCCACGCACACCGCCATAGCCGAACAGCTTTCGGAAATGGAAAAGGGGATCGAAGAACGCTTCCAGATGCCGCCCACCGCCCTGCCCGACCATGCGGCGGAAGATTTGGTGCAGTATCGGTCCGAAGATATCGACGGCCTGAAAAAGCGCCGGGACAAGCTGGTGCACGAGCGCGACTCCATCGGCCCTGTGAACCTGCAAGCCGACAAGGAGGCCGACGACCTCGAAAAGGAAGTCTCCGCCCTGATGCGCGAACGCAACGAACTGATGCAGGCGATCGAGGAACTACGCGGGGCTATCGTCCGGATCAACAAGGAAGCCCGAACCCGCCTGATGCAGGCCTTCGACCACGTCAATGCGCATTTCCAGAATCTTTTCTCCCGCTTGTTCGAGGGCGGCAAGGCCCACCTCGCCCTGATCGATTCGCAGGACCCTCTGGATGCCGGCCTTGAGATTTTCGCGCAGCCTCCGGGCAAGTCCCTGCAATCCCTGTCGCTCCTCTCGGGCGGAGAGCAAACCTTAACGTCCATCGCCCTCATCTTCGCGATGTTCCTGACCAACCCGTCCCCGATCTGCGTCCTCGACGAGATCGACGCGCCGCTCGACGACGCCAACGTAGACCGCGTATGCAATCTGCTTGAGGAAATCGCCGAGCGCGGTGAAACAAGGTTCCTGATCATCACCCACCACCGCCTGACCATGGCCCGCATGGACCGCCTTTACGGCGTAACCATGACCGAAAAGGGCGTATCGCAGCTTGTATCCGTTGATTTACAGCGTTCCTTTGAATTGACCGAACAAAAGGTCGCCTGACCGTGGACGAAAACAACAAGGAAACCAAGGAAGACTTCGAGGCCCGCCTTAAAGCCGCCCGCGAGGAATTCGAGCAAATGGAAACCCAGACCGGACGGAAGGCCTCCGGCCCCACCGAAGGCGCGATGCGCAGCGGCAAGGCTGGGTCTGAGCTTCTGGCGAACGTCTTCGCGGGCGCGTTTTTGGGCTGGCTGATTGATAAATTCTTCCTGACGGCGCCGTGGGGCATGATTACAATGATGGTGCTGGGCTTTATCAGCGGCGTGATGCGTGCCAATGCCGCAATGCAGCAACACAACAAAAGCCGAGAAAAACAATAAGATTTCCGCCCGGACGACCGCGCCGAACAGCCATTCTTAAAGCCATAAAAAAATATAAAACATGCATAAAACGGGCATTGCGCATCCCTGGGAAATACGCTACAACCTTTAAAATTTTAAGAATTACAGGTGTGTAAGAGGTACTAAGTGGCCAGTCCCGTCCATCAGTTCGAGATTGTCAAATACGCCAGCCTGCCCGTGGAGGCCGTTGACCTATCTTTCACCAATTCGTCTTTGGCGATGGTCTTCGGAGCGCTGCTATCTACCGTTTTTCTCACAATAGCGATGCGCCGCCGCGCAATGGTCCCTGGCCGCCTTCAGATGACCGCAGAGTTGCTTTACGAATTCGTCGGCAAAATGGTGAAAACCAACATCGGCAAAAAGGGACGGCACTACATGCCGTTCGTATTCACGATTTTCGTATTCGTCCTGATGGGCAACCTGGTCGGCCTCGTGCCGTACATGTTCACATACACATCGCACCTGATTGTCACCGGTGCCTTGGCCCTGATGATTTTCTTCTCCGTGATCGGCTTCGGCCTCTATAACCACGGTACGCATTTCTTTTCCCTGTTCCTGCCGCCCAACGCCCCGTGGTGGCTGGTGCCGTTCATCATGCCGATCGAGATTGTATCCTTCTTCGTCCGCCCGCTCACACTCTCTGTTCGTCTCTTTGCGAACATGATGGCGGGCCACATCGTTTTAAAAGTGGTTGTCTCCTTCGCGCTGGCAGCGGCCAGCATGGGCGCTGCCTGGAGCGTTCTGGGGGTGTTTCCCGTGATGGTTAATACGGCCATGATGCTTTTCGAGCTGCTCGTCGCCTTCGTGCAGGCTTACGTTTTTGCAATTCTGACATGCGTTTATCTCAAGGACAGTGTAGAACTCCATCACTGATTTTGTATGATCGCTTGCAGAATAGCAGGGTTATTGAATTTGACTTTTAACACACTAAGAGGAACTAAAAATGGAAGTAGAAGTAGCAAGACTTTTCGCTGGCGCACTCGTCACCCTGCCCGCATTCGCGGCAGCACTGGGCCTGGGCATGTACTTTAAATCGTACAACGAAGCTCTGGCTCGCAATCCCGAGACCAAGGCCGCTCTGGATGAAAAATACTTCCTGAGCTTGGCGTTTATCGAAGCGCTCGGCATTATTCCCATCGGTATCGGCGCTGCGATGCTCTTCGGTTAAGACCGAAAAGCCCTCGCAATCGAATTGCCTGTAAGGATGAAATCGGTCATGGCCCGTACACGTTTCATAGTCGCAAGCTTGTGGTCAGCCCTTGTGCTGGTACATGGAACGTCTCTGGCTGTGGCCGCAGAGGAAACGCATGGCGCGGCTTCTCATGCCGCCCCCCATGCGGCGGGCGCAGAACACGCAGATCATGGTATGGCGGCCGATGCCGCGCATCATGGCTCAGGCGGCCTGCCCCAGCTCGATCCCTCAACCTTTGAGACCCAGCTGATCTGGTTGTTCATCGTCTTTACATTCCTGTACATGTTCTTTTCGAAAAAGAGCCTCCCGGAAATACGGGCGGTGATCGAAAATCGGCATGAACGGATACAAAACGACCTCGACACAGCCGGGCGCCTGAAGTCTGATGCGGAAACGGTTCGGAAAACCTACGAAGAGGGCATACTAAAAGCTCAGGCCAAGGCTACTGAAATCTTCGCTGATGTCGAAGAGGCGATCCGCCAGAAGGCGGAGAAAGACCTCAAGGTGTTTTCCGAAAAATCTACGGACAAGCTCGAGATCAGCGAATCTGAGATAAGAAAGGCCAAGGAACAGGCCTTTAAGGAAATAGAGGCCGTAACGGGCGAGCTAGGTAAAAAGGCTGCTGAAAAAATCCTTGGCGCCAAGCTTGACGCAGCAAAAGCCGCATAAACAATAGCGCGTAGGATTAGGACACACAGGGCATGCTCGAACTTCTGCAACACGACGCAAACATCTGGATGGTCTTTTCCTTTGTCCTGCTCGTATTCCTCCTTTGGAAATACGGGCGCGGAGCCGTGACCGCCCTGCTAGACGCCCGCATCGACCAGATCCGCCGCGAAATCGAAAACGCGGAAAACCTTCGTATAGAGGCGCAGGAGCTGCTGGCCCAGTACCAGCGCAAGCAAAGAGACGCGGAGAAGGAAGCCGCCCGCATCATTGATACTGCGAAGAAAAACGCCGAGCAGATCAAGGCAAAGGCCGAAGCCGACCTCGAAGACGCGATGGCCCGCCGTGAAAAGCAACTCGCTCAACGCATCCAGCGCATGGAGCAGGACGCCAAGCAGGAAATCAGCGATTACGCCGCCCGGCTGGCCCTCAAGGCCGCTGAAGAAATCATTGAAAAGAAGCTCGAAGGGTCCTCCGCCTACGATGCGCTCGTTGAAAATTCTATCGCCAGCGTCGGAAAACAGGGTAAGCTCCTGAATTGACGCTCCGTTTGCCCTGCCCGCCGCACGTTCGGGCCTACGCAGCGAACAGGATAAAGCAGGATAAGACTGATGGCGCAACCGGCTATGAAATCAAACCCCGACGAAATTGTCTCCTCCTTGGGCCAAGGCGCCCGCAAGGCCGCTTCGGTCCTTCTGCGCACCTCCACGGAAACGATCAACAAGGCGCTCGATCACCTCGCATCCGCCCTTCGTAAAAACACCGCGCAAATCCTCCAGGAAAATAAAAAGGACCTCGCCGCCGCAGCAGAACGCGGCCTCAGCGCGGCCCTCACCGACCGCCTGATGCTCGATGAAAAGCGCGTGGAATCCATGGCGGCGGGGGTCGAGGTCGTAAGCGCCCTGCCCGATCCGGTCGATAAAATCCTCTGGAACACCAAGCGCCCCAACGGCCTCAACATAGAGCGCGTGGCCGTTCCCATCGGCGTTCTGGGCATGATCTACGAATCCCGCCCGAACGTGACGGTGGACGCCTCGATCCTCTGCCTGAAATCCCACAACGCCGTTATCCTGCGCGGCGGCTCGGAAAGCCTGCACAGCTCTCTGGCCCTTCATAAAATCATTCAGGACTCGCTTACCCGGGCCGGCCTGCCCGCCGAATGCGTCTCGATGATCCCGGTCAGCGACCGCGAAGCCGTCGGCGCCATGCTGCGCGCCGCCGATTATATCGACGTAATGATCCCGCGCGGCGGCCGTGGCTTGATCGAACGGGTCATGAACGAAGCGCGCATGCCCGTCTTCGGCCATCTTGAGGGCCTTTGCCATATCTATGTCCACCCCTCCGCCAAGCCTGAAATCGCTCGGGCGGTCACCTTGAATGCCAAGATGCGCCGCACCGGCGTCTGCGGCGCGATGGAGACCCTGCTTCTTGACGCGAACCTCGACAAAACCCTCGCGCGTGACATCCTGACCGCTCTGCTCGATGCCGGATGCGAACTCGTCGGCGATGCGCAAAGCCGCAGCCTCGACCCGCGCATCGGAGCGACCACCGAAGAAGACTGGAGAACGGAATACCTCGCCGCCAAACTGAGCGTGCGGATCGTCGACGGCGTCGAACAGGCCGTGGAACATATTAACGGCTATGGCTCGCACCACACCGACAGCATCCTCTCCGAAGACGCCGCCTCCGTGTCCTATTTCCTCAAAAACGTCGATAGCGGCATCGTGCTGCACAACGCCTCGACGCAATTCGCCGATGGCGGAGAATTCGGGATGGGCGCGGAAATCGGCATCGCGACCGGAAAACTCCACGCGCGCGGGCCCGTCGGGCTGGAACAACTCTGCACGTACAAATACCTCGTTCACGGAACAGGCCAGACCCGGCCCTAAAGAAAGACAGCATCCCGCCATGACCATCTTCTCCAACCCGACCCTGCGAAACGGTCCCCGTTGGAAGAATCTACGGATCGGCCTGCTGGGTGGTTCGTTCAACCCCCCGCACGAGGGCCACATCCATATCTCGCGCATCGCGCTGGCCAGCCTGAACCTTCACGCGGTCTGGTGGATCGTCACGCCGCACAACCCGCTGAAAAAGCAATCCACCCTTTTGCCGTACGAACAACGCTTCCAACTCTGTAACGAAATGGCGCGCCGCCATCCCAAAATCGTCGTGACGGATATCGAGCGCACCCTCCAGACCAACATCACCCTCCACACGGTCCAGCGGCTGAAAAAAGCCTACCCGAATACGAACTTCGTCTGGATCACGGGCATGGACAACGCCCTCAACCTGCATAAATGGAACGACTGGCGTATTCTGATCAAGGAAATCTGCATGCTGCATATCACGCGCCACCCGGCCGTCTCCCTGACCCAGAGATGCCCGCAGCGCCTTTTGACCAACCACCGCCATGAGATTCTCGAGCGCGGCGCCGCCGTTCCCCTCGTTCCGGGCGTCTCCTACTGGCTTTTGCAGAAGAAAATGATCAACATATCTTCAACGGAAATAAGAAATAAAAACAATATGTTAGAGGGATGGGGCGAAGCCGCCTCCGCCCCGTAGGCAAAAGACTTTTGCCTCAACTTCGGCTTAGGTGTAAAATAGAGGTATGAAGGCAAACAACCTTTTATTTTACAGTACGGAGGACAGGAAAGCGTGAAGCTGAGCGTTTTCAGGCGCATCCGAAAATACGCATGTTCTGGTCTGAAAAGGGCTGATCCCTCGGGGTCGGTCTTTTTGTTGCCTGAACAGCAGACGATTTAAGGTTTAACAACGCAAGGGAGCATTGACCATTCAAAAGGAAACGACCCGCAGGGCGCTGAGCCCTGAAAAAGCTAAAGTCCTCATCGAAAAATCTCTGGATGCGGATAAGGCTCTGGATATTGTGACCATCCCCCTGAAGGAAAGCTCGGCTCTGGCCGACTATATCATCGTAGCCTCCGGCTCCTCGACCCGTCACGTCAGCGCTTTGGCTGAAAAGGTCAGGGAAAAACTCGAAAAAGCCGGACAGAAGCACGTAAGGATCGAAGGATTAGGCCAATCCGACTGGGTTGTTCTGGATGCCGGCGATATCATCGTCCATATCTTCCGGCCCGAAGTCCGCGCCTTCTATAACATCGAGAAAATGTGGACGCACCATGCGCCCCTCGACGTGATCGGCCAACAGGTTCACGCCTGACCAGCGCTATAGACTAAAAGGTCTGACAGACAAACTCGCCGATGTTTAATATCGAAATCATAGCCGTCGCCCGCCTCAAAAAAGGCCCATACGCTGACATGGGAGCGGAGTATACAAAACGAATCAAATGGCCCCTCACAATCCACGAAATCGAAGCCCGCAACACGAAACCCGCCGCCGCACAGGCGGAAGAGGAACAGAAAATCCTCAAGCACCTTGCGCCCGGCGCCATCATATTCGCACTCGATGAGCGCGGAAAGACACAGGGTTCGCAAGATTTCGCGGCACTTCTGGGCCGCTACCGCGATGAATCGGCAGGGTTGGTCCAATTCGTCATCGGCGGCGCCGACGGTCTGACCCCTGCAGTCCGTGAACGCGCTCACCATCTAATGAGTTTTGGAAAACAAACTTGGCCGCATCTGCTTGCGCGAATCATGCTTTTGGAGCAAATATACAGGGCCCAGCAGATTCTGGCCGGGCATCCGTATCACAGGGAATAACCCCGGCCTGGCTTTCGGCTGGCGGTAAAACGGCAGCCGTAATATGAAAATACGCCAACAACCACTAAAAATCATAAAAACACTGCGCTTAGCTTGCTGTGCCTTTATGGCAGCAGGGCTGCTGAGCCTTCCCGCGCTGGCCGCCCCCACCCCAAAGAGCAAAACCGAAGCCCTCAAAACCTACCGCGAAAAGCTTACGACAGAACAAAAACTCAAGGAGGAGTTGGAGCAAAAAGCCGAAGCGCAAAACCTAGAAATCGCGAAAATCAAGGACAGCCTAATCGAATCCGCTGCTCGCCTGCGCGAACACGAGGAAACCATCCGCGATCACGAATTGGAAATCCAGACCCTCGAAGCCCGCCAACAACTCATAAAAACGAACCTTCAGCAGGATCGCGTAAGCCTTTCCCGGTTGATCCTAGCCCTTGAGCGACTGCGCCGCGTGCCCCCTGAGGCGATGATCGCCCGCCCCGACGCGCCTTACGAAACCGCGCAAAGCGCCCTCTTGATGGCCGAAATCACATCCAACATACAAAAAGAGGCGTTAGCCCTGAAAGACAAACTGGCAGAACTTGAAACAATTGGCATAAAGATGGCCGAACGTAAGGAGTCCCTTCTCAAAGAATCCGCAAAACTACAAGAGCGCCACAACGAAACTCAGAAACTGGTCGCTGAACGCGAAGAGATTTTCCGTAAAACGCACAAAGATATCGCCGCGCGTGAAGCAGAAATCCAGCGGCTTTCGCTGCAATCCAAAAACCTCGAAGACTTGGTCGCACGCCTTGAGAAGGATAGAATCAAACAAGAGGAAAAAGAACGTGAGCGGGAGCGAGAAAGACTGGAGGCCGAACGAAAATTGGCCGCAATACAGATGCAAACGGGCGTAAAACCGCCAGCCAAGCCTGAGCCGCGCAAAAAGCAGGTCCCCGCGCCTGCCGGGCGAATAACCACAGCCCAATTACCGATCTCGGGAATTATTCGCACGCGATACCAGGAAAAGGACGATCTAGGGGCAATCAGCAACGGTTTATCGATCGAAGGCCGACCCGGCGCTATGGTTCTGGCGCCCATAGATGGAAAAATACAGTTCGCCGGGGCTTTTAAACGCTACGGAAATCTGATTATTATTGAACACGTCAAAGGCTATCACAGCCTCGTAGCCGGTATGGGCAAAATCAACGCGGTTGTAGGGCAGTCCGTTTCTTCGGGGGAACCTCTAGGACTACTCCCCGAACCTGCTGGTTCTGCCCGCCCTAGGCTATACTATGAACTGCGGCAGAACGGACAGCCCGTGAACCCTTCTGTAGTATTTTCTGAATTGAGTTAAATGACACGGGCGCCACGCATACAGACCAAGGACCTTGAACTGTGAACGCTAAAAAACTGACCAAAATTCTTCTGGGAACAACCCTCCTGATGACTTCCGCTATAGGCTACAAAGCCATCGCGCAGGAAGAGCCGCGCACGGCCGGGATCGAAAAGAAAGACGACAAGAGCTTTAGCGAAACCTACAAATATCTCAACCTCTTCGGAGATGTGTTCGAACGTGTCCGCGCACAATATGTCGAGGAAGTTGCCGACAAGGAACTGATCGAATACGCGGTCAACGGAATGCTTTCAAGCCTCGACCCGCATTCATCCTATTTGAATGAAGAACGCTATAACGAAATGAAGGTGGAGACTCGCGGTCAGTTTGGCGGTCTCGGAATTGAGGTCACGATGGAAAACGGCCTCGTTAAGGTCGTAACGCCTATAGACGACACGCCGGCCTTCCGCGCAGGAATCCAATCCGGCGACTATATCGTAAAAATTGACGGTGAAGCCGTCATGGGCCTGACATTGAGCGACGCGGTAAAAATGATGCGCGGCAAAGTTGGCACCACGATCGACCTCGAAATTCACCGCGAAAATATGGAAGCGCCCATGAGCGTGACCCTCACGCGCGATGTCATCAATATCAAAAGCGTTCGCCATCGGATCGAAGGAAATGCAGGGTACATCAGGGTAACCCAATTCAGCTCAAACACAGAGGAAGGTTTGAAAGCTGCGATCGAAGACATCAAGAAGCAACTCGGCGATAAACTGATCGGTTACGTGATCGACCTCCGTAATAATCCCGGCGGCCTTCTCGAGCAAGCAATCGCCGTTTCAGACGCGTTTCTCGATAACGGAGAAATCGTCTCAACGCGCGGTCGTCATGAAGACGACACAAAGCGCGACAATTCAACGCCGGGCGATTTGACCAACGGCCTGCCGATAGTTGTGCTCATCAACAGCGGTTCAGCCTCTGCCTCCGAAATTGTAGCAGGAGCGCTGCAAGACCATAAACGCGGCATCCTTCTAGGTACAAAATCTTTCGGCAAAGGTTCTGTGCAAACCGTTATTCCCCTGCCCGGCCACGGCGCCATGCGCCTGACGACGGCAAGATACTACACCCCGTCCGGACGCTCTATTCAGGCAACGGGCATCGAGCCCGACATCATTGTCGAGCAGGCACGTGTCGAATCCTTAAAGTCCTCGCGGATACGCGAATCCGACCTTCACGGCGCACTGGATAAGAAGGACGATAATTTACCAACCGCGGACAAAGCAAAACCCGTGCAACCGCCTAAACCTGCAGCCGCAACTCAAGGTGATAAGGCCAAGCCTGCTGAAGCGGGCGCAGCCAACGGCAGCGAAAACACGGATGAAATGACCGACTATCAGCTTTCACGGGCTTTAGACCTGCTCAGCGGTCTGTCCCTATACAAAAAGCCTGAAAACGGTCCGACGAACGGTGAAGCCAAACCGTAAGATGGAGATAAACCCAAGGTGAACATTCCTCAAATCAGGATGCCGGGAGAACTTGATCTACGCTCTCTGGGAATCGGTCTGGGAATCGTTGTCTTCCTATACCTTTCGTTGCTGCTCTATGCTTTTTTTTTCGCAGGCTCAACTTTAGAGCAGCTGGAATCTAGGCTGGCCAGCCATAAGATCATGCTCATTTCAGCCGAAGAAACGCAATCAGCCGCCCTCTTGGGCGATAATGAAAGCGCCCGCGAAGCACCGCAAGAGGATCCGGCTCCGGAAGGTGCATTAATAAAATCGCCCTTGTCTGGGTTGGTTGAGCAAACGGACTACGGGAAACTGCCGATAATCAGGTCGCATGACCGCCTGACGAGCTTCCAAGCTTATAAAAGACCGCTCACCGCGTTTCCCCAAGACAAGACGCCCGTCGCGATTCTTGTAACCGACATCGGCCTTTCCCCCAAAAATGCCAAAATCGCGCTTGAATTGCTCCCCCCGGAAGTTTCGTTCTTGCTCTCCCCCTATGCGCAATCTCCTGAAACATGGCGAGAGTTGGCACGTCGGAAAGGACACGAGTCCTGGTTGAATATACCCGTTGAAAACAAAAACATCCGCTACACCGACCCTGGCCCTGCCGCCCTCCTTATCCGTGAGGACATGGAAACAGCAAAGGGCAAGCTATACTGGAGTATGGCGAGAACAACGGGATATGCCGGCCTGGCAAGCTTTAATGACGAATCGTTTCTGATGGCTCAGAAGCCTTTGCGAGGCGTGTTCAAAGAGGGTTTGGAGCGCGGACTGGCCTATTTAGAGCTCAATCCCGCAGCCAAAGATTACCTTCAGGGTGTGGCGCTCAACGCCGGAATGCCCTATCTTCAGGCTGAACAATGGATATATAGAGCGCAAGGCGAAAACTCGTTTGACCGATTTGAACAGGTGGCGCGTCAAAAGGGCTACGCTCTCGGAATTGTGCCGCCTTGGCCGCAAACCATAAAAATGCTGGAACTCTGGACAAAAACTCTGGAAGGCCGGGGAATGACTTTGGTTCCGGTCTCCGCAATCGCCGAATTGCAAAAAGGTGATACGATAACGCCTGTATCGGTTCGCAGCACGGAACAAATTCAACCACATGCACTGGAGTCCGCAGATCATGCGGAACCAGAGCATAGCCCAAATACGCCAGCCGGGACGATCCGCTAGCCACAAGCTTGCGTACAGACGAAACAAATCGCCATGAACGACCAAGATGCACCGGATAAAAGCTTGTTACCATACCGCCCATGCGTGGGCATTCTTTTGTTCAATAAGGAAGGCCGCGTCTTCGTCGGAGAACGCATTGACACACCCGGTGCCTGGCAGATGCCGCAGGGGGGCATTGATGCTGACGAAGAGATAAAAGTCGCCGCACTTCGTGAACTCAGGGAAGAAATAGGCACAGATAAAGCCGAAATCATCCGGATATCTGACAAAAAATTGCGTTATGACCTGCCCGAACCAACACGCAGCAAGCTCTGGAACGGGACTTACAGAGGACAGGAACAAACCTGGATAGCCGCAAGGTTCTGCGGGCACGATCAGGACATAAACTTAGCCGCTCACGAGCCTCCGGAATTCTCAAACTGGCAATGGGTCAAGTTACAGGACACGATCGAACTGATTGTGCCATTCAAGCGCGAAACTTACCGCCAAGTTATTGAAATGTTTTCAGATATTCCTCAAAAATGATATCCAAGTAAAATTTATACAAGGTTTCAGCTTGCACCAAAGACAAAAAAGTTTGACAAAACAATAGATCGCATGTAAAGGTGTGAAATTATATAAAAAAATATATAAAATAAAATAACAGTTTTTAAGAAACAGGGGTAATATCATGATGCCTTTAGCCGCAATCCTCACCTCAACGTTTGCAAATGTGACTTCGAGTTGCGCGCGTTTCGCTGGAAATCTGACCGGTGCGATAGCGAAAGCTCCCGGCGCAATTGAAAAATTGAGTAACGCTGGAATTTACGCCAACTTTATGACCAACCATTTGCAATCCAGTAAAGATAGCAAAATTGATGGCCCAGGCGGTTCAGACTAACCACGGACGCTAAAACCCCGCTATATCTTCTCAAAGAATGCCTTTAGTATACGACACAGGTATATAAAACCGGTGAAACCGAAGCATTCAAGAAGCCTATGAAAGTCTTAATTATAGAAGACGACCCAAAGGTCTCGTCATACATAAAAAAGGGACTCAAGCAGGAAGGTCATGCATGCCACATTGCAGACACTGGCAGCGACGGCCTTTTTCTTGCGACAACTGAAAAGTATGATGTCATTGTTGTGGACCGCATGCTTCCTGAGCTCGATGGCCTAACCATCTTAAAAACCTTAAGGGGAGCAGGAAATCACACCCCGATATTAATACTCAGCGCCTTAGGCGAGGTCGATGATCGTGTCAAAGGCCTGAAAGCAGGGGGCGATGACTATCTGGTCAAACCGTTCGCGTTTCAGGAACTCATAGCGCGCCTCGAGGTGCTGAATCGCCGCAGCACGAAGGCAACCGCGGAGACTCGGCTGGCCGTAGCAGATCTGGAGATGGACCTGCTTGGCCGCAAAGTGATGCGCGCGGGCAAAACAATCGAATTACTGACCCGAGAATTCAACCTTCTCGAATACCTGATGCGTCTTAAGGGGCAGGTCGTCACCCGCACGATGCTTCTGGAAAATATATGGGATTACCACTTCGACCCTCAGACAAACGTGATTGACGTCCATATAAGCCGCCTGCGCTCAAAAATCGACAAAGGGTTCAAAAAACCCTTAATCCGAACAGTACGCGGCGCCGGCTACATAATCGATGACCATGACAACACTTTCTAGCCGCCCCCCCAGAAGAAAATACGCCAGCAGCTCAAGCTTTCAGATGGCGCTTCTTTTTACGCTTCTTTGCGGCACAGCCGTCATCGTTATGGGCTATTTTGGCTACTATTTCCAAAGGGGCCACTTCGTCTACGGAACTGAGCAGGTCATTGAAAGTGAAATCCGGCTTTTGACTTTGCTCGATCAGAATGACGCCTTACAAAAATACCTGAATAAAGCCGAGGCGGATGAAAGTCGCGTCTATGCAATATTTATGAGCGAAAAGGAAAAACCCCAATACCTTCCTGAAGAAATCTCCCTTTTAGCCGAGGGAACAATCCTGTTTGAACATGTCGAGCGCGCCAAGAAATACGCGGCCCGAATTCATTCCTTTGAAGACGACCGAAAGCTTCTTGTGGGCGTAGATATAACAGACGTCTCAGAAGAGTTCGAGTTTATGCAGTTTCTGAGCCTCGTAAGCATAGCCCTGATGGTTATTGTCGTGATTGTAAGTTACATGATCAGCCGCTTTGTCGTGGACGGTACAAACAATATTGCCAAAACCGCGTATGGAATTATCACGACCGGTGATTTAACCAGGCGCGTTGATGTTCGCTGGCATTGGGATGATTTAAGTAACATGGCCGGAATCTTAAATACGCTGCTCGACCGGATCGAAGGCCTTATGCAAGGGGTAAGACGCGTCTCGGACAATATAGCGCATGATTTGCGCACACCCCTTACGCGTCTGCGTCACAATCTGGAAAGCCTAAAATCTGCAGAAACCATAAAAAACGATAAAGAAAGTCTTGATAAAATAGAAGATCTTCTGTCTGAAGCAGATCAAATGCTAAACACTTTCAACGCCCTGCTCCGCATCGCACGTATAGAAAACGAGAAGCAAAGAAGCCGCTTCACTGATATCGACTTATCGAATATCGCCGAAGATGTCATAGATTTCTATGAACCCTTGATGGAAGAGCGCGGCATAAAAAACTTTAAAAAACTTGAAACAGCACCTATGTACGGAGATCGTGACCTTCTATTCCAGACTCTGGCCAACCTTCTTGATAACGCCATAAAGTTTACACCTAATGGAAGCACGATCAGTATCTCTTCACATTTAGAAAATGGTAAAGCCGTCTTGACCTTGCACGATAGCGGCCCAGGAATCAGCGAATCTGAACAAAATAAGATATTTGACCGCTTTTACAGAGGTGAATCCAGCCGACACACCCCAGGAAACGGGCTTGGACTGAGCTTGGTCAAGGCTGTTGTCGACCTTCATGAGGGAGCGATAAGTCTTGAAAACGCAGAAAACGGCCTAACCGTCCGGTTGATATTCTAAGAACATTACAGAAATGTAATGCTTTCTACATACTCTTGAGAGCATGGGACTTGTAATATGTTCCAATGAAAATCGCGATTATAGGCACAGGGATTTCCGGTCTAAGTGCAGCTTATCTGCTGTGCAATCTTCATGATGTAACGGTATACGAAAAAAATAGCTACATCGGAGGCCACAGCCGAACAATCGATGTGGATTTAGGGGGACGCAAGACAGCTCTGGATACAGGGTTTATTGTGTTTAACGACTGGAATTATCCAAACCTGATGGGCTTATTCACTCACCTGGGCGTAGCGTATGAAAAAAGCGATATGTCCTTTGGCGTGAGTATCAGCAACGGGTGGCTGGAATACAGCTCCAGCAATATCTTTGCGCAACGAAGAAATCTTTTAAGACCCGAGTTTTACGGGATGCTCAAGGATATAATAAATTTTAATCGCAAGGCCTTAGCTCTTTCAGAACAGAAACCAGATATCACGCTTCAAGAATGCCTTGACGAACTAAAACTCGGTTCGTGGTTTCAAAGGTATTATATTCTGGCTATGGGCGCAGCAATCTGGAGCTGCCCGGTTGATACGATCATGAAGTTTCCGGCAAAAACGTTCCTAAGGTTTTTTAAGAACCACGGACTCCTCAATCTTGTGGAGCGCCCTCAGTGGTACACGGTAACCGGAGGAAGCCGAGAATACATAAGTAAAATAACAAAGCCCTATGAGCATAAGATCAAACACAATACCGCTGCACTTTCAGTAACACCAAAGGATGGCAAAGTGAGTGTCATAGACAGTAAGGGCGAAACGGCGGAATACGATCACGTTATACTCGCCAGCCACGCTGATCAAAGTTTGGAATTACTTCAGACGCAAGACGCAGAAGTTAAAAATATCCTGTCGAGCTTCACCTATCAGAAAAACAGGATTGTCGTGCACACAGATCAATCTTTCATGCCAAAAAACCGCAAATGTTGGGCCAGCTGGGTCTATCTTTGCGAAGATAGGAAAGACAATAAACCAAGCGTTTCCCTGACATATTGGATGAATAATCTTCAAAATCTTGATGTTGATCATCCGGTTTTTGTAACCCTTAATCCTGATACGATGCCAAAACGAGCCTTAACGATTGAAGAGCATAGCTTTATGCACCCGGTATTCGATAAGACAGCAATCTCCGCACAGGAGAAAATAAAAACAATACAAGGGCGCAGCAACATCTGGTTGTGCGGCGCCTATCAGCGCTATGGTTTTCATGAAGATGGGCTCATGAGCGCTATCGAGGTGTCAAAAGTGCTCGGAGCAATAGTGCCGTGGAAATAAGACCCTACTTTTTTTTTGGAAAGGTAATGCACAAGCGGCTCTTACCCGTGGAAAACCTCTTTTCCTACAAAATCTATTACCTGGCATGCCCGATAAAACATCTGAATCAGCTGCAAATGGGAAAGCTGCGCGTCGGGCAAAACCGTGCCGGCCTAATAGCATTCTACGACAAGGATCACGGACATTGTGATGGGAGTAATCTTGAAGCGTGGGCAGGCGAAATATTAAAATCCTACGGACTATCAGAAAAAATTGACAACATCGTTCTCGTCGCAATGCCTCGCGTATTGGGCTATGTATTTAACCCTGTAAGTTTTTGGCTATGCTTTGACAAAAGCAAGCAAATGCTGGCCGTACTCTGCGAAGTCCACAACACCTTTGGCGAGAGGCATACTTACATATGCGCTAATCCAGATCATACCCCCATAAGTCCTGAGGCTTGGCTGGAAGCAGATAAAGTTTTCCACGTCTCGCCCATGCTAAAACGTGAAGGCCATTATAAATTCCGGTTCGATCAAAGAAACGACAGTTTCGGAGTGTGGATCGACTATTACAACTCAGAAAACAACAAGCAGGTTATTACTTCGCTCATCGGAAAGTTCAAGCCGTACACGCCTGAAAATTGGTCAAAGGCATTCTGGCTGTATCCACTGATCACGTTCAAGGCAATTTTTCTGATCCACTGGCAAGCAATAAAAACGCTTCTAAAAGGCATCAAATACATTCATCGCCCGAGGCAAAATTTTGAAAAGGTCAGCGCGACCAAGAATCTTAAAAAAATTTAATGCTTAGGTAATGCCTGCTTTAGGTGGACGCCACTACTTTAGTCTGAGAAAGGGGGAACTCGGGAACAATGTTAAATTCAGTAATACTAAAAGCATTTTTGAAAAAGCTTGAAGGCATTGAACACGGCTCACTTTTCATAACCTTGCCAGATGGAAACAGCTTTGGCTTTGAGGGACCCTTGCCTGGACCTAAGGCAGACATACACATTTACCGCTGGAGCGTACTGACAAGACTTGCACGCAAGGGAGATATAGGCTTCGCGGAAGACTACAGAAATGGACACTGGGACAGCAGCAATCTTGAGTCGCTCATAGAAGTAGCGCTTCTAAACCGTTCGGCATTTCAAAGCTATGTGATGGGGCAAAGATTTTCTCGCTTACTCTCTTACATAAGTTATTTAGCTAAGCTCAACACGATGAGGGGCAGCAAAAAGAACATTCACGCCCATTACGATTTAGGAAATCAGTTCTATAGTCTGTGGCTTGATAAAACCATGACGTACTCAGCGGCAATCTTCGAGAACGATAATACCCCTCTTGAGACGGCCCAGCTAAAAAAATACGACCGGATAATTGAAAAACTCAACAGAAACACTGGTCGTCTTCTCGAGGTAGGATGCGGTTGGGGCGGCTTTTCAGAAAGAGCGGTCAGAAAGGGAGACTTTGCCATCAAAGCCATTACTTTGTCTGAAGAACAGCACTCATATGCCAAAAGTGCGCTGAAAAATCGGGCCAATGTCGCCCTAGAAGATTACCGCACTCAAAAGGGGAAATACGACCACATAGTCTCTATTGAAATGTTCGAGGCCGTTGGTGAAAAATTCTGGCCGACATATTTTAGCCAACTTGGAACGCTTTTAGACTCAAAAGGAAAAGCTGTTATCCAGACAATCACGATTGATGATGGTGATTTTGAAAACTATCGCCGGGGAGGCGATTTTATTCGCACTTACATCTTTCCCGGTGGAATGCTGCCAAGTCGCAGAGCGTTTCGCAGAGAAGCCGAAAGAGCCAACCTAAAGATCGGGGAGGAATTCCTTTTTGGTAAGGACTACGCAAAAACCTTGAGCTTATGGCTGGAAACCTTCGACAAAAACCAGGACAAAGTGAGAGGACTCGGGTTCGACGAAGGCTTTATTCGCCTTTGGCGCTTCTATCTGGCCGCCTGTGCCGCCGGGTTCAAAACCGGGCGGACAGATGTGATGCAGGTTGAGGTCAGTCATGCTTAACCTGAGGAGGTTTCTGGCGCTTTTAGCGATGGTCATAGGGGTAAGCAGCCCTGCTAAAGCCTCGGACATAATCACACAACATGTATCCAACGCCGCGCTCGTCGGACAGGGACGCTTAAGCATATGGTTTTTTGATATATATGATGCCAGCCTTTACGCACCGGGCGGACATTGGCAGAGCAAACCCCCTTATGCGCTGTCTATATCATACCTCAGAGCCGTGTCAGGACGGCATATTGCCGACTCATCAGCAGAGGAGATACGAAAGCTCGGGTATCGTAACGAGTTCAGGTTAGCCGTTTGGCACGGACAGATGAGAAAAATATTTCCCGACGTAAAGGAAAAGACTGTTTTAACGGGAATATACACCGCGGAAGGTAAAACTGTATTTTATGAAAATGAAAACCTCATCGGAACGATAGAAGATCCCGAGTTCGGTCGATTGTTCTTTGATATCTGGCTTAGCCAAAAAACAAGCGAACCGGAGCTTCGGGCAAACCTGTTGGGGACTCCCTGATGGAGCGCCCCAATATCCCGTTAAACCATCTGGCGCAGTATGGGTTTTTAGCGCTCCCCCTCGCCTTCGCCGGCCTCCCCCTTTACATACACGCACCAGATTTCTTTACGCGGTATCTAGGACTAAACATCGGTGTAGCCGGAGCTATCTTGATTGCCGTTCGCCTCTTCGACGCCCTTCAGGATCCCCTATTTGGCTATTTTCTTGATAAAAATCCGCACCGTAGAAAGGAATTTTTTCTGCTTGGCGCACTCTTGCTGATATTGGGAATGGCAGGGCTCTTTGCATGGCCTGTGAACCCGCTCCCCCTGCCTGTATCATTTGGAGTATCAATTATTCTTGCCGCCGCAGGGTATAGTTTGATCACGATCAACATGAATGCCCTCGGCGCCCTCTGGTCGAACACACCCCAAGAAAGAACAAGAATAGTCGGCATACGCGAAGGGTTGAGCCTTGCCGGATTAACACTAGCGGCAGTATTACCGCCCCTCTTACAAGGACGATATACCCCGGAGACTTCCTACTTGTTGCTGTTTACGGCCTTTCTGGCTTTCCTCCTCATCGGCTTGTGGGGCGTGCTAAATATTTTCAAGAAGGCTCCTATAAAGACTAAATTCGAAGAAAGGCCTAGATTTTCTGTCCTTTCAATCCTTTGCGGGCCGGATCGGCTATTTTTTGATATATGCTTCCTCACCTACATCGCCGCGTCGCTACCGGCAGTACTCGTGATGTTTTTTATTAAGGATTATCTGGGCGCAGGAGAACTGACAGGCGCCTTCCTTATGCTGTATTTCCTATCGGGTGCGGCCATGATGCCTTTCTGGACGTGGCTGTCCGGACAAATTGGAAAAGAGAGAGCCTGGCTGTCGTCCATGATACTGGCGGGACTGACTTTTATATGGGCCGCAGCATTGCAGCCTGGAGATACGATCCCCTTTATGCTCGTCTGCGCCTTATCCGGTATGGCTTTGGGTGCAGACCTTATATATCCAGCCTCCATTATGGCCGACCGGATAGCCGATAAAAACGCAGAAAGCCAGACAGCGCAGCACTTTTCAATCTTATCTCTTATGCCCAAAATAGCCTTGGCTTTATGCAGCGGACTGGCGTTTATCATTCTGGATAGCGCAGGATTCACCCCCGGCCAGCAAAATCCCCAAAACGCTTTGTGCGCCCTCGTCTCGCTTTATGCCCTTTTGCCATGCCTGATCAAATTTATCGCAGCAGTCATGCTTTGGAACCTCTACTGTCACCAAGGAGTTAATAATGGAAAACATAAAAGGAGTCTTGCTTATGGGACTGATGATGCTACTGACTAGCTGCTCTGGCCCAACTCTGGATCATTATGCGGGATCGACACCAGCTTTCGATCTTAAATCATACTTCACAGGCCCAATTAAGGCTTGGGGGGTGGTACAAGACCGAAAAGGCCATGTCACCCGGAAATTTGATGTCGAAATGATAGGAACATGGGTTGATGATGTCGGCACACTTGAAGAGCAATTCCGCTATTATGACGGTGAAACCCAATCGCGCACATGGATAATCAAAAAAGTAGAAGACAACCGCTATCAGGGCGCTGCGGGAGATATAATCGGAACGGCACATGGAAACGTGAACGGCTCGGCTATGCGCTGGAAGTACGAGATGGACCTTACGGTCGAAGGCTCAACGTATCGCATAACATTCGATGACTGGATGTTTATGATGAATGATGGTGTTCTGATTAACCGCTCCTACTTAAAAAAGTTTGGCTTTACGGTCGCTGAGCTAACTATATTTATGCAAAAACAGTAAGGCTGAAAATGCTAACAGGCAAAAATATTTGGATCATAGGCGCAAGCAGCGGGATTGGCGCAGCCTTGGCGAGTGTACTCAGCGAACGCGGCGTACACCTGATTCTATCAGCCAGAAGCGAAGACAAGCTGAGGAAGGTGTCTGAAAACTTAAACTCAGAAACGATTTTGCTTCCGCTGGACATAACATCGGTTGAGGAAATTAAGCTCGCTTTGGGAAAGCTTGAAAAGCTGGATGCTGTCATTTTTTTGGCCGCGACATACCAGCCGGGAAGTTTCCAAAGTAACAGCCTCGAGCAATCCCAATCAATCGTGGATGTAAATTTCAAAGGAATGCTGAATGTTGTTCATGTGGTCTTACCGCGCCTGCAAAAGCAAGGAAAAGGTCAACTGGTGCTATGCGGCAGCGTGGCCGGATACAGAGGACTGCCAAACGCGCAACCATATAGCGCCACGAAAGCGGCGATTATAAATTTCGCTGAATCCCTGTACACGGAAAATAAAAGAACGGGAGTAGATATAAAGCTGATCAGTCCTGGTTTTGTTCGCACCCCCATGACCGATAAGAATGATTTTACTATGCCCATGATTATTGAGCCGGCACAGGCCGCCGAAGCTATAGCAAACGGTCTGACTCGCCCCGGTTTTGAAATTCATTTTCCTAAACGCTTTACATTTTTCATGAAGCTTTTAGCGCTACTGCCCTACCCGCTTTACTTTGCGATTTCCAGAAAGATGACCAAACCATGACTGACAGTTTACCAATCATCATCATGGGCGCAAACGGGGGAATTGGCGCAGCTTTAGCGCAAAAGCTGCTGAAACAGAATGAAACATTAATTTTGACTGCCCGTGATAGCTCTACTTTGCGGGAATACAAAAATTCAGAACGCATTTCCACATTTTCAATCGACGTAACGCAACCAGAGACTCATGAATTCCAAGCCTTTATAGAATACGCAAGACAAACGGGCACAAAAGGTCTGGCCTATTGCATCGGGTCTATAGATCTAAAACCTCTGAAGGCAACAAAAGACGAAGATTATCTGTTGTCCTACAACCTGAACGTGATGGGAATATTGCGGGTTCTTCGTGCACTGGAGAAACCCCTAAGAGCACAAAATTCCAGCGTTGTTTTGTTTTCCAGTATCGCCGTACAGCAAGGATTTTCCAATCATACTGTAATTAGCACAGCGAAGGGCGCTGTCGAGGGACTAACCCGGGCGCTCGCCGCAGAATGGGCCCCACAGGTACGCGTCAACTGTATTGCTCCAAGCTTGACAGACACACCCCTAGCCAAAAGCCTCACCTCTTCGCCGCAAATGGCATCCGCAATAGCGGCCCTCCATCCGATCCCGCGTCTGGGCAAGGCGGAGGACAGTGCGGATTTGGCAGCCATGTTGCTTAGCGATCAAAGCGGCTGGATCACTGGACAAGTTTTACATGTCGATGGGGGGCGCAGTACTTTGCGCGTAAAGGGATGAAAACTTTAAAGGCAGTCATTTCATTTTTGGGCTTACTTACGATGACGGCATGCTCGGTCTTTGGGGAGACAGACATAGAAAGGCCAGATTATAAGATTATGGCGCAAGAACAAGCATTTGAAATCCGTGAATATCCAGCCCTTTTAGCCGTCAGCACATATGATGAGGGCCCCTTCAATAACGCCTCTAACCGTTCTTTCAAGCGGCTTTTTGATTATATTTCAGGAGAAAATGGACCGGGTCAAAAGGTCGAGATGACCGCCCCCGTAATCATGGAGCCAAAAGGACAAAAGATACCTATGACGGCGCCTGTTCTAATGCAACAGCAGGAAAAACGCTGGAAGATGTCATTCCTTCTGCCCGCAAAGCTAAATTCTGAAAACGCGCCGGCTCCATCAAATCCCGATGTATTTCTTGAATCTCAGCCTGCACAAAACTTCGCCGTGATCACTTTTTCCGGCGTGTTAAGGCCGCCACTCATAGATCAAAAGCGCGAGGAGTTAATAAACTGGCTCAAAAACAGCAATTATACTTATGACAGCACAACGTATCAGGTCGCGGGCTATAATCCGCCTTGGACAATCCCCAGCCTGCGGCGTAATGAAATAATGATCGCAGTGACGGAAAAGCCTTAAAAAATTAAAGTCTACTGGTTGTATAGCCGCGCCTTTTACCTGTTTTTCTTCTTAAAGGAAGCCTGTGCAGGGACAGAAAAAAACCCCGGAGTAAAGTCTGTTATTTTAATTGAAACAGAAACAACAGTTATATGAGTCAATGAAACTCAAGCCAGTCGATAATACCTTGAGCAGCTCGCACGCCCGTGGCCATACAGCCCTGTAAAAGGTAGCCGCCGGTCGGAGCATCCCAATCCAGCATTTCTCCCGCAACAAAAACCCCGGGCTTCACAACAAGCATCAGGTCTGCGTTGAGACCGTCAAACATCACGCCACCGGCCGTAGAAATGGCGCGATCAATAGGAAAGTTTCCTTTTAAATTCAGCGGATAGTTTTTGATAAGAAGGGCAAGCCTTTCAGGCGGATAATCGCCGAGGGCGGCTCGATCAGGGCATTCCATAAGCAAACCAATTGCAACGTCAGATAAATTAACAGCGCTTCTCAAAAAATTTGTCAGAGATTTCCGCGCCCTAGGCTTTTTCAGGCGATCGGACAAGACCTCTAGGCTGTAATCGGGCTTCAGATCAAGTAAGAGTGTCGCCACGCCTGCTTGATTGATTGCCTCCCGAAGATATGACGAAAGAGCATAAACCGGCCCACCCTCTATACCTTTAGCGGCAATCATGATTTCACCATGAATTTTATGGTCAAGAAAAGACGCTGTAATCGTCTTCAACGGCTGCCCAACGAATTTTTTAGAAAACACATCAGACCAATCAACATAAAAGCCGCAATTGGCAGGCTGCAAGCGCGCAATTTTAACATTCTCCTTATGAAGGATATTGACCCACGCTCCATCCGACCCAAGTCGTTGCCATGAAGCGCCGCCAAGTGCCAAAAGGGTCGCATCGGGTATGATCTCTACTTGACCTTTGACAGTATTAAAAATCAACGCCTGCGCATTCCAGCCCACCCATTCATGATTAAGCAAAAACCGAACGCCTTGATGCTCAAGGCGCTTTATCCAAGCCCTTAACAAAGGCGAAGCCTTAAAACTCTCAGGGAAAACACGCCCGCTAGTTCCGATGAAAGTCTTTTCACCAAGCCCCTCGCACCAGTCACGTAAAAGCTGCGGCGGAAAAGCCCGAATAATAGGCCCTAAATGATCGGCGCTATCCTGATACTTTTGAATAAACGGCTCAATATCTTCCGAATGCGTAAGGTTCAATCCACCCCGGCCAGCCATCAAAAATTTCCTCCCGACAGAGGGTTTTCGCTCAAAGATGGCTACGTCAATGCCGCGAGCGGATAAAATCTCCGCCGCCATAAGGCCTGCCGGCCCGGCTCCAATAATTGCGACTGTTTTGGTTATAAGGAAGCTCCTACTAGGGAAAATTAATCAACGCGACTCACAAAAGGTGTCCTCAAATCTCGGATCTGCTTAAAACCGTGGCGGCTTTACGGATCCGCAACAGAACAGGCGTCCCGGCATCGAATTTACATGTGAAATCCGTATCGACCTGAATATCCGTATCCCCGAACTTAACCCAATGTGTCATGTCATGTCCCTTGAACTCACGGCGAACAAGGATGCCAGCCTGCTGGCTGCTATTGGCGGGCTCAAGCACGATATGCTCAGGGCGTAGCGAGAGCAAAACCCGGCCAGACGTGCTCTTATCAATAGGAATAATGCCGATAGGTGTATCCGCCTTAAGACCGTTGGCCAAACCTTCGATAAGGTTGGTTCGTCCAAGAAATTGCGCAACAAAAGGGTTGGAAGGCGCGGCATATACTTCTTCCGGCGCACCTGTTTGTTCAATACGGCCGTTATTCATTAAAGCTATTCGATCGGCAAAGCTCATGGCTTCCTCCTGATCATGAGTCACAAGAATGCAAGTCGTGCCGCGTCTACGCAGTAAATGGCGCGTTTCTTCTCGCAAGCTTTGGCGCAAGCGCGTATCAAGACCCGAAAAAGGCTCATCCAACAAGAGAATTTTAGGCTCAGCGGCCAAAGCGCGCGCAAGGGCTGCGCGCTGTTGCTGACCACCTGAAATTTCATGCGGCATATGCTTAGCGAAATCTGAAAGTCCGACCATTTCCAGAAAATCTTTTGCCATAGCCTTGCGGGCTTTGCGAGGGTGAGCCCAGAGCGCAAAGGCAATATTTTCGAGCACGTTAAAATGGGGGAAAAGTGCGTAGTCCTGAAAAACGATACCGATATTGCGAGCTTCAGGGGGCGAGCTAGTAATATCCTTACCTTCAAGGAAAATTTTCCCTGCATCAGGCTTTTCAAAACCTGCTAATAGCCGCAAAGTTGTTGTTTTCCCACAACCGCTAGGCCCAAGCAGGCAAAAAATCTCACTGCGCCGAATATCAAGCGATATACCCCGCACAGCCGCAAGCGCGCCATCCGAGAAAGTTTTGGCAAGCGCATCGGTTTTAAGGTACGAATCCCGGCAGTCCATCTAAATTTTTCCGTTTGTACGCACAGTAACCCGTAAGCTACGCAGCAAAATAACCACTGAAAGGCCTGAAAACAATAAAATTGCGCAAGCGTAAGGTGCCGCCTGGGCCAAAAGCCCCTCATTTGTATGACCAAACATACCCAACGCCAAAGTCGAGTAACCGGTTGGCGCCAGTAAAAAAGTAATCGGCAACTCCTTCATAACGACCAAAAATACCAGAATTAATGACGTTACAGCACCACGACGCAAAGCCGGAAGTGTAACGCTGATAAATGCCTGTCTGGGCGTCTTGCCAAGCGTCCTTGCCGCCTCCTCGTGACGAGAGCTAGCCTGCAAAATAGCGGTACGCAGAGGTCCGGAAGCTAGGGCGGCAAAGCCGACCCCATAAGCGAGGAGCAAAACCCATAGACTTTGATATAAGCCAGGAATCACGTTAAGCGAGAAAAAAACGAAAGCCAGCGCGAGTGCAAGAGGCGGAACCGCATAACCTAGATACAGTACCCGCTCTGTTAATTTCGAGAAAGGGCTCTCATAACGTATACGTAAAAGCATAACGGGCAAAGTCATGCAAAGACAAATTACCGCCGCCGGAACCGCCGCCCCAAGGGAACGAATAAGCGAATAAAAGAGACCTTCGTAGTCAAACCCGCTCGGAACTTGCGCTAGCCAATAAGCAAGGCTAAGGATCGGCAAACCAAGCGCGGAGAAAAAAAGAATTCCTATAAATATAACACTAAACACAAAAACAACAGGATGCAGAGGGCATGCGCGTGATGGGGGCTTTGCGCCCAATGCAGGCGGCGCCTTCTCACGTCTGCCCAGGGCATAATGCTCGGAAACGATGAAGCACACCGCCAGCGCTAACAGCATAAGGCCCAGCCAAGCCGTATAGGTCCGGTCAAAAGCGCCGATATATTGGGTATAAAGCGCGTAACTTAAAACGTCATACCGCATCAAAGCCACTGTTCCAAAATCGCCCAAAACATAAAGAGCAATCACCAACCATCCGGAAAGCAGCGCCGGACGAAGATGCGGCAAAGTCACGCGTGTAAAAACCTTGAACTCGCTCAAGCCAAGACTGCGGGCGGTATTTTCATGCCTTGGATCAAGCTCGGAAAATGCTGTGCGCAGATTAAGAAAGAGATACGGATAGGTATAGAGCGAAAGGGCAAGCAGAGCCCCCCAATAACCTTCAGGTCTCGGCACGTTAAAACCAAGCATACGTGTTCCTATCCCGTAATGCCCTCCAATCCCGATAAGTGCATACGCCATCACATAACCAGGAATGGCAAGCGGCAGAGCGCCCATAACCGTGATAACGTTTTTGCAGGGTATATTGCCGCGAGCCGTAATCCATGCCAGAGGCAGAGCGATAAGCGTCGTGGCTAGTAACACACCCCCTGTCAGACCCAATGTATTCGCAAAGAGAAGCAGGGTGCGCGGGCGCACAAGCATTTCAATAATCACATCTGGCTGTGCTTGCAGAGCACGTAAGAACAAATAAAATAAAGGAAGACAGATTATCAGAGCTGTAAAAAACGCGGGCAATAGCAAGAACCAAGGCGCCGGAAGACGCGCAGGGCGTCGCAAAAACGCGAGTGAATAACTACTCACAGAAAGCCAACCTCACGCAGCATATCAAGCGTCGCTTCATGATTCACAAGATCATCGGCCCCGATAGAGGGTGCACGGGATTGAATAGTGACATCCGGAGCTTCACCAACAACCGCGTATTCATATATGGTCTCAGCGAAATAGGTTTGAGCCTTGGGAGAAAGTAGAAAAGTGATAAAGCGCTCTGCAGCCTTCTTGTTCTGTGAGCTTTTTAGAATGCCAACCCCGGCGACATTGATCATGTTTCCCGCATCGCCATCGGCAAAATGCGTCTGGGCGACCGGAAAATCAGGATCGCTTTGCAGCGCGCGCGGCAGGTAATAATTATTAACCAATGCGAAGTCAATCTGCCCGTCGGCTATGGCCTGTAAAAGAGCAGTATTATTGGCATATGCTTTCACGCCATTCTGCTTAAGATCGTGAAGCCATTTCCGGGTTTTATCTTCGCCGTAAAGTTTACGCATGCCGGTTAAGAAAGCTTGGAAAGAGCCATTTGCAGGTGCGATACCAAGCTTATTTTTATACTGATCACCAACAAGGTCAAAAATGCTCCCCGGCTGAGAGTTCTGCGGGACGCGTTCCGGTGAATAGGCAAGCGTGCGTGTGCGCGCGCTTGTTCCGACCCAGTAGCCTGAGCCATTCTTGTATATTTCGGGAATAGGCGCTCTGGTGCCTTCCGGCACAACATCAAACAAACCATGCTTGGCTATCTCACCGAGCGCGCCGGCATCCTGCGCCCAGAAAATATCCGCGGGGCTTTTTCCCCCCTCCTCGGCGATGAGGATTGCCAAAGCGGCCGTATCGGCGTAGCGCACATTAACTTTTATACCTGTTTCTTGCTCGAACTGGCTGATAAGCGGCGCGACGAGGCTTTCTCCGCGCCCCGAATAAAGGGTAAGGCTGCCTTCCGCATAGGCCAGACTGGGCAAAAAACACACAATGCTAAGAAAAAGGACAAAATAACAACGAAAAGCGCTCATAGCTGCGTCTCAATCTCATGAAGTAAGGGAAAAACAAGAAATGAATGATAATCATTCTCATATACGCTCGTCAACGCCTTATAAAAATTAAAACTCGCATCCGCTTGAACGCAAGGTAACAGGATTAAGGGCTGACACCGAAGATTATTTCCATAACATATCAAAGCTTTAGCCTTTTAATTCCAAGCCTGTTGTAATTCTTATAACGGCGCCGCTATCATGCGAAAACCTTGCGACAACAAGCTTCTGTTGAATGAAAAAGACACTCAGACTTATTCTCGGCGACCAACTCAGCCGTGAAATCTCCTCGCTCTCGGATATCGACCGCGAAAACGACGTGGTTCTGATGTGCGAGGTCATGGAAGAAGCAACCTACGTCAAACACCATAAAAAAAAGATCGCCTTCCTCTTCGCCGCCATGCGTCACTTTGCCAGTGAGCTTGAAAAGCAAGGAATAGCCGTCAGCTACGTTAGGCTCGATGACAGCGACAACACGGGGTCTTTTACGGGGGAAGTTCGCCGCGCGGCAGAAATCGTGCGTCCCGATTGTATCGTCGTCACAGAGCCCGGAGAATACAGGGTTCTTGAGGCCATGAAAACATGGGATACGGCCTTAGGGCTGCCCGTAGAAATCAGAAGCGATACCCGATTTCTCTGCTCTATCGAGGAGTTCAAACGTTGGGCTAACGGTCGCAAGGCCCTGAGGATGGAGTTTTTCTACCGCGAAATGCGCCGGAAGCATGGTCTTCTTATGGACGGCGATCTGCCTGAAGGAGGCCGCTGGAACTACGACTCCCAAAACAGAAAACCTCACTCTGGAGGACTCTTCATTCCGAAGCCTCATGTGACGGAGCCTGACGCGATCACCCGGGAGGTTATGGAGTTGGTAGCCGCGCGCTTTTCAGGGCATTTCGGCGACCTTGAACCGTTCTATTTTGCGGTAAAACGCGAAGAGGCGCTCCAAGTACTGGAAAACTTCATTCGTGAACGGCTGCCTTACTTCGGCGACTTTCAGGACGCGATGCTTCAAGGGCAGCCCTGGATGTACCATGCGCACATAAGCTTTTATCTGAATTGCGGGCTGCTGAACCCCCTCGAAGTCGTGCGCGCGGCGGAACAGGCCTACCGGGAAGGCTCCGTACCCCTGAATGCCGCCGAGGGGTTTATCCGTCAGATTATCGGGTGGCGTGAGTATGTCCGCGGCATATACTGGCTCCAGATGCCCGGATACGCAGACCAGAACGCCCTTAACGCAACACGTGCCCTGCCATGGTTTTACTGGTCCGGTGAAACGGACCTGAACTGCCTGAAACAATGCATCGGCGAGACCAAGGCCAACGCATACGCGCACCACATCCAGCGCCTCATGGTTTTAGGAAATTTTGCTCTGCTGGCGGGTCTAGACCCCAAACAAGTAAATGAATGGTATCTTGTTGTGTATGCAGATGCATATGAATGGGTCGAGCTGCCGAATGTTTCAGGCATGATCCTGTTCGCGGACAACGGGTATCTGGGTAGCAAGCCTTACGCAGCAGGTGGCAGCTACATCAACAAAATGTCTGATTACTGCAAGAACTGTGCTTACGATGTCAAAGTCAAAAGCGGTCCAAAAGCGTGCCCGTTCAACTACCTTTATTGGAACTTTATGATCGAAAACGAAGCTCGTTTAAGAAAAAACCCGCGGCTAGGCGTCGCCTATAGCACTCTGAACAAAATGCCTGAAGAAAAGCGCACAAGCATTCGAAGGGAAGCCGAGAACTTCTTGAAAAAATTGTATGAATCTGACGAAAGCTGATAAGTCTGGGTGCCGCTTACCCTATGCGACTAGATTTTATCCTCGTATTACCGGGCATGTTGGCCTATTGAAAGGTAAACCTTCAAGGCAAATATGATGCTTAATTTACTCGAGACTTACAAAAGCACCCTGCAAAGCTGGGATCGGCGGTTCCGCTTAGATATCAGCAGCCTACCACCGGAAGGAATTGATGCTCTTCCGACTAAGCTCTGGCCGTTTATTTGGCTCTTTGTGAAACAGATAAAAGGATTGGTCCTCCTTTTGCTGATCATGGAGATGGCCGTCGCTGCAGGCGTAAGCCTGATGTTCTGGTATGTCGGCGAATTGGTAAAGCAGGCTGAGTATGGCACGGCCATGATCCTGGGCGGCATCGCGCTTTTGATCCTGAGGCAGGGCGGCGGCGCGTTCTTGCAAGCGTTGTACGATCTGGTTTACACCCCCTACTTCGGAAATCTCGTAAGACGCCAGCTTTACTGGTACACGGCTCGTCAATCGCTTGCCTACTTCCAAAATGATTTCGCAGGCCGCATCGCAAATAAAATGATTCAGGCGCCAAGCATTCGGGACGCTGTGAAAGCCACGATCGGATCAATCTGGTTTGCGTCAATTTTTACCATCACGAATATTTGGCTGATGTCGAGCGTAGACATAAGGCTGGCGATCCCCCTAGCGATATGGCTGATTGCCTACGCGCTGACACTCGCCTACTTCGTTCCTAAGGTCAAAATGCGCTCTAAGGCACACGCAGACAGCATGAGCAACCTGACCGGACAGGTCGTAGACAGCCTCACGAACTTCCTGCCAACAAAGTATTTTGCGCATCTTGAGCATGAAGACGCGCGCGTCGTTGACCTTCTGCAAACCCACAGCAACACCTTCCGCGCCACCACAGGGACAATCTGGCGCATGAGCATGGCAATCGACGTTCTGAATACGCTCTTGCTGATCGCGACGGGCGTTGTTTGCTTCTGGCTGATCGAAACGGAGGGACAGGTGGGCGTAGCCGCCATGGCGATGGCCCTGCCGATGGCTCTGCAAGCCACCTTCCAGTCGGGCTGGATTATGTTCGAGGTGTCCTCCGTCTTCGAACATCTGGGCACAATTCAGGACATCATCGATACCCTGTCTAAACCCCACGAGATCAAAGACAAGGAGAACGCACAGCCGCTGGTTCTGAAAGACGACAAGGCCGATATCGCCTTCCGGCGCGTATATTTTCATTATGGACGCGAAAGCAAGCTCATGAGCGACTTCAGCCTTGAAATACCCGCCGGGCAGAAAGTCGGGCTTGTTGGGCGCAGCGGCGCGGGCAAATCGACCGTGACCAGCCTCCTGGTCCGCGCTTACGACGTCGAGGGTGGGGAAATTCTGATCAGCGGACAGAATATTGCAAAAGTGACACAGGACAGCCTGCGAAGGCAAATTACGGTCGTAACGCAAGACAGTTATCTCTTCCACCGCTCCGTCATGGAGAACATCCGCTACGGCCGGCTCGACGCGACCGATGAAGAGGCTGCCGAAGCAGCGCGCCGCGCTTATGCCTACGATTTCATTCAGGGGCTCGAAGACCATAAGGGCCGCAAGGGTTTCGACGCCCATGTCGGCGAACGCGGGGTCAAGCTCTCCGGCGGCCAGAAGCAAAGGATCGGCATCGCGCGCGCGATCCTCAAAAACTCCCCTATCCTCATTCTGGACGAAGCCACCTCGGCGCTGGACAGCGAAAGCGAGCACGCCATCCAAAGCGCCCTCGAATCCATCATGAAGGGCAAGACCGTGATCGCCATCGCGCACCGCCTCTCGACCCTGCGCCAGATGGACCGGATCATCGTGATGGAGGAAGGCCGCATCAACGAGGACGGCACGCACGAAGAGCTGATCGCCCTGCCCGGCGGCCATTACGCCAAGCTCTGGCAGATGCAGTCCTACGGCTTTTTAAAAGAAAAATAGGGTCGCAAAGCGCCCAGAATGATCAGGCTCAACCCTCAAGCGGATAGGATATGGAGAGAATTTCGATCTCCTCCGTTTTTTCGTCCGTACGCACAGTCACAGAATCGCCGACCTGCTTTTTCATCAGGGCGCGGCCGACCGGCGACAGCCAGTTAATCTTTCCGAGCGAAAAATCCGCCTCGTCCTCCCCGACCAGACGGATCGTGACCTCGCTATCGTCCTCTCTGATATAGGTGACATGAGCGCCAAAGAATACACGGTCGAGATGCTGCTGCTTGGCCGGATCGACGACGATCGTGCTTTCCAGTCTTTTGGTCAGATAGCGCACGCGGCGGTCGATCTCGCGCAGCCGTTTTTTGTTGTAGATATAATCGCCGTTTTCCGAACGGTCGCCGTTCCCCGCCGCCCAGGCCACAATTTCGACGATTTTGGGGCGCTCGGTATAAAGCAAGTGATGGAGTTCCTTGTCCAGCACAGCATACCCTGCGGGAGTCATATAATGCTTCTTTTCCGGTCCTGCGGAATTTACGGGGCTGGTTTTCCGGGCCATGATGTTCTGGTTTTAAGCGCGTTGCGTAAAAAATCCACTTTTCACTCAATCGGCCTGCTTGACGCGGATTTTCTCTTTGCCGACCTTGCTGCCGTGCAGGGCCTTAATCGCCTCTTCCCCTTCATGGGCGAGCGCCATTTCCACAAACCCGAAGCCCTTGGACTGACCCGTAGCGGCGTCCAGCACCAGCGTACAAGACTTGATGTTCCCATAAGCTTTAAAGAGCTCCACCAGTTGTTGCTCGCTAAAATCGCGGGGCAGATTCAGGGCAATCAGTTTCATAAAGCGGCTCCATAGACAAAGGCTAAGTATCTGAAGTACCATAGCTACGCAATCGTTGCAAAGCCTAAGGGAGCAAGCATTATGTCAGACACCCAAATCGACATTAAGACCATGGGAAAACTGGCCAATGCCCTATCCTTTATACTCTCGGCCGACAATCCGGCTGTAGTCGCCATGCGGGCCGCCGTCGAAAGCGGCAATCCCAAGGACATCAAACACGCCCGTACGCTGTTCCTGCGCGTCAACGCCAACCACCGCAACGCGGCTCTGGCAATGCTGATGGATGATGATTAGGGAGCTGGTACAGCCAGCTTTCATGAGGCGATCAATACTTGCAACAAGGGACACTAACCCGCCAGCGCTTGCAGCCACTGCTCTTCCATCGCCTCTAAATCGGCTACGACTTTGGCATGCTTATCCTGCACTTTGGCAGTCTCGGCTAGGGGCTTCATATAAAACCCTTCCGCGCTCATGATTGTCTCCAGCTCAGCCTTTTGCGCCTCTAAAGTCTCGATCTTCCTCTCCAGTTTCGGATCGGGAGTTTTCAACGAAATGATTTCAGCCGACACATCAGCAGTCTTTTCTTTCTTCTTCTTACTGTCTTTAGCCTTATCACGACGCGCCTGAATGGTGAAATTGCGGTAATCTTCCAAATCGCCGTCAAAATGCAGGCACGTGCCGTCTCGCACAACCCAAAGACGGTCTGCAACACGCTCCACCATGTTCGGGTCATGACTGACGATAACAATAGCACCTTGGTAATTGTTAAGCGCATGAACCAAGGCCTCACGCGCATCAATATCCAAGTGGTTCGTCGGCTCGTCCAGCAGTAACAAATGCGGCGCATCGAAGCTCATAAAGGCAAAAAGCAACCGCGCCTTCTCGCCCCCGCTGAGGGATTTGATCGTGTTATTGGACAGGGTATGCGGAAAGCCAAAGGCGCCGAGTTTTGCGCGCACCTTCTGCTCTGTAATGTCAGGATAGGTTTTGCGCATCAATGTCATCATTTCCTGATAGGGCGTGGATTCGACATCCAACTCCTCTGTCTGGTGCTGAGAGAAGTATCCGATACGAAGCTTCGGCGAACGAAACACCTCGCCGCTCAAAGGTGCAAGTTTATCGGCAATCAGCTTCATCAGAGTTGATTTTCCCTGCCCGTTAACCCCCAGAAGCGCAATGCGGTCATCATTGCCGATACTCTCGCGCACGCGCTTCAAAATGGGTTTTCCCTCAGCATATCCAATATCCGCACCATTGATGGAAATCATCGGCGAGGGAATTTCCTTCGGATTGGGGAAGGTAAAATGCACCGCCCGATCCGCAATAACGGCATCCACAATATCCATTCGCTCCAGAGCCTTGATCCGGCTCTGCGCTTGACTGGCTTTGGAAGCTTGCGCCTTGAAACGGTCAACAAATTTTTGCATATGCGCACGCTCGGCTTGCTGCTTCTCGAACATCTTCTGCTGGAGACCCAGTGCTTCTGCACGTTCCCGCTCGAAAGTGTCATAGTTGCCCGTATACATTTTAATCTTTTGGCGATCCACATGGATGACGTGATCAATACATTTATTCAGCACTTCGCGGTCATGAGAAATGATCAATAAGGTATGCGGATAACTTGCGAGATAACTCTCTAGCCACATGATAGCTTCAAGGTCCAGGTGATTTGTCGGCTCATCCAACAACAATATTTCAGGCTCAACGAACAATGCCGCAGCCAAAGCCACGCGCATCCGCCATCCTCCGCTGAAAGATGAAAAGGGCTCGCTCAGCTGCTCTTCCGTAAACCCAAGCCCGGTTAGAAGGCGCGAGGCCTTGGCGGGCGCGGAATACGCATCCATATCGGCAAGACGCTGATAGATCTCAGCAATTTTATTAGGGTCTTCCTCTGTCTCGGTTTGCCTCCGTAGGCTGGCCATCTCCTCGTCCGCCTCCAGTACCAAATCAAGAAGCGATGTCTCGACTTCTGGAATGTCCTGTCGCACCATGCCCATGCGCTGCTTCGTACTCATGGCGATTGTCCCGCCATCAGGCATCAAATCACCCGCAATAAGCTTGAATAATGTGGATTTCCCTGCGCCGTTCAACCCGACAACACCAACTTTCCAGTTGTCCATAATGGCAAAATTGCAGTCATCCAATATTGTGCGGGAGCCGATTTTAAAGGTCAGGTTTGATACAGTCAGCATATGCTCAAGAGACTTTCGTTCATTTTAATGCGCGCTTATGACATAAAAAATGGCGAAAAGGAAGAATTTATACTTGTTTTCAGCCTCATATGCTGTTGTGAATCAAGCTGCTTTAGGGCAGAAACCAGCCACTTTTGCCTTATTTCGCTAAAGCAGGACGCACACAAGGACCCCAATACGGCCAGAGCATAATGCCACTGACAGCGCTTCGGAGACCGAAACACATATATTCTCAATATTCGGTAGATCTTAAACAGGATGGCTGGCGCCGGACTCGCAACTAAAAGAGAGAGTTCACCGAAACTGCGAACTCTTGGCACTCAGAACAACACCGCCTGAAAATAAGCCTGGACCTGCTATCAGGCCCAGGCTTTCATAAAAATCACGAAATGGCGGCTGTTTTAAGCTTCTTCAGCGGGCGCACTTTCACACGAACAGATGCTGGCTTTGCGGCAGCCTTCATCATTTCGCCGGTACTTGGATTACGGATCAAGGTTCCAGCCTTACGCGCAGGGACTTTACGAAGAGTAACCTTCATAAGACCGGGCAACGTAAACTCGCCGACGCCTTTAGGGTGCACGGAGCCGAGCAGAGCATTTTCTAATGAAGCCAGAACGCCCGCTGCTTGCGAGCGCGTAATTCCGTTTTCTTCAGCGAGAAGACCGACCAAAGCCGATTTGGTCAAAGTATCTTTGACGGGCTTTATAGCGGCAGGCTTGGCAGATTTCGCCTTAGAGGATGTTCCTTTTTTCTTGATGGCCATGAGTATAACTTCTCCAGATTTTGGTTAGATAAGAACGACAGTATAAAAGAAATAACGAATAACACAAAGATGCCATAGCTTGGTTTTTTAGCCTGAATCGACGAAAATCGACAAATTAAGGGCTACCGAACGCTTGATACCACCCGCATATCGCCCGAATTTGAAGAAAACACGCCCCGCCAAGCCAATGCCAACCAGCCGATCATGATCGTGATGCCCCCGACCGGGGTCAGGTATATGAGTTGCTTGACGCCGCTTAAAAGCGCCCCGTAGATGCTGAATGAGAAGAGAACAGTTCCCGCTGTGAAAAGGTACGCGGCGATATGCAGCTTTCGCTCCGCGGGAGCAAGGGCGATGGCCACAATTAGCACCGCATAGATCATGTTATAGCGAATAGCGGTTTCAAGGCTTTTGGCCTTTTCCGGCGTTAGGTCGATGCCATGATCGCCCAAGGCGCCCATGATGACCGAGGCGAGCCCCAGAAGGGCCCCTGCTATCAAAATCCGGTTCGTCATACGGTCTCCCACTTTATTTGAACCTTGAGTCCCTGCGGCCGATTATCCAGCAGGCGTATGCCGACCTTATGGGCCTTTGCGATCCACTGGGCGATGGAGAGCCCAAGGCCGCTGCCGCTCTGACCGGATTTGTCCGCACGGACGAAGCGCTCGAATACGCGCAGCTTGTCTTCATCGCTGAGGCCCGGCCCGGTGTCTGCGATTTCAAGCATGCCATCGGATGTCAGAAGAATGGAGACGGTGCCGTTGTCGGGGGTATATTTAAGCGCGTTATCGATCAGGTTGCCCAGAAGGATGTGCAGCGAGTCCGCATGCCCGTTTATGATACAATTTTCTGCGATGACCGCCTTAAAAGTAATGTGCTTGCTTTTTGCCCGTTGTGCCGCCTCGGGGAGCCGACTTTGCAGAATGTCCGCCAGATCTAGCTTTTCCTGCGGCAGAGCTTCGTGCTGTAGCCTCGCCAACGCCAACAACTGCTCCACCAGATGCGTGGCCCGATCGATAGACGACTGCAGGTTCTCCAAGCCTTCTGAGAATTCCGGGATCTCCCTTGCCTTTTTGACGAGAACCTGTGTTTGCGTTTTCATGGCAGCCAGCGGCGTGCGCAATTCATGGGCCGCGTGGTCGGTAAACTCCCGTTCGCGCCTGAAGCTTTGCTCCATTCTTTCAAGAAGACGGTTGAGGGCCGTGATGAGAGGTGCAATTTCCAGCGGTAGGGATTTTTTTCGTATCTGCGAAAGATCGTCGCTGCTCCGGGCGTCTACGTCTTCGGAAATTTCAACGACCGGCTTTAGAACCTGACGGATGCCCATCCAGATAATCAGCAGAATGACGGGCAAAAACATCAACGCCGGAACGATGAGGGAAGCCATAAGCTGTATGATGAGTTCGTAGCGGATATCATAGCGCTCGGAAACCTCGATCTTGATTTTGTTTACGGGCTCTAAAAAGACATAGAAGCGCCATTCATTTCCGTCGATAAAGTGGTTTGAGAACCCCGGACCGGCTTCAAAGTCGCCGAAACTCTTTGAACTGGGAGACTGGGTGATCAGCCCGTCTTTCGCCCAAATTCTAAAACCCAGTTTGCGTTCGTAACGGTGCTGTAAATCCGGGTTCTCAAGGCCCAGATAAAAGCCCTCGTCCTGCATGATTTCATGCTCTGTGAGTTGAAGCAAAACCTTGGCGGAGTGGACCAGTTGCGCGTCGTAGACTTCCTCGATCTCATGCCGGGCAAAATAATAACTCGATACGACGGCCAAAAGCGCGACAAGGATCACCGGAATACTGATCCAGGCAACCAGCCTGCTGCGGAGCGAATAATGGGCGCGAGATGACTTCATGACGGGATCATATATCCAACACCCCGGTTTGTCTTAATCAGATCGCGTCCCAGTTTACGCCGCAGGGCCGCGATATGCACCTCAATCGTGTTGCTTTCGATCTCCTCGGAGGACCAGTCATAGACGCTTTCCGTAATCTTATCCTTTGATACACTACGGCCTATATTCCTGATCAGACAGTCAAAAATCGCGCGCTCCCGCCCAGAGAGCACGATAGACTCCCCGTCCCTTTCCACATGCCCGGTCGAGGGCTCGTATGTCAGATTTTTGTATGTGATAACCGGGGCGGCAAAACCATGGCGGCGGCGGACGAGAGCCCCGCATCGCGCCAGCAATTCATCGAGATCGAACGGCTTGACCACATAATCGTCGGCTCCCGCGTTCAGCCCCTCTACACGGTGCCGGACCGCATCGCGGGCGGTGAGAAGCAGCACCGGGATTTGATCATGGTTTTTGCGAAGCTTGCTGAGAAGCTCCAAGCCAGAAGCGCCCGGCAGGTTTATGTCAAGCACGATCAGGGCGTAGGCGGTCGTAGAGAGCGCCTCCTCAGCGTCTTCAGACGAGCGCACCCAGTCCACGGCATAGGTCTCTTTCAAGCCTTCTGCCGTGGCCTTTCCCAAGTGTCGATCGTCTTCAACCAAAAGCAGACGCATAGGTTCCTGTCTATTTAACTCCCGATTTCGGCAAGTTTAGCTTTGATTTCCTGCCGCCGTCCAGCATCGGCGAGTTCCCGTCCCGGGCGATCGGGGGCCATCAGAGCTTTTTCCAGGTAGGCTTTGGCCTCATCAGGTCGCCCGTCCTCGATCAGAAAGTCCCCATAGAAAAAGTTGGGGTCAATTCCGGTGGGGTTAATCTTTAAAGCCATTTCCAAGTATTTTTCCGCCTCGTCGTTATCGCCGAAGGCGACCGGCCAGCCGGGGACCTTGTAATATAAGGATCCCAGAGATGTATAGGCCGAACCGTCCAGCGCTTTAGGGTCGATTTTCATGGCCTCTTCAAGCAGCGCTTTTGCCTTTTTTACCGTGCCGAGCGCTCCGATCCCCCCGTCAATGCCCGCATCCGTTGACAGGATGATCCCCTCCCAGATTTTGGGTTCGGGGCGATCCGGGTAGGTGGCCGTAACCTTAGCCGCATGTTGTTCGAGCTTGCGTATCAGGCTGAGCTGGGTGTCCTGATCGGGGACCTGATATTTTATTTTTGCCCATTCGGTTTGCAGATAACGAACCTGCTCGATTACCGGATCTTGCGGGACTTCCGCCTGCAAGGCCGGAGAGGACTGGGCTTGAGCGGGCTGAGCGTGGTTGCTTCCCGCTTCATAATTTTGCGCCTTCGCGGGAAGCGATAGAGCAAAGATCGCAGTGGATAACGCCAATAGTTTTTTCATAGGATGATCTCCTTTTCTAGGGTTTAAGCAGTGGAATGAATTTTTGCCTGTGGTCGAACAGAATGGCCGCAAAGATCGCGCCGATCACGGCGCCGATCACAAGACCTGAGGGGTTGAGAAAAAGATCGTAAAGTATGATGTTGGCCACAACCGGCGCCAGAAGGAGAAGGGCCAGCGCGATGAAGCGGCGGACCAACAACATCGCTCCGGCGATGATTTGCGAACCATAGATCAAGGGCAAAAGATAGCCTGTCTTCTCAAGCGCCTGCATGAAATCCGCGCCTGCCGCCGAGGGGGCAGGAATCGGAAAAAAATGCAGGAAATTATTCAGGCCGAACACAATCCAGAATAATCCGAACAGGGCGGTTATGATTTTGAGCAGGATCCTCATGCCGTCACCCTGCCCTCGCCTTGATAGTTCGTTCCGCATTGAGGGCGTCTTCACCGATCTTGCGGTTTTTTTGCAGACCCTTGTCGATGATAAAAGGGCAGTTTGCGTTGACCATCGCGAATATCCGCTCCGGCCAGCCTATGCGCACCTCAGTCTCGGCTTTGACGATGGCGTTGAATATGCGCTTGGCGACGGCATCCGGCTCGTCGTATTTGACTTTGGTGAGTTCGTTGACCCTGGCCTTTACGCCGGAATTCATGCCCGTGCGCACGGCTCGCGGAGAGATATAGGTCAGCTTGATGCTCGTACCGCCCAGTTCGCGGCGAAGAGAGTCATTAAACCCCTTGAGCCCGGCTTTGGCCGCGACGTAGCCTGTTAAATGCGGGAGCGGGATGAGCGCCGTCATCGAGCCCATATTGATGATCTGGCCTGAATCGCGCGCTTTCATTTTAGCGAGCACGGCTTGCGTCAGGCGCATCGGCACCATCATATTGAGGTCCACAACCGCCTTTAGATCCTGATTTTCGCAGTAATCCAAGACGTTGTATCCGGCCATATTAATCAGAATGTCCGGCGTGTTGGTCTGCAACTGGTTACAGATTTTATCCAGTCCGGCGACGAGATCACCCTCCTTGGTGTAGTCATGGGCCGTTACGATGGCTCCGGCCCGCCGGAGCATTTCAACCAGAGGCGAGCCGATCCCGCCCGTTCCGCCGGTGATATATACGGTTTTTGCCTTAAGCGGCATGTTTCACCTGACCTTCGTGCGGAATGGCACGCAAGAGATTCGCAAACAGCCGGAACGTGTTCTGCGCGACTTCGATAATAGCCTTCTGGTCTTCGGGATCAGTGACTTGGTTCACCGTTTCCTCGAAGAATTTCATATGGCTGATATCCAGTTCGCCATGAGAATAAAGATAGGAGAACGCCTTTTTTGGCAGGCCAAGGGTTTCCTTGACCGCGTCCGCGCCCTTATTGGCGATCTGCGTTGACGTGCTTTCCAGCATGAAAACCATCCCCAGAAAGCCGACCGGGTTTTTACGGGTCATATAATCGTAGTTATAGGCGATGAGAACCTGCGTCTCCAGTTTGGGAGCAGCGCTTCGAACAGCCTCCTTGTTTCCGCCCGCAGCCTCGATATCATTGAGGATCCATTCCTCGTGGCCGACTTCCTCCTCCTGATATTCAATAATCGCCTTTTGAAGCCAACGTTTACCGGACGGAAGCTTTGATCCCATCGTCATCAGAAACGGCACGGTGTGCGAGACGTGATGATACGCCTCCGTGAGGTAGGCAATATAGGTCTCTCGGCTGATCTTACCCTGCAGGCCGTCGATCAACTGGGGCACGGAATAGAGTTCTTTCCGCGCGAGTTCCGTTTCTTTAAGCAGTCGATTGTAAAAGGTCATAAGTCTTCTCCTTGGTGTAAAGGTTTAAAATGGTTTCACGCCTCGGGCGGCCCGTGCCGGTCAGAGTGCCGTCCGCGAGGGTGAATGCTGGGACGATCCGGAAATCACGTATTTTCGCGTAGTCGGGCAATCTTGAATTGACCCCAGCGAGGGCATCCTCGATATCGGAGGCCTTTTTTGCGGGGACGATGAGAGCGCTCAGATGCGGGCAGGCATCGCCGTAAACAACGGCTTGCGCTATTTCCGGCCAAGAAAGCAGCATGCTCTCCACCCACTCCGGCGAAACGTTGCGCCCGTAAGAGGTAATCAGCACATTTTTCTTGCGGCCTGAGACGGTCAGAAATCCGTCTTGATCAAGGCTTCCCAGGTCGCCGGTCTTCAGAGACTCCGGCGCCGTCTCCCCGATGTAACCCAAAAATCCGGGGTTCTTGATGGCGATCTCTCCCTCAACGATGCTGGCCTGAACGTGCGGCAGGATTTTACCGGCCGTGCCGGGGCGGTCGCCGTAAGGGGTATTCAGGGAAACAACGGAGGCACATTCGCTTAAACCATACCCCTCATAGACCGGAAGTCCCGCGCTCCGCGCTTTCATAATCAGCGTTGGGTCCACTTTTGAGCCGCCGACCGCCAGAAATTTCAGATCAGGAAGCGGGCCATGAGCGACGATCTGGGCCATCAGGATGCGCAGGATTTCGGGAACGAGGATCGCGGAATTGGCAGCGGTATTTTTTAGGAAGCCGTGAATATTTTCGTAATCGCCGCCGATCTTGCCAAGAGCGGTCAAATGAATGGCGCAGCCCGCCATCAAACCTGCGTAAACACCCGCGACGTTTTCCAGAAGGACAGCCAGCGGCAGAACACAGGCATGCCTTCCTGCCAAATCGCCACCGAGGACCTCTATGATGCTTTTGGGTACAGCCTCGAGGGCCTTTCGGGGCAGACAAACCCCTTTGGGCGTGCCGGTCGTGCCAGACGTGAATGTCACTTTTGCCGCGCCGATTGGTAAAACGCCCTCCCTTCCCGTTCCGGTGCCCCGCAATCCTTGTGGGGTGAGAATATGCGAGACACCGGAAGAGCCAAGAAGGTGTGAAATCTGTTCGGACGAGAAGAACGGCGGCACGGGCACGCACGGGATTCCCGCCTTCAGGGCGGCCAGATCCCAAAGCACCCATTCCAAACCATTATCCAGCGCGATTGCGAGGACCGAAACGCCCTGCAGGGCCTTTACGCGATTTTGAATCTCGCTCTCTAACTCACCATAAGTGATTGTGCGCACACCATCGCTCAGGGCGGTTTTAGTTGCGGGATGGTCTTTGATGGCTGCGAAGATCATTCGTCTCGCTCCGATTTATAGTGCAGGCGCGGAAGCAGGCGCGGGCGGCAATCGGTGTATTCCAGACCCAGTTGATGTTGCAGGCGCTTGTAACCATGCTCTACAGAGCCGGATATGACATGCGGCTGGGTGTCGTAGTAACTGCCCCAGTTCTCTCCGGGCGTCAGCAAAAGTGACGGGTCCGCCTTTGCATGGCGCTTGGGCCTAAGGCCCAGTTGCCGGAAGCGCGCCTCAAGGAAATCCGTGCTGGTGACGACGGCTTGCGTAAAATTCCTATAGTTCAGGTAAGCCGCCAGAGCCGCAAAAAGATAAAGCGACGCCCCTCCGCCCTCCGAGGCCAGATTGCCGATTTCGACAATCTGGGAACGCGGGGTCTTTAAAACCTCATCGACCGACGCGTTAAGATATTGCTCCAAAAAGAGCGGTTTTTCAGCGGCGGGGCGAAACCCCGTTGCGGCCAGAATACGGCCGCCTTCATCGCGCACGCTCATCAAAACGGGATAACGGACACTAATGAGGGCGCCATAGGATTTCGCATAGACATCCACGATAAACTGTTCGACATTCTCACGGTCTCGGGAAAAGGCCGGAACGATCGACACGACAGTCGGTTTGGCGCGCAATCTCGCAAGCAGCCCGTCTTTTTTAAAAGACAGGAGCCCTGTCTGTAATCCGTTTTCGCTATAAGCCAAGTCGTACATCGAAGAATGCCTTTACAGGGTTACCTTTCTTCGATCTTGGCTCATCAAGCTGAAACGAACCTGAAGGCGTTAATTTTTGTTACTGATGGCTTGAATTGGTCAACCCGAGTGAGTTCAGCTCGAGTACGCCCCTCATTTAGGTTTAAGCGCCTATATTCCATGTGTTCGGATAGCTTTAGGACGTATGGCTGTGGTGAGACATAGACAGTCACAGACTTAGGCTTGAAGCCGCTATCTTATACTGACACGCCAATCAAGCTACCGATCAGGGCGGTAAAGCCCATCGCCGCCGCGCCCCAGAACATTACCCGCAAAGCAGGCTTCAATGGCGGCGCACCGCCGATACGCGCTGCAGCAGCGCCCAATACGCCAAGGAGTACAATACATATGACTGAAGAGGCGGAGACAAAGATTTCGGTCGGCAAGAGCAGGATAGACAACAAAGGAAAAGCAGCACCGGCGGAAAAAGCTGCTGCTGACGCGAAAGCTGCCTGTAAAGGTTTTGCCGCTGTAAGATCGGAAATGCCTAGTTCTTCCCGAGCATGCACACCAAGCGAATCCTTTGCCATCATTTGCCCTGCAACCTCAAGGGCAAGAGCAGGATCAACGCCGCGTTCGACGTAAATATCGGCCAGTTCCTGCAATTCTAACTCGGGGGTCTCAATAAGTTCTTTTTTCTCTCGGGCGAGATCGGCATTTTCTAGATCTGATTGCGAGCAGACGGAAACATATTCACCCGCAGCCATCGACATGGCGCCTGCAATCAGGCCCGCTACACCGGTAATCAGAAGGCTTCGCGGATCCGCAGAGGCGGCAGCGACGCCGATCACAAGACTGGAGACCGAGATGATTCCGTCATTCGCGCCCAGAACGGCAGCCCGCAGCCAGCCGGTGCGGCTGACGTAATGGCCTTCGCTGTGCTTATAGATCAGGCGCTCTCTCATCAGAGATTCATAGCACTAACGAGGGAGATTGATAACGAATTATTATCCGCCCTAGTGGTCGGTTATTAATGATGTGAGGCATTATCAAAAAAATGGCTGGGGTTAATTGATACAGTTCGAACTAAATATTACCAGGACATCCTGATCCTTATCCAAACCCTACCTACGCCGATAAGCCAAAAAATAGGGCACTCACAAGGCTAGTTTGATCCTAATTGGCCTTTAAGCACCCTCTTAGGGACGCAGCCACATGTAGAAAACGGGCGCTAGCAAGTTCCATATCGCATGCTGTGGGGGTAATCGCAGATTGACTATCGCCGCATGGGGCGCGCTGCATAACCCCTTTCGCTTGCAAGACCGGGCGCTGAATTGAGAAATGGCCCGGCCCATAGGATCGACGGTAGACAACGGGTGCGGCTTCTCACCCTGCACGGGGCGTCTAGGCGCGTGGCCGCGCGTCACTTCAATGATTACGATGCGGATATCGCGGCAATGTATTGGACGGGGTTGCACGTTTCAGCGGTGCTCAAGCTGCCTTCGCCGCTGATTCGGCTGGCGGTGGTGTTGGAGCGCGAGCCGTATTCACTGGTAAGCGGCATCGGCGCGTATCCGACGCTCAAAGGCCGCGAACCCGTTAAGTGCGAACGGGCTTATCCTGAGTTTCTGGGATTGTACGATCAGATGACGCGAAGGCCGCTTCGCAAAGTAAGATTCTAGTTTCCAAATCACCCCTTTCTTGCTTTAGCTTGCCTTATCTCAAAACACTCAGGTTGCTTCAACCCTTATTGAAATCCATATCCTGCTCCTGTCCATCAATCAGCAAACGCATAGATTCAAGCCACCCCCAAATCTCAATAAAGCTGCCATGATAGTGGATTGCTAGTTGCCCATGATCTATTTTCCCCTCCCCAAAGATCTCTGCACGCTGTCCTTTTTTTACGCGATACTCATGTGCCCACGGTTCAAGGCAGATTTTCACGTCATGATCCGTCTCATTGGTAAAAAGGATTTTTGATAGCTTTGGCATCGCACTCACCTAAAAATATTTCAAAATTTTCTTCATTAGTGTATTACAAAGGAGATGTATCACAAAAAGCATCAGGACATGACCCAGCGCCAGTTTGAAATCAACCGGAAACTGGAAGGACATCATGAAGGCAATGACCAGTTCAAAATCGCCCTGTCCATGCTGGTTACGCTAGCATCAAGGGCTTGGGAAATATTCCAAAGTTCGACAATCGACGAAAAGCGCCAATTAATGGGATATGTGTTTTCGAACTTGGAGCTGGAGGGCTCAACCCTCAGATATACTTTAAGAAAACCGTTCGATCTGTTTGTAAATTTAACACCAAATCAAAAATGGCTGTGGACGCAGTCACCCGCTAATTACACTCATAAATTAAGCAACATAGTCACACAAAATCCATAATATGCAAAACACCCGAATGCTTAACGCATCCAAAATACCACCGGGATCATTTTTATGCAGGGCGGATTAATATTCTTAGCGACGCAGGTGCATTAAAGTTGCTTAACGCACTGGCGGATACCTCAAGGTTTTCTCTTGGATCCACAGAGCTGATCATATCTGGCGATGGATTGGCGCTTTGACCAAACACTTCTGTTACCGGAATGTTTTCTATAGTCACTCCTGTCTGCAGATCGACTTCCGGCTTGCCCCGGACCAGCCCCGCAACAGAGGTTGTAAACGGCGTGCCGTCCGGCCCCCGGATATACTCTGCGCGGCTGTCTTCCGGCAGGATATCACCCGGATTTTGCACAAGGGAGACGCGCGTGGTTTGCGGCGTTGTCAGGCTTTCGACAAGTTGCGGGAGATTGACGGTCATCGCCGGACCTTCGCTGACATAGTTTTTGAGGCCGGAAAACGCCACGGGAAGCGCATTCTCGTGTTTCCAGCGGTTCAGGTTCGCCTGAAGACCATCGACCTTCTGTCCGTCCGAAAGCGTGCCGCCGTATAAAAGCGCGTCCCGGTTCTGTGTGTAATTGCGGACGCGGGTGTCTATGCGTTCTCTAAGATTATCCGTTTGCTTTGCAAGGTAATCGTCAAAACGTTTTTGATAGGCCTGCCCGTACTCAACCCATTGCTGCCGGTATTGCAGCGAGTTGGCAGTTCCGGCATCCTCACTGCGGTCAATGTCAGCAAGGGTTTTATTCTTTAGCGCGAGGGCTTCCTGCGTTACTTGATATTCTCTTTGAATTCTTTGGGAAAATCCGGCTACTGATTGCTCAATGCCAGTCTTCATCGCCAGATATTCTGCTTCCAGAACTCCCGATGTGCGCGTCGCAATCTCCGTTGCGGCCGTTCGCGCGTCCCTGTCGGCGGCCGCGAGGTTTTCGCGCCTGTATTCAAGCTGCTGCCGGTCATGCTGCTCGCGCTCTGCCGGCGTCATTCTCAAGAGTTGATCTATCGGCAAGGCACGGCTTTGGCGTTCGCCAGTAAGGGTATAAAGATCAAGAATATTCGTTTTCAAAAGCGGGTTACCGATCGCCGTTGTATAATTTCTTGCATAATCGTCAACCAGCGCGGCCGTATTGAGGGTCGGCGCTCCCGGAAAAGTATAAGGCGTGTCTCCTGTCGGATAAAAAAGCACCAACTGATCCGGCACTTTAAATCGATCGATAAATAGAGGGCTGTCCGTCAGAACGCCGGTGCTGTTTTCCTGAGCGAAGCGCGCATAGGCGTTCCTGACGTCGGCTACGGGTACGTTCCTCATGAATCTCTCGACGTTTTCCCAGCGGGGCGTGGCTGCGAACATTTCCTTGAGAATTTCTTTGTTTTCCTGATGCATCAGGACGAAGACGTCGCCCCGTCTGGCGTGCGGAAAACGCTCCATAAAATCGGTCATGTTCCGCGCAAAATTATCCAGAGATCTGGGAACGCCCTGACCCTGCGTATACCCCGTCAGTTCCGGCGTCGGGATGGAGTCGGCGACGTTGCGCCATCTTTCGACCCTCTGGTCCCGCGTTTCACTTGTGGTGTTATAGGAGTTTACAGTCTCCAGCATGTTTTTTGTCATACCCTTGGCGCCAACAAAAAACGCACCCCAGGACAGGACCGTGGCGGTATTGCCAACATAAGGGATCAGCCCGGTCGCGTTATCCGTCTTTTCAAGGGCGTCGATGCCGTATCCCTGACTTCGCTTGAGCATGCCCTCCCTTGCCAGAAGATCTTCCGGTTTCGGATCGAGGACCGCGTCGCGGAGGCCCGTTTCCTCAAAGACGAACTGGCCGAATTGTATACCGTCAAAAACATCGTCAGCCAGCCTGAGCGCCTTGACCGGAGTGCTGTTCAGAAAAGACTGTAAACGTGTGGGTGTCGGCGCGCCTTCTACAGGACTCAGGGGATTGGCGCGTGAATAGGTAAACTGCGCCGGATCGATTTCAGGATCGGGAAGATGCTCGGTCAGGCCTAGAGGACTGAGCGGGCTGAATTTTGTGTATCGGGGCGTGCGCGGCGCTTCCGTTGTCTCTGTGCCGCTGTCGCTCAGGCCCAGCGGATTCACGCGGGACGTTCTTGTTTTGTCGTCGACCCCTGTCGTCGTTGCCGTGACGGCATCCTGAACACGCGGCGTGGCAGCATTCGAACCTCCGGTGGAGGTTTCAGGTGAAGACGTTGTGTTGGTGCTAGAACTCGTGCTGCCATCGCCGAGCAGGCGGCTCGGATCGGTAATCGTTGTGCTTGCTGGGGCTGGGGTTTTATTTCCTTCCGGCAAAAAGGCGGCGGCGTCCTGCGGTGAAATGGCCAGCGGACCTCCGCTTAGGCGCGCCCTGTGCGCGGCCTCTATATTGGCAAGTCCGCCTTGGCCTCTTTGTGCCATCAGAGATTCGCTTTGCTTGCTAAGCAGAGGGTTTAGGGAGCGATCATAGTGCGTCCGGCCCTCTTCGAGGCGGGCGGCCCAGAAATCGCGTTCCTTGCGGAGCCATTGGGAATCGTTTGTTAAAAACACATCGGATTCACCGGAGCGGGTGTTCAGAATGATGGCCGTGCGGGCTTGCGCATTATGAAGAACGACTTCCTTACCCTCAACTTTTACAAACCCTTCTGTATCGGGACTGTTGATCAGGGAAAGAAGGTGTGCCTTGAGATCAGACCTTAATGTCTCCGGGGAAATAGTATGGTTTGAATCCGAGCCGGCTATGCGCTCACCAAGGAAATCGGCGCCCGCTTGACGTCCGCTGTCTCTATCGCGTTTGAGTAGGCGATCGATGGCTTGTTCGACCAGCGCTTCCCGCTCTGCTGCAGAGAGATCCGAAATATCACCCATGAATAACCCTTAGAAGTCGCGTTTATCGCTTAATTCTGCTATTTTACAGAAAAAACAAAGCAAGGGAAATAAATATAAAGTGGCGCTCTTTCAAATTAATGCTCCAAGCTGTCAATAATGCTTATTATCAGTAAATTCGATATTTTCATCCGTCCTCAATAAATGAAACCAGTTGGTACGGAGCGTTTTTCCTGATCATGGCAAATAACGGTAAAAAAAGGCGGACTCACCGGCATTTTTTCTTAGAAACGTTGCTCTAGGTTGCGAACTTGAGATCCCCAAAGTCCGGACGCACTCACTTATAGGTAGCGGCTCAGCTCCGGCCCCTTCAGTCCTGAGAACAGACCGGCAACCGATTCACTCTCAGCATGGACTCAAATATGGGGGTTGACCAACTCCCGGATCAAATTGCCAGAGTTGTCGTATTCCCTTACAGCAACCCGCCCAGACCATAGGCGTAGTGAGTCGTCGAACTGATCCACCCCCTATAAATGAGTCCGGGTGGAGATTGAATCTCCATTAGATTATTAGGACGTACTTTATGGAGGTTTGGATGTCGCAGAAGCGTTATACGGTGGAGCAGATTATCGGGATATTGAGACGGGCGGAGGTTCTGGTTGGCCACCTAGTGTATAGAGGGTGAGTGAAATTTATTTACCCGCCTGCTCTCGAGCCCATTCAATAACTTCACTATCAGCGATATCCGGTGACTTATTGACATCAAAAACCCCTTGCTTTATTGCGTAAAGCAAAATCACTGCTTGCTGTCCGACTGTAGAATAAGAGGGGGCTGGACCTATTGCAAAAGTACCACTGTCTAATGAGGCACAAGGAGCGATATTATCAATCTGAGATAATAGGTACGGAATGTCTTTTGCATCTGGCCAGCTTTCAATTCTTGTTTCAACTCCATAAAGAGTACTATCACCCACATATACTACTGTATGAGTTTTCAGAAATTTTAAAAACTCTTCTGAACTCATAAGTTTTATCTTTTCACGGGTAATCCGTGTAGAGCGCCCTTCCCACTCCTGTCTCCACTCTACACTTGGAGAAAACCCCTTTACTATCGGTACTATATTCAGCGATTCATCCAAACTGTCTTCCTGTTTATATTCATTAGTACCGCTGACTGCCAAGGCCGGAATCATGCAGTAGTGGATAGACAGCAATACAAATAGAATAAATCTATACCGCGAATAGAAGTATCCTCTATATCTTGCCTTCATAAAATATTTACTCCTACTAATCTATTAATTTTAAATTCTAGTAGTGCGCTCCACAATCTGCTCCGCCTCGAAGACCGGACGCTGAACTGAGTACTACTTCAAGGTGCAACCGCACCCGGTTCATCTAGAGCCTAAATTGACCTACTTTGTTCAGGAGTCTTGCCAAACTGGTCGATGATGTCAGTTCGTGCCCCCATTGAAATCAGATACTCATAGATATCAGGGTGACCGAATGCTGCTGCACAATGTAGTGGCGTCCGATTCATATCACCGAGAGCATCAATATCTATACCGAGTTCTACTAGCAACTTCGCTGCCTCCAAAGATCCCCTCATGGCTGCCTCATGAAGCAAGTTGTCTTCACCATCAGCAGAAAACGTCAGTATGTCTATGGGCTCGTCGAATCCTAGTAGAGCGTCCCGCAGAAGGCTTTTTACTCGTGTAATTTTCTCGGCAGTATTCATAGTCACCCCCCAGGGTTGTTCCTTCGGCAAGCAGCAAGCTTTTTTCGCGCTCTCGTCAACTGATTTTGTCTTTCTTGTATAGCTTGTTTATGCCTAGGAACATACTGCTTCGGCCACCACTTGTCGTCCCACTGGTCAACCCCCATATTTGAGTCCACCTGCAGAGTGAATCGGTTGCCGGTCTGTTCTCATGGCTGAAGGGGCCGGAGCCGTGGCGCAGGCGCCTTCAGCCATATAGGCGATTGGCACGGGCGGTCGGTATCCCAGGCTCGTATGCGGGCGGATATGATTATAGTAGTGAGTTTCTCTATGCGTGGCCAAAATAGCCATAGCACGAAACCCCCGCAGAAGCGCGGCCTTTGCGGGGCTTATTCTCTGATGCGTGGCAAAGGGCAGACTAAATGGCTGGGGTACTAGGATTCGAACCTAGGATCGCGGTACCAAAAACCGCTGCCTTACCGCTTGGCCATACCCCAATAACGCCTGCCTGCGTAAGAATGGGGAACCATATACCAGACAGATACGCAAACGCAAGCCTTCTTTACCTTCATTTAAGCAGCTTTTTTACAGAATCATGACTCCGGCTCAGCAATCGCAGAAACTCCTGAAAATCCAAGTTATCCGCAGATTTCCAAGGAGTTTTAAGAGGTTTTTCTTTCTAATATTTTCCAAAATATATATATTGCGTCACGGGATTCCGCAGAATCAGTAACTGCGGGCCTGTGGTCGTTAATGGCCGCACTGCTTACGGGAAGGGTCACCGCACTATGGCTTTTAAAAGAACATCGGAAGGGCGCGTATTTTTTAAAAGTTCGGAGGATGATAACAAACCTTCGAACGGCGGCTTATCGATTGACCCGGCCGAACTGTCGAAAAACGACCAGTCCCAGATGCAGATCCTCGTGCTTCTGAAATCGCTTAACGCCAAGCTGATGGACACGCAGGACGAACGCGCGGTCCTTAAGGAGGAACTGGCCAAATACCGTTCCGAGCTTAAGGCCCTTGAAGAAAAGGCCACCCGCAGCGAGCAGAGCTATATCGACCTCGAACAAAAGGTCGCCGCCAAGCAAAAGGAGGCCTTCAAAAAGACCTCAAGGGTTGAGGAAACCATCAAGGAAACCGCCAAGGAGCTGGAAAAGGCCCGGAATCTTGTGGAGGCGCTGGAAGGCAAATCGCAGGACAGCGAAGAAATAATCAAATCCATAAAGGACGACCTCAGCCAGCGCAAAAAGCTGGAGGAAGAAATCATTACGCTGCAAAAGACTCTCGAGCAGCAGCAAAAAGAACAATCAGAAAAAATGGCCGAGAACCTGTCGGCTTTTGTGACACTCACCAAACGCGTTGGCGACACCGAAGCCCGTCAGGAAGCCCTCGACAACAAGATCGAGGAGGCAACGACCGAATTCCTCAAGCTCGACCGCAAGATCAATAAGGCGATCGAGGACCGCAGCCGCATGCTGCGCAAGCTGGAACGGATCGAAGAGTCGGTTCAGGAAACCCGCGAAGCCCTCAACGCCAAGGCCATGGTGCTTCTGACCAGCCAAGGCCGCGCCGGAAACGCCGACTACCCACAAATCGAGGACGGCTCGCCCCACCCGCTCCTGCTGGAAAATCATGCACCGGAACGTCAGGCTCCGCGCTCCTTCTGGGCCCGCCCGTTTCAGATCGATGCCTCTGCGATGGTCATGATCGTGGTCATCGGTCTGCTTTTGGGTTGGATGATCAGTGAGATTAAAAACACGCAGCCCGCAGGATCGCCTGGCCTCACGCCCGAAAAAATTACATGGAACGCCCCCCCGCCCCCGCTGGAAAAGGTGGCGGACGCACAAGAGATGACGGCGACTCCGGCCCCCGCCCCTGAAAAACCGGTGTCCGAGGAACTGGCACAGACGGATGCGGGCGTTGCGTCCCCCGCCGACGAAGGCCCTGCCCTGCCCCCGGATGAAATGACCGAAGCCGCGCCGGAAACCCCCGGTTTTGAGCCGCTTGCTAAAGCTGAAGCAGCGATCGAACCAGAAGCTATTCAACGCGCGATTAAGGAGGGCGACGAACAAACCCTGATGGCAGCTTTTGAAGAGAACCCTGACGGCGTTGCGGCTAAGTTGAACGAAATCGAACCCTCAAGCCTCGTTTCCAGCGACCTTAAGGAGCCCGTGTCGCAGGAAAATACTCCTCCCGCTGAAGTAAAAGAAGGACCCAAGAAGCCGTTAAGCGAGCGCATGCAGCCCGACAAAACACTGCCCGACCAGATTAGAAAGGTCGAACAGCAAGCGTTTGCTGGCGTGGCAGAAGCGCAGCACGACATGGGGGCGCTTTATATCGCCGGACGCGATCCGGTCAAAAAGGACCTCACCCGCGCCGTGTTCTGGTTCCAAGAAGCCGCCGATAACGGCATCGCCAACGCAAAATACAATCTCGGCGTCCTCTATCACCAGGGCATCGGCGTAAAATCCGATCTGAGCAAGGCTCTGGACCTCTACTCCGAGGCTGCCTCTCTGGGGCATCCCGAGGCGCAATACAATCTGGGCATCGCCTATATCGGCGGCATCGGCTACCCCTACGATCCGGTTAAGGCCGCCTCGAACTTCGAGAGTGCTGCGAACGCCGGAGTGATGGAAGCCGCCTACAATCTCGGCCTGATCTATGAAAACGGCTTGCTGGGCAAACCTCAGCCCGACGAAGCGCTCATGTGGTATAAGGAAGCTGCAGATAAAGGCAGCCCTGAAGCAAAAGCCGCTCTGGAGCAACTCGCACAATCTCTGGGAATTTCGATAAACGAAGTAAACCGAATAGTCGATGCCGTAAAAAGCGCCAAGAAAAAGGGTGCGGCTAACACGGCAAGCCAGGAACAAGCTTCAAAACCGAAGGCGGCTAGCACGGCCAAACCTGCGCCCGCCCCCTACCCCGATATCGGGATAAAAACAGGCTCGGACACGACAACCCGCCAGAACCTGATCGCGGACATACAGTCTGAACTTATTCGCCGCGGCTTGTATCCCGGCCCGGTAGACGGCAAGCCCGGCCCTGTGACAACGGACGCGATCCGAACCTATCAGTCCGCGGCAAACATGCAGATCGTAGACGGCATGCCAACACAGGAACTTCTAGACTTTATGAAATCCTCCGCAGGCGTCGAGCAAGGCTCAAGATCCGAATAACAAAGACCTAGCCCGCAACACAGGCCTGCACCCACCAAGCCGGAAAAAGACGTGCAAGTCTCTTGGCGGCTTCCTGCGATTGTAGGCGATCCTCAAACACACCAAAACACGTTGCGCCCGAGCCCGATAAACGGCTAAGGAAACAACCTTTTTGTTTACTCAAGGCTTCAAGGCAGGCGCCAATCTCGGGAACCACCTGTAAAGCAGCTGGAAGCAGATCATTACCCTGCGCTTCCAAAAACTCGACAAACCGATGCACCGAATCGAATCTGGCCGGGAAAGAAGGCAAACCCTTATGAAAACCCTGATGCCTGCGAAAGACATCGACAGTCGGGCAGGGTTTCAGCGGATTGACTAAAACAACCGAAAGCGGCGGAAAAATCGGCGCGTCCTCTAAAATATCACCGATGCCGCGCACCCTCTGCGGAGAGCAAAGCCAGCATACAGGAACGTCAGCCCCAAGACTTTTGAGCAAGTCGGGCAAATATGCAGAATCCGAGGAAATTCCCCAAAGCTTTTGCAAGCAGCGGACAACGGCCGCAGCGTCCGCCGATCCCCCGCCCAGACCGGACGCCAAAGGTAAATTCTTAATCAAGTGAAGAGAAACATTAGGCGGACGCCTTTCAGCAGCCGCAAGCGCATAGACGGCACGCACAGCGATATTTTCCGAAGACGCGGAAGGATCAACCTCCTCCGGCGTAAACATCGAAGCAAAAGGACCGCTCACAGAGAAGGAAAAACTAGAGGCCTCCGCCAGCTCTATAACATCGCCTAGATCGGCAAATGCGACAAGAGAGTCCAGAACATGATAACCATCCGGCCTCTTGCCCGTGACCACAAGCGTAAGATTGATCTTTGCGGGTGCTGAAAGCCTAATATTATGGCTCATAAACGTCGCCGGGGTATGTAAAGCCAAGCAGGCTGACCTATTCCTTATTCGTGGAACCAGAGGGAGTACCACCGCCCTTTTGGCTTTCCTCTCCGAGCGATGCATAGCCGGTGTCAGGCGGTAAGCCGGAGTCTAGCTTTTCAACAATTTTGGCTTTGAGCTCTTCATCGTCAGAATGATTTTTTGCCCTTGTCCACTGGAACTTGGCTTCCATGACACGTCCTACGCGCCAGTAGGCATCGCCAAGATGGTCGTTAATCACTGGATCGTAAGGCAGCAAGGACACGGCGCGTTCCAACTCTGGAACGGCCTCTTTAAACTTACCCAAACGATACAAAACCCACCCCAGCGAGTCGGTAATATATCCGTCTTCAGGACGAAGCGCTGAAGCCTTACGGATCATAGCAAGAGCTTCTCCCAAATTCTTACTGCGATCCGCCCAAGCATAACCAAGGTAATTCAGAATGTAAGGATGGTCGGGCTTGAATTTAAGCGCTGCTGACAGATCTCTCTCTGCCGCCTCCCAGTTATTATCGCGCTCATACGACATGCCGCGCAGGTAAAGCAGGTGCCAGTACTTCTCAGGCACGACCCCGCCCAGCATTTTTTCGGCTTGTGAGTATGCCTGTATAGCTTTCCCGAACTGATCTTGCCGACGATAAATGTCCCCGATCTTGATTTGCGCATCCAGATCATTTTCATTCTTAGATAAAATCTCAAGTATTCCAAGCGCTTCACTATAACGTTCAAGACTTTCATAGGAATCGGCGATATTCCGCTGCGCATCGAGATAAAACCTGTCGCCTTTTTCAACAACTTTGAAATGGGCGATAGCCTCCTCATGCCGTTCGTGGCGGGTAGCGACATAGCCAAGAAGAAAGCGAACCTCGGTTAGATCGGGGTTAAGGTAAAGAGACATGGAAGCAAGAACCCGCGCACTCTCGTCGTTGTTTTCCTGATACAGCACTTTGGAAATATCAAAAAACGCGAGTGCCAAACCCTCCCTGGGATCCTTCACACCTTTGAAAATATCAGAGCCCTTGCCGTCCTTAACTTTTTGTATTTTCTCGGCAATGTCGCGGTCCCCGGGCCATTCCTTAACTACACTCTTGTAAAGCTCAAGCGCCTTTTCGGTATCCCCTAAATACGCATACAAATCACCAACGCGCTCGTAATCACCGACAGCAATCCCCTCAGACGACGAAAAGCGATCAAGAAGCTTCTTCATCTCATCGGAATTTTTTAAATACTGAGTGATAAGGATGGCATGATAAAGCTGCAAAGGATTATCCTGCAACCGCGCTATATCCATCTGCCCCATACCGGCCTTGGTCCAGCTCTCCAGGACAGGACCGATAAATTCGGTCATTTCATCATGCGGGGTCTTGAGAATTAGCTCGACGCCCCTCTCATACTGCCCCTTGGCAACAGCATCAATAATCAGGAAAACCTGCGCTACGCTGTTACGGGATTCAGGATCAATTTTAACGATGCGCTGCGCAAGCTGAATAGCGCGCTCTGGCTGACCGCCCCCCATAGAGAGAATCATCGCTCGCCGCAGCACACTGGATTCCGATACCCCCGAACTCACAAGCTGGTCGAGAAATCCGTTCGCTGACGCCCAATCATGACGGGATTGAGCAAAACGAGCGGCAAGATAAGCTCCAGCATGGGGGCTGGTCGGTGTAAACAAAGGCTTTATGAGACCATCAACAGGCTGTTCTCCAGCCTCAGACTTGCCTGCAGCGCCGTCCTCGACACGCGCATGAGCCAGAAAAGCCGGACCCATGGCAACCCCGGTAATCAAAAAAAGCGCACCGCCCGCAAGCCAAAACTTGGATAAACGCATTATTTTTTCCTTCTTCACCTAAAGATAACCCGCGCCCTAGTTTTTCTCAAATATGATTTCAAGACGGAACCGCTGAAAATAAAGGGGTGGTGCCGAAAAACTACATATTCGGATAATTCGGCCCATCGCCCCCCTGCGGTACAACCCAGTCGATATTTTGTGACGGGTCCTTGATGTCGCATGTTTTACAATGAACGCAATTCTGGCTGTTGATCTGGAATCGCGGATTTCCGGCCTCATCCCGCACAATCTCATAGACCCCGGCCGGACAATAGCGCTGCGCCGGCTCGTCATAGTCCCTAAGATTGACCCGCACGGGAAGGTCTGGATCCTTAAGCCGCAGATGGACGGGTTGCCCCTCCGCATGGTTGGTATTGGAAAGCTGCACCGAACTGAGCCGGTCAAATGTCAAAACGCCGTCCGGCTTGGGATACGCGATGGCCTTATGGGCGGCCGCCTTGTCCATCTGGGCGTGATCCGCATGGTTCCGCAGGGTCCACGGCGACAGGCCGCGCGTAAGCGTCTCCCACGCCGCGTTAATAAGCCCAAGCCAAAGCCCCCGGTGAAAGCCGGGCCGGATATTGCGAACGGCCCTGAGCTCGGGCCAGATCCAGCTTTGCTCCAGATTGGAGGGATAGGCGATGCACTCGGCCCCGTACGCATCTGAGCCAAGCAACTCCAAGAGGCTCTCCGCCGCCACCATGCCCGACTTCATGGCCGTATGGTTGCCCTTGATCTTGGGAACATTGAGGAACCCGGCCGTATCGCCGATGAGCACCCCACCCGGAAATGTAAGCTTCGGCAGAGATTGAAACCCGCCCTCCACCAGCGCCCGCGCACCGTAGGCAATCCGCCGCCCGCCCTCAAGTATCTTGCGAATTTCCGGGTGGGTCTTAAGCCGCTGCATTTCTTCATACGGCGAAAGATACGGGTTCCGGTAATCCAGCCCGACGACGAACCCGATGGAAACGAGGTTGCCGTCCATGTGATAAACCCATGACCCGCCATAGGTCTGGCGGTCCATCGGCCATCCGATCGTATGCAAAATCTCTCCCGGACGGGATTTTTCGGCGGGGATCTCCCACAGCTCCTTGATCCCCAGCCCGTAAGTCTGCGGATCGCTGTCCTTGCGCAGATCATACCATGAAATCAGGGTCTTGGTCAGCGAACCATGACAGCCCTCTGCGAAAACCGTCTGCCGCGCATGAAGCTCGACCCCTGGCTGAAAGGCTGGCCCCTGAGAACCGTCCCGCTCCAGCCCCATATCGCCCGTAGCAACGCCGATCACGGCGCCTTGATCGTTGTAAAGCACCTCGGCGGCGGCAAAACCGGCGAAGACCTCGACACCCAGAGCCTCCGCCTGCTCGGCCAGCCAGCGGACTAGATTCCCTAGAGAGATGATGTAATTACCCTTATTGTGCATCTGCGGCGGGGTGGGCATCCGAAACGCGCGCTTTTCCGTCAGAAACAGGAAGCGGTCGCTTTTGGCTTCGGTCTGCAGCGGCGCGCCCCGCTCCTTCCAGTCGGGAAAAAGTTCGCTGAGCGCACGCGGCTCAAAAACCGCGCCGGACAGCGAATGCGCCCCGATCTCCGACCCCTTTTCCAGAACACACACCGACAGCTCCCGGCCTGATTCCGCCGCTAACTGCTTCAACCTAATCGCGCAGGACAGGCCCGCAGGGCCGCCCCCGACGATCACAACGTCGTATTCCATGACATCCCGGTCGGGTCTAATAGCATCCGGCAAGGCAAATTCCCCATCATTCAGGCCCCTATTATACCTCACGAAAAGTTAAGCGCAGCGCAGCAAAAACGAAAAAATTGATTATTTTCATCCCTTTGCATAATGAAAGAAATTTACTGGCCTGAAACCGGGCATTTGCGGTAACATTGTGAAAATAACGAAAAAACCGAAAATTTAGAGGGATTATGGGGTTAGCAGGTGCAGGCGGGTCCGGTGCGGATCGCCCGGAAACATACGAAATACCCAACTATTCACGTCATGCGCATTACGTTGCGACCGGCGACGATGGCCACGACCGTAAAAACCACACGCATAACCAGCGCTTCGAATACGTCAACATCAACGTGACGGGCCGGGGCCTCAGCAACTACACGGGCGACGTCTCGCTCATCAACCTTGTAACGCCTGCGGAAATTACAGCTCCGCCCCCGCCGCCGCCTGAACCCGCCATGGAAAAGCGCGGAGGCCTCTATTTTGAGCACGGCTACGGCGCCCATACCGCACGCGACATCATCACCGCCCCCGGCTATGAAAACGTCGATATGGATGATATCGCCGAGGCGCTAATTAATAACCGCACGTTCGAGCTGCGCCTGACCGCCCACGCCGACACGTCCGGCGATACGGCCAAAAACCAGACCCTCTCCGAAAACCGGCTGAACACGGCCCAAGCGCTCCTGATCGGCGCCCTGCAAAGACAGGGCCTGTCCGAGCCAGACGCCCGCGCCTTGTATCAAGAACGCGTTGCCCCGCATGCTACGATCTTGGCGCATGGCGAAACAAACGGTCCTGTCACAACGCAGGATAACACGCGCCATCAAGGCAATCGTGTCGTAAGCTTTGACATGATTATCCCGCCTGCCCCCGTCGAAAGGCCGGAGGGCGACCTCCATAAAGGCCACGACATGGACAATCACGAACACCTCGTGATTGTGAATATGGGAACCTCAAAACGCCAGTCCGAAATACACTTCTACCCCGAGGAGGCCGGACGGCCCCAGCCGGGGCAGGTGCCCATCGCCGACGAGGATGTGCAGTTCATCCTGCGCATCGACCCCGACCGCAATCTGAACGAAGCGCACCAATTCACGGTAAACTTCTGGGCCAAGACTAATCAAGTGGCCGACAACACCACTTTTCTGATTGAATCCGATCAACCCGGCGCGGTCACCAGCGCTTACAACTTCCAGACCGGAAAGGTGGACATCAGCCTGAACGGGCAAGTCGCCGCCAGCATCTACATCCGCGACCATATCGACCCCGCCATGATCCGCGTGGGCCAGGTCAGCTCGCAAGGTCAGGTCACCGTCTCCCCGCTCACGAACCTCGCCGACGTGGAACCGCTGAGCGAGGCCCGTCGGACTCCCCGGGATACTAGCCCCCTGAGCGTTGCCGCCGACCGCATCGTCCAGCTTTCGGTCGATACCAAGCATCTTTATATGGCGAATTCCGGCGAGCGGAATCAGGCCGCCTATCAGACAGCGTTAACCCAATACGGCTTCACGCAAAAACTGGACGAGGCCTTGCAACCTCTCGCCGAACTGGGTGTTGATACCAGTCCGCTCAGACGTCTGCTGACCAGCCAATTCACGAACCCGCAATCGGCGCTCTACCACCCCGATCAACTGGTCTTTCCGATCCAGACTTTTCAGACTCTCTACCAAGCACAGATCAACGCCGGACGCATCGACCCCGCGCAAACACAAAACGCATATGACGCGATCATGCAAAGCCTCCAGCCCGAAACGGGCGGCGCAGCCGACAGAACCGTGGGTGCACCGGGCGCCTCGAACGCCCCCGGCATCCGCAACTAAGACTATTTCAAATACTCGGGCAGCTTGGGCAAAGCCTCATTGTCCTTCGGCTCATGCTGGATGATAAGCTTCGCTTTGTGGTTCTTGATCAGCGCGTTCAGCTTGTCCGAGGACGCCAGAGTATCCGCCCGGTCGAAATTAAAGCTCGGCACGCCGTTGCTCTCGTGGTTTTCATGGAAATGCCACTGATCGCCCGATAATATGACCGGACCGGTTTCAGGCAAATTCACAAGCAAAGCCATATGTCCGGGTGTATGCCCCGGCAAGACAATCGCCTTCAGCGTGCCATCGCCGAAAATATCGGTGTCCCCGGAAAGCAGCATTCTCTGGGCTTCCTTTTCAGGGCCCGCAAAACTGGAAATAAGTTCGCTCTCCATGTGAGCCGCCCTCGCCTTCTCAGGCTGCATGGTCATAAAGTCATATTCAGTCTTCTGCATAATCAGCTTGGCATTCGAAAATGCGTTAGCGCCACCGACATGATCGAAATGGCCATGCGAAATTCCAACATAGTCAATATCCTCAGGCTTAAGGCCGATCTTGCCCAATTGCTCCGTGAGCGTTTCCTTCAAAGAGAGCTTGAAAGGCGAGCCCGCGCTATCATCCGCCACCTTGGGCGTGGCGTCCGGCAAGCCCGTGTCCCACAGAAGCCATTTGTCACCGTGCTTGATTAGATAACATGAGGCAACGATGTCTTTGGCCTGCCCCACATAAGCGTCCGTATCGGAAAAAACATTAAGATCGGTGACACCGATTTCACCGCACGCAAGACGGTAAAGGCGCATTTCAGGCGCAACCGGAGAAGCAACATCTTCCGCAAAGCTCGGAGACGCGAAGCAGGAACTAAAAGCAAAGGCTAGAAGCAGAGGCTTGAGACGTTTCATGAAGGTTGTTCCCTTTTGCAAGTTAGAAAGTAACACGTCATATGACAAACTGAACGCATCGTTAAAAACTAGGCCGCTGTCCAGCCGCCGTCGATGGGGATGGCCGCGCCCGTAATGTTCTGCGCGTTATCAGAGCACAGGAACAGGGCCGTCCCGGCCACTTGCTCCACGGTCACGAACTTCTTGGTCCACTGCGCCGCCAGCAGGACGTTTTTGATCACCTCGTCTTCGCTGATTCCGCGGGCCTTAGCCGTATCCTTGACCTGCCCCTCCACCAACGCCGTCCAGACATAGCCGGGGCAGATCGCGTTGCAGGTGATGTTGTTCTGCGCAACTTCCAGAGCGATTGATTTTGTGAAGCCCAGAACGCCATGCTTCGCAGCGACATAAGCGCTTTTGTAGGGGGAAGCAACCAGAGCGTGAGCAGATGCAATGTTAATCACACGCCCCCATCCCCGATCCTTCATGATAGGCAAAGCCGCCCGGACAACATGAAACCCGGCGGAAAGATTGATCCCGATGATCGCATCCCACTTTTCAGGCGGAAACTCGTCTACGGGCGAAACGAACTGAATGCCGGCATTGTTGACGACAATATCGACCCCGCCCATCACGCTCGCCGCTTCCTCGACCATCCCCTTGATCTGCTCGGGCTTGGTCATATCGGCCCCGATATAATGCGCCTTGACGCCACGCCCCTCGATCTCCTTGCGCAAAACTTCGATCTCTTCTGGCTTTCCGAATCCGTTCATGACGATATTGATCCCGCCATCGGCGAACGCCCGCGCCAAACCTAACCCGATTCCACTGGTCGAGCCCGTGATAACCGCTGTTTTTCCTTTAAGCATGGATACCTGCCTTACTAGAGAGAGAATCGTATCCTCATTCTAGTGGCCTGAAGATGTTTGTCAAAACACTCCCCGCAAGATTGAAATATTTTGCGCCGCGGCTTTCTCTTATTCCGGCCTTGTGCTACGCCTTAATTGGATATTTTATGAAATTCATGGGGCTTGCGATGCGTGACCGTTTCTGGTGTGCACTCTTTATATTCGTCAGTATTTTTTCAGTCCCACCTGCATTTGCAGCAGAAACACCGAAGAAACTAAGCATCCTGCGCGTTACCCCGACGGGCGAGGACGTCCCGGCGGGCAACCAGATCGTCATAGAGTTCAACCGTCCCGTCGTGCCGCTGGGCCGGATGGAACGCACAGCCGAAGAGGTCGGCGTAACCATCGCCCCGCCTCTGAACTGCCAGTGGCGCTGGCTGAACACGTCCTCCCTCTCCTGTAATCTCGACTCGGCGGACACCATGAAGCCCGCCACGCGCTATACAATAAAGATCGCGCCCGTGATTGAGGCGGAGGACGGCGGAAAGCTGGCCTCTGAATCCTCATACGAATTCATCACCCAGCGCCCCGACATAAGCTATACGAGCTTTACGACATGGCGTTCCCCCACCCTGCCCGTCATCCGTGTCGTGTTTACCCAGCCTGTCTCCAAATCCTCGGCGGAACAGCACCTCTTCATCAGCGCCGCGGACGGCGCGCGCGTCCCCCTCACGGTCAAGCCCGATACCGACTGGCAGAAACTGCCGGACTACATGTTGTCCCCGGTCGATAACATATGGGTCGCCGTCGATCAGACCCGCCAAAGCGACGACCAGAAAACGGAGATCGCCGGAGAGGAAGCCCGGCGCGTCTGGCTGGTCGAACCCCAAGCGGAACTGGCGGTGAACGCTGCAGTGACACTAAAAGCCGAACCCGGCCTGATCTCGGCAGAGGGCCCAGAAGCCGGCGTTGTCAGCCGCGATATCGTGGCCTTCCAGACCTTCCCGGATTTCGCGTTCATGGGCGTAAGCTGCTCCGCGAACGACGGCTCCCCGCTTCTGATCCCCCCGGGCACCCCGACAGCTGAAGGCACGGGCTGCGACCCGATGCGCCCTGTGGCCTTGGCCTTCACCGCGCCGATCCTGCGCTCTGAGGTGAAAGACAACGCGGTCTTCAGCCCGAGCCTCTCCGGCGATAAAAAGGATTTCAACCCGTGGGGCGACGAAAACCGCGACTGGTCCGGCCTCGGCACACCCCACACCGAAGGCCGCCAGTACACGGTCGGCCTCCCCATCGGCCTCAAGGCCGCGCAGGAATATACCCTGACTCTACCCGCGACGGGCCTCGAAGACGAATTTTCCCGGCCCTTGCCGCAAGCGATCGAGATGAAATTCTCGACCAACCATCGCAACCCGAACTTCGTGATGCCGCACCGCTACGCCGTTCTGGAAAGCCAGACCGACAGCGAACTGCCCTTTTATGTCAATAATCTGAATGCCTATACCTTCACCTACCGCTCGGTCACCGCCGAAGGCGTCAAGGAAAGCCAGGTCTTCAAGAAAGACGTAGCCAAGATCGAGGACGTTCAATACGGCGTCCCGGCGGGCGTGCGCGAGATGCTTGGCGGCAAGTCCGGCGCCATCTATGCCGAACTCTCCACCGACCCGGTCGTGCCGAACAAATGGGAGGGCGACTACAAACTCTTCGCGCAGGTCACCCCGTGGCAAGCGCACCTCAAGCTGGGCCATTTCAACTCTCTGATGTGGGTCACCGATCTCGCGACCGGACAGCCCGTCGAAGGCGTAAAAGTCACGCTCTATAAAAACACCCTGCCGACCCTCTCCGCGCCGAGCGATGTTCTGGCCACCGCCCTGACGGACGCACAGGGAATCGCCATCCTTCCCGGCAGCGAGACGCTCGACCCGTTGCAGGATCTCCTGAACGCATGGCAAGACGCCGATTTACGCCTCTTCGCCCGGTTGGACAAAGGTCAGGACATCGGTATTCTTCCGCTCGCGCCCAGCTTCGGCCTCGATACGTGGAACCTCTCCGAGGATGGAACATACGCCTATAACCGCGACCGCTTCGGCCACCTGAAAAGCTGGGGCATGACCGCGCAGGGCATCTACCGCGCGGGCGACACGATGCAATACAAGATCTTCCTGCGCAATCAGGACGCCAAGACGCTGACCCCTCCGCCGAAGGGCCAATATACGCTCGAAGTCGAAGACCCGACCGGCAAGGTCGTTCAGGAAATCCCCGAAATCGCCTTTTCTGAATTCGGAGCCTATGCGGGCGAATACAAAATCCCGGAATCTGCCGCTGTCGGCTGGTACCGCTTCAAGCTGAAGGCCGATTTCCGCACCGCCGCAGCCGTCCAAACGGCCGAAAGCGCCGAGGGCGAAGGCGAGGAATACGAATATGAGGAGCGCAACGAACAATACACCCTCTACCCACTTCAGGTGCTGGTGAGCGATTTCACGCCCGCCCCCTTCCGCGTCTCGGCGGAAATCGGCGGCGAACTGTTCCGCCCCGGCGATACGATGAACATAGAAACTCTGGCCGCGCTTCATTCCGGCGGCCCCTATGGCGAAGCGCCGGCCCGCGTGACCGTGACCCTTAACAAAGGCACGTTTACATCCGAAAACCCGGCCGCGCAGAATTTCTATTTCGGCAGCGCCGCCGATGGCATGAGCAGCGAACAGCTTCTCCAGAAACAGCAAAACCTTGACGATAAGGGCCTGTGGACCGAAGCCTTCGTCCTGCCGCAGCAGCCGATCTACTTCGGCACCCTTGAAATCGAAAGCGCGGTACAGGACGACCGGGGCAAATCCGTCGCCTCTCTCGCGCGCGCCGATTATGTCGGTGTGGACCGCTTCGTCGGCGTCAAAAGCCCGCAATGGTTCTACACCGCCAAGCAACCTGTAAGCCTGCAAACCCTTGTCGTGGATGATCAGGGCAACCCGGCAGCGGGAACGCCCGTGAGTTCCATCGTGGAATATGAGGATATCAGCGTCGCCAAGGTCAAAGGCGCGGGCAACGCCTACCTCAGCGATATCACGCGCGAATGGAAACAGGTCGCGGCCTGCGATCAGGTTTCAACGCTCGAAGGGCAAGACTGCACCTTCACCCCCGAAAAGGCCGGAACCTATCGGATGACCTCAAAAATCGCCGATACAAAAGGCCGCGAGCATAAGACCGAAATCATGGTCTGGGTGGCCGGGGACGGTTACGTCCAGTGGAACGACGAGGACAAATACATCCTGCCCGTGATCCCCGAAAAGAAAGATTACAAGATCGGTGAGACGGCGAAGTTTCTGATCAAAAACCCCTACCCCGGCGCACAGGCGCTGATCACAATCGAACGCTACGGCGTGATCGAGCATTTTACGCAAAAGCTTGAGGGCGGCGCGCCCGTTCTGGAAATCCCGGTCAAGCCCGATTACATGCCTGGATTCTATCTCTCGGTGATGGTGGTCTCTCCGCGCGTGGACCAGCCCGTGCCGCCGCTGGGGCAGGTGGACCTCGGCAAGCCCGCCTTCCGCTTGGGCTACGTCACAATGCCCGTGCGCGACCCGTATAAGGAAATGACCGTCGAGATCAAGCCTGCGGAGGACGTCTACCGCCCGCGCGACAAGGTTCAGGTCGCCCTCAAGGCCGCCCCGCGCCATACCCCTGAAAAGGCCGAGCCGGTAGAACTGGCCGTCGCGGTGTTGGACGAATCCGTGTTTGACCTCATCAGCGCGGGCCGAGATGCATTCGACCCGTATAAAGGGTTTTATAATCTCGAACCCCTCGATATGCGCAATTTTAGCCTGATCACCCGCCTGATCGGCCGCCAGAAATTCGAGAAAAAAGGCGCGAACCCGGGCGGCGACGGCGGTGGCGACCTTGACATGCGCAATCTGTTTAAATTCGTTAGCTACTGGAACCCGGCCCTCAAGACCGACGCGAACGGCGTTGCCAACATCGAGTTCGACGCGCCCGACAACCTCACCGGTTGGCGCGTGCTCGCCGTCGCCACCACACCGACCGACAGGCTCGGGCTCGGCGAAGGAACGTTCAAGGTCAACCGCCCCACGGAACTGCGCCCCGTCATGCCCAATCAGGTGCGCGAAGGCGACAGCTTCACCGCCGGGTTCAGCGTCATGAACCGCACCGACGCGCCCCGCACGCTCAAGGTGACCATCGAAGCCTCCGGCAACGCGGTGACGAAGGACAGCACAGTCGTCTCCGTCGAACAAACCCTGACGCTGGAACCTTATAAACGCGCAACAGTCTACCTCCCGCTTGAGGCCAGCCTCCTCCCCGTGGACCGCGACCGCCCCGACGGTGAAATCACCTTCCGCGCCGTGGCCGAGGACGCGCAGGATAAGGACAGCATGGAATTTACCCTGCCCGTCCTGAAAAAGCGCGTCATCGACGTCGCCGCCAACTACGCGACGACGACCGAGGAAAAGGCCACCGAAAGCCTTGCGTTCCCCAAGGAGATATACACCGATGCAGGCGATGTCAGCGTCGTGCTCTCGCCCTCCGTCATCTCAAATCTGGCCGGAGCCTTCGCGTACATGCGCGATTACCCCTACCTATGCTGGGAACAGGTCCTGACCAAGGGCGTTATCGCCGCGCATTATAAGGAACTCAAACCGTGGCTGCCCGAAAGCCTGAAATGGAGCGACGCGGAAACCCTCGCCCAGTCCTCCCTCGATAAGGCCGCGAACTTCCAGGCCCCGAACGGCGGCATGGCCTATTTCATTGCATCCGATGACCGCGCCGATCCCTACCTCAGCGCCTACACGGCCATGGCGTTTAGCTGGCTGAAAAAGGACGGATACACAATCCCCGCCGACGTTGAGAAAAAACTTCACGACTACCTGCTGAATTTCCTGCGGCAGGATGTGGCGCCCGACTTCTATCAGGGCGGCATGACCTCGACCGTGCGCGCCGTAGCGCTCGCGGCTTTAGCCAAAGAGGGCAAGATCACGGCGGATGACGTAACCCGCTACACCCCGCACCTCAAGAACATGAGCCTGTTCGGCAAGGCGCATTACATGCAGGCCGCCCTGACGTTCGAAAACACCAAGCCCAGCGCAAAGACCGCAGCCGATATGATCTTCGCCTCCGGCAACGAGACGGGCGGAAAATTCATGTTCAGCGAAACGCTCGACGACGGATATCTCCGCCTTCTGGCCACGCCGCTGCGCGATAATTGCGCGGTCCTGTCCTCCTTCCTCGCATACGGCCAGACCGACGCGGGCAAGGAGCTGATCGGTGATAAGCCCTTCAAGCTGGTGCGCATGATCACCCAAAGCCGCGAAAGCCGAGACTATTGGGAAAACACGCAGGAAAACATGTTCTGCATGAACGCCTTGATTGAATACTCACGTGTGTATGAGGACGTAAAACCCGCCATGCAGGTCACCGTCTCTCTCGACGAACAAAAATTCGGCGAAGCCGCGTTCAAGGATTTCCGCGATGCACCCGTGACGGTCACGAAACCGATTACGGAGGCCGACCCCGGCCAGAAGCGCACCGTGAACATCAAAAAGGACGGCGAAGGACGGCTCTACTACAACACCCGCCTCCGCTACGCCCCCAAAGACGGCTGGCAGAACAAGATGAACGCCGGAATGGACATCGCCCGTGAATACAGTGTCAAACGCGGCGGGAAATGGACCCTCCTCAAAGACGGCGAAACGATCAGACGCGGCGACGTGGTGCGCGTCGATCTGTTCCTGAACCTCCCCGCCCCGCGCAATTTCGTGGTGGTGAACGACCCCCTGCCCGGCGGTCTTGAGACCGTGAACCGCGATCTGGCCACGGCCTCAAGTGTCGATGACGCACAGGCCGTCTACGATCAGGCCGGAGGTTCCATGTGGTTCAAATACAGTGACTGGAAGGAATACAACTTCTCCTTCTGGAGCTTCTATCACCGCGAACTGCGCCACGACTCTGCGCGCTTCTATTCCGACTGGCTGCCCGCCGGAAACTACCATCTCTCCTACGCCGCGCAAGCCATAGCGGACGGAAAATTCGCCGCTCCGCCCGTCCGCGCCGAGGAAATGTACGATCCTGACGTCTACGGCCGGGGCGACAACGCGACCCTCGTGGTCCAGACACAGCCGTGAGACCGGGACCGAAAGCGAGAGGGTTCATCCTGCTCGCGGCCTTGCTCATGGCCGTCAGCGGCACGCTCCTGACGGTCCTGACGGCGCAATCCGTCACGCCCATCGAGCGCACGCTCCATGCGATCGTATCCGACGTCCATAGCCTGAGGATCACCGACCGCAATGGCCGCCCGCTTGGCATATCCTATGACACGCGCTGGAACAGGCACGACACCGTGCCGCTCTATGAGGTTCCCGAATTTCTGAAAACGGCCTTCATCTTCTCCGAAGACCGCCGCTTTTTCGATCATACCGGCATTTATTGGAGCGCCCGCCTCGCCGCCCTCTATCAAAACGTCTCAAAACTCCGCACCGTGCGCGGCGCCAGCACGATCACCGAACAGGTCGTGCGCCTCATCAACCCGCGCCCCCGCGCACTCTGGTCCCGATGGGTGGAGGGCTTCGAGGCGCAGAGGCTAGAGCAAACCGTCTCAAAGGCCGACATTCTTGAGTTCTATCTGAATCAGGTTCCCTACGGATCAAACCGCCGGGGAATATCCCAAGCCGCGCGTTATTATTTCAACCGCGACCTTTCGACCCTCAGCAAAAAGGAAATGCTCGCCCTAGTCATTTTGGTCCGCGCCCCCTCAGGCTATGATCCGTTCCGTTTTCCCGCGCGCATCGAAAAACCCCTGAATCGCCTGGCAACCACCCTGCAACAGGCTGAGGTCATCGAGCCGCAGGACCTCGATGAAATCCAATCCGCAAAACTGAACGTGCAAAAGCCCACGCTCGATATCGAGGCGCGTCATTTCGCCCGCTACGTGCGCCTGCACGCGCCCCAAAACCCGCGCGAGCTATACAAAACCACGCTCGACTCCCAACTGCAGGCGCAGGTGCAAGGCATCCTCGATCAGCGCCTGTCCGCGCTCAATAAAAAGCGTGTCCGCAACGCGGCCGCTCTGATCGCAGATCACCAGACCGGAGAAATCCTTGCATGGGTCGTCGGCGGCGCGGGCCTGCCCGACGCACAAACCCCCGCTCGCGAAATCGACACGGTCGTAGCCCCAAGGCAACCCGGCTCCGCGATGAAACCGTTCGTCTACGCCGCCGCGCTGGAAAAGGGCTGGACGGGCGCAACCTTTCTCGACGACTCCCCCCTCGCAGAGGCTGTCGGCCACGGACTCCATAATTTCCGCAACTACAGCAACACGCATTACGGCATCCTGACCCTGCGCGAGGCGCTCGGTAATTCCCTGAACATCCCCGCCCTTCTGGCGATCCGTAAGGTCGGCACGGGCGAATATCTCACGATCCTGCAACAGCTTGGCTTCAAAAGCCTGACTGAAAGCTCCAACATCTATGACGAGGGCTTGGCGCTCGGCAACGGCGCGGTGACGCTTCTGGAAATGGTGCAGGCCTACGGCGCCTTGGCTAATAAGGGCGTCTTCAAGCCTCTCCATAGCCTCCAAAGACAGGACGACCCGGTGCGCCCTGCCCGCATCTTTTCCGCAGAATCAGCCTCCCTCATCGGGAATATCCTCTCCGATCCGTGGGCGCGGCGGCTGGAATTCGGCGCGAACAGCGTCCTCAACCTCCCCGTCCAGACCGCCGTGAAAACGGGCACCAGCACCGATTACCGGGACGCGTGGACGATGGGCTATAATGACCGCTACGTCGTAGGCGTCTGGATGGGCAATTTGGACAACGCGCCGATGGAGGGCGTGACGGGCGCGAACGGGCCCGCGCTCGTCCTCCGTTCGATCTTCTCGGTCCTGAATAAAAACCGCGAGACAGGCCCGCTCTATCTCAGCCCCGATCTTGTCTCTCAAATCGTATGCGCAAGGCCGCCGGAAAAAGACGGAACATGCCTTGAAACATCGGAGTGGCTGCCTGCCGGCTCACAAGATCAAAAGACCGCAGGCGCTCAAAAACCCGAATACGCGCCCGAACTGGTGCGCCCGACCGACGGGCTGCAAATCGCCTACGACCCCCGCATCCCGCAAGATCACCAGAAATTCCGGTTTGAAATCCGCGATCTTCCGAAGGGCGCGCGGGTGGAATGGGCGTTAAACGATGACCCGGTCGTCAGCGGCGCCGAACCGCTCCTCCTCTGGCCCGTGACGCGCGGCCGCCATATCCTGCGCGTCAGCCTCTTCACCCCCGACGGCGACGTGCGAAGCCTCGACCCGGTAAGGTTTACGGTGAAATAATTCACCCCCCCGAAGCAATCCGCCCGTCCACAAGATGGATCCGCCTGTCCGCAGCAGCGGCAAGATCCATGTCGTGCGTCACCATAACGACTGTGGTCTTCTGCTTGTCCACAAGCTTACGGAAAATATCGCGCACGATGTCACTGTTCTTCGTATCCAGATTTCCGGTCGGTTCGTCGGCCAGAACGACCAGCGGCTCGTTCGCCACCGCGCGCGCAACGGCCACGCGTTGCCTCTGTCCGCCCGAAAGTTGCGAGGGCAGCTTATGCAAATGATCCTTAAGCCCCAACTCTTCCAGTAACGCTTCCGCCCGCTCCTGCTGTTCTATGTCGGGCCACTTATGCAGTTTGCGCATCGGCACGCGGACGTTTTCGAGTATTGAAAACTCGGAGAGCAGGAAGTGAAACTGGAACACGAACCCCAGCTTTCCCAGCCGAATACGGCAAAGATCCTCACTCGAGAGGCTCGCGGTCGCCTCCCCATCAAGCGAAACTTCGCCGGAGGTCGGCCGATCGAGTAAGCCCAGAAGATAAAGCAGAGAGGACTTCCCCGATCCCGAAGGCCCTGTAATCGAGACAAATTGCCCCGCCTCGATGGAAAGCGAGATGTCGTTGACCAGCGTCACAGGAACCTCCAGCGGCAGAGTGCGCGTCAAATTCCGCGTGACGATAAGCGGACGGCTCATCCCGCAGCCCCCCGCACGATATCGACCGGGCGCATCAAGGCTGCCTTGCGCGCCGGAAGCCACGCCGCAATCGTCGCCGCAATCATGCAGGCCAGACCACCGCTGACGTAATGCATCAGGTCATAAACGATAAAGAGATGCTCTGAAGTAATAATCGCTTGCATCTTGATCTTCACCGACCCAAGCGCAACCGAAAGCCCATACCCCAGCGCCCACCCCGCCAGCATCCCGATAAACCCGATAAAAACGCCCTGAAAGATAAAAATGCGCTGAATATCCATCTCGGTGAAACCCATGGATTTCAGAATTGCGATATCCCTGGCCTTCTCATTGATGACAGTCGAGATGATATTGAAAATGCCAAAACACGCCACAAGTAGAATAGCCCCGGTAGTGGCATACATGATCGTATCCTGAATGACGAACACAGACAGGATTCCCTCGTTCGACTCCTGCCACGAAACCGCCTTGTACTTATAACGATCCTCAATCGTCCGCGCGAACGTCTCCGCCTGATTAGGGTCGTCGAGCGAAAACCGTATGCCGTTGATGACGTTCGGTCGTCCCTGCATGACCTGAACATCCTTGAGCAGGCTGTAAGAAACATTCTTGTCCAACTCTGTGATGCCGGTATGAAAGACCCCGACGACCTTCATCTTCTTGATGATCCCGGCCACAGAGATACTGGTCAGAGTATCGCCAACTTCGGCGTTCAACTCATCCGCAAGCGCCGAGCCCAGTATGACACCATACGAATGCGTCAACAGATCGTCGAGGCTTCCGGAGATAATATCCTCTTCAAGCTTCGTGATGGTCTTTTCATGCTTGGGCTCGATGCCCTTGAGGCTGGAGGACACATCCGTTGAGCCGTAACGATAGAAAATTTGCCCCTCCAGCGTCGGCGCGATCCGAACGCCGGGCTGCCTGCGCAGTGCTTCGATAATCCGCTCGGCGTTCTTGATCCCACGTATTTCCTCTTTGGGCTTCACGCCCTGCAGGGAAATAGTCGTAACGTCTTGCCCGAAGAACCAGCTGACCGGCTGGCGCGGGCGCTCCCGGTATTCGTCTTCCATGACGATATGGGGCGAAACGTCGATAATTTTCTGGGTGAAAAAACCCTGAAATCCCTGCATCATCGCCGCCATAGCGATAAAAAATCCGACGCCCAGCGCCACCCCGACAATCGAGATCAAAGTCTGGCGGATCCGTCCGTAAAGATGCGTAAGCGCAATATCAAGAAGCAGATTTCTGGTCGCCATGCTCTTTACCGGGCCTGAATGACCGCACCCTCGGAAAGACCGTCAAACGGCGGCAAAACAAAACGTTCGCCCTCTTTAAGCCCCTCAAGGATCTCAACCTTATTCTCGCCACGTATACCGATTTTAACCTTCTGCCGCTGTGCCTTAAACTTTCCTGTCGATCCACTTTCGGCGCGCCAGACATAACCGTCATCGCTTAGGGCATTCAGGGGAATAAGCAAGGCGCCCTCCTTTTCCTGCACGACCGTATTCGTCTCAACCGTCATCCCGATCATAAGCTTGGTATCCTCGGGCAGGGTAACGTAAACGCGGTAGCTTTTATTGACCGGGTCGCCCTTAGGGCTGACCCAGTGCAGTATCCCTTGCATCACTTCAGCGGGAAAGGCATCGGCAGTAATCAAAACCGTCTGGCCGCTCCTGATCTTGGGGATGTCCTCCTCGTCAACCTCGGCCTCAAGCCGCAAGGGCAAGGGTTGCCCGACCCAGAACAGCGGCTTGCCGCCTTCCTTGACTTCGCCCAGTTCAACATCGCGCCAGAGGACCGTCCCGTCCATAGGCGAAGCCAGCGCGAGCTGCCGGATCTGCTGTTCGAGCATGCTGCTCCGCGCCCGGCTTTGGATCAAGCTTGACTGGCGCTGCTCATATTTGTCGGCGGAGAGTGCGCCCGTCTTGACCAGCTTTTCTGCGCGCTCGAACTCGGCGGCATGATAAGCCTCAAGGGCGCGGCTTTCCTCAAGCTGGGCCCGCAGATCTGAATCGTCCAATCGCGCCAAAATATCGCCTGTTTTAACCTGATCCCCTTCTTGTACGTTCAACTCCATGATCCGGCCAGTCATGATCGGCGCAATCGCGGCCCAGGTAACAGGCTCAACGACAGCCGTGGCGTAAACGGCTTCAACCGCCTTGCCCGTCTCAGCCTCAGCCAGAACATACCCGGCGGAACGTGTTGTGTTCCATGAAAGTCCGATAACAATCAGAACGGCCAAAGTGCCAAGAACCAGAGAGATATATTTCTTATTGAATCCAGCCATCCAAAACCTTGCGCCCTGATCAGATCGAACCTTGCCGTTCTATCATACAAGGGCTTGCAGAGGCTGCAAAAATTACAAAAACACCAAAAGCGCGCCAAAAAACGTCAAAATCACGTTGGCGAACGTATAGCTACCGGCATAGCCCAAAGCGGGAACCTGGCTTTTTGCGGCGTCCATGACGACGTTCAGCGAAGCCGTGCTGGTCATAGCCCCCGTGATCGCCCCCATGAGCACGGCCTGGTTCATCTTCATCACATACCGCCCGAACAAAAACGCCACGAAAACCGGAATGACCGTGACCGCCGCGCCGCACAACATCAAAAACGGCCCATCGGTCGCCAGCGCTTCGAGCACCTTGCTCCCGGCGTTAAGACCGATGGTTGACATAAACAGCACGATCCCGAAATCCATCATGATGTTACGGGCCGCGCGGGGAAACGCGCCAAATGTCGGGTAGATCGAGCGGATGAAGCTGATCAGAATCCCGACGATCAAAAGCCCCCCGGCGCTGCCGAGACTGACCGAAACATCGCCGAATTTGAGAACCAGCGTCCCCAGCAAAAGCCCGAGCGCCACCCCGATGCATAGGGTCAGAAGGTCGGTACGCTCCATATCCGCCTCGATACTCCCCAGCTTCTGCGCCACATCGATGATCATGTTCTCTTCGCCGATGACCTCCAGACGGTCACCCTTCTGAAGCACCGTTCCGTCATCGACTGGAAGCTGAACACCCGAACGCACGATCCCCAGAATATAACTCCCGTGCCGCGCAGGCAGCATGATCTCCTGCACACCCTTGCCGACATACTCCGCCGCCGTGATCGTGATTTCCTTCGTGCGGATGCGAAAATTCAAAAGCTCCTTGTCGAACACCTCGGGAATGTTCTTGGTCTTGGCGATACTGTGCTGCGCGACGGAGGCGATGACGGAAACGATATCCCCCTCCTCGATCGCGGTGATGTTCGGATCGACCTCGATAATTCCCTTGCCCCGGCGTATGCCCAGAACCGTGAAATATTGCTGCGTACTCTCTTGGATCTGATGGATCGTCTTGCCGATGAACTTGCTCCCCGGCTCGATCTTATAGGTCCGCACCATAGGCAGGTTGTTTTCATTGATCAGCTTCCCGGCAACCCGCTGCGGAGCGATCTTACGGGCCTCCGCCACAAGGTCGATCTTGAAGACAATCGGGATATACTTGATGAACAAAAGCAAGCCGGCGATCCCGAACAGATAGGTCAGGGAATAGGCGACACTAAGATTCTTGATAACCTCCTCCGCCGCTGTACCGTCGGAAAGTGTACCCCCTTGGCTCAGAACGGCATCCTGAGCCCCGACCAGCGTCGGCGTACTGGTCAACGCCCCCGCAAGCATGCCCGCCGCGCTGCCGTGTTGAAGGGTAAACAAATTCGAAAAAAGCAGGCAAAGCAACACCGCAGTACTGGCGACAATTAAGGACAGCAGCATATACCGCGCCCCGTCGGCGGCAAACGCGGCGAAGAAACTCGGCCCCGCCTGAAGCCCCACACAAAAAATGAACAGGGTAAACCCGAAGGTCGCAATTTCGGCATTGCCGGTGAAACCCCACGCCCCGAATAAAAGCCCGGTGATCAGAACGCCGCTGATATGCCCCAGTTGGATACCGATAAAATTCAACTTGCCCAGCAAGTATCCTAGGCTGATGACCGTGAAGATGACCAGAACCTGATCCTCTTTAAGCAATTCAAAGACGTTGATTTCCATATCGAAAACTTTCCTGAAGATTTCAGGGTGCGGGATTTATTATACATAACGCAGAGCCATAAAATCGCGCCATGTATACAGGGGCTATACAGCACTGTGAAGAAAAAACCACCAGACAGTCGCGCGTTTTGAACATAATCGGTATGCGCTCATGACAATACTAATACTAAAGCAATAACAAGGACTTAACCGCCAAAGCGAAATATACGATAAAAAATTGCAGTTTTCCACCATACCTCCTAAAATATCCAAAAGACCAAGGGGTAAGCCGCTATGGGTTGGCGCGAGAATCTTCTATCTATGTTCCAGACGGGCAAATCTGCGTTTGCGGATATAGACGTGCAGGCCCTGAATCTTGAAAACCACCCCGACAACATCGCCACCTTCGAGGCCGTCACCCTGTACGAAGCCTGCCTGAAGGCCGATCAGGCCCTGCGGCAGGAGGGTATCCAGGGCGCGGTCTGGGTCAGAAACGAGCAAGAACCCTTCCTTCAAGACCGCATGGCCGCCCTTAACGCCGTCCGCCAAAAATCCGGCAGCTTCGCCTTCGACGGCAGCACGATGCGCTCCGTCATGGGCCTCAGCCTCCAGACCGATATGAGAAAGGGCGACGACGGCCTCTACAGGCCGCGTTTCGATTCCTACCAAGGCCTTAAGGCCGAGGAAGTTATCGACCCCAAAAGAATTATGGAACTGCAAGACCTGACGAAACTGTTCGGCGTGAGCACACTCAACATCCGCTACCAGATGAAAGAGCATATTGATCCGCATTATGACTACTACACCGACTCCGCCCCGATGGACGGCGACGAGAACCGAGTATTCATGGGCCGCCCGATGCGGATTCTCGCCTCGCGCCACCAGCCCTCGACGATCGTCTATGACACGCACGGGGAAATCGCCCAGCCCAACCGCAGCGGGAATATCACGGGCGCCGACCGGAACGCGCTGAAAGAGGCTTGGCAGCCCGCAGTCGGAGATTACGTATTCCTCTGCAACTACACCTGGGGCATGGAAAAGGTCCTCCCCCACTCCCCGCCGGAGTTCGCCTGCACGAACGAGCAGGACGCCCGCGTGCTCGACGTCTACGATGTCAAGGATGGCCGCCGCCTCGATGAAATCGAACCGGCCTGAAACCTATTCCGCCGCGCGGCTGGCTTTTTTGCGCTCATGCGGGCAGAGGTGCTTTTTGCGAAGGCGCAGGGATTTCGGCGTAACCTCAAGCAGCTCGTCCTCGTTAACATAAGCCATCATGTCTTCCAGAGACATCTTGCGGGGCGGCACAAGCGTCGTCGCCTCGTCGGTGCCCGACGCACGCACGTTCGTGAGCTTCTTGCCCTTCAGCACGTTGACCTCAAGATCGTTGTCCCGGCTGTGCTCACCCACGATCATCCCCTGATAGACGGGCGTCTGGTGACCGACGAACATGCTGCCCCGGTCCTGAAGGTTGAAGATCGCATAAGCAACCGCCGCGCCTGTGTCATTCGAGATCAGCGCACCGTTGCGACGCTGCGGGATATCGCCCTTGTAAGGCGCATAAGAATGGAAAATGCGGTTCAGAACGCCCGTGCCCCGTGTCTGCGTCAGGAACCGGCTCTGATACCCGATCAACCCGCGCGAAGGCGCAAGGAACGTGAGGCGCATCTTGCCCGCGCCGCTCGAACGCATATCGCTCATCTCGGCCTTGCGGCGATTCATAGAGTCGATGACCGTGCTCTGGAACTCTTCGTCTACGTCGATCGTGACTTCCTCGATAGGCTCAAGGCGCTGGCCGTTTTCTTCCTTGAACAAAACCTTGGGACGCGAAACGGTCATCTCAAACCCCTCGCGGCGCATCGTCTCGATCAGAACACCCAGCTGCAATTCGCCGCGCCCGCCGATTTCAAACGAATCCTTGTTTTCGCTCTCCTTATAGGTAATCGCAACATTACACTCAGCCTCGGCCATCAAACGGTCGCGGATGAGGCTAGAGGTCACCTTGTTGCCTTCCTTGCCGGCAAAAGGCGAGTCGTTGACGCTGATCGTCACAGACATGGTCGGCGGGTCGATCGGCGTAGACGCGATCGGCTGCGTAACGCTGGCCGCGCAAATCGTATCGGCAACAGAAGCCTTGGTGAGGCCCGCGATACAGATGATATCGCCTGCGTGAACTTCAGTAACAGGTATGCGCTTGTTGCCCTCAAACATCAAAAGCTTGGTCAGGCGCCCGACTTCCACAGATTCGCCCTTCAGGTTTATAGCCTTGACCGGCTCGTTGATCTTGGCCGAACCGTTCACAACACGGCCCGTCAGGCAGCGTCCGATGAAGGGGTCGTAATCGAGAAGCGTCGCCAGCATGGCGAAGGGCTTGCCCTCCTCCACCTTCGGGGCGGGAACATGCTCAAGCACAAGATCCAGAAGCGGGTGCAAATTCTCGCGCGGATGATCCAGTTCGCGCGCGCACCATCCGGCACGGCCCGAGGCGTAAAGCACCGGAAAATCAAGCTGTTCGTCGTTTGCGTCAAGAGAAACGAACAAATCGAAAACCTCGTTCAAAACCTCTTCCGAGCGCGCATCGGGTCGGTCAACCTTGTTAACGATAACGATCGGACGCAACCCTAATTTAAGCGCCTTACCCAAAACGAACTTGGTCTGCGGCATCGGCCCTTCTGCGGCATCGATCAAAAGAATAACCCCATCCGCCATATGCAGAACGCGTTCAACCTCCCCGCCGAAATCGGCGTGCCCGGGCGTGTCGATGATATTGATCCGCGCCCCATCCCAAAGAATAGACGTAGGTTTGGCCAGAATAGTAATTCCGCGCTCTTTCTCCAGATCGCCGGAATCCATCAACCGCTCGGTAACCTGCTGATTTTCGCGGAACATCCCGCTCTGTTTCATGATGGAGTCGATCAGGGTCGTTTTCCCATGGTCAACGTGGGCGATAATCGCAATATTCCGCAAATTTCTGGACATTTTATTCTTTTCCGTAGCTCAAAGCGTAGTTTCGGGCGGAATTATTAGTGAATCCGCCCGAAAAAGGAAAGTAAAATTTTGAAAAAACAGCGTTTTATGCCGTCATATCGAACAAAAGCGCCTCGCTGTCGGACAAAGACCTAAAATCAAGGGCGTCCTGCCCGGTCACAGCAAACCCGTCCCCTTGCAGGGCCTTTTGCCCTTCGACCATAGCCTCGCCCCGCGCGATCTGAACCCAGTATTTCCGGGCCGGATCAAGGCTCAACCGCTCACCTTGCCCCGCCTCGAACCGCCCAAGCAGGATCGTCGCGTCCTGCTTGATCGTCAGCGCGGCGCGGCCCTCCGGCCCGACAACGGGCGCAAAGCGGTTTTTAACGGCTTCCGGATCGACAAGACGCTGCTGGTACCCCGGCTGCGTATTCCGCGCCCCCGGCATGATCCAGATTTGCAGGAAATGCGCCTCGTTGTCGTTCGACGGGTTGAACTCGCTGTGCGTCACGCCCGTCCCGGCGCTCATCACCTGAATCTCACCGGGCCGGATCGTGGCGCCGTTGCCCATGCTGTCCTTATGCGCAAGTTCACCGCTGAGAACATAGGAAATGATCTCCATGTTGTCGTGCGGATGCGTCCCGAATCCCATACCGGGCGCGACCCGGTCCTCGTTGATGACACGCAGAGGCCCGAAACCCATATGCGCCGGGTCGTGATAATGCCCGAAGGAAAAACTGTGCTGGCTCTTGAGCCAACCCAGATCGGTTGGCCCTCTTTGATTGCGTTCACGTTTGATGATCATGTTCTTGATGTTTCCCGCTGGCCTGATCCAGCGTGAATTAATATTCGTTAACGCACGACGAACGTTACATCATTACAGATATGAGGAAATGAGCGCGACAAGTCAGGCCGTCAGGATCAGCTTGGGCCCGTCATCCATCTCGGTCGCCGACCAGTGAATGAACGGTTTGACGTTTGTATTTTCACCGCAAGCCTGACGCCAGATATCACCGTTATGGAATGTTCCTACTGGCGCACCGGGCTTAAGCCGGAATGTCCGGATATGGTCAAGTGAAGCCAAAGGTTCGGCATCCTCATTACGGGCATGACGCGTGACCTTTGAATTGTAAACTGTGATATACCGATCCCCATAATGTTCGCCGGTTTCATAATTCGGGGTGTACGGATCGGCGTGCGGACGGTCAACCGTATCGTCGTCGTAATCATAAGAGTAAACCTTCAACAGCGGCGTACGCCCCAAACTTTCCAGATAATCCATATCAGCAAGAATGGTACTCAGCTCTTGACCAAACATCTCCGTCTGCGCCGCATACTTGCGAACGGTCTCGATACCCAGCCACGACGGCGCGATACCGACATTGCGCTGCCATGTCGATTGCAACTCTCCGCGCAACTTCCCCTCATAAACATCGCGGCTCATGCGCTGAGCTAAACCGTTAAAATCGCCATCAAGGCGGCGCGGAAGAATAATCGCGCCCTTATCACAAAACTGTGCGTTACTGAGTTCAGTCAAGGAAGCAACCACGGTGGCACATTCATAGTCGATCGGAACACCGCGCTCGTCCGGGCGGCCCTCATCGCTCAAGACTCTCTGACGGATCTGGTCGATATCGCCGCCGCCTAAACCGCCCCGCACATCCTTATTCGACGCCATAAACACCTCCCGCCGTAAGCACGATCATACCGCCCCGGAACCGTCCGAGGAAAGCATACGATGTTGTGCAGTGCGGCATTCACCTGCAAGCCCAAGAAAATCCTTGAGAAATGCTCAGAACAAGCCATAAATAAGATAAGCCTGACGATAGGAACTCCGCTCCATGAAACCATACCAAACATCCCTTTTTAACCCCCGCCTGACAGCCCTTTTGATCTGTTTTCTTCTAAGTTTTGCCACCTTGGAAACAAACGCTTGGGGTAAAAAGAAGAACGAAGGCTGGGGCGAAGTCACCCACAGTATTGAGCATGACGGCGTGGAACGCGAATACATCCTGCATGTCCCGGAACAAGTTGTAGGCAGTAGAAAAAAAGTGCCCCTGGTCATCATGCTGCACGGCGGCGGGGGCAACGGCGCAAACGCCGTGATGATGTCGAAATTTTCTCAAAAGGCGAATGAGAAAGGCTTCATAGCGGTTTTCCCGAGTGGCAGCGGACGCTTCAAAAACAAACTCAAGACATGGAACTTCTGGCACTGCTGCGGCTACGCGATGAAAAACCAGACGGACGATGCCGGCTTTCTGAGCGCGCTTATCGACAAGATGGTCAAAAATTATCCCGTGGACACCGGGCGCGTATTGGTGACAGGAATGTCGAACGGCGCGATGATGAGCCACCGCGCGGGCATCGAACTCTCTAAAAAGGTCGCCGTGATCGCCCCCGTGGTCGGCACGATGTTCGGCGACGAACCCAAGGCCAAAGGCCCCGTGGCCGCGCTGATCATCAACGGCCTGAAAGACACGCATATAAAACCCGAAGGCGGTGCAAACGAAACCCGGTTTAAGGATGCATGGGACGGCACACCGATGAAACCCATCCTGTGGCAATCCCAATACTGGGCGAAAATCAACGGCTGCGAGAAAGAACCTAAGAAGATCGAGTACAAACCCACAGTGATCCTTTACGACTACGATTGCCCCGAGGGGCTGGACGTGCGCCATATGATTCTGGAAAACGGCACGCACTCATGGCCGGGCGGACGGGCCGGACATGGCGGCGGCGCGACCCCGACCACCGAGATTAACGCCACCGACGAGATCTGGGCGTTCTTTGAGGAAATGACCCGCTGACGCCTCCCAAACGCTCGTGAAAAAATTTTCGAAGGGTTAAATTTTGCTAAACGTAAAATGGTCAGAACAACTTCATGCGTGAAAGGATTTGACCATGACGCACAAGAAAAAACCTCTGCTCGCAACGTTACTGACCCTCTCGATATTGACCTTCGCCATACCTGCATACGCAGGCGATGACCACCGCCACAAAAATCATCACGGCGGCGGAAAAAGCCATGGGCCCAACTACGGCTGGCAAGAAGATCGGCATGATAAGCGCTATGATGATAAGCGCTATGACAATAGGCACGATAATAATTGGCACAAAAAGCGCGGATACCATTACAACCGCTATAACTTTGATGTCCACGTTCCCAGACATTTGAGGCACGCACGCCATCGGCTTCCTGTATTCATCGTAATTGACAGTAAAGGTAAATACCGCGGACACGGGACGAAGCATTTCTTCCAACAAAAGGCTGCCCGCGAAGGCTTCATTCTGGCCTACGCTTACGACCACAGCCGTAACGGCCATAGAATGTCGAACAGAGATAAGGATTATCTCGTTCACAGTGTGCTCAGTATGCTCGACAACAACTATCGGCCGGACACACGCCGCATAAACTTCTACTTCAATTTCTAAAAGACGATTTCTAAAGTCCTCACACACGCACCTTCGGGGCCGTTCCCCACAACGGCCCCGATTTTTTTAGCTGGGGTTGAGGGACCCGAGCCGGATCTTGGGAGACCCATCGCGCTTGGGCGGACGAAAACCCTCCAGCGCTGAAACAAGATCGCTGCGGATACGCTCGAAATTCTCCTGCGCTCCGGCATAAAGCAGAGCCTCCAGCCTGCGAACGGAATCGTTTAGCGTTCTCCGACCATCGGGATCAAGACCCTTAGAAAAATCCTGCGCCGCCGCCTTTAGGGAGAGCGCCGCCCCGGGCCCGAAAATCTGGCCCGCATATAAAAGCATCAAAGATTTAAGCTCATCCGCATCCTTGGCGCCTCGCAGATCGCTGAGGCTGACCGAGCGGCGGGCCGGTTGGTTGTTCTGATTGGCAGGCGCCTCGACTTCGGGCGCGCGCGGGGAGACTTTGGATTCCCTCCTGCTTTTATTTAACGAGAGAATAACCCAGAGAGCGGCAAGACCGAGCAATAGAGCAACAAAACCGACGACATAAATATTTGTAAAAGCCGCCTGACCGAGAGCCTGAACGTCAGCGACCTGAGGCGGGACAAAGCCCCCGGAGGACTGAACCGCTTGCGCCTGCGTCTGAGCAGGCACGGCATCAGGCGCAGGCGGAGGCCCGGAAACCTCGACCGTGCGCGCGGCAACGGTCGCATACCGGACCGTCTGACTGCGCGTATCCCACCACGCCACCTTGATCTCCGGCAAGACGAGCTTGCCCCCGTGCCGGGGGACCAGCGTATACGTCTCCTCGCGCCAGCCCGTGACCTTCTTCCCGTCCGGCGAGACGTTAATCCCCTTTTCCGGGCTGTCGGCGTAAACGGTGAAATCTCTCTCCGGCGCCGCCTGAGATTCAAGGCTGGGCAGAATTTCCCCGGTATTGCCGCTGACCACCTGCGTGAGGCGGCGCGTAATCGGCTCCCCGGCCTTCGCGCCTTTTTCGCCCTCAAGCACGTCTGAAATCTGCAACCCCTCGGCGGGAATCCACGGATCGATGCCGGGCTGCGCGTCCTGAACGTCCAGCTGAACTTCATCCGTCATAAGCGTGAAGGGCTGCCCCATGATGTCGGCGAACATACCGAAATCCTGAAAGATGCCCAGAGGATCCTGCGCCCCGAAGCGCGATCCTCCGCCTCCAGAAGCGCCGCTGATCATACCCTGAAAAACATAGGCCGGAACGGTCATCCGCCCGGGCTTAAGAGGCGTGATAAGGTAGCGCAGTTCAACCACCCTGACCGGACGCCCGTCGATGGTTGTCTCGTAAATTTTCGGATCGCCTTGCTTTTCGAAAATCGCATCCTCGATCTTCAAGTCCCCGTGGGAAATTTCATAAACCGGCTTGGCGGCGACAAGCCGCGCGACGAACACCACGGGCGAGTTCAGGGCAGGCGAAGCGGCACTGACCTCCCCCGTGACATAAACATCCCGGCCTTTGCGCTTGGCCACGGGCGAAGCCCCGGCGGAAACTTGAATCTCGATGGGCTGACTCTGCAAAACGCCGCTCCCGGTCTGCACGCTCATCGCCGGAATGCGCAAAACACCTGTCCGCTTCGGCATGAGTGTAAGCGTCCAGATCGTCTTCGCGCTGTAAGAGCCGTTGATCACGTTGACGCTCGAAGACTGGCTCCGCGAAACGATCTGGAAATCCTTTTCGAGAGGGCTGAGATCGGGAGCGCCCGCTTGCTGCGCGTCGCTCAGGATGATCGAAAGCGTCAGGCTTTCCCCCTTATAAACCGCCGGCCGGTCCGCCTCGACCGTCAAAGACGCCGCCCAGCAGGCCGTGCTGAAACAAACGGCTATGAACAAAACACCGCCTAAAAGGCAAAAACGAACAAGGGGCTTTACCATGGCTTGTCTCCTTCTCGCGCTCCTTGGGTCTCCGATTCAACGTAAAACTTGTTCTTGAGGAATGTCTCCGTGTCACTCTGTATGCGCTCAAGCCATCGGTCGGCATCGACATCCTGCGGCGTTCTGACTGGCAGACCCTCACCTTGCGGTTCGACCGGGCCGTCGGCAAGCCTCGGGCGCGTATCGGCGGGCTTGTCGCTCGGTTGGCCCGACTGATCCTGCGATGGCTGCGGCTGCGGTCCCGCCGGAGAAGACGAAGTCTCATCGCCCTTTTGCTCCTGCTCTGAAGCGCTGTTTTTCTCACCCTGCTCCCGCTCGGATTGATCTTGCGAGCCTTCTCCGCTGGGCGTCTGCTCCTGCGGCGGCTGAGCCTCCTCTCCGCTGGAAGCCTGCTTCTGCTCTTCGCCCTGATCCTTCTTCTGCTCGCCCTCCTTCGGCTTGGCGGCCTCGGCGTTTTTCTGCTCCTCACCGGGCTGGGGCGGATATCCCTCCTCGGACGTGTCGGAGGGCTTGGTTTGAGATGGGGCCTTCGCCTCGGACTGCGCCTTGCCCTGCGCGTTCTCCTGCTCGCCCTCGGCCTTCTGCGAGTCCTGATTTGCAGAGTCTTTCCCTGCTTGCTGTTGTTCTTCGCCCTGATCCTTGCTCGCTTTGTCCTGCCCTTCGGAGGGCTGCTGCTCCCCTTGCTCCTGCTGCTTCTCGGCCTGCTGCGAATTTTCCTTCTGCTTCTGCTCTTGCGACTGTTCGCCCTTCTGCGGCTTTTGATCAGCCCGCTGCTTCTGATCGGCTTGATTTTGTTGGCTCTGATCGCTCTTTTGATCCTGCCGCTGCTCTTCCAGCATCTTCCGGGCGATCTCCAGATTATGCGCCGCATCCTGATGTTCGGGGTTGCCCTTCAGAACTTCTTCATACGCCTTGATCGCCTCCTCGATCCGCCCCGCCATCAATCGGGCATTACCCAGATTATAACGCGCATCCTCGGCAACTTCAGGCCGGTCGGCCTGATCGAACGACTCCGCCGCGCCCTCATAATCCCCAGCTTTGTATTGCACGACCCCGCGCCGATAGGCGTCATCCTTAAAAATCTCCTCCGCCTGCTCGAAATTTTTCTCCTCAAGCGCCTTGCGCCCCTTTTGCTCCTCCGTCAAAAAGTAATCGCGCACACTCTCCGCGCGGGCGGGCGCAGGAACAAACATAAGCGCGACAAGAACAGCCGGAAACACCGCCCCCCGGCGGAACCACGTCAGGATCAAAAGCAGTCCGGGAAGAAGAAAAATATAAAAACGCTCCTCCCACTGCCGGATCACCCGCTCCCCGTCCTCCTGCTCGTCGGCCTGCCCTGCGCCGATCTCAGCCAGAAACGCGCGCGTATCCTCCTGCTGATAGGTCGCGTCCAGATAAACACCCTGCCCGTCCCGGGCGATACCTCTGAGCCGACCGAAATCGGCGGGCGCCATGATCGCGCTGCCAGTTCTGCCCCTATAAAAACCGCCCTGCCCGTTCGGCACGGGCCCGCCCTGCGCCGTACCAACGCCGATGACATGGATACGCACGCCCCGGTCGGTCAACGCCCTTATCGCCCGGTAGATCTGCGCCTCAGGATCCTCGTACCCGCCGTCACTGAGAATAAGCACATGCCGCTCGATCTTAGCCTGATCCTGAGAAAGCATCCGCCCCGCCATATCCAGCGCCTGAACCAGACGGCTGCCTTGCGTATAAACCAGTTCCGTCTTGATCGAGGGCAAAAGCCGCATGAGAGTCTGACGGTCGTCGGTCAGCGGCGCAATCATATGCGGAATCTTCGCGAACGCCACCAGCCCGATATTCACGCCCTGCGCGTAATGTAAGACGTCCCCAATCTCCTGCCGCGCACGGCCAAGGCGCGAAGGCTTGACGTCCGCGACATCCATAGAACGAGAAAGATCAAGCAAGATAATGAGTTCGCCCGAAGGCCTGTAAACTTTTGTATCGGTGTAATCCCAGCGCGGCCCCGCCATCGCCAGAACGGCGCAGGCCCAAACAATCGACCACAAGGTCAGGGAATGCAGCGCCGAAAATCCGCCGCCCGCCGCGCGGTGATCCTCAAGCAGGTGCGGCAGAAGATGCGCGTCCGCAAACGCCCGCAGCTTTTGCCCCTGCTGCGTATTCGCCTTGAACAGACGATACATCCCCCAAACCAGCGGAATGAGCAAAAGCGCAGGCACCCACTGCGGCTCGGCGAAATGAAAACCTGCGACTCCTGAACTAAGCATATCGTCCGCCCTTCGCCTTCGGAATATTGGAGACAAACAACGGCGCAATAGCCATCAAGAACAAAAGGAAAAACGCGAACCCGAGCGGATATCGGAAAAGCGGAGTCCGCGTCACGTACGTGCGCGATTCCGCCTTGGTCTTTTCAAGCCGGTCGATCTGCTCATAAACTTTTTTAAGCGCGTCCGTGTCCGAAGCCGCGAAAAAGCTTCCGCCCGTTTGTTGCGCGATGGACCTGAGCAACGTTCCGTCCGAAACCGTCCGCGCCATGCCAAGGCCATAAGGAATCATACCATCGCGCCCGATGCCGATCGTGTAAATCTTGATCCCATATTGTTTCGCCAGCTTGGCGGCCTGCAAGGGCGGGATGGAACTGGCCGTGTCCTCGCCGTCGGTCAGCAGGATGATGATCCGGGATTTCTCGGGCCGCTCTCGCAAGGCCTTGACCGACAGCCCGATCGCGTCACCGATCGCCGTCCCATCCCCCGCCATCGAAATGACCGTATCGTTCAGCATCTTCACGACGGCCTTGTGATCGAGGGTCAGAGGCGCGTATTGATAGGCAAAACTACCGAACAGAACCAGGCCGATCCGGTCCTCCTTCCGCCCTTTCACGAAATCGCCCACCACCTCCCGCGCGATATCGAAGCGACTGACCGGCAGCCACCCCTTCTGGAAATCCATCGCCCGCATCGAACCCGACAAATCGACCGCCAGAACGATATCGTATCCCTCGCTGGGAATGTCTTCGATTTTATTGATGATCTGCGGCTGCATCAGTGCCAAAACCAGACTCAGCCACAGCAGCGATAAAAGCGTGATAAGGAAATAGGAAGGGATGCTGGCCTTGAGCGTCACGCCCGAAAACGCGTCCATGATGCGGTTCATATACCCGAACCGCACGGCGGCCTGATCGCCTCCGCGCCGCGCAGGCGGCAAAAGATAACGCACGATGAACGGCAGAAACACGAGCAGGATCATAGAAGGCCAGGCGAACGTGAACATGCTACTTCACCCACCCTTCCACTGCGCGGATCATCCGCTCCAGCGACCCGCCGCGTAAAACTTGCTCTTCGGGCGCATAAGGCGATTCAGCGATAAACGCCCCGTCGCGTTCCCAATCAAACCCGTTCGGATCGTGCCGCGCCAGCCACCGCAGCCACTCGCGCCCCTCAAGCCCGGCGCAGACGGCCCGCCCGTGCTTCCGGATCGCCAGCTTGCGCAGCAGGATACCGAGCGAGGCCAGCTTTTCCTTGTCCGGCCTTTTGGAGTCGCTCTTAAGATCGCTAAGTATGCTTTTGGCCTCGTCCCGCCATGCGCGGGCGTTCCGCCAATTCACGAACAGGCTCCTTGCCAGATAAAGGGCACCAGCGGCAAAAATCATAAAGGCCAGCAGGAACCACCACCCCGGCGCGATCGGCCACCAGGGAAAAGGGTCCAGCCCTCTAATATCCCTAAGCTGCGCCAGCAGTTCGGCGGATTTGTCCTGCACGACTCGCTCCCGTCTTTCCGATGCGCCGCAATCCCGCCGCAAGTTCGGCCCGCGCATCACTGTTGGTGTAAACCTGCACAAACCCCAGCCCGAGAACCTTAACAAGGTCGCTCAGCATCTCCCGGTTCTGAATCCATTGCTTCTCGTAAGCTTTACGCCCGCGCATATCCTCCGTGTCCACAACGAAACGCCCGTGCGCCCCACCGCCGGAAAACAGCACCGTACCGGCCTTTGAAAACGCCGCATCCGCCGGATCGTTCACCGAAACCAGAACCACGTCTCCGCGCTTGTGAAGGCTTGAGAGCGCCTTCTTGATATCCCGACCCGGGTTAAGAAAATCGCTGATCACGAAAATGAGCGAACCCGGAGGCTCCGCCCGCGAAAGCAGCATAAGATGCTCGTCCATGCTCACCGGGCGCGGATGATGGTCCTCCGGGTCGCAAAGCATATGAAACATCCGCCACAGCGAGCGCCGCGAACGGCGCGGTCCGTAAAACCGCTTGCCGTTGGGCACGTTCCCGAAGAACGAAGCCCCGAGCCTGTTCCCCTCCTGAACGGCGATCCACCCGATCAGCGCCGCCAGCCGCGCGGCCTGAACCGATTTAAACGTCCCCCGCGTTCCGAACCGCATGGAATCGTTGCTGTCGATGCAGACGATGACGCTGCGCTCACGCTCTTCTGAATAAAGCTTGATATGCGGCGCCCCCGTCCGTGCCGTGACCCGCCAGTCGATATTCCGCACGTCGTCCCCGGCCACGTATCCACGCACTTCTTCAAACTCCAGCCCACGCCCCCGGAACGGCGATTTATAATCGCCCGTCAGCGTGGAGACAGCCTTGCGCCGCCGCACAAGCTTGACGCCCGGCGCCTGCCGCCCCATATCGACCAGTTCTTTGAAATCGGGAAACAGCATCGAACGCTCCGCCCTCAGCAACCCTTAAGGAACCGCGACCACCTCAAGCAAATGCTCGATGATCTTCTGCCGCGACACACCGTCCGCCTCCGCCTCGAAGGTCGGGATGATCCGGTGCCGCAGGATATTCGGCGCAACCTTCTGAATGTGGTGCGGCGTGACGTAACTGTCCCCCTCCAGCCAAGCAAGCGCCCGCCCGGCGGCGATCAGCCCCAGCGTCGCGCGCGGCGAAGCCCCGTGCAATATCCAGTCGTAAAGCTTCTGGCTATAGGCGCCGGGCTTGCGCGTCGCGCTCACCAGCGATACGGCATAATGCTTGATCTTGCGGTCCGTATAAACCTTGCGGATCTGCTCCCGGGCCTTGAAAATTTCGTCCTGTTTCATCACCGGGCTCGAAGGCGCAGGTTTCCCGGCCTTACCCTCCGCCAGCGCGTCGTCCAGATCGAGGATCTGCATTTCCTCGTCGTGGTTCGGATACTCCGCCACCGCATGCATCAGGAAACGGTCGAGCTGCGCTTCGGGCAAGGTATAGGTCCCCTCCTGCTCGATCGGGTTCTGCGTCGCCAGAACCATGTAAAGCGGCGGCAACTTATAGGTATGAAGCCCGACGGAAACCTGCCGCTCCTCCATCGCCTCCAGAAGCGCGGACTGCACCTTGGCCGGGGCACGGTTCACCTCGTCGGCCAGAATGACGTTATGGAACAGCGGCCCGCGCCGAAACTCGAAGCTAGAGGTCTCGTGCAGGTAAACGTCCGTCCCGATGAGGTCCGAGGGCAGAAGGTCCGGCGTGAACTGTATGCGCTGAAACTCGCCCTCCAAAGCTTGCGCCAGCGTTTTGGCCGCCGTGGTCTTGGCCAGACCGGGCATCCCCTCGATCAGCATATGCCCGTCGCACAAAAGACACAAAATCATACTGCGGATCAAATCGTGCTGCCCGATGATCCGGCTTTGCAAAGCGTCCTGAAGGGCCTTCATGCGGGCACCCCCGGCTTCGGTGCGGTCTGACGATGCGGATTGTTCCTGAGCCATGGCGAAAACGTCTCCTGTTGGCAAGAAGACTGATATTAGTGCTTTGACGGACAAAAGCAAAAAAAATGTTCGGCCCTAAGGGCTTGAACCCCTGAAAATAAAGGATTTTCATTTGGTTCCGGGCGGCTTTTGAGTTAACCTTTTCAATGAAATCCTGACTGAGCTTTGTAAGGCGGACCGATGCGCTACCCCACCTCCGACGACCATCACGGCCCCTCCGGCCCCCGGCTGAATCCCTGGGCTTCAATCTGGCTCCGCCCCCGCAAGACGATCCGCTACATTCTGGCCAATAACCCGTCTTATGGATACGGCTTGATTGTTTTTGCCTACGGCATCGTCAATATGCTCCAAAGCTTTGAAAGCGCCAAATCCGGCGATAAAATCGACTCTCTCGGCGTAATTCTCGCCGTGTCATTGATCATCGGCCCTCCGGTCGTGTTGCTGGGCGTTTATATTTCGGGCTGGCTGATGCAAGTGACCGGAAATTGGCTGGGCGGCAGAGCAACCCAGATGGACCTCCGTGTCGTGAGCGTTTGGTCGTACCTTCCTCTGACCGTCGCAGGGCTCATGTACTGGCCCCGTCTATCCGTTTCCGGCCACAGCCTTTTCACCTCAGAGTTTCAGGATCTCGATATATCCATGCTTTCAGGCGATGTGGCCACGGTTGAATACATGAATCTGGGAGTAACGGTGATCGCGGCGATCTGGACGATTGTTCTGGCCAGCCATATGGTTGCCGAGGTACAGGGTTTCCGATCGAGCTGGCGCGGATTTTTTAATTTGCTTCTGCCTGTGATGATTCTGCTGGTGATCATCGTCGCGCTGGCGATGATGATCGTCTCTATGAGGGGCGGAGTCTAAAGCCAATCAATCTTTCAAAAACCCGGAATTGACGGAATATACGATCGCACGGCAGAACAGCGTATAAAGTTCGTCTGAGAGCTTCTCGTAAACCTCGTGGTCCTTAGGGTCGTCGATGCGCACATCGTTCCAGCTGCCCTTACCCTCGAACACCCACGCCGCCTGAATGGCGCCCAGAGCCCGCTGCGCCTTGAGACTAAAATGCGCGGGATAGAGAATATCAGCGTGTGGAACGCCCTCCAAAGGCGCCTTGGCTTCCTCGGCGATCTTGCTGCCGTTTTCAAACGCAATCGCGAACTTCTCCTGCCCATGGCCACGCGCGAACGTTGCCGCGTCCTTCAGGCTTTTCTCAAGCCGCGAATTGATCTCCTCAAGCGAGGTGTGAAATTCGATGGGCCGCACGGTCTCGTTGGCCGAAACGCGCCTGTAGACGACCGTCGAAGGGCTGTCCCAGCGCGCCTCCCAGTAATCCGACGCGACGACCTTGACCACTTCGATGAACCATCGCCCGCCCTGCCCGAGGCTTGAGGCGATCCGGTCCGACATATCGGGGTTGCTAGAGGGCCGATAATGCAGGCGCAGGGTCCGCCCCTGCCCCTCCGCGATCCTTTTTACCCACGCCACAGGATCGGGCGCATAATCCATATCGCCGCTTTTGGCGGTTTTCGGGTCGGCGTCAGCAAACCGCACCTCCTTGCAGCCCTTGAAAACCGAATTTCCGGGAAAGAAATTCTCCTTTTTAAGGTCAAGGCCCCGGCGAAGGGCGGAATTTCCCCAGTTTGTAAGGGCGACGGTCTGGGCAACGGAAGTCAGCATAGGCACGATCCAAGTCTTTGAATATCAACACAGTGCGGCATTATAACCCGCAACCCCAAAAATGGCAGCATGTGTTTTAACGGGTTGAAAGAATTTTAGTAATTGGAGTAAACCGTTTCCAGCCTTTGATCTTCGGAAATACTGACAGGCGTGATCAACTCCTCCTCATAAAGGATCGGCAAACACTGCTCAAGGCTGGCAACACCGCCCTTCTTGCAGGGCGGATACCCCTCCCAGCGCTCCGCGATCAAAGCCTTCACGGCGCGGCTATCAAGGTTCAAATCCTTGATTTTCTCAACTTTGCCCAGATCTTCGGAAAGCCCTTCCTTAAACGCATAGTAAACCAGCTCGCTGCAATAAATCCGGTCCTTGCCGAACGTAAAGTAAGGGTCGTAGGGCAAACCCATATAAGCCTCGGCGGCCTCCAGAACCTTCCCGGCCTGTTCATCCGTGAGATCTTTAAACCGCATGACGCTGAGCCGCCCGCCCAGGCCTTCCGCGATCCAGTCCTCAAGGGAAATCTCGCGCACAGGTCCGACCGCTTCAAGAACATAAGGAACACCATCGCGATGCTTGATCATCCCCATATGCGTGTAAAGACTGCCCGAAGCCATCCAGATTGCGGTGCTTTGCGAACTGCGGCTGGAATGAAAAACGACATCGCCGTCTTTAAGCTCAGGCAGCGCCCCGACGCGGGCCGCCGTAGCCCATAAATAACCGGAACCCAGAACGAGGACGGAGAGTAAAACGACAAAAAACCCTAAAACAAACTTCTTCATCTAGCCTCGTCCCCGGTAAGGCGGCACACCCTGATCGGGCACCCAGACCGACTTGGGCGCTGGCCCGGTCTGATAGAAGACGTCGATCGGAATCCCCCCGCGTGGGTACCAGTATCCGCCAATCCGCAGCCACACGGGCTTGATCTCCTTGACCAAACGCTTGGCGATGCCCACCGTACAATCCTCATGAAACGCCCCGTGATTGCGGAAAGAACCGAGAAAAAGCTTGAGCGACTTGCTCTCGACCAGCCACTTGCCGGGAACGTAGTCAATCATCAGATGCGCGAAATCCGGCGCGCCCGTGATGGGGCAGATGGAGGTAAACTCCGGCGCCGTAAACCGCACGAGACAATCCGTGCCCTCATGCGGGTTCGGCACGCGCTCAATCACAGCCTTCTCAGGAGAATCCGGCAGATCAGACTTTCCGCCAAGTTGCGTCAGGTTTTCATAAATTCCCTTGCCGCTCTTTTTCTTGCTCATGCTCTTGCGCCCCCTAGACGCCCCGTTTGTTGCCCCAGATCATAACATGAAGCTGCGGCAAAACCCGCGCCTCGTACCACTTGTCCGCCGCCGCCCGCTCGATCAACCAGAGCAGGCGCGCGTTCAATTCCGAAAAGTCAGGCTCCCCGCGCCCCTCGATATCGGGCGGCGTAGAGTTTCCGGGCTGAAGATAAATCGGCAGCTGCGGATACCGCGCCGCCGCCTCCCGCGCATAAACGTAATCAGCCTCGTCGAATACGACGATCTTGAGGGCCGTGTCGGGCTCCTCCCCGGCCGCATCGAGGCATGCATCGAACTTCGCCCAGTCCGTCGCCATCCCGCTAGAGGGCGGCTTGGGGCTAAGCGTCAAAACATCTAAGTTCGCAAACCAATCCTGCGCGATGCTCCCTTGCGTTTCCAGCGCGAAACGGTATCCCTTCGCCTTTCCCAGAGCGATCAGTCCGCCCAGAGGCTGGATGGCCGGGTTGCCGCCCGAAAGCGAAACCGTGATAGGCTGCCCGCCCGAAAGCGCCTGGACCTTCGCGAAAACCTCATCCGCCCGCATCGGCATCCATGTGTCGCGGTATCGGCTGTCTACCGCGTGAAGCGTATCGCACCACGAACAGCGGTAATCGCACCCGCCCGTGCGCACGAACACCGTAGGCTGCCCGATCAAGGCGCCCTCACCCTGTATCGTCGGCCCGAAAATCTCGCTGATGCGGATTGTCTCGCCTGTATCAGCGACCTTCGCCGTCATGGCCTATATTCCGCCACCGTGCGCGGCGTTTCCTTGACGCGCACCGCCGTCACTTCCGGCCACTTCGCCTTGCACCATTCATAAAGATGCCGCGCGATCTGCTCCGCCGTGACATGATCGTCGCCCAGAACGTCGTTCAGGTTGCGGTGATCCAGTTCGGAGTCGATATAGACCTTAAGCGCATCCAGTTCCCGGTAATCCCGCACGAAGCCGTATTGATTGAGCGTCGGCGAACACAGTTCCACCTCGACCACGTAATTATGCCCGTGCACCCGCGCGCACGGATGATCCGGCGGCAACTGGTGCAACTGGTGCGCGGCGGAAAAGTGATAGTCCTTGACGATCTTGTACATCAGCCTTGCCCCTTCTTCTTGGCCTTGGCCACGGTTTCAACCCAAAAATCCGGGTCCGCATAGACGGTGGGGTCCGCAACTCCGGCGATATCGAACGCCTCGCGCCGCTCAACGCAGGTGCCGCAGCGCCCGCAATGAATCTCCCCGCCCTTGTAGCACGACCATGTATTGGCAAAATCAACGCCCAGCGTCGCGCCCTCCGCCACGATATCGGCCTTGGTCTTTTCAAGAAATGGCGCGAACAGGCTGATATTGGAATACCCTTCCAAAGCATGGTTCTGCATCGTCTCGAACGCACGGATAAAACCGGGGCGGCAATCGGGATAGATGAAATGATCGCCCCCGTGGACGGCGGCGGCCACACGGTCGGCCCCCTGCGCGCTGGCAACACCGTAGGCAATCGCCAGCATGATCGCGTTCCGGTTGGGAACAACCGTCACTCTCATATTCTCTTCGGCGTAATGCCCGTCCGGCACATCCAGATCGTCGGTCAGCGCCGACCCGGACAGCATCTTCCCCACGTGCGAAATATCGAGGATATGGTGCGGAACACCAAGCGCCTTGGCCGCAATCGCCGCATAGCCCAGTTCGCGCTTGTGCCGCTGCCCGTAATCGAAGGAAATAAGCCCGATGAGGGTCGACTCCTTGGCCGCCTTATAAGCCAAGGTAACGGAATCCAGCCCGCCGGAGCAGATAACGATGGTCTTCATACTCTAAATCCTTGTTTTGTTGGCCGGGTAGGCTGCGACCGGCACCTGACGTTCAGGCAGGCAGGTTATAGCAGAACCGCCAAAAAACGCAAAGTTTTTGCAAAGGTCCCGGCTCTTGACCGAAATCATGGACGATGGGCCATCATGCTGAATAAAATCCCAAGAATGTCAAATTTAAGAAGGTTTTAGGGCATGTTGAAGAAAATCAGACTCGAACTGGCCCGCACACAGCAATTTCCGCAAGGCTCGCCGGAGTGCGGGTATGAAATAGTGGCCCCTCTGGACGGCAAGGGCCATCTCGACACCGAAGGCTGGAAAGCCGATAAGGACAAATGCACGGTCCGCCGCTTCTGGCGCAACGAAGACGAGCAAAAGGGCCGCCTCGTCCACCATAAGGGCAATCAATGGGCCATAGAATATGAAAACGAAGCGCTTGGTGAAGAGCCGATCTTTCGCTTCGACCGGCATGTCTTTACAGAGGGCGAATACATCTCGATCACCGAACACGACGAAACGGAAATGCCCTTTAAAATCGTCTCTGTCAAATAAACCCGCAAAGGAACAACACAAATGCTGACCGAATCCCACAGCCTGGCCGACGAACTCCCCGATCATAAACTGGCCATCCATAGCCTTAAGGCGGAAAACAACCATTTCGCTCGCCTATTTGATGAATATGAGCGCGTAAACAAGGAAATCCTGCGCATCGAAAAGGGCGCGGAGGCCGCCAGCGACGAACGCCTCGAAACCCTCAAGAAACAGCGTCTCGCCGCAAAAGACGAGATGATGAAGATGATCGAGGGTTTTGAGACCTGACCGCCGCACCCCGCTTGCCTGATACCCTCGCATGGGCCACAATCAGGCATGGGAATGATACGTAACATAAAAAGTTTCAAGGCGAACGTCGATTGGCTATCCACCCTCATCGGCAGCAAACCCAAAGCCGCACGGTATCTTCTGGCGGCCCGCAAAAAGCCGGGTCTTTTGGCGGAGGGCCGTTTCGCGCACCTTCCGATCGTCTTCAGGCGCATGGACATCAACGCCGTCCGCAAAACTCTGATCGAGCAGAAATACGCCTTCCTCAGACCTTACATCGCGAATAATAGTTTGATGCGGGTAATGGATATCGGCGCGCATATCGGAACCTTCTCGCTCTGGTGCCTTGCCGAAAACGCGCAGTGCGACATCTACAGCGTCGAGGCGGACCCGGATACCTTCTCCGTTTTGAAACGCAACCGCGAACCCGCCGCGCAATACGGCCACGCCTGGCGCGTGTTAAACCGCGCCGCCTGGAAAGAAGAGGCCGTCGTCCCCTTCGCCAAACCCTCTCCCAAGACAAAAAAGGGGAAGGAACCCGTCAAATCCGAGATCAGGCTTCTCGGTGTCGCGCTGGAAAAGCTGTTTGAACTCAGCAAATACGAACGCGTCGATCTGCTGCACGTGGATATCGAGGGCGCCGAGGAAGCCTTTCTGACCGCCAAGCCAGAAATTCTGGAAAAGGTGGAGATGGTTCTCGTCACGATCAACCCCAAACGCTGCAACGAGCAAAACATCAGAACGCTTCTGAGTCAGCATTTTCAGGTCATCGAAGACGTGGGGCCGCGCAAAACCTCAAAACCGATGGTCTTCTGCAGGAAGTATGGCTAAGACCATGGAACAACCGTTCCCGCTTGCCGAGCAAATAGCAGTTGAGTAACAATTAGTCATGATACAGAACCTGATACTCCATATAGGGCAGAGCAAAACAGGGACAAGCTCGCTTCAGTCCCTGATGGCTGAAAACCGTAACGCCCTGATAAAAAACGGGAATCTTTATCCTGATATCATTTTAGGCGGAACGCCACTCAATCTCGTTGAGCACAACTCCTTTGCAGAATCTCTCTCAAATATAAAGCGATACCCCGACTTGGAGCCAGAACAGTGGGTAGAGCAATTCAAGAGCCAGATGCAGAAACATTCCTGCCATAGTTTAATCCTGAGCGCTGAAAGCTTCTTCGGAGCTCCCCAAATTTGGACCCTAAGCCCATCCGAGGATTTTTTTGAGACTCATAAAAAGAAAATAGAACGTCTGGCCGCGCTGCTGCCTGCTAAAAATAAGCATGTTGTTTTATACCTAAGAAGGCAGGATCTATGGTTGGAATCTGCTATGGGCCATATCATCAGATATGAAGGGCTTTTAGGGAAAAAAATCTATGAAAGTGAAGAACAACTGGCAAAACTTCTCACTCCACACATGAATTACCTCCATCTTGTCGATCTGTGGGAGGAAACACTCAAACCCGATAAATTTTCGATCATCCCTTACGAGCGTGATGCGCTTGTTAACGGCGATACCGGCCAAGATTTTCTGGAGCGCACAGGTCTGGACAAAGTCATCGGAACGAAGGAAAATATCCCCAGAAAGCTTGAAAATCAGAGTTTGAGCGCGGAATGTCTGATCCTCAAGGCCGCACTCAACAAAACGAATAAGACGAAAATGCGCGAGCGCTCAATTATCGCCATTCTGAACCGTATGGATAAGCGCGACGACCTGCCCCGCACGCGATATACGATCTCACGCGATCTCAAGCAGAGCACATTCGAATCCCACAGAACCGATAACCGTCTGCTTGCGCAAAAATACGGCGGCTCAACAGGGTCGTTTTTTTCGCTGCCCGAACATGATCTCACGAGCAAGCCACCTCAAACACCTGATGCAGCTGCTCTATTCGCAGTCCTCTGCGCCTTTGAGAAAGAATATTATCGCCCCGGACGTTTTGTCTCTGAAGTTTTATATTTTCTAAAGGGATATCTGCGCAATAAACAACCTAAACTTCATGGTAAAATAAAGAAGATAATTAAACCCCTGATCAGTAACCGCGCTTGACTGAGCCCTAGATTCATGGCCTGTTTAAAAAAAAATTTAGACCAATATACTGTAGAGAAATTAACCATTGAAACTCTTGCTACACATAGGCACACATAAAACTGCCTCAACAAGCATACAGCACTTTCTGGCGCTAAACAGGTCAGTTCTGAAATCTCAAGGATTCCTCTATCCAAAAAACCAAGACAGCGCCTATGTCTTTAATTTTCTTGCATCCAAGCTTGCCCACGGAAAACATTCCGAAGTCGATAGTTTTTTTTTAGACGCTAAGAAGCAAGCCGAAGAGTCAAGCTGCCATACGTTGGTAATAAGCGCTGAGTCTTTCTATGCAATGACCGGGTTTTTTATAGACATTCAAAAAAGAGAACGCCAAGAGGATTACTGGGAGAATGAAAAAAAACTGATCGCTGCTTTAAAATCCGCATGTCAAATTTTTTCAAACATAAAAATTGCTTGCTACTTTCGACCGCAAGACGAACTGTCATCTTCCCTCTATAACCAGTTGGTGAAAAACACCTTCGGCATCACAACAAGCTATGAAGAACTGGTCACTGATCACAAAGAGATATACGACTATCTGGGTCACATCCGTCTCTGGGATGAAGCTTTTAAGAGAGATTCAATTAGCTTGAAAAATTTTCACGACGTTAAAGATGATATTATTAAGGATTTTTGCCAGTCCTTTCTTAACGAAAAATGCTATGCTGACGCGAATTTGAAGATTTTTGAGTCAAATACACGGCTTAATCGTGACGTACTAGAGGTAAAACGCCTCTACAACGCAACAAAACCTGACCCGGCACTAGCCTATATATCGGCACGCTCATTCCGCAAAATTAATGATCATTTTCCTGATCAAAAAGGCTACCAGATATTTTCATCTCAAAAAGCACGCGAGGGATTTTTTTGCTCCTTCCACAAAGGGAACGAAACTCTGTCTAAAGAGTATGGCCTAAGTGTTTTGCAAACTTTTTCTGATTCAGGCGAGCCAACCTATCCGGGCCTTACTCCCGAAATGACAGCCGAAGTCTACTTCAAGTTTTGCGAAGACTTGTATAAACCACTTAACAGGCTGGAATTAGCTGGACGCCGCATGGCTCGCTGGATTATGGATAAAGCCCCCGGAGGCAAGAATCTGTTGGCACCCTTAAAAAACTTGCATAATTCTCTAAGGTTGCGCATTGCTGGTTGGTAGAAACATTTTTCCAGCACTACAGGTATATGGGCATTTCACCTTTTCATAGGAGTAAATAAAGTGACTTTAAAAAGGCTGCCGATGTGCGCCAACTTAATCAACGAGAACTACACAAACTATTCTTTGCTCGATATCGGCTGCCGTACGATGGCGCTAAGGCCCTATCTAAAAAACTGTAAAGAATACTATGGAACAGACATAGTGCCCGCCGATGGAGTTATAGAATGCAATCTTGAAGATGGGCTTTAAAAAAGCTCAAAGTAATTCCGGCCGTTTCGTGGTTACTGCTTTGGATCATAACCCAAGTACATAAGTTCGAAGGTGCCGTAATGAAAGCACTTGAGAAAAATCCAGAGGAACTCAGGAAAAAATGGACAGTTAACTACATTTAAGTTGCAAAAAAGAGCTAAATTAACGATGAACCTCATAAAGCGCCTCAACAGTTTCCTAGAAAACGTAAACTGGTTATCTAAGTTAACAGGCGGAAAGTGCAAAGCGGCGTGTTACATCATCAAATCAAAATTCAAGCCCGGCCTTCACGGTCATGGCAGTTTCGCTCAACTACCGTTAACATTCCGCAGACAGGATTTTTCCGCCCTGCGTGAAGTGCTGATTGATGCCGAATACGCTTTTCTTAAACCTTACATGTCAACAAACAAGAACATTAGCATACTTGATGCTGGCGCACATATCGGTACGTTTGCCCTTTGGTGCATTTCACAAAACGCACAATCTGAAATTTTCAGCATCGAAGCAGACCCGAATACCTATGCCGTTCTTGAAAAGAACAGACAGGCAGCTGCACATTGCGGCCACGCTTGGCGGGCGATCAATCGCGCGGCCTGGAAAGAGGAGGTCACACTAAAATTTTCGATTGCAGGCGAAAGCATGAGTCATAAGGTCTCTGATAATGGTACGATCAGCGTTCAAGGAGCGACCCTTGAAAAATTTTTTGAGCTAAGCAATTTCGAGCGGATAGGATTACTGAAGGTCGATATCGAGGGAGCCGAAGAGGCTTTTCTAACAGCACAGCCAGAATTATTAAATAAAGTGGATATGATCGTTATCGAGATCCATCCCAAACTCTGCAACGAGCAGGCGATACGGTCACTGCTCGCTGAGCATTTTCATGTCGCAGATGAAATAAAGGGCCGCAAATCATCAAAACCCTTGCTTTTCTTTCGGAAATCCGGGTAATGCGACCTGATTATAAAAAGGGATTAACAATCGATTTGGTGGCGCATAACAACATTCGCAGCATATTCGGCGCAGTACTTCTTATAACTCAACGCATATTCCAAAAATCATTTGCTCTGATTTCTACTTACTTTCTGGTCCGCGCACTGACATTGGAGGAGTTTGGAACATATAGCTTCGTGATCAGCCTCACCAGTTTGATGACGATTTTCGGCTTTATAGGCCTCAAAAATTCAATCATGCAGTCTGTAGCACGCGGCCATTTGGCCACGTATAGAAATTCCCTGCCCCTGAGCTTTGCAGGGTGTCTTATGGGCAGTTTTATTATGCTGATGATCGCCCACTTTTACCAAAAAACAGATCAAACAGTACTCATGTACTGCTTCATAATTGCTGCGATAAGCCTGCCCTTCTATGAAGGACTTTCACAATGGCGCCAAATCTCATTAGGAAAAGAAAACTTCAAATCGTTTTTTAAGCTTGAAACGGCATGGCAATTCGCAATGCACGCGTCTATGATTGTTGTAGCCCTGATCTTCCCAAATAACATTCCTCTGGCCGTGCTTGTCTTTTTGGGGGTGCCCTCTGTACTGAATACTGTTTTAACAATTCGTGATTTAAGGGCGTTAAAACCCGATGAAACCAACGAACCTGAAAGCATACGTTACGGCATAAGAACCTCCTTTTACGCAGCCTTCAATACTCTGGCAGTTCAATCAGATAAATTGCTTCTTTTCTTGTTTATGTCTCCCGCTTCCGTTGCTGTGTTCGTAGCCGCAGAGCGCATCCCCGAGCTGATGAGAAATCTGGTCCAAGACGGGATAGCCGCAATGGCCCCGCGTTTCGCAAGGGAATGCAGCTATACCAAGGACCTTGATCGGGCTTTAAAGATGTCGGCACTCATACTGGGTCTCCTGATAGCGGCGTTCTCAGTGACAATTCTGCCTTGGCTGCTGATATTGATTTTTGGCGAAGAGTACGCTGAATCGGTTCCGTACGCTCAGGCGCTGGCCTTGTCAGTTGCAGTCGGAAACGCAGCAACACTACGCTACCGATTCATCCGCTCACAGCTGGACAGTAAAAGCTACGCAAAGATAACAATCACAACGTCTGTGTTTCGTGTTATGTCTTCCGCCCTCCTGATACCCCTTTTTGGCATAGCAGGGGCAGTCGCTTCCGCCTTTGCCTACCGCTTGATTATGAGCCTGTCAGTAGACTGGACCTTGCGTAAGCATTATTTGAACGGCGCCGGTTATTATGAATTATAGCAACTCAATTCTACCGATGATAACAATCGGAATGACAGCCTATAATGCTGAGATGACGCTGGAATCGGCTATAAATTCAGCCTTAGCGCAAAAATGGGACAAAAAAGAAATAATCGTGGTCGATGACGCATCCACCGATAGCACGCCACACATTCTGGTGAAACTCTCGACAAAACATCCTGAAATACGTGTGATAACACTAAGGCAGAATAAAGGCGTAGCGTCAGCCAGAAATCGCATTATCCAAGAGGCTAAAGGAGAGTTCCTTGCATTCTTTGATGATGATGATCAAAGCAATTCTTTACGCTTGAAAAAACAATACCTTAGAATAGTCGAATACGAAGAAAAATATGCAGGACAAAATGAAGTCATATGTCACTGCGCAAGGCTGCAAACTTACCCCGACGGGCGGGAGCATTACGAGATCACAGCAGGCTGCAACGAGGAGGGACTATGCCCGCGTGGTGAAAACATGGCAAAACGTATCTTATATGGCTTTCCGGTTGAAAATGGCTTTGGCTCGATGGCCACCTGCGCACAAATGGCAAGACTCAAGAGCTATCAGGCTTTAAACGGCTTCGACGAAAAATTCCGGCGTTGCGAGGATACAGAATTTAACGTGCGTTTTGCTCTAAACGGAGGGCATTTTGTAGGAATCGCCGAACCTCTGGTAAGACAAACAATGACATTAGGAAGCGAAAAAACATTAATTGAAGAAGAAATTCACCATCGAAACATAATAATAAAACACGCGGTTTTTATTCGTAACAGCGGAATCTCGCCTCTTTTCTGCGCCCGTTGGCTCGATGCAAAACACGAATACCTGAAAGGTAAAAAAATAAGCTTTTTGATCAAAATGACACGCCTTCTGTTCAAGTACCCGCGACTCTGCCTCAAGCGCCTAAGATGGTCGTGGCCAAACCGTAAATATAATAAGCAAGCACAAGAATTCTACAGGAACTTCTCATGAAGGAGCCTGCTATTACTATCGGCATAACAGCATATAACGCGCAAGAAACGATATCCCGCGCGATCGAAAGCGCACATGCACAAAGTTGGGCAAATAAGGAAATTCTTATCGTTGACGACTGCTCACAAGATGAAACCCTCGAAATTGTCTTACAAAAACTTAAGTCCATTCCTTACGCAAGATTAGTTAAACACAAAAAAAATACAGGGGCAGCCGGCGCAAGAAATACAATTCTCAAAGAAGCCAAAGGCGAATTCATAGCGTTTTTTGACGACGACGACGAAAGCCTGCCCGATCGTCTTAAAATACAATATGAAAAAATAATCAAAACTGAAGAAAGGGAAAACTCTAAGCTTATTCTATGCTACGCCTCAGGCGAACGTATCTATCCGAACGGCTATAAAAAGCCGCTCGAAGCGATAGGATCAAGGGGAATGACACCACATGGAGCAGGTGTAGCCGACCGGATACTTTTTTTCGGTGGACCGTCCGACTGGCTCTACGGTGCAGGAACACCGACTTGCTCGCTCATGGCAAGAAAATCGGTATTTGATCATGTCGGCGGCTTTGATGAAACCTTCCGCCGTATAGAAGACCTTGATTTTGCTGTACGATGCGCGCTGGAAGGGGCGTATTTCACAGGATGCCCACAAAAACTTTTCATTCAATTTTCAACGGAGTCCCCTGATAAAGGCCATGACAAGAACCTTGAGGCCGAGCTCAATCTTGCAGAAAAACATAAAGGATATCTTGTAGGCAAACGCCGTTATGTATATGCAAGGGAGTGGCCGAAAATTCGCGCCGCTCACTTCAAGAAAAACTATCCAATATTTGCCTTTACCCTTGCAAAGCTTTGGCTGAGACACCCGATAGCAGTATCGCGCCATTTAACGACTACCGGACCTGCACGCCTGCGTCATGAAGAAAAAATGAATCAGCAAGGACATAAGCGTTTTCTTCATATTCTTGTCTGCTGCCGCGCGATCAACAACATGGCCGGAGGCGTTGAACGTATGGCAAGCGCTCTCATGAACGAAATGACTGGAAGAGGACATCAAGTAACTCTGATGACACTCGATCCTGAGAATGCAAAATCTTTCTACCCCATAAATTCTTCTATAGAATGGCATAAGATCAACATCGGTAATCCTTTAAAAAAGGCTAGTCTAAAAGAAAAAATTTACCGCGCTCTAAAAGTCAGAAAAAATGTGAGCTTAGCCAATCCTGATATTATAATCGGTTTTCAGGATGGTCCCTACCTCAGCACGCGCGTGTATACGCTCGGTATGGGCTATCCTATTATTCTCGCAGAGCGCAACGCACCGACGCGCTACGACTTCATAAGCTCTGGAAAGTATCGAAAGTGGATTTACCAGACCTTCCGGTTCGCTAAAGCCATAACCATTCAATGCGAAAGTTACCGCAAACATTACCCGGCCTATTTAGATAGAAAGATCGTGACGATCCCCAATCCCGTCTTCCCAGTCGATCCTACCAATCTAAACCAACAAAAAACACGTAAAGTCCTGCTGAGCATCGGTCGTCTGGAGTACCAAAAGAATTATGCAGTGCTTTTGCAAGCCTTTTCTATGATAGTAGACAAATACCCTGCCTGGACCTTGCGTATAATCGGCGAAGGCAACGACAGGCGATCTTTGGAAAAGCTAGCAGCAGAGCTAAAAATCGAAAATCGCCTTGAGATGCCTGGAACGGTATCAAACCCCGGCCCGGAATACGCCCAAGCCTTGCTTTTTGTTCTGCCTTCTCTATGGGAGGGATTTCCTAATGTTATGGCCGAAGCCATGGCTCACGGAGTTCCCTGTGCTGGTTTTGAGAACTGCGCGGGGGTAAGCGACCTGATAAAGGACGGTGAAAACGGCAAACTCGCAAAAGGCAATAACGACGCCTTTACCTTGGCACAGACTCTTGAATACTTGATGAGCGATCCGGCGCGACTCGAAGGTATGGGCAAAAGCGCTTTTAAAAGCGTACGCGAATACGAACCCTCGCGAATCTACGATCTATGGGAAGATCTCTTTTATAAGACGTCACGCCGATGAAAATTCTGTTTGCGATCAAAACCCTCAACCACAGCCACGGCGGCGCCGAACGTGTCCTGACCGATCTTTCCGGTGCACTCTCATCAAGAGGACATGACGTCACAATTCTGACATTCGATCAGCCCGGCCAAGAACCTTTTTATCCGCTCTCATCCAGTGTGCGTCGCCTTGATCTTGAAATTGGCAAGGTGGACAAACCCTCGCAGGCATGGGAAATTCTCTCACGCATAAAAGCCATTCGAAAAACAGTAAAATCTGAAAAGCCTGATATCCTCGTAGCCTTCATGCACAGTACATTCATTCCGGCATCTATCGCATTGATAGGTTCAGGAATACCTCTTATAGCAAGCGAACATATAGTACCCGAGCATTACGGTACGCGCCCCATGGAATATGCCCTGTTCCTTGCGACATCCCCTTTCATGAAAAAAATTACGGTCGTTACTGATAATATCCGCAAAACGTACCCTGCCGTTCTTCGGCGCAAAATGGAGGTAATACCCAATCCGATTCACCAACCAAGCCTAAGAAAAACAAAAACACCTGAACAAAAATTAATCCTGAATGTCGGGCGACTCGATCCACAAAAAGATCAGGAAACTTTAATCCGAGCCTTCGAACGCATCGCCACTCATTTTCCAGAGTGGAACCTACGAATCGTGGGCGAAGGGCCTCTCCGCCAGCATCTCGAAATTCTCGTGAAAGAACTTAACCTAAAGGAACGCGTTACCCTTCCGGGTGTAACACAGAATATTCACAAGGAGTACGAAAAAGCAGCAATTTTTGTTATGCCCTCACGTTATGAATCCTTCGGTCTTGCCACGGCGGAAGCTATGTCTCACGGTGTGCCTGTAATCGGCTTTGCCGATTGTCCCGGCACCAATGAAATTATTAAGGACGGAGTTAACGGCTTCTTGGTCGATACAAAAGACCGGGCGACAAGCCTCGCCGCCGCGCTGATACTCCTGATAGAGCACGGAGAACTTCGCCGCAAGCTCGGCGAAAGCGCCAAGGAAAGCCTCCGCTCCTATACACTCGAAAATGTCACAGCACACTGGGAAAGGCTGCTGAGCGGCAACGTGAAATAAATAGACTAGCCTAAACGGGCTTCAAGATTCTCAACCAACTTGTCAAGAAACGCCTGCGTAGTAAGCCACTTCTGATCCGGCCCGACCAGAAGCGCAAGATCTTTCGTCATATGCCCGGACTCGACAGTCTTAACGCAGACATCTTCCAGCGTGTTGCAAAACTCGACCAGCGCATCGTTGCCGTCAAACTGCCCCCGGTATTTTAGCCCGCTCGTCCACGCGAAGATGGACGCGATAGGGTTGGTGGAGGTCGGTTTGCCCTTCTGGTGCTCGCGGTAATGACGCGTCACCGTGCCGTGCGCCGCTTCGGCCTCGACCGTCTTCCCGTCGGGCGTCAGCAGAACGGAGGTCATAAGCCCCAGCGACCCAAACCCCTGCGCCACGATATCGGATTGCACGTCCCCGTCGTAATTTTTACACGCCCAGACAAATCCGCCATTCGATTTGATGGCCTGCGCCACCATGTCGTCGATCAGGCGATGCTCATAGAACAGCTTGCGCTTCTCGAACTCCGCCCTGAACTCCGCGTCATAGATCGACTGGAAAATCTCGATGAAACGCCCGTCATACTGCTTGAGGATCGTATTCTTGGTGGACATATAAAGCGGCTCGTTCCGCAGCAGCGCATAATTAAAGCTCGATCGCGCGAACCCCTCGATGGATTCGTCGAGGTTATACATGCCCAACGCGACACCCGGAGAGGGAAAATCGAACACCTCCCACTCCTGCGGTTCGCCGCCTTTCGGCGTATAGACAAGCTTAAGCACACCGGGCCCCGGAATTTTCATGTCCGTGGCCTTGTATTGATCCCCGAACGCATGACGGCCGATCACGATGGGCTTCTCCCAACCGGGAACATAACGCGGCACGTTTGAGCAGATGATCGGCGCACGGAAAATCGTCCCGCCCAGAATATTGCGGATCGTCCCGTTCGGAGACTTCCACATCTTCTTGAGATTGAACTCCTTGACCCGCGCCTCGTCCGGCGTGATGGTCGCGCACTTGATGCCGACACCGTATTTTTTGATCTCGTTGGCGGCATCGACGGTAATCTTGTCCTCCGTTGCGTCGCGGCTCTGAATAGAGAGATCGAAATATTTCAGATCGACATCGAGGTAAGGCAGGATCAGGCTCTTCTTGATGAAATCCCAGATGATCCGGGTCATCTCATCTCCGTCGATCTCCACGACCGGCGTCGCGACCTTGATCTTTTTTGCCATAATTCTCTCCCTTGTCAGATAAAACGCGTGCGGATTGTTCTACCACGATTCCCGCTCAGGAAAAATGCGGTTCCTCGGGCGGCGGCGCGGTCACCGGGCCATAATTGCGCACATTCAAATCCAGATCGTACGAACCTTGCCAGCCCGCATCCCGGTCAAGAACGGCAAAGCCCGAGGGCCACGGCCCCAGCCCATAAGGGCCGTTCTTTTGATCGCCGGACTGCTTCATGCCCGAGGATTCCGGCCTGCCGGGATAATCGAACGCCGCATTCCGGGATGAAAAGGGGTTCGGCACATGCGCGGGCGTAAACCCGAGATTCGGCGCAATCCCGCTGGCCTCCGCAATAATCTTGGCGTGCGGATGGCCCGCCTTGACCGCCGCCCCGAGCAAATCGGCAGGATCACGTGTCTCACCCGAAAGCGCATACATCGCGTCGGCAAACCCGAACCATTGATTGAGCGTCTGTCCCCGGTCCTCGACCAGCGCGTCGGCGGCCTCGACCATCTCGGTAAGCGAAACGCCCTGCCCTGCCTGCCCGCGCCGGTGATACCCCTGCCCCAAAGCCACGCCGTCTTGATAAACGGCCGGAAACCCGTACCGCCTTGAAACCGCCAGCGCGGGAGTCTCCCCCGGCTTGACCGTGCGCATGCGCAACAACGCGTCCGCATCCTCTCTTTGCCCAAGCCACGACTTCAGCAAAACCTCGAACACATCCGGGGAATTCTCTTCATAAAGGCTGGAATTGACGCCGCCGCGCGTCTCCGCGCCTAAGACATGGCCGCCCTCGTGGATGATCACCGCCTGCGCCTCCCGCACCGCATCAGGCCAGAATCCCGTCCGGCAATCGTCCAGATTGATCTTCATGACGACGGTGCGAAACCCGCCAGCCCCGTCGAACGGATGCCAGACGCAGGCCTGCGAACCGGAACTCTCTAAGACTTCGTTCATCGAATCCGCTCGGGCATAAGGAAATTCGGCCTTTAACCGCTGCGCGAGCGCCTCCTGGCAAGCGGACCACTGATCCTCGGTATAGATCGCCGGAATGATCCGTAAACGGTCGAACTCCGCCTCGGCCTTGCGGACCAGCCACGCACAGAAATCTGCGGCCTGCTGGACGTCGGCATGCCCTTGCGGTTTCATGCCGTGCGCTCTTTTCTGGGCGGGTCCTTGGCTTCCGGGGCCAGAGCGCTCGAACTGGCCTCGCTTAAAAAGAGAGCATGCTCAAGGTCTTTGAAAACCGAATAGGCAGGCGATTCATGGCTGGAGAACGAACCGTCGCGCCTGAGCGATTCATAGGTTTTGAGAACGGCGTCGAGATAACTAAGGCGGTTCTTGAGCGGCAATTCGCGGCTGTTCATCACGCGGCTATCGATCATCGCCTTGATCTCGCGTTCGATCTCCGCCTTCTCGGCCTGCATGATCGCCGCCTCGTCAGCGGTCAGGAACCACGCATGAAAACGCGCCTTGAAATCGTGCCAGCCCATCCGCAGATGGTTGCCGATTTTATCCATGCCGGCGGCCTCGATCTCGCGGATCAACTCGTTCACGGGCCTCTGCCCCGTGCAATAACGCTGGATATCGCCACCAAAACCCATGCGCAGAGCCGTAAGTGAACCCAAAAGAAAGCCGAACGGCTTGCTCTCTTTCCCCATGCCCCGCGTTGCGATGTTGATTTGCGTAAAGCAATGATGTTGCTGCCGGAGCGTGAGGCTGCATACATCGGCAAAAAACGCGAACCCCTCGATCAGATGATCCTCGCCTTTGAAAGGGTCGCGCCCGGGAGCGAAAACCCCGGCCTCGCCAACCCTGAAGGTATCGTATAGATGCCGCGCGAACACCCGGTAAGACGGATCGGGCAACGCAAGTTCCCAATCAATGAATTTCCGAAGATATCCCTCGCCGCCCGCCTCACCGCCGTAAACGCCGGATACCGCCTGATGCAGATAATTCTGATCGGCGGCCAGAAGCGCAATGACCCCGGGCACGAGAAACACATGCCGCAGACATTCCAGAAGCTCAAGAAGATAAGCCGGACGGCAGCGATCCAGCTCGTCGATGAGAAGGATGATCTTGCGCCTGCGCGGATCGGGCTCCGCGTCCATCATCTTACCGACGAACTGCACGAGCCCTGAGCGGAAACGGTGCATCGAATGCATCACCGCGTCATGCTGGTCCAGCCGCGCCGAGGCGCCCGCGCCCGTCCGCTGCTCGTTTCTGAGAATATAAGGCGAAGCCTCGTCGATCAGCGCGTCGAACACCGGAACATCCTGCGACGCCCCCGCCTTGATGACCTGATTGCGGAACGCCGACACCAGCGCGATGATGGGATCGCCCGAAAGCTCCGTCTCACTGGCGTTAAGGTAAACCACGCGTCCGCCCTCATCGAGGATCTGGCGTTGCCAGTTCCGCAGGAAAAACGTCTTGCCCGTGCCATACGGAGCGCTGAGATTGATCACGAAAGGATGGTTAATCGAGGAAATGACGGTATTGAGATAGGCGGCCAGCCTGAACCGCTCAAGACGGTCGTCACGCCAAGCCTCCCACGGCGCCGGAACGGGCGCGAGAATGGAAACGGTCTTTTCGGTTTCGCCAATCATTATTATGCCAATCTATAGAGCCTGTCGTTGAAAGGCCAGAATTTCATAATCACATAAAACTCATATTAAATGTCTGTCCGGCCAGTAATATTCGCAAGCTTCTCCTGCTCGTCCAGCAACGCGGAAAGGTTCACATCCCGCAGGATCGCTTCCTTGGCGTCGTCGAGCTGTTCCATCAGAACATCGAGCCCCGGCGCATGCTCCCGCCCGATAAAGGGCGCATCTTTAATCCGCGAGGAATCCATCACGTCCCGAACGGAGATCTTATCCACGGGGCGCGAAAGGACAAAACCCGCCGGACGGCTGTCGATAGCGTAAAGAAGCCCGGTATTCTCCATCGCGCTCAACAAATGGTCGATAATCCGCTTGGGCGTCCGCAGCCGCCGCGCAAGCCCTTCGGAGGTCCATGGCGCATAACCTCTCCGATGCGCTTGTCCAATTAAAAGCGCAATCTCGACGGATAGCCGCCGGAGGTCGATGGATGCCGGCGAACGCATGAATTTGCGGGTGACGGCCTCAAGCGGATACTGGTGATAGAACGCGATGCTGGCGCCGATCAGGATGATCAACCACGCGAAATTCAGCCAGATGAAAAAGATAATGCTGGTCACAAAAACCGAATACAACTCGGCCAGCCGCGAGGAGGACGCGACGAAATGCGCGAACACCACGCCGCTCGCTTGCCACAGAAGACACGCGCACACCGCCCCGATCAGGGCGGAAATCAGCGAAACCCGGTCGTTGGGCAAGGCCTTATAGAGAAAAAGAAAGATCATGATAATGAGCGCGTTGGGCAGCGCCATGTCGATGACGTCCTTAAGCTGCCCGACCCCCGGAATGATTTCCGCCGCCGCCCCGGCAAAGAAATTCGCCATGATCCCCAGAACGATCAGGATCAAAACCGGGCCCAGCACCACCGCGCTCAAATAATCGCTGAAACGCCGCACAAGCGGCCTGTGAACCTCCACGCCCCAGATCTCGTTGATCGAGGCCTCCACCTTGCTCACCATCGAAACGATGGCGTAGATGAGGAAAACAAGACCCACCGACCCCAGAACGCCCGGATCGACCCGCTCGACAAGATTCATGATATAGTCTGTGATCTCCACACCGCGCTCGCCCATCGGGCTCAGAAAGCTCTGCAAACTCTCCTTAAGCTTGTTGTGATACTCGAAGGATTTAAGAACCGAGAACACGATCGCGAGCGTCGGCACGATGGATAGCAGCGTGGTATAGACGAGGCTGGTCGCGCGCAGCGTAATCCGGTCCTCGTAGATGTCCCAGAAAATCGCGTAGAGAATCCTGAACGTATGGACGAAAAACCGCTTCAACCAAGGCATAGTGCGAAGGTCGTCGTAAAACAGGGTCTTTTTCAACCCGCCTTTGCTTCCCGCAATGCCCTGATTCTCCAAAGGAAACGGCCTCTCATGAAACGATAAAAACCGAACGCTCCATTCTCGCACAAACGGGAATCGACTTCAATTTCATTGTAAAACCAAGGCAATAGCTTAAGAAACGGTTAAAAATCACGGCCCTTGCGTCGGCGCACGTTCCCCGACCTCAACCCGCATCTCGTCGCTATTCGCGCGGATTTCCGGCACGTACATCGCATGGGTCTGGTTCGGCATGGCATGGAAAGTCCCCGGAACCTCGGCCCGCAGCTCATACCGGATCAGGTGCTTCCCTTGCGACAGGCGCGATATGAAAAACGCGGCCTTCTGATCCCGGAATTCCTGATACAGATACCCCTGCCCCCCTGTCTCGTGACCCTGTGCGTCGAGGGTCATGAACCAGCTTGAACCGCTCTGCACCTCCACGGCCTCCAGACCGGCAGGCTTGAAATCCTCACTGACCAGATATTCATAGTCGTTTTTGGAATCCAGCAGGATCTCGACCCGCACCCGGTCGCCGCTATTGACCTTATCGCCGTCCTTAAGCGGCTTCCAGTCCTCGGCAAGGCCCTTCATCAGTGTTTCCTTGACCGACTGCACGAAATACCGCCGCTCGACGAACACCTCGTTCCCGGCCTTGGTGACGGGCTCCTCCAGCGTAAAGAACTTCGCATACGCAGACGCATAAAGCGCCCCCTGCCCGTTCATCAGTATCTTGACGGTGTTTTTCCCGTCCGTGAGTTTGTCCGCCGGAATGTCGATGGTCCGCCCGAAGGTAAAGACGTTGCTCGGGTCAATCGTCCCCTCGCGTACAACCGCCCCGTTCACAAGAACCTGATAGGAATATTGCGGCGCCAGCTCCTTGGAGGCTTTGAGATAATCCGCCAGCCCCAGAATGGCGATCGCCGTATCGCGCGTGTTGCTCCAGCGCGCCCCACGGCGGTTCAGGCTCATCCATTTGACGGCAGGGTCCAGAACCGCGCTGTCCGGCTTGATGTTCGAAAGCGCCTTGATCGTAAACGCCGTGGACTCGATCCCGCCGTCGCTCCAGCGGTAATAAAGATTGGACTTGCCCCAATGGGCCGTGCCGTTCTCCTTGTCTTCCGAGATTCCGTTCAGCAGATTATCCGCCAGAACAGCAACGCCCTGCGGATTGTCGCCGCGCTTATGTTCCGACAGCGCGAACATCGCCCGCGTATAGGGGTTGAGCGTATCCCGCTTCTCCCAGAGCGCCTTGCGGAACTTCTCTTCAAACTTGCTGCTCGACCCGGCCTCGGCCAGCGCATGAAGCATCCACGCCAGCATGTCGGGGTTGTTCTCCTCCTCGACCAGTTGGGTTTGAAGGAACCGCACCGCCCGGTCGATAGCATCGGGCCGCACGTTCACGCCCGCCTGCTTCGTAAGGCTCAGACCCCAGAGAACGTAGGCCGTCATGTAACGGTCGCTGTCGCCCTCTTTCCACCAGCCCCAACCGCCATCGGCATGCTGGAAGTCGTAGAGCCGCTTCAGCCCCTGATCCACCATATCGTCCAGCTTGGCATAGGTCGCGTCGGTGCGCTGCTGCGGGTGCCCGTCCGGGTCGTTGCGCGGCTCAAGAACGTCGCTCATATAGGCGGCGATGTCCCGGTCAGCAATCCCCAGATCGCGCATGGTCTTGCGTACGATGATAGCGGGCAGGAAACGGCTCATCGTCTGCTCGACGCACCCATAGGGATAGTCGGCGAGATAGGGCAGCGCGTCCAGCAACCCGGCGGCCATGGAGGGCGAAAGATTGATCTGCAACGACGTGCTTTCCTTGATCCGCTCCTTGGGAATGTCGATGACAAGCTCCGTGAACGTCTCCCCGCCCTCGGCCTTAAGCACGGCGGATTGCGCCAGAAACTTCTCGATCCCGTGCGGAATAACCGGATAGGTTTTCTCCATCGCGTCGGCGGCCTTAGCCGAACGCGCCGTAACCGCAATCTTCGCCGTTCCGGCCTTCTGCGCCGCAACCGCCCAGTCCACGCGCGCCTGCCCGTTCGCGGGCACCTCGACCGGCCCCATCTCGCCCTTCATGAACTGCCCGTCCCGGTAAAGCCCGGTCACAACCAGTCCCTCGACCTTGATTTCGGGCGTGACCGTCACGGCCTCCTCGCTCATATTGTCGATCAGGGCGGAAACGGCCACCAGATCACGCTCTGTAAAGAATCGCGGCGCCTGCAAACGGATCATCAGCGCCTTGTTCGATTTGACCTCGTGCGTCACCGTCCCGACGGCGGTGTCCTTGGTCACCGCCCGTGCCGTGAGCCTCCACGTCGTGAGAGAGTCCGGGAACTTCGCCTTGATCGTCGCCTTGCCGTTTGAATCCGTAACCACGGAGGGCAGCCAGATCACGGTCGAGCGGAAATCGGTCCGCATCTGCGGCTCGGGCCCTTGTGCGGCTCCGCCCCCGGCTTCATCCCGCCCCGCGACCTTCTGCCGCGCGGCCATTTTGGATTCTTTCATCGGCGCGGCGGCATCGGCTTCCATGCTGACCATGGCGGATTCCATCGGAGCGCTGGCCGGAGCGGGCGCGGCCATATTCGCGGCCATGCCCATGCTGGAACGGCTATCCATAACCGCGCCGCCGAATTGACCAGCCATCCCTTCCTGGACGCTGGCAAGATCATCCTTACCGCCAACCTGCTTCTTCAGCTGATCAAGCTGCTGCGGCGTCGTCAGGTTCCCGCTGGGGTCCAGAACCAGATTCACGAACTGCCGCTGGTAAAAGCTGGTATTCGTGGCGATCCCGTTATACTTCTTGTCGCCGTAGAAAAACTGGCGGATATCCTGCGCCAGCTCGCTCTGGATGTAATAAACCGAAGCATCCGTCAGCCCGATAGCGATCTCCCCCGAAACGGGCCGGCCCTTGCCGTCCGTCACCTCGATCTCGAACGTGCCCTCCTGCTGCGGCTCATAAACCGCTTTGTCGGACGTCACCTTGACGGTCAGAAGCTTATCCTCCGGCGGCACGATGATCTGCACCGCGTTCTGCTTCAACTGATACTGGTCCACCGTTTCGGCCTGAAGGAAGATATTCGGCGTATACTTATCCGTGATCGGAATCTCGACCAGCTTGACCGTCCCCTTCATCTCGAACAGCTCGTAACCATAAAGCTCGTCGCTCTGCTGCGCGAACATGACCCACAATCCGGGCCGATCCGTCACGATCATCGCCTGCGCCGTCTCCCCGGGCTTATAGGTATCCTTTTCGGTAATGATTTGAATCCCGCCATACTGGTATCCGATATTCACGGCTGACGGCTCGCACACGAAAATATACGTGCGCCCGATAACCTCGTTGCCGTTGTCGAACCCCGTAAAACGAATTTCGTAATAGCCGTTCTCGTTGGGCTCGAATTCGAACTCCGCCTCGCCCTTCTCGTTGGTCTTAACGAATTTGGTGAACAGCTCCGTCCCGTCATAGCCGGAGGTCTTGATCACTTGGCCGTTCTGGATCACGGGGTCCCGCCACCAGTTGCGCAAAACCGTCACCTTCCCCTCAACACCCACGGGCGCCTCGTTCGCGGTCAGGGTGCGGATCGTCACTCGCGCCTTGTCGCCGGGCCGGTAAAGACTCTCCTTGGGCTCAAGGAAAGCGAAAAACGCGTTCTTGGTCACCTTAATATCGCTCGTGCCGCGGATCTCGCGGCGGCTCTTGTCCACCACGCGCACTTCGATATGGTATTGCAGGTCGTTAGCGGAATCCTTAGGTGTCTCGACGCTGAAATGCGCCTTCCCGCTGGCATCCGTCTTGATCTTTTTCTGCACCATCAACTGGCCGTGATAGCCGTAATTATTATAACGCGGATACATATCCTCGTAGAACCACGGATACGGGCGAACGGGCCAGTAGAAATAATTATAGGGCTGCTGATAGACCAGATATTCGACCTCGGCCTCCGCCACAGGCCCGCCGAAATAATACTGCGCGTCAACCTCGACCTCCAGCGTATCACCCAGCCGGTAAGCGTTGATCTGCCCTTCCGCGACTTCTTTCTCCTTCGGCTTAACATTCACCGTATATTCGGGAAGCTTATATTCCTCCAGCCGGAACAACTGCGCCCCGGCGAGATGCTGGCCGTTCTCCTCGCTCAGCAAATTCATGGAATACGGACCGAGCACCGCCTTTTCGTCAAGAACGATCTCGCCCGCGAACGCGCCGTAATCGTTGAGGGTAAAGCTTTCCTCCTTCACCATCTGCCCCTGCGGGTTATAGATCTGCGCCTTGACGCGCTTTCCGGCGTGAACCTCAAACCCGCCCCCCTGCGGACGCCTCAGAATGCCCTTGAAGGAAACCATCTCGTTGGGCCGGTAGGCCGGACGGTCAGCGAAGGCGTAAAACCACCACTCACCCTTGTTGTTATAGGAATTGCGGTAATAATTGTTCTGCACGAACGCCTGCCCGGCCTTCTCGTCCGAAACGGCGGCAAAGACGCTGTGCTGGCTGTAATATTCCGGCGCGTCCTTGGCATAGATCAGATCGGTGACAAAAAGCCCCTGCGCGTCCGTGACGCCCTCGCCCTGCTCCCAACGCATCTGCCCCTGCGAGTCCTGATGCGAATAGACGTATTTCAACGTCGCGCCGCCAAGGGGCTTTCCGGTCGCGGCATCGGCCGCCCAGAACAGCGCCTTGTCGCGCGTGGTCTTCGTCATCAGCGCGGCATTGCTGACCAGAACGAGATCGTAAGCCGTCAAGGCTCCTGACTGCGCCTTAAGAACATAGGCCCCGACCGGCAGCGTGCCGTCCTCGGGCTTCATCCCCTGCCCTTCCTCGCTCAGCTTCCAGTAAGCAAGGCTCCGGCTCTCGCCGCGCGGAATGTGCTTCCCGTCATCCGCGAGCCCTCGGGTCCATTGCGACACGATCTTCGCACTGGCCAACTCGCCGGGATTCTCCTGATAACGGCGCAGGATGTCGTGATAACCCGACATCCCCTCGTTGCGCCCGTCAAGTCTAACGGTTTGCGTCATATCCACGCTGTAAATCGTGAAATGAACATCCTTGATGTTCCGCCAGTTGACGTTGATCTGAACCTGGCTGCCCGGAACGAAGGTCTGGTAGCTGCTGATATTCAGCACGGGCGCAGTGATATACTGGATGCGGTTTTTGATATCGTCCAGAAACTGCGACTCGCCGGGTTTGTATTTGCTGGCGAAATCCCGGTAAGTCTCAACGGCTTTGACGAAATCCTGACGGTTCTCGTAAAACATCCCCGTCTGATAAAACGCGTAGTCCGCCCATTCGCTGGCGGCAAAATCTTTAATAACCTTGGAAAATTCCTCGACCGCCCGCTCCTGAAGCTTCGCATCGCCGGAATAATTCGACATATACGCCATGCCTAGCCCGTAATGCGCCCGCGCTTTATCCTCGTCGCTCTGCGCGACCTTCAGGATCTCCTCGTAAAGCACCTGAAGCCCGATATTCCCTTGCTCAGGTTGAGGTGTTGGAACAGGGGCGATCATCCTCTTGCCTTCCGGGGATCCCAGCCGGATTGGCTGAATACCGGTGTAATACCAGCCCCAGCGCGTCGTGATGAAGTCGGCCAGCTGAAAACTGATCGTGATGAACTTGCTGCGCGCCAGTTCAAGGTCGGTCGAACCCGCCCACCAGTTGCGCGCGGCGTCCAGCGCCTGCTGGACGTCCTGCTGTTTGCCGTAAGGATCGGTCTGAATATACTGCCCCGCGAGAGAAACCTGCGCCTCCGCCCACCAGCGATCTTGCTCTTTGCCCGCGATAATGGTCTGGAGATTCTGCTGCGCCTTAAGAACCTGCGCTTCCTGCTTGAGATTCAAAACGGAGTCGGACCATTTGAACATGACCTCCCGGCCCAGATCCTCGCGCTCCGGCTTTTGCTCCAGAAGCTTCCCAAAGGCCTCAAGGGCCAACTGATAGGATTTCTCGTCGTAATAAGCTCGCGCCTGCTCCAGATCCTTTTCCGTGTATGCCGCAGCCCCTCCGGCCCAGATAAACATAAGGAAAAACAAATAAAAAGGCGCAAATCTCATGGCTCAAATCCATTCAAAAATATGACGGTCCGCAAGTAAGACGACGCGGCCCAAGGATTCCTTGGAAAGTTTTTTTTGATCTTCGGGGGCAAGAGGCTCGCCTGTCAAGCATATGCTCTATAAAACCCTCTATTTCACTTTTTAGTCACTGGCTGTAAGATCAGAAACCATGAAACGCCTTGCTCTTGCAATATTCGTAACGCTGTCACTTGCCGGGGTCTGGGCCTACGCCAGCCAGAAGCCATCCGCACGTAAATTCCAAACCCAAAAAGCCGCTTTCGTGCTCAATACCGTTGCGGCGAACCTGCACCACCCATGGGGCTTGGCTTTCCTGCCTGACGATAAGGGCTATATGGTGACCGAGCGGCGCGGAAAACTCTGGCACATCGCCAAGGATGGCCAAAAGACTGAAATCAAAAACATACCCGCTGTTTACGCCGAAGGCCAAGGCGGCCTTCTCGATATCCTCGTCCCGCCGGACTTTAAGGACGGCGACTGGGTCTATTTCACCGCCGCCATCCCCGATCCGCAAAACTCTGATATCGCCGGAACGGAAGCCCTCCGCGCCCGGCTTTACGTAAATCAAGCCCGGCTGGATAAAATAGAAAGCATCTTCCAACAACAACCAAAGGTCGAAAGCGATATCCATTTCGGAAGCCGTCTGGTACTCGCACAGGACGGAACGCTTTTCGTGTCCGCCAGCGAGCGCGGCGATAAGCAACAGGCCCAAAACCCTCAAAACCACTTGGGAACGGTCGTCAGAATGAACACGGACGGCACAATCCCCGAGAACAATCCCTTCGTTAAAGACACGAATGTCCTCCCCGAAATATACAGCTACGGCCACCGCAACCCGCAGGGCATGACCATACACCCGGATACGGGGGAGATATGGGAAGTCGAACACGGCCCCCAAGGCGGCGATGAGATCAACATCCTCAAACCCGGCGCGAATTTCGGCTGGCCCGCCGCCACCTTCGGCCGCAACTACGTGATCGGCACGAAAATTTCCGAGCACACGGCCCTCCCCGGCATGGAAGACCCCATCTGGCAGTGGACACCCTCCATCGCTCCCAGCGGCGCGGCATTTTATACGGGCGATAAATTCCCTGAATGGAAAGGCAACCTCTTCGTCGGCGCGCTGGTTCTGCGCCACCTTGAGCGTATGGAGATTGAAGGCCACAAGATCACCCATCGTGAAATCCTGATCGAGGATTTCGGAAAACGCATCCGCGACGTGCGCAACGGGCCGGACGGCTACTTGTATCTGCTGACCGACGAGCAAAACGGCGAACTGCTGCGGCTCGAACCTTTGTAAAATAATCTCATCGCGCCCGACTGCCGGCAGGAGAGCGACTGTAAAAAATCTGACCCTCGGGAATTAAGATGAACGAAATCAGTGATGAATTATTTTTTCAGGAGAATGCCTTCAAGCCAAGCCTTTGGAATGAAAGCTGGGAGTATATTCGCAACGAGGGCATCATACTTCATGAGTCCCCCAAAACGGTTCCTTATAAGAATTTTCCGCCTATTCTATCGCGCTTTGCGTGGCATTTGACTTTGGCGGTCATAGCACCCAAGCGGGAATGGAACAGCGTACTCATCCCTTTTTCTCCATTGTACCACGATCAACAGTACTTTAGAGGCTTCCGAATTTCTGATATTTGTACCGCGCTGATAGAGGCGTTTTCGTCAAGTAAGATTTTTGTTGCCTCTGCAAGACCTTCGTGTTGCTTCTTTGCGGAGATCGAAAAGTTCAAATATGAAGTAATTTTTCGTATAGCCGGAACTAATGAGGATAAACCATTTTTCCTTTTCGATGAGTCTCTAAGTTGGTGTTTTGGCTTTGACTATGATTTTGAGTACAGTTTTTTCTCTTCGCCTTATTTGAAGCAGGACGACGAGCGGCTGAAAGGGACGTTCGCTGAATGGGATACATTTTTTGTCGATAATTTTGTGCGTACTGCTCCAAAGAACACATCTCATTTAAAATTATTTGAGAACATTTTGCGCCCGTCTATTCCTCGGACGTTATCTGTATGAGAATAATATTCAGCGTTGCTTAGGGCAATTCATGAACCACGGCCACCCCGGTTAAACGCGCTGCGGCGTAAACGGCTCGATTTTGACGGTCCCGTTGCAAACGGTCATGAACGAAGCCTCGGGCACGGGCGTCCAGTGATCGCTGAGCCGGTCCAAGGGTTCCGAAACCACCACAACGGCCTTATCGGGCCATTCTGTTTTTTTGGCCGTACCGCCGACATCCACTACCCGCGCCATATCCTGCGTATAGAATTGCGTGCGCACCGTCGCCCCGGGCGTGAAATACCGCATCGTATAGAGAGTGTTGCCGTCCGTAACCGACGCCGAGAAACTCAAATCCGGCTTCATCCCCGCCTCTTCCTGCGCCCGGATCAATCGCCCGATCATCTTTTCGAGCGCGTCTTTGGGGTTATCATGCAAACCGTATGTCAGGGCGAGATAAAAACTGGTCTCGCTGTCTGTATTTCCCCGGATCATCGGGTAAAGCTCTTCAAGAACCTCGTTCTGCAAGGCGCGCTTGAGCTTTGAAAAACCCTCGACGTCGCCGTTATGCTGGAACAGCCAGCTTTTATACTTGAACGGATGCGAATTGTTCCGCTGGACCCCGCCTTGCGTGCTGGCCCGGACATGCGCAAAGAAAATCCGCGCCTTGGTCTGGGCGCAAAGCTCGTGCAAATTCTGGTCGTTCCACGCGGGCATGGCGTCTTTGAACAGCCCCGGCTCGGGCCTGTCCGCATACCAACCCACGCCAAACCCGTCACCGTTCGTGGTCCAGATGCTCCCGTCGTCTTTATATTGAAGCGCCGCGTTGATGCTCTGCTCCACGAGCGAATGGGCGGGCTTGGTGACAAGACGGTCCAGAAAAATCGGTTCCCCGGTATAGGCGATCCATCGGCACATAGTGATAACTCTCTTTAATTCAGGGTTGAGCTGCCGCGTCCTGCGCAGCCTCGAACGCCTTGATATCAGACTCCGCCACTGGAACGCAATCCACCGCCAAAAGCTGCGGATAAATTTCCCAGTTGCGGATAATGAATTTCCCGCGCGAACCGTAACTCGTGACTGTGCATTTATTAATATCGTTCTGGATGCCCGCCGTCACGAAATCCGGGAAAAACAGGTTCCAATTATGCCAAAGGCTCCAGATATGATGCGCCAGCGACGGCTTAATGCGGAAATAAAACCCGTCCTGATCGGTGCAGCGGATCTGCTCGCACCCCTGCGCGGAAAAGACGTTCCCATGCGGGTCGATCTCTTGCGAACGGCCCAGATAGATGACCTCACCCTTGCGGTAACTGGTCAACATCCGGCTCGTATCCCACACCATCTCGACGGTGAGAGAAATGAGTGCGGGCAAAATCCAGAGAAACGCAAGTGTAGATAAAACCATAAGCCCGCCGCGCTTTTTGACGAACACTCGGTCTCCGTCCTTGTCGGTCGCATAGACCATGCGGTTCCAAAGCTTGCGGTAGTACCGGAACGGCGCACCCGCCCACGGATGCGAAAAGACCGGATAAATCACATGGCTGTAAAGCCACCCGATCGTCCCGGTCACTTGGTTATAGGCTTCGACCGTATCGCCGATCTGCTTGCTGACCTGCCCGAGGCCTGAGCGCTTCTCTTTCAGCCGCCTGGCCTCGCCGATCTCCTCGGAGTCCTGCTGAAGCTTCCGGGCGCGGCGCAGCAATTCCTCGGCTGAATGGTCGTGATCGCCCTGCCCGGTCATGGATTACGTCCTCCGGGCGGTCAGGCCGCACCCTTTTTGGCGGGCGCCGCGTCACGAACCTGCGGATGCACGACCTGAAGCGTCTGCGTCTTGGAGTCGTAAATAACTTCCATCACACCGTGCGCACTCTCCGCCTCCAACATCGTATTGGCCACGGCCGGGTGAATCTGCGAGGCGAAATACCCCGGGATACCCCTTGCCCCGTTGGCGGGATTGTACTGATCCTTGCACAAGGCCCGGAGAGAGTCCGGCGTAATCTCCACCGTAAGATCCCGCCCCTGCGCTTTGATCTGGGCGTTCAGCTTCATGATCTCGCGCGTGGCGATCTTTTCGATGACCGGCAGGCCAAGCGAATTGAAGCACACGATATTCTGCCGCCCGTTGAAACGGTTGAGAAACTCGGGCCGATAGGTGTTATCCAGCTCCCGCGTGGTTTCCGCGACCGCATCCTCGAAACTCATCGCAGGATCGAGAAAATTCTTCTGACCGATATTCGTCGTCATCAGGATGATCGCCTCGCTGAACGAAACCGTCAGTCCCCGGTTATCCGTCAACCGCCCGTCATCGAGAACCTGGAGGAAAACGTTGAAGATATCCGGGTGCGCCTTCTCGATCTCGTCGAACAGGATCACGACGTAAGGATTCCGGCGCATCGCGTTGGTCAAAATCCCCCCGGCTTCGTAACCCTCATATCCCGGAGGTGCGCCGATCAACTTGGCGACCGCATGCTTTTCCATATATTCCGACATATCGAAGCGCAGCAAGGCCCGCTCGTCGTCGTGCAGCGCTGCAGTAAGCGCCTTCGCCATCTCCGTCTTACCCACGCCCGAGGGGCCAAGGAACATGAACGCCGCCTGCGGCTTGTTCGGATCCTTAAGGCCAACCCGCGCGACTCTCACCGCATCGGCAAGCTTTTTAACCGCATGATCCTGCCCATAAACCCGCCCGGCGAGCGTTTCATCGAGATTGATCAGCTTCGCCCGCTCATCCTGATTCAGCTTGTTGGCCGGGATACCAGACAAAGCGCTAAACTCGTGCAAAACATGGTCGGCGGACAGCTCAAGGCCCGCGTTGATCTCCCGCGTCATGGCGTCGAACGCCTGCTTGTTTTTCTCGATCGCTTTCTGAAGCTGGTCGATCTCAGCCTTGATGGCATTGACCTTCTCCGATTCATATCCGGCGGCGGCGGTCTTCATGTTAAACGGCTGGAAGCCCGCCTTTCCGGCTTCGGCCTTCTCCTTAAGTTCGCTCTCGGCGCTGTCCCGCGCCTCCTGATCTTTCTTGCGCTGCTCCTCAAGACGGTCTTCGAGGTCCTTGAGGGCCTCCTCTCCGTCCGTCTGATTCTTATAGATTTTACGGAGACTCTCCTGCTTCGCCTGCCACTCGGTACGAATGATCTCGATCTGGCTGGCCAGCATCTCGCTCATCTTCTTAAGTTCATCCGGCGTCTTCGCGGCGAAGGCGGAGATATTCTCGCCTTTCTGCGCCCGGGCGATCAAGGCAAGCTCCCGCTCCTTTTCATTCAACTTGGGCGGACGCGCATGCGCCTCCTGACGATAAGATGTCAGCGCCCGGTCGAGCAGGTTCAGCGTGCGTTCCGGCTGCGCCCGGCTAAGGCTCATCTCCCGCACCCGGTATTTCCATGTCAGTTCGATGGCCGTCTCCACCGCCTCATCCGAAACCGGAATCCTGTGATGGTCCTCAAGACGCTTGACCGCCTCGCTGACGATCTTTTGAAGCGCGTCGCGGCTCGGCTCCTGCAAATCCAGCATCGTAAAAAATTCGCCGATATTGGAATGGCATTTGAGCGTGATCTCCAGATGCTCGTCGCGCGACTCGAAGATCGCCTGAAACTTACCCTGATCCAGAGCCCGCATCAGCGCGTTGATGAAATGCGTGCACCCGTGGTTGCGCGTCGCCTCGATGAAATCCTTCATATCCTCGATGACCAAAAGCGTGTCGGGATAGCGCGACAGTCGCCGCAACACATTCTGAAAATTCTCGTTCATCGCCGTCGGATCGCCCGATGAAAACAGCCCGTCCGTATCCAGCCAGAAAAGCCGCTTGCTCAAAATGTCAAACGGTGTCTCCGGGTCGGCCTTACAAGCCTCAAGCTCAAGACACAGCGCCGTGCAACCGACGCCCCCCGGCCCGACGAGCAACACGCTGTTCGCCTTGTCCCGCATCAGAATACGATTCAGCCGCTTGACCTCCTCCTCTCGCGCCACCAGCTTAAAGCCGGGAAACCGCGCGAGATAGTCGCTTCCGCGTATCAGGAAATTCTGGCTCGAACCGTCGGGCATGGCCGCTGTCCTTTCTGAAAACCGTTAAACGTAAGACCGCTTAAATCTTGAACGGGTTGGGCGGCGCACCGGCGGCTGATCCGCCCTCACCCTCATCCGAAGACGAAGATTTAGAGGTTCCGGCCTTCCCGGCGACCACGTCGGCGGCGATGGCGATCGACTCCTTCACGTCTTCCTGCACGTTCTTGGCGGTCTCCTCAAGACGACCCAGAAGATCCTTGGTCTCCTTAAGCCCCTCGCGGGTGATCGTCGTCGCGGTGCGGATGACCTCGCCGTACTGCTCCAGACCTTGCAAGGCCTTGGTCAGCTCGTTGTTCTGCTCGTGCGTGCCAAGCGCCAGACGAATGACTTCCTTCTGCGAAAGATCCTGCGTCTTGGTGTTCATGCGCTCCAGCGACATCCGCGCCATTTCGGAGGATTCGCCCAAAGCGGCGGCGGAAACAGCCTGCAAAACGGTGCTGAGCTGATCGGCCACGCCCGCCACGCCGGAGCTGTGGATCTGGCGTGTTTTGTCGATCTGGCTCTGGTTGCCGTCTTTCATCGACTTGATCCGGTGGTTGGCATTGGTCAACTCGGCCAGGACAGTGGTGGTGTCGTAAGACGAGGCATTGAGTGCCGAGATATAATTCTCAAGATCACGCTTGTCCCGCTCGCGGTTCATCTTCGCGATGTCGCTCTCCTCGGTCGCCTCCTTGCCGGTCAACTCCTCACGGAACTTCTCGTTGCTCCCGTGCGCCTTCTTGGTCGCGTCGTTCATGATCGCGTAGATTTCGCGCATGGAGTAATTGGCCTCAAGCAAATTGTCGATTTGCTTATCCATCCCGACGAAATGCTCGGAGATACTCGAAACGCGCTGCTCCGTCGTGTTGACGAAATTCTGCGCCGCCTGAACCAGATCCTGCTGGCGCTGCTTATGCTCGTCGGAGCTGATATCCAGCAACTCGCGCAGCTTCGCCTTGGCCTCGATGAACTCGGGGTCGAGATTGGACGCGCGGGGCTGCGCCTTCGACGTCTCGGCGATTTTCTGGGTAAGATCGCCAAGAGAAGAGCGCTTCTCTTGCAACTGAATTTCAAGCTCCGCGATCTTCTTGCGTGAATTTTCCTTGACGGGTCCGAACCCGAACAGCGACTTGTCCTCGCCCAGATGCGCGATCTGCACTTGCGTTTGCTTGATTCCCTGCTCCAGCGCCGCCAGTTCCTTCTTCTGCTGCTCCAGAAGCGCAGCGAGACGGGCTTCTTCCTCCCGGTCCATCGCGATCTCGCGGAACACGTCGAACGTCAGCCCGTTCATCCGCAGCTTATAGACGGAATCCACGATATCGGTCAGCGGCGAGATCTTGTCCTCGAACGCAACCAGCGCCGTGTTCAACTCGTCATAGACCTGCTTCAATTCACTGAACGCCTCTGTGTCGGTCAACGCGATGATCTGCTGCGCCATGCGCTTGCGCTCGAATTGCAGATACTCCTTAAACAGCTTGAAGGCCTCAAGCTCCTCTTTCGCCTGATCCTTATTCTCGGCGAAAACAAGAATCTTGGTCACGGCCTCCATTTTCGCTTCCGGGGTGGCGTTCGGGTCGAACATCACCTTGTAAAACGGATTCTCCTGAATGCTCGCGAACTTCTTGGACGAAGCCGCGTCTTCCGGCTGCGCCTTGTCCTTGCTTGAGGCCGTCTCCCGGCGCGAGGTCGCGCGGGCTTGCTCCATCATCTGTTCGATATCGGTCTTTTGCTTCTGCGCGCCTTTTGCACTGCCTGACGTCATGATGGTCAACTCCCTTTAACTGCTTGCCTGTCCGAAAAATCTCTTCTTGTTTATTCCACGACCAAAGGTCTGAAATCAAACCAAAAGCAAATATCCGGGCATCAGGCCCAACTTTCCCTTGTATGCATAACTATATATAACAATATATATTGATAATATAAATTGCGCAACAATTATTTCTTTGTATACCCTTTTATGCTTTTATAGGGGAGAGAGAACCCGAGCCGGAGGCACAAGCGATGAACAAAAACCTTATGCGCGTAAGCATCATGATGCGCCGCGATCAGCACGACGATTTGCATAAAATGGGCGTAAATATAAGCGGTTACATACGCGATCTGATCGACGACCGGCTGAGCAACCACACGATAATTATTAACGTGGGCGAGGACACGAAGAAAATCTACGACCAGATCATCTCCCACAGCGGCGAACAGGACCGGGAGCTTGAGCCGTTCCTCCGCGAGGCCCTGCGGAACATGCTGGCCGACAAGATCAAGCAAATGCAGCAGCTTCAAAAGAATTTTAAGAACTAAGCAAACCCGTCAATTTATGCTTAACTCTTCTCTAAGGTGCGGGTATATTGCCACATACAGCTACACTGCATGTCTGGCATGCTCGTGTGCCGTAACAAAAGGAAAGTGCGCACCGTCATGAGTGATAATTTACTGAATTTATTCGCCGAAGTTCTTGAAGTTGATGTGAGTAAGCTGAACGACCAAACGTCGCCCGATAACACCCCCCAATGGGACAGTTTGGCAGCGATGGGGCTGGTTGCAGCCTTGGAAGAAAAGTTTTCAGTACAACTCAGCACTAAAGAAATTATGAAAATGACAAGTATTGGCCTCGCTCGGGAAACTCTGCGCGCCAAAGGCGTGACACTCTAAAAGTGCCGCACATGCACGCCACGCCCCAAAAGCAATAGAATTTTATCGGGGATTAGGAGCGGCATAGCTTTGAAATTTGACCTTAACTATGACAGCAGCCAATACTTCTTCGACCTGATTGCCCTTTCGGTCATTCTGCTCCCAGCTTACCTTTTCTGCTCCTTATCAAGTCTAAGGCGCATGCTCTTTATTTTTTCTGGTGTCTACCTTTTGTATTTCATCGCACCGCGGCTTGCGCTTCTATCGATCATATTCTGGCTCGCGGTTTTCGTACTACAGCGCCTCGTTGCCGCAATGGAAGCGCGAGTAGCCGCACGACCTGACAATAAATCAATGGCAGCCTTGGCAAATCTGCTGTTCGCGGGCTCAATCGTGATCGCACTGAGCCCCATGCTTTCATGGAAAATGTATGAATGGGACTTTGTGCGGCTTATAAATTTGAGCAGTAACTCTCTATTGGAATTCTTGAACCGACCCCTTTGGGAAATCGACTTGGCGCGAGATATCGTAACGCCTGTGGGACTCTCTTTCGCGACCTTCAGAGGCATAGACCTCCTCGTAAAAACCTATATAGGAAAGATCAAGGCCCTGAGCTTAGACCGCCTTCTTTACTATGGCTTTTTCCCTCCTGTATTGGTCGTTGGCCCAATTATCGAATATGAGGAAGTACAGGAAAACGCCGAAGGCAAATTACCCACCCCCTCACCTGATGACATTCTAGCAGGCATGCTAAGAGCGGTATGGGGCTTGTTCAAAATTCTTTGTCTCGCGAACTTCCTGCAACCGGCATCACAGATACTTGAGTCGTTCGCGCAGCAAGACATCGCAACCATATGGATTTACCTCTTTGCGTATACATGGTTTTTTTACATTAATTTTTCAGGTTACTCCGATATCGCAATAGGCATGGCCCGAATATTCGGATTTCGCCTTAAGGAAAACTTCAACAACCCGTTTTTTGCCCGGAATATTATTGAATTCTGGTCTGGCTGGCACATGAGCCTATATCGTTTTGCTCGCCGCAACGTTTTCGTGCCCTTAGGCGGCTACCGGGAAAACCGCCATATCCTCGCGTTGGCTGGCACCATGATGACCATCGCCCTCTGGCACGCTCTAAGCGCATCAATGGTCGCTTTTGGCCTGTATCACACCGCTGGCTTAATTGCACATCGCAGATTTACGAGATGGAAAGAGAAAAACAACATCAAATTTGAAAGCCCCATAACGCAAGGGGTATGTGTTGTTACCACTTATCTGTTTGTAATGCTTAGCTTTCCTATGATCGTACTGCCTTTGGGCACGGCAATAGGTTTCTATGCGGCGATGTTCGGACTGGGTGGATGAAATGAAAAGCATAGACTCAGCACTTCATATGACTGGATACAAGGCGACCCCGGCGGGAATTTTTCGTATTGCGCTGTGGGCCTTGCTTTTTCTGGTGATCGCCGGCTTATATCTTCCGCAAAAAGAGCGCGACATGCCGTTCGCAGAAAACGCCAAAGGCCTCGCGATTACGCCGCTGATCACGCTGCCTTCAGACCCCGCCTTCATAAATGATGAAGCACAGCAGGTAAAAGCAGACCTGAAAATCGCATGGATATCAGACTCCTCCTCGGTAATTTACAAGCCGGGCGCAAAATTTCTTGATTTTGCAACAATGGGCCAGAACGCGCTCCTTCCCGTCGAGACGCTAAATACGTTGAAAACCTTGGGCGTCCATAACCCCCACATAGATCTCTACATCCGCCTGTCGTTAAGAAGCCTTGAGTCATACACCCTGACACAGCTCGCGCTCGCTCGAGATGCAGACCTAATCGTTCTGACGCTAAATCCATTTTTTGTGTTTAACAACCACGCGATTTTTAAGGGCGATTCACACTTCGCACGGGCCAGCCAGACATGGATGGCGGACCGTTCTACATGGTCTTGGCTTCCTCTGCTTCCTTCCCCGTCCGACCACTTCTGGGCGCTTTTGGGTCGCCATTTTGACATTTTTTCGCGCGCCCCCGCATTCGCAGAGGATATTCACGATACAAAAAACATGCTGTGGTCAGCGGTATTTCCGGCTCTAAAGGGAAAAGACAACAAATCGCCTCGTCCAGAGTCCGCCCAAAACCTCAAAGAAAACGCCATGATTTTTTGGGTCACCCAGCGTTATCTGAAAGGCGACATGTCCAAGCTTGTGAATGACAAAAACGAAGCTGTAAATTCAAAATGGTACCGCCAGCTTATACGTCTCACAGAACTTAATGAAACATCGTTCAACCACGCCATACTGATACGTACGCTCGAGCAAATAAAGGCGAGCGGCAAAATGGCGCTAATTTATCTCGCCCCGGTGTCCGAAAATCTGCGCGATGACGAAGCGGCATGGACATCATACCTAGCTATAAAAGCTGAATTGGAAAAGCTTAAGAGGCTATATGATAGTGAAAAAATGATGCTTGTAGTCAACATGGAGCCGGAAGTTCTAAAAAATACGGTATTTGCAAAAGACGACGATGTTCATTTAAACGACAGCGGCAAGCTCTCGGCCTTTCTGGCCAGTCAAATCCAAAAGCTAACCCAAACACGGGCTACCGACCAAGAAAAGGAATATGCCCCATGAGCCAAATAAGCAGTCAAAATCCGATAAACCTTCAGGGTCCTGAACAGAACAGGAATCTGATAAAAAACCTATTTATTGAATGTATTCTGGGGTTTATCTTTGCGTTCCTGGCCGGAATGGCGTACTTTGGCTCTGGCTTTGATGTTGAGTTCATTTATCAGGGATTTTGATATGTCTGTAACAGCTAAAAAAGTAACTACAAAAACCCTCCCGCCCCTCGTCGAAAAAATAGTTGACGATATTCTGGATAAAAACCCGCTGCACCAGAAGATTGTGACTGTTTCTCTTGAAAACATGACCGCGGAAGAACTTAACAATCTGCAAACTTACCTAACCTTCTCGCAGGAACAGGGACAATCTGTTGAATACCTAGCAGACTGCTACTTAATGATGGTTATGGACGTACTTAAAGAGCAAATATATTTTCAGAAACACAAAAAATATCGTTACTCGACTTTGGATGAAGTTGCCGGAAGCGTATATCACTCTCCGGACTACATGACTAAATACATGTACGGAATTGCTATTTCCTGCTTTATGTGGCCAAACCACCTTGAAATGCTGCGCTTCTTCAAGCAGACGGTGCCAAAAGACAAAAAAGGACAATATCTTGAGGTCGGTCCGGGTCACGGTCTTTATTTCATGAGCGCCATGGAAAGAACCGCATTCGACAAATTTAACGGGATAGACATCAGCGAAACCAGTATCGGAATAACGAAAAAAATAGTGGAATATTTCCAACCGAAACAAAAGGCTAATTACACCTTAGAACTTAAGGATTTTCTTGATGCCGACCAGTTAAAATCCAATTCCTATGACGCGGTTATAACCGGCGAGGTTCTTGAACACGTAGAAGAACCCGAGTTGTTCCTGCGCCGGATTGCGGACATCGCCAAGCCTGACGCCTATATTTACGTTACGACATGTTGCAATGCTGCTGTGATCGACCACATTTACCTTTTCCGAACGATCAAGGAAGTCGAGGATATGATGGACGAATGCGGACTAAAAGTAGTAAAACCGCTCTACCTTCCATACGAAGGCAAGACTGTCGAGGAATGTCTTGAAAAGGAGCTGCCGATCAGCGTAGCTTATGTGCTCCAGAAGAAAAGCTGAGATTACAACTCATATCGAGAGTTTAAGCTCAGTTTTGATATAATCGGGCACGCCGAACGTGTGCGCACTAACGTGGATCTGCCAGCACCCCTCCTCATGGCTCGGAGAAAAACCGTGCCGCGGGTAAAAATCTTCGACCATCCGATTTTTTTGCGTCGGGTGATAACGTCCTCGCACACGCTCGGCCCCACACTTCGCGGCAGCCTCAAGAATTTGAGCCAAAAACGCGGTATCAGCCCCACGCCCCAGAACACGGCAACTCATCAAAAGTGTATCAATATCCCAAACACCATCTTCATCCCCACGCCTTAAAATAGCCACGCCGACCAGGCCATACTCACCGTATCGATCTTCAATTTCAGTTGCCAATACAACGGAGTCCCGATCTGCGCACAGCGCCTTGACTTCTTCTTGAGTCCGCCGGATCGTCGTGAGATTAAACTGGTTGGTCTTGTTTATAAGTTGCGTGGTACGAGCAAGATGCTGCGCCTGCACTTCGAAAACCTTCACCTTAAGGCCAAGCGCGGCTCTGAACTCTTCCTCGCTGACCTCATGCGCAGCCTGATTACGAATGGCCTCCTGCGCCATCATCTTGGTGCGCTCACGGTCTTCCTTCGTGACCTCCCCGATATCGAACAAGCCGCTATTTCGGAGCAAACTGGGTAATTCCGCTAATTCTTCGGGAACAAGAAAACAAGTGACTTCGGGCAAACGTTCCTTTATTTCGCCGATCTCTTTTTTGTTATCATCGACAAAAACCAGAGAGTCAGTACCGATATTAAGTTTCTGGGCAATATTTCTGATACCTTCGACTTTCGAAGACCAGTTGATCTCCATTGCGGAAAAGTGCTCACGCCGCAGAATCATTGCATCATGTTGGTCCAGAACCTCAAGCACGTCCTCTTCATTATTCTTACTGGCTATAGCCAGCATGACACCCTGCTTCTGCAAATGCAGGGCATACTTCTGAAAATCACGAAAAGCCAGCCCGGGAAAATCGTTTCCGATCTCGATCCCTCCAAGACCGTCCTCCCCGATGATCCCGCCCCACATCGTGTTGTCGGCATCAAGAACCAAACACTTCTTGGCGCTAATTTTTCCGGCCGCAACAATCCTTGCGATCGTCTGTCCGATGCAAAAACTAAAAGTCTCGGTGTAAGGCTGCCGATACAGATACCACTTCCGGGCGTCATGCGCGGTTTCAAAGCCCGCCGACATAAGAAGCCCCGCCAGATCGAAAGTCCTTACGCCCTCTAGGGGCTCAAGAGCCTTATTCCAAATTTCGACAAGATGCTGATAAACTGCCCGCCCGCGTTCATACTGCCCCAAATCGCGCACATCGAATGACCCGAGCGCCGGGTATGGCGGCGTAGAAACGACAAGCGTTCCTGCAAATCGCCCCCGCAAACCCGCAATCGCCTGGGCGAACTCACGTATGTCCTGCGCCAGTCTTTCAAAACTTTTTTCGTCCTGAGCCAATGCGGAATCCAGAAGCTCCGGAAAAAGATCCTCCAGCCTCCATAACAAAACAAGCGCATCAAAATCGTAATCGCGCTCAAGAACCGACCGATGATCAAGGCACAATTGATGAATCTGATTATATGGACCCGCTACGATGTCCGGCGCCGCAAATCCCTTTCTTAAAAGGCAGCCGCCGATATGCGGAATCAGATTGTCGACCGTAAAACTACCGGCAACCCCGACTCGCAAATCATGCTGAAGTTTAGGGTTAGCTTTAAGATTCCGGCTATACTCCCGCCAAAGGCCGCGCGATTCATTGATCGGGCTTTCCGAGATATTGTCCGTCATACATAACTCCCCGGGCTTTTAAGGTATAAAGTTAAGCATTATATTTCTATTGGCTCTATCACAACCGTTACAGAATGAGCAACCTTGCTAAAGCACCCAACCCATTGCTTTAACATTAATATATTACGCAATCTTTTATTTTTGCCTCCAGAAGGGTAAAAAGGGTACAATTCTCATAATATTATAATAATACTTAAAAAATTTGGGGTGTGCTCATGAGTGAGCAGGACGAACAGCAGCAAGATTATACCGTCAGCCCGGCCAATCAGGTCTACATGACCATGGTGCGCGCCACCGCGGATCACCCGGTTATATTCCTCGATCCCAATGTCCTCGACCGTGAATATTTCATGGCGAATAACAAAACCGTATCGCCCGAAGACATGGCCCGTGTGCGCGAAATGATGGACGCACAGATCCCGGGCATCAGTCAACGCTATCCCGACGAGGGGATCCAAAGGATCGCCGGCTTGTCCATCGACGGCCGCCACTTCTCGATGCAGCAGGAAATTCCGCCTTCCCCCGACGACCCCAATGGCGAGCCATTCCGTTACGCCTTCATAAACCTTCAGGGAAGCAATATTGAACCCGAAGGCGTGGGAGCCACCGTGATCGAAAGCTCGCCGCTGGGTGAAGTGTATTGGAACGGCTTCTGGGGAATCCACGAGGGCAACCACGTCGACTTCGACGACCACGCCCACGGCCCTGCGAACAACTTCGCCAACCCCGGCGAAAACGAGGCGAACGGCATGAACGCCGAACTCGTGGCCGACCGTGAAGGGATCGACTGGCTGATGCGCAAAGGGCAACCCGATATCGCGCAAGCCGTCATGGATTACCGCGCCCTGAACGCCGCCGCTGACCCGCTTCATGCCGCGACTGCGATTCTCGGCGATGAACCGACCCAGCGCGCGACCGTCGAGCATTTCGTAGCGGCGCGAACCTTCACCGGAGCCATGCTGCATGTTGTAGCCGAGGATCAGGGTATAGATACTTTCCAAGCCATCGGCATGATGAACGGCGACACCGAAACCTTCAACGGCCACGTCCAGCGCCTTCTCGCCGAGGGGGCCTTCGATAACGTCTCCGACAACCCTCACGTGCGCGAATTCGTCGAGGCTTATTCCGGCGCAGTCCAACGCCAGATCACCGATGTCCGCCTCGCACGGGAAGCCGAACTGGCCGCCTCCCCCGCGAAGGTAAACGTGCAGGACATTCGCGGCGGCGCCCCCGTCGTGACCCTGAATGACGGCGATCAGGCGACGCTCAGCATCGGCGGCGTGACGGCCCCGCAATTCTTCGCGGCGAACGCCGACCCCGGATTGGCCGAACAGCGGATCGCTCTGGCGCGTGAGGCCGAGCCCGCACTCGAAACCGAATTTGCGGCAACCGCCGATCCGTCCGCGACCCTGACAGCCAACAAACCCCGTTAGGTGCGAAAAGGGCATTAAAGATGAACCAGAAACAGGACGCCCCCCCGGAACAGATCGACCCCGCCCGCCCCATGACCGCCCGCGATCAGGTCTACGTGCGTCTGGTCCGCGAGACGTCCGACGTTTCCGACATCGCCTTCATCAACCCCGATGCGTTCAACGCCCTGCACCTTAAGCAAAACGGCACGGTTGACCCCGCCGACGTCGAAACAATGCGCCGGACGATCGACGCCCAGCTTCCCGACCGTTCAAGCCATTTCACCGATGCGCAGATCGCGCGGCTGGTCGAGTCGTCCATGGAAAACGGCCCGTTCGCCCGCCGCTATGAATTTTCCGAAGAACAGGCGCCCTTCGCCATCGTGAACCTTCAGGGAACCGGGCTCGATCACCGCGACGAATACATGCCGCTGGTCGCCGATCGCGAGCTTGAGGTTCTCTCTGACATTCCCGGCGAAGACGTCTACTGGGACGGTTTCTGGGGCATCCACGAGGGCACGCACCCGAACCAGCCCGTGTTCGGAGAGCATACGACCCCCGATGAAAGCAACGCCGATGTTCTGAGCCGCGAACTCGAAGCCGACCGCGCGGGCCTCGCATGGCTAAGGGCGAAAGGACAAGACGACATGGCGCAAGCCCTGATCGACTTCCGCGCCCTCTCCGCCTCGGTGGACCCGATGCACGCCGGAATTGCTGTTCTTGATGACACCCCGGGCACTCAAGCCGGAACAGAAGTTTATCAGGCCGCCGCCAAATTCGAGGGCGCGATGGACTTTGTGGTCGGGCAAGACCTTGGCCTCTCCGACGCCGACGTGACCGAGATGCGCCTCCTGCGCGAAGAGGAGTACGCAACCCACGTCAACCGCCTGCTCGGCCAAGGCGCCTATGATAACGTCGATCCCAACCCCTATATGCGTGAATTTATCGAAGCCTACGCGGGCGCGGTCCAGCGCCAGATCATTGACCGCCGCGTCGCGCGGGAACTTAATCCCGCCGCCCCCGATAACGAAAACATCAAAAAGGCGGAAACGGCAGCCATCGAAGGCGGAACCCCCGTCGTGACGCTGGCCGAAGGCGATCAGGCCACCCTGACCATCGGCGGCGTCAGCGCCCCGCAATTTTTCGCCGCCAAGGCCGACCCCGCTCTGGCCGAACGCACCGCCGCGTTGGCGCTAAGCGAACGCCCCGCCCAGGAAACCGACCCCGCGGTGCAAACCGGAACCCCGGCTCCCCGCTGAAATTGCTCAAAGATGATGATTTAATCGAGGCGCTGGCCCGGCCCGCGCGGCGCCGTTGCGCTCAAAACCTCGACGGCGGTTTGCGGCGACATGCTGGCCCCCAGAACCGGATGCCACCCCTGCGCTAGAAGATTGCCGAACCCGTACTTCGCGGCCATGGCGCGCGTCTCGGCCAGATGTTCGTCCTCCTCGACGCCCTCGACCACGATGATCTTGCCGACCCCTCCGGCCAACGCGACGGATCGCAAAAACCCGTCCCGGTCGTCCGCTCCGCGCGTCCAGAGCGACCCGCTCAGCTTCACGCCGTGGACCAGATCGTGCAAAGCCCGCAGCCGGTCCTCGTCCTGCCCCGGGTGGTCGCCGAAATCGTCGAGATAAAGCCGATACCCCTCGCCGTGCAACGCGCGGATATTCTCCACGATGATCGCCTGCTCGTGCTTGGGAAACATATGTTCAAGAATCTCGAACCGCACCCGCTCATAGGCTTGCGGATAAAGGCCGATGGAGAGATCGACTTCCTTCAGCAGGTCGCGCTGCGCCAACGTCTGGTGCGAAAGATTGACCGTAACATAAAGATTTTTTGCAACCGCCGGATCAAGATTGGCGTCGCACATCTCAAGGAAAACCCGCGCCTTATCAAGCGTCACCATCTCAAGCTCGGGCCGCAGACCCGCCTGATAGATATCTTTCAAAAACGGCGCGATCGAGCGAAACCCGTCCGGGCCGTCGGATTTACGTCCAAGCGCCTCGAACCCGCGCACCTGCGCGCCCCCGGCGACATCACAGATGGGCTGAAAATGTATATCGACATCATCAAGAAGACCGATGCTCTGATCTGAATTAAGTCCAAATCTGTCGGAAAGATAGGCGCGTGACATAACTGTATTCTGGTATTCTTATTTATAAAGTGTATATGAACTCAACGCCCCGATCTTAAGCATGTTCCGCCATGCGGCGCAAACAAATATCGTTTTATTCATTATAACAATACCTTAAAGGACGAAGTAAAGGCGCTATCGGATAACAACGCTCTTAATATTAGTAAATTCACGTATTCCTTCCTCGGCAAGTTCGCGCCCGTATCCGGAGGCTTTAACACCGCCGAACGGTAAGCGCGGATCAGACGCAACAATCCCGTTCACGAACGTCGCCCCGGCCTCGATCCCGTCAATCGCCTGCTCCATTTCCCCTTGATCACTCGTGAAGATAACCGACCCAAGGCCAAAGCGCGTGTCGTTGGCCAAAAGGATGGCATCTTCTAGATCGTCCACAGCGAACAACAGACCGACAGGCCCGAACAATTCCTCGGAATAGGCGGGCGCGTCGCGGGGAATATCCTCCAGCAAGCCGGGCTTGAAGAAAAACCCCTCCCCCGCAATCCTGTGCGCACCGCACACCCTCACCGCCCCTTTTTGAATGCTGTTCTCAATCAGAGCTTCCAGATCGTCCACCGCCTGCGCACTGCACAGCGGGCCCAAATCAACGTCCTCTTCGGGATTCCCGGCCCGAAGTGCCTCGAACGCCGTAATCAACCGTTCACGAAAAACCTCGTATATCTCGGCATGAATGATAAAGCGCTTCGCGGCGATGCACGACTGCCCCGCATTCTGGATCCGCCCCTTGACCGCCGCCGCAACGGCCAGATCAAGATCCGCCGAGGGCATGACAATAAACGCATCGCTGCCGCCCAACTCCAGAACCGTCTTCTTGATATGCCGCCCGGCCAGCGATGCCACCTCACGCCCTGCCGCTTCCGACCCCGTGAGCGTCACGGCCCGAACGCGCGGATCGGCGATCAGCGGCGCGACCTGCGAAGCGCCGATCAGCAAGCTTTGAAACACCCCCTCTCCAAGCCCGGCTTTCCGGAACACTTCCTCAATAGCCAGCGCACATTGCGGCACGTTGGAGGCGTGCTTCAGCAAAACCGTATTCCCGGCCATGATCGCGGGCGCTGCAAACCGGAAAACCTGCCAGTAAGGAAAATTCCAAGGCATGACGGCAAGCAAGGGGCCGAGCGGCAGATATCGCACGAACGCTTCTCCCCCTTCGAAGGTGATATACTGATCCTCAAGAAAAGCCGCAGAATTATCGGCGTAAAATCGGCAACCCGCCGCGCACTTTTCAACCTCCGCCTTGGCGGACGCAAGCGTCTTGCCCATCTCCCGCGTGATGATCAGAGCATGCCGCTCCGTGTCCGCCTCAAGAAGCGCAGCAACCGCGCGCATCTTTTCCGCGCGATCGGAAAGACTTGTAATCTTGTGTGAAAGAAAAGCCCGGTGCGAAAGATCGACCGCCGCCGAGACATGCGCGTCATTATAAGGCTCGAACGTCGCCAAAATCTCCCCGTTCGCCGGATTGACGCTTCTCAGGACCATATAAGCTCCTCCGCTGGTCGAGCGCCTATCCTAGACGCTCGCCTGCTCGATGGAAAGGGATGTTAGCGCTTCCGCCAGACGGTCATCTGCGCCAAACCGCTCTCACTGACCCGCGCCGTGCGCCGCACTGTAAAGGGGATATCCTGAGGTTCGCCGGCGCTCTCGAACTGCGACTGAAGAATCTCGGAAATCCCTTCAAGCGAGGTGAAATTCTCTCCCGTCTTCGCCTTAAATCCTCCGATCCACTTTTCTCTGGGCGTGATCGCCGCCTGCCAATCGTAAGTGGAGGTGAGAACAAGCAGCCCACCGGGGTTGATCCGCCCGCCAATCTCGGAAAGAAACTTTCCGGGATCATAAAGATGCTCGATCAGGTTCCCTGCGAACACAAGGTCATAACCATTGTATTTACCGATCAGGTTGCAAGCATCACCCTGCGCAAACAGAACCTTGTCCTTCACGTCCTGATACCCCAGATCCTCAATCCGCGCCTCTCGGAACGCCATGATCTCCCCCTCTTCGGGAACGACATACCTCTGTATGCCCTTGCTCTGGAGGTTCGCGGGCGCCTGGATCAGCCGCGCGGAAAAATCCAACGCATCAACGTGATCGAACACGCGGGCCAACTCGAACGCCGTGCGCCCCGCGCCGCATCCGATATCCAGCGCTTTGACTGTTTGGCCGCCTTGAACGGCCTGAAGAATCTTCCGGGCGCAGGTTACGGCAAAATTCTCCTCAGCGCCCGCCACAGGCCCGTAATGAAACGCGATCGACCGCGCGACCTCCGGGTCCGTCTCATAGGGGTTCAGCTGCGGCGCGGGCAAAGGCCCGGCCTCGACATAACGGATGCCGGAATATTGAAAGAAATGCCGCCGGAACGCATAGCGCGAATCCCTGATCGCGTAATTCCCCGTCGAGATCCAGCACCCGCCCTTGAAGACGTTATGCTTCCCGTCGAAGGTCGGGGTCGAGAAATCGTCATAAACCGGATGCACCGCGAATCCCTCATAGGCGTCGATGGGCGTCTCCGTCCACTGCCAGACATTCCCGATTATATCGAAAAACCCGCCCGGCCCCTCATGGCGGTTGACGGGACAAGGCGACATGTCGCCCTCAAGATTGATATTCCCCGGCGCCTTGTCCCATTCCGGCTGATCCGTCTTGAGAAGGGTACGTAAGGCAGACCACTCCGGCTCGGTCGGCAGGCGTATGGCCTTCCCCGTCACCTCCGCCTTCCATCGGCAGAACGCCCGCGCCTCAAGGCAGTTCACGTCCACCGGCCAGTCCCAGGGCATGTCGATCTCCTCCAGCATGGCGCGATAACGATACTTCTCCCCCTCCTTGCGCCAGTAAACCGGCATCTGCGCCTTCTTATAGGTCGCCCAGTTCCAGCCCTCCTCGTCCCAGTATTCCCGGTTTCCGTACCCGCCCGCCTCGACGAAGCCGAGATACTCCCCGTTGGAAACCAGATATTGAGAGGCCTTGAAGTCCTCGATTTCGGTCTCAAACCGCCCGTATTCATTGTCCCACCCGTAATAAGGGTTATCCCGGCTCTTACCGAGGACGATCCGCCCGCCTTTCACGGGCAAAAGCGCGTTCTGAGGGGCCCTGCCCGATTCGGCGCAGATTCGGCCCCACACCGGATGCGGCCGGACATATTTTAGCGGCAATTCGCGGATCAGCACCGCGCTGGTCTCAAGATGGATGCGCTCATGCTCGATCCCCAGCATGATCACCCAAAGCGGGCTGTCCCAGCCGATCGGCAGGCTGACATCACAGTTTTCAATGAAATCCCTGACGATTGCACGGGTTTTATCCCGGTAAGCCTTGACCTCCGCCGGGGTCGGCCAGTCGTAATGCGCCTCATTCAAATCGTCCCACGACATCTCGTCCACCCCAATCGCCAGCATGGATTCCAGCTTCGGGTCGATCCGCCGGTCGATCAGCTTGGCGACATTCAGCTTGTTGATAAACAAAACCGCCGTATGGCCGTAATAGAAAATAAGCGGATGCCGCAGCGTATTGGCCCTCGCATAAAACGCCTCATCCCCGTTCAGGCACTCGAACAGGCTCTCGTAAAGGCTGAAGCTTTTCTCGAAATACTCAAGGATTTCGCGCCTCTTGGCCTCGGGATCGCTCCCGTGGAGGTTGACCGTCTTGGTCACAAGAATATCATTAAGACCTGCACTTGCAGGACGCTCTCTTCGGACGAGGGCTGATTTCGCGGCCATTTGGGTCTCCTTGCCTCTTGGTCACATGCACTGTGACAGCCTTCGCCCACAGGGTCAAAAAGTTACAGCCCGCAGCCCAAAAGCGCCTAAATCCGCCCCGCAGGGCAAATCCGGCTAAGCCCCATGAAAAATCACGCAAATAATTAGGCCGGGGCTGCATATTTTGTTTTGCATCTGGGCAAAAAATATTATACTTGAAAGTACGCACGTGTCTCTGGCCCTAGGTCACACTAGATATGGTTATGCAACGGCGTAAACTTTTTGGACTGGAAGAACTTTTTTTACACTGCTTCCTAAGCTTTGAAAGGGTTTACGTGATGAAACGTAAAGTTGCTCGTATCGGCCGGGGCCGTAACCCCCGCATTGTAGAATTTGCAGAACCTGAGCCCCGGGGCGGGGCTTCACGCGTTCTGACATTCTCAACTTCTCCCGCAAGGACCCTCGTGTGGTAAGGCGGCTGCCCGGCCTGTGATCAAAACACAGGCGGGCGGATCGGTTTCCCGTATTGGGACGCCGCTCCATATGCTGCTAACCAACGTTATTCTTGTATTGAGAGGTTTTATGAAATGGGAAAACTTGTATCCTTTCGGAAAAAATCAAATCAGTCGTCCGCGCAAAAAACTCTGAAGCGCGCCCTTCCCGTATTTACAGGAACGGATGAACAACTGGTACGCCGTCGCAAACCCGTCAAGCCGCTGCAAATCATCAAGCCGACGGTCATCGAGGAAACGGCTCGCAACTTCATCGCGGCGTTCCCCGGCAAGGTTCTTTACGCGGTAAAGACCAACCCGCACGAGTCCGTGATTGCCGCCGTTGCAAAGGGCGGAATCGTGGCGTTCGACGTCGCCTCTATCGAAGAGGTTCGTCTGGTTCGCGCCTGTGCGCCGAAGGCGGAGATGTACTTCATGCACCCCATCAAATCGCCCGAGGCGATCCGCGAAGCGTACTACCGCTATGGCGTCCGCCATTTCGTGCTGGATTGCGAGGATGAGCTTTACAAGATCATCCGCGAAACCGGCCTCGCGACCGACCTCAAGCTGCACGTCCGTCTCGCGCTGCCGAAAAACAGCGGCGCAAGCATCGACTTTTCCTCCAAATTCGGCGCTGTGCCGATGGAGGCGGCTGCCCTGCTGCGCAAATGCCGAACGGTGAGCGAAACTCTGGGCCTCTCCTTCCACGTAGGAACGCAAATTTCCGACGCATCGGTGTTCGCTCAGGCGCTGTCCTTGGCGCGCAACGTGATCGACGAAAGCCGCGTAAAGGTTGATGTGCTGGATGTTGGCGGCGGTTTCCCTGTGTTCTACACGGGCGAAAATGTACCCTCGATCGCAACCTGCATGGATTCCATCCGCAAGGGCGTGCGTGAAGCTGGCCTCGGCGACATGGAACTGCTCGCTGAGCCAGGCCGCGCCTTGGTCGCAGAGGGCGGCGCACTGGCCGCACGGGTTGAGTTGCGCAAGGGCAACCTGCTCTACCTGAACGATGGAACCTATGGCGGCTTGTTCGATGCCGGACCTCTTCTCGGCACGCGCTATCCTGTGCGCGCCGTTCGGAGCGAGGGCGTATTCGAGGGCGGAACCATGGACTACCGATTGGCTGGGCCGACCTGCGACTCGCTGGATATGATGGAGGGGCCGTTCGCCCTTCCTGCCGATATCCGCATGGGCGACTGGATCATATTCGATAACACAGGCGCCTACAGCCAGACAATGCGCACCGCATTCAACGGCTTCGGTCGTTGCGATACGGCTTTGCTAGTCTGATCGGGGAAATAAAGAACCCTGTATTAAGCGCGGCTGATTGGGCGGGAGCTGACAGGCTCGCCCACAGCAAACCACTGCGAGAGCACGGCCTCGAACTCCCGCGCGTTCACAGGCTTGCTGACATAGGCGTCCATCCCGGCCTCCAGACAACGTTCCCTCGTACCGACCATGGCGTCCGCTGTGACGGCAACGATTGGCACATGCGCACCGCCGCCTCGCTCGCGCTCAACCCTGCGGATCGCCCCGGTCGCCTCATACCCGGTCATATTCGGCATATGACAATCCATGATAATCAGGTCGTAATCCGGCGCATGCATGAATTCGGCAAGGGCTAACGCTCCGTCTTGCACGATCGTATAATCTTGAACACCCAAACGCCCTAAAAGCTTACAGATCATAATCTGGTTCATGTCATGATCCTCGGCAACCAACACCCTGGCTTTATCAATCGGCTTCCTGCTGATGGTTTCGCGGTCTTTAGTGCGCCGCGCACGGTGCTCAAGCGATTGCTCCGAAAGATTGTAATTATCGCGCGCCAGCCTGAACGGAATACGGACAGTGAAGGCCGAACCCTTCCCGACAATACTCTGAACGCTGATCATACCGCCCATAAGCTCGACCAGCTGTTTGGCAATAGCCAGCCCAAGCCCCGTGCCGCCATACTTGCGTGTGATCGTATCGTCGGCTTGCGAGAATTTTTCAAAGATATAATCGATTTTATTTTCCGGTATGCCAATCCCCGTATCCCTCACGACACATGTAAAATAGATCGTATCAGAGACGCTTTCGGTACACGAAATATCGACCGTAATCTCGCCTTTGGTCGTAAACTTGACCGCATTTCCGCAGAGATTGGTCAGAATGCGCGAAAAACGCGTCGGGTCGCCCATGACAATACGCTTCATGCCTTTATCGCTATTAATCACATTCAGCGTCAGCGATTTGGCCAAAGCCAGAGGCTGGATCGTATCCACGATCAGATCGACGGAATCGTGCAGGTCGAACGGAACGGACTCCAGAACCACGCCGCCCGACTCGATCTTGGAGAGATCCAGGATGTCATTAACGATATGCAGCAGGATTTGTGAGGATTTTCGAACAGTATCGAGCATCTCGCTATGCTCCTCGGTCTGCCCGCCATCCTCGATCATCATATGCGTCAAGCCCATGATGCTATTCATCGGTGTACGCAACTCATGGCTCATATTCGCAAGAAACTGACTCTTGGCCATATTAGCCTTTTCCGCGGCGTTCTTGGCGGCCAGAACCTCTTTGTGCGCGTTATGCTGTTCTGTTTCATCGCCCACCATGCTGATAATCATCGACACGTTGCCGTCCTGATCCAGAACGGGCGCCTTGACGACGTGCGCTATGAAAAAGCCGCCGCCTGCCCGTCTGGCTTTATAGCCACGGCGCTCAACAACAGCCTTCTTGAGAACCACCTCATCGTTAAGCTTGCTCAAAAAGGCTCCATCTTCCTGAGCATGAATACGGGCGAGCGACCGCCCGTCCAGCAAGCTTCCCTGAATGCCGAAAAGGCGGCGATACATGCTGTTGATGACCAGAGGCGCACCGTCCTTCGGATCTTCCGCAGTCATACCCAGGGGCAAATTCTCTACGATTGTATCCAGAATAACCTTCTGCGAATGAATCTCCCGCGTCTGCCCCTGCATGATGCTCTGCATCTTGATCAACGTATCGAAAAGCTCGCTGACCTCCCGCGCCGGACTATCCCTCTTTTCGATGGTGTGCGTAAAATAATCAGCATCAACCAGGGAAGCCGAAAGCTCGCTGACAGGCTGAATGGCGCGCTTGATGATATTATAGGAAAAGACCGTTAAAACGGCAAAAGACAGCGCAAAAAACAACGCGCTAGACCAAAGAATTCCGACAATCTGCTTTTGAACCGTACTGTAATCAAGGGCTATCTGCAAAACGCCGATCGACCGCCCCTCAGAGCCTCCGCTGCTGTAGACGATAGCATGATTAAGAATATCCGTATTCTGGTCTACATTCTCCCAGCCGACTTGCGAGAAAACCTTCTCAACGCCGTCATGCATTTCCAAGACCTGCGCCGCGAAAATATTAGGGTCCTCAACGATGTTTTTAAGGGCCGTCTCAACCTTCTCGGTCTCAAAATCCCAGAGAATCTGGGCGATATTATCCGATTGCGTGCGCAAAATATAATCGACGCGCTGATCCGTCATGCTCCTGAGCGTATTGCCGCCATAGACGTTCAAAAAAGCGGCCATCAGCGCAAAAACCAGAAACAGCCCGAACAACATCACCCGTGCCAGAACAACGACCAGAGAGGGCTTTTCACCCCCTGCGGTATATACGGTTCCGCTGCTCTCGGTATCATCAAACACGGATTTCGCCCCTGCAACCACTCAATCTGAAACAAAAAAATTAAGCTACGCAGAAAGTTAAAACTCAGGAATACTTGGTCGCCAGCGGTCTGTTCCGTATAATTTCGTCCAGCGCTGATAAAAGCCGCTCACGCGTGAAGGGTTTGCCCAACACATCGTCCGCATAAAGACAAATCGAATTAAGGTAATTGGCCTTGTCGCGCCCGAAATCCTCACCGCTGATCATCAGCAGGGCGACATCGCTCCCTTTGCCTCGGATTTCCCGCGCAAATTCAAGGCCATCCTTACCGGGCATGTTGACGTCCGATATCACCGCGTCGAACTCCGCACTTTCCATATGCGCGAGAGCGTCTTCAACAGTTGTGCATTTAACGCAATCGTACAACGACGGATCGAGGGCCTGCCCGATCATCTCAAGGATGAAAACGTCATCGTCAACGACCAGAATTTTTTTCATTACAATCCCCGTTGCCCCGAAAACTGCGTGATTACGGGACACCCTTTATTGCACCACAAAAGTATAAAAAAACAGATAAAACTAATGGAACCCGGTTTATGCGGGGGAAAACCTGATGCTCCACAAAAATCATTTAGAAACAGTATCTTGCATAGAGCACAGAATCATATTACCCTCACAATCGCCCGTTATTTAAGGCGCAAAAGGCCAAACGGCCTAATCATTACGGAAAAATTCTCATATTTTAAGTCCTTATCCCTGCCCCCCTCAGAAGTTTTAGAACCTGGCCCCGTTTAGCGCCCATGACAAAACACAACCATACAAACGCTCAGAACGAACTCTTCCAGTACGTAGATCGCGAAAACGTCTTTTTTCCGTCGGGCTTATTAATCTTCACTCTGATCTTAACCGTCGTTTCAAGCTTCTGGCTGGCGGCAAACACCTTCAGTAACTACAGGCTGATTCAGGAAAAAATCGAGGAAACACTCGACGTGAATATCCTGACCTACAGAATCATGCGTCAGGATACAGTGCTCACCGAAGCCGCGCGCCTCTCGGCTGTAACGGGCGAACCGAAATGGGAGCAGCGATACCTCGAAAATATCGAACCGCTGAAGGAAACGCTCGCTAGACTTAAGGTGATCGCAGCCAGGACGACGGACTCAAAAAACAATAAGGCCGCCGTAGAACTTACAGAGCAAGCCAACAATAAGCTTATGGAAATGGAGGCAAAGGTTTTTGCTCTGGTGAGCGAACAAAAACTTGAAGAAGCACAGAAGATTATCAACAGCGAAGAGTATCACATCAATAAGGAAAATTATGCCAAAGGGACGCAGAATCTGATTAATCAGATCAACAGCACCTCGAAGGATCCCTTGCTGACCTATGCTAAAAGCTCATATTACGGGCTTTTGCCGATCTTAATGGCGGCCGTTGTTATGACCGTATTCTGGTTCCTGACATTGAGAAGCCTGAGCATCTGGCGCAAGGAGCTCACGGCGGTCCGCAACAACTTGAATTCCGAAAAAACCTACCTCTCGGCCATTCTCGACAATATGATGCAGGGCGTAGTCACAATCGACTCACGCGGAACGATTCTGACCTTCAGCAAATGGGCGGAAACGCTGTTCGGCTTCGACGCCGCCGAAGTGGTTGGCCAGAATGTCAATATTCTGATGCCGGAACCCTACAAAAGCGAACACGACAAATATCTCGAAACCCATATGAAGACAGGAAAAACGAAGCTCCTGGACTCCGCCACAGAAATCGTAGCAAAGCACAAGCAGGGCATGGTCTTTCCGATCCAGCTACGCGTCACCCGTGTCGACACGGACGCCGAACCGTATTTCATCGGTTTGATCATGGATATAAGCCAGCAAAAGGAAAAGGAACTGCGCCTCCGGCAAGCCAAGCGCGAGGCCGACCAGGCCAGCAAGGCCAAAAGTGATTTTCTGGCGAATATGAGTCACGAACTGCGAACACCGCTCAACAGCATTCTCGGTCTCACAAAAATCATGCTTCAGGAAAGTCGCCTAGACACTGAAAGCCGCGAAAACCTCACGATCGTCGACAAAGCTTCGTCCGCGCTGCTGAATACGGTGAACGATATACTCGACCTGTCGAAAATTGAGGCAGGCCATATTGAATTAGTCCGCAAACCCTTTAACGCCAGCGGTCTCATCCTCTCGCTCGTTGATCAAATCCGCCCCCTCGCAAGCAAAAAAGGCATAACCGTCCTCAACAATGCCCGCCAGTTGCAGAACGTTTATCTTCTAGGTGACGAATTCCGCCTGTTCCGTATTCTGATGAATCTCGCTGGCAACGCGGTAAAATATACCGACAAGGGGCATGTCGACATTAACCTGCGCTTCGAAGACCTGCCCGACAATAAAGTCAATTTCATTTGCGAGATAAGCGATACAGGGATAGGGATTCCGGCCGACAAGCTGGATAAGATTTTCCAAAAATTTACCCAGGCCGACGAAACCATCGAAAGGCGTTACGGCGGTACTGGCTTGGGCCTGAGCATCACCAAGCAACTAACCGAAATTATGGGCGGAACGATTAAGGTCCAAAGCATATACGGTCAAGGATCGTCTTTCACCATATCGATCCCATTTGAAAAATCTGACCGCATCAACGAAAATTCGGCACCCAAGCAAAACAACACAGTAAGCTTCGCAGAGCGCTCACTGATTTCGGACGCGCGTATTCTGATTGTCGAGGATCATGAATTCAACAAGCTGCTGATTGGCAAGATGATGAGCCGGCTTGGCTGCCACGACTATAAGATCGTTGATAACGGCAAACTGGCTGTTGAAGCCTTCAGGGACAGCGCATGGGACCTCATTCTCATGGACCTGCATATGCCAGAGATGAGCGGCCACGAGGCGGCGCAGGCAATCCGCGAAATTGAGTCCGAAATACGCACCTCCGTCCGTATTCCAATTATCGCAATGACCGCAGACGTTATGCCCGGAACCCGCGACGATTGCATGCGCTCCGGTATGGACGACTACATCAGCAAGCCCATAGATGAGTTTTACCTGCGAAGCGCGCTAAGCAACTGGTTTGACCTTGGGAAAATCGAAAACACCCCTGTAACAGAAAGAAAACGCGCTGCTGAAAGCGTTGTCATTAAACCCACAAAAGGTGTAGGCGGAGATCAGACGCCTCCGGCAAACCTCAAAATCATCAACGATTACGCGGGCGGCAATCCCGATGTTGTAAAACAGCTCGCCTCAACTTTCCTCAGCAAGACTGATGCAGACATTAAAATGCTCGAAAGTGCCATCGGGGCTTCAGACCGCAAACTTTGGTGTGACACCGCCCACAAAATCAAGGGCAGCGCGGGCTATATGGGCGCTGAAAACCTGCGCAAGCTCTGCGAACAGGCGCAGATGATGATGGACGAAGGCGACGAGCGCCGCATGGATACCTTCCGCGAAATAGTGGATGAGTATGAGGCCGTCTCGGCATTTATCCGCCGCGAAACGGGCATAACATAATCCTCACCTAATATTCATAACGCAGAGACAGCATCACCTTGTTATTGTCATAGTCTCTGACCGAGTCACCGAAAGTGCGGTTCATATAATCGTACCTTAGACCCGCACTGACATTCCGTGTCGGCTTATAAACAACGCTGACACCCGCCTTATAAATGCGGTTATCGTCATCCGATGCGCCCGCCCCTTCATAACCGTTATGAACAGTCCCTACGAAAATCTCCCCTAACACATTCTCGCGGATGGCATGAGCAATCGAGGCGTCAGCCGTCGTCCGCACAATCGTAGAGGCGCCAGACTGAACCGTCTCGACAAGAGCCCGCCCGACTTTCGCTTCCACAGATGTAAGCTCAGAGGGATTCCACAAAACCGCGCCCCCGTAATTCAACAACTCGACATTATCGAAATTCTGCTCAAAATCCTGCCAGACATACCCCAAGTAAACGTCGCCGCGCAGCTTGCCCGTAAAGTTCACGGCCAGCCCGCCCCGTATATTGGTGGTGTCAGAGTCCCTGAAGGCAACTCCGCTCTGGTCATACCGCCGACGATCATAACCTGCCGCAGTATAAATTTCATAATTATCGGTCACTCCGTATGCCACGCGCAGATCAAACTCCTGCTGGGTACGGTCCCGAATGCTGTTATCGATAACCGTGCCACTCACAGTAGAATCGTCATGTATATAATGACTATGCAAGGCCGAAGCATTAACACGCAAAAGGCTCAATTCCCGCGAAAAACCGATAAAGACGTTTTTAACGCTGTACTCCATCGGCTCATCCCCACCGGGATCTTCAAGTGTATCGCGCTCCTGATGACGTCTTTGATACTCCCCCTTCAAATTGAGGGAGGTCTCATGAGCCAGATCGAACTTCCCGCTTAGATAAAACGAATAATCGTCATAATTTTCAGACTCGAACGCTGCGTACCGGCCAAATTCCCCTTGTGCGCCGGCCTCAACACCATGCAGCGACCAATCCGAGCTAATGTTCACTTCGGGTCGAACGGAAGTAATAAAGTCACTATCTTTATCCGGATCGCGGTAAATATTATCGTCATAAGTTTCCAGAACTAAAACAGAAGGCCGCACAACAAACACGCCCATGCGCCCGCCCTCTGGCCGATAATGCGGGCTGGGGCGTGTTTTAACATTACGAACAAGATCCTTGTTATAAGCCATCGTCCCGGCAGGCACAAAAATTGCACCCGCAGGAAGGGCGCAGCAAACAGTTAAAAGGGCAAGCGACTTAGTTTTCATAACGGCCTTATCGTAAACGCTAGAAGCGAAGAAAAGCAGGAGACATGACTCAGAGAACGCAGCCCGAAAAGGTCAGGGCAATCTATACCAAGCATGAAAAAATGTCCACGATCCAACTTGTTAAAAGACGAACTTAAATGAAAGCAATACTCATGCCAGAGACAACGACGCACCGCACAAATTCTTCTTGCTCGCTAAGGGTCAGAGTGTATAGCTTACGGTTCGGTAAAACACCTCCGTACGTTTAAGCCTAAGAAGCATTTTTCAGAATCAGACAAAATTTATAACACCCGCTTTCGGACCCAAGAATGATCGACCGCAGAAAAAATACCAACGACCTTGATCTCCCCGACATCCGTGAGCTTTTCCGCATTCTGTACAAGCGTCGCTGGCTGCTGATTATCTTGACAACCTTGCCCGTGATGGCTGGCCTTGTATATCTAAAGGGCCGCCCCGAACACTATAAGGCCACGGCCTCTGTTCTTTTGGAAACGCAAGAGGTCAAACTCACCGACTTCAACGACATCCTTACGGGCATGAAGTTCGACAATTTGACCGTGCCGACACAAGTTCAAGTCATCTCCTCACCATCCCTGATCCGCCAGACAATCCTGCTTCTGGGCATGACGGAAGACGAAAAGGGAAATCTCATTTTACCCGAAAGCCCCCCTGAATCCGCACCTCAGCAGGATGATGGCCCGGACAGTCCCGAACGCTACCAAATCTTTAAAAACTTTTTATCGAACCTCGACGTCAAGCAGCAAGGCACCTCGCGGGTGATTGATATCACCTTCCGCTCGACGGACCCGCACCTCGCTGCTCACGTTGCCAATACCCACGCGAGGCAATACGTCTACTCTCGCGAACAGGACAAAAAGCGTATCGCGCAACGGTTGGATGAGTGGCTATCTGCGCAAATCCTTGAACTCAAGGAACAGAGCCTGAAAAAATCTCGCCTGTCCCAACAATTCCGCTCCGAAAACGGGATGATTCAGGGCAATAATTCGCAGGAACTGATCTACCAGCAAATCTCCGATCTCGCCGCACAGATCGCTCAAATCGATACGCGTGTAGTCGATCTGCAAGCCCGAAGCGAAATGCTTCAATCCGGCAACCCCCACAATATTGCCGACATCGTCCAGTCGGAACTGGTTCAGAACCTCAAAGGACGCGCATCTCAGGCGGCCCAGCATTTGCAGTCATTGCGCGCGAAGCTGGGCGTGAACCACCCGGAAGTCATAGGCGCGCAGCATGAGCTATCCCAAATCAACAGCGATATCGCCCGCGAAGTCGGTAACATCAAGAAATCGGTCCAGAACGAACTAACAACCGTAACAAAGCAAAAAGCGCTTTTACAGGAAAAGCTGATAGGACTTCAGAAACAGGCTGACGGCTTGCAGGAGAAAATGATTACACTTCAGGCCTTGCAAGTCGAAGAGCAAGCCAGCAGCAAGCTGTTAGACAATTTCCTTGCCCGATCGGAAGAGATAAAATCTCAAATTGACTTCTCCCGCCCCGACGTATCGATCGTATCCCCGGCCCACGTTCCAGGAGAACCGATCGGATCGAAAAAAATCCTGATCCTCGCGGCCATATTTACCCTGTCCGTTTTGCTCGCGCTGGGCATTGTGTTTATTCTCGAACTCGGCGATCAGGGCATTACAAAGCGCGAGGACATAGCGAGGTTGACCGGGCTGGGCCTTCTGGGAACACTCCCCCGCTCACGCTTCCCGATTACAGACATCCTCAAAAAGAACCGCTCGGCTTATGTCGAGGAAATGAAGCGCATTTTCATGCATCTCAACGCATTGGAAAAGGGCCAGACCATTCTCATAACCTCTACGCGGCGCGGCGAAGGAAAAACGACCGTGGCCGTATCGCTTGCCTTCTACATGAACAATATCGGCATTAAAACCCTTCTGATCGACGCAAATACCCTGGCCCCCGTAATAGCCGGCGTGACCATGATCGACGAAAAGCCCGGCTTCTCTGAATTATTGAGTGGAAAGGCAGAACTTGGCGAAGTGATCACACAGGATAAAAACGGCCTGTCCATCATCCCCGCGGGTGAACCCAATCCCTTTACGGCCGACATGTTGCTGGCGGGCAAGCTTAACGCCCATCTTCAGGCGCTCAAAGATAAGTATGAATGCATCATTTTTGATAGCACCCCGGTCTTAACCGTTTCTGACTCTGAAATCCTGACTGGTCTGGTCGATCAGGTTGTAATCGTTCTCGAGTGGGCAAAAACACCTAAGGAGCAATTTAAAAAATCGGCGGAGATATTGCGTAATCTGTCTGCCAATAATCCGAACGTAATTCTGAATAAAGTCAAATTATCAGAACTACGCTCTAATTAATCTGCGCATTTTGCCTTATAATTGTAAACCGCACTGGCGAGGATCCTTGCCGTCTAAACCTCTAAAAGAAACAATAAATTCCATCCGGGATAAACCATGCAAAAAGTAACAAAATTCTCAAAACTTATGCTCGTAACAGCCACAATAGCCGCACTTTTCGGCATCTCCGCACCATCCGCCCGCGCGGATAACGACGGCTACATGGAGCGCATGCTAATGACTCTCGCCGGACAGGAGCCTCCAACCGCCCCCGCACCGGAGGCCGTCAAAATCGAAGATACCGCACCCGTACATACGACCGGAATGTCTTTACTTCCCGACCCCGCTTCTGGTGAGCAAAACGAGACCATAACGGAACTAAAGCTGGCCTCCGGCGAAATGCCGAACCATAAACGCTATGAAGGCATCGAACCTCAGGCGGGCGAAAAACCTCAGGACACTGCGGTCGAAACCGCCACACCTGAGCCTACCGCGGTTGCAACAGAGCCCGCCTATCAACTGAATATTGGCGATCTCCTGCGGATTACGGTTTACGGGGTAACGGATCTCTCCAATTCCTACCGTATTGGTTCCAATGGAAACGTCACGATCCCTCTGGTCGGCGAAGTGCCCGCCCGGGGCCGTGTCAAAGAAGACGTGCAGGCGGAAATCGCCAAACGCCTGATCGACGGTGGCTACTATAACAGCCCCAGCGTCACAGTCGAAATTATGGAACTTGCACCGTTCTATATTCTTGGTGAGGTCAACAAGCCCGGTCGCTACCCATACGAACCTGGTCTGGACGTAATAAAGGCCATTGCGACTGCGGGCGGACACACACCGCGCGCGGCAAAAGATAAAATCGTCATAGTCCGTGACATAAACGGCAAGAAAACTGAAATTGACGCCCACGAAGATACGGAAGTCTTGCCAGGCGACTCAATTAAGGTTAAACAAAGGTTCTTCTAAACCCTTTGTAAGCGCATCTCCTGGTGCGCCCTTCTCACTGGAGTAAGAGTACGCACTATGTCCCCGGCGTCATCGAATGCACCGTTGCGCAGCCCGGTCGCGTACCCCTGTAAAAAACATAACTCTCCTCAAAAAATTGTATGGGTCAGACGAGAATTTGCTTTGGGCATCTTTCTGCTCACCTTGGTGGTAAGCGCAACAATTCTATCCTTCCGGCCCCCCCTGTATACGGCGATCGCGTCATTCAAAATCGAACGACAGAAAGATGCTCCCCCCGTTTTACAGCAAAACATAGAGCAGATTACGACAAACGATACCTTCTTATGGACTCTGATTGAAACCTATCAGCTCGATCAACGCGCAGCCCTAAAGCCCGAAACGACGTATTTATCAAAATGGCGAGAGTCATGGGCGCCACACAAAGTCGAGCCAAACGAACAACCCGAACATGTACTCAAAAGCTTCATCGCGGATACTATCCGCAAACATCTTGTAGTCACCTTAATGCCCGAAGACGTAATACTCGTAGAATACAGCGCGACAACGCCCGGCCTCGCCTCAAAAATCGCGAACGCTGTTATGATGGAACTCATCCGCTCTGAAAAATTGAGCGCTAGGAAAAAAGTGCTGAAAGATGCGCTCCCCCCTGAATTCTTTTCCGACCCGAACATCGCGCGCTGGCTTACGGTGACCGGACTCTTGGGCGCAATCCTTGGCACTTGTCTTGCATACCTTCTGGGTTATATCCAGATAAGAAAAACGGGAAGCGGCGTATGTACGGCGATTTGATCTACTACGACTACACAGAGGAACTGAACGCCAAACGCAGACCGCTCGTTCGGCAAGTCGTAAGTATGATGATCCTCTTCGCCGACCTGATCGCCATAAGCGCGGCCTTCCTGCTCTCCCTTCCGGTGGCGTTCGCGCTGAAAAGCCTTCTGTTCGCGGCGGACGTTCAAACCCCCATTATGGAATACGCGCAAATTCAGGATATCTTCTTCGTCTGGATGTGCCCGCTGGTCCTTCTGATGTTCTTCCAGAAAGGCCACTACACCCAGCGCGTTCCATGGTGGAGCCAAGTCCAGCATACATTGGTGGTCTGCTTCTTTGGTTTCGTGATCGACGGCTTCGGCCGCTTCGCCACCCATATGACCTTTTCGTGGATACTGATCGCCGCAACGTGGATTTTCGCCTTCACCCTCATTCTCGCGGGTCGCATGATCGTCCGCCGTCTGGCTAAATCCCGCGACATCTGGGATATCCCAACCGTTATTATCGGGGATGTAGAAACAGTCTCCGACACGCTGTTCGCCTTCGCAAACGATAACTACACGGGCTACAAGGTCCACACCGTCTTCCTGCGCGACCGCAAGGCCGGAAACTTCGATCTGACAAACGTCCCCGGAATGTATGAAAATATCCGCGTCGTCCGCAACTCGCATTACTACACCAGCTATATCGAAAACAATCTCGACCATTTCTTCGTCATCGCGCTGGAAACCTTCCGGGGCGCGGAGCGCGACACCCTCATCAACACCCTTAACCGCCTGCACGCCCTCTACGCCATCGTCCCCCCGATCTCGCGTATGAGCCTTTACGAGATGGAACCGCGCTATTTCTTTGGCCACGACGTGATGCTCCTGCACAGCAAGCAGACGATTCAGGCCCCGCTGGGCCGTTTTATGAAACGCGCCATGGATATCGGCGTCGCCGGCGGCGCCCTGCTCGCCCTCTCCCCGATCCTGATCGCCACGGCGCTGATGCTCAAACTCGAAGGCCAGGGGGGCAGCCTGTTTTATGGCGGCCACCGCATCGGCCAGCGCGGCCAGCGTTTCGCCTGCTGGAAATTCCGCTCGATGGAGCCCGACTCCGACCACCTGCTCGAAAAGCTTCTGGCCGAAGACCCGGCCGCCCGCGAGGAATGGGAAAGATATCGCAAGCTGAAAAATGACCCGCGCGTCACCACCCGCACGGCCCGCCTGATCCGTAAGGCCAGCATCGACGAACTGCCCCAGCTTTGGAACGTGCTGGTCGGCGACATGAGCCTCGTCGGCCCGCGCCCGATCCTTGAAAACGAAGTCGCCTATTTCGGCGAATCCCTGAATGAATACCTGCAGGTCCGCCCCGGCATCACCGGCCTCTGGCAAGTCAGCGGCAGAAACGAGACCAGCTTCGAGCGCCGCGTCTATTGGGACAGCTGGTACGTGCGCAACTGGTCGATCTGGGGCGATATCGTGATTTTGCTGAAAACCCTGAGCGTTGTCGTGACGGGCAGAGGCGCCTACTAGTCGGCGCTTTCAAGCTGGGCGACCAGAGCTTGCACCTCGGCCTCCGCCCGCCCTAGCGCCTCCTGATCGGTCGAGCGCAGAACAAGGCTCACCCCGAAATGCCCGGCCTGAAAATGCGGATAGCTGCCGATCTCCACGTTCGGCCAGCGCTCCTGTATAACCCCCAGCCCCTCCGCGATCCGGCTTTCCGCCAGACGGCTTGTGATGGTGCGCGAAAGCACGACCGCACCGCCCGCCAGCGCGGGCAGAACATGGTCAAGCATCGCCTGCATGATGCGCGGCACCCCCGCCATGACATAGACATTCTCGATGATAAAACCCGGTGCGCCCGAGACCGGGTTCGGGATAAGCATAGCACCAACGGGAATCTGCGCCATCTTGAGGCGCGGCGGATTGAGATGCTCCTCCCCGCCGTAATGCGCCACCAGCATGGCCCGCGCCTGCTTGTTTTCCTCCATCGGAACGGCGAACGCCTGCGAGACGCACCCGGCCGTGATATCGTCATGCGTCGGCCCGATCCCGCCCGTGGTAAAAAGATAATCGTACCGCGCGCTCAGATCCCGCACGGCCGCCACGATCCGCTCGGCGACATCGGGCACGATCCGCACCTCCGAAAAGGCAATACCCTTCTCGACCAGCTTTTTGGCGATCCAGTTGATGTTCTTGTCTTCCGTCCGGCCCGACAAAATCTCGTTGCCGATCACCAGCAAGGCGGCTGTAAAGGCGGTTTTGACGTTCTCATCGGGTTTTGGGCTCATGGGCTTGCATCTTTACTTTTTTTGGCTCAAGCTATATCTAACACGCTGTAAGAAATAGAAAACAGAAAAAAGGCTGGCGGCAAGCCACAATATTCGCCCCGGCAGAGCATGATGAAACTGGTCACGGAAAACACCTTCTCACCCGAAGGCATACAGCTCCACACCGCGCAGGACTTCGAAGGCATGCGCCGCGCGGGCCGTCTGGCCGCCGAGGTACTGGACATGATCGGCCAGCACGTCAAGCCCGGCGTGACGACCGAGGAACTCGACACCCTGTGCCACGAACATATCATCGGCGGCGGCGGAATCCCCGCCCCCCTGAACTATCAGGGCGCGGGACCCTACCCCTTCCCCAAATCGATTTGCACCTCCGTCAACCACGTGGTCTGCCACGGCATCCCCGGCGATAAAAAACTGCGCGAGGGCGACATCGTCAACATCGACGTCACCGTCATCCTCGACGGCTGGCACGGCGACACCTCGCGGATGTATCTTGTGGGCAACAAGGTACCGGTCAAGGCCCGCCGACTGGTGGACGTAACGTACGATGCCATGATGGCCGGCATCGCCGCCATAAAGCCTGGAAACACGCTGGGCGACATCGGCGCGGCGATCCAGCAGGTCGCGGAAGCCGAAAGATTTTCGGTGGTTCGTGAATATTGCGGCCACGGGCTGGGACGCGTTTTTCACGCAGCCCCCTCGGTCATGCATTACGGAACGGCTAAAACCGGGCCTGTCTTGCTGCCCGGCATGTTCTTTACCGTCGAACCGATGATAAACGCGGGAAGCTGGGCGACGAAACTTCTACAGGACGGCTGGACGGCGGTGACGCGCGATCTATCCCTCTCCGCCCAGTATGAACATTCAATAGGGGTAACCGAGACCGGATGCGAAATCTTCACCCTGTCGCCGCGCGGCTATACGAAGCCACCCTATACTTAAGGTTTTAGCAAGCTTTACGGATTCTGCCGGAGGAATTGGACACCGGAAGAGCCGAAACATGGCCGTCCCACCCCAAACGCTCGCTGGCGATATACTGGTCGATCAGCAACGACGCTGCGGATGCGAAGGCTTGGATCGTTTCGTTTCTGTTGAGTTCGGACATAATATTTCCCCACACGTAAAAGGACCTGACTGCGTCCAGAATATCGGTAAAATATGAATAAAATATTAGGGAATGTGGCTGGACTCAGGATTTTTTTTGCACCACAACAAAAAACAGAAAAATAGGCGTTAAAACAGGGGCTTGCCATGTCAAAATTAGCACCGGAATCCGATGAATCTGCCGCACCGCCGCATTACGCGGGCCACCGGGCCCGCCTGCGCGCCCGTTTCCTGAAATCCGGCCCCGATGCGCTGGCCGACTACGAATTGCTCGAACTCCTGCTGTTTCAGGCCATCCCCCGGCGCGACGTCAAACCGCTGGCCAAAACCCTGCTTCAGGCGTTCGGCGGCCTTCCGGCGGTCATGAACGCCTCTGTCACCGACCTTATAAAGATCGAGGGCATCAGCGAAAACACGGCCGTAGCCCTCAAAACCGTGACGGCACTCGGCCACCGTATCTTGAAACAGGAAATCGCCGAAAAACCGGTCCTGAACTCATGGGCCAAGCTTCTGGACTACTGCCGCGCGACGATGGCCCACGAAATCCGCGAACATTTTAGAATTATATTCCTAAACAAGAAGAATGAACTCCTTGCCGACGAAATCCAGCAATCGGGAACCGTAGACCACACCCCCGCCTACCCCCGGGAAATCATGAAACGGGCTCTGGAACTGGGCGCGACGGCCCTGATCCTTGTCCACAACCACCCCAGCGGCGACCCCAAGCCCTCGCAGGCCGATATTGACATGACCCGGGAAATCGTTCAGGCTGCCAAAACTTTTAACATAATCATTCATGACCATATTATTATCGCCCGCAAGGGCCACACCAGCCTGAAATCTGAAGGGCTTATGTGAAAATAGAGTAAAATAAAAAGACTGCGCCCCCGGCAAAAAACCGTATAGAATGAGCGCAGAGTGACAATAACAAGGGCAATAAGCCCCGAAAAAGAGGTGTTAGGTCTTCATGCGTCGCCCTGTGTTTACAAGGATATTGATGTCTGTTCTGGCGCTCGTCCTGCTGACCGGATGCCAGCACAGCAAAACCCGTAAATTCACCCCTCTCGAATACGTCCATTACAAGACTCGCCCCCAGCTTGAGGCCCGCCTCGCCAAACAAGGGCTCCAGATCGGCGATCCCGTCTACGTCCGCGCCTTTAAATCCGAGATGCAGATGGAAGTCTGGATGCAAAACAGGAATACCGGCCAGTACGACCTTTACCGCACCTACCCGATCTGCCGCGCCTCCGGCGCCCTCGGACCCAAGGAAAAAGAGGGGGATCTCCAAGCCCCCGAAGGCTTCTATAGCGTCAGCGCCGGGCAATTGAACCCGAACAGCAAATACTACCTCTCCTTCAACCTCGGCTACCCCAATGATTACGACCGCTCTCTGGGCCGCACCGGCAGCGCCCTGATGGTACACGGCAGTTGCGTCTCCAAGGGCTGCTTCGCTATGACCGACGCCCACATCGGTGAAATCTACCTGCTGGTCGAGGAAAGCTTGAAAAACGGCCAGAAAACCGTGCCTGTCCACATCTTCCCCTTCCAGATGACCGAACAGAAAATGGCCATGCGCCTTTACTCTGAATGGTATCCCTTCTGGGTGAACCTTAAGGAAGGCTACGACCTGTTTGAACTCGCCCGCACGCCACCCGAAGTCAGCGTCAAGGGCGGCCAGTACGCCTTTGCCGCCGATGCGATGGCCCCGATGGGCACCAGCTACGTACAGGTCGCTCAGAAATAACCCGTCTTTAAACGCCCCATGCGCCTACTCCTGATCATCGCCGTTGCCGTCCTATGCCTCTCCGCGCCCGCCCGCGCCGATCGCTCATTCGCAGATAAACTGTCAGCCTCCGGGCTCGAACAGACCAAAACCCGCGTGACCTATGACGGAAGCTACTTCAAAATCCCCTACCCCGGCGGCGACGTCCCCGCCCATCTGGGCGTCTGCACCGACGTGATCGTCCGCGCCTACCGCGCTCTGGGCATCGACCTGCAGGTCAAGGTACACGAGGATATGAAGGCGAATTTCGCCAAATACCCCAAACTCTGGGGACTCAAATCCCCCGACACCAACATCGACCACCGCCGCGTCCCGAATTTACAGGTCTTTTTGGCCCGCCATGGCCAATCCCTGCCCGTCACCCAAAACCCAAGCGACTATCAAACCGGTGACCTTGTGACCTGGAACCTCAAAACCACGGGCAGCCTGCCCCATATCGGCATCGTGACGGGCGAAAGGTCCGCTGACGGCCTCCGCCCCCTGATCGTCCACAATATCGGGGCTGGAACCGTGCTTGAAGATATGCTTTTCTCCTATACAATCACGGGGCATTACCGCTACGCCCCCGCACTGGAATGAAAGAAAGAACATGATTCCGCGTTACACCCGCAAGCCGATGGCCGACATTTTCGAGCCGGAGAACCGCTTTAAAATCTGGCTGGAGATCGAAACCCTCGCCACCGAGAAAATGGCCGAACTGGGCGTTGTCCCGCAAAGCGCCGCGAAGGCCATCCGCGAAAAGGGCAATTTCGACATCAAACGCATCGACGAGATCGAGGCCGAGGTCAAACATGACGTCATCGCCTTCCTCACCTCCGTCGCCGAATTCGTCGGCCCCGAAAGCCGCTACGTGCATCAGGGCATGACCAGCTCCGACGTGGTCGATACCTGTTTCTCCAAACAACTGACTCAGGCTGCCGACCTGCTGCTGGAGGATATCGACAATCTTCTGGCCGCCCTCAAACGCCGGGCGCAGGAACATAAGGCCACGCTCTGCATCGGCCGCTCGCATGGCATCCACGCCGAACCCACCACCTTCGGCCTGAAACTGGCGGGCCACTATGCCGCCTTCAAACGCGCCCGCAAACGCCTCGAAGCCGCGCGCGAGGAAATCGCTGTCTGCACCGTCTCCGGCGCGGTCGGAACCTATGCCACCGTCGCCCCGGAGATCGAGGCCTATATCGGCGAAAAAATGGGCCTCAAACCCGAAACCGTCGCGACGCAGGTCATCCCCCGCGACCGCCACGCCATGTTCTTCGCGACTCTGGGCGTGATCGCCAGCTCGGTCGAAAACCTCGCCACTGAAATTAGGCATCTGCAACGAACCGAGGTCCGCGAGGCGGAGGAGTTTTTCTCCCCCGGCCAAAAAGGCTCGTCGGCCATGCCGCATAAGCGCAACCCGATCCTCACCGAAAACCTGACCGGCCTCGCCCGCCTCGTGCGCTCGATGGTCATCCCCGCGATGGAAAACGTCACCCTCTGGCATGAGCGCGACATCTCGCACTCCTCCGTGGAACGCAACATCGGCCCCGACGCCTGCGTTACGCTCGACTTCGCGCTCGTGCGCCTCGCCGCCGTGATCGACAAGCTCCTCGTCTATCCCGAAACCATGATGGACAATCTGGAGAAAATGGGCGGCCTCGTCTTCTCCCAGCGCGTCCTGCTCGCCCTGACGCAGGCGGGCATCAGCCGCGAGGACGCCTACCGCATCGTGCAGGCCAGCGCCATGAAGGTCTGGGAAAGCAAGGGCACGCTCAAACTCCGTGATGCGCTTGAAACTGATTCTCAAGTAACTGAAAAACTTGACAAAAAATCTCTCGATGCCATATTCGACTACAACCACTACACAAAGAACATCGAATTGATCCTCAAACGGGCGTTAGCCTAAAAAACGGAGCATGCCATGAAAGGCGATAAAAAAATCCTCGAACTGCTGAACGATGCCCTGAAAAAGGAGCTCACGGCGGTGAACCAGTACTTCCTCCACGCCCGCATGCTCGACAACTGGGGCATCACCAAACTCGGCAAGCACGAATATAAGGAATCGATCGAGGAAATGATGCACGCGGACACCTTGATCCAGCGCATCCTGTTTCTGGACGGCATCCCGAACCTGCAATCCCTCGGCAAGCTGATGATCGGCGAAAACGTCAAGGAAGTCCTGGAATGCGACCTCAAGCTGGAGCTGGACGGCGTTAAAACCTACCGCGAGGCCGTCGCCTACGCCGAAAAGGTGAAGGATTACGTCTCCCGCGACCTCTTCGCCAAAATTCTGGCCGACGAAGAAGGCCACGTGGACTATCTCGAAACCCAGCTCAACATGATCAAGCAGATGGGAATTCAGAACTATATCCAGCTCAATTCCGAAAGCCCGCTGGACGCAGAAAAAGCATAAGACATCAGGCCCTACGGGGCCTGAACTTTTCTGTTTTGATCCTGAAATAAATAATCGACGACATAATCGACAAAAAGCTTACCTTGAGCCTGCACGGCATTGTTCTCATCAAGAGTGACAACAAGCGGATATTCTTTGAAAGGCTTGACGCCCAATTCAGCAAGAACAGAATTGAGTTCATCGCCCATAGCTCTTTTGACGACCAATGTTCTAAGGTCCTGCTCACCGATTGAATTAAGATACTTCATAACCTGAACGGGCGTTTTATCGGTGGCGATGGAAATCACAGTCCCGGGACTGGCCTTTTCCAGCGTGGAATATTCCGGCAAAAACCGGCGGCTGAACTCATCGTCCGAGCGCCAGATAAACAGGACTCTTTTACGCCCCTTCGTCTTCTCGATGTGCGCCTTAATCTTTGAGGGAGGAACGTGATAAATCTTTGCCCCGTTCTCTTTCTTTTGGGCCATGGCGCACGGAGCATAAATACCCCCAAAAAGGCAAAAAACGCCAACCAGAGCCATTAACCGCCCAAAAGAACGAAACCGGAGACACAGACCAGAATGAGCGCTCATCGCCGCACCTTTCCCAGAAAAACAGACAACACCAGCATATACGCCGCCGCACCCTGATTGCAAAAAGAGTTTGTAGAAAATGAAGCCACGAATGAGAATGACTTGCATTAAAAGCCCGACAGTGATAATGATTATCACTATAACCAGAGGTCTATAGCCCCTTTTGTGAATAAAATTAGGAGTTTCAGCAATGTACGTCTGCCTTTGCCGCGGCATTACGACATCGGACATATTGGATGAGCTGTCCAAAAGGCCTGAGGCTGTTTGTCTTTCGGCCTGCGGCGTAAGCGCTGAATTCGCTGAAGAAATCCACACCCGTTGCTCCGAAGGCTTGGGGTACAACTGCGGCACGTGCAGCGACTCCGTGAAGGACATTATCGACTCGCACTACGCCCCGTTGAAAGTCGATCAACCCGAAGACGAGAAGATTCTCGTCGGCTCGCTCGTATAATTCTCAATATTCAAAAAAACCTGGGCCCTGCCATCAGACCTGCGCTTGCTTTCCGCCGTTCCCTGTGGCAGGACTATGGGAGTTCTGTTTCCAACTCGTTCAAGGGTGTTAAGGATGAACAATAAGACAATTCTGAAGGCAATCGCACTGACAATCGGGAGCATCTGCATTATGAGCGCATCAATTCAGCCGGCGAAAGCCGCAGATCCGGAAAACACAATCAACCTGGAAGTTTCCACCGGCGGCGCCGTGGTGATTGAGCTTCTGCCAGACATCGCCCCCAAGGCCGCCGAGCGCCTTCGCAAACTCACACGCGAGGGCTTTTATAACGGCCTGATCTTTCACCGCGTGATCAGTGGCTTCATGGCCCAGACCGGCGATCCGACAGGAACGGGCATGAGTGGTTCCGATTATCCCGACCTCCCGGCCGAGTTCAGCAACTACATGTACAAACGCGGAACGGTCGGCATGGCCCGCACCTATCAACCCGACAGCGCGAACTCGCAATTTTTCATCTGCTTCGATGATCAGGGCTGCAGAACACTGACCGGCCAGTACACTGTCGTAGGCCAGGTGACCAGCGGCATGGAGTTTATCGACGCCGCAGCCGTAGGCGAACCCCCTGCCAACCCCACCAAGATCGTCAGCATGACGGTTGCGGCAGACGCGGCAAAGAAATAGCGGACACGATGACAAGGCAGGCGCTCTGGCAGATAGACGCCTTTACAGATAAGGTTTTCGGCGGCAATCCTGCCGCCGTTTGCCCTTTGGATGAATGGCTGCCCGACGAAACCCTTCGTAAGATCGCGATGGAGAACAACCTCTCCGAAACCGCCTTCTTCGTGCCCAAAGGCGATATCTTCCACCTCCGCTGGTTCACCCCCGCTTCAGAAATCGACCTCTGCGGCCACGCGACTCTGGCGGCCGCCTTCGCGATTTTCGAATTAATGAATTACAAACATGATAAAATCAGCTTCGAAACCCGCTCCGGCATACTCAACGTCGTACGCTCGAAACGCGGCCTGACCATGGATTTCCCGCTCTGGCCTTACGAGGTGCAATCCGGCGCGGATCACGAAAGAATCGAAAAGATCATCGGGCAAAAAGCGCAAACTGTGCTCAAAAGCCAAGGCGCATGGTGCGCCGTTCTGGGCGATGCCGCGGAAGTGCAAAACTTTAAACCTGACATCCCGGCTATCAACACGCTGGAAAACGTCGTCGGCCTCGTCATCACTGCGCCGGGGACAGGCGGCGTTGATTTCGTATCCCGCTTCTTCGCGCCGCAATACGGCATAGACGAAGACCCCGTAACGGGCGCAACCCACTGCATGCTCGCCCCTTACTGGAGCGCCAAACTCGCCAAGACCGAGTTAAAAACCAAACAACTCTCCGCTCGCGGCGGCGACCTGACCTGCGTCCTGACCCCCGACGGCCGCGTTGAAATTTCAGGCCGCGCCGTCATCTACCTCGAAGGCTCCATCCATGTCTGACGCTGACGACTGGTGGCGTCACGCCGTAATATACCAGATCTATCCGCGCAGCTTTCAAGATACAAACGCAGACGGCATCGGCGACCTGCCGGGAATAATCTCCCGCCTTGAATATGTGGCCTCTCTGGGCGTGGACGGAATCTGGATCAGCCCCTTCTTCCCCTCCCCGATGAAGGATTTCGGCTACGATGTGTCCGATTACCGTAATGTCGATCCGCTCTTCGGCACACTGGAGGATTTCAAAAGCCTTCTGAACAGGGCACACGGCTTGAACCTCAAAATTCTCATCGACCTGGTACTCTCCCACACCTCAGACACGCACCCGTGGTTCGCGGAAAGCCGCAAGGATAAAACAAATCCCTACGCGGACTGGTATGTTTGGGCCGATCCGAAAACCGCTCCCGACGGAGCAAAAATTCCACCAAACAACTGGGTCTCCGTCTTTGGCGGCTCCGCATGGACCTTCGATGAAACGCGCGGGCAATATTACCTGCACAACTTCCTCAAGGAACAACCCGACCTGAACTATCACAATCCCGAAGTTCAAGCCGAAGCGCTGGACATCGCGCGCTTCTGGCTCGATCTGGGCGTGGACGGGTTCCGTCTCGATACCGTAAACTTTTATTTTCACGATCGGCTGCTTCGCGATAACCCGCCTCGCACCGAAGGCGTCCCCTTCGCAACGCAGTTCGAAAAGGATGTACCCTACTCGGCGCAGCAGCATTTATACGATAAATCGCAACCCGAAAATCTTACCTTCCTTGAACGCCTGCGCGCCCTGATGGATAAATACCCCGGAACATTTACAGTCGGCGAAATCGGCGACGATCATCCTGACCGTCTCGCGCATATCTATACCTCAGGCGATAAACGCCTGAATTGCACATACAATACCCATATGATGTCCGGAACGCTCAAGACGTTGACCGCCAGCATGATCCGCGAACCCGTCGAAAATTTCTTAGCCGCTCAAACCGCCGAATACCCTCAACCCGGCTGGCCCGGCTGGGCCTTTTCCAACCATGACGTCGTGCGCGCCGCAAGCCGTTGGCACGAATCATTCAAATATAACCCGGAACAGGCGAAGATGCTGCTGGCCCTCCTCTTCTGCCTGCCTGGCACATTATTCCTTTATCAAGGAGAGGAACTCGGCCTGCCCGAAGCCGAAATCCCCTTTGAAAAACTCCAAGACCCGTGGGCGAAAGAAACCTGGCCCCATTGGCAGGGCCGCGACGGCTGCCGCACCCCGATGCCATGGACGGAAAAGGCGGCGTTCTGTGGTTTCTCCGTAAGCGAACCATGGCTACCCATTCCGTCAACCCATCCAAGCCTGAGCGTTGATCAACAGGAAACCAGCCCGCTATCGGTCTTGCGCTTTACCCGTGCCTTTTTGAACTGGCGCGACGCGCAAGCCGCGCTCATAACGCCCGACTGTGTCTTTATAGACACCGGAAACAACGATATTCTTCATTTCATTCGGGGAAACCAAAACTCGGGCACGTTGGAACTTTTGTTCAACCTCTCGGCGGAGCAACAAAATTACAAGGACCGCATAATTCTTCCATACACAGCCCTGATCCAATCTTGGAACGGGAAATAAAGCTCAATCGTCTTCAAGGGTAAGCCCGACCGGCTCCTCAAAAATCTTTTCGGGCGTCTCAATGACGGAAGGCTGCGCACGCTCGCCACCACGCTCAATATCGCGGCCGACGACAGCATTCAGACGGTTGGTTTCGCCCTTCTCAAGCTCCATAATCTTCGCCGCCTCGACCATCTTTTTTATAACATCGTCAAGGTGCTTTGGATCATGAAGCGGATCAGGGGTATCAATCCTCAACAAACCCCGCCCACCCGTAAAAAACAGGATAATCCAAGCATTCTTAATTTTCATAAGCTTAACGAGCGCCTGAGCACGCCGATCGGTCAGATAAGCCTTCATAACGGCACCGTCTCGCGATCGGACGATATACGAATTATCCCACCCCGGCGTTTCGGGCCTGAACTCCGCCTGAAAATGAAGCTCCTCGACCAGCTGCACCATACCGCCGCTGGCAATAGCTGCAGAAACGGGCAAGGAGGAATGTAAGGTCACCTCGATACTGGTCAGACTGCGGCCGGGCCGCCCATCCTCCGCGTCATGCTGGGCCGTAAAGCATAAAACCTCGAAATCCTGATACGTACCGCTCAACTCGGGCGAATCGAAGATCCGGCCGCTACGATACCGAAGCTTGCGTTTGCGGGCATAAAGCTTCCACGATTGCTTTTGCTTATACAGAACCCAGTTCGACCAGAACCAGAAACCAAGGAGAAAAAGGGAAAGCGCAACCCAGATAAGAATGTAGATATTCAAAGGTCCCTCCCTGTGCCTGGCTGCGCGTAAAATTGCCCAAGATGTTACTAATTATACTATTCCATGCACGCAAACAAGGCCACAAGGGATTGAGAGAAAACAAAAAAAGGCGGAACCGGAGTTCCGCCTTTCAAGTTTGCCAAGAGCTCACCAGTTAATTAGTGATACCGGACTCCTCCATCATGAGGGGTATTGAAGTCGAAATGGGTCATATTCTGCGGCGCGGAGGCGCGGGGCGTAGAGAGCGAGGCACCCTTTCCGTCCTTTTCCATCTGGCCAGCCAGCATGGTCATCCGGGTCAGAAGGTCCTCGGCGTGGGACACCAGAGCCTCCGTCTTGGACGTGCTGATCAGGTCGGCATCGGCATGTTCGGCCAGCTTCGCCTTAATAACATCCTCGTGCGCATCGAGCGTGTCGATCTTTTGCTCCAGCTTGTGGATCGCGTCGCCGAAATATCCGGCCTGCTTATCGACGATTTCAACCTTGCGCTCAAGTATTTGAACACTGTCGCTGAACGCGTTGGCTTGCTCGCCGACATTCGCGACCTTCGCCTCCATCTGGTTGATCGCATGGGTCACACGGCCGGTTTCAGCATCCACTTGCTCCATTTTCTTTTCGAGCTTATGGATTGCATCGCTAAAAAATCCGGTCTGCTTGCGAACGACATCAAACCCGGAACGCAGACGTTCAAATCCTGCGCCGAGCACTATACTTGTCCCCACGGCCGCAACCGCCGAGAACACGGCCATCATAATCGAGATGGCAACTACGGTTTCTACTTCCAAAGACATGGTTTGCACCTTTCGTATCGAATGTTACAGGGCTGTTTCTGAAAGAGCTGGATCGTAAATCCAAGGCTGCACCAGGCAGATTCAGGGCCCTAAAGAGGGGTTCCGGGACTGACGATTAAGGCTCGTCATAGTTTTATGGTAAATAAACTTCCTGAACCTGTCCACGACTATCGTTTCGAAATTTCCTAAAGTTTTAGGGGTTTCCGAAACACTCCGTATCGAACGGTGGAGACACTCAAAAAGAAAGGGCGCCTGCGCGCCCTCTCCTGAAACATGACCTCGGAACAGTTTCTTTTAGTCTTGGGTCTGGTAAGCCCCATCGTCGTAAATTTCGTTCAACTGGCGCTCGCCCTCGGTAATCGGCTTATACATCTCAGTCTTGGGAACGACGATTTGCTTCTCCGAAATGAAACCGGAAGACGTATCCTCCTCAATCCCCTCCTCTGAGAAATTTTCAACCGCCTCTACCGAGCGAACCGGAGGGGGCTCAAGAGGAAAACCTTCATTGGTGCGTGCAGGGCTGCTCATACCCGAAGAATCTTCGGAGCCAGCCGCTGGCTCAATCGCCGAAGCGGTAATCCGGCTGGAGCGAAGCGGAGAGGGCGCATATTGCGAACCCTGTTCACCCTGCAAAAGCTGCTGAGTCATAAGTTGCTCGCTCGTCATGCCGCCTGAAGCATCGTCCGCTGAGCCAGCTTCGGGCGTAATGCTCGAAAACTCCTCGGAACCGGCATGCGGCTCTGTCTTCTGAACATCTGCGGCGGAAGCTCCAGACTCAGGAGCCCTCGTCTTCGGAGCGCCATATCCCTTGGTCTTCGAGCCAGACAGCTCCTTTTCAAGATCGTCGGCCAGCTTCAATTCCTTTTCCGGCATCATCTTGGCGCGAACATACATCACGCCATCGCCCGCTGTGCGCTCCATCGTATAGGGAACCTTGTCCGAGTATTTGACCGTCTCCCAGCCATCTCCGCACCCTGCGAGCAAAAGACTGAAACCGGCAACCGCAAACGCGCGTCGTTTAGAAACGGGCATGTGAAATCCTTCCTGATGTAAAAACAAAACCAAAGCAGACGGATACGCAGGCGTAGAAAACGCAGCTCTGTACACAGAAGGAAAACAACAAATTGAGTGTTCCGATACTCTAGAATCGGAACATGAAAAGATCAAGACAAAGAATTGAAAAAAAAGCGTTTACGTATATCGCAAGGATAAATTTTCAGGGAACGATTAGAGCGCTTCGCCTGAGGAGGACTCGATCGCGGGAAGATCGGCAGATTGCTCCGGCGCGGCAGAAACACTTTCAGCAGGTTGAGTCGACGCGCCGTCCTGACGCTCGGTCAGAACTTCAAGGCTCGGCTCGCGCATAGTAACGAAAGCCAAACGCGTGATCGGCTCGCGCTCGATAACGACCGGAGAATCGGCCTTGGCCTGCTCGCCGCCTGTGCTGGCGCAACCGGCCAAAATCAGAACGCACGACAAAACCGCAAACCCACGCAAACCGGGAATGACAAAGCTATTCACAACGTGACTAAACATAACGGCACCTCTGCTTTTAAGACAGAACTGAAGAATAAACCGGAAGAACGCAGATGGTGAGCAGCTTGAACAAAAACTCTTAAGACACTGTCATCATATCATAAACGGAGCTTTTTCTCTACTTCAATCAGCCGCCCGACCGCGTTCATCACTAAAAACTTATATAGATGATACGCTTAAGGCGCCGAAATCCTTCGCCGGGAAGAACACGAGAAAAAAAGCCTAAAAAATCAGGGATTCAGCGGCGACCAAGCCGGGTCCGACCCGTCGCGCGGCGTTTTCAAGACCCGCTCGTTATACCCCGTAATGTCGATCGTATAGAGCTTGGCCGAACGGCTTCCGCCCGCCGGGCTTTCCTTGAAATAGGTCAAGACACGGCCATTCGGCGCCCAGCTCGGCCCCTCGACGTGATAGGCGTTGGCGATCAGGCGCTCGCCCGTCCCGTCGGGGCGGATCACCCCGATATAGAACTTGCCCTGATACATGCGGGTAAAGGCGATCAGATCCCCGCGCGGCGACCACACCGGGTTGGCGTAACGCCCCTTGCCGAACGTGATGCGTTTTGCGCCCGAACCATCCGAACCCATGGTATAGAGCTGCTGAGATCCGCCCCGGTCGGATTCGAACACGATCTGCCGCCCGTCGGGCGAGAAGGACGGCGCGGTGTCGATGCCCGGCGTGTTGGTGATCCGCACCGGCTGGCGCGAACCGATATCCATAACATAAATATCCGTATTCCCGCCCCGTGCAAGGCTCATGGCGATGCGGCGCCCGTCCGGCGAGAAACGCGGCGCGAACGTCATGCCGGGAAACGTGCCCAGCTCGACATGCCGCCCGGAATTAATGTCATAAAGAAAAACGCGCGGCTTGCCGCCCTGATATGACATATACGCGATGCGCTGCGATTCCGGCGAGAAACGCGGCGTCAGAACAAGGTAAGACCCGTCGGTAAGATATTTATGGTTCGCCCCGTCCTGATCCATGATGGCAAGGCGCTTGACCCGTTTGTCCGCCGGTCCGTGTTCGGAGATATAAACGACCCGCGAATCGAAATACGCACCCTCGCCCGTGATCCGCTTATAGATTTCATCGGAAATGATATGCGCGATGCGGCGCCAATTCTGGTCGGTGGTGGTATATGCCATGCCGATCAGCTGCTGCTGGTTGAACACATCCCACAGACGAAACTCCACCCGCGACTGCCCGTTACCCGCCCGCGTGACCTTTCCGGTCACCAGAGTTTCCGCGCCCGTCGCCCGCCATTCCGGGAAGCGCACGCCCTCCTGCTCGACGGAGGCCGGACTCTGCACGAACGCCCGCGGATTCACCGGAGCGAACAGCCCCGAACGCTCAAGATTCGCCGTGATGATGCCCGGAATATCCACCGCCAGCCGCTCCCCATCGGCGGAGTCGGCAAAAAAATTGCTGATCGCGATGGGCCGGGGTTTCATGACCCCACGATCCACGACAATCTCCGTCTCCTGCGCAAATGCGAACGAAGCAAAGCTAATCATAGCGAAAGAGAGAAAAGCGAACAGTCTGGCAAAACGAAAGGTCATGGACGTCCCTTGAGTCGGTTTGTGAAACACAGAAAAAGAATCGGGTGTAGAGAATCCTATATCATGCCTCGGGGATCGAATGTAACCCTGAAGACCTTGAATTGTTCATATTTGCCCGCCGGAATATTAAGTCGCGAACATCTCGGGTTCGTGAGCGCCCGCCTTGCGGACTCCGCGAAAGATTTGAAAATCGGATCGGATGAATACCTCATGGTATCCAGAATATCGACCTGTTTGACGATAAGATCAGGCCCGACATGAACCCGCAAGGAAACTTGCATGTTCTGCGCATCCTGAACCCCGGCATCAACAACCCAACACGGCTCGATCCCCCGCCGGATCGCGTCGATCTCGCTGGCCGTGATCCGGTCACCAAGCTGAGCGATCTGCGAGGGCTTGGAAGACTGGCTCGTCGATTCGTTCAAAATCTGGTCCAGCGTCTTGTCCTTCTGATCGTTGGGCGTGATGTCCTTCAAAAGGCTGTTGAAATCCCGCGCGGGTTTTTCCTCGGCCTTGGGTTTATCCTTAGGCGTGTCCTCGGACTTCTTGGGTTCTGGCTTGGGCTTCGGCGGCTTCGGCTTGGTTTTGGGAACCGGCGCGGGCTTAACGTCTTCAGGCACAGCCAGCTGTTCCGGCTCCGGCTTTTCAATCGGCGGCGGCGGAACATCCTCAATCTCCGGCTCCTTGGGTGTCTCCAGAACGGGCGGCGGGGCCTCCTCCTTGTTATAAACCTTTTCCTGCGTGGTCTCCGGCTTCTCCTCGCTCACCTTCTCCGGCTTGTTCGGTGCGGCCAGATTGTCCGTCTGCGCGATCTCGGTGATATCGACCATCTCCACCGTCACCGCCGTGGGCATGAGGATCGGCGGCGGCGAGAGAAACGGCAGGCTCACAAGGCCGAGCGTGAACACAAGGACATGCAGCCCGAACGACATCACGACGGGAGTCTTCATCCCGGCGAACGGGTTGTCGTCCTCATGCGGTCGATATGTGCCGACGGCGGCGGCGTTCATGGCGGCCCCTTATTGATCCGGCTGGGAAACCAGCGCGACTTTCGTGAATCCGGCGGCACTGACCATCCCGATAATTTCCGAAACCTTGCCATAGGGTAGAGCCTTGTCCGCGCGAATGTATATCCGGGCCTCCTCGTTGCCCTCCAACATCCCGGTCAGAAGTCCAACGAGGCTCCCCTCAGTCGTCTCTGTCTCGCCGATGAAGATCTTACCGTCGGCGTTGACCGAAACCTCGATGGGCTTGCTATCCGGATTTTCGATCGCCTTGGCCTTGGAATTCGGAAGATCGACCTGCACCCCGGCGGTCAGCAGCGGCGCGGCAACCATGAAGATGATCAGAAGCACCAGCATGACATCGACGAACGGCGTGACGTTAATCTCCGAAATCGCGCCCGCAGAACTTGAGCGTCTGCGCCTCCGGCCCGCTCCGCCTCCGCCTGAAACAATCATTCCGCCCATAAGAAATACTCCCTTGAATAAAACTACGCGACGCGCTTGCCGCCGTTGGGAACCTGCATAACGTCCTGACTATCCATATGCCGCGATAGGATGGCCGAAAACTCGTCCGTAAACGCCTCCAGCCGATCCGCATAGCGGTTCAGCCGCGAATTAAGAAAATTGTAAGCCACGGAGGCCGGAATAGCGGCGACAAGACCCAGCGCGGTAGCAAACAGCGCCTCCGCGATCCCCGGCGCCACGACAGCCAGGCTGGTATTGTTGGTGGCCGCGATCTGCGTAAAACTGTGCATGATCCCCCAAACGGTTCCGAACAGCCCGATAAACGGCGCCGCCGACGCCACACTGGCCAAAAACGTCATGCCGCGCTCAAGCTTGTTCATCTCCCGGCTGATCGCCACCGACATCGAACGCTCGACGCGCTGTTTCAAACTCGCCTGCAAATTCTCCCGTGCGGGCAACCCGCCCACAACCCCGGCCTTCCATTCGTCCATCCCGGCCGCGAACGTAAGCAGCAGAGGGTCTTCCTTGCTCTTCTTCACGCGCTCGTAAATCTTGTCCAGCGGCTCCCCGGACCAGAACGAATCCTCAAAACGGTCCGCCCGGCGGTTCAGTTTCGCCAACTGCCCGCGCTTGCTCAAAATGATCGCCCAAGACCAGATCGAACAAAATATCAGGACCAGAATGACGGATTTCACAACGAGATCCGCATTCATGAACAGCGCCAGCGCACTCATATCCGCCGCCGCAAATTGACCCAGACTTTCCGTTGCAACGCTCGATGCCATGACCTCTAAAAACTCCTGAAAATATGAAAAAAAGGTTAGATTGTAAAAAACCCGGGAAACTTACCAGTTTACGCGGCTATTCGCTATAGTTTTGAAAGGCCAGTTTGATGTCTTCCGGAAGTCGCGCAGGCTGGATTTTTTCCGTCTCTACACATACCAAGACAACATGCATGTCACAAATCAATTCCGCCTCCATCACGCCGTTTTCGGCCCTTTTTTCCCTGAAAACCGCCTGATGCATCGTAAAACTGGTGTTTTTAAGCTCTTCGATCGTGCTTTGCATAACAAGATGGTCGTCCAGAAACGCGGGCTTGAGATAATCCACGCTTATACGACGAACGACAAAGATCAATCCTTTGGATTTTTCTAAAGTGCGGTTTTCGAACCCCACAGCGCGCAGGAATTCCGTGCGCCCCCGCTCCGCGAACTTCAGGAAATTGGCGTGGTACACCACCCCGCCCGCGTCGGTGTCCTCATAATAAACCCGGATGGGAATCCTGTGTCTCATGGCTGCTGATCCTTGGAAATTTAACCGTCAAACTCGCCATCGTCCGGCGGGTCCAACATGTCGCCCTGCTGCGCCCCGGCCCCTTTGGGAGCATTCAGGCCAATGGCGCCATACCCCTTCGCCGAGAGCATCCGCCCGCGCGGCGTACGCTGCACCAGCCCCTGCTGCATCAGATAGGGCTCGATGACGTCCTCGATCATGTCGCGTTGTTCTGACAATGCCGCCGAAAGCGTCTCCACGCCCACCGGCCCGCCGCCATAGTGATCGGCAATACAAAGCAAATAACGGCGGTCCATCCCGTCCAGGCCGCTCGCATCGACATCCAGCCGCTTAAGCGCTGTATCGACCAGCTGTTCATCCACCTGCTGCGCGGCCAGCGCCAGCGCGAAATCCCGCACCCGGCGCGTCAGCCGCCCGGCGATGCGCGGCGTTCCGCGCGAACGCTTGGCGATCTCCAGCGCCCCTTCTTCCGTGATCGGCATATCCAGAAGCCGCGCCGTGCGCGAAACGATGGCCGTCAATTCCTCCGGCCCGTAGAAATTGAGCCGCAGCGGAATCCCGAAACGGTCCCGCAAAGGGTTGGTCAGCAGCCCGCTGCGCGTCGTCGCGCCGATCAGCGTGAACGGCGCCAGCTCGATCTGGATTGACCGCGCCGCCGGCCCCTCCCCGATAATCAGATCCAGCTTCCCATCCTCCATGGCCGGATACAAAATCTCCTCCACGGCGGGGTTCAACCTGTGAATCTCGTCAATGAACAAAACATCGAACGGCTGCAAATTCGTCAAAATAGCGGCAAGGTCGCCCGATTTAACAATGACCGGCCCCGACGTCGCCCGGAACCCGACGCCCAGCTCCCGCGAAACGATATGCGCCAGCGTCGTCTTGCCCAGCCCCGGCGGCCCGAACAGAAGCACATGGTCCATCGCCGCCTGCCGCGCTCGTGCGGAGTCGATGAAAATTTTCAAATTCTCGCAAAGCGCCCGCTGCCCGATAAACTCGTCAAGCCGCGAGGGACGCAGCGCCTGCTCGACAGGCGGCTCAGCCTCCTGCACGGCGGCGCCGATCTCCGTATCCTTCTCTTTGGTCTTGCCCCGTGCCCCGCTCATGCGCTCAGCTCCCGCAGCGCCAGCCGGATGATGGTCTGAAGATCGTCGCGCGTGTTATCGTTGGCCTTCCCGCGCACGTTCATCACGGCGGCGAACGCCTCTGACCGCGCATAACCGAGATTGGTCAGCGCCGAAACCGCGTCCTGCGCCACGCCGCCCTCTTCGCCCGCGCCGTCAACAATCTTCGCGCCTTTGATCGGCGACATTGTCTCCGGCGAAAGCTCAACCTTCCCGGCCTTATCTTTCAATTCCGTCAAAATCCGCACCGCCAGCTTCGGCCCCACCCCGTCCGCCTGCGTCAGTGCCGCCTTATCCTGCGAAGCGATGACATACCCCAGCTTATCCGGCGCGACCGCGCTCAAGATCGACAGCGCCACCTTCGCCCCCACGCCCTGCACGCTGGTCAGCAGCTTGAACCACGCCCGCTCGGCTTCCTCGGCAAACCCGAACAGCGTAATCGCGTCCTCGCGCACCTGCGTGATGATCAGAACGCTGGCCGGGTCGCCCGCCTGCCCGATCCGCGACAGGGTGCGCCCGCTGGCATGAACGAGGTACCCGACGCCCTTGACATCAAGGATCAGATGATCCCGTGCGAAACTGTCGATAATCCCGGAAAGCTTGCCGATCATGGGCGGGCGTGACTCTGTGTTGTTCTTTTGTTCCACTGTCCATAATGCGCGTGACATATGGCGACCGCAAGCGCATCCGCCTCGTCCGCGCCAATCGGTCCACAAGCGGGAAGCAGGCGTTTGACCATGGCCTGCACCTGCTCCTTGGCGGCATGGCCCGCCCCGACCACCGATTTCTTGACCGTGTTCGCCGGATATTCCGCAACCTCAATGCCGCACAACGCAGGCACGGCCAGCAAAACCCCGCGCGCCTGCCCCAGCTTAAGCGCAGACAGCGCGTTGGCGTTCACAAACGTCTCCTCGACCGCCGCGCTGACAGGCTGATAGGTACGCACCACTTCGGTCATCTTTTCATGCAAAAAGGCCAGACGCTCGGCCAGCGTCAGGGCCGTCGGCGGCTTGATCAAACCGCACGCGCGAAACCGCAAAACATGTCCTTGGCTTTCAATAAGGCCCCATCCGGTCTTCTGAAGGCCGGGGTCGATACCCAGAATCAGCATGGATACAGTCTAGAACAAACGCCGCCGCGTTTGAACGGGAAAGAAACACAGCCGTCATCCGAAATTGAGGGTAAAAAAAGTGACCCGAGCTTTCAGCCCCCGCGAAAGCGGGGGGACGAAGCAACGCATTTTAGAATCAACGCATTTTAAATGAAACGATCGCAGCGAAAGAGCAAAGAGCGTTTCATTTAAAACAGGCGCAAGGAGCGAAGTGTACAAACGAGTACATAAGCGACGAAGCAACGCATTTTAAATGAAGCGATCAAAGCTCTTCTACCCGGAGGCGAGGAGTTTCTCCATGACCGCGTCGCTGGCCTCGAAATTAGCGGTGACGCTTTGCACGTCGTCATTATCCTCCAGCGCTTCGATCAAATCGATGACGCTCACGGCGACTTCCTCGCTCACCGGAACGGAAACCTTGGGCCGCCAGACAAGACCGCCCTTCTCCGGCTCACCGAATTTTTCCTCCAGCACGGCCCGCACCGCGCCGAACTGATCGGGAGCGCATGTAATCTCGTGATAGTCGTCGCCGCTTTCGACATTGTCCGCCCCGGCCTCCAGCGCCGCCTCAAACACAGCGTCCGCGCTGGCCTTCGCGGCGGGATACAAAATCTCACCCATGCGCTCGAACATGAAACCCACGCAGCCCGTGGTGCCCAGCTCGCCGCCATTCTTGCTGAACAGGGTCCGCACCTCGCCCGCGGTACGGTTCTTGTTATCGGTCAGACACTCCACGATCACCGCGACCCCGCCGGGGCCGTAACCCTCATAACGGATATCCTCGTAATTGTCGGCCTCAAGATTACCCGCGCCCTTCTGGATGGCCCGCTCGATCCCGTCCTTGGGCATGGACTGCCCCCGCGCCGTGACAATCGCAAGCCGCAAGCGCGGATTCATCGCCGGATCGGCCCCGCCCAGCTTGGCTGCGACCGTGATCTCGCGCCCCAGCTTGGAGAAAATCTTGGCCCGCTTCTTGTCCTGCGCACCCTTACGGTGCTTGATATTGGCGTATTTGGAATGTCCGGCCATAGCCGCCCTCTCGATAAACTCTTCACAATGCGAGGGCATAGTATAAGAACCGCCCCGTCTGTTGAAAAGTGCGATTTTCCGGCCTTAACGCCTTTTTTTTTGCACCGCCACAGACGATAATACCGTGTTTATTACAAAAATCGGCTTAGCAGATCATCGGCGCGGACCCATGTCCTATAAATTTGAATCGCTCAAGGTTTTGGTGGTGGAGGATAACGAGCCTATGCTCGAACTTACCAAATCCATTCTGCAAACCTTTGGCGTAGGCACGCTCTACACCGCAGTGGATGGTGAGGAAGGATTCACAATCTTCTGCAAATCCAATCCCGACATGGTGATCGCTGACTGGATGATGCAACCCTGCGACGGTATCTCCCTCACCCGCCGGATTCGTAACGACAAGCGCAGCCCGAACCCTTACGTACCCATCATCCTGATGACGGGCTTCAGCGAAAAACGCCGCGTCATCTCTGCGCGCGACGCGGGGGTGACCGAATTCCTCGTTAAACCCTTCAACGCGCGTGACCTGTACCGCCGCATCGTACAGGTGATCGAAAAACCCAGACAGTTCATCCGCTCAGAAGGATTCTTCGGACCCGACCGTCGGCGCAACCGCACGAGCGCTTACACCGGCCCTCTCCGGCGCCACGACGACTCGAAAACCGGCCAATCCGGAACCGGCGCACGCAACAACAAAATCTCGCCGGAGGACATTGCCTTTCTCGATGATGAATAAGCCTCAACGACAAGGAATGTATAGAAACCATGACACCCGCAGACATCCAGCACTATAACCAGGCCCCGCGCCGCAAGGCGGAATTTATCAAACCGCCCAACCTGATCCGCGCAAAAGTCGGCTCTGGCGGCTTGGGCGATGCTATTCTCGACCGCGCCCAAAAACTTCTGGAAACCACAAGCGTTGATTTCGCACCCTTGGCCGAAATCTACCTGACCTCGATGATGAACGGGATCATCCGCGCCCGTGCGCGCCAACCTGACGACGACAACGAAATGCTGATCGCGGGCGTGCTCTACCCATGCGCACAGTTAAAAGCCAACGGCGGCATGTTCCACTATCCGCTCGTAACCCGAATCGCCGACCGCTTCGTCCAGTTTCTGGAGGTCGTGGACCAGATCGACAACGACGCGCTGGAGATCGCCGAGGCGTTCCACACCACGATCAAGGCCGTCATCAACGCCAAGATCAAGGGCGACGGCGGCAAGCACGGCCACGAACTCGTCGATGCCCTCAACGACGCCTGCATGCGCTACTTTGAAAAGAATAAAGACAACCTCCGCACCCCCGACGGGGAGGAGGATTTCTAAAAAGCGGCTCAGCCCTTAGGCCGCGTATTGGCAAGCGTATCGCCCAACCGCACCGGCTCGATAGAAACGGCCTTGCCCGACCTGTCATCCGTGACGATGAAGACACCGCACAGAGTCTTGTTCTCGCTGGCCGGAATTAATGGCTCCCCCGGCATCTTGCGCACGAAACGATGAACCGCGATATCCTTGCGCACCCCGATCACGCTGTCGTAATCCCCCGTCATCCCCGCGTCGCTCATATACGCCGTCCCGGCGGGCAAAATATGCGCGTCCGCCGTCGGCGCATGGGTATGCGTGCCGATCACCGCCGAAACCCGCCCGTCGAAATGATGCGCCAGCGAATATTTCTCGCTCGTCGCCTCGCCGTGGAAATCGACGAACAGCGCCTGACAATTCTGCCCGATCTTATGCTTTCCGGCGATCTCCTCCAGCAACGCGAACGGATCGTCCAGCGGGTCCATGAACAAACGCGCCATAAGGTTGACGATCACGATGATCCGGCCGTCCTGAAGCTCAAGACGGTAAATCCCGCCGCCCGGTGTTCCTGCCGGAAAATTCGCAGGACGCAGCAACCGCTCATCCCGTGCGATATACGGAATGATCTCCCGCTGGTCCCAGATATGGTTGCCACTCGTAATGCAATCCGCGCCCAGCTCATAAATTTGCTTGCAGATTTTCTCGGTGATGCCCTTCCCATGCGCCGCGTTCTCGCCGTTGACGATGATGACGTCGGGCGCAAGGTCGCGCCGCAATTCGGGCAGATAGACCTCCAGAGCCTCCCGCCCTGCGCGCCCCATGATGTCGCCGATGAACAAAATCTTCATGAACAATCCAGTCTAAATCTTAATCGAACTTCAAAACCTGCTGCGGGGTTATGACCATATCCAGCCGCTGGTCAAAATCATCGGTCGGAAGATTGAACAGACACGCCTGCTGCGCAAATCCCGCACCGACCGCCATAATCTTTTTCCGTGCCCGCAGATCGTCCAGTGTCGCGTCGTAATACCCGCCGCCATAACCAAGCCGATACCCCCTGCGGTCGAACGCCAGTAACGGCACGATCACGATATCCGGCTCCACGGGGGTCTTGTCCGGCGGCTCCATGACCCCGAACGCCCCGCGCACAAGCGGCGCCGTCCCGTCCCACCGCGCGAATGTAAGGATTTTTGAGCCTTTTTCAACCCTGGGCAGCGCCAGAACCGCGCCGCGCTTCAAAACCTCTTCGATGACGTGGCCAACATTGAATTCATGTTCTTTCGCCCAATACGCACTAACGACAGTGTCCGCGCCGACCTCAAGAACGCCGAAGAACATCTCGCAAAACGAGTCCAGATCGTCGGCGTCCGCCCGCATCCCCGCCCGCTGGCGCATAGCCTCCAGCCGCATATCTGCCTTTAATTCTGCAATCTCGCTCACAGCCTTACTCTCAAAAAATCAAAAAAAATTTGCAAGTTTGACTTAGCGAACAGAGTTTATGGCTAACAAGGCGCAAGCCGCGAAGCGTACGAATATGTACGTGAGCGGCGAAGCAACGATGTTCGCAATAAACTATGAAAGCTAAGGTGCCGCGAAGGCCGTGTACGTATGGTATCCGCCGTGGTCCTGTATAAACAGGTGGGCGCCATATATGCTGGGTCCCCCGGCGAACCGGTCAACCCTGCACAGGGACAGCTCCCTAACGAGAGATTATCGACCTCCGGGATAAAGCCGTATCACGCACCCCGCAGCCCGGTGGTTCTATCATACTGCCCCAAAAAAATCGAAAAAAATCGGACGGAGCCTTGGCCCCGCCCGCTTAAGGTGCGAAAAAACTCTAAATCAGGCCTTTTGCTGGATCCGCGCGGCGATCGAATCGATCTTACCGGCAAGGTGGTCCAGAGCCTGGGCAACGAACAATTCCTCCTGCACGAGGGGCCGGGGCGCCTGCCCGCTGGCGATTTCGCGCAAACGCTCGGAAAGCGCGGCATTCTCTTCTTCAAACTCACCCAGCATGGCCCTGTGGTCGTAAATCTCGTCCGCCAGCACTAGGGCGGTCAGAACGAACAGATGCGCCTCATTATTGGCCGCTCCGGCCTGCGCTATATCCTTAAGGCGTGAATCGACGTACTTCGCGAGTTCGCGCAAACGCCCCTCTTGCCCGGGATCGCACGAAAGGCTGTAACCCTTCCCGCCAATGGTAACCGTCACTTCAGACATGCCTAAACTCCTTCGCTCAAAAGCGTCTCGACGCAGGCGATGGCCCGGTCGATCCGGGCGGCCAAAAACTCGGGATCGATGTCGGTCCCGCCGGGCTCACCCGCATAAAACGCGCTGGAATGCACGCCTTCCGCCGAAAACTCAAGTCGGCCGATCGCCTGATCCAGCCTGTCCAATGCATCCCTGATAGCGGACATAGAATACCCCTTGCCTTAAAAAGAATCGATTACTCGTAAAATCTGTATGCTCTGAGTATCGAAGTCGTCCGGAAAAGGGTCAAGGCGATCCCGAAAAAAATACACATTAAACCACAGGAAAAGAATCCAGACGCTTGACCAAAGCGCTATGGAAAGGCATTTTACACGCGGCTTTTACAGAAATCGACAGGCGCATCTCCAACCGAACCGGGCGAAACAGTCATGACCAAAGCGGCACTCTCCACGTCACCCCAGACCTTTTCGCAACAGGAATTAAAGGATATGGCCAACGCCATCCGTGCCCTTTCGATGGACGCGGTGGAAAAGGCGAAGTCCGGCCACCCCGGCATGCCCATGGGCATCGCCGACGTCGCCACGGTCCTCTATACGAAATTCCTGAAATTCGACCCCGCGAACCCGCTCTGGCCCGACCGCGACCGTTTCATCCTCTCCGCCGGACACGGCTCCATGCTGCTCTACGCGCTGAACTACCTGACCGGCTATGAAAAGATGACGCTGGACCAGATTAAAAACTTCCGGCAGCTCGGCGCGATTACGGCGGGCCACCCGGAGGTCGAACACGATGTCGGCATCGAAACCACCACCGGCCCGCTCGGTCAGGGTATCGCGACCTCCGTCGGCATGGCGCTGGCCGAACGCATTCTGAATTCCCGCTTCGGCGACGAACTCGTCTCACACTATACATATGTCATCGCCAGCGACGGCGACCTGATGGAAGGTATCAGCCAGGAGGCCGCGTCTCTGGCCGGCCACCTGAAACTCGGTAAGCTGATCGTCCTGTATGACGATAACGGAATCTGCATCGACGGCTCGACCGAACTCAGCTTCACCGACGACACGCCGGGCCGCTTCCGCGCCTGCGGCTGGGACGTCCAGACCGTGGACGGCCACGACATGGCCCAGATCGAATCCGCTATCGCCAAGGCCCAGACCACCGGAACCCCCAGCCTGATTTGCTGCAAGACCCATATCGGCTATGGCGCGCCGACCAAACAGGGCAAAGCCTCCTCCCACGGCTCGCCGCTCGGAACCGATGAGATCAAGGGCGCCCGCGAAAAACTCGGCTGGCCGCACGAACCCTTCGTAGTTCCCGACTCGATTCTGAACAACTGGCGCGCTGTCGGCAAACAGGGCGCGGCCACGCAAAAGGACTGGACGGCCCGCCATGCGAAATCCGCCCACAAGGCCGCGTTCGATTCCGCCCTCTCCGCCAATGTCTTAAAGGCAATCAAACCCGTAATCGCGGAGGTGAAAAAATCCTTCGCCGCTGAAAAACCGAAGATGGCCACGCGCCAGACCTCCGGCAAGGTGCTCGAATCCCTCGTCCCCGCCCTGCCGCAACTCATCGGCGGATCGGCGGACCTGACCGGATCGGTGAACACCAAGGTCGCCGCCTCAAAGGGCATCTCGGCACAAAACTATAACGGCAACTACATCTATTACGGTGTGCGCGAGCACGGCATGGCCGCCGCGATGAACGGCATGGCCCTGCACGGCGGCATCATCCCCTACGCCGGAACCTTCCTCCAATTCTCCGACTATTGCCGCCCGGCCATCCGCCTTTCGGCCCTGATGCACCAGCGCGTGGTCTACGTCATGACGCACGACTCCATCGGCCTCGGCGAAGACGGCCCGACGCACCAGCCCGTCGAACACATCGCCGCCCTGCGCGCGATGCCCAACCTCTATGTTTTCCGCCCCTGCGACGGCATCGAAACCGCCGAATGTTGGGAACTCGCGCTGAGCGCCCAAAAAACGCCCAGCCTCCTGTCCCTGACCCGTCAGGGCCTGCCGACCTACGGCGAAAACCGCGCGGAAAACCTCTGCGCGAAGGGGGCTTATATCCTCAAGGAAACCGGCGGCGAACCCGAGGTAACCCTGTTCGCCAGCGGCTCCGAGGTTGAGATCGCCCACACCGCCTATCAGCATTTCGCAGACGCGGGCCGCAAGGTCCGCCTCGTCTCCGTCCCCTGCATGGAACTGTTCTTGCAAGAGGGCAACCCCGCCAACGGGGACGGCTACTTCGAAAGCCTCGTCTGCAACGGCAGCGTCAAGGTCGCGATCGAGGCGGGCGTAAGACAGGGCTGGGACGCCATCATCGGCGGCCACGGCATCTTCGTCGGCATGAACGGTTTCGGCGCCTCCGCCCCGGCGGAGGAACTCTACAAGCATTTCGGCATCACGCCGCAAGCCGTGATCGAAAAGGTGCAAAAGGTTCTCGACCGCCGCGCCAAAAACTAAAAAACGGGTAGACTTGAAACAAAAAAATACGGAGTACTGAAACCATGACCCTCAGAATCGCCATCAACGGCTTTGGAAGAATCGGACGCCTCGTCTGCCGCGCGATCTACGAAATGGGTCATAAAGACGTCAACCTCGTCGCCATAAACGACCCCGGCGGAAATTTTTTCCCACTCCTGAAATATGACTCCGTCCACGGCCGCGCACCCTTCACCGTCGAACGCTGCGGCGACGACGGCATGCGCATCGACGGAAAACGCGTCTACCGCTTCCGCAGCCGCGACCCCAAGGAACTCCACTGGGGCGACCATAACGTCGATATCGTCATGGAATGTACCGGGCACTTCAACGACCGCCAGGGCGCACAGATCCACCTCGACGCGGGCGCGAAAAAGGTGCTCTTTTCTGCCCCGGCGAAGGACGAGGACATCACCATCGTCTACGGCGTAAACCATAACGACATCAAACCCGAATACAAAATGGTCTCCAACGGCTCGTGCACAACGAACTGCCTCGCGCCCATCGCCTACGTTCTCGATAAGGAAATCGGCATCGAGCGCGGCTTCATGACCACCATCCACGCCTACACCGGCGACCAGAACATCGTGGATTCTTCGCACAAAGACCCCTACCGCGCCCGCGCCGGCGCGATGAACATGATCCCGACCACGACCGGAGCCGCCAAGGCGCTGGGCCGCGTCCTGCCCCGCCTGACCGGCAAGCTCGACGGCGTGTCCGTGCGCGTGCCCGTGCCGAACGTCTCCATGGTCGATCTGAAATTCGACGCCTCACGCAAGACCAGCGTGGAGGAAATCAACGAGGCGATGAAAAAATACGCCGCCGGAGAACTGAAAGGCATCCTGAGCTGCTACGACGAACCCCTCGTCTCGGGCGATTTCAACCACGAGCCCTATTCCGCCAACTTCTCCCTCAACGGCACCAACGTCATCGACGGCACCTTTGCCCGAATCATGGCGTGGTACGACAACGAATGGGCCTTCTCCTGTCGTATGGTCGATACAGCCCTCAAAATGCACGCTGTCGGCTATAAATGATGCGCAAAAACGCCAAAACTTAGAAGAATATTACAAAATTTCAGTTTTTTCTGTTGACTCAACCCCGAATCTGGCTATCATACAAAATTCTAAACCGTTCTCCGTGGCAAAGCTGGTTCAAGGTTCTCCTTGAGCCAGCTTTTTAGTATGCGCCCCCGAATAAGCAGCCGTTGCTCCCGAACGCAGGCGCGGCTATACTGGTAACATGTTCAGACAGATAGCAAAACGGGCGATGACGACTCGCGGGCAAAAGGCCTGCCTCGTGGTCGATCATCTTGTGGAGGCGCTGGGCAACGACCCCTCATCCTCCCTGCGCCGCGCCCTGATTCTGAACGATATTGACCAGCACCCGGGCACCACCCAGACCGAAATCATGAATCGGCTGGGAATCGACAAATCCGCCATGAACCGGGAAATCGAATGGCTGTTTAATTACGGCTGCGTGATGCGGCAGGAGTCCGAAGACGACGGACGCGCTAAGCCATTGGAAATATGCGGTTATTCAAAACGGGCCCTGGATTCCGCACTGGATTATTTTCAGGGAAACCATGAAAGTTTGAAAAAATTCCTCGAAGGTGTTACAAAGATATTGAAGCAGGAGAAGCCGACCCTGCGTGACGCGCGCATAATTGCGACCCTCTACGAAAAGGGCAGCGCCACGAAAGGGGAGGTGATCGATAACCTGTACAGCGGACCGGCAACAACGGATAACAGGGCTTATAAAAAGCTCGTAGACGAAGGGGTTATAAAAAGTGGACAGACTTGATCCTCAAGCGCACATCAACATGCACTATCTTTGCGGCGAAGTGTTCGACGGCGTCCCGCGCCCGAGCCTGACCAAGCAATTCGGCCTGACCAACGTGACCGAACTGGCCGATCTGGTCTACGCCGGCCCGAACGCAGGCCCCGCCTGATTTCGGATTTCCCAAAATCCTGAGAGCAATTTTGTCATCCCTGCGTAAGCAGGGATCCATAACCGCTCGTGCAACAAAAATAGCCGCTTGTCGCCTCTATCGACTTTCGATATATGAGGTGTGGCGCGGATTTTGCAGCCGCAGCCCCCGTTTGGAATTGAAAAATTAAAGGAATCGCTATGTCACTCTCTCCCGAAGTCAAAAAGATCATCGCCAATTACGAAAACGAAAACGCGGGCGTTAAGGGCAATCTGGTTCGCATCCTCAACACCGGCAAACTCGCCGGAACGGGCAAGATGGTCATCCTCCCGGTCGATCAGGGCTTCGAACACGGCCCCGCGCGGTCCTTCGCGGCCAACCCCGACGCCTACGACCCGCATTATCATTTCAAGCTGGCGATCGAATCCGGCTGCAACGCCTACGCTGCGCCCCTCGGCCCGCTTCAGGCCGGCGCCGACACCTTCGCGGGCCAGATCCCGACGATCCTGAAATTCAACAGCTCCAATAGCCTCGACTCCGCCAAGCACGACTACAATCAGGCCGTGACCGCGTCGATTCAAGACGCGCTGGAACTCGGCTGCTCCGCCGTCGGCTTCACCATCTATCCCGGCTCCGACAATAATTTCGAAATGATGGAGGAAGTCCGCGACATGATCCGCGAAGCCAAGAATGTCGGCCTCGCCTCCGTGGTCTGGTCCTACGCGCGCGGATCGAGCGTGACCAAAGACGGCGAAACCGCGATGGACGTCATCGCCTACGCCGCCCACATCGCCTGCTTGCTGGGTGCGCATATCGTCAAGGTTAAGTTGCCCACCGAGCACATTATGCAAAAAGAAGCGCAAAAAGCCTTCGATCAGGGCAAGATCGACGTGAGCACGCAAGCCGCCCGCGTCCGCGAAGTGGTCCGCTCCTGCTTTAACGGCCGCCGCATCGTGGTCTTCTCCGGCGGCGCGACCAAGGGCGAGGATTCCGTATACGACGACGCAAGGGCGATCAAGGAAGGCGGCGGCAACGGCTCGATCATCGGCCGCAACTCCTTCCAGCGCCCGTGGAAAGACGGCGTGGCCCTGCTCGACAAGATCATGGACATCTACAAAAATTAAAGACGCGAGTGGACTTAGTCCACTTCCGGGCCTTGGTTTCCAAGGGTTTGAAGTGGGCTTAGTCCACTCTGCTCTTGTCATCCCCGCGAAGGCGGGGATCCATTTTTAAATGTTGAAGATGCGGAAATGAAAAAGCTCGGGTTCACAACCATCGTCGCCCTCCTTTTGCTTGTTCTGGCTGCCGCAGACTTCGGACAGTTCGAACAACTGGCCGGAGGCGGCAGCAGCGTCGCAAATACCCGCGAAGAGGCCAAAGTCAGCCTCTCCGAAAAGCGTATACAGCATATCCTCTACGGCGACGGCACGGGCGGCGGCCATCGGCACGGCGCGAACAAACCCTGCAAAAGCGAATTCCCGGCAAGCTGGAGCGATGAGAAAATCATCGAAACGGTTAAACAAATCGCCGCGAACGACAACACGGATTGGACCATGCAGGATAACGGCAATGCGGTCGCAGACACAAAAATCGAAAACCTGAAAATCCGGGTGGTGATGAATCCGGAAACGGCGGAAATCATAACGGCCTACCCTACCAATGTACGCCGTAACCCCTGCACCCCGGCGAACGACAATAATCCATAAAAAAACCTGTACTACGAAGGACCACCCCCACCTCGAGGATCAAAAAAGATCTGCGACGGAGGCCTGGGGAAATCCTCGGGCTTGTGAAGCTCCGGCTTGTTCGGATTGGGATCGCGCGCGGCCTGCGCACCGACCTCGGCTTCTTCCAAACGGGGCAAATTCTGGTTCAGATAGGCGATCCGCTGCTCGTGGGTCATCGCGTCTGTCTGCGGCTTCCAGTTTTCGGGCAGCAAAACGCGGTCCTGACCCGGGGCCCATTGATCCCGCACACCGGCCGGAACGGATAACCCCGCAGCCGTGATGAGCGTATTGGCAACCGAATTGGAATTCTGCGCGTCGAAATGGTGCCCCGAAACCAGCGGCGCGCCGACGATGATATAATTGAGATTCTGGGAGTTGACGAAGTGCGCGGCCTCGGTCGCCCGCGCAAGCTGCCTCACGAAGTCTTCCTGAGAGACTTCTGCCACAGTCGTCTGCGAACGCAGCGGGTATTCGTCCCCCGCAAAATCGGCCAAAGTTGTTCCGTGAAAAACCCTCACCCGCAGCGTATCCTCGCCCGATGTCGAACGCTCACGCAGCGCGCCCGTCTCGCGGTCATACGCATCCCCGTTGAAGGCGAATAAAGGCTCGTTATTCCGCATAAACACGACCTCGTTGTGCACGGCCGTGCCGAGCAAAGGAACGTCGGCGGCTTGATAACTGCGGATCGCGATCTGGTATGTATCTGACATGATTGTCTTTTTATAATTTCATTAAAACACCCGTATATCAGCCTACAGGTTTCGCGGCCCGGGGTCAAATTCCCCTAACAAACTGAAACAACATGAAAAAAGGCGCCCGGCGGGCGCCTTTGATCTAAAAAGTATAGCCCGCTTAAACAAGGTCGAAACGGTCGGCGTTCATCACCTTGACCCACGCCGCCACGAAGTCTTTGACGAACTTCTCCTTGCCGTCGTCCTGGGCATAGACTTCGGCATAGGCGCGAAGGATGGAGTTTGAGCCGAACACCAGATCGACCCGCGTCGCGGTCCATTTGACCTTGCCCGTCTTGCGCTCGCGGATCTCATAAAGATTTTCGCCCGCCGGTTTCCACGTATAGGCCATGTCCGTCAGATTGACGAAAAAGTCGTTCGTCAGAGCGCCCTCACGGTCGGTAAACACGCCGTGCTTGGTGCCGCCGTGATTGGTCCCCATCGCCCGCATCCCGCCGATCAGAACGCTCATCTCCGGCGCGGTCAGACCCATAAGCTGCGCACGGTCCAGCAACATCTCCTCCGGGCTGACGGCATACTGTTTTTTCTGCCAGTTGCGGAAACCGTCATGGATCGGCTCCAGCGGCGCGAACGACTCGGCGTCCGTCATCGCATCGGTCGCGTCGCCGCGTCCCGGCGCGAACGGAACAGCCAGATTGAAACCGGCCGCCTTCGCCGCCAATTCCACGCCGACATTGCCCGCCAGAACGATAACGTCGGCGATACTCGCACCCGCTGCGGCAGCGATCGGCTCCAGAACCTTGAGCACGCGGGCCAGCCTTGCGGGCTCGTTGCCCTCCCAGTCCTTCTGCGGCGCAAGACGGATGCGCGCGCCGTTGGCGCCGCCCCGCATATCCGAACCCCGGTAAGTGCGGGCACTGTCCCACGCGGTCGAAACCAGATCGCCGATCGACAGGCCAGACGCAACGATCTTGGCCTTAACCGCCGCCACGTCGTAATCCGTGCGGCCCGCCGGAACGGGGTCCTGCCAGATCAGATCTTCCTTCGGCACGTCCGGCCCGAGATAACGAACCTTCGGCCCCATGTCGCGGTGCGTCAGCTTGAACCACGCCCGCGCGAAGACTTCCGAGAAATACGCCTGATCCTTATGGAAACGCTCCGAGATCTTACGGTATTCCGGGTCCATCTTCATGGCCATATCGGCGTCCGTCATGATCGGATTATAACGCTTCGACGGGTCCTCCACATCGACGGGCTTGTCTTCTTCTTTGATATTGATCGGCTCCCACTGCGTCGCGCCTGCAGGCGATTTCTTCAATTCCCACTCGTAGTTGAGCAGCAGATGGAAATAGCCGTTATCCCATTTGGTCGGATGCGTGGTCCACGCCCCTTCGATTCCGCTGGTCACCGTATCCCGTCCGATGCCGCGCTTGGTGTGGTTGTTCCACCCCAGCCCTTGTTCGGTGACGTCAGCGGCTTCAGGCGCGGGGCCAAGCAGAGCGGCGTCGCCGTTGCCGTGGGCCTTGCCCACCGTATGCCCGCCCGCCGTCAGCGCGACGGTTTCCTCGTCGTTCATCGCCATCCGCGCGAACGTCTCACGCACCTGCGCGGCGGTTTTCAGAGGGTCGGACTTACCGTTCACGCCCTCCGGGTTGACATAGATCAGCCCCATCTGCACGGCGGCCAGCGGGTTTTCCATGGTGGAGGGTTTATTGACGTCTTCATAGCGGTGGTCGCTCGGCGCCAGCCATTCTTTCTCCGAACCCCAGTAAACATCTTTTTCAGGGTGCCAGATATCTTCGCGCCCGAAACCGAAACCGAACGTCTTCAATCCCATATTTTCATACGCGATGGTCCCCGCCAGAACGATCAGGTCGGCCCAGCTGACCGCGTTGCCGTATTTCTTTTTGATCGGCCAGAGCAAGCGCCGCGCCTTATCGAGGTTGGCATTGTCCGGCCAGGAATTGAGCGGCGCGAACCGCAAATTGCCCGTGCCGCCGCCGCCGCGCCCGTCCGCCGTGCGGTACGATCCGGCCGAGTGCCACGCCATGCGGATCATCAGACCGCCATAATGCCCCCAGTCGGCGGGCCACCATTCCTGCGAATCCGTCATCAGGGCGTGCATGTCTTTTTTGAGGGCGGCGAAATCAAGCTTTTTCAGCGCCTTCCGGTAATCGAAATCCTCGCCCAGCGGGTTGGTCTTCGTATCGTGCTGATGCAAAATATCGAGGTTGAGCGCGTTGGGCCACCAATCGAGATTCGACGTGGCAACAGACGTGAGCGCCCCGTGCATGACCGGACATTTCTTAGCATTTTGCATCGTGTTTTCCTTTTGCGTTGTGGTTGTTTTGACAAGAGGGGCATGTGCCCCAGAAAATCACTTCGGCCTCGTCGATCACGAAACCGTGGCTGTCTTTGGGTATAAGACATGGCGCGCAATCATGGCAATCCGTATCGAAGACGCGCTCGCAGCTGCGGCAGACGATATGGTGGTGGTTGTCCCCCGTCCGCGTCTCATAAAGCGAAACATGCCCCTTGGGCTTGATCTCGCGCACGATCCCGCATTCGACCAGCGTATTGAGGTTGTTATAGATCGCCTGTTTTGAAGCGGCCGCAATCTTATTGTGAACCACATCAAAAATGCGCGCGGCATCCGAATGCGGATTTTCATGGAGTGCTTCAAGAAGGGCCAGACGAACGGCTGTTAAGCTCAAATTATGTTGTCTTAGCAATTCTTCGGGAGCAATTTTCATGAAGAAAATATATTCATTAAAAATTTTGAATCAATCAAAATAATTTTGACTTTGAAATGGACGACTGAAAAAACGTCCTCAGCTTCACGGAAAACGTCAGTGTGTTTAGGCTTTGCTCGAAGAATTCTGAACCGGCGCCCAGAGCACCTGCGAAATATCCTCCGCCCCGGTGGCCAGCATGACCAGCCGGTCCACCCCCAGCGCGATCCCCGCCGACTCGGGCAGACCGAAATCCAGCGCCCTTAGAAACGACTCGTCCGCCGGATATGTTTCGTTATAGAGCCGATTTTTGAGCGCCATTTCCGCCGCGAACCGCGCCCGCTGCTCCGCCGCGTCGGTCAACTCGCTGAAGGCGTTGGCCAACTCCACCCCGCAGACATAAAGCTCGAAACGCTCCGCAAGGCGCGGATCGCTGGGCTTCCGGCGCGACAGCGAAGCCAGACACACCGGATAGTCATACAAAATCGTAGGCGCGCCCTGCCCCAGAAACGGCTCGATCTTCGCCGCCATCACCGCGAAGAAGATATCGTCCCAACGGTCGCCCTCCACCACCCGGATGCCCGCCTGCCGCGCGGCATAGGCAAACCCGTCCACATCGTCCAGATGCGTGTCGAGGTCGATATCCGCATACTCCGAAAAAGCTTCCAGAACGCTGATCCGCCGCGCCGCCGCGAACGGATCGCAAACCTTGCCCCGGTGGGAAAATTGCGCCGCGCCCGCCGCCTGCGCCACGCACCCCAGCAACGCCTCACAATCTGTCATCAGCGCCCGGTAATCCGCCCCGCCCGCCCGGTACCATTCCAGCATGGTGAATTCCGGGCTGTGCAGCCGCGATCCCTCTCCGTTCCGAAAAACAGGACAGATCTGATATAGCCGCTCCACCCCGGCGGTCATCAGCTTTTTCATATCGAATTCCGGGCTGGTCTGAAGATAAAGCCGTGCCGAGGGCTGAAGGTCCGGCCCCTTGAGAATCGTCTCGAACGCATGAATATGTGTATCCATGACCGGGCAGACCTGCAGGACCGGGGTCTGCACCTCGATAAACCCCTGACCGTCGAAAAAGTCGCGGATCGCCCGCACGATCCGGGAGCGCTTCTCTAAAAAAGGCCGCTTTTCTGCGAATTTTTGCGGGTACCACCAATCCGTATGCAAAGCCGCTCTCCTCAAAAAACACTTGCAATCCAGCGGAATTAACGCTAAAAAGCCGCTTCATTCAAGATGAAAAGCGCCCATAAGCGCTTGAAAACAAAGATTTAGGAATGGGAACACGGACATGAAGGCCGATATTCACCCCGACTACCACGAGATCACGGTTGTTATGACCGATGGCAGCGAATACAAGACGCGCAGCACCTACGGCAAGCCCGGCGATGTGCTGAAGCTCGACGTTGACCCCCTCTCCCACCCCGCATGGCAGGGCGGAACCTCCAAGGTGATCGAAAAGGGCCAGCTCGACAAGTTCGAAAGCCGCTACGGCAGCTTCCTGACCTCCGCAGGCAAGAAAAAAGACTGATCCGAATTGCGATCGACAGAATTACAAAAAGCCCCCGGCGATCGGGGGCTTTGTTTTTGCGGCGCGCGGAATCAGGTTTCGTAATGCCGCTCGGCTCCCCAATCGGCCGGACTGTCCGTTACGACAACCGGCTCGAACGCCGCCATCTGCGAAACCTCGTCGGAAAGCTCCAGCGCCCCGCCCGATTGCCGCGCCATCTCGCGCAGAAACGCGGCCTCCTGCACCCCAAGATCGGCGTTGACCTCCGCCGCATTCTCGCGTTTCTGCCAGAAATCCTGTGGGCTCAGACCGTCAATGACGACCGTGCTGCCCAAAAGCGCCGGATCGACATCCTCAGGAATTTTCTCGGTCCCGAACCGGGGATGGTTTGAAAAGAGAATCAAAACATCGACATCCGCGTCATCGTGCAAAAGCTGGCCTAGAGATTCTTTCGTGGGGAACGGCCCCTCGTTCATATCCTCCATGCGTTTCCAGCCCAGCAGATGCGCCCCGCCATACGGCACGACGTAAACATCCGCCCCGGTATGCGCGATATCCTGCTTCATCCGGTGCAGAGCCATAAGATTGCGCAGACGAAGCCCCTCGGCGTTGTTGCCGGGAATTTGCTCCCCCAAAAGCTTGGGCGCGTAAATCTCGACCAGCGCCCGGGTCGAGGGCTCGCTCTGGTCCAGATACCCGTCCCCGTCCGGCGAACCCGCCGTATCGACGGCCTGAACGGGAATCTTGTGCCGGATACAGTAATCCATGACATTCCGCCGCGTGATCGGCGCACCCTGAGGATGCTCATATTGCATATAGGCCTGCGCCAGAGTCAAATCCGCCGAGACCTCACGCGGGTCGCGGTCGCGCAGAAGAAGATCCAGAAGATTATGCGAACGCTCAATCCCATGCGCGATCGTAAAACCGGGGTCGGCCATCCGCGCGCTTTGCATCGCAATCTGGGGAAGCAGGACATGCGAAGCCACATCGTGAACCTCGCCCGTCAGAATGACCAGAGGCTTGTCGCCCTTCCGCTCTCGGATCAGCCGGGCCAGATCGTCCATGACCGGGCGCACATCAAGCGAGTCGCCTTCAAGCGACAGCGCGGCAACGCCCTCCTGCCCCACGACCCCCGCAAAATCACCCCGTATTGTTTTTATCATGATTTAAAAATACAGGGTTTTGGCGGAAAACGGCAACTTTTTGTAAGGAAAACAGGAAAAACAGCGCGTTAAGGCGTAAAATCGCGGTCGTTGGCCAGCGTGTTCCGCAGCTCGGTGAGATACCCCTGATGCGCCAGAACCGCGCCGCTCTTGAGCTTACCCTGCCCCATCGTCCGCAACATCGCGAAATGGTTGCCCCGGGTCAGGAACGCATCCTCATTGATTTCCCGCTCCAGCCCCATCGTGACGATCACCTTGACCTTGTTGCGCAGCGCCGCCCGCGCCCACGCTGTGTCGTTGTCGTCATGCGGGCTGTAAAGATGGTTGTCATGCCCCAGCTGAATAAAACGGTCGGCGAAATCCCGATATTGCGCGTCGGTCTTGGGCAGAAAGCAGGTGATCCAGATATCCGCCTCGAAATCCGTTCCGTCTTCAAGAACGTCCACGCCGCCGTATCGCGGGTCCATGTTGGCGTAGACCACTTCGAAATCCGGCGCCACGGGCACGCCCATATCCGCGATCTCGGCCAGCGCCCGTTCAAGATAAATCGCGTCATAATCGGTGATCTGCCCGCGCTGCGGCGTCGCGCCGATCATGCCGATCCGCTTCAGGACCAGCGACGTATCCCGTAAGGCCGCCGCCTCGCCTTTCACATACCCGGCGAACCGCGTGCGCAAAGTCTCCTGATCGAGTGAAGAAGGGCCCATGGAACGATTCTACGCGCAAAATCCTTAACAAAACACGTTACGCCGCTTCGCTGAGCTGGGAGCGGGCATGGCGCAGCTTGTCCAGTTTGCTCTCCAGTTCCGCCTTGCGGGCGCGTTGCTCGGCCACGATCTCCTCGGGCGCGTTGGCGACGAACCGCTCGTTGCCGAGTTGCTTGTCGATCTTGCCGATATCCGCCTCGATCTTTTCGATCTCGCGGGCCAGACTCAGCTTTTCCTTCTCCACGTCGATGAACCCGGCGATAGGCAGCATCAAAACCGTATCGTCCACGACCGTCTGGATCGCGCCCTTCGGCGCCGCGCTGACAATCTCGATACTCTCGATCCGCGCCAGACGGAAGAGAATCTCTTCATAGGCAGACAGGCGCTTCTTGATCTCCTCGGCTGGGTTTTTGACCAGCAGCGGCACCTTCGCGCCCGCCGGGACGTTGCGGTCCTTGCGCACGCTGCGGATCTCGCTGATGGTGCGCATCAGCCAGCCCATATCCGCCACCGCCTCTTTATTCTCGGGCAGCTTATACTCCGGCCAGTCGGAGGCCAGAAGGCGTTGCCCATCGGGCGCCAGCCCGGTCACCACATAAATCTCCTCCGTGATGAACGGCATGAACGGATTGAGCAGGATCAGGATTTGCTCCAGCACCCACGCCGTCGTCTGCCGGATTTCCGCCGTATGCGGCCCGCTCTCCTGCAATAAGGGCTTGGTGAATTCCAGATACCAGTCGCAGAACGTATAGACGAAGCGATAGATCGCGTCGGCGGAATCGTTGAACCGGTATTCCCCGATCGCCTTGTCGATGGCGGCCTGCGCCTTCGCGGTTTCGCCGATGATCCACTGGTTCGGAATGAACGCGGCGGAGGCCGGGTCGAACCCGTCATGCTTCAGACAATCATTCATCTCGCAATAGCGCGTCGCGTTCCAGATCTTCGTGGCGAAATTCCGGTACCCCTCGATCCGCTCCTCGGAAAGCCGCACGTCGCGCCCCTGCGCCGCCATGGCGACCAAGGTGAAGCGCAGCGCGTCCGCCCCGTATTTCTGCGTGATCTCCAGCGGGTCCATGACGTTCCCCTTGGATTTGGACATTTTCTGCCCCTTCTCATCGCGCACCAACGCATGGACATAGACCGTGCGGAACGGCACGTCGTCCATGAAATGCAGCCCCATCATCATCATCCGCGCCACCCAGAAAAAGATGATGTCGAACCCGGTGATCAGAACATCGGTCGGGTAATAGCGGGAAAGCTCCGGCGTCTGCTCCGGCCAGCCCAGCGTGGAGAACGGCCACAGAGCTGAGGAAAACCAAGTGTCCAGAACGTCCTCGTCACGTTTCAGTTCGACCGTTTTGCCGAAATGCTTCGCGGCGGCGGCCAGCGCCTCTTCTTCCGTCTCCTCGACGAAGACGGTGCCGTCCGGCCCGTACCACGCAGGAATCTGATGCCCCCACCAAAGCTGGCGCGAAATGCACCACGGCTGGATGTTGCGCATCCACTGATAATAGGTATTCGTCCAGTTTTCGGGCACGAACTTGGTCCGGCCCTCCTCCACCGCCTTGATCGCGGGCTTGGCAATCTCGGCGGCGTTCACATACCACTGGTCGGTCAGGAACGGCTCAATGATCGTCCCCGAGCGGTCACCATAAGGAATGGCGTGGACGATATTCTCAACTTCCGCCAGAAGATCCATCTGGTCCAGCTCGGCCAGGATCTTTTTCCGCGCCTCGAACCGGTCCAGCCCGGCATATCCCTCGGGCGCGTTTCCATTCAGAGTCCCATGCTGGTCGAACACGCTGATCATCGGCAGATTATGCCGCTTGCCGACCTCGAAATCGTTGAAATCGTGCGCGGGCGTGATCTTGACGGCCCCGCTGCCCTTCTCCGGGTTCGCGTATTCGTCGGCGATGATCGGGATCATCCGCTCGACGATGGGCAGAACCACGAACTTGCCGATCAGGTGCTTGTAACGCTCGTCGTCGGGATGGACGGCCACCGCCGTATCCCCCAGCATCGTCTCCGGCCTGGTCGTGGCGACGGTGATATATTCCGCCGTCTCCCCCTCGATCGGATAACGCAGGTGCCACATATGGCCCTTCTGCTCGCGCTCCTCCACTTCAAGGTCGGAAATGGCGGTCAGAAGTTTGGTATCCCAGTTCACGAGCCGCTTGTCGCGGTAGATAAGCCCCTCTTTATGAAGCTGCACGAACACCTTCAACACGGCGTGCGAGAGCCCCTCATCCATGGTGAACCGCTCGCGTGCCCAATCGGGCGTCGTGCCCAGCGCCCGCATCTGCCGCACGATGGTTCCGCCGGACTCTTCCTTCCAGTCCCACACGCGCTTGAGGAAGTTCTCGCGCCCCAGTTCCCGGCGGGGGGGCAGTCCCTCCTCCTGAAGCTTGCGCTCCACCACCATCTGAGTCGCGATCCCGGCATGGTCCGTTCCCGGCTGCCACAGCGCATCGCGCCCACGCATCCGGTTATAGCGGATCAGGACATCCTGCAAGGTCCCGTTTAGGGCATGGCCCATATGCAGCGACCCCGTGACGTTCGGCGGCGGCATCATGATGCAGTAAGGCTGCGCGTTGCTCTGCGGGTTGCAGGAAAACACGCCCGAATCCTCCCACTGCTGATAATGACGGCCCTCGATGTTTTCGGGATCGAATGTCTTGTCCATAAGCCTTGCCTGCCCTATTGCGTACGCATGTCAAAAAATCCCTGCGATCATAAGGGTTTTGCCAAAGAGTGCAAGATTTTATGGGGGGTGTTGAGGCCCTAAAAACAGGCCTTAATCTTCCAGAACGCGGTTGGAGACGCGCTCCAGCTCCTCACGGACCAAACGGTCGATGACGGAGGACAGATTTTGGTTCAGCCAGCCACGCAGAAGAGGTTTCAGCTCCTGCCGGACGATGTCCTCAAGCGTGAGCGACCCCCGACCGAGGGCCACCTTGCGCGCGAGGCTCGAAATCGCCTCATAAGCCTCGGCCTCTACCTTTTCCGTAAAAACAGCGTCTTCATCCGCACCTAAATCCATGACCGGCTCCGGCTTGGGTTCATGAGCATCCCGCAAATCCACCTGAAGGGGCTGTTTGCCAATTTGCTCTTCGATAATCTGCTCGGCCTGAGTGACAGGCTGCGGCTTGGGTTCCGGCAAGGGCTCATCGACCCGGTCCGTCAGCACCAGCACCTCTTCGACCGCTGGCTCCTCAAATTCCGGCTCGATCTCCGAGAGAAACACAACATCGGGTTCCGGCTCGGGCTCTGGCTGGCGCACAACAACAGGCTCAGGCGCGGGCACGGGCTCCGGCTTGGCTTCAACCACAGGCTCGGGCTCCGGCTCAGCCTCTGGCTCGCCGACTACATCGTCGGAAATAATCCGGCGGATTGAATCGAGAATCTCTTCAATCGACGGATCTTCCTCGTTTTTCGCTCGCTCGGCCATGAATGGATGTATAGTTAGGGAAGGAATTCAAAATCCCCTCCAGTTTCCAATATTATAAGCCCCTTGTCAAAGCTTCTGACAAAAACTTATCCCAATTTAATCAACAAATTTGTAAGCAGAACGTCACACAGAGCTGTTAACGCAGAGAAAATCAAAGAAAAACCGGGGTCAAAAGGGCCGCCCGGATTACGGATACTCAGAACACAAACGCAGATTTAGGCTCAAACCCGGGCAAATACGGCGCCCCGGCATCGAATAGCCGGGACACACTGTAATGCGCACCGGTGGTTTTCTCAACAAGAACAGCCTGTCCCAGCATACCCCGAGCAGGATTCAGGATGGTCAAAAGCCGCCCGCCGGGCTCCAACTGGTCGATGAGATCCTGCGGAATGTGGCTGACCGCACCATTGATGATAATCAGGCTGAACGGCGCATGTTCCGGCGTACCGCGCGCCATATCCCGCTCGATGGCAACAACGTTGCACACGCCCAGCTTTTCCCATAGCCGCGCAGCCTTGTCCAGAAAACGCTTACTGTCGTCCAACGCGACAACGGTGGTCACCAGAGGAGCCAGAATGGCCGAGGAATACCCCGCCCCGACGCCGATATCCAGAACCACGTCCTCGGGCCGCAACCGCGCCGCCTCCAGCAACTTGCCGTGAACCATGGGCTCCAGCAGGTGCCGCCCCTTGCCCATCGCCAGCGCCTCATCCGCATAAGCAACGCCGCGAAGTTTCTCAGGCAAAAAAATCTCTCGCGGCACGGTCGCGAAACTGTTGAGAAGCCCCTCCGACACGACACCCGCCGTGTGAATTTGGCCGTCCACCATGTTTTCCCGCGCTTTTTGATAATCGAGTGACATGCCGCTCTGAATAAAAAACGATACAATAATACGCCTTTTCAAGACGTTGGAAGACAACGCTCCCGCATCTTCTGCATAGATAACCCGCTTTACGCCGCTTGACCAGCGGTTTTTTCGGCGCGGCGTGTTGACACCGCACCCGTAGTTCAACTAAACATGACGCTTACGAATTCTGACCCCGGCGCGGTGGCAGAGTGGCCATGCAGAGGACTGCAAATCCTCGTACCCGGGTTCGATTCCCGGCCGTGCCTCCAGTCTTCCCTTTATCCACATCCACACACGTTCGCCATAGACCGCAGAAAGCTTCATAAACAGGGGATGCTTTTTAGGATGCCCCCTGTAAATGAGTCCGTTTGGCCAGCAATACGTCTCCGAAAGCCGTTAATCCTCATAGCAGTATGCCTTAAGGCAATCCACTCTGGGCGCACAAATGGGGGTGTAAGAAAGATCGAATTACAAAAAAATAACCATTGAAAACAGTTTTGACCGACAATTCGAAAGACGGCCATTCCCGAAAAAAAGGACCTAAATCTCCCCGAACCCGACCAGCTTCTGCCGATCCTCGCACCAGAGCTTAAGGCGCAAGCATTTAAGACTGTCGCGGAAAGTCAGGACGTTGATCGTCCCCAGTTCGGGCCGTGCGTCCATGCACTCCTGAAGCTTGTAGTTGGGGATGCTCGGGCAAAGATGATGGATGTGGTGCAGCCCGATGCTGCCCGTGAACCACTGCATCACTTTGGGCAACTTGTAATACGAACTACCCATCAGCGCGGAATCCTTGGACGTCCAGTCCTTGTTGCGCTGCCAGTACGTATCCTCGAACTGGTGCTGCACGTAAAACAGCCACCCGCCGATCCATGTGGTGATAATCACGATGGGCAGAACAACGGTCAGAAGCGTCGAAAAGCCCAGAATCCCGCCCAGCGCAGCATAAAACGCCAACAGGAAGAAATTCGTGGCCATGATACTGCCGAACATCGATTCCGCCGAAAGCGTCTTGTAATCCTCATAGAAATGAGTGGCGATATTAAGGGGAATACGCTGGAAAAAAAGCGTATAGAGCGGCGTACCCACAAAAATGAGCAACAGCGGATTGCGGTAAAGTCTGTACTTTCGCTGCATCGGCTCGGAAAGCGCACGATATTCACGCACGGTAACCGTGTCGATCGCACCGATGCTGCGCCGGTCGAGGTCGCCCGACGTGGCGTGATGAAGATTATGCGCACGGCGCCAAAAATCGTAGGGTGTAAACGTCAAAAGGCTAAGCGCCCGTCCTGTCCACGTATTCGCGGCTTTCGACGCGAAGAACGACGCGTGACCGCAATCGTGCTGGATGATGAAAAGCTTGGTCAGAAGCCCCCCGGCCACGACGATCAAAGGTAAACTCGCCATGAAGGAAAAACTTTGTACGTAAATAGTCAACGCGAACGTCGCGAAATAAAGAACCAGCGTGAGGACAAGCTGCAAGCTGCTCCGCAGGGCGCTTGCACCACTATATTGGCGGCAATGCCTTTCAATATCCAGAGAACAAGGGGAGGCCTGTGTCTGCGCGGAAGCGGCAGGCATGGCAATATAAGCATCAGCAATCATCAAAAATTACTTTTATTGGTTAGATCAAAGCGGACTGTAACACGGCATGAAAGCCCTGAATAATAGTTTTTTGGAACAACTCTCAACAAAACCGGGGAAAATTTTTCAGGCATCCAGATAGGGCCTGTGCTCGTATTCCGGCGGGTCGTCCTCCAGCCGGGATTGCAGGAAGCGGCGGAAAACCATGACGCCCTCGTCCCGATCCTGCGCGAATTTATGGGCGTAGAGCGTAAATTTCCGCGCTGGAAAAGCCTGCGCGACCTGCGCGAGCGCCTCCGCGGAGACATCGAAGCTGACGCACCCCGGGGGCTGGACTTGACGTTTTGAACGGAACCACTCTGCAAATAGGGATAAAGCTCCCGCAAAGTCATCTGCTTGAACCCCTCGTCGGTCATGCCGCTTTGGCGGAAAAACTGCCCGTTATCGAGATCGGCAAGCTGGGGATGCGCCAGCTTCACGGCCATGCGCTCGTGCGAAATGGTGGTATCGAGCATCTGATAGTTGATGATCATGCAATGAACGGCCGGCCCGGCCATGCGCGGCTGGGGGATCACCCCCGCCTCCCGCTCGCCGAACGGCAGGGCACGCCCGGGAATCTTGCGCTCTTCGTCCATAAAACCCGCCTGTTTGACCCTTAAATGGCAACAATATCATAAAACCATACCAGACCCGCCGCCCCCCTGCAAATTCCGGCTGTCCCCCCTCGCCGCACCTATATATAATGCCGCGCATGAAAAACGAACCCGCACTCTGGCTTGAACGCTTCCCCCGCCCGCAGGCCGAAGATCATAAATACAGCCGGGGCATGGTCACCCTTCTGGGCGGCATGGAGATGACGGGCGCGACAAGGCTGGCCGCCGAATCCGCCGCCCGCATCGGCGCGGGCCTGGTCACGATCATCAGCCCGACCTTCCATTACCGCAAGCGCCCGGAGGGAATCGACCCTACGCTGGCCTACCGCGCCGCCTGCGCCCCCCATATTATTGTGCGCGACAATACCAGCCTGATGGACTTTATGAAGCAAACCGAGGCCAAGGCCCGCAATGTCTGCGTCATCGGCCCCGGCCTCGGCCCCGACGAGCCGCAAATGACCCGCACCCTCGTTCTGGGCATACTGGCCCGCAAGACCCCGGTCGTTCTGGACGCCGATGCGCTGAACGCTTTTCAGGCCAGCCCGAAGGAACTTCTGGCCGCCCTGCATGAAAACGCGGTCATAACGCCCCATCACGGCGAATTTACCCGCCTCTTCCCCAATATCGGCACCAAGGGCGCCGACGCCGCCCTCCGCGCCGCGCGGGAGGTTTTCTGCACGATTGTACTGAAAGGCCCCAAAACCGCCATCGCAAAGGGTGAAAAAGACGCCGCGATCAACGACAACGCCCCGCCCAGCCTCGCCACCGCAGGCACCGGGGATGTACTCGCCGGCCTGATTGCGGGCCTGATGGCGCAGAACATGACCGGGTTCGACGCCGCCTGCGCCGGAGTCTGGATCCATGGCCGCGCCGCAAGCCTGTTCGGCCCCGGCCTGATTGCGTCCGACCTCCCCGGGCTTGTTCCCAACGTCCTGCAAGAATTGCTTGGATTTCAGCGTCAATTAGGATAAAACCTCGCTTCAGCACACTGATGGCCGCATTCGGCCCTCCGGCTGCGGGTGTGGCGAAATTGGTAGACGCGCCAGATTTAGGTTCTGGTGTCTTACGACGTGGGGGTTCAAGTCCCTCCACCCGCACCAACTGACCAAACCCGCCCGCAAGGCGCGGTCTGTGCGAGAGATGAGTTTAAATTATAGAAAACAAGGAAAGAGAAGACCGACATGCAGGTTAAACAGTTGAAACAGGACGGATTGTTGCATGAGCTGGAAGTGACCGTAAAGGCCAGCGAAATTGACACGCGCGTGGACAGCCGCCTGAAGGAAGTCGGTAAAACGATCCGCATCCCGGGCTTCCGCCCCGGCAAGGTGCCCCTGCCCCTTCTCAAGCAGAAATACGGCCGCGCCATCATGGGCGAGGTTCTGGAAATTGCAGTCAACGAATCCTCCCAGAAAGCTCTGGAAGACAAGGGCCTCCAGCCCGCCATGCAGCCCAAGATCGAGGTCAAATCCTTCGACGAGGGCCAGGACCTGACCTTCACCCTCTCCGTCGAAGTTCTGCCGAAAGTCGAAGTCGCGGACTACAAAGGCATGAAGCTCGAAAAACCCGTCGCCAAGGCCGACGACAAATCCATCGACGAGGCCATCGGACGCATCGCCTCCTCCCGCCGCTCAAGCAAACCGGTTGAATCCGCGCGCGGCAGCAAAAAAGGCGACATCGTGGTCATCGACTTCAAGGGCCGCACCGCCGCCGACAACGTCGAACACCCCGGCATGGCGGCTCAAGGCCACCATCTGGAACTCGGCAGCGGCCGCTTCATCCCCGGATTCGAAGACCAGCTGATCGGCAAAAAGACCGGCGCCGATGTGGAAGTTAAAGTATCATTCCCCGAGGAATACCCCGTCCCCGCTCTGGCCGGGCAGGACGCCATTTTTGATGTCACGATCCACGAAATCCGCGAACTGGCCGAAACCGAGATCGACGATGAATTCGCCCAATCGCTCGGCCTTCAGGACGTCGCATCCCTCCGCAAGGCCGTAGAAGAGCAGATCAACCGCGAACTCGACCAGCAAAGCCGTCTGATCCTCAAGAAAAAGCTTCTGGACAAGCTGGACGCGGCCCATGACTTCGAAATTCCCGAAGGCATGAAAAAGCAGGAACTGGAAAACATCACCCGTCAGGTCATGATGGACCACAACGAGCGCGGCGGAGAAGCCGACCTGAACGAAGACGAAAAAGAGGAACTGAAGGCCATCGCGGAACGCCGCGTACGCCTCGGGCTCGTCCTCGCCGAAATCGGCAAGGACAACAAGATCCGCGTCTCCGATCAGGAACTGCAGAAGGCCGTTATCACAGAGGCCCAGAAATACCCCGGTCAGGAAAAACGCGTCTTCGACTATTTTTCCAAGAATCGCCACGCTCTGGAAGGCCTGCGCGCGCCGATCTACGAGGACAAGGTCGTTGACTTCATCCTCGAACTCTCCGAAGTCTCGACACGCGAGGTAACCCCCGCGCAGTTGGTTGAAGAAGAAGAAAAGACTCTGGCCGAAGGCACTGAAAAAACAGAAAAACCCGCCAAGGCCAAAAAACCCGCCAAGGGCGAGGAAAAGGAAAAAAAGCCCGCCGCCAAGAAGAAAAAAGCCTCTGAATGAATGGCGCTTAAAAATAAATCCGTACTTGAACAAACCCTGTCCTGTGATAGGGTTTGTTTGTTTTTATCCCCTTTTCGTGACCGAACCGGCGGAACGTATCGAACGACCTGAAAAATATCGACCCTAAATATGAGTGTACGAAATGTCTGAACGCGACCCAGTTGAAACCTACATGAGCCACCTCATCCCCACCGTCATCGAACAGACGAACCGGGGCGAACGGGCCTTTGACATCTTCTCCCGTATGCTGAAGGAGCGGATTATTTTCCTCACCGGGGAAGTCAACGACTATGTGTCCAGCCTGATCTGCGCCCAGCTCCTGTTTCTGGAGTCGGAGAACCCCAAAAAGGAAATCTCCTTCTACATCAACTCACCCGGCGGCGTGGTGACCTCTGGCCTCGCGATCTACGACACCATGCAATATATCAAGCCTGAAATCTCGACCGTCTGTATCGGTCAGGCCGCCTCGATGGGCTCGTTCCTGCTGATGGCCGGGGCGCCGGGCAAGCGATACTCGCTCCCCCACTCCCGCATCATGATCCACCAGCCCTCCGGCGGTGCACGCGGTCAGGCAACGGACATCGAAATCCACGCCAAGGAAATCCTGCGCCTGCGTCAAAAGCTGAACGAAACCTACGTCAAGCACACCGGCCAGAAACTCAAGGTCGTCGAGGAAGCCATGGAGCGCGACCGCTTCATGAGCGCAGAGGAAGCCAAAGACTGGGGCCTGATCGACCACGTGGTCGATAAGCGCGCCGGGGCGGCCGAAGAAGACACGAAAAAGAAATAGCGATCAGCGCCTTAGCGCGTCCTAACAGAAAATAAACAACTGTCTGTTAGCATCAACCTTCAAGGTTTTTAAACCACGCGGGGCGGTGTAACCTTTTATTAACATTTGGCGAAATAATCGATAACGGACATATACGAAAAAGTGCTTTGAATAGCGCGCGTTCGTCTCCATAATGACCACGTAAGCAAACATTTTTAGCGGAAAACGGACAAAACATGCTCGGCTCAGAACCCACGAAATTGCGTTCATACGCGGTCTTGCCTCTGCGGGACATCGTTGTGTTCCCCCATATGATCGTACCCCTGTTCGTCGGGCGCGAAAAATCCGTCGTCGCCCTTGAGAACGTCATTCACGCCGACAAGAAAATCCTGCTGGTGACGCAAAAAAATCCGTCCGACGACGATCCGCAATCCAAAGACCTGTTCACCATCGGAACGGTCGGCACCATCCTCCAGCTTCTCAAGCTGCCTGACGGCACCGTGAAGGTTCTGGTCGAGGGCACCCAGCGCGTCCGCATCAACGACTTTTCCGAGGAACGCAATTTCCTCGAAGCCACCGTGACGGAAATTCCCGACACCTCCCCGATCAGCCCGGAGCTGGAGGCGCTGGCCCGCGCGGTGATGACTCAGTTCGAGCAATACGTCAAACTGAACAAGAAAATTCCGCCTGAGGTCATCGTCTCGGTCAACCAGATCAACGACCCCTCGAAAATGGCCGACACCATCGCCTCCCACCTCACGCTCAAGATCGACCAGAAGCAGGAGCTTCTGGAGACTGGCGCGGCGGCGGAACGGCTCGAACGTCTCTATGCCCTGATGGAGGGTGAGATTGGCGTGCTCCAGGTTGAAAAGCGCATCCGTGGCCGCGTCAAGCGCCAGATGGAAAAGACCCAGCGCGAGTATTACCTCAACGAACAGATGAAGGCCATCCAGCGCGAACTCAACGAGGGCGAGGACGGCATGGACGAACTCGGCGAACTCGAAAAGAAGATCGAAGAAGCCAAGCTCAGCAAGGAGGCGCTGGAACGCGCCCACCACGAACTCAAGAAACTTCGTCAGATGAGCCCGATGTCCGCCGAGGCGACGGTCGTGCGCAACTATCTCGACTGGATGCTGAACGTGCCCTGGCACCGCAAGACCCGCGTCAAGAAAGACATCCGCAAGGCCAAGGAAATTCTCGACAAGGATCATTACGGGCTGGAGCGCGTCAAGGAACGCATCCTCGAATACCTCGCCGTGCAGCAACGCACCAGCAAGGTCAAGGGTCCGATCCTTTGCCTCGTCGGTCCGCCGGGCGTGGGTAAAACCTCTCTGGGGCAATCCGTGGCGAAGGCGACAAACCGCCATTTCGTGCGCATGTCTCTGGGCGGCGTTCGGGACGAAAGCGAAATTCGCGGCCACCGCCGGACCTATATCGGCGCGATGCCCGGCAAGATCATTCAGGGCATGAAGAAGGCCAAGACGACCAACCCGCTCTTCCTGCTCGACGAGATCGACAAGCTCGGCGCCGACTGGCGCGGCGACCCCAGCTCCGCCCTGCTGGAGGTCCTCGACCCCGAACAGAACGACAAATTCCAGGATCATTATCTGGAGCTGGACTACGACCTCTCCGACGTGATGTTCGTCTGTACGGCCAACACAACGCAGACCATGCCGCGCCCCTTGCTGGACCGGATGGAAATTCTGCGCATCTCCGGCTACACCGAAGATGAAAAGCTTGAGATCGTCAAACGCCACATCCTGAAAAAGCAGATGCAGATGGCCGGCCTGAAAAAGGGCGAGTTCGTCATTCACGATGCCGTCATCCGCGACCTGATCCGCTACTACACCCGCGAGGCGGGTGTGCGGAACCTCGAACGCGAGATTGCAAATCTCTGCCGCAAGGCCATCAAGGAAATCCTGATGAAGGGCCGTGGCTCCGTGACAGTCACCCGCAAGAGCCTTGAGAAATACGCGGGCGTCAAGAAATACCGCTTCGGCGAAATCGAGACCGAGGACCGCATCGGCGTCGTCACCGGCCTCGCCTACACCGACACGGGCGGTGACATCCTCTCGATCGAGGCGGTCACCATGCGCGGCAAGGACGGCAAGGTCACGACGACCGGAAACCTGAAAGACGTAATGAAGGAATCCATCACCGTCGCCGAAATGTTGATCAAATCGCGCGCGGCGCAATACGGGCTGGAATATGAAACGCTCAAGGAGCAGCAGATCCACGTCCACGTGCCCGAAGGCGCGACGCCGAAGGACGGCCCGTCCGCAGGCGCGGCGATGGTCACCGCCATCGTTTCCGCACTCACCGGCATACCGATTCGCAAGGACATCGCCATGACCGGCGAGGTGAACCTGCGCGGCAACGTCACCGCCATCGGCGGACTGAAAGAGAAGCTCCTCGCCGCTTTGCGCGGAGGCATCAAAAAAGTTCTTATCCCGAAAGAGAACGAAAAAGATCTCGCCGACATTCCCAACAATGTTCTGCGCGGCCTTGAAATCGAATGCGTCAGCCAGATCGAAGAAGTGCTCGGACACGCGCTCGCGCATATGCCTGAGCCGCTCAATGCAGAAAAAGATGATAAAATGAGCCAAATTTCTTCAAAAACAGCAGAAAATCAAGGCGAAGACGTGATTCATCATTGAGTCTTTTGCAAAAACAGCTTACAAAAGAATCACCGACAATGGACGGAAAGCCTTATGGGATACGGGTTTCGGCCCGATGCCCTCCTCCGTGAAAACGGATTACAAGGTTGTTCGCGTTCTTGTTTTCTTTGCTTAACTCTAACTCGAAGGTGGTTTCAATGAATAAGCAAGACCTAGTAGCAAAAGTGGCCGACAAAGCCGACATCTCCAAACAGAAGGCCGCACAGGCCGTTGACGCTGTGATCGACTCGATCAAGGCGAGCCTGAAAAAAGGTGATGATGTTCGTCTCGTTGGCTTCGGCACTTTTACTGTCGCCAAGCGCGCAGCCACGACCGGCCGCAACCCGCGCACGGGCGAGCCGATCAAGATCCCCGCATCCAAGCAGCCCAAATTCAAGGCTGGCAAAGAGCTGAAGGAAGCCGTCAACAAGTAAGCGCTTGATTGATTGAAGAATTCGAAAATCCGGCCGTGCCCGTGGGGTCTGGCCGGATTTTTTACGCCCCAAACCCGGCCCGAAACGCCCGGTTTCCCTGATTTTTTGCCCCGCGCCGTCCGTCCGCCCTATTCCCGCTTGATTTTTCCCCCGCAAGCCGCTAGGAGTATCCCCTGTCCTGTATGGCAAATAGCCGAGAGGGTGCTTAGCTCAGCGGTAGAGCATCTCGTTTACACCGAGAGGGCCGGGGGTTCGATCCCCTCAGCACCCACCA